>NZ_FOIC01000019.1 GCF_900111485.1 Natrinema hispanicum | reverse complement strand
ACTGGCACACTGAGTACGAAATCTCCGCACTTGACGTTGAGTACCTTGTTCACTACCGCGGCTCATCACCGAATGCAGTCATGAACAACGCGCTCATTCGGGCAAAAGGATACTCTCAGCGCTGGATGGCCGAAACCTCGTACTCAACAACGAAGCGCTCGCTCGGCGAGAGTGGTCTGCGTCACTTCTAAATCGTGGCTACACCGGTACGCTCTTCGAATCCGGCGACTCGAGCGAACGCTTCCGAAACGAGTATTCAAACCAAACCCCGATCACTCACGCCGTGCGAGCGCTGGGCTGGTATCGCCAGTTCCGTGAAATTGTCCTGATGTTCGCCCTCATCAATATAGAATCGCTGTGTGAGCCTCTGTAACCGTGACTCAGCATCTATTCAACAGAGCAGTTACGATCGGTCTCAGAGAAGCTGTTTGAAATGCTCTATTGAAAATGCGGTACGGCGGTACGATCATAGCTTTGTAGCGGTCTTTTTGATGTTATGGAGAGCGAACATGAGGACGATCTCACGGAACTGGCGGTACCAGAACCGCGAACGCAAGGCGGAGGCCTGCGTTCGCTTCGTCGTTGAGTAGGACGTCGCTACCATCCATCGTTGCGTGTAGCTGTTCGTCTGGTTGAGCGCATTGTGTGCTACAGCCATCGGCTTCGATCCACGATGATGAACACGATAATCGAGATCGTACGCGGACAGCTCGTATTCGGTGTGCCAGTCTTGGAATCCGTTGTCGGCGACGACGGCCCGCAGGTCGTCCGCGTTCCGGCGGACGACCCGCGGGCCAGCCTTCGTATCGTGTTCACGCTCAATACAACAATGCACGTCCAGCACCGCCAATGACTCTATATCGGTCAGTGTCGTCGCTTTGACTGTTGTGACCGTCCGACTCTGCCGTTGGAGGTAGTACTGCGAGGGTTGGTCACGGTCGAAGAACGTGCTGTCCAAGGCGACGTGTCCAGACTGGCGGAGTTGCTGCTCAGAGACGCGCAGCAACGCCCGCCACACGTACATCGCGTATCGGTCTAGAGAGTGGTAGAACGTCGTTGGATCAGGCAATGCCTCGGGATGAATGCCGAGGCAATCGCACACCTCCGGCATAAGTCCGAGCCGATCAACAAGTTCAGTGAACGTGTGGCCTTCTTCCTTCCGAATACAATGAGCGACGATGTGTGCTTCGCGGGGAAGCCCGCCTGACTCGGGCTTCCCCGCATGATTCCCCAACGCTTGTTTTGCTACGCGTAGTACCTTCTCAACGAGGTCAAGGAGTGCGACTGCCATAATCGGCTTCTTGACCTCGTTCTCTCAAACCAGTACCGACCAAACTCGACGCTGTCGGCCATTTTCAATAGAGCAATCTGAACACTGCATGAACACTACTGTTTTCAGTCAAACATTTATTCCTAATGACTACTCTGAGTTCCCAATATTTATTTGATATATAATGCGCTGACCGGCGAGACGGTCCTGACTCCGTAAGCAGTCGAAGCATTCGGTTTTACACTTTGAATTCGACTTGTTTAGTCCGCTTTTCCGTATCGGTGGTAAGTGTGTTAGAGATGAATTGCTTCACGAGCCACGCTTCAGCTCGATTTAGCCGATATTGCAGCGTTGAATTAGGTATGTCCATCGCCGACGCAATTTCTTTGAGTGAGTTGCGTCGAGGTGTTTCGTAATATCCGTACGCAACAGCAGCCTCTAGCGCAGCCTTCTGTTCCGCTGGCAGAGAATCCGTACGGAAGTTGCTTTTGATCCAGCACCGGGGTTCGCTGAGACGCTGAATACTGAGGGACAGCCCATCCCGTAGTCCGTTGGTCATTTCTTCGTAAATATCTCTAACCGTGTCATCATCGTCAACAAGGAGACTCCATTGATACTTGTTCGCACGACGTTTCGACTGCATCAGCAGGCCGTCACCGATGTGTTTTGCGGCGACGAACGGTATCGAGTGAACCCCGTTTCCTTCCGTACGGACCGAGTAGACGATTCGACGATTAGGCGTCCGTGAGAGGACTTCGTGATCACTCTCGACAACGGGTGCGTCGCACATCCCGATGATATCACTGCAGACGGTGGTGTTTTCGATGTGGTCATCGAAAGCTTCAAGCGCTGTGGTCGGTCCCGTGACATGTTCCAGACGCCATATCGACCTTTGGGTCACGTGAATGGCCATCGTTTCCGCTTGGAGGTTAGGATTCTCGGTAAAAAGGTCCATCAGCTGGTCTGCGCCCCTCTCGTACTCAACGGTGAAGACAAACTCGCGCACAGATACATGAAAGATAGCCCAGAACTATAGTCTTGATTGGTATATTCCAACCGAGTGACTATGCATGTCCGACCCATAGACGAGGGTAGAATGTTGTTTGATTCGACCTCGCTAGGTGAACTAACACTGGACAATCGAGTTGGTCTAGCACCGATGACGCGAGTGAGCGCGACGGCCGATGGACGGGCAACTGAAGAGATGGCGCAGTACTACGCGAAGTTCGCCAATGGCGGTTTTTCATTTGTCATTACTGAAGGAGTCTACACTGATGACGAATACAGTAAGGGCTATCTCAATCAGCCGGGCCTAGTCACTGCCCAGCACGCCGACGCGTGGACGCAGGTTGTCGATGCCGTTCACGATAGTGACACAGCTATTTTCGCGCAATTGATGCACAGCGGTGCTCAAAACCAAGGAATCCCACGCAGCAATAACCAAGAGACAATTGCCCCATCAGCCGTCCAACCGGACGGCGAGAAGGCCGAAGCCTACGGTGGAAGTGGAACGTATCCTGTTCCAAAGAAAGCCACTCAGGATGACCTTGCGACTGCGCGCGAGGGCTTTGTTACAGCAGCAAAAAACGCCCACAACGCTGGCTTCGACGGCGTGGAATTGCACGCTGCAAACGGCTACTTCCTCAATGAGTTCCTTTCGAAGTCGCTGAATCAACGCGACGACGAGTATGGTGGTAAGCCAGCGAATCGCGTTCGGTATCCTGCCGAAGTCGTCTCCGCGGTCGCAGAGGCAGTTCCCGAGGACTTCGTTGTTGGTGTCCGTATCTCACAGACAATGGTAACCGACTACGATTATGAGTGGCCCGAAGGAGAAGATGCAGCAGCCGTTTTTTTCAAGGAACTCTCGGCTGCTGGTGCAGACTACATCCACACAACTGAACGCGACGCCACTGCATCAACGTTTGGTGCCGATGGACCAACGCTTGCAGAAGCCTCTGTCGAATACAGCACAGATCACACAGTCGTTATCGCCAATGGTAGTCTGGGTACACCTGAAGCAGCACGCAAAGCTCTTAATCACGGGGCAGATCTCTTGACACTTGGGACGAGTGCTCTCGCGAACCCAGACTGGCCGACACGAGTCGCCGAGGGAGACGAGCTCGCTCAATTTGATCGGGCACAGTTCCTAAAGCCGGAAGCTAGTATATCTAATCACGAGCTTCTGGATGGTATGTCAGCTACTGAGGATTGAATCCCGTACATGAGAGCTGACCGCTGCAACAAATAGAGGCCGATCGATAAATTTGTAGCCTTGGATTGTATCTGATATGAGCATTAGTTGCCATTCGACGTTGCTGAAATAGTTCGTAATGGAATAGTTCGGGTTTGATTCATCTGAATATTACCGTATAACAGATATGGAGCTTGTCATCGAAAGACTCTCACGGAGTGGGTTTTTAAGTTATTTTGGTTGAATTAACTAGAAAGTATATATAGACTAAGTAATCAATTCACCTGAAGACGAAGGGTGATATTTGCACAGCAATGCTCCGTACAGAGGTAATATCGAAGGCAGATATAATCAGTGTGATCGTCAGAAAGCCGGTGATGGACCGGCTTACAAGTCCCTAAGTTGGTGGTGAGATATCGCCCTGGAATTGAGCAATGATGCCTGCCCAAACCTACTACGCCGGATTTCCAGGGCAATTTACCAGTTTATATTAAATAATTATTAAGATCTGGTGAAGCGGCATTGGTTGCCCAATTATATTATTTTGAAGGCTATTCGACGGTCACTACAGCCAAATACAGAATACCAGATTCAATTAAACTTAATGTCGTGTGATCAGGTGTTGATTGGCTTTCAGTGGTTACTATAGTTGAGACGTATAAGCGAATAGGAATTAAACGAGTCAACGAAGCGGTCAGAGACTATAAACTTGGGCGTGACGTTATTTAAGCTGCGTCCATGTGCGAACGAAGACTTTCTTGAAGTTGTATCGGTGTATTATCGTTTCTATCCGCAACTACGAACGAAAATACGATCACACGGTGAAAAGGGGTGCTGTGACAATTCTTCTAGAGATGACAATCTATCAACCGAGAAAGCATGACCTTATCCTTTATTATTTTAGCCACCTATAAATTAATATATTTAAATAATTATAAATATAGATAAGGCGGACTATGAGAGCCCAAGGAACTCTTCAGCGTTCTCGTAGAGAATCTTTTGCTGGACCGACTCATCGAAATCGGTATGTTTTTCAAAGGATTTGAGCCAGTCTTCAGGATGGATCATCGGATAGTCCGTTCCGAACATCACCTTGTCCTGTAGAACGGACCCTGCATAGTGGAGGACCTGATCATCGATATATTTCGGGATCCATCCGGAGAGATCCATGTAGACGTTGCCCTTCTGCTGACAGACGGCAAGTTGTTCTTTCTCCCAAGGGAAGGCAGGATGTGCAAGCAGAATCTGGAGGTCGGGATGTTCGGCGGCCACCCTGTCAACGAGCATCGGATCACCGTACTCAATCCGCAAACCACGACCGCCGGGACTACCGGCCCCGAGCGTCGAGTTACCACCGTGGAAGATTACTGGCACACCAAGATCTTCAATAGTATTCCAAAGATGCGCGTGACGATCTGCGGAGGGATCGAACCCTTGTGCGATCTGTTGGAACTTGAATCCATCGAGGTCAAGATCCTCTACACACCGAATTGCCTCCTGAACACAGTCATCTTTCAGTGGATCAACGCTCCCGAACCCAACGAAGAAATCGGGATACTCGTCGCGAATCTCAGCTACGTAGTCGTTCGGAACCGGTGGACTCCCGGTGTTGGTCTCGGCGTCCCATCCCAGTAGAATGGATCGACCGATGCCCATCTCTTCGTACTCCTCGAGCATCGCCTCGTAATCCCACGTCTCCAAGTCAGTTCCAAACTTGTTTGCGGCGTCTTCCATCATCTCACCGCCTGCATCGTGCAGGAACTCGCTCGTGGGCTGGTGGGCGTGCGTGTCAATGAGCCGCTGGCTGTCGATGCCAGGCAAGTCAATCTCCATAGTTGGGCTGTTTCGCTCAATAATCAAAACCTTATGGATTGTCTGCGTCTGGAACGATAGTCTATTCTTTGCCGTACTGACCTGTCCCATGGCCGAATTCAGCGAGAATGATGCTCTCATGGTCACCGCCATGGAACAGCACAGGCGAGTAGCCATCAGTTAGCCTCGGCGAGTCCATCAACATGCGTAGAAATAAGTTCGAGCGAGTGCGTGTCAACCCCCAAGAGTGTGGAGCGCGCAACACCATCGTACGCTTGAAGTCGTGAGCGGACGGGCCGGGAATGTCATTGAAATCGTCGCGTCTGGACACCAGACGGGGTGTTAGTCATGATCGAATTCTACAACCACGTTCACGACGTCGGCGTCAGCTTCCACTAGAACTCCGGAGTCCGATCATTGAGAAAAGCATCGACGCCCTCGGCATGGGCGTCCGTGTCGTAGGCGAGCGTCTGGAAGTGAGCCTCACGCTCGAGTCCTTCTTGCAGCGACGCGCCCAGATTACCGTGAATCGCACGTTTGGCTAGACAGATGGATTCCGTCGGTTGCTCAGCGAGCGTCTCGAGGAGGTTGTCGACCCGGTCGTCGAGCTGATCGTCCGGGACCGCTTCGTTGACGATGTCGAGATCGGCCGCCTCCGTGGCCGAGAGGAGTTTCCCAGTGAACGCGAGTTCCTTCGTCTTTCGGAGCCCGATGAGTCGCGGGAGAATCGCGGTGCCGCCGAGGTCGGGAACCAACCCGACGTTGATGAAGGAGGCTCCGAAACGAGCGGACTCGGCGGCATAAGCGAAATCCGCAACCGCAGTGAGTGCCATGCCAGCGCCGACGGCATCGCCGTTGACCTTCGCGACTACCGGGACGGGTGCTGTCAGTACTGCTTCGGCGACGCGTCCAAGCGTCGTGCGAACGCGTTCGTACGCCTCCGGTGCTGATTCGTCTCGCTCAGCCATCGCCTCGATGTCACCCCCGGCGCTGAAGGCGTCGCCATCGCCAGTGATGACGACGGCGTCGTGGTCGCTTGAGTCGAGATCAATCAGCGCGTCCGCGAGGTCGTGGGCGACCGCTGCGGTCATAGCGTTGTATACATCAGGCCGGTCGAAAGTGATCTGTCGGATGGATCCGTCGTCGATTCGCATATGCCAGTAATTCTCGGACCCAATAATAATTAAGTGTCGTTGCCAGCCTGCTGGTCAACGTCGGAGAACAGTTCCGAAAACAGAGCCTCCTGTGCCCGACGAAGCCGTTCGAGGAAAGCCGTCTTGCTGATCCCGAGTGCATCCGCGACTTCGCCCGCAGTCGTTTGTCGGGGGACCTGAAAGTATCCCATCTGCAGTGCATACCGGAGGCTCTCTTCCTGCGCGGGGGTGATATCCCACTGCTTGTCGACTGCGTCGTCATTCTCGGGCCGCATCGAGTACACCCGCTGGAGTTGTATCCCAACGGTCTGTCCTGCCGTTTCCAACACGTCTTTGAGGATATCGTTCCCGACGACTGCCCCCATCAGAATCGCATTCCCGTTCTGATAGGTCAGTGACTCGATCATGAAGCCGGTACTGATGAGTTCGTGGACAACACAGCGATGAAGTGACAGACAGCGGTAATTATACCGTCCGTCCGTCTTCGCCTGATAGAGATAGCGAACGCGGTCGTCGTTGTCGAGTTCCGCCGTTAGTTCCTCCCCACACGAGGAACTGAACCGGAGCAACACGTTTCCGTCATCGCGCAATAGTGGCGGGGCGGCATCGACGGTTTCCTCGAGGTGCCTCGTCGCATCCGCGAGCGGGCAGTCATCACCTTTGATCCGGAATTCCGTCATCAGACATTCGTCTATCATACGTATCATTTCAGGACCCTAAGCATATAAACCCCGTATATAGACTGCACAATTAGTAAGCGCGAACCGGCCGTAGTACATGATGAACAATGAACGTTGAAGAAACCAAGGCACGTGCGAGTCCACGGGAGTTCAGCCCCAAGGACGACCTGCCGGAGGAGTACCGGAAGGCGGCGACGCGAATGCTCGAATTCCATGCGAACAGTGAGATCATGGGTGCGTACTTGGAGCGCCCGTTCATCCGCAAGGCACCGAGCCTAGAGCGGAAGATGGCCTTCAGCGCCAAGGTGCAAGACGAGATCGGTCACGGGCAGTTGCTCTACCGGGCCGCCGAGTCGCTCGGTGTCAAGACCCGGGACGAGATGCTCGACGATCTGGCCGAGGGTAAGGGCAAGTTCCTCAACTGCTTCCACTACCCGCTCGAATCGTGGGTCGAGACGCCGATGATCGCGTTCTTCGTCGACGGCGCAGCGATGCGCCGGCAGGCGACGCTCAAGAAGTCCAGCTGGGAACCATACGCCCACGCGATGGACAAGATCTGTTTCGAGGAAGGCTTCCACGTCAAACACGGCGAGAGCATCCTTGGCGAATTGATGAACGGCTCGAAGAAAGAACAGGAGATGACCCAGGAGGCCTTCGATAAATGGTGGCCACGCATCCTGCAGTTCTTCGGTCCGACCGACGACCAGTCGTCCCACCACGACTTCGCCGCGGATGTCGGCCTGAAGGTCATGACCAACGACGAACTTCGGAACGCGTTCCTCAACACGTACCTCCCCAAGGCCAAGAAGTACGGCCTGGAGATTCCGGACGAGCCACGGATCCGCGAGAACGACGACGGCACGTACGACGTCGTCGAGGACGACCTCGACTGGGACGAGTTCTTCACCATCGCGAAAAACGACTACGAGCCCGGCGTCGGCCAGATCGAAGGCCGCAAGCACGCACAGGACGCAGTCGAATGGGTCCGCAACGCCCTCGACGAACAGGAAGCAATCGCAGCTGGCGGTCAATCACCACAGGCGGCTGACTAACAATGATTTGGGAAGTGTTCCGGCAGAACCAGGCGGGTGACTATCACACCCACTGTGGCAACGTTCACGCACCAGACCGTGAGATGGCATTGCTGTTCGCGGAGGTCCAGCACGGCCGACGCAAGCCGACCAACAGCCTCTGGGTCGTTCCCCAAGAGGAAATCGGCGAGGTCGACACCGAGGACGCGAAGTTCGGCGGGACGACCAACAAGTCCTACCGTTTCGCCCGGACGTACAACGTCGAGCCGGCGGCCGAGGAGGTCGAAGCCTCCGAGAAAGAACTCACCGAGGCAGAGCGCAAGCGTGGTGAGGCATAATGGCGGCCGCTGACGACGCCACGTTCGCCTCCACCGATGACCTCGACGAGACCGAGCAGGAAGCCGTGCAGGACCTGCTCTTCCGACTCGCCGACGATGAGCTCGTCCTGGCCGAGCGCTACACCGAGTGGCAGGTCCGCGCCCCAACCCTCGAGTCGGACATCTCGATGGCCAACATCGCACAGGACGAACTGGGCCACGCCCGCCTCTGGTACGAGGTGCTCAAGGACTTCGGCCACGACGAGACGGATCTGATCTGGGAGCGCGACGCCGACGACTTCCGTCACAGCACGCTCGTCGAACAGCCCTTCGCGGAGGGTGACTGGGCCGACGCCATCGTTCGCGCGTACCTGTATGACGTGGCCGAAGACATCCAACTGCACGCGCTCGAGAACTCGACGTTCGAACCCATCCGTGACCGCGTCGGCAAGGTGCTCGGCGAGGAGGATTACCACCTCGAGTACGCAACGAACTGGCTCGAGCGGCTGGCAGCCGACGACGAGGGACGCGAGAACGTCCAGGACGCCGTCGACCGGCTGTATCCCTATGCGCTGACGCTCTTCGAGCCGACCGACGAGGAGGTCGAAGCCACGATCGTCGAACGTGGCCTGCGCGGCGAGGACCTCGTGGAACTCCGCGACACGTGGCACGACCGCGTCAGCGACTTCCTCGAATCGATCGGCATCGAGGTGCCGGGACTGGACCTCCCCGACCAGTACGACGTGCACATTTCGCCGGACGAACTCCCCGAGCACCTCGGGCGGGACGGCGACCACACCGACCACTGGGAATCGCTCCTTGACGAGATGACGGAAGCCTACGACGAACTCGGTCGCGACTACGCCACCCACATCATGGACGACGATGAGTAGCGAGTACGAGCGCCCGGAGCGTGACGACGACGCGACGGCTTGCGCCTATACGAGCTACGACAACGACGAGGACGTCGAGTACGACGAGAAAGAATCCGTCGACGGCGAGGTGCCAGCCACCGGACGGGGAGCCGAAGGCGTCGAACGGCGCGTCTGGCAGGCCCTCTACGAGGTGGAGGATCCGGAGATGCCGATCTCCATCGTGGATCTGGGCCTCATCTACGGCGTCTCCGTCGAGGACGGCGTCGCCGCGGTCGACATGACGCTGACCTACACCGGGTGTCCCGCTCGCGACATGCTGATCAACGAGGTCAAACAGTCCGTGAGTGCCGTCGAGGGCGTCGACACGGCGGAGATTGCCGTGGTCTGGTCGCCCGGCTGGACCGTCGACATGGTCACCGAACAGGGCAAAGAATCGCTCCGCGAATTCGGACTCAGTGTCTAACCATGCGCAACCTTGACCCCAGCGTCGATACGTCCGGGAAGCACGAACAGGCCGAGTGTCCCTACTGTGGCTCGGCGAACACCGAACGCGACCACCCGAAAGGACCGTCGCTGTGCCGGTCGATGCACTACTGCAACGACTGCGAGCAGCCCTTCGAGAAGTTCGCGTAGCCCACGCACACTCGACTCCTCGACTGGCAGTGCCGTTTCAATCATAGCAGTCGTGTAGCGACCGTGCCGTTTCCGCGGTCGTTTCCGGTCCACTCGATCCGGACTTCCATTCATTCCGTTCTCAGAGAGTGTCACATTGTAAGTCTATTCGGTGAACCCCTCAATATGCTAGTGTATCCCAGACACGATCATTTCTGACAGCTCGTTACTGTGCTCAAGTCATCACAGGCAACTCCGACAGCGACTCGCCATTGGAACCGATGTCAGCCCGACTTGCGTCCTCCCTCATCAGTGGCGACACACCGGTAGAACAGCCGTGTGCTGTCAACGATCATCTCTTGACTCCAATTATTCATCGTGGCAACTCCATCCGAAGACAGGTGTGATACGGTGTATCGTCACTGTGTACCGGTGCACCCGCAGGCCGGTCGCGGATGTACCGGCACTGACTGACAGGAGACCGTCTGAGCCACCCCGAAACGGGAGCGGTCAAGAAGGGCTCGGAAACAGGCGCGCTCGGCATGTCACAGGACCGCACTGTTCCGACGAGTAGACAGGTCGCTACGTCGTCACTCTCGATCGACCGATCGGTTCGTCGTCACTCGAGGTTGACGTGAACGTTCTTGACTTCGGTGTAGGCGTCGATCGCTTCCTCCCCTTGTGCACGTCCGTGACCGCTCTGCTTGGTGCCGCCAAAGGGCGTCTGTGGCCAGGTGTTGGGCGTGTCGTTGACCATGACCATGCCGTACTCGAGTTTGTCGGCCATGGTGTGTGCGCGGCTGAGATCGTTCGTCCAGACGCAGGACGTCAGCCCGTACGGCGAGTCGTTGGCGACCTGGAGGGCCTCGTCCTCGTCTTCGACTTCGATGATCGACAGGACGGGGCCGAAAATCTCCTCGCGGGCGATGGTCATGTCGTTGGTCACGTCCGCGAAGACGGTCGGTTCGACGAAGTGACCGGCGTCCTTGTCCTCGGGAACGCCACCGCCGGCGACGACGGTTGCACCTTCCGCTTTGCCGGTCTCGATGTAGTCGAGGATCTCCTGTTGCTGGCCCTCGCTGACGACTGGCCCCATCTGGCCGTCGTCGTCGATGCCGCTGCCGAGCGTGATGTTCTCGGCGATGTCGGCCATCCGATCAATCATCTCGTCGGCGACGTCCTCGTGGACGACCAGCCGCGAGTTGGCCCAGCACATCTGACCGGCGTTCATGAAGATGCCATACTGGACACCCCGGGCGGCCGCACCGAGGTCGGCGTCGGGGAAGACGACAGCCGGACCCTTCCCGCCGAGCTCGAGCGTCACGTCCGTGACGCTGTCGGCGGCGTCCTTCTGGATCGTCTGGCCGACGCCGGTGCTACCAGTGAACGTGACGTGGTCGACGTCGTCATGACTGGCCAGTGCGCTGCCCGCGCCGCTCCCGGAGCCGGGAACGACGTTTACGACGCCGTCGGGGAGACCCGCCTGTTCGGCAGCCTTGGCGTAGTAAAGTGCCGATAGCGGTGTCATGCTGGACGGCTTGAGCACGACACTGTTGCCGGTCGCTAGCGCCGGTGCGATGCTTCGGCCCGCGAGCTGGAAGGGGTAGTTCCACGGAGAGACATGGGCGGTAACCCCGACCGGTTCGCGCTTGGTGTAGTTGAGTCGAGAGTCGGATACCGGAATCTGCTCGCCCTGGATCTTGTCGGACCAGCCGGCGTAGTACCGGAAAGTATCGACGATCAGGTCAATCTCGAGGCCCGCCTCAAACGGCGTCTTCCCGTTGTCGTGGGACTCGACCATCGCGATCTCGTCTTTCAACTCCTCGATCGCGTCGGCCATCGCGTGCATATACTGGCCGCGCTCGTCGGGGTCCATCGTTCGCCACTCGGAGCCGTGGTCGACCGCCTCGGCGGCCGCCTGGACGGCTGCGTCGACGTCGTCCGCGTCCCCCTTCTGGACCGTCGCGTACGGCTCTTCGGTCGCTGGGTCTTCGGTTTCGATCGTCTCGCCGCTGCTCGCAGCTGTCCATTCGCCGTTGATATACAGGTCTGTCGGACCGGAGTATTCCATTGCGTTCGATACGAACGGTCCATTCACCTTAACAGTTTATGTCCGTGGTGTCAACAGCGTTTACGGCCCACAGAAACGTAGTGAACGTTCCCGTTCTTCGTTCGAGTCATACCCCTATTCGGACGGCCTGCTATACGAGTTTCCGTGATCAGAAGGGGACTCATGGTCGCGCCGGGACTGACGGATAGGCGTCCGTCCCAGATCAAAGCGAACGACACGCACTGTCCTGCCTCCCCGATCGTTTGCTGACCGTATGATCACGTATCAGTCGCTCCGCTCAAGTTCTGCTGTGACTGTCACGTGACAGGGAGACAGATACCCTGATACGGGCTGCCGTCACGAGGCCCGGCGCACCCACACGACGGCTCACGGTCGGGCCGGGACTGGCTGATAGCGCCCGCATGACAGTTAGAGCTGTTCCCTTCTGCGAGGCACGTGAGAAACGAAAACCAGGTCTCAGTCCTGTTTCTTGATGAGGAACTTCATGTCGCCCTCGAGAACGGTGGTGCCGTCCTGCTTTTCCATCTCCGTGTCAAGGACGACGAGGCCAGCGTCGTCGCGGCCGACTTCTTTCTTCTCCGTGACCTCCATCTCGAGCTGGAGGGTGTCGCCGATGAAGACTGGGTTGGGCAGATCCATGTAGTTCATGCCCAAGAACGCGAGCGCGGTCCGCTCAACGATACCAGTGCGATAGACGAATCCAGTCGCTTGCACGAACGTCATGGGACCGTGGGCGATACGCTCGCCGAAATCGTCCTGTTCGGCTGCGTACTCCTTGTTGGTGTGCAGTTCAGTCCAGTCACCGCTGAGCGCTGAGTGCATCACGAAGTCCGACTCCGTGACGGTCCGACCGACGCTAATGAATTCTTGCCCTTCTTCGAAGTCTTCGAAGTGATGTGGCTCGTAGCTGTAGGCCATACACCGTATTTCGCAAACCACCATTAAATAATTTTACGTTCGTGGTGATTCACGGCCAAATATATAAATAAAATTATCAACAACCAGTACGTATTTACGTCAGCTTTCTGAATTAGTTTCCTGTATGTCGAACGTATCTGATGAGACACGGTCACGTATCGAATCCGATTCGTACTGCGAGACGCTCGGTATCGACATCGTTGAACTAGAGGCGGGATTCGCTCGCACAGAACTGACGATCACTGAGGATCTGCTCAACTTCCATGGAACTCCACACGGAGCTGCCATCTACTCGCTTGCGGACGCTGCCTTCGCCGCGGCGTCGAACTCCCACGGCGAACCCGCCGTCGGATTGGAGGCGAACATCTCGTATCTGGAAGCCGCCGACACCGGCGAAACGCTCACGGCCACGGCCGAGGAGACGCACGTCTCCGGTCGAACTGCAGAATACGAAATCACAGTAACGGGTGAGGGTGGAAACCGAATTGCGACGTTCCGCGGACGCGTTTATCGTCCCTGAAATCGTCGTTACTCGCGGTGGTCGTAGACGCGCTGGACCTTGCCGACCTCGGTTCGAGCGATGCCGCCGTGGTCGACGAGTTCGAGTTCGTCTGGTGTGAATTGAAGGACGTTCTCCAGGCGTGTCATGATTTGTTTCTGGAGTTCCTTGTCGTCGCCGTCGAACTCCTCGGCTTTTTCGATGGTGAGTTCCATGACATCGAGAGTGCCCTTTTTGTGGAGATCGATGCGATAGTGTGGGGCGACACCGTCGATCTCGAGGACGACGTGTTCGATCTCGCTCGGGTAGAGGTTGACACCCCGAACGATGAGGAGATCGTCTGCACGACCGGTGACGTTGTCCATGCGGACCATGGTCCGGCCGCACTCACATTTGTCGTAGTTCAGCGTCGTGAGGTCACCCGTCCGGTAGCGTAGCACCGGCAACGCCTCTTTCGTGAGCGTGGTCAACACGAGTTCGCCCTCTTCGCCTTCTTCGACGGGTTCGCCCGTCTGCGGGTCAACGACTTCCGGATAGAAGTGGTCTTCCCAGATGTGCAGGCCGTCCTGAGCCTCGTGGCACTCGTTGGAGACACCTGGACCAATGATCTCCGATAGCCCGTAGATGTCGATGCCGTTCACGTCGAGTCGCTCCTCGATCTCCTCGCGCATCGGTTCGGTACACGGCTCAGCGCCGAAGATAATCGTCGAGATCGGGAGCTCTTGTGGATCGTAACCCATCTCCTCTGCCGTCTCGGCGAGGTACAGCGCGTAGGAGGGCGTACACGAGAAGGCGTCGCTCTCGAGGTCGGTCATCAGTTCGACCTGACGCTGTGTTCCGCCACTCCCGATGGGGATGACCGTCGCGCCGAGTTCTTCGACACCGTAGTGGAGGCCAAGGCCACCCGTGAACAGACCGTAGCCGTAGGCGTTCTGGACGGTGTCGCCCGGGTTTACGCCGCCTGCCTTCAGCGACCGGGCAACGACTTCGCTCCAAACATCGAGATCGTCGTCGGAGTAGGAGACGATCTTTGGCTTGCCGGTCGTCCCGGACGACGCATGGAGCCGCGTGATTTCCTCGTCGTCGACGGCGAACAGGCCGTCGGGATACTCATCGCGGAAGTCCTCCTTGGTCGTCATCGGGAGCTTCGCGATGTCTTCGAGACTCGCGATGTCACTCGGTTCGACGCCGGCTTCCTCGAGTTGCTCGCGGTAGAACGGGACGTTTTCGTACGCGTGTTCGACTGTTTCGTGGAGGCGTTCTTCCTGAATTGCACGGAGTTCTTCGCGGTCTTCGCTCTCTACAGGTGCATACACCATACTTCATGCGCTGATTAGAATACTACCATGAAAAATCATTCGGGTATGATCCGTCAGGTTCGAGTGGTAGTTTTTGATCATTTGGATAAGAAATTCGACTTACGAACATAACTGGGAACACAGTGTTTCCACGCGTGGAGGAAAAGCTATTTCTCTACACATCGGCAACTCGAAGCGTATGCGGGATGCCTACGTCATCGGAGCAGGGCAAACACCGTTCGGTACGATGCCCGACGAGAGTTATCGCTCGCTGTTTTCCGCGGCCCTTGAGACGGCCGTCGACAGCGTACCATATGGACTCGAGAGAGACGACATCGACGAAGCCGTTATCGGCTCGCTCGGCGTCGGCGGTCGCCAACTGGGGCTGTCGGGGCCGGCGGCGACCGAACATGCTGGCTTACACGGAATCCCGAGTTCGCGCATCGAGAACGCCTGTGCGGCGTCGGGGTACTCGGTTCGGCAGGCAGTGCAGGCGGTCAAAAGCGGGATGGCCGACGTGGCGCTGGCCGGCGGTGTCGAAATCATGACCGACATGAGCAGCGACGTGACGAAGTACTGGCTCGGCGTCAGCGGCGAGACAGAGTGGGAGCGCCTGACGGGGACGACCTTCGCGGGCGTCTACGCCCAGATGGCCAGTACGTACTTAGACCAATACGAGGCGACGCAGGAACACCTCTCGATGGTTGCGGTCAAAAACCACGAAAACGGCGCAAAAAATCCGAAGGCCCATCTGGGCTTCGAGTGTTCGCTCGACGACGCGGTCGGTGCGCCGACGGTTGCCGACCCGCTGAACCTCTATCACTGCTGTCCGACCTCCGACGGCGCGGCCGCCGTGTTGATCGCGAGCGAGGATGTCGTCGATGAGTATACAGACGATCCGATCCGCGTTGCGGGCGTCGGTGCCGCCAGCGAACGGGTCGGTCTCTTCCAGCGCGACGACTACACGGGAATCGCCTCCTCAAAGAAAGCCGGCGAGCAGGCCTACGACGAAGCGGGTATCACGCCCGACGATGTCGACTTCGCGGAGATCCACGACTGCTTTGCAATCGCGGAACTACTCGCCTACGAAGACCTCGGCTTTTGCGAGCGCGGAGAGGCTCACCAATTGCTCGAGGACGGCGTCACGGAACTGGACGGTGAGCTCCCGGTCAACGCGTCAGGCGGCCTGAAGTCCAAGGGCCACCCTATCGGCGCGACGGGTGCGGGCCAGGTCGCCGAGGCGTTCAAGCAACTGAGTGGCAAGGCCGGTGATCGACAGATCGATGACCCGCAGTACGGCCTGACACACAATGTTGGAGGCAGTGGCGGTGCAGCCGTTGTGCACGTTCTCGAACGGGAGGTGGCACAATGACCGACGTCTCCATCGCAGCGGTCGGTGCCTACGCCCCGCGGCTGCGGATCGACGCCGACGAGATCGCCGACGCTTGGGGCCAGTTCCAGGCGTCCGGTATCGAGCGGAAGGCAGTCCCCGAAGCCGACGAAGACGCGCTGACGATGGCCGTCGAAGCAGCCGAGCGGGCACTCGCTGCCGCCGGCCGGGACGGATCCGCCGTCACACATCTGGCGCTGGGGACGACGACGCCACCGATGGCCGAGGAGGACCTCACCGCGCGGCTGGCGAGCATGCTCGGCGCGCCTGAGGACGTGACCACCCGGACGGTGACAGGCAGTACCCGCGCCAGCGCGCAGGCACTCGACGCCGCTCTCGACGCAGGACCGTGGGGCGACGAGGTCGCACTCGTCATCGCCAGCGACTGTCCGCGCGGCGAACCCGACAGCGAACGCGGGCACGCCGCCGGTGCCGGCGCGGCCGCGTTCGTCCTCGAGGCTGACGGACCCGGAACGATCGTCGACCGTGCTTCCCACGTCGAGCCCTACCCCGGAACGCGGTTCCGGACGACCGGCGACGACGAGACGACCGGACTGGGCGTCACACAGTACGACCGGGACGCGTTTACCACGACACTCGGCGGTGCCACGAGCGACCTCGAGGAACCCCTCGACGTCGACGCGGCAGCAGTCCAGTCACCTGACGGAAAACTGCCGTATCGCGCGACCGATGCGCTGGGCGTCAGCGTCACCGAGATCTCGGCCGCGGAGACAGTGAGCACGCTCGGCGACACCGGTGCAGCGAGCGTGTTCCTCAGTGCCGCGACGGCCTTTGAAGAGGGTGCCGAGCGGCTCCTCATGGCGGCCTACGGAAGCGGTGCGGGCGCAAACGCCTTGCTCATTGACGGGGCCGTCCCCGTCGCCACATCGCTCGAGGGAGATACTGACCTGTCGTATGCCGAGTACCTCCGGCGGCGCGGCGAGATTACCAGCGACGAGCCCGAAGGCGGCGGCGCGTACGTGAGCGTCCCCTCATGGCAGCGGACGATCTCCCAGCGTCACCGACTGGTGGCCGGGCGGTGTCCGAACTGCAACGGCTTGAACTTCCCGCCAGACGGGGCGTGTTACGACTGCAACGAGGTCCCTGACGAATACGAGACCGTCGAACTGTCGGGAACCGGTACTGTCGAGGCGGTGACCCAGATCGAACAGGGCGGTGCCCCACCCGAGTTCGTCGAGCAGCAGTCCAAGAGCGGGGCGTTCGTCAGCGCCGTGGTGGCGTTCAACGGGCCTGATGGCGAGCAAACAGTCAGCGCGCCAACGCAGGTCCTGATCGGCGGCGACGAAGTCGTCGATGTCGGCGACGACGTCGAAACTACGATCCGGCGCATCTACACACAAGAAGACGTCATCCGCTACGGCTTCAAGGCCCAACTCACCGGCGCGAAACGGTAACGATCTTAGGGCCGTTCGAAAATTGTCGCCACACCCTGTCCGAAGCCGACACACATCGTCGCGAGCCCGTATGTGGCGTCCTGTTTTTCCATCTCATGAAGCAGCGTCGTCGAGATCCGTGCACCCGAACAGCCAAGCGGGTGGCCCAGCGCGATCGCCCCGCCATTGACGTTCACTTTCTCGTCAGGTATTCCGAGTTCGCGGACACAGTGGACGCTCTGTGCAGCAAACGCCTCGTTGAGTTCAACGAGGTCAATGTCGTCGATCGTGAGCTCGGCGTCCTCGAGTGCAGCACGCGTCGCAGGGATTGGCCCTTTCCCCATGACGAGCGGATCGACGCCGACGACGGCGCGGGTTTTGACCCGGGCAAGCGGCTCGAGTCCGTGGTCCTCGGCGTAGGACTCGCTCGTGACGAGCAGGCCAGCAGCGCCGTCGGTCAGCGGCGAGGCGTTGCCCGGCGTGACCGACGCCTGGTCGTCGTCGCGGAAGACGGTCGGGAGTTCGCCTAGTTTCTCGAGTGTCGTGTTCGGCCGCGGCGTCTCATCAGTCTCTACGAGGCCGTCGTCGGTGTCGACGGGGACGATTTCGTCGTCGAATCGGCCACTTTCGACTGCCTCGGTCGCCCGCTCGTGCGATCGGAGGGCGAACTCGTCTTGATCGGTACGGCTCACGTCGTGCCTGCGGGCGATGGTCTCGGCGGTCTGCCCCATCGGCAGTCGGTCGGCGTCGTAGCGCTCCTCGATCGCCGGGTGGAGCCAGTCCGAGAAGGGAACTCGACTCATCTGCTCGACGCCGGCAACGGGATAGACGGCACCGTCACCGGCCTCAATGGCGCGGGCGGTGTCGTTGAGCGTGCTCAGCGAGGAGCCACAGAGGCGCGTGGTGGTCGAGCCAGGAATGGTCTCTGGGAACCCGCCCGCGAGCAACGACTGCCGGGCGAGGTTTCGACCCTGTTCCTCCTCCTGGTTTGCACAGCCGAGCCGGAAGTCCTCCCAGGCTGTTGCTTGGATTCCCGTACGCTCGACGAGCGCGTCAAGGATCGCCGTGACAAGGTCTTCGGGATACAGGCCAGCGAGCGCGCCGTCCTTTTTCGCCTGCGGTGTTCGGACTGCATCGACAATTACAGCATTGGCTTGTGTCATCACGCTGTAGGTCGAACGGTTCGGGGTTTAAGCCTTCGGCTCTCGACTGCGTCGGGATCGGACGACTGGCGGCTCAGACGTGGTACTCGATACCAGCACTTGATCGTGAACGTTCGACATTGTTTTGAGTCAGACATGGAAAGGAAGAGTAGGCAATGTCCATTGCACGGCAGTGACTCGATCATGATCACCACACAGACCTCCGGATGCCTGCGATCGTTCAGCGGAGGACGAGACGGGCATGTCCAGCCCGATCACTGTCGAGATCGCAGTCGCCGGATCGTCTGTGGTGTCGCGTTCCCGCTTCGTCGGGACTTATGTCGATCTCAACATGTTAGCGCCAGATACCGCATCGATGGGTCCGTCATCCCCGTCGATCCAACGATCGTACAGCCCTCGAACAACCCCCCACAACGTCACGGTCACCCAACTAGAGACTCCATGAACGAAGATTTTAGCGCGGGAGCGCGCGACTCCATTGGAATCCTGCTTGGGCTCGTCCCGTTCGCGCTCGTCTTCGGGATCGCCGCTGACGGTGCGGGACTGTCGGTTGCCCAGACGACGATGATGTCCGCGGGTATCTTTGCGGGCACCGCACAGCTCGTCACCGTCGAGTTGATCGGTGCGAACGCAGGGCTCACCATCATCGTCATCACTGGAATCGTCGTCAACTTGCGGATGCTCATGTACTCAGCGTCGATCGCGCCACACTTTACCGACTACGGGAAGCGAACGCGGGCGTATCTCGCATACTTCCTCACCGATCACGTCTACGCGATGTCCATCGCCGAGTACGCCGCGGAAGCCCGAAGCCGTGACAAGCGGCTGTACTACCTCGGGCTCGGCGTGAGTATCTGGGTCGTCTGGGTCGCCACGACGATCGTTGGCTTCGTCCTCGGTGCCGGCATTCCGGAGTCGCTGAACCTCATGTTCGCGATTCCGCTAGTCTTCCTCGCGATCCTGGTCCCGGCAATCGAGGATCTCCCGCAGGTCGTATCCGCCCTCGCCAGCGCCATCGTCGCGATCGCCGCGGCGTACGCCGTCGCCGAGTTCGGACTGCCGGCGGGACTCGACCTCCTCATCGCCGCAGCCGTCGGGATCGCCGCCGGCGTGACCACTGAGGAGGCGATGGACCGATGAGCGAGTTCTCCACGCTCGGTATCTGGGTCATTATCCTTGTGATCGCCGTCGCGACCTATCTCATCCGGCTCTCCTTTATCCACTTGTTCGGCCGAATCAACCAGGTTCCGCCGCGTGTCAAGCTCGTTCTCAAGTTCGTCCCTCCGGCGGTGCTCGCAGCACTCGTCGCCCCTGGACTCGTCACGCCGAGTCCAGATGTCGCCGCGATGGTCATAGACGACCGGCTGGCCGCCGGTATCGTCGCCGCCGCGGTGGCGTGGTGGCGCGGGAACATTCTGTTGACGATCGGCGTCGGGATGGCCGCCCTCTGGGTGCTCGAGTTCGGTCCCGCGCTCGTCTTCTGAGACGGAGGTTGTGACGAATTCCCCGGGGCATCCACAGACGGATCGCGGGTGCGCCGGATCGGACTCACACGTATGAAACGGAAACGGCTTTTAGGGACCCACGGTATTGCTTGTGTATGCGAGTCGCAGTACTTGGAGCTGGAACTATGGGGCACGGAATCGCACAAGTAACCGCCATGGCTGGCCACGACGTGATCGTCCGGGACATCGAGACGGAATATGTCGAGAACGGCCTCAAGTCGATCGAGGACAACCTCGAGGGCGGCATCGAACGCGACAAGGTCACCCGCGAGGAGGCCGACGCCGCCCTCGAGCGCCTCTCGGGAACGACGGACCTCGAGGAGGCCGTCGCGGACGCGGATCTCGTCGTCGAAGCCGTTCCCGAGGACTTAGACCTCAAGAAGTCGACGATGGCGGACGTCGAAGAGCTGGTCGACGACGAGACGGTCATCGCGACGAACACCTCCTCGCTGTCGATCACGGAGATCGCGAGCGCGGCGGCGAACGACGGCCGTGTGATCGGACTGCACTTCTTCAATCCTGTCCACATCATGGAACTCGTCGAAATCGTCGTCGCCGAGCAGACCGACGACGAGACCCTCGAGTTCGCCCACGAGTACATTGAGGACATCGATAAGACACCTGTCGAAGTGACCGACGCCCCCGGCTTCGCGTCCTCGCGGCTGGGTGTCGCGCTCGGTGTCGAGGCGATGCGGATGGTCGAGGAAGGCGTCGCCGATCCGCGGGACATCGACACCGCGATGGAACTCGGCTACAACCACCCGATGGGACCGATCGAACTCGGCGATGTCGTTGGGCTCGACGTTCGACTGGACATCCTCGAGTACCTCCGTGAGGAACTCGGCGAGCGATTCAAGCCCCCACAGGTGTTAAAACGGAAAGTCCGAGCCGGCAAACTTGGCAAGAAAAGCGGTGAAGGATTCTATGTCTGGGAGGACGGCGAAATCGTCGGCACGAGCGGCGACTGGGGTGATGACTGATGTCGATCGAAGCGACCGCCGCCGAGTGTGAGACGGTAAACGCCACCGTCGGTGACCGTATCGAGCACGTAGCGACGATCGAACTATGCCGACCAGACGCCCGCAATGCGCTCAACGCACAGTTGCGGTCGGAACTCAAAGACGTTCTCGACGCCGTCGAGGACAGCGACGTGCGCGTCGTCGTCCTGACGGGTGCTGAGGAATCCGGCGCGTTCGTCGCGGGCGCGGACGTGACGGAACTGCGCGAACGGGGTATGCTAGAGCAACGTGAAGCGAGCAAGCGCCCGCGCGTCTACGAGCGCGTCGACGACTGTCCGATCCCGGTCATCGCCCGGATTAACGGCCATGCACTGGGAGGGGGCTGCGAACTCATCCAGGCGTGCGATGTCCGCATTGCCCACGAGGACGCGAAAATCGGTCAACCCGAGATCAACCTCGGTATCATGCCAGGCGGTGGCGGCACCCAGCGCCTCCCGCGACTAGTCGGTGAAGGCCACGCCATGCGGCTCATCCTATCCGGTGAACTCATCGACGCCGAAGAAGCCGCAGACATCGGCCTCGTCGACGAGGTACACGCCGACGAGACGTTCGACGACAGCGTCTACGACCTCGCCGCAGCAATGGCCGAGAAGAGCCCGGTCGCACTCGAGTTCGCGAAAAAGTCCGTCAAAGCCGCCTCGCGGATGGGCTTAGAGGAGGGCATCGAGTACGAGGCTGAACTATTCGCACAACTATTCGCGACCGACGATAAGAACGAGGGCATCGACGCCTTCTTTGAGGATCGCGAGCCCGACTGGCCGAGCAGCTGATCACGATCGTACTCTGTGAACAAGTAGCATAACTGTTCACCCTTATCGAACAATTTTTCATTGTCGAACAGGGCTATCTGCTGCCGCCACCAGCTAAGCGTCGATTTCTCGTTCAATGATGGTTGTTCATCGACAGTGAACGCTCGCACGTCGATGTTCACAGTTCTGGTCTCGGAATATTCGATTTAATCGCATGACAGCGAGTGGATTTGCCATCGGCCCGATCCTTGAGAGCCATTGCCAGTCAGTTGGGGCCGGATTTGCGTTCATCATAATTGAATCAGTGGTTTTGGAGCTTCTCGAGACAGATATCGGCCGTGAACCGTGAGACCTTTTCTTGACTTCGGGATATCGACCCGGCGCTCAGCTCTGATCCACCGCGATCATTGGTCGGCATAGCAGAAACGAGCCCATTGTGGTGATGCGTCGTACCACGCTCTTCTACTGATTACAGAACTAGTTCTGTAATGGCAATGGACTCGATTTCTCAAGTCGAGCTGGCAAATTCGCGTATTCGAATAGATCGAATGAATTGAGGTAGTAACAGATTGTTTGTGTCGCCGTAGCCGGCTTTCTAGGGCCGATATTCGCGGGAAACACGGTATCGCTGACTGAGTACCAAAGTACGTTTCGGTACGCCGGAATTTGTGTTCACTGTAAGTGAACAGAATTGGGAACAGAAAAGAAGGAAGCCTGTCCAGCTCCTGTCGGAATATATCATTACTCGTTCGGTAATGTGATACGCGTCCGCGGGCGAACCGGCCGTCTCGTGACCGCTGTTCGGGCGGATAGTTGGGTGAGCGGCGACAGACGCGGCCGGGTCACACCCTCGAGAAGCCGTCTTGCGACGGTCGTCCGTCAGGCGTGTGCGAGGTTAATCGTGATTTCGTTGACTGTCCCGAGCAGTAGCGTCGGGAGTTCTTCCCGGAGGAACGATCCGTCGAGGCGATTCGCAGGCCCCGAGATGCTGATAGCGCCGAGTGCAGTCCCGTTCTCATCTTTTATCGGTGCCCCGATCGCGTGGAGCCCTTCGACGGACTCCTCAATGTTCAGTGCGTACCCACGCTCGCGAATGGCCTCGATCTCGTCCCAGAGCTCGTCCGCGGTCGTTATCGTATGTTGCGTTCGTGCTGGCAATCCGTACGTCTCGACGATCTCGTCGATGCGCTCGTCCGGCAGATACGCCAGTATCGCCTTCCCCGCGGCATGCTGGTGGAGGTAGTTCTGATGTCCCAGGCGAGCGTACGTCCGCACGGAGCGTTTCCCCTGCGCGCCGTAGATATGAACGCTCCGCCCGTGCTCCTCGACGGCACACCAGATCTTCTCGTCAGTCTCGTCGGCGAGAGTATCAACTTTCGATTTCACTTCCCGATAGAACGTGTGCCTGTCTCGAGCGATGACGCCGTAGTCCAAAAACCGAATCCCGAGACGATATTCGTCGTTTTCCTCGATGAGAAAGCTGCTCGCCTCGAGCGTCTTCAGGTGGCGATGGGCAGTGCTCTTGGCACAGCCGAGATGGGCCGTCACCTCGGCGATCGTTGCAGGTCCGTTCTCCTTGAGGTAGTCGATGATGTCGATCGCTCGTTCGACGGTTTCGACGGGCCGGTCGACATCAGGTGGGAGTGACATGTGATACTCAACGGATTGATTTCACTAAAGCCTGTTCAAGCTATTCGAACAAGCTGTCGAACCCGATTGGACATCTCTTCAGCGATTCCCGTGAGCTGGCGCGGGAAGCGGTAACCGTTAAACCAAAGAGTGTGGAATATGAGATAGCTAGTACCATGATTAAGATGGTAGACTTCCTCGTCCGCACGGACGAGTACAGCCACGAGGAGTTCGCCGAGCGCTGGCAGGGCGAGCACGCAGCGATCGCAAAGGATCTGCCGGGCCTCCGGAAGTACACGACGTCTGTCCCGACGAACCCGAATGCCGTCGAGTATGACGGCGTCCTTGAGCTCTACTTCGACGACATGACAGCGCTCAATCAGGCCTTCGAGTCCGAGGTCGGACAGAAGGTCCAAGCCGACGCCGCGGAGTTCATCGACCTCGAGGCAGGGCCGACGCTCGTCGTCGACGAGACTGTGCAACTCGACGAGACCCATGACTGAGACGGGCGAACGGCTCGTCGAAGAGCTCGACGCCCAGGACGTCGAGTATCTGTTCGGGTATCCGGGCGGCCGGGTCATCGAAATCCTCGATTACATCCCGGAGTCCGATGTGACCATGGTTCGCCCACGTGACGAGCGCGAGGCGAGTATCATGGCGGAGATGTACGGGCGGATGACGGGCAATCCCGGCGTCCTCGCGGGGCAGGGACCGTGGATCGGCAGTCTCGGTGCCATCGGACAGATGGAGGGCAAACTCGCCTCCTCGCCGATGGTCGTCATCACGGAGGCCAGCGAGCGCGGCGACTACTCCACGCTCGCGCCCTACCAGCAGGCCCGGGGCGACTACGGAGGACTAGATCTCCCCTCAGCGCTCGAGGCGTACACCAAGGAACACTGGTTCCCTCGGTCGCCAACGGAAACCATTCGCAGCCTCCAGCTGGCATTCAAACACGCGACGGCTGGCCGCTCCGGCCCCACTGCCGTCATTCTTGACGGTGACGCCGTTTCCGATGAGATGCCCGACGATCCAGTGCCACCTGTCTGGGACGGCCACGACCAGGTACAAAACTGGGAGGCACGTCCCGACGCTGATGACCTCGCGACGGCTGTGGATGAACTGATGGCCGCCGAGCGCCCGGTCATCATCGCCGGCAACGGCGTCCACTCGGCTGGCGCGTACGACGAACTGATGGCAGTCGCCGAGGCCACCGACGCCGTCGTCACTACCTCCTATCTCGGAAAATCCACGTTTCCCGAGATTCACGAGCAGGCCGCGGGCGTCATTGGCTCGTTCGGCCACGAAGGAGCGAATCAAGTTGTCAGCGAGGCTGACGTACTGCTTGTCGTCGGGTCCCGACTCAACCCGATGGACACGAACTGGCAGGCACCCGGTTTCATCCGACCGGACGAACAGACGATCATCCACGCCGACATCGACACCCGCAACGCCGGATGGGTCTACCCTGCTGACGTCGCACTCATCGGCGATGCTACGCAGAGCCTCGCCGACCTCGCGGATGCACTACCCGACGACGTGGTCAACGACTGGGCACGCGACCGGGCGGCCGAGGCACGGGAGTCGTTCTCCGATCCGAAGTGTAAGTCGAATGCCTCACCAATCAAGCCCCAGCGCGCGGTCAAAGAGATCGAAGCCGTCGTCGACGCGGACACCATCGTCACAGCCGACTCCGGGAACAACCGCTTCTGGCTCCTGAACTACCTGGAGACCCCCGACACGGGGACCTACTACGGCAGCGGCGGCGTCGGGAGCATGGGCTGGGCTACGCCGGCAGCCGTTTCGGCGGCGATCACGACGGACAAGGACGTCATCGGCGTCGCCGGCGACGGCGGCTTCGCCATGACAATGACCAGCGTCGAGACGGCCGTCGAACACGGCGTGGCGCCGACGTTCGTCGTCTTGAACGATACGAGTCTGGGCATGGTCCGGCAGATGCAAGACGACGAGGGCGACATCGCCGGCGTCGAGTTCCACGATACCGACTTCGTCAAGGCTGCTGAAGCGTTCGGGGCCGAGGCGACGCGTGCAGTGACGCCCGACGAACTCGCCGACGCGCTCGAGACCGGGACGAACGCCGATGTCCCGTTCGTCATCGACACGCGCATTGATCGCGAAGAGGAAATGGTCGAGTCTCTCCAATCGTCGTTCTACGAACAGGTCGGCGGCCTCCACGAATAGTCGGCGGCTACTCGTCGATCGGGACTTCGACCTCGAGTTCGACGAGTAACCCGTCCTGTGCGAGTTGCTGTGGACCGAGCAGCGTGAGACACGGGAACGGCGGCTCGCTGAGCACATCGTTCCACACCTCGAAGAACGCGTCCCGGTTCGCTTGGAGGTCGACGACGTGCGCGGTCACTTTCGTCACGTCGGCCAGCGATCGATCGACGTCCTCGAGGAGCATCTCGACGTTCGCGAATGCTTGGCGTGTCTGTGCTGTGACGTCCTCGCCGGCAAGTTCGAACGACTCGTCCCAGCCGACTTGCCCGGACATGTAGAGTGTGCCGTCCGCGACGATGCCGTGGCTGTAGCCGATGCTCGAGGCGTCGATGAGCCCGTCTGGATCTAACTGTCGCCGTGCCATGACGTGACGGACATCGTGGGTCTCAAAATACCTGGTGGTAGACGTGTCGGCGGGACGGTGGTAATAACAAACTTTTTTGTGTTGCTCCGTCACGTCGTTGGTATACGATGACAGAGTCAACTGTACTCGTCACTGGTGGTACTGGCTTCCTCGGCTCGTACGTCGTCGAGGACTTGGTCGATGCGGGACACGACGTCGTCGCCTACGACCTGTCGACGGACGACCGCATTCTGGACAAACTCGGCGTCGCCGACGACGTGACCATTCGGCGGGGCGACGTCTCGGAGCCGACAGACGTCATCCGCGCAGTCAAAGAGACCGGAACGACACACATCATTCACCTGGCAGCGCTGCTGACCAACACTGCCCGCGACAACCCGCGTGCGGCCCTCGACGTGAACGTCACGGGTACGAACAACGTCCTGGAAGCCGCCCGTACGCTCGACGATCAGGTCGAACGCGTCGCCTGGGCGTCGAGCGCCGCCGTGTACGCGCCGCCGCACAACTACGAGGGCGAGTACGTCGACGAGGACGAACTCGTCTACCCCGACACGCTCTACGGAGCGACCAAAGAGTACAACGAACACCAGGCTCGGGTCTACTACGAGGACTACGACGTCTCCCACGTCGGCCTGCGCCCGACCGTCGCGTACGGCCCCTACCGGGAGACCGGCGGCTCGGCGTTCCTCGCGAACATCGTCGAGAAACCGGCCCTCGAGGAGTCGTTCAGCGTCGAATACGGCGACCAGGTCATCGACTGGCAACACGCCCGCGACATCGCCCAGGCGTTCCGGAAGGCGGCCTTTACCCCCGACGAGGACCTCAGCCAGCGGATCTACAACGTCCGCGGGGAACTCGCTACCATCCGCGAGGCCGCCGATACCGTCCGCGAGATCATCCCGGACGCCGACCTCGACGTCTCCGACGACGGCGAACTCCCGTGGACCCAGAACCTCGACATGACCGCCGCACAGGAGGACCTCGGCTACGAGGTCGAATACGACCTCGAGAACGGGTTCCGCGAGTACATCAACACGCTCCGCGAGGAGAACGGGCTCGAGCCGGTCTGATCGGTTTTTCAGGCTTCTTCTATAGTAACAACTGAAACGATTTACACACCGATCGCACGACGACTGTGCGATCGGGTGTGCATTGACTCTCAGTGGCTACTATAACCGCTGGCCGTCGACGTAGAGCGCGTCGGCCGGCGGGCGGTCCTCGCCGTACCCCTCGTGGTACTCGAACAGCTGGAACAGCGCCCCCGTCGGGTTCGACGGGGGAACGAACGCCTCCGTCCAGTCGTCGTATTCTTCGTACTCGACGACCCGATAGCCGGCGTCCTCGAGCGCCGCGGCGACGGCCGCGATGTCCGCGACCTCGAAGGTGATGTGGTGGAGTCCGGGACCGTGCTCGTCGAGGTACTCGGTCAGGAAAGTGTCGTCGGCCTCGGGTTCGATGAGTTCCAGTCGCGAGGCGTCCATCCCGAAGTCGTACTGGGCCCAGCGGAAGCGGCCCTCGACGGACTCCTCGATAAGCTTCCGACAGCCGAGCGCGAACAGGATCGGTTCGGCGTCGGCGATCGATTCGACGGCGATGCCGGTGTGGTCGACGCGAATCGGCGTCTCGTGGGACATAGCCACCAGTGGTCGCAGCAGGCAGTTATAGGCTCGGGTGGGTACACGCTGCCAGCACAGCGAATCGACCGGTGGGGTGTGTCAGCTGTCACCATCAAATCCGGAGTTTGATTAGCCCCCTCTGTGTACGTTGATGTGATGTACGAGCGCGACTTCATGGAAGGAACGCGTGGAACCATGGCTGTCGACTGGGAAGAGCGCATCGACGTCCAGCGCATGCGACGCGAGCGCAAGGAGCGAGCGCTCGAGCGACTCCAGGACTCGGAGTTGGGGTCGATGTTGCTCATCAACGACCCGAACGTCCGCTACGTGACCGGGCTCGCGATGACCGGCGGCAGCGGCGCGGACCACTACACGCTGCTCACGGAAGACGGCGATGTCGTCCACTGGGACACGGCCGATCACGCCTCGAACCAGCGGTTCAACTGCCCCTGGCTCGACGACATCCGGTACGCCTGTCCCGGCCTCGGGAACGTTCCCCGGGCCTCGGGGAGCGCCTCGGCGCGACGCTGGCTCAAGGACAAGATGGCCGAGACGGTCTACGAGGCCATGGAGGAGTACGGCGTCGCTAAAGAACCGATGGGCATCGACGTGGCTAACGGCGCACTCGTCGAGAAGTTCGAGGACCGCGGCGTCGACGTCGACACTGACGCAGCGACGGACATCATGCTTGACGCTCGCAAGGTCAAGACGCGCGACGAGATCGAGTGTCTCCGACAGGTCGCAGCCATCTGTGAGGCGGGCTTCCAGGCCATCACCGAGAGCGCGAAACCCGGCAAACGCGAGTCCGAGGTCTGGGGCGATGCGGTCAACGAACTCTGGCGTCACGGCGCGATGGCCCAGGGCGGCTACGTCACCTCCGGCCCGAATACGTGGCCGAAACACCAGGCCAACACGACCGACCGCATGATCCGGCCCGGCGACCTCGTCTACGCCGACTTCTACAACATCGGCTACCTTGGCTATCGCTCCTGTTACTACCGCACGTTCTCCATGGGCGAGCCCACGCAGGCCCAGCAGGACGTCTACGAGAAGGCCCGCGACGACCTCTACGACGTGTTAGAGCGCATCGAGCCCGGGGCGACCACCGACGAGATCTGCAAGGGCTTCCCGGACGAAGAGGGCGAACACATGGACTGGTACGACGCCGACGACTTCTGGCAGATGACGACCAACCACTGGGCCCACGGCCTGGGGCTCCAACTCTACGAGGAGCCACTCATCTGGCGGGGCCTCTCGCCGGACCATCCCATCGAGATCGAGGAGGGCATGACGATGGCCGTCGAGACGATGCAGCCGGCCGACCGACAGGGCGTCCGCGTCGAGGAGATGGTCGTCGTCCGCGAGAACGGCGTCGAGATCCTCAGTCAGTGGCCCGTCGAGGAGATTACGGCTATCGACTACTGAACGGTGGCGACTCACAAATACCGCTCTCTGTAGGGCGCTGATCTCCTATACCTGCCGACCGAGTTCGTGACCGGAATAGACGGCATCGGCGATCCGCCGCGGCGAGACGCAGTCACCGATTGCATGAACTTCCTCGATTTCGGTCGACTGCCGGAGCGAGTCGAGGTTCGCCGTAAGATCGCGGTAGAGGTCGTCGTTCGACTTTCGCATCGTCGTGAAGACGACGTAGTCCGCCTCGAGCGTGGTCTGCGCTCCCGAGTGAACGTTGGCGGTGACGACGTCGTCGTCGCGGATTTCCTCGAGCGCGTGGTGAGGTACGAACTCGACGCCGCTCTCGAAGAGGGTCGTGAAGATCGTTCCCCGTTCGAACGTGTGCACCGCCTGATCGAACGCGCTCGCACTCGGCGTCACGAACGTCACGTCGTTGTCGGCGGCGAGCGACTGGGCGACGCCGGCGCTCACGTTGTACCCCTCCTCGTCGAAGATCACGACGTTCCGTCCCGAGGGATCGACCTCGAGCGCGTCTTCGGGAGTCAGCACGTGGTCACGATTCCAGCCCGGAACGGGACGGTGCGTTCCCGACGTTTCACCTTTCTCGGACCACCTCGCGCCAGTCGCGACGACGACGACCTCCGCACCGTAGCTCTCGACGTCGTCGTAGCACATCTCTGCTCTACTTCCCGTGTGGACGGCGACGTCGTCGAGCCGCTCGAGTTCGGTCGTCCGCCAGTCGCGAACCCGGTTCCATTCACCGAGATCAGGCAGCGTCCCTTCGAAGTTGACCCGGCCGCCGAGCGTCTCCGCTTTCTCGTTGAGGTGAACGAGATGCCCACGCTCGCCGGCGACCCTCGCGAACTCCATGCCAGCCGGCCCGCCGCCGACCACGAGGATGCCTTTCGGTTCGTCGACTGTTTCGTACTCTTCGGGCGGCCAAACCGCCTCTCTCCCGACCGTCGGGTTCTGCGTGCAGGTGAGCGGGATTCCCTGTCTCGATTGCGAGACGCAGACGTTACAGCCGATACACTCCCGGATCTCGTCGATGCGCTCCTCTCTCACCTTTCGTGGCCAGTGGGGGTCCGAGATCGACTGGCGTGCCATGCCGACCATGTCCACGTACCCTTCCTCGAGGAGCGCGACCGCGTCGTCCGGGTCGGTGATTCGCCCGGTGCCGCCGACGGGAACGTCGAGTTCGTCGGTGGCAGCTTTCACGAAGTCTATCTGGTAGTTCTTCGAGTGGCGGCGACTCGGCGCGATCATGTCGTCGATCGACTGTTTGACGCCGATGTCGATATCCCAGAAGTCGAGGTCGTCGCCGATTCGCCGAACGATCTCGAGCCCGTCGCCGTCCGCAGTTAGCCCGCCCTCGACGCGTTCGTCGATCGTGTACCGGGCACCGACGGCCATGTCGTCGCTTACGTTCTCGCGAACGCTCTCGATGACCTCCCGGAAGAACCGCATTCGGTTCTCGAGTGAACCGCCGTACTCGTCGTCGCGGTCGTTGTAGAACGGCGAGAGGAACTGTGAGATGAGGTAGCCGTGTGCTGCGTGGAGTTCGATGCCGTCGTAGCCTGCTCGCCGCGCCCGGTCTGCCCCGTCACCGAACGCCGCGACGATTTCCCGGATGTCGGCGTGTTCCATCTCCTTGGGCGTGTAGTAGTTGCCGGTTGGAAGCTGCGACGCCGAAAGCGGTGGGCGGCGGCTCCCGTAGTTCCCGGCCGTCGCACCGCCGTGCCACAACTCGACGAACAGCTTTCCACCGTGGTCGTGAACCGCGTCGACCATCGCTCGCTGTGGCGGGATCGTCTCGTCGTCGTGGATGTATCCCGAGTCGACGGGCGTAACGTCGGTCGATTCGTGAATCTGGCTGTACTCTTGGACGATCAGACCGAATCCGCCCCGTGCCTTCTCCGCACGGAAGGCCGTCTGCTGGTCACCGAGCCCGTACGCGTTCCCGTGTGGCGGCTGAAAAACCCTGTTCGGCACCGTCACGGGGCCGAGATCGATCGACTCGAAGAGTGCGTTATGCCGGTCGGACATGTATTTCGTGTACATATAGCATACAACAAAACTGTTTCTCCCACGGTCGTCGACGACGGTTCGTCGTTGGAACTCGAACCGTCTCGAGCGTCGGTGACCAGCCGTCGCGACGGAAGGCGGCGTAACGCTTATGTATTACAAATTTGATTGTTTGGTTTGTATGTGGCACGATACTACACATCATGGGTCTGCATGGCACGAACTGTACTCGGGCCGTCGAGCGGTGATCGGCGCGAGAGACCAACACCAGCGCGGCCGAGGGGTGATCGTCCGATGAGCTACCTGCTCGGATTCCCGACGCCGGTCGTCGAGGTGTTTCTCTCGCTCGTCGTCCTCTTTCTCGTCGTCTCGGTGTACCTCGGGACGCAGTTGGAGGGGACGGAGACGGTTCGGGAACGGGACTCTCTCGGTGGAATCGACCCCAGTGAGGTGAACGATTGATGAGCGTCAATGCTGGCGTGTTGATCCCGCTGCAGACGTGGGGTGATGACCTCGGCGTCGACTACTACTCGGAGACCGCAGTGATATTCTTCGCTGTGTTCGCCGTTCTGATGGTCGGAATCGGGATACTGGCGAGTCGATACCAGACTAACCAGGAGGAGTACTTCGTGGCGGGACGACGGTCGGGCGTCCTCGTCGTCGCGCTGGCGGTGTTCGCCTCAATCCAGAGCGGGTGGGGAATGATCGGCGTCACCGGAACGGGCTACCTCGTCGGCCTCGAGTACTTCATTTTGGTCGGCGGGTTGATCATCTTCGGGTTCACCGCGTCGTACTGGTTGCTCGGACGGAAGATGCGCGTACTCGGCGACGTACGCGACGCGATTACCGCGCCAGACGCGATGTACTACCGCTTCCAGGACGAGCGTGTCCGGCTGCTCGGTGCGGCGTCGGTCCTGCTCGGCAGTATGGGGTACCTCGCCGCCCAGTACGCCGCACTCGGGATCGTCGGATCACTCATCCTGCCGATTAGCTTCTTCCAGGCACTGGTGATCGGGTTGGTGGTCGTCGGCTTCTACACCGTCATCGGGGGGATGCTCGCGGCCATCTGGTCCGACGCGATTCAGGGTGCGATCATGGTGCTTGGCGGCGTACTGACCGCGTACTACGTCGTGACGAACTCCGGGGTCGGCTGGAACGGGATGATCGAGACGATCCAGGCGGAAAATCCCGCGTACTTCGAGTTCACGCTGCTCGGCGGCGACGGACTCATGGCCATCGGCCTGGTCATCTCGGTGATCGTCATCCAGGCGACCGTCGCCGGCCAGCCCCACGCGATCACGAAGTTCTACATGGTACGCGACGTGTCGGTGCTGAAGTGGGGCGCACTCATCACGGGGTCGGCGTACCTCGCAACGGCGATGTACTGGCTCGCCGCACCGTTCCTGCGGGCCGCCGTCATCGGTGGGACTGTCGCCGATCCGGGCAACCCGGACGCGACCCTCCCGCTCGCGCTCATCCAGTGGGCTCCGGACGTCGTCGTCGCGTTCGTGCTCACTGCGGTCATGGCCGCGATCATGTCGACGAGCAACGCGTTCCTCAACATGGGCGCGTCCGCGGTCGTCCACGACTACTTCATCGAACACCGGAACGTCGACCTCACCCAGGAGCAGGAAGTCCGCTGGGGGCGTCTGATTACGGCTGCGCTCCTTATCGCGGCGGGCGTCATCGCAGCCACCTTCCCCGGCCTCATCTTCGTCCTTGGTGCCGCGGGCTGGGCAATCTTCGCGGCCGTCATCTTCCCCTGTATCGCTATCGCGTACAACTGGCGGGGAGCGACCGCCGAAGGCGCACTCGCGGGCGGCGGCGCCGGACTGGCGCTTACGATCCTCCTCGCCTACGGCGGCGAGTACGCTGGTGTCGAACTTCCTCTGGGATTCCTCGGTGGCCAACTCGCCACGATCGTCGCCGTCGTCGTCTTCGTCGGCGTTTCGCTCGTTACGAGCACGAGCGACTATCACGACTTGGACGAGGACATCAAGGCGGTGATGGATCTCGGCCGTATCAAGGGCAGTCCGGAGGAATCGACCGGCGTCGTCACAGGCGACGGAACCGGAACCGACGACTGACCCCGCCGATACGCTGACATCTCGTCTCTCTACTCGACTATCTCTACCGATCCGTCTTCGAACGCCGTAATGTTCTCGCGCCACGTGTCGGGCACCGCTCGAGTCTCTCCCGCTTCGTCGAGCACCACGTGAACGACCACGCCGTTCGCCGCGATACCGTCGTCTGTCCGTACCTCGAAGACCGTGGTGAGGCTGGACGCGCCGATTTTCGAGACGCGGTAGCGAACCGTCACCGCGTCCTCGAGTTCGATCGGGGCGGTGTAGTCGATCTCCTGGTGGACCAGGGCGCCGTCGGTCTGCTCGAGTCGTTCGCCGACGACCTCTTGGAAGTACCGTGCGCGAGCTTCCTCGACGTAGATCAGGACGACAGCGTTGTGGACCTGCCCCATCGGATCGAGATCGCGAAAGCGAACTGGCACTTCCGTCTCGTATGTGAACGTTGCCATGGGATGACTGTTCGGCTCGACGGGCTTCGGTGTAACGGTCTGGTCGGCTCTCCCGGGCGGAACCTCGCCCCTTCGCCAAGGATTAAGACGGCCCACCCGAATTGAGTAGTGTATGCAACTCGGGACTGGCCTGTTTACCTGTCAACAGCGACCGGACGACGACGGTTCGATGAGCGAAATCTACGACGAGATGCTCGAGCTCGGCCGCGTCATCGACGACGCCGGCCTCGACAGCGCGTGGGTATCCGAACATCATTTCCTCGACGACGGGTACATGTCGGGAATCTCGCCCGCGCTGGGTGCGCTGGCGGCGGTCACGGACGACATCGAACTCGGGCCGTGTATCGCGCTGGCTCCGCTGTACGATTCGGTCCGCCTCGCGGAGGACGTTGCGACGATCGACCAGATCGCGGACGGACGGACGACGCTCGGTCTCTCGATCGGCTCGAACGTCGACGAGTTCGACGCGTTCGGCATCTCCAAGGACGAGCGAGTCGACCGGCTGACCGACACCGTCAACGTGCTTCGCGGTGCGTGGTCGGAGGGGACACTCGACTACGAGCCCGATTTCCACGAGATCTCGGCCGACGTCGACGTGACGCCGAAACCGGCCCACGACGTACCGATCATGCTCGGCGGCGCTGCCAAGCCCGCCGTTCGGCGGGCCGCCCGCATCGGCGACGCCTGGTGTGCACCCTCGGCCATCTCGCTCGAGGGCGTCCGCAAGCGCACGGAGGACATCGAGACCGTCCGCGAGCACGAGAACATCGACGGCGATTTTCAGGTGTACGTCCTCCAGCACGGGTTCGTCGGCGACTCCCGCGACGAAGCCTGGGAGGCGATGCGCGACGGCTACTTCTACATCCAGCGCCGGTACGAGGAGATCTTCTCCGGCGAACCTGTCGACGAACTGTCCGACGAGCGCAAACAGGAACTCAAAGAGCAGGCGATCTTCGGCACGCCCGAACAGGTCGTCGACGAACTCGAGACCTACCGCGAGACGCTCGGCGACGACATTCACTTCATCTTCCGGACGTACCACCCAGGTGCCGGTACCGAGGAGATGGCCGAGTGTATCCGTCGACTCGGCGACGAAGTCCGCCCCGAACTTGTCTGATACGGGCTGCCGTCACTGAACGGCGCATCTGCATGATGTGTCACGGGTTCACCGGCACTGACTGACAGCGGTCCGTCTCCGCAGCGATATCACGAATCTTTTTGAAGGGGACCGTTCATCGTTTTGGTATGAGAAGTAGTAACGAGTCACTCGATCGGGCAGCGCTCCGTGAACGACAGGCAGACCGGCTCACGAAGACGGTCGAACGCGCGTACGAAAACGTCCCGTTCTACCGCGAACGACTCGAGGACGCCGGCGTCGACCCGAGCGACATCGAGAGCATCGACGACATCACGACGCTCCCGATGACGACCAAAGAGGACTTCCGCGACGAGTATCCCGACGGCCTGTTCGCCGTCGACGACGAGGAGCTCGCGCGAATCCACGCGTCGTCCGGGACGACCGGCAAGCCCAAGATCGTCTCTTACACCGACGCCGATCTCGACGTCTGGGGCAAAGCCATGGCGCGGTCACTGGCCGCGGCCGGCGTCGAACCCGGCGATACCGTTCAGAACGCCTACGGATACGGCCTGTTCACCGGCGGCCTGGGCTTCCACCAGGGTGCCGAGGAACTCGGCACGACGGTCGTGCCGACGAGCAGCGGCGGCACGCAGCGACAGATCGAACTCGCACAGGACCTCGAGAGCGACGTCCTCGCGTGTACGCCCTCCTACGCGCTGTACTTCGCCGAGACGGCCGAAGAGATGGGGCTGAATCCACGCGAGCTCCCGATTTCCGTGATCGCCTACGGTGCGGAGACCTGCACTGAGCCGATGCGCGAGGAGATCGAGGAGCGACTCGGCGCGACCGGGATCAACAACTACGGCCTCTCGGAGATCATCGGTCCGGGCGTTGCCGCGGAGTGTCACGAGGCCCAGGACGGCCTGCACGTCTGGGAGGACCACTTCTATCCGGAGGTCGTCGACCCGCGTACGGGCGAGCCCGTCGAAGAGGGCGAAGAGGGTGAGCTCGTGTTGACTACGCTCACGAAAGAGGCGCTGCCGGTGTTGCGCTACCGAACGGGTGATCTCACGACGCTGAACTACGACGAGTGTGAGTGTGGCCGGACAATGGTCCGCATGGACAACGTCACTGGTCGCACCGATGAACTCCTTATCGTCCGTGGTGTCAATCTCTACCCGAGCGAAATCGAACACATCATCCTCGACGTTGCCGGCGTCGCTCCCCATTACCGCATCGACCTTCACAAGGACGGAAGCCTCGACGTGATGGAGCTTACCATCGAAAAAGACGAGCAGAGCGACCGAAGCGAGAACGAACTAAGAGATGTGATCCTCTCCCGGTTGCAGAACGTCCTCTCATTTACGCCGGACGACCTCGAACTCGTCGAGCCGGGCGGCATCGCCCGTACCGAGGTCGGCAAGGTCCAGCGCGTCTACGACCATCGCGGGTGACCGCGATCGGACGCACCACGCATCGTCGAACTGGCACGCACAAATTTTTAAGAGGATACTGTCACCAGTTGTGCATGGGTTACAATGGCAGGATTACTCGACGAGCCCGAGGAGATACGCTACGAACCGGACGAGCAGTTCGTTCAGGATAGCAACGTCTACGCGTTCATGCAGGAACACGGCATCGATAACTTCGAAGAACTCCACGAGCTGACCGTCAGCGAGGTCGATGGGATAGCGGCCTCTGGCCTTGACTGGTTCTGGGACGAGGTCGTCGACCACCTCGGCCTGGAGTTCTACGAGGACTACGACCGGGTCCGCGATGCGAGCGACGGCCCGCAGTTTACTGGCTGGTACGTCGGCGGCGAACTCAACATCGCACACAACGTCGTGGACCGCCACGCCCAGCCGGACGCCGAGGCCCGGAACAGGGTCGCGACGATCTGGGAGGGCGAAGACGGCGAGGTCCGTGAGGTTACCTATCACGAACTGCATCGGCAGGCGAATCGGGTCGCCAACGCCCTCAAGGAGCGCGGTATCGACACCGGCAACACCGTCGGCCTCTACATGCCGATGGTCCCCGAGATCGTCCCACTGCTCTACGGCTGTTTCAAGGTCGGTGCGATCGCGGTGCCGATCTTCTCCGGTTTCGGCGTCGACGCCACCGCGACGCGCATCGCGGACGCCGAGTGTTCGGTGCTGTTCACCGGCGACGGTTTCTACCGGCGTGGCAGCGAAATCGCGCTCAAAGCACAAGCTGACGACGCCATCGACGAAGCCGGCCACGTCGAACACACTATCGTCTACGACCGATTAGGTTCCGACGAGGCGTCGATCCCGTGGGACGACGACCGCGACGAGTGGTGGGCCGACGCCGTCGGGACGCAGTCCGACGAGTACGACACGAAGTCACTCCCCGCGGATCAGGAGTCGATGCTGCTGTACTCGTCGGGCACGACGGGCCAGCCGAAGGGGATCGTCCACACCCACGCGGGCGGACTGGTTCAACCGGCGAAGGAAATCTACTTCTCGTTCGACCACAAGCCCTCGGATCGGTTCTTCTGGGTGTCCGACATCGGCTGGATGATGGGACCGTGGACGCTCATCGGTAACCACGCGCACGGCGGCACAATCTTCCTCTACGAGGGCGCACCGGACTACCCCGAGCCGGATCGCTTCTGGCGGATGATCGACGACCACGGCCTGACGGTCTTCGGCATCTCCCCGACCGCCATCCGCGCGCTCCAGAAACAGGGTGATGAGTGGCTAGACGGCCACGACCTCTCCTCGCTACGCCTGCTGGGATCGACCGGCGAGCCGTGGGATCCCGACTCTTGGCAGTGGTTCCTCGAGAACGTCGGCCGTGGTGAGGCACCCATCATGAACATCTCCGGCGGCACCGAGATTTTCGGCTGTTTCCTCCAGCCGACGCCACTGCACTCGCTGAAACCTGGCACTCTCGGCGGGCCGGCGCTTGGCATGGACGTCGACATCGTCGACGCCAGCGGCGAGTCCGTCGCCGACGATCATGAGGAAGGCTATCTCATCTGCAAGTCTTCCGCACCGTCGATGACCAAGTCGCTGTGGAGCGGCGACGAGCGTTACCTCGAGGAGTACTGGTCACGGTTCGACGACATGTGGGACCACGGCGACTGGGCACAGCAGGACGCGGACGGCTTCTGGTTCCTCCACGGCCGTTCGGACGACGTGCTCAACGTCGCCGGCCGAAAGGTCGGCCCGGCCGAAGTCGAAGGCGCGCTCATCGAACACGAGGCCGTCAACGCCGCCGTCGCGATCGGCGCACCCGACGACACCAAAGGAACCGCCGTCGTCACGTACGTCGTCGTCACCGACGGCTACGAGGAAACCGACGAGTTGCGAGAGGAGCTACGCACACAGGTCGGCGCGGAGTTGGGCAAGCCGTTCCGTCCGCTCGAAGTGTTGTTCGTCGACGGGTTCCCCAAGACCCAGAGCGGCAAGATCGTCCGTCGCATCATCCAGTCCGTCTACACGGGCGAGGAGTTGGACGATCTCTCGAGCATCGAGAACCCCGACGCCATCGACGAGATTGCGACCGCTCGATAGCGCCGTACCGACCTCTCGTCCGATTCGTCCTCGAATCGAGTGGCAGCCCACGTTACCGTGACACAAACCAGAACGGTTAATTAGCCGGAAAGAAAAATCCCGGCCGTCATGGACATCGAAGCGTTCTTCGAGAACATGCCGTTCGCCGACCTGCTCGGTGTCGAGGTCACCGAGGCGGCGGACGGACACGCCGAAGGAACCATCGAGATGCGAGAAGCATTATCCTGGAACGACGATCGGATAATGGCCCATGGCGGCGTGACGTTCACCCTGGCGGACACCGTCGGCGGTGCCGCGCTCGTCTCACTGGTCGACCAGCCGGTTCCGACCATCGACATGCGAATCGACTATCTGGAAGCCGGGACCGGCGATCTGTACGCGGAAGCCGACGTCGTTCGGCTCGGAAGTGACGTCGGCGTCGTCGATGTCGCGGTCTACGCTGCTGACGACACACAGGTCGCGGACGCTCGCGGCGTCTACAAGACGGGATAGGTTGAATACACGATCGCACCTGAACGGCTGGTACCACTGCCGACGAGCCGTGAGACGCGATCGGTGGGGGAATCCTCTTATCAGTTCTGTGTCTGTGAGTACTCGTCGACCCACTCCTGAAGCGTGATCCCCATCGCCGACTGGGTGATCGCGTTCGAGGACGCCGAGTTCGCGCTCTTGACGAGTTCCGCTTCCATCGTCCGGGTGGGAATCTCGCCGATGAAGTGAGGGATCGCCCGCTGGACCGCGAGCGGACAGCCGACCTCGTGGGCGAGGGCATACCCCGACAGCGAATGCGGGACCTCCTCGGTCGCGTACGTTCGATCCGGCTCGAGCAACTGCTCGTCGTCGACGAAATCGACGTACTCGTAGCACTTGCCGACGTCGTGAAGGAGACACGCGGCCACGACGACGTCGATGTCGGGGTCCGCGCCGTGGAAGTCGCGCTGCTCTTGAGCCGATTGGCGAGCGATGCGCGTGACGCCGCGAACGTGCTCGACGTTGGTTACCTCGTGGATGTTCCAGGCGTAGGGAATATCCTCGATGTGTCGCCAGCCGCCCCGGTCGAGTCCGAGCATCCACGCCTCGATGACTTTCTCGCGGAGGTCGGGACTGTCGATCGAATCGAGTTCGGGAAACGCCTCGCGGACTTGGCTCTCGTAGTCGGGCATGGCTCAGCGTTCGTCTTTGACGAGTCGTTCTTGCCCGATAAACCGCGGGCGCTCCTTGAGGGCCAGGAAGTTGTCGACGTCCTCGCGGGCTTCCTTAGCTTTCCCCTTCGCAGGGTCGTAGTCACGGGACCCTTCGCTGCCCAGCGCGGCGTAGAGCTTCGAGAGATCCTCGAAGTACAGTTCGGCGACGCCGTCGAATTCTGCGTTCTCGGAATCGGTTGGCAGGACGGTGTTATACTTGACGACACCGTCGATCTCACGAGCGATGGGCGTGTGGTTGGTCTGCCAGTAGTCGACAAACTCCTCGTGAGTCATGCCCTCCTGACGAACCAGAAACGCCGAGTGTTTGTAGAGGTGATCAGTGTCACTCTCGACGTCGTCTTTCTGGACGATCTCCTCGCCAATGAACCGCGGACGCTCCTCGAGAGCCAGAAAGTTGTCAACGTCCTCGCGGGCTTTCGCCGCGATCTCTTTGGTGGGGTCGTAGTCACGGGAGCCGGGACTGCCAAGCGCCTCGTGAAGATCCTCAAGCGTCTCGAAGTACAGTTCCGCCAGCCCGTCGAACTCGGCGTGTTCGGGTTCGGTCGGCAGCACCTGCTGGTACCGCACAACACCCTCGATATCCTTCGCGATGGGTGTGTGGTTGTTCTGCCAGTGGTCGACGAACTCTGCATGGGACATACCCTCCTGTCGAACGAGCAGGGCAATGTGCTTGTACATCACTGGTCACTATCACACCCCCCGAAATAAATCCTCAGGTTGACCGCGGCCCGTTCGTGGAATGAAAATACCTAAGAGTAGTGCTAGCGATACTCACTGCCATGGACGCGGTCAATCCAGCCACTGGCGAACAGTTCGCCGAATACACCGAAGACGACTACGCGGACGTCGAGGCCACGCTCGAGACTGCGATAGAGACCTTCGAATCGTGGCGCGAGCGCCCGCTGCGTGAGCGCGAGGAGTTGCTGGCGGCCGCTGGCGACGTGCTTCGGGAGAACAAGCGGCGGTACGCGGAGTTGATGACCAAGGAGATGGGCAAACCGATCTCCCAGGCCGTCGCCGAAGTCGAGAAGTGCGCGTGGGCCTGCGATCACTACGCGGAGCACGCGAGCGCCTACCTCGAGGCCGACCACCATCCCAGCCCACCGGGAACGTCGGTTAAGACCGTCCACGATCCGCTCGGACCCGTGCTTGCGGTGATGCCCTGGAACTTCCCATTCTGGCAGGTCATCCGCTTTGCCGCCCCGTATCTCACCGCCGGCAACGTCGGCCTGCTCAAACACGCCTCGAACGTACCAGGGTGTGCCATGGCGCTCAAGGAGGTCTTCCGCGAGGCTGGCTATCCCGAGGGCGTCTTCCAGACGCTGCTCGTCGGCTCGAGCAAGGTCGAAGACGTCCTGACCGACAATCGGGTACGCGCTGCGACGCTCACCGGCAGCGGGCCGGCCGGCCGGGCCGTCGCCGAGACCGCCGGTAAACACCTCAAGAAGACCGTCCTCGAACTGGGTGGGAGCGATCCGTTCGTCGTGCTGGACGACGCAGACCTCGGTCGCGCCGTCGAGACAGGTGTGCAGGCGCGCACGCAGAACGGTGGCCAGTCCTGTATCGCGGCCAAGCGGTTCATCGTTCACGAGGCCGTCTACGACGAATTCGTCGACCGGTTCGTCGACGAATTCGAGAGCCTCACGGTCGGTGACCCGATGAGCGAGGCGACCGATGTCGGGCCGCAGGCGGACCCCGACCTGATGGCGCAACTCCACGACCAGGTCGAAGCCAGCGTCAAGGCCGGGGCGACGGTTCTGACGGGCGGCGACCCCCTCGACAGGGAGGGGGCCTTCTATCCGCCGACCGTGCTGACCGACGTTCCCAAGGGCTGCCCTGCGGACGCAGAGGAGACCTTCGGCCCCGTTGCGGCCGTCTACGAGGTGGCCGACGAAACCGAAGCCATCGAACTCGCAAACGATACGCGGTTCGGGCTGGGCGCGAGCCTCTGGACCGACGACCGCAAGCGCGGACAGCGACTCGCACGCGAGATCGATGCCGGCTGCGTCTACATCAACGAGATGACGAAGTCGGACCCGCGCGTGCCGTTCGGCGGGATCAAAGACTCCGGCTACGGCCGTGAACTCTCGGAAGCCGGCATCAAGGAGTTCGTGAACTGGAAAACAGTGTGGGTTCAGTGAAACGGGCTTCCGCTATCCGGTCTGCTGTCACTGGTCTCGGCACACACCAAGACGGGGCGCAGGCCTGCCGTACTGAGTGACAGGAGTCCGTAGCACTCGGTTTCAGCGCGTACTCGAGACCGCGAGGACTGGGGCAGCCGAGGGCAGCGACGGTCTCGACACGACCGGTAAAGTGGGAACTGACGCGGTAACGGCCCTGTAGTTCGAGTTGCCGAGTAACACTTTCCATGACAGATCGATCATAAGCAGGAATTATCATTCTCCCAGTTGGGACGGTTCGTCCATTATTAAATATAAAACCCTTATTTATCAACCCCTCGTATATATGAGTTGAACATAATGATTTATTAGGCACTGGTGTGCAGTGGATATCATACCCATGCGAGGGGCAACCAATGGAGACAATGACAGTATCGTATTCGGTTCCTCACGTCGAACGTTCCTGTCGGCCGCCGGCGCAGCGGGCACTGTAGCGCTCGCCGGCTGTGCGGGAGGGAGTGGGAACGAAACAGTGACTATTGCGAGCCTCAATCCGATGAGCGGGGCCTACAGTTCACTCGGTCCGGCACAGCGGAATGGCGTCGAGTTGGCCGTCCAGCAGATCAACGACAGCGACGAGTTCGACTACGAGATCGACGCGGTGTACGACGATACCGAGACGGAGGCCGGAGCCGCGTCCCAGGCCGCCCAAGAAGTCGTTCAGCAGGAACAAGCCGACTTCGTGTTCGGTGCGATCTCCAGTTCCGTCGCGCTGGGACTTAACGAGTTCGCCAGCGATGCGGAATTCGTTTATTTCCCAGGTGCGGCGGCCGTTCCGGTCACGGGCGAGGCGTGCAACGAGTGGGTCTTCCGCTTCGAGACGAGCACGGCTCAGATCGCCGAGGCGATCTCGGCGTACACGGTAAACGAGATCGGCTCAAACGTCTGGTTCCACATCGCCGACTACGCCTACGGGGATTCGGTCTACAATCGGACCAGAGAACGGATGCAGGACGCAAACAGCAACTTCACTGAAGTTGGGAAGACAGAATCCAGCCTCGGCTCTTCGAACTTCGGCTCGTATATAAGCCAGATTAGCTCGTCCGACGCCGACGCGGTTATCCTCGGCATGACCGGCGGGGACCTCGTCAACTTCGTCAATCAGGCCGCAAACCAGGGTCTCGCGCAAGAGAAAGCGCTTGTCGGTCCGACGATGGCGTTCAAGAGCGCGCGCTCAGGAGCGGGGTCCAATGCGGTCGGTACCTACGGCGGTGTCCGTTACGATCCCTCAGTCGATCTCGGCGACAACCAGCAGTTCGTCGAAGCCTACCAGAACGAATACGACGGCGTCCCCGGGAACTTCGAGCGAGTGGGTTACGAGTCCATCCGCCTGATGGTGCGAGGCATGCAGGAAGCTGGGAGTACCGACCCCACGGACGTCAGAGACGCCCTCGAGGGCGGAACGTTCACGACGGTGCTGGGAGATATCACGCTTCGGGAGTCCGATCATCAGGCCACTAACCCAACCTGGATAGGCGAGCTGGTCGAAGGCGACGGCGACATGGCTAACGTGGATCTCCTTAGCAAGGTCGAGGGCGAGAACACGCTGCCGCCAGGCTCCGAACTGGGCTGTGAACTGAACTAGTGTACCAATGACATTCGTAGCAGACCTAACCGAACAGCTGATCAACGGCGTCACCCTCGGGATGGTGTACGTCCTGTTAGCTGCGGGACTGTCCATCATCTTCGGAGTCATGGACGTCATTAACTTCTCCCACGGGGAACTGTTCGCCCTCGGGGCGTACTTCGCACTCAGTATCTCGGGTGCGCTCGGCGTCGGGGTAGGGTTCTGGACGGCACTGGTCGTCGCACCGCTGCTGGTCGGTATCGTCGGTGTCGCCATCGAACGCTTCACCATTCGACCGCTGTACGGCCGAAATCCCCTGTATCACATCCTCCTTACCTTCGGGCTCGTCCTCATCATCAACGACCTGATCAAGTTGGTCTGGGGGACCCAACAGCGGAATCTCGGGGTGCCAGGATATCTCAGCCAGCCAGTCGGCGTCGCGGGCATTCAGGTGTCCCTGTACAACTACTTCATGATCGTCTTCGCGGGGGCGCTTGCGCTCGGGATCTACCTGTTCTTGGAACGGACCAAGTACGGGATGATCGTCAGAGCCGGCTCACAGGACAGACAGATGGTCCGCAACGTCGGCATCGATATCGACAAGTACTACACGCTCGTGTTCGGTCTCGGTGCCGCGCTCGCGGCTGTCGGCGGGATCGTTCTCGGCGGCTACCAGAGCATCAGTACCGGGATGGGTAACAGCGTCATCATCCCCGCGTTCATCATCGTCGTGCTCGGCGGACTCGGGAGTTTCCGCGGTGCCGTCTTCGGCGGCCTTCTCGTGGGTATTATCCGCACGATAACGCGGACGTACGGCGGCACGGAGTTCGGCGAGGTCGCCGGAATCACGCTCTCGCTGCCGGACCTGGAAGGGCTCACTATCTTCCTGTTGATGATTGCCGTGTTGCTGGTCAAGCCACAGGGCCTATTCGGGAACCCGGAGTTTCAGGACGAAGGCGGTGAAGAGGGCGACCTCTTGACCGGTGCCGACGGCGGCGTGTTCACGGACAGCGTCCGGATGAAACTGGGTGCAGCAGCAGTCGGCCTGCTGGCCATCGCCCCCTTTGCCATCCTCCTGACCGGCAATGACTACTACATCATCCTCCTTAACCGCGTTCTTATCATGGCCATCTTCGCTCTGAGTCTGGACATCGTCATGGGCTACACCGGCCTCGTCCCACTTGGTCACACGATGTTCTACGGCGTCGGTGCGTACGTGGCCGCGCTGGTGATGATCCACTACACGTCGTCGTTTATCATCGCGCTCTTCGGTGCGATCGTCATCTGTGCGCTCATCGCGTGGATCGTTGGCAGTCTCTCGATTCGGGTCTCCGGCGTCTACTTTGCGATGATCACGCTGGCGTTCGCCGAACTGTTCTACAACGCGGTGTTCAAGTTCCAGTTCACCGGGGGCAGCGACGGGTTGCTCGGCTGGGACACGTTCTTCGGAATTGCCGGCATCGGTGCCGAACTCAATGGCATCAACCTACTGATCGCCGGGTTCGAGATCACGCCGAACATCGTCTTCTACTACACCGCGCTGATTCTGGCGGTCGCATCGCTCCTATTCGCCCGTCGGTTCATGAACGCGCCGTTCGGGAGTGTCCTTCAGTCCATCAGCGAGGCCGAGGAACGTGCCGAGTTTATCGGCTACGACGTGACGAAGTACAAACGCCGCGCGTTCGTGATCAGTGGTGGGATGGCCGGGATGGCTGGCGGCCTCCTGGCTGTCAAGCCAAGTACGTTCATCATCTCGCCGGATCAAACCCTCGCATGGATTCACTCCGGTGAGGTCATCGTGATGACGCTGCTTGGCGGTATGGGAACGCTCTTCGGGCCGATGATCGGTGCCGGCGTCTTCATCGGTGCCGAAGACATTCTCTCGTCGTACACCGAGCAATGGCGACTGGTGATCGGGACCATCTTCGTGTTGTTCGTGCTGTTCGTTCCACGTGGACTCGTGTCGATCCCGTCGCTGCTCGTTCAGCGTCGCCAGAGTGCGGAAAGCGACAGCCCGTCAGTCGGGTTCGACGAATCGGAGGTGAACACGCATGACTGAGACAGTACTCGAAACGAATGGACTGACGAAACGCTTCGGTGAGCTCACTGCTGTCGACCACGTCGACCTCGAGGTCGAGAAAGGCGAGTTTCGGAGCGTCATCGGCCCGAACGGTGCCGGCAAGACCACCACGTTCAACCTCATCACTGGCGCGCTCATCCCCTCCGAAGGGACCGTGCGCTTCAACGGCACAGACATCACGAACATGCCGCCACATGAGCGCGTCCATCACGGTGTCGGCCGATCGTTCCAGATCACCAATGTATTCGGCGGTCTCACCGTCCGTGAGAACGTCCGACTCGCCGCGCAATCGATGTACAGCGACGAGATCAGTCGTCGAGAGGCGATGTTCCGCGACAAGGACTCGTTCGATGAATTGACCGACCGAACCACCGAAATCCTTGACAAGATTGGGCTGCGCGATCGTGCAGACGTGCACGCAGACACGCTCGCATATGGTGACCAGCGTCGCCTGGAAATCGGTCTCGTGCTCGCGACAGACCCAGAATTAGTTATGCTTGACGAACCAACCGCAGGGATGAGTAGCGAGGAAACGCACGAAACGATGACGCTCATCAGTGATGTCCTCTCGGACCAGTCGCTAATGCTCATCGAACACGATATCGATCTCGTCATGCGTGTCTCCGACCGGGTCACCGTCCTGACTCGTGGGCAGGAGCTTGCGAGCGGGACGCCAGAGGATATCGCTACCAATGAGGACGTCCGTGATGCATATCTCGGAGGTGCTCGCGATGAGTGATCCACTGCTCTCGATACAGGACTTGCGCGCCGGATATGATATGACCGAGGTACTACAAGGACTCTCACTCGAGGTCGAGCGTGGCTCGGTTGTCTCGCTCGTCGGCCGCAACGGGGTCGGCAAGACGACGACGCTTCGATCGGTCGTCGGCAACCTCGCACCGACCGGCGGCTCAATCCAATTCGATGGAGACGATATCACGACCCTCGATACCGAGTCGACCATCAGGAAGGGGATCGCGTTCGTCCCGGAAGGGCGCAGGGTATTCCCCGGGCTGACGGTCCGTGAAAACATTGAGATGGGCCACATGGGCGTCGACGCGAGCAACGGGCCCTCGGTCGACGAAGTAATCAACATATTTGAAAATCTTCAGGAGCGCGAGGATAGTTACGGCTCGGTACTCTCCGGCGGCGAACAGCAAATGGTCGCCATCGGGCGTGCACTGATCGCCGATCCCGACCTGCTCCTGCTCGACGAGCCGACTGAAGGGCTCGCACCGTACATCGTCAGACAGATCGAGGATATAATCGAGAATCTCAACGATCAGGGGATCACCGTCCTGATCGTCGAACAGAACATCCCAGTCGCACTCGGGGTGTCCGACTACACGTACATCCTCGAGAAGGGCCATATCGTCCACAAAGGACCGTCCGAGGACGTAAGCGAGAACGACAAGGTACTCGACGAACACCTTGGCGTCGGACTGGCCGACTAGCGGCTCGCTCCAGCGATACTGTTCGGATCTCCCGCTGACGAGACCGGATTGACTACGTGGATCCGATATCGGTCGATGCCCTCGTGCCGCGGGACGGGCGGTACTTATTTCAGATCCGTCTGCGAATATATGTCCATGAAAGAGATCGTACTCGGTATCGATCAGAACGTCGAACGCGCGGCCGTCCAGGCCGAGACAGTTATCGACCTGTTCGACATCGACAATACCCGTGCGTACCTGCTCCACGACTTTGTTGACAATCTGGAAGGTGCGTCAGTCACGCAGGTCGAAGCCGTAAAACGGGCACAGGAGAACCTCGAAGACGCAGGCGTGGCGGTCGAGCTGCGAGAGGGGAGTGGCGACCCGGCAGAGTCGATCCTCGAAACCGCAGAAGAACTCGATGCCGATGCGATCTGTGTCGCTGGGCGCAATCGAACACCAGCGGGCAAAATGCTGTTCGGGAGTGTGAGCCAATCAGTCGTGCTGAATACCGACCGACCAGTTCTCATTTGTAGCGAAGCAGAGACAGCATAGCACCGCTCCTACACGTTCACCAGCCATATCGTAAGTGGCAACTTTGATAACACACAACGTTCAGCATTCGAAAGAGTAGAACGTTACTCACGAAGAATAATCGCCGCTATCCGTGGGAAGAGATAATAAATAGAAGGATCTGCCTCAGTCACCCGTTCGAGTGAGTAGAACTAACGGTACGAGAGATTGACTCGTAGTTCGCCCACGAGACCCCGGACGAGGTTTGCAAGCTCGTTTTCCACGCGGTCGCTGTCGAGGCGGTTGGACGGACCTGAGACGCTGATTGCTCCGTAGGAGTTTCCAGCATTGTCCGTAATCGAAGCGCCGACACCGGAGACGCCCTGCAGGAACTGCTCGGATCCATACGCGACACCCCGGTCTCGAATCTCCTCGAGTTCTGCCTCAAGTTCCGCACGGGTTTTTTCGCCGCCAAGTGGATAGTCGTAGCTATCCAGGATTTCTGTCCGTCGCACTGCTGGCAGGTTTGCGAGGATGGCCTTTCCTGCCGCTAGCTGATACAGTTCGATGTGGTGTCCGATCCGAGCGTTGGTTTGAATGCCGTGCTTTCCTACGGACTTGGCGATGAACACGGCCTTCCCGTTTTCTTCGACGGTCCACCAAGCCTTTTCGTCCGTCTCTTCAGCAAGTTCGTCGAGTTTCGGGAGTACCTCGTCGTACATCTCCTGGGTCTCCTGAACCATCATCCCCATATCGAGCAGCTGAAGGCTAAGACGGTACTCCTGCGAGTTGTTCTGGACGACGTATCCTCGGTCTTTGAGTGTCGAGAGGTGAACGTGTACAGTGCTCTTTGGCATATCCACAGCGTCGGCGAGCTCCGTCACACCGGCGGACGTGTGCTCTTTGAGTGCTTCCATGATATCGAGCATCCGTTCATCCGAATTGACCGTGTTTCTATTTCCCATAAAAGGGAAGACGAACTCGACACCAATAATATTGTTCATTGTCGTTGAATCTGGCGGAGATCGCGTTGACATAACTTATTCGACGGATTCAGAGTAGGCAAGGCCTCAGCAATACGCAGTCATGACCGTCCTCTCTTGGAACCAGTACGAAACAGCCGAAGGCAGAAACCACAAGACGGAACAGAGATTTCGTGAAGAGAGTGTTACAAACGCTCACCTTATCCGAGTTACTCGAATGAATTGAGAGAACTATCTCCGAATATGTCGCAACGTTGCTCAGCATCTGGGCCGAAAAGCGCGTCTACTGGGATAATTTGAGATTGAGGAACAGTTCTATCGTGATCTATGTTAGTGATTAACAATCCGCCATTCATCAAGAATGAACAGTTGAGATTGATTTCGGCGAACAGCGTTCGTCCGTAACACACTCCATTACATAACTAGGTCTGTAATGGTTGTGTCCCAAACGAGATCGATACCGATCACAAACAGCTACTGACGCACCCTGAGACGGTCAGAGAGAGCGCTCACTGCCCATCCTCACACTCACAGCCCCCATCACTCAACAGTTCGGTGAGGTTCTTGTGAGTCCCGCAGTCGGTGCAGTGTACGTTAATTTTGACTAAAATATCGAACGAGCCGAGCGTGAGAGTGTCCGTATCCCTGAGATTCGAGAGCACTGTCTCTACAACGGCGATAAGCCGACCTCGAAGCCCGTTGATCGTCTGTTGAGCGGACTCGATTCGGTCACCGGCCTCCGTCCCTTTTTCCACATCCCGTCCTTTTGTCAGGTACGTGTGAATCGCCTGGTGTGTGACGAAGTCATTCTGTAACTGTTCGACATCGATACTATCGCGTTCGAGCGTTTTCCGGACGCGAGTTTGCTCGCCCCGGCTTACGTCGTCGTCCGTGAGGGCGTGATAAATCGTCTCGATATCGCCGCTGAAGCGTTGCTGTGAAGTTCCTGCTAACGCACTGCGTAGTACTTCTTTGTTGAAATACTCCGCGAGCTCACGGAGGCTGTAAGAGTCTTTCGCGTCACCAACCCAATATTCCTCAAGTTCGCGCCCCATCCCGTCGAGCGAATATCGATTGATGACCTTTCCAACTTTGTATCTGGGGGTGCCGTTCGAATTCGAAGCGTCAGCCATCATTGAGACATAGTCAGCGAGGGATACTAAAGTGTGTTCGTTGGCTGTTTGAACAAGGTTATTTCTGTTCAAAACACCCGAATTTTTCGACATTATTGTGGTTTGAATGCAATATTAGCAGTTGGCGATGAGCGAAGACGCTGGGTCCGAAACAGCGACTTTTGTCCTACTTCTATATAAAGGTTTATCAGCAAACGGCACGGATACGGGCGTATGGAACAACAGAAAAAGATTCGTGAGACCGGAACGATACACGCAGAGAATATCGGTGGAATTGAAGAGACCACGGTCGAGTTCTCCCCAGGAGTGACGGTTCTCGAAGGTCGCAACGCGACCAACCGGACGTCGTTTCTCCAAGCAGTGATGGCGGCGCTCGGCAGTGAAAACGTCTCGATCAAAGGAGACGCGGACGAAGCGTCCGTTGAACTCACACTCGGTGACGAAACGTATACCCGGACGCTGAGCCGGCGGTCCGGTACCATTGTTTCCGACGGTAAGCCGTATCTCGACGATCCAATGCTCGCCGATCTGTTTGCCTTCCTGCTCGAGTCGAACGAGGCTCGTCGAGCCGTTGCTGCGAGCGATGACCTGCGGGAACTCATCATGAGACCGGTCGACACGGACGCCATTCACTCCGAAATCGATCGACTCGTCGAAAAGCGCCGCGATCTCGAACGTGAACTCGACGAAATCGACGATCTTAAAGGAGAACTCCCCGGGCTGGAAGAGAAGCGAACGCAGCTTACACAAGAAATCGAAGCAAAGAAGGCCGAACTCGCAGAGAAAGAAGCGGAGCTACAGGACGCCGACGCCGATGTCGAAGAAACGCGCGAGGAGAAATCCGCTCTTGAGGACAAACTCGACGAACTGCGGTCGAAGCGAAAGCAACTCGACGACATCCGATACGATCTCGAAACGGAACGCGAGAGCCTCGAAGCGCTCAATCGCGAACAGCAGGAACTCGAAGATGAGAAAGCCGAGCATCCCGAAACGCCAGTCGGCGAAATCTCGGAGATCGAGTCGGAGATCAGCCGGCTCCGGGAGCAGAAACAAACCCTCGAGGCAGAAGTCAGCGAACTGCAGAGCGTCATCGGTTTCAACGAGGACATGCTCGAAGACGCCGATACGAGCGCGCTCGAGACGCTCTCTGAGGGTTCGACCGAAGACATCACTGAGCAGTTGCTCCCGAGCGACGACGTAACCTGCTGGACGTGTGGGAGCGAAGTCGAAAAACAGCAGATCGAATCGACGATCGATCAGTTACGGCAGATCAGCCGGGCGAAATTCGACGACGTAAACGAGTTAGACGACGAGATCGACGACCTAAACGAGAAAAAGAGATCGTTCCAGCAGGCCCAGCGGGAACGCGACCGCATCGAACGGCGACTATCGGATCTAGAGCGGGAAATCGAGCGCAGCGAGAACACGATCGACGAACTGCAGACGCGCCGTGAGGAGGTCACCGACGAAATAGAGACGATCGAAGCGGAAGTAGAAGAGTTAGAGAACGAGGACTACAGTGCCATCTTAGATCTTCACAAGGAGGCAAACCAGATCGAATACGAGCTCGGAAAGCTCGAAAACGACCTCGAGCGCGTTGAGGGCCGGATCGAAGAGATCGAAGGGCGTATCGCCCAGGCGGAAGACATCGAGACACGACATGACGAAGTCAGCGCCGAGATCGAGGACCTTCGAACGAAGATAGAGCAGATCGAACAAAACGCGGTCGAGGAATTCAACGAGCATATGGATACTGTCCTTGAGATGCTCGGCTACGCGAACCTCGACCGCATCTGGATCGAGCGTGTTGAGCGTGACGTACGTGAGGGTAGACGCAAAGTGACGAAGTCCGTCTTCCAGTTGCACGTCATTCGTACCTCCACGTCAGGTGCGGCATACGAGGACACCATCGATCACCTATCCGAGAGCGAGCGGGAAGTAACAGGACTCGTGTTTGCACTTGCCGGCTATCTCGCACACGAAGTGTACGAAGACATTCCGTTCATGCTGCTCGATTCGTTGGAAGCGATCGACTCTGAACGGATCGCGACCCTCGTAGACTATTTAACCGACTACACAGGCTACCTGCTCGCCGCATTGCTCCCGGAGGACGCCGCAGCGCTCTCCGACGAGTATGAACGAGTAACTGAAATATAACTTGACATTCACCTCCGCTAAAGGCAGAGGAATGCCGAACGCTGGGACAGTAGAATTTGCAGTTTAGCTGTTCTCAGCGTCAACTGCCTGCTCTCGCGATTAAACAGGCAGACTCCAAGCTATAACAACCATAGGCGGTCTTTCGAGTCGCCGAAAACTGACAATCCGACTGATATCGAGCATTTCAGCCTGCTAACTGACCCTTCTTCGGGGTGACGCTGTAGCTACGAATGACAGAATCCGTGCACGGAATTTCAACATCGATTAACTGACCGGTGGGGGACGATTCGTCCCCCACTGTGACAAATAACTGGTCAGGTCGTGTTGCGGCTGCTGATGACAGCCGCACTCAACGATCAGTTGACGAGCGCCTACAAGATATCGGTCCACTCACGGGTGGTGAATGGCGGTCGTGATTCCTTGATCGGCCCTGTATTCGGGATCGATTCCTACCGACAGACGCGAATCTCGTGCACGGATTTCGGGGTATTCGCAGCACCCACCTGACGGGTTTGGTATAGTTATATTAGATTTATAGGATGTGTGTATGTGCCGGAGGACACTCAAGCAGTCTGAAATCAGCCGAATGAGCGTTTGGATATCCACTGTGCGTTAGTATAATGATCAAGGAAACTTTTGAAAATCAAGGAACTTCTTACACCAGCTCTTTGCGAAACTTACTCGTTGTGTCACTTGATCAAATACGTCCTTGACGAGTTCGTGGAACTCGTCTTCGTTCTCAACGATGATCGGTGCCATCGTCCACTTGAGGTATTTCCAAACCTGTTCGATTGGGTTGAGATGCGGTGATCCTGAGGGAAGGAACACGAGATCGATGCCAAGTTGGTGCGCACGCTTGCGCGTGTATTCACAGATGTGGGAGCCGTGCTTGTCCAAGACGAGCAGAATCCGCTTGCCGGGATTCTGCTCGCGTACCGCCTCTAACACCTCGCAAATCCGCTCTTTCTCCTCGGTTTCTTTCCACTGGACCACACTGTTGCC
>NZ_FOIC01000018.1 GCF_900111485.1 Natrinema hispanicum | reverse complement strand
ACGGCATCCTCGTTGACCGCGTAGACGAGGAGAACACCTCGAAGACGTGTTCGTGTTGCGGGCAGATTCGGGATAGCAACCGCGTGGAGCGTGGTCTGTACGTCTGTTCGTCGTGCGAAACGACGATGAACGCAGACGTGAACGGTGCGGTGAACATTCGGAGAAAGATAACTCAGAGTCCCCCGACCGGGGATATGAGTAACGGCTGGTTGGCACAGCCCGGAGTCTTCCTGTTCGACCGTGAGAGCGGACGGTTCACACCGAGAGAACAGGGAGTCTGCAAACCCTAATATCCCAACGCTCGGGATTCCTCCGGGTTCAGCCAGAGGAGGATGTCAAGTAGCGTTCCATGCCGCCCCCGACTGGGAACGATCGATTCTGCTAATCCGCGAAGCCGACCGTTCGATCCGTCTGCTCGAGACAGGGTTTGGTCACTCCTCGTCGAACTCGAGGGCGACGGAGTTGATGCAGTAGCGTTTGCCGGTCGGGTCGGGACCGTCGTCGAAGACGTGGCCGAGGTGGCCGCCACAGGAGGCACACAGGACCTCGGTGCGGCGCATCCCGTGGCTGGTGTCGAGTCGCGTTTCGATCCGGTCGTCGTCGGTGTCGTAGAAACTCGGCCAGCCACACCCTGACTTGAACTTCGTCTCGGAGTCGAACAGTTCGGCCCCACAGCCGGCACAGACGTACGTCCCGTCGTCGGTATGGTCGACGTACTCGCCGCTGAACGGCGGTTCGGTGCCCGCCTCGCGGAGAATCCGATACTCCTCATCGCTCAGCCGGTTGTGCCACTCCTCGTCGCTCGTCGCGTGGTCGCCCTCGTTGCTCATACCCAGTGCTAGGGTCGAACGACTCAAGAGTCTATCTCCGGCGCGACCGCTGTTCGTCTCAAGAGCGACTCGAGCCACCCGACGGCGTCCGGTCACCGGCTGGTAATGATGTCCGTACTTCCACAGTTCGGACACTGTGTCATGCGGCCCAGTTTGGGGACCTCGATTCGAAGCCATGCGTCGTCTCCGCCGGGCGCTTCGAACCCACAATTTCGGCACCGTGACCGTTCGTGTGCTGAAAGTTCGCTTGCCATGTCCCGACATATGTCGGAGGGTGTCATAGTTGTTGGTTCACTGAATAGTGACTTTCAACGATGTCGATGAGTCGGACGACCGATGTCAGTTGCGGATAGACTGTCGGACACCGGTCCGCGAGTACTCGCGCGTCTCGCGTCCGATCGGTGTGAGCCGTGCCGTGTGTCCGACAGTATGACAGGGGAATGGAACGTGGACGGCGCTACTGGGAGGGGGCTCCGACGATACTCGTCACCGAAGCGCCCATCCGTTCGCGTGGATCGATCGGAGATCGCCTCGTCGGCTCGGCCACCACCATCGAGCGCCCGTTGTCGGATGGTTCCGGCGGGTTACCGACCCCATCCGGGTCCAACGCTCGCGTCGTCTCCGGGAACTGTCTCCCACGGTACCCGATCTCCGTCGGAAGTGTCCACAAACAGTTATAAAAACATTGTCGAATATTTCAATTGTCTGTTATATGCCGCTGGCCCGGTTTCCCCGTCAGCCTCTCGGGTTTGCTCGCAACCGACAATCAACCGGACTGACGTGTCGCTGTGAATTCCAGTTGGGTTAAGGGTACGCCAGCCGAATCGAAAGTAAATGGGTCCCGGACACGAACTCGCCGCAACGGCGCTCGACACGCTCCCAATCACCGTCGCGATCATCGACGACGAGGGGGAGATTCTGCTAACGAACCAGTCATGGAACGAGTTCGAGAGCGCGGAGCGCGACGACGAACATATCGGCGCAAACTATCTCGCGGCTGCCGCGACGACAGACGACGAGTACGCCCAGCAGGCAGTCAACGGGATCGAGGCTGTGCTTGCTGGCGACCGTGACTCGTTTTCGATGGAGTACCCCTGTCACACACCCGATCAAAAGCGCTGGTTCCTGATGCGTGTCACCCGGTTTCCCCACGACGACCAGCGGTTGGCGTCGCTTGTCCACCTCGAGATCACCGAGCGAAAGCTGGCCGAACTCGCCGCCGAAGCAAACGCCGAGCAGGTCAAGAAAGAACGGCAGGCCGTCGAGCACGTCCTCGAGCGCGTCGACGGCCTCGTCCGGACAGTCACCGACGCGGCCGTCGGCGCGGAGACACGAGCCGAGATCGAACGCGACGTCTGTCAGCGACTCGCCGCGACCGACCCCTACGTGCTCGCCTGGATCGGCCGCGTCGACGTGACGAACCGCCGGCTCTCGCCCCGTGAGTGGGCCAGCGACGACGACGTTCCCCTCGAGGACAACGGTCTCGTCCTCGATGCCGACGGCGCACACCCCGCCGTCCAGGCGCTCGAACGTGACGATGCACAGGTGATCGCGGACGTCACAGCACACGACGCCGCCGATCGGTTGTGGCCGAGAGGGGCCGGCGACCACTTCCAGTCGGTCGCCGCCCTGCCGCTGACGTACGGTGACGTTACCTATGGCGTGTTGGTCGTGTTTGCTGACGAGCCCGACGCCTTCGACGAGCGGGAACTGCTCGTTCTCGACTCGCTGTCCGGAACGGTCGCGACCGCGATGAACGCACTCGAGGTCAGACGAATGCTGACGACCGAGGCCGTCATCGCCGTCGACGTCGCGATCGAAGACCCCTCGCTGTTCGTCACCGCGCTGTCGGCGACGTTCGACGCCACGGTCAGCTATCGCGGCCTGACCGAGGCCGACGACGGCACACCGCTGGTCGTCCTCCACGTCGACCGGCCGCTCGAGGACGACGCGGTCGACGAGACTGGAATCGCACACGACGTGACGATCCTCTCGACGACCGACGACGGGACGCTCCTGGAGGTTGCCACCACGGACGGGCTCGTGACGGCACTAAGCGAGCACGGCGCGGTGATTCGCGAACTGATCGTGACTGACGGCGTCGCTGACCTGGCAGTCGACCTTCCGGATGGGCGATCCGCGCGGTCGGCCTACGACCTGCTCGAGCGACGGTACGATCGGGTTGAACTCCTCAGCTACTACGAGCGGGACGAGCCCGCCCAGACGCCACACGACGTCACGGCACGTCTCGAGTCGTCCCTGACCGACCGGCAACTGATGGCGCTGCGCAAGGCCTACTACGCGAACTACTTCGAGTGGCCCCGCGACATCTCGGGGGAAGAACTAGCTGAGTCCATGGATATCTCTCGGTCGACGTTCCACCAGCATTTGCGGGCCGCCCAGCGGAAAGTCCTCGCTGAACTGTTCGATTGATCTCCTCGCCACGTATCAAGTTTCGTTTTAGTATACATAGTGAGGGACTGATCCTTTATATGTACATGTCGTAGGAGGTACATCCGAGTGCTATCGGTCAGGGTCAGCGAGGCAGAGGATGCAACAGGAACACATCGACGCAGGCAAGGCGATACAGAAACGAACCGGGAAAACGTTCTATCTCGCGACGCGGTTTCTCCCCGAGCGCGTGCGACATGCCACACATGTCCTCTATGCGTTCTTTCGGATCGCTGATGAGGTCGTCGACGACGCCGACGGCGTCCCCCCCGAGGAGCAACGCGCCCGACTCGAGGAACTTCGCGCAGAGGCTCTCGGCGAGCGCACGCCCGACGATCCAGTCCTCGAGGCCTTCCAAGAGCTCCGGACGAGATACGGTATCACCGACGACGAGGTCGACGAGTTCATCGACGCGATGGCGACCGACATCGACACCGACCGCTACGAGACCTACGCCGACCTCGAGTCCTACATGCGAGGGTCGGCCGCAGCCGTCGGGGTGATGATGACTGCGATCATGGAACCCGACAACAAGGCGACCGCGCTGCCACACGCGATCAAACTCGGCGAAGCCTTCCAGATGACGAACTTCCTGCGAGACGTCCGTGAGGACATCCTCGATCGGGACCGCATCTATATCCCACAGGAAACGCTTCGAGAACACAACGTCGATCCGGAACAGGTTGAACGTCTCGAATTCGACGAGTCGTTCGCGTCGGCGATGGCTGCCGAACTCCAGCGAACCGAAGACCTCTACCGCGAGGGTGTCGCCGGTATCCGCTACCTTCCCGAAGACTGTCAGCTGCCGGTCTTGCTAGCGGCGGTCCTCTATGCGGAACATCACAGTCTCATCCGGGAACAGGGATACGACGTGCTCACGGACGAACCGTCGCTGTCGACGACGCGAAAGCTGTGGTGTCTCGCGAAGACGCGCTGGCACTGGCACTGGAATCGCGATCCAGAGGCCGTGTTCCAGCGAGTGTCGGCAATCCCCTCGCGCGAGCCCGACCACCGCGGCCCCGAACACGGGGATAGCGTTCCGACTCGTTAGAAGGCTCATCAAACCCCTCGGTATGGTGGCCCTCGTTTCGTTGTCCCGGGCGTTATCCAGCCATATATGCCCGTCGCGCAGAACTCCGAGTTCATAGAGGAGGAACGACAGATGGCACGAACGATTGCGATTAGTCTCGGCGCGTGGCTCGCCGTGACGGTGCTGGCCGTGGTACTATTGCTCCTGTTTGGCGACCCACTCTCGAGTCTGGTCGTCTAACGGTCGCGGCACGCGACGTGGACGCTATCTGGCGTCGCCGTCCACCAGCAGGCTCGTCTCGGCGACGATGAACGTCGCTAGCTTGCGTTTGGTGTGGGCTGTGAGGAGGTGCTCCTCGAGTTGCTCGCCAGCGGCCGGCGGTTCGCGACAGACCGGACATTCGACCGGTGCCTTTTGAGCCATGCTAGCAGTTAGCTATCAATGAGCAAAAGGCTCCTGCTGGAAATCGCAGACGGACACCTATCAGTCTCGAGTCCGGGTCGATCAGTTTCTGTCACCGGAACGCACGACAGAGGGTATCGAGAGGTCGTAGCGCTCGGTCCGAAGAAGGACGAGACAGAACAGCCCGGCGATGCCGGCGGCCAGCCACTGTCCGTACAGCGCGTTGATCGTTCCCCAGAGGAGCACGAAACTCACTAGATCGTCCAGCGCGAACTCACACGTTCGGATGCGCTCCCGGACGGCCGCCCGATCGAACGCGAGGTCGACGAGGACGACCGCAATCGCACCCGACAGGAGCCAGCCCCAGTAGTTCGACGCCGGGACGCCGTAGTAGCCACCGGGCGGGATGTACGACCAGAAGCCGATAGCGACGGCCGCGGGGTCAAGCACCAGGTCGATCGCGAGGACGGCAGTGATCGCCGAGAAGGCACGCGGGACGAGCCGGCCGGCCCGCGCGCCGAGGGCCAACAGGGTAAGCAGATAGGCGTTGAGAACCAGCGGGACGAAAAACAGCGGCAGGGCAAGCGGCACGTCCCCGCCCAGCATCGGCCCGAGGCGAATGCCATACTCGAAGGTCCCATAGGGCCAGCCCGTCTGTATGCCGACGAGTTCGATCGCGTACGTATACGCCGTCAGAATCACGAGCGGGACGAGCGCCCGGCGGTCGAGTTCGGGAAGGAGAGCCACCACCAGCGGCGAGCGCATCACCAGCGTCCCAAACAGGATCAACAGTGGGTTGTACGACAGCAGCGGCGGCAAGAGCCCCTCCGCACTTGCGACCAGTGTCACCGCGCCGATGACCGGGAAGACGACCGCGATCGTAAACCGATTCTCGCGGATGAGGGCCTCGAAGCGTCGCTGCACGACGGCTCGCGTCGACTCGTCGGTGGTGCCGTCGTGGACCGATGGTGTCCGGCTGGTGCTGGTATCCGTCCCAGTACTCGAGGCCGACGTATTCGACTCGCTGCTATCCATAGAGTACCCTCCAGAGCCCGCCCATCGTCAGCACGGCACCGACGACGGTGTTGATTGCCGGGAACCACCAGTACGCTCGGTCGACGGCAACGCTCGCGGTGGCGATCGCAGCGACGAGCGCCGGGTAGACGAGCATGAGCGCGCCCAACCGAACGTCGAGGGCCCCGAACGCGGCCGCGCCGGCGAGCCAGCAGATGCTACAGTAGACGTACGTGCCACGCGTACCTAACACCGTCGCAGTCGTCCGGATTCCCATCTCACGGTCGGGTTCGATGTCCGGGATCGCCGAAAAGGTATGCATGCCCATTGCCCACAACCAGCCGCCGACGACGGCGAGAACGGGTGGCTGGCTGCCGGCAACGGCGGCGTAGGAAGCCGCGCCCGGCGTGATATAGAGGCCGTTCGAGAGCGAGTCCACGAACGGGGTCGTCTTGAACCGCGCCGGCGGAGCGCTGTAGGCTGCCCCGAGGACGAGAAAGGCGACCAGCCAGGGGATCGCAGCGGTCGGAAGCAGTGGAACGAATAGCAGCGGCACGGCTGCACAGAGTCCGACGACGGCGGGGACGTATCCCTGCCCACGATAGCGTGCCTCCCGGTCGTCCTTTTTCGGGTTTGCCGCGTCGATCTCCTGATCGTAGACGTCGTTGATCCCGTAGAGGAAGACGTTCGCCGGCAGGAGGAAATAGCCGAACAGGGTGACTGGAGCGGGGGCGAACAAGTCACTGGCAGTGTTTGCGGCGTAGACTGCACCCACCAGTACCGGCCCCGCCAGATACAGCCAGAACCGCGGCCGCGACAGGACCAGCAGGTACGAGAGGTGTGCGCCGATACCGCCGTCGGTCCCCCTCGAGTTCGAATTCATCGGTGATCGCTCACGTTCATGTTCGTGGCGTGTCCACCGCCGCAGCGAGCGCGCGGTCGTGCCACCGAGTCGCTGCTCGCCGGCCCCATCACGGCTCGAGTCCGCCGCCGTGGTCTGCGAGCACTTTCTCGGCGGTCAGATCGCCGCTGATGAGACACATCGGGACGCCGATCCCAGGTGTGGTATCGCCCCCCACGAAGTAGAGTCCGTCGACTTCCTTCGATCGGTGGGGCGGTCTGAACAGCGAGGTCTGTCGGAGCGTGTGTGCCAGTCCGAGCGCCGTCCCGTCGTGGCTGTTGTATCGGCTGGCGAAGTCCTCGATGCAGAACCGCTCCTCGAGAACGATCCGGTCGCGGAGGTCGGTCCCGGTGTTCGTGGCGATATCCTCGAGGATCATGTCGCGGTACTGGTCGCGAATCTCGGGCGTGTCCTCGAGGCCGGGCGCGATCGGCACGAGGACGAACAGGGCGCTGTGACCGTCTGGGGCGACGGTATCGTCGGTCTCGGACGTGACACACAGGTAATAGGCGGGATCGTCAGGCCAGCGTGGATCATCGAAGATGTGCTCGAAGTGCTGGTCCCAGTCGGTCGGCAACACGAGGGTATGGTGGGCCAACTCGTCGACGTCACCCTCGACACCCAAATAGAGCAAGAACGCGGAGGGGGCGTAGGTCCGCTCATCCCAGTAGTCGGCGTCGTAGCCGCGGCGTTCGGGCGTGAGCAGGTCCTGCTCGGTGTGGGCGTAGTCAGTGTTGCTCACGACTAGATCCGACCGAACGGGGCCGGCCGGCGTTTCGACCTCGAACCCACCGGTACGGCCCTTGATCTCGGTCGCCGGCCGGTTGGTCTCGTACTCGACACCCAGCTCGCGGCCGAGCTCGGTGATTCCGTCGACGACCGCGCCGATGCCGCCGTCGGGATACCAGACACCGAGGTTGAAATCGACGTGGCTCATCAGATTATACAGCGCCGGCGTGTTCGTCGGCGAGCCACCCAGAAATACCAGCGTATACTGCATGATCTGCTGGAGCTTCGGATGGTCGAAGTACCCCTCGACGTGGCCCTGCATCGACCCGAGCAAGGAGAGGCCACGCGCCTGTCGGGCCACGTCGAGGTCGATGTAGTCCCGCAGGCGCTCGCGGTCTTCGTAGACAAAATGTTTCATCCCGACCTCGTAGTTCTCCTTGGACTTCTCGAGGTACCGTTCCAAGGCCTCGCCCGCACCCGGCTCGTACTCCTCGAAGATGGCCTTCGTTCGCTCGAGGTCAGGCGTGATGTCGACCTGATCGCCGTCCTTGAAGAAGATCCGGTAGTGTGGATCGAGATGGGTAAGTTCGTAGTAGTCACTCGGCGTCCGGTCGAAGGCGGCGAAAAACCGCTCGAAGACATCGGGCATCAAATACCACGAGGGACCCATATCGAACCGAAAACCGTCTCGCTCGAGGCGACTCGCTCGGCCACCTACCTGTTCGTTCTTCTCGATGACGCGCACGTCCGCTCCTGCGTCGGCGAGATAACAGGCCGTCGAGAGCCCACCGATTCCGCCTCCGATCACGACGACCGACACGCCGGCCAGCGATTCCATGCCCAACATGAGTATACGATCGATGTTAAGCGTGTGTCATACATAGGTAGGGAATGCGATCAGTTATCGGTATGGGTCCTCGAGCGCGAGCGCGTCAACTGTGCAGTCGAGGCCAACGAAGCTGACCGATGTATTCGTGTGGTTTGGTACCGTACCAGATGTATGGACGGGACGACAGCTCTGATAACTGGCGGGACGCGCGGCATCGGTCGCGCCGTCGCCGACGCATTTGCAGCCGACGGGGCAACCGTTGTCATCGGCGCTCGAGACGCTGAGGAAGTCGAGGCAACCGTCGACGCACTCGAGGCGACGGGCGCGACTGCGGACGGGTGTCGAACCGACGTCCGGGATGAGTACGACGTGGAACGGCTGGCCAGAACTGCCTCGCGGGCGGGTGAGACGGCTGGCATCGATATCGTCGTCCCCGCGGCAGGTGTCTATCACGGCGAGGCCGGCCACACACCGACCGACGACGAATCGTATGCTGCGTTCGACGATCACTGGCGGACGAACGGCCGCGGCGTGTACGTGACGATCTGCGAGTCGATTCCGCATCTGAACGACGGGGCACGGGTCCTCGTTCCGACAGGGTCGATCGCCAGCGACGGCACGGCAGGCTATGGTTCCTACGCCATCTCGAAGGCGACGGCAGAAGCGATCGTTCGCGGGTTCGCTGCCGATACCGAGTACGTCGTGGGATGTCTGGACCCCGGCGTCGTCGCAACGGAACTCACTGGCGGGCACGGCCGCGATCCGGAGACTGTCGCGCCGATGTTCGTCTGGGCGGCGACCGAGGCCGACCCCAACGTGGTAGACGGCACCGTCGTCGGATTGGGTGAGTGGAAAAAAGCGACCCGATAAGGGCCATCGCAATGGTCGACGATCTTGGACGTGGACCTGCCGTCTCAGAACCCGCCGAAGGCCATCAGGAATAGCGCGACGGCGATGATCGCGAACAGGCCGCCGACGCCTTTCTTGATCGTTCCCGTATCCAGCGCCGTCGAGACGTAGGGCGCGATCTGGCCGCCCAGCGTCGTTGCGGGAACCGTCCAGACGACCATGTTCCAGGGCGTCGACGCGAGGTCCATCGTGTGGCCGCCGGGAACCAGCCCGCCGCCGAAGACGTGGACGACCGAGGCGAGCACGGCCGTCGTCGCAACGACGATGTGGTTGGTCCCGATTGCGACACGGACGGGCACCTCCGTCCGGAGCATCGAGATGATGCCGAGTTCGCCGATCCCGAAGCCGGCCAGTCCCTGGAAGACGCCGCCGATGCTGTAGTTGGCAAAGCGCTCGAGATAGCCCGACCGGGAGTAGCGGTAGTCGTTTCCGTCACGATCGACGCGGGTAACGGTGCCGCCCTCGTCCGTTTCGACACCCGCCGGGCCGAGTTTGGAGGCGTCGTTCGGAAGGTCGCCAGTGGTGCCGCCGTCGGCTGCGACCGTTTCGCCGCCGGAGCCACCACCGGGCTCCTCGTGGCCGAGGTCAGCTTTGAAGAGGAGGAACGCCGCTGCAAGCAGTGCGATCCCGAGTAACGCGTGGAACAGCGGTTCGGGGATGACAAACGAGAGCAACGCCCCGCCAACGACGAACGGAATCCCGCCGAGGACGAGCGCTGTGCCGAGTCGCCGGTCGACCAGTCCGTACTGGATAAAGGCGAGTGCGGAACTCGAGAGGCCGAACGACTCGCTGATGAGGCCGATTTTCACCAACGTATTCGGTTCCAAGGGATACGCAACCAGTGGGAAGATGAAGATGAGGAAGGGGACAAACAGCGCAGAGCCGCTGATCCCGACGGTGTTGACGATCGTCGCGCCGGTGGCGAACGCGATAAACAGCCACCAGTACTCGAGCCAGTAGCCGGTTCCGGCGTCCGCTGGCGTGGGCGCAAAGAAGTAAACGCCGACGACAAACGCCAGTGGCGCGAGGAACACGAACACGTGTTGATACTTCAGGAACGCCTTCTGAATCCGCGAAGCCGATGATGAGGCTGTCATTGAGCCGTGAGCGCTGCCTTTGGAGGGGTGAAATAAGAGTATTTTCGTCTCTTTCCGCCCTGTGAACCGTTCGTATGGTGTATATGGGGTGACTACTGGCAGACAGTAACGCATCTGGCTGGCGCGTGCAGGTCGACCGACACAGTCAGCGCATCCTCAATATTTATGGGGTCGGCTATGGTATTTACTATCACAATGAGTTTTCCAGAAGGGCCACGCAAGCCGGGTGAGCAGTCTGCGATAGATGACGGCGCTGACGCAGTCGACCACGCCCCGACGGACGGACTCATCGCGACCGCACGCGAAGCGCTTCGGACACACAGCGAGACGTGGGCAGACCGCTACGTCGAGATGCGTCTCGACGCGCGCCTCGACAGTCGGGAGTGACGACCCCGCACGGTTTTTAGACCGCGTTCGTGACTGTCGGCTCGATCGCTACCAACGACTATGCGTTTCTGTGCCGTATGATACCATGGTGGTCGAAGATGCAAACAGTCGCGACGGAAGCAGTCACCTGTCCGCACTGCGGGGACGAAGCGAGCGTTTCGCTCCCCAGTGAGGAGACGGAGCTGAAAGTACGGCACTCGGTCGCAGCGTTCGGCGAGCACACGACGGTCACGTGTTCGGAAGGCCATACCTACTGGGTATACTTCTGTTAGTCCTCAAGCGCGTCGAACAGCCGATTTTTCGACCGTGGCAAGCAAAAGACGGGACTGGTGAGCGATCGCGGTCGCTCAGTATAATCGATCACGTCGCAGAAATCTAGTAGTGAACGAAGCCGCTACCGAGGTTCAATCGATATGGCCTTCGCGACGCAGTTGATCTGCGTCCTGGCCGGTGTAGCGCCACTCGATGGTGGCCTTTTCGTCTTGCCAGTCCCAGGGCTCGGCGACGACGATGTCGTCTTGCTCGATCCAGGTGCGGTATTTCATGCGCCCGGGAATGCGGCCGAGTCGCTCCTTGCCGTCCTCACAGCGGAGCTGGACGTGGTTGCCACCGAGGTGCTCGGTGACGACAGCGAATACCTCATCGTTGTTGGGCATACGGAGGTTCCGTCGCCCGGAGTCTTCTGTCACAACTTATCTACGTGGGGCAGACGTTTAAATGGTTGCAGAGTCACGGTATCGTGACACACATCGAGTGTACGTTCACAGTTTTTCGATGTTCTGGGCTTGCTCCGTGCGCCGATTGGCCTGCTCGAGTCTGTTTTGCGTCGCGTTCGAGAGCGACGCTGGCAGATCATCGCTCGCCTCGGTGAGCCGGTTCTCCACCCGTAAGAGCCGCTCAGCAACGGTGGTAAGCTGCTTGCCAGCATTGCCTCGCTCGCCGTTGCGTGCCCGCTCGGCAGCCCTTCGTGCGGCCTCAGCGACCGCTGCGAGGGCGCGCTCGAGTCCGTTGACGGCGTTCGACGATCCGCCGCTGCGATCAGCATCGTCGTCATCGCTCAGCGCCGCAACCGCTGCGCGCGTCTCGTCGGCGATATCGGCCACGAACGTCGCAAGCGATGCTTTGCCAGTCTCGGGGCGCTCGATGCGGACCGTCGACTCATCCCCGGGGGTCGGGTTAACCCGGTACGCACCGATGGCGTCGTCGCTGTCCCGAACCTCGGTCGTGTACGCTCCGCCTGCGTGGACGTAGACAGCGTCGGTCCCGTCTACTGGCGACTCGTACAGCCGCCCGGCGAAATCGTCTTCGAGCGCGACCGCCGAGAGCTCGGTCGCAGCGTTCTCACCGCCGATCTCGAGTTTCGTCGCGCGATCGTTGGCGACCAGCGGAATCTCGCCGCCGACACCGGCCGCGGTCGGTGTGCCGTCATCTGCAACGGCGACGTGTTCGCTGTGTGGCGCGCGGCCCGCACCGTTGACCGTCAGTCGGTGCTCGCCGGCCGGAACGTCCTGGACGACCACGACGCCACCGAACGTCGGGACGGCCTCGGGATCGCTCTCCAGCAGGACGACCGGTTCGACCGTCGTCTCCGTCGTGGTCAGCCCCTCGTTCTCCGGCGCATCATCAGTTGTGACCGCCTCCGTAACGCGAGTGATCACGCTGTTTATCGGGGCCGCCTCGCCGATTACGTCGTATCGGTCGGCCAGTGCCGTCCGATGGTTGGGAACGGAGATGTCAGCCGCTGGATTACTATATCGGGGCTGGCTCCATGGGACACCAGTCGTCGTTATGTGACCAGCAACAGCGTCCTCGACTATGTCGGGGACCGTGAACTCGAAGCTCAGCTGTGGTCCGGTGAAGGCCGCGATATGTTCGATCTCGCTGCTCGGAACGAGGTCGTACTCGACGTCCGTGTCGGCCTCGCGCTCGCGATGTCGGAAGACGAGTCCCGTCTCGCGCGTCGGCAGGCCCGTCGGCGGCGACGTCAGCGCGTCGTACGACCGGATCGTCAGATCGTCGTCGATCAGCGACTCGCGGGTAACGGACTGCAGGCGTTCGTGCTCGTAGATCGGCACGCCCTCGTACTCCGGCACGAGGAACGGAAGTCGCGACCCCTCGTCTCGCGGCAGCCCGTACGCGAGGGGGATCTCGAGGTCCGCGAGGTCCTCGATGCCTTCGATCGCCGTATTCGTGATATCCGCCAGTAAGTCCTCGATGGCAACCCGCTGGAAGCGATCAGGGACGTCATTGATCGAGAGCGCACTCGAGTGGGAGCCGAGTTCCGAGAGGATACGCGGCACCTTCGACGGGTCCGGGTCCAGAAACTCGTTGTTCGGCACCGACCGGGAGTGGGAACTAGCGACGTACAGCTGTGGCTCTCCGGTCTCCGTGTCGACGAAGACGTGCAGCACTTCCCAGTCGTGCCAGTGGAAGTTGGTCGTAAACTGGTCGAACACCGAGTAGAACCAGAACTGGACTACGGCGAGTGACGAGCCCTCGTACTCGACGGCGTTGTAGAACACCGTCGGCTTCGGTGGGCCGCCGTCGCTGTATTGCTCGTGGTACCCGTCGAGAGCATCGAACCCGGTGACGACGGTCTCGCCGTCCCGCTCGCTGGTGTAGGGCCGTGGGTCCGTCGGAAACCACGGCTCGTTCGCGTCGAAGTACAGCGTCGGAGCGAACTCCGTTGCCAGTTCTCGAGCCGTTTCGCCGTCTAGGCGGCTCGTCTGGCCGTCGGTCTCACGCTCGAACGCCGAACAGCCAGCCAGCGCCGTCCCGCCGATACCGGCGAGTGTGCCGAGGACAGTCCGGCGATCCACGTCGAACTCGAGAGTGTCGGTCACGAGTTATCACGCCCTCTCGGAGGCCCAACCGTCGATGAGCGCACGACAATACCTGTGCCAGCCATACCGCTGCGTGGCGCTATTTTCTCAAGAACCTTCTGTACTGACCGTTCACAAAACTCACAGTTCGCGATCCGAATCGGGATTCTCGAGGTCCCAGAGCAGTTCGGGCAAGAACGCCTCGAGATTGTCGATGACCCGCCGTTCACTGACGTTCAAGCCCTCACAGTGGTCGTGGGCCGACTCCCGGATGTCGACGTGGAGGTCGCCGTCCTCGAGCCAGACTCCCAGCGGAAAGACCGAACACCGGGTCGGTTTCCAGTCTTCCTCGAGATGCAGCGTACAGAGACCGTCCTCGCGGAGAAAGGCACAGGCACAGCCGTCCTCAGCGACGTGGGCGTCGCGGTCTTTGCCCTCGCGGGTGACGAACTTCTCGCCGCGGAACTCCGTCGTGGTCTCGGCGAGGTTTGCTCGCTGGGCTAACTCGAGGAGGTCCCGGTCGTACAGCAACACGCCGTGGTGACAACACCACGTGCAGTCGTCGACACACTCGAAAGTGAGATCAGGGTCGAACTCGACGACGACCTCGCGGCCGGGGTGGACTTCGACGCGTCGCGGGGCGTCAGCGCTCACGTGTCGTGGGAAGGTGGTCGTCGCCAAGTGCCTTTCTACACGTCGGTTTGGGTTGGTGTTGGCCTTTATCGAACGAATCGCGCAGTCTCGCTAGACGATCCGCCAGCCGTTCAGTACAGGAAACGTACTCAACAGAGTGCGCAAAAACAGAGGTGCGTTCACATCAGTTTCCCGATGCTGTAGTACAGAACCGGTGTTACGACGACAGTGGACAGCAATCCAATGAGAACCGGCATCGTCCCCGTTGGATCTGGACTGGCTACGAATCCGATACCGAAACCGAGATAGAAACTGATACCGATCGATCCGATTCCTCGAACAACGTTGCGCATACTTACATCTCGTAGTATATAACAAGTAAATATTTTCTAGTATGTCACAAAGACGTCCGGAACAGCCGAGCCGCTACGGCTGACCCAGCTCGCCCTCGAGCGCCAGCCGTTCGCGCTCGCTCGAGTCCACGACGGTATTCCGGAGCGTGCCGACGCCCTCGTAAGTGATCTCGACTGTGTCGCCGGGTTCGACGAGGCCAGGGTTGGCGGGACTGCCGAACGAAACCACGTCGCCGGGGCGGAAGGTGACGCGTTGGGAGAGATGCGAGATGATCTCGTAGGGGTCGAACAGCATGAGTTCGGTGTTGGCCTCTTGACGGCGCTCGCCGGCCACGTCGGTGTACATGTCGATCCCGGTCGGATCGACGGCGGTCTCGATCCACGGGCCGAGCGGGCCGGAGGCGTCGAACGCCTTCCGGGGCGTGCGCCCGCCTTGGTCGAGCGCATCCATGTCGTTCATGATCGTGTAGCCACGGACGACCTCGGGAACCTCGTCTTCGGAGAGATTCCGACAGGGCTCGTCGATCACGGCTGCGAGTTCGCCGGCGTAGGTCACCTCGTCACTGAACGAGGGATACGGAATCGGGTCCCCGTGACCGACGAGCGACGCCGGCGGCTTGATGAAGAAGTCGGGTTCGTCGGGCCGTTCGTACTCCATCTGGTCGATTGTCGCCGCGAAGTTCCGTCCGATGCAGTACAGTGCCGAGGGTTCGCAGGGCGGCAGGAAATCCGCGTCCGTTCCCACCTCGTAAACGCCGTCGTCCGTGTGTACGACGCCGTCCTCGTATCGTCCGGCGACCGGTCCATCGTCCGTCGCGATCCGCGCGAGTTTCATTATCGGCGCTCTCGAGTCCGGAGAATTAGTGATACCGGTTTGGCTTTGGCTCGAGTTCTAGCCGAGCGTCTTGACCGCGACGCGGTGGGGGCCGTCGGGGGTCTCGAGCGTGACGCTGTCGACGATCGACTCGCGGGCGCGCTGTTGCCACTTCTCGACGGCCTCAGCGTGACGTTCGCGAATTTCGTCGGCCGTGTCCGGGTCGGCATCCGCGTCGGCGAGTGCGGACTCGAGGTCGGGATAGTCGGCGACGATGTCGTCTGCGATGAGTGCAGCGGGCGAGACGTGGACCGCGCCGGTCAGTTCGGTGTCGTCGACGTGATAGACATGAATCCGGGCGCGCATTCGGCCGTGAAACGGCGGCGTCGCGCGGAGGACGGCCTCCCCGGGATTTTCCTGACTGTAGACGTAGGCGTCGGTGGCGTCTGCTGGCGACAGCGCAAGTGAGCGGATCGCTGTCGGATCGTCGTCTCCTACCATCGGAAAGGGGTAGGTGGTAGGATGGGTTAAGACTCCGGTTCGACCGCTTCGTCCGCGGCTGGTGGGCAGAAGACCTCGGCTCGAGTATCAGTCGACACGCCGTAGACTGCGTCCGAAACCGAGTCCGGACAGGTAACGTCGCTGTCAGTGTAATGGACACGCAGCGCTTCCCGAAGCGCGTCCCGCACACAGGCACGCGTCGCCGCGCCGACCTCGGTCCCGCTGCCCGAAAAGTCAGCGGGCGGGCCAGCCGGGTCGTGGCCGACGACGACCGCGTCCGTGGTCGTCCCCGGAAAGCCGGTTTCGGCGAGCAGTGTCGTTGCCTTCGCCTCCGCGACGACTGCGATCAGGTTCGCCAGCGCGCCGGGTGCGAGCGCCCGCGTCGTCCCGACGATGACGTTAACGGTGCCGCGGCCGGGCTTGAGGTCGGACACCACGTCGTCACCTACGGTCTCATCCGAACCAGTGTCGGCCCCGGACTCCATTGGCAACGCGGCAGGGTTCGACACCCCGGCAGTTGCGTAGGCCGTAACGGGGCCACAGCGCGCACCGCGAGCGTCGTCGATGTCCACGCCGGTCAGCAGCGCTGGCCCGGTTGCGTCCGCGGCTGTTGGTTCGAATCCCGCACGCTCGAGGCGTTCGTCGACGTACGAACCGAGATCGGTTCGCTCCCACTCATCGGGGACAGAGACGTTGTACACGCAGTCAGCCGTACAGCGGCCGCCGTTCCAACCGGTCGACAGCCATTCCGTCTTCGGTCGGCTGACCTGCAAGACGCCGTCCCGTCGGATCGCGCGGTAGGCTGACTCAGCGTCAGTCATCTTCGTGGGGTTCGACTGTCCCCTCGTCAGCGTCGCCGACGCCCAACGCGCCCAGCAGTCGGTCGTTGGCCGCACGATCCTTGACCGCGACACGAACGTGTGAATCGAGCGCGCGGAACGTCGTCGCGTCCCGGATCGCCACGCCAGCCGCTCGTGCGTCGGCGATCACCGTCGCCACGTCGCGGTCACCGACGTCACAGAGGAGATAAGGTGCATCCGAGTCGTGGACGTCGAATCGTTGCTCGAGCGCCTCGCACATCCGCTCGCGCTCACGTTCGACGTGCTCGCGGGTCTCGCGGACGAACTCGTCCTGTCGGAGACAGTGTGCGCCGACGCGAGCGGCCGGCGTCCCGAGCGACCACGCACGGCGGGCGGTCGCAAGCGCATCCCGCCGCTCACCGCGTGCAACGGCAAAGCCCGCGCGGAGTCCCGGCAGGCCGAACAGTTTGGTCAGCGAACGGGCGACAATAACGTGGTCACGGCCCAGTTCGGCCGCGGATGGCCGGTCGGTGAAACCGAGAAACGCCTCGTCGACCAGCAGGGTCGTGTCGGCGGCCCCACACCGATCGACGAGCGTCTCGAGTGCGTCCGGCGCGATTGCGTCGCCAGTCGGGTTGTTCGGCGTACAGACTATCGCAAGCGCACATGGCTCGAGCACTGAGGGGCCGAGTTCGTGTAGTTCGTCGTAGCGAACGAATCGCGGCGTCGCCCCCTGCAGCCGGACTTCGCGGGCGTACTCGCCGAAACTCGGGTAGGGCACCAGCGCCTCGTCGCCGGGCTCGAGCGCCTGCTCCATTGCCAGCCGGATCGCGGCGAGTCCACCGGGCGTCGGGATCACCTGCTCGGGCTCGCAGCCGACGAACGACGCTGCCGCCGCCCGGTACTCGAGATAGTCGTCGTCCGGATAGCGCCGTGATTCCTCGAGTGCGGCGGTATACACGTCCCCGACCCCGTCTGGCGTCCGAGGGTTGGTGTTCGCCGAGAAGTCCAGCACGTCGCGGTCGGGTTCGCCGCCATGGGGCACCCGCGAGCCGGCGCGGATCGCGTCAGGGTCCACTGTTTCCCTCTGCGGCGTCGTTTTCGATGCCCAGCCGGTCACAGACTGTCTCGAGTCGGTCTCTGACCTCGCTCATCTGGCCGTCGGGAACCATCGAGAGCGCGCCGCCCATCCCGACGCCTTCCTTGGCTTCGCCGGCGCAGTAGCGTTCCATGGCGACGTGGTCGCTCTCGTCGAAGCCGGGATCGGTCACAGTAAGCTCACAGTTGAGGCGGTCGCAGGTCTCGGCGAGTCGGTCACCCTGCTCGTCGGCGACGAATGAGGTGGTCGCGATCGATAGGTCCGCGTCGACCCCGGCATGGCGCAACAGGGCCGCGACGGCCACCATCTGGGTGCCACCGGCCAGCGTCACGTCGGTCCCTGACTCGAGCGCGCCGGCTGCAATTCCGGTCACTGTCGGCTGGACGGGGTCGCCGACGGCTTCGATGGCCTCGACTGGCGCGCTGTTGCAGTCGCCGGCTTCGAGGTCGCTTTCGGCCAGCGCCTCGTCGACGACCTGACGCTTGCGCTCGATCGGGTTCTCGGGCAGCGACGAGGAGACGGCGGCTGGCTCGCCGAGCGCGGTGAGGACGCCGAGTGCAGTGGTCGTCCCGCCGGGGACCGTCTCGCCGATCATGACCTCGTCGTCCGGCAGGCTCGCGCCGTAGTCGTAGGCGCGGTCGAACGTGGCGTTCGCGTCGGGGACGGCTGCCGACTCACGGACGTCGACGCCCGGCTGAACGCCAAGGTCGACCGTCGGCGCGGCCGTCGACTTGGCAAGTCCCGCATCGATCACGGACAGGTCGAAGCCGACGACTTCTCGGACTGCGCGGGTCACGGCCGCAGGCGTCGGACAGCCGGTCGGACTTACCGGCGTCACCGGCGACACGGTCGGTTCGCCGTAGGTGAGGATTTCGACGTCCGCCGAGGGCGTATGCGCCATCAGCTCGGAGGCGGCCCCGGCAGCACTGATGCCGTCGATCAGCGCCGTCTCGGTCGTTCCGGCGGCGAGGAGGACCCGCATCTAGCGGCCCTCCGCCGACCGGGACAGCCGATCAGCCGCGAGACGAGCGTCTTCGAGCCGGTTCACGTTCATTGCAAGTCGCGCGTCGTAGTGTACGTCGATCATGGATGTGGAATCGGATGCAGTGCCGACGACGTTGACCCCGGTCGGCGCGAGGTGGTCCGCTGACTCGAGTCGCGTGTCGATGCTGACGCCGAGCCGGCGCTTGAGCGCGACGGGGACACAGACGGTCCGCGAGGCGTCGCTATCGCCGTGGGCCGCGAGCACGCGATCGATAACGGGGGCCTCGAGCAACGGGAGATCCGCAGCAACAGTGAGCAGCGGCGGTGAGAGGGCGGGTCGCTCGAGGAGACTCATCAAATCGGCCACGTAGCCCTCACCGGCCGTCTCAACCGTCGTCACGCTGCCGACCGCCTCGAGATGCGCTCGCGTCTCCGGTGCGTTCGGTGAGACGGCGGCATAAATCGTCTCGAGTCGACTGGCTGCAAGGCCCGACAGGACTCGATCGACCATCGGCGTCCCGGCGATCGGGTGAAGGGGTTTCTCGTGGGCACTCTCGAGGCGCGTCCCTTTCCCGCCACACATCACGAGAGCGTCCATGCGATCACCCCCAGATGGATCCCGGCAATGCGGCCGATCTCGTTGGCTGCACCGAAAATATCGCCGTTGATCCCCCCGAGCTGGCGGTTCGCCCAGTACCAGGGGAGGCCAACGCCAGCGACGGCCCCACAGAGAGCGACTGCACCAAGCGATGGCTGCGGGACGACAACCGTCGCGACGGCGATCGCTGCGGGCGCGAGGAACGACCTGGCGGTGGCTCCGTCGGTGAACTGCTTCCCCATGCCCTCGGTGACTGCGGTGCCGAAACAGGCCAGCGCGGCCATCCCGAGTTTCGTCCCGACTTCGGCACCAACCGCGATGGCAATCGCCGCGCGAACAGGGAGGCCCGCCAGCCCGAGACCGCCAAGCGCCAGCGCAGCGACGGTGATTGACACCGACAGCAGTGCGCCGACGCCGGTCGTGGTGTCTTTGAGCACCTCACGGCGGCGCTCCTGACCGCCGTGGACGACCAGCGCATCACCCAGATCCGCGACGCCATCGAGATGATGGATCCCCATCACAGCGTACACCGAAAGCAGGTAGCCAAGCGCGACGGTCGGGGCTGTAAGCGTCTCCGTAGCGAGTAGCGGAACCGCCGCCAGCGCGCCAGCGACGAGCCCAACGATCGGGAACGCCGCCGGCGTCGCCCGGAACGCATCCCAATCACCGTCTCGGAAGCCGACCGGAAGCCGTGTGAGAAAGCCGAGTGCCCCGCGGACGGCCCCGAGCCAACGGCCGATCATACTATGTCAGAAACACCTCCACGAGCGGACTCGACTCGAGTCCCAGCCCCGTCGACACGAACACGACGAAGCCGGTAGCGATGACGATCGAAACGCCGGCCGCCCGGCCAACGAGCGAGACGCCTCGCTCGCCGTCGGCCAGCGTCGGCAGGTCGGCGTCGGAGTTGAGGACGTAGACGCCCGGCTTCTCGAGGCGGATCGCCAGCACACAGGCGAGCGTCGCCATCGGCCAGCCGGAGTTGGGCGACGGCGGCACCTGCGCCCATGCTCGAGCACGGGCAAGCGCAAGCGGATCGGCCGCGGCGATGGCGATCGCGACCGCCGCGACTCGGGCAGGGAGGAACATCACCAGATCGTCCAGACGCGCGCTCGCGGTGCCGACCGGTTTCGAGGGGTAGCCGAGCATCGAATCGAGCGTGTTGATGCCTTTGACCCACGCGGCAATCGCCGCGGCAGCCGGTAGCGAGGCCGGTGCGAGGACGGCAAACGGGAGTACCGTCGCGACCAGCCCGTCGGCGAGGTTCTCGGCAGCGCTTTCGACGGCGGCGCTCCGAAGTTCGCCGGCCGATAGCGTCGACGCGTCCCGGCCGACCAATCCCCGGACCTGCGTGCGAGCGTCCGCGAGGTCGCCGTCAGTGGCCGCGACGACAGTTTGGGTCAGCTCGAGCAGCGAGCGGATGCTGATCGTCAGAAAAAGGACGACGGCGGCGACGATGCCGCCGGCCAGCGGATGAACTGCCGTCGCGGCGAGAACGGCCCCACCGGCGACGGCGGCGGGGACGAGCGGGGCGAGTGCAGCGATGCCGACGCCGGCCAGTCGCTGGCCACGTTCGGTCACGGTCCACTCTCGGTCGAGCGCGCCAACGAGTCGGCCGAACCACGCCACCGGATGGGCGGGGGTCGGCGGTTCGCCGACGAGCAGATCCAGGCTGACCGCCAGCCCGATAACCGCAAGCGCCGTCAGCACGACGGCATCACCGCCACACCGCCAGCCGGTGTTCGCATGCTCATGACTGCGCTGCAAGCGTCGCCAGCCGCGTCGGCACGTCCGTGAGTGAGGTGTCCTCGAGGAGCAGCGCCGTTCCCCCAACGGCTTCGATTCCGCCGTCTGCCTGGGGCTCGTCACCGACGTGGATCAACTCATCGGGGACGACGCCGAGTTCCTCGGCTGTCAGTTCGAAGATCTTGGGGGCAGGCTTGCGCCAGCCACAGCCGACGCTCGTGACGATCGCATCGAAGTCGTCGCGCGCGAAATCCGAGCGGACGAGCGTCCGGCCGACCAGTTCGGGGACGCTACAGTTCGAACAGATCGCGACTGGCCCGTGCTCTCGAGCGGCGTCAACCGCCTCGAGCGCACCCGGTCTGGTCTCGACGGTCGGATCGAACGCCGCGACGACCGCGCGTCTCGCCGCGTTGTGATTGTAGTCGACACCGCGGCTCGCGAGTGCACGCGAGACGTGTGCCGGCAGCGGTACTTCCGCGCCGTCGGGTGCGTCGACGTGGGCTTCGGCGTAGGCGTCGGCCCAGTCGTTGGGGACCGCGACGTCGCGGTTCTCGAGTTCCGTTGCGACGGCTGCGGCCGGGTCGGCCGGTCGATCGGCGGTCACGAGCGTCCCGAAGAGGTCGAACGATACTCCCACGGTAGTGTGACTAGGACAAGCTGACTTTAATTTCGCGGTCCGCGGGCGACGGCGCGACAGCGTCGGCGAGAACGATTCGAAGCGCGGTCGATCCGCCACTCACTCGGCAGCGCAATTCGCTTCAGTCGAGGCGGGCGAACGCCAGGTTGCCCGAAATGTTCTTGATGTAGATGTCGACGACGTCGCCCTCGTCGGCACCGGGAACGAAGATCGTGTAGTTGCCCTTCTCGGCGACACCGTCGCCCTTACGGCCGGTGCCAGTGATTTCAACCGTGTAGGTCTTGCCCTCCTCGACGGCATCCTGCTGTTGTTGCTGCTGGCTGCTGGTCGACCGTTTGGTGACCGGGCGGAACGCCCCACAGGCGTCACAGCGCAGCATCGGTGTGCGGTCTTCGCGTACGAGGCGGGTGTCCGGCAGCCCACACTCCGAACAGAGGACGTACTCGTCGACGTAGGCGTCGATCGCCGCGTCGAAGTCCTTCTGGGAGAAGGTCCCGTTGTACCGGCCGCGGCCGTTCTCGAGTTTGCCGCTGGTTCCCATTTCGCGCTGGATGAACCGGTGGAGGTGTTCGGTCTCCCGCGAGAGCACGTCGGCGATCTCGTCCAAGTTCTTCACGCGTGTGAACGCGCCGTCTTTCTGTGTCTCTGGATCGGGGATCTGAAGTCGCTCTTCGTCGCCCCCGATATCGGGGACGTCCTCCATCGCACGGTCGAGACTCGATTCGTAATCCATACACGAGAGGTGGTGACCGGGACGTAAATCCGTTCTGCTATCACGATCAGTCTCTCGGAATGACGATCAATCGCATCGTGGAGACGTGACCGCTAGCCCGCCAGACTAGTCCGTGTCGCCGCCACGCTCGCTGACCGACCCCGCGTTCTCGTCGTCCAGTTCGTCGAGGTCGCGCTCGAGGTTGGCCTCGTTGGGGCTGTCAGCCTCGCCGGTGAGTTCGCCATAGGCGGCTTCGCGAACCGCCGCGGGTGAGTCGTACTGCTCGTCCACCAGTCGATCGAAGACGCTGCCGATCGACTCCGTCTCGCTTGGGATGTCGATCGGCTCAGTGGCGTACTCCGTGGCGAGTTCTTCGCTGGTGACCGGATACTCGAGGTCGCCGAGGTCGCGTTCGACAGCATCGAAGATCGATTCGGTGTGATCGGCCCGGTCGGCTTGGCGCTGTTCGGCACGATTCTGAACGCGGTCGCGATCCGGGTGCTCGTTGCTCACCGGTGGTGGTATCGTGACCGATCGGAAAAGCGGCTGGCCGGCGCTCGCGTGGACCCAGCTATGCCGGTCCATCGCGTGCAATCCACAGAAGACGGTGCTGTGAACTGCGTCCGTATCGAACACTGACGGTTCTGAAACAGCCGTTTAGACGGCACCTACTCCACGTAGACCCCGCTTACCCTCGGTATAGGCGACTCATATATAGGGCATACTATCCGGTACGTCAGTCCGATGACCGGTATCCCATCAAGACAGTCATTGCGGTCGAACAGATATGTGATCGACTTCACAGCAGGCATCGCTGGAGATGAGGTATGACCATGGCGGGACGTAATCAACCTCGAGCAGCGTCCGCCGGCCGACGACTGCTCGCACTCGGAGTCGCCTTAGGCGTGATCGTCGGGCTCGCTGCGACCGGGGCTGTTAGTGCCCAGCCTGACGGGAACGAAACAGTGTCAGAGGAAGCGTACGTCCAGCCCGCGCCGGAGCGGGGTGATCCGTACTTCGAGGCGGCGGCCGACGACGGGAGCTGGGTCAGCTACGAGAACCCGCGCGACGAGTATCGAGAGCCGTACCTCGGTGAAGGGTCCGGAAAAATGTGCGTCACGTTGCTCAACGAGAACGGCGATCCAGTCATCGGTGAGTCGGTACCGAACACGACGGTGACGATCCCGACCGGTGGCGCGACGACGTGGCACTCCGAGGCCGACCCGATGACCGTCGAGTTCCCGATGGACGAACACTACGAGTTCCCGCTCGACGGCGACCAGTTCGGGACGAGTCCGGACGTCGCACAGGGTGATGGCTACATGGACGCACACTGCCTCGAGTTCCACGGAAACGCCGAAGACGCGACGCTCACGTACGGTGAAGCCCAGATCAGTGGCGAGTACGCCGACCGGATCGACGTCGTCGGCTACATCCAGCAGGTTCCAAAGGGAGACGGCTGGGAGACGGACATCGATCCGATCGACGCTGCGGAACCGTACGACGAAGCGGGCGGTGGCTGGACCTACGACGCGGCCGAGAACATGACCCACGCGCAGGTCGTCGTCGTCCTCCAACTCGACGCACCGGCCGACGAGCGGTTTGATCCAACCGAGTCGAACTCAACCGACCCGACCGACTCACAGACGACTGATGACGACGATGAATCAGCCAATGCGGACGATATGATGCCCGGATTCGGCGTGCTCACGGCCATCATCGCACTGTCAGTTGCCGTCTTCGCACGCTATCGCAGCTAACGCAAACGGCCACCCGGCTCGAGACGCTGTGACGGCTCACCGACGAACGTGATGTCGGGACAAAAGACAGGGAATGGCTACAGATGTAGCCCGGAACCATGGAGCTCCTCGCATGTGGTGACGGGGCGAACGGATCAGGTAGGAGAGCCCACCAACAGATTGTCGTACCCCCGTCTGACTGATAATTCGATTGTATCACTATAATACTGCTGGCCGAAATCGGCGGAGAGCGATGAACACGGGCGCAAATTCGTTGCTTCTAACATATGTTTGTAATGACAGGGGTATGGCTGATCTGGAGCGTCACAGCTCGATACCGCGGTCGACACACGAGCGTCGAATCAATTAGATTTTGACGATCGGCGCGAGACTCCCAGCAAATGGCGAATACGAACGACGCCGACGAGGCCGGCCCGCGTGTCCCGATCGTCTGCGCTGCCTGCGAGACGACCTCCCGTATCCCGCTTGCAGACGTAGCCGACGCGGTCGAGCGACACAACGAGCAACTCCACGACGGTGACGACGTCGCTGAGGTCGATCCCGATATCGCCGATCAAATCGCAGATCTCGTCGCCACCGAACTCGGTCTTCTCGAGGACACCGACGAGAGTCACAGCTGAAACGAGTCGATCAGTGGACAGGGGTCGCCCTCGAGGTTCGAACTGACCGTCGACGAGACGATCGAGACCGAAACCGTGACGTTCCGGTTTACCGGCGACCTGACTGCTGTCACGTTCGTCGACCGCGGTATCACAGGGCAGGAACCGGCGACGATCCCGAACGTACACGTCGACTACGGTGTGCCGACGCAGGAGCCCATAGCAACGTCGATCGACGGGCTGCCATACGAACGGCGGCAGTGACCGTCAGTTGTGCTCCCCGTCGCGGTGGTTCCCGGTGCTGCTCGCGGCTGTTTCAGAAACACATTCCTCCGAGGAGAGCAATGGGTTCTCTATGGACGAGTCCACGACCGATACGTCGGACGAACCGGCAGCCGAGACCGAATCCGAGAACGAAGCGGAACAGGAAACGGACGCCGAGTGGATGGATCCCGCAGACAAACCGATCCTCGAGTTCCTGCAATCCGAAGACGCCTTCGAACCCTCCCAGCTTGACGAGGCGGGACTCTGTCCGGGCAACTTCGGTGCCTACCGGTGTCGAGAGCTGACCAAGTACGGCCTTCTGAACAATCCCATGACCGGCGTCTACGAGGTATCCGAACGAGGCGAACAGTATCTCGACGGCGAGCTCGACCCGAGCGAACTCGAACCAGACGAGTAAGGACCGAGACAAACAGTAGTTCGCTTACACGCACCCACGGTGGGCTGGCACGCGCCCGGTCGCTCACCGGCCAGCGAGGCCGCAGAGCCGTTCGATCCAACGTGTCGCGGCTTCGCTCGATGTTGTGCCAGCGTCGTGTGGCTCAGCCGAAACCGGGCGATCGGGGACGTCCAAGCGAGCGGTGACGTCAGCTTGCGTCGACGGCGTCCGGGACGTTCGTTGCCAGAAAGTCAGTGACGGCGTCGCCACCCTGGAATCCGTCCGCCAGTCGCGCGGTTTCCATTCCGTCCTCGAACAAGACCAACAGCGGCACCGACTGGACGTTGAAGCGGCCGACGAGGTCGGCGTCGTCGCGGGGGTTGACCATCCCGATTGCGATGTCCGTCGCACGGGCGACGTTCCCCAGTACCGGTTCCATCGCCTGACACATCGCACACCCGCTGGTGTAAAATTCGACGAGTGCAACGTCGTGTGTCGCGACGAACTCGTCGAGTTCGTCGCCGGTCTCGAGCTGACGTGGCTTGTTGGGCGAAGTCATAGAGAGACATAGCGCCCCATCACGGAAACCTGTGACGCCGTGCGTTGGTGTCGAACCGAATTTCGTCCGTAAATCGGTACATGGTAACACAATTTATGTTTCGAATCAGTTGACGGTATCAGAGCGAATATTCACTGAAAGATATGATTACGTGAACTGCTGACCGGCTGTATCTTTATGGGTGGGGCCTGTACTCGCGTTCGATGATCCGATCCGCAACTGGCCACGATGGCGGGACGCCGACCCAGCGGAAAGCAACGCTGTTCTGCTGGGAGTGTGATCACACGAGTACCATCGACGGCGACTGGCAGTTGCGCCCACGAGGAAAGTCTCTCGCGTACGTCTGCCCCGAATGTGAGACCACGCTCGCCAAGCGCCCACGGCCGAACGAGATCGCACCACCCCGCGCGTTGTCGGGACCGTTCGTCGCGTGGCAACGCACACTCCGTGCGTCAGCAACGGTTTGGCGGGCATCGATCACTGCCAGCCTCTCGAACCTGACGGCACTGACCGAGTTTGCAGCCGCCGGCTCACAGCCCTATTCCGAGATCCAGTGACCGAGACCGGAACCCGACGATCGAACCGCGGCCTCGAGCGAAGATGAGTATCAGATGAGTCGTCCTGTCGATCGAATGGCACACGTTTGTCCAGTTTTCTCGACCGCTTTCAGCCAGTATCAACTATCTCTCGACCAACATCATAATATACGCTACGTATGACTACTTTTTCAGCTATTTGCGTATATTCGCCCACAACAGCAGAGCTTTAATAGTAGAATCCGTTCTTTGACTCGAGCAAAAGATGACGAACGGAAACTTAACTGCTGCGGAAACGAGCGTACTAGACGAGATCGAGGAGCAAGACATCGACTTCCTCCGATTGCAGTTTACCGACATTCTCGGAACCGTCAAGAACGTCTCCGTGCCGGCTCGACAGACCGAGAAGGCGTTTACCGAGGGGATCTACTTCGACGGCTCCTCGATCGAGGGATTCGTTCGCATTCAGGAATCGGACATGCGGCTCAAGCCCGATCCCGACACCTTCGCAATCCTCCCGTGGCAAAACCACGAGGACGGCGCATCGGCCCGGATGATCTGTGACGTTATCGACACCTCGACGGGCGAGCCGTTCGAGGGTGACCCGCGTCGCGTCCTCAAAAACGCCTTAGAGCGCGCCGACGAGCTGGGCTATACGGTCAACGCCGCCCCCGAACCGGAGTTCTTCCTCTTCGAGGAAGACGAGGAGGGCCGTGCGACGACGGTAACCGGCGACTACGGTGGCTACTTCGATCTCGCACCCAAGGACCTCGCCTCGGATGTCCGCCGGGACATTATCTATGGTCTCGAGGAGATGGGCTTCGAGATCGAAGCCAGCCACCACGAGGTCGCCGAAGGCCAACACGAGATCAACTTCGAGTACGACGACGCCCTGACGACGGCCGACAACGTCGGCACTTTCCGCACCGTTGTCCGTGCGATCGCTGCCCAGCACGACCAGCACGCGACGTTCATGCCCAAACCGATCCCGAAGATCAACGGTTCGGGGATGCATACCCACCTTTCGCTGTTCACCGAGGACGGCGAGAACGCCTTCCACGATCCGGACGACGAGTTCGACCTCTCGGAGACAGCCCACGCCTTCATCGCCGGCATCTTAGAGCACGCACCAGCGATCACGGCGGTCGCAAACCCCACCGTCAACAGCTACAAGCGGCTGGTGCCGGGCTACGAGGCACCGGTCTACGTCGCCTGGTCCGACCGCAACCGCTCGGCGCTGATCCGCAAGCCAGCGGCCCGTGTCCCCGCCGCCTCACGTGTCGAACTGCGCTCGCCCGACCCATCGTGTAACCCCTACCTCGCGCTCGCGGTCATGATCCACGCCGGTCTCGACGGCATCGAGCGCGACCTCGAGTGTCCCGATCCGGTTCGCGAGAACATCTACGACTTCGACGAACAGAAACGCGAGGAGTACGGGATCGACACGCTCCCGTCTAATCTCGGCGACGCCGTCGACGCTTTGGAGGAAGACGAGGTGATCTACAGCGCACTCGGCGATCACGTCGCCGCCAAGTTCGTCGAGGCCAAACGCCAGGAGTTCGAGGAGTACCTCATCGACGTCTCCCAGTGGGAACTCGACCGCTACCTCGAGACGTTCTGAGACCGCCCGCGTTTCTGCGCGTCGAGCGGCGACACGGCTTCCGACGAGTGGTGATCACACGACAGAACGAGCGACGACCCCCGCGTCTCCCACGCCACGTCTCGGCGATCAGTTCGCGACGACGTACTCCGATCCCGACTGCTCGACGTAGCCGTTCTTCGACAGCGAGTTGAGCACACTCAGGGTGTTGATCTGTTTCATCGAGAGGAACTCGCCGAGTTCGTCGGCCGTTGCCCCGCCGCTAGCTTCGAGATAGATATACACGAGTTTCGCGCGGGCTGACTCGAGGTTGTCCGGAACTGGACCGATCTGCGTCGCAGGATGGTGCGTTTGTGACGTCATTGTCGACAGAACGGGCCACGTTCTTGTATATAAACTTGCACGTAGTTGGGGTACTAGTGAATATTATGACTTTATATGTGTTGTGCCATCGAGTAACAAACTGCGTCGAGCGACCCGCCCACAACGCAAAAACGACGTTTTACGGGCCTCCCGCTCCCAGCAGGAGATATGACTCCGGACGAGCGACCGACTCCGCCGCCGGAACTGGACAGCGTAAGCGACGAGACGCGCGACGAACTCATCGCACAAGACGAAGCGACGCTGCGTGCCGTGAGTTCCTATCTCGAAACGCTGGCCGCGTGGAAAGACCAGCACGACGGCGAGGACGCGTCATCTGCAGACGGTCTCGAGCCGGAGACGTATCCCGACGGTGTCCCGGAACGAGCGACAGTCTCGGTGACGGAGATCGCGGGAACCGAGTACTACTATTATCAGTGGCGTGACGGCGACGAGATTCGGTCGGAAACGGTACGACGGTAGTTTCTATCGGCTGATCGACCGCGCCGTCAAACCGACTCGTACGCGCCGAGTCGCGTTCCATCGAGCAGGTACGCCTCGCCGTCAGCCAACCCCGCGGGCAGAAACGGCGAGAGAAACGACTGGCCAGCCACGTTGATCCACGTCCCACCGACGAGGTCGTTGAACGCGGGCATGACGACCACGCGCGGTGGGTCCGGCTCTGCTACGAGCCACGACACGCCCTCGTACTCGGGCCGGTTGCGAAACGGCTCGGGCTCGAGCCGACCGCGAAGCCACGCACGCTCGACGCGGCTCCCGCCGACGTCGTCCGTGAGCCGCACGCAGGGGTGTTCGTGGCCTAGACAGATGACCTCGGTCTCGAGGACCGCCGGATCGGGCCAGGTATGGCCGTGGCAGACGCCGAGGTTGCCGAGGGCGATCCCTCCGCCGGGGACGATGTCGACCGTCGCGTCGATTTCGTCGCTCTCGTCGAGCCAGGTTTCGATGCGCCCGTCGTGGTTGCCCTTGACGACTGTCACCGCGAGGTCGGCCGGGAACGATTCGAACAACACCTCGAGCTCGCCGCGTTCGGCCCCACCCGGGTCTCCGATCGAGTGCATGAGGTCGCCGAGGACGACAAGCCGATCGGGCTGGGTGCGGTCACACAGCGCCAGCAATCGCTCCCGGCGGTCGGCCGCATGATTTGGAACCGCGACGCCGCGGTCGTATCGCAGGCCGGCCTCGTAGCCGGCGTGGTAGTCGGCGACGAGTAACGCGCGCTCGCCCGCGATCGTGGCGGTCGCGGCCGGTTCACCGGGGACGGGTTCGACGTGTGCGGGCGGCGGCACACCCCCCGGATCGGAACGAGCTGAATCGCCTCGCATCGCGGTCGATCAGATCGCTTTCAGCGTCTCGTCGTCGGGTTCGTAACACTGCCCGCCCATCAGCGCGTCCTGAATCGCGTCTTCGACCTCGTCGGCAGGAACGCCAGTGTCGTCGACGACCGTCTCGATCACCGCGGTTCGGTCGGCACCGTCGCCGTCGTCGAGTTCCTCCATCGTCTCGACGACGTAGTCCTCGAGGTCGACGTCGGCGGCTGGTTCGTCGTCGCTCGCAGCGTCGTCTGTGTCCGCGGCGGGTTCCGGTTCCTCGGTCTCGGGTTCCGATTCGTCGGACTCCGCTGTGTCGAGGCCGGACTCGGGCGCTGCGCCGATCTCGCTGTCCTGTTCGGTGGCGTCCTCCGTTGCTGATTCCTCAACGAGTGCGTCGTCAGTGTCGTCCGGATCGGGGACCTCGATATCGGCCTCGCCGGGATCGTCGACCTCGCTCCCGGTCGTAAACTCCGCGCCAAACTCTTCTTCGAGCTGTTCGCGTTCCGCCTCGTCCATCTCGTACATCCCGTCGTCGACGTCGCCGGCGTCGAAGTCACCGAGGTCGTCCGTCGTGTCGTCGCCTTCGTCCTCGGTCTCGAGCGTGTCGGCGGCTATGGCATCGATCTCCGCTGGTTCGTCGCTCGCTGGCTCACTGGCCATCGATTCGGGCTCGGTCTCCGGCTCGGCGGTCTCGTCAACGGCTGCCTCGCTGTCGGCGTCGACCGTCTCGGTTTCGGGTTCGAGATCGGGCTCGAGAGCTGCCGTCTCCGAAGGCGTACTCGTCGCCGTGCCGGCCGCGGACCCGGCACCCGCATCCGCCGTATCGCCGGCCGTCGCCGCAACCGGTTCCGCCGATCGGTCGTCGGACGGCGTGGCAGGCTCGGGTTCGACGCTGGCATCAAGCGCGTCGAGCTCGAGACCGGCGAGGTCAGCAAGCGACGCCGCCGTCGCGTCGGAGTCCGGGCTCGTTGCGTCGGGGACGAGATCGAGGCCGCTTACCTGGTCGCGTTCGCCCGCGACGACTTCGACCGCCTCGAGTGCACAGTCACGAAGCGCCGCAAGATACGACGGCGTCGTGCCGTAGTGGTCCTGTGCGAGCGGGATCCCGGCTGCAAGGCCGGATTCGACGCCAGCCTCGCGGAGGGTGTCTGCCAGGGCGTCGCCCTCGACATCGAGTTCGGCTGCCCTAGCAGCGGTGCCGACGCGCTCGAGCGTCCGCTCGGCCGCGCTGACGACCCAGCGGTCGCGGGTGTCGGCGTCGACCGCCGCGATGCTCTCGGGCCGGATCGAGGTGTAGACCTGGTCAGAATCGTCGGGCTGGAAGGTCCGAGCCTTGCCCGTCACCGCGACGAAGGCAGGGGGTGTTGCTTGCTCGAGGAAGGCCAGTTCGTCGGGTTGGTACTGGCCGGCGTAGACGACGAACGCGCCGGTCGGGTCGACGATGCGAGCACGGACCATCTCGTCATTGACCGACGTGACCTCGGTGAGCGTCCCGACGACGAACACGCGATTGAGCCGCGCGCCGGTCGGCGAGATGACGTAGTTCGGCGCGCGTTCCTCGTCGCTTTCGGCATACGAAAGCGAGGCGTCATCGTACTCGGCCGCGAACAGGCGGTAAGCGATTTCCCGTCCGGGAATCTCGTCGCCGTTCCCGTTGCCGTTCGCGCTCATGCGTCCACCTCCTCGAGGAAGGCCGTCGCACGTGCGGCCGGATCGTCGTCGCTCTCTTCGAATATCTCGGCATCGAGATTCGCCCCGTATTCGTCAACCGAGAGATGTCCGCGCACGCGGTACTCGCGGCCGACGATGCGCTCGCGGATCGTCTCGGCGACGACCTCCTGATCCATGGCTTCGCGGGCCTGTTCTAAGGCGTCTTCTAAGGTTCCGCCATAGACCCGTGCGGTCAGTTCGTCGTCGAGGACGACCGTGACAGCACCAGTCCCATCGTCGAGGATCGCCTTGACGCGCAGGTCGTCGATACCGTCGACGTCGCCGTGGGTGCGACACTGTCCTTTCTGGATAACTCGGTAACACTCCGGACAGCGCTGGATCAGCCCGGAACCGTCACGAACCGCCAGCAGGTTGCCCACGACTTCGACGTCGTAGACTCCGCCGGTCGCGACCGCGTCGCCGATATCCATCGTCGCGGTGTCGCTGCCGACGTCGATCTCGCGCTCGAGTGCAGTTACCGTCGAGAACTCGGAGACGTTGACTTCGGGGACGCCACGGAACTCCTGGACGTAGGCGTTTTCGATGCGAACCGAGCCGCCCTCTTCGATTTCGGGCGCTGGCTCCCAGTTCGTAAAGGGGAGCCGGCCGCTCTCGTCGCCGAAAACACCGCTCAGGATGTCCGTCTCGCCGTCGCGGCCGTCGATCGTCTTGCGCTCGCACTCGAGGACGGACACCTCGATAGTGACGGCGCGATCGCCCGTCTGCAGGTCGGCCAGTTGGGCGTCGCCGCCGATCTGGTCGGGGACCTCGAGCGACTCCTCAAGGAAGGAAAGCGAGGTGCTCTCACCGAGGTTGAGTTCGGGTTCGCCGTCCCACTCGCGGACGCCAGCGTTGCCCGCAGTGATCGTCTCGCCCGGTGAGAGGCCGAAGTCCTCCCACGCGGTGTAGTCGATGGTACCGGTCTCATCAGCCAGTCGACCTTCGACGATGACGTGATCGGAGCCCTGATAGCGGATCGATCGTTTGCCGGCCGTCAGGACGATGCCGGTGACGGTGACCGAACTATCCTCGGGCGTGATCTCCGCAACGTCTTTCGACGATGGTGTTTCGCTTCCGCCACTTGCTCCATCGCCGTACTTCCGTCGGAGGCTCTGCACTGCCTCGTCGATCGGGACGCTGTACTCCACTAGATTCTGCAGGTCAGCTTTGACCTCCTCTTTGTCGACACCGAGGTCGGAGGCGAGATCCTCGGCACGCTCGTCGAGTTCCATCGTTTTCCTTTCGAGGTGGGGCTTAAAAAGCGTTCCCGCAGGAGGGTCAACCGCCTCGGGGTCAAGTGGTTCGAGACGCCTCCGGCGTCTCGTCATCACGGAAGATCGAATATCTTCCGAACGACCCCGAGGCTTGTCAGTGAACTCCCGTTCTACCCGAGTAATTCGGTAGGCGTGTAGTCGCCGTTCACGTTCAACGTCCCTGACTTGAGGGCTAGCTGACTGGTAGCCCATCCACCGCGAGACTTCTGCCCGCGATGAATATACCCGCAATACCGATTCGCGATGTTCTTCGCTGCGTTGTAATCCACGTTCACCTCGTACCCACACGTTTCATCGAGTGTCGGCTTCCTCCCCGACCTCAAGGGTCGGGGCATCCGCCTCGTACCGCCTGTGAACAGCGACGAGCAGTCAAGCGGGCGTCAGGGCCGCGGTGCGGCCTTCTGGAGTGCCGTCTCGGCGATATTGCCGCCGTAGTCGGCGCTTCTGGACAGTGAGTCGACGATCAACCCGAGCGACTGGGCCTGCACCGGGTCGAGTTCCCGAAGCATATCGTCGATCTGGCGGGTGTGTTGGTCGATCTCGAGGACGGCCTCGCGAGCACTGTGCCCGAGCCGGTTCGCCTCGTCGGTCTCCTCGGCGAACAGCGCGTCCATCGATTTCTCCAGGATCGTTGCTGCGTCCTCGTGGAGGCCCTCGAGCGCCTCAGCGACGTCCGCGGGAATCTCGTCGAGTTTGAGCGCAAGATTGCTAATCTTGGCGGCGTGGTCGGCGACGCGCTCGAGTTGGCGGGCACTCGAGTGGAGGTCGAAACAGTCCTCGCGGGGAACGCCGAGTTCTTCGGCCGCTCGCGGGGAGCGAAGCGTCGCCCGGAAGATCCGCGAGACGACGAGCCAGAGCCGGTCGATGTCGTCGTCGCGTTCGATCACGTCGTGTGCGATGTCGTCGTCGTCCTCGATCAACGCGATGACGGCATCCTCGAGCATCGACTGGGAGATCAGACGCATCCGCGTGACGGCGTTGACGATCGACAGCTCCGAGGAATCGAGTAAGTCCTGAATGACCACGCTGTCGGTCGTCTCCTCTAAGACTTCGACGCCGACCAGCCCCTGCGTCGCACCGCGGATCGCCCGGCGCTGATCGGTCGTGATCCGACCCGCCTCGAGTCGAATGATGTCGAACCCGCTGACGTACATCGTCATCACGGCCCGCGTCAACCGCTCACCCTCGAGACTCGAGATGTCGAGGGTCCCCTCCTGCCGTTCGGTTTCGCTCTGGGGTGTTAGCAACAGCGCGTCGCCTTCGGGGTAGAACTCCACGGTCGTGCCGGCGCTGACGTTGTTTTTGGTCGCCCACGTCTTTGGTAGCGAGACGGTGTAGGTCGATCCACCCGTCACCTGGACCTTTCGCGTCTCCATATAGCGGGATTCGACCGATCGAATATAAATATGGGCAAATCTATAGAGTGTTGCCGAGATGCACCCTCAATTCGACTCGATGGGCTGCTCGATACGCTTTCGAATGCGTCTCTACGCCACACAATCACGTTCATAAAATATCTGATAGCTATATAGAGCGTATGCGAGTGCCGAGATTTCTCCTCGCTTCCGTACGAAAGCCTCGCTCTCTTGCGCGTCCCAGTACAACCGTTGGCCATGATCGGAGCGTATACTATCGGCAAGAAGGCAGCCACGTTCGGCTACAGGCGATACGGAGTTCCGGGGGCGATCGCCTCCGGCGGGGCGGCGCTGGCTGGATACATTGTCGTCCGGCGAGCGCTGAAATCGTCGACGAACGACGAGACAGTCGACTCGGCGATCGACGCCGGGGAGATCCAGTCCGCGGTCGACGAGCAGGGACTGCAGGCGGTGACCGATACAGAAACGCTCGAGCAGGCGATCAACACGGACGAACTCGGCACGCCTATCGACATCGACGATGTCCAGTCGTCGGTCGACGAGGAAACCGACGAGAGCACCGACACAGCTGGCGATGGTGATTCGAGCGCCGACGAAAGCTAAGATCAAGAACTCGAACAGTCGGTTTTCGCGACGAGTGCCGACCCAGTCATTGTACCCCTGGATCTACTGCGAAGAGGAGGCCGGCATTGAGATGGCTTGGAACCAGTTCTCCGGGTGTTACAGCTGTACTGATTGTTCGTCTCGAAACTGAGAAACAGCTCCGTGAGCACGTCGGCTTACCAGTCACCAGCCGTAGTGTATGAAAACCAGAAGTCTGGCCAGTAGCCTTCAATTTGAAGGAGAACTGGAAGAGAATCGTCAGTATATCGTGGGAGAGAACACTCTTTCCACGCCTGTCCGTTTACTTTTACTTGAAGGCTGAAGTTCCCCTCGGTTATCGGGAGTTCAGAATTACCGACCGCAATACCCCTCACGTAGACAAAATGCCAAATATAATTTTATAATTAAGAGAGATGCAATATGAATTAGCATGATATTTTTAAATTAATAGCTGGAACGGCCGTTCTCACTTATTACTAATTCTCCAGATTGCCTCTATGGGTTGGCGAACTGCCGGCCCATGGCTAATATGGCAGAAATAAAACAGAGAACTGGAAGGATCAACTTCTTCCGTGTTCACGAAGCAGGGACGATGTACGGACCTCCGGATGACCGACTCGATGCAGAAGTTATCATAGGCTTAGAAAACGATAGCTCTCGAGTGTATGGACTTCCGTTGAAGAATAACGACAAGTTACCTGCGGCGCGGGCAATGTTCTCTCTACTTCAAGACGCGTTCAATGCCAACGAACCGGTCACAATTGACTATCGAGAGGAGTCCGGAAGCAGTCGTCACCAACTCATCCGTGCTTGGCGGGTTAAGAGGAATCAACCCGACGAAATGCCGGATCCAAGTCAGTAGCGAAATCTGGCAGTTTTGGCGTTGTGCCTTCGGCTTGGCGTCGCGATCATTGACTACGAGCGAGAAGGCAAACGGGCCGAGATGGTCAAGTTGGGAGGAAGGGTCTGTGACACGCTCCAGTATTTATCGTCAGAAATCCCCTGCAGTAGCCGTGAGAGTGTTCCCCGTTACATATATTCTCCTACTGAGGAGATCAAAAGTGGGATGAGATTTTCTGAAATCGTACATTGGATTTCTCCGGTAGCATCAACCGTAAGCAGGAGTCAACGTCTGCTATTGGCTGGTGTTTCTAATTCTGCTCTCTCCCACGACCTGGATTTTTCCTTCTTACTTGGGCTCTCTTGTCACACCAGATTACGATGGAACTCTAAGCCGACTTCATTGAATCCCTCGCCGCCCTTGAGTTCTGGGATATCAGGGTGACAGAGTCAGACAGCGTCTATAGGACAGTTACTTTGTCCCGCAGACCCGCTCGAGCACCGCCAGCGTCCCGTCGGCGTGGACCTCGTCGAGTACCTCGTCGGCGGCCGCTTTCGCCGACTCGTCGGCGTTGTTGACGGCGAACCCACGATCGACGGCCTCGAACGTCGAAACGTCGTTGATCGAATCGCCGATCGCGACGCAGTCCTCGAGATCGATACTGGTCTGCTCGGCGATCGTCTCGAGTCCCGCCCCCTTGTTCGGGTTCGTGTCCTTGACGTGGTAGGCGTAGCCGGTGTCGATCACCTCGAGGCCGTGCTTGGCGGCGATCTCGCGCAGCGGCTCGAGGGGCTGTTCGAGGTTGACGGCGATCTCGGTTTCGCGCCAGCGGTTGACGGTGTCTTCGTCGCCCCAACCGAGGTCGTAGCCCGCGGCCCGGTACTCTTCGGTGACGGCCTGGGCGGCCTCACGGTCGGCGGTGAAGAAGACGTCGTCGCCGGTGTAGACGACGCCGCCGTTTTCGGCGACGACGAGTTCGGGAATGCCGATGAAGTGACAGAGCGCAACGGGGTAGGGAAAGGCCTTCCCGGTGGCGATCACGACTGGTGCGTTCCACTCGCGGAGCGGATCGAAGACGCGGGGATCGATACCCCATCCCTGGGGACGGGTCAGGGTGCCGTCGACGTCGAGCACGAGGGGCGGATCGGCGGTCATAGCCGTGACTCGAGGGCTGGGTGACCTAAAACGGTCGGTTCAATCCGGGAGCGGTCCAAGAATATCGAGTTGATACGCTGCAGCCGCTTCAGCCAGCGCCGCGGTGTCCAGTTCGGCTTGCGGCGGCGTCTCCAGTCGCTTCGCCGACTCACCGACCTCGATGAATAACTCCTCGAGGCCTGCCGGCGTCACCTGGACGAGCATTCGACAGGCATCGTCGCTGACGACACGGAAGCCGTGTGGGACGTCTCGAGGGAGGAACACTGTCTCTCCCGGACGTGCCCGGCTCACGGTCTCGCCGTCATCGCCATAGTAACAGTCGATCTCACCGTCAAGGATATAGAATAGTTCGTCTTCGCCGTGGTGGACGTGGTACGGCGTTTCGTAGCCGGCGGGAGCAGTGTGCTCGAGCAAGGTGAACGCGCCGTCCGTTCGCTCGGCATCGGCCTTGAAGAGCATTAGCACACCGACGGACCACACCGCCTTCCCATCGGTCGCGCCCATCACTGTCGGCATCGCTTCTGGACTTGTCTGTGTATCCATGTCTAGGTATCACATCACACAGTGCGATAAAATAGTAGTGAGAGTGGTTAGGGAAGTCCAACGACACGGCGGTCGAGCTGCCGACCGCAAATCGATCACTTGCTGCGGGCGACAACAGCGCCGTATGGTAGTTATCAGATAGGTAGTAGAAAGGGGCCTCGGATGAACCGTCTCGCATTCAGAGCGCGAGGTAACCCGCGTTGGGCAGCAGCCCGAGCAGATAGAGCACCCCGAGAACGAACATGAACTCCGCGATTGCCATCGCTGGCGGGTCGACGTGTGTCCCGGAGTGAGAGTAGAAGATTCGCTGGCTTACCTCGGCGAGCAGGCCGGAGATCGCACCAAAGACACCGGCGACGAGCAGTGCAACCGGTTCACTTCCGAGAGCCGGCATCGCGATGATCGCACCGACCGCGCCAAGCAGCGTGATGTGATGGGTGACCGGAATCTTCTCGACGCCGAGGTTGAGAAACAGCAGGCTCATCGCGGAAATCGCATAGCCCAAGAAGATGCTCCCGGTCTCGAGCCAGATATATCCGCCGAGGATCCCACCGATGACGCCGATGGTCGCCACGCCGGACCACTCGTACTGGTGGGGGAGCCAGGGCTCGGTCGCTAACCGGTCGGTCTCAGTGCCACCGTCGGCAGCCATCCGTTTTTCTTCGCGCTCGAACGGCGACATATCGAGAATGCTCGAACCAGCCACCTTGCCGACCAGCGGGTAGCCGAAGGCGAGTCGCGCCAGGAAGGCCGTTGCGACGACCGAGAGCGCGATGTTGTCCGTCGGGAAGCCGATTCCGTTTAGCACCTGGGTGATGAGCATCCCGACGACGCCGAAGACTGCACCGACGGCGAGGATGTCTGGTTTGGTCCCGAAGGCGTACAGGATGTTCTTTCCGAAGTGGTAGTCCCAGCCGGCGGGTTCCATCTCGGGGTACCGCCGGCCGGCGTAGGCTGTCGCAGCGACACCGCCAGCGAAGGCGATATGGGGGCCGGTCACCGCGCCGAAGCCGATCGTTCCGGTAATGCCAGCGCCGAGTTCGGCTGCCGGAATCCCCTCGACCGCACCGACTTCGTTCTGAAGGATCGCGATACCTTCGCCGAGGAAGACGACGAAGCCTGTAAAGACAAACGACGGCAGTGCGCCGAGTGCCGCCCCGAACGCGCCGCCGGCGAGAGCGGTAATGAGCAGGAGGACGAACGCGTCGGTCTCCATTCCGATAACCGGAATCTGAAGCAGCGTCTGGACCATCGCTTACTCCTCACTATCCCGCGCCCAGTCGCGCGCTCGGTCGACGGCATCATCCCAGCGGTCGTATCGCCGATCGGCGGTGTCCGGATCCATCTCGGGTTCGAACTCGGCGTCGATCTGCCAGTTGCTCCGCAACTCGTCGGGATCACTCCAGTAGCCGACTGCGAGGCCAGCCGCGTACGCCGACCCGAGCGCCGTCGTCTCGTCGACCACCGGGCGGACGATCTCCGAGCCGATGATGTCCGACTGGAGCTGACAGAGGAAGTTGTTCTTGACCGCGCCGCCGTCGACTTTCAGCGACGTCATCTCGATCCCCGAGTCAGCCTCCATCGCTTCGGCGACGTCGCGGGTCTGGTAGGCGATCGACTCGAGGGTCGCGCGGACGACGTGTTCTTTGCGGGTGCCACGTGTCATCCCGACGATGGTGCCGCGTGCGCGCTGATCCCAGTGGGGTGCACCAAGTCCCGTAAACGCGGGGACGACGTAGACGCCATCGGTCGTGTCGACGCTTCGGGCCAGTTCCGCCGTCTCGGCGGGATCGTCGATCAGTGTCATATCCTCGAGCCACTCGATCGCCGCGCCGGTGACGAAGATCGCTCCCTCGAGTGCGTACTGGACGTCTTCGCCCGCGCGCTGGAAGCCGATCGTCGTCAGGAGGCCGTGGTCGGATTCGACGGCCTCGTTGCCGGTGTTCATCAGGAAGAACGAGCCGGTGCCGTAGGTGTTCTTCGCGTCGCCGGCGTCGAAACAGGTCTGGCCGAACAGGGCCGCCTGCTGGTCGCCAAGCGCACCCGCGACCGGCACCTCGGCCTCGAGGAAGCCGTCGGGATCGGTCGACCCGTACGTCGCGTCGTCGCTCGAGGGACGGACCTCGGGCAACATCGCCTCGGGGACCGAAAACTCCGACAGCAGGTCGTCGTCCCACGCGAGGTCGTGGATGTTGTAGAGCATCGTCCGCGAGGCGTTCGTGACTTCGGTGATGTGGTTGCCCGTGAGGTTGTATATCAACCACGTATCGATGGTCCCGAACAGGACCTCACCCTGCTCTGCGCGGTCGCGGATGTCCGCGGGGCGCGTGCGCTCGAGTTTGATCGGGTCGGCGTTGTCGAGGAGCCACTCGGCTTTCGTCGCCGAGAAGTAGGCGTCGGCCTCGAGGCCGGTTTTGTCGCGGATGGTCTCGACCATTCCCTCCTCTTCGAGTTGCTCGACGCGATCGGTCGTCCGCCGGTCCTGCCAGACGATGGCGTTGTGGACGGGGTTGCCGGTGTCTGCATCCCACAGCAGCGTCGTCTCTCGCTGGTTGGTCACGCCGATGGCCTCGAGCTGATCGGGGCCGATACCCGCCTGCCCGAGGGCCTGTCTGATGACGGCTTTGGTGTTCTCCCAGATTTCCGTCGGGTCGTGCTCGACCCAGCCGGGTTCGGGATAGATCTGTTCGTGTTTCTCGTAGGCGTTCGCGACGACCTGTCCTTCGTGATCGAAGACGATGAAGCGGGTGCCGGTCGTTCCCTGGTCTACCGCACCGACGTAGGTATTGGTTGTCATAGGTGTTATCCCACACTCGCGCGCGATGTCTTTACTGACGGGCGCGTTCTACTGGTAAACAATTCCTACAATCATTATAAAAGTTACCGAACTCATAACATAGCCAACATAAGAGAGTATGAGAATTTGGGAGGTATGAACGCTATAGGCGCTGTTATCAGAAGAAAACCGACATGCGGTCGCTGCATATTGTTCCGATCAACTGACTACCAATCCCGATAGCAACCCATTGTTATGGCTGTTCCTTCGCCGCCGATAAAATAAAGATGTGGCTGTCCGTAGTGGCTTCTGAAGGAATGGCCCGTGACACGGAGGTTCTCGTCCTCGGCGGCGGCTCGACTGGCTGTGGCATCGCCCGCGATCTGGCGATGCGGGGCCTCGAGGTCACGCTCGTCGAGCGAGGCAACCTCACAGACGGAACGACCGGTCGGATGCACGGCCTGCTCCACAGCGGCGGGCGATATGCCGTCTCCGACCAGGCCAGCGCGACTGAGTGTATCGAAGAAAACGAGGTCCTTCGGGAGATCGCCGGCCACTGCGTCGAGGAGACCGGTGGCCTGTTCGTCCAGCGACCCGAGGACTCGGACGACTACTTCCGGCAGAAACTCGAGGGCTGTCGAGAGTGTGGGATTCCCGCCCGCGTGCTCTCGGGGTCGGAAGCCCGCGAAGTCGAGCCCTACCTCGCGGACGACATCAAACGAGCGATCGAGGTCCCCGACGGTGCGGTCGACCCGTTCAGACTCTGCGTCGCGAACGCGATCGACGCCGAGACCTACGGCGCGCGCATCGAGACCCACGCCGAGGTGATCGACCTCCTGCGCGACGGCGACGATATTTACGGGGTCGAGGTGCGCCACGACTCGGGCCCCGGCAAACGCACGCACGCCACGTCCGGGACCACCGAGGAGATCACCGCCGAGTACGTCGTCAACGCGACCGGCGCATGGGCCGGTCAGATCGGCGCGATGGCCGACCTCGAGATCGCGGTCCGGCCCTCCAAGGGCGTGATGACGATCATGAACGTCCGGCAGGTCGATACCGTGATCAACCGCTGCCATCCGAAAGGCGACGCGGATATTATCGTTCCTCACGAGACGACTGCAATCTTAGGCACGACCGACGAGGAGGTCGATGATCCGGACGACTATCCCGAAGAGCAGTGGGAGGTCGATCAGATGATCGATACTCTCTCAGAACTGGTGCCGATCCTCAAAGAGGCCCGGACGATCCGCTCGTTCTGGGGCGTGCGCCCGCTCTACGAGCCGCCGGGAACCGGCACGCAGGACCCGACCGACATCACCCGGGACTTCTTCCTGCTCGATCACGCCGACCGCGACGGCGTCACGGGGATGTCCAGTATCGTCGGCGGCAAGTTCACTACCTACCGGATGATGGCCGAACAGATCTCGGATCACGTCTGCGAGAAACTAGGTGTAACCGCCACCTGTGCAACTGCCGACGAGCCACTGCCCGGCAGCGAAAACATCGCGACGCTCGAGGCCGGGATGGACGACTTCGGTCTGCGCTCGCCGGTGGCCCGCCGGAGCCGACAGCGACTCGGTAGTCGGGCACGCGAGGTGCTCGAGACCGACGAGCCGAACCCGGTGATCTGCCAGTGTGAAGGCGTCACGCGCGCGGAGATTAAAGACGCCATCGCCCAGTCGGGGACGGACCTGAACGCGGTTCGCATCCGGACACGGGCCTCGATGGGGAACTGTCAGGGTGGCTTTTGCTGTCAACCGATGGCGAACGAACTCCACCCCGAATACGACGAAAAGATGGTCCGCGAGGCGCTCGACGAACTCTTTCAGGAACGCTGGAAAGGCGAGCGTCACGCGCTGTGGGGCGAACAGCTCTCGCAAGCGATGCTCAACTACGCACTGCACGCGACGACGATGAATCGGGATCACGATCCCGCGAGCGCGACGTCGACCGTGGATTTCGCGGCCTTCGACGACGGCCGAGCCGAGAGAGACCGGATCGACGGGATCCGAGGGGGCCGCTAGATGGCGATCGAAGACGACGTCCTCGTGATCGGCGGCGGCCTCGCTGGGGTAACCGCCGCACTTGCCGCCGCAGATCAGAGCGCACAGGTCCGGCTCGTCTCGTACAAACAAAGTACGCTCCGCCACGCCAGCGGGTTGATCGACGTGCTCGGCTACACACCAACGGGTGACGGCCCGCTCGTGGACCCGTTCGAAGCGCTCGTCGATCTCCCCGAAGGCCACCCCTACGAGCGCGTGGGGCTCGAGGCGGTCCGTGAGGCCCTCTCGTTTTTCGACGAGATCGCAGGCGACGCGTACGACGGTGGCCACACGGATGCGAACGCGCTCGTCCCGACCCACGGCGGCACGGTCAAGCCGACCGCCAGATACCCGGTTTCGACCGCCGCCGGTCTCGCGAGCGACGGCCGCGATACCCTGCTCGTCGGCTTCGAGACGCTGCCTGACTTCGAGGCCCCGCTGGCAGCATCTCATCTCGAGGCCGCCGGCGCTCCCTTCGCAGCCCGCGGGATCACAGTCCGGTTCCCCGGCATCGTCCGGGACGACGCGAAGGTCACGCGATACGCACACCTGCTCGATCAGGACGAAGCCGTGACGACGGCGGCCGGCGAGACGACGGCCCGCGACGCGCTGGCCGACATCGTTCGGTCCCAGCTCGAGGACGAGGCCCGCGTCGGCTTCCCCGCGATCCTCGGAGACGACCACGCGAACGCGGTCAGAGCCGATCTCGCGGAGCGACTCGGCGTCGACGTCTTCGAGGTCCCGATGGGGCCACCGAGCCTGCCCGGGCTGCGACTCGAGGACCTGCTCTACGACGCGCTCGAGGACGCCAGCGTCCGGGTGACGACAGGGGTGCCGGTAGTCGAGTACGAGACCGGCACCAGCGGGCAAATCGACCACGTCGTCGTCGACCGCAACGGCACCGAGATTCCCCATCGCGCCGACCAGTACGTGCTGGCGACGGGCGGGTTGGTCGGCAAGGGCGTGCGATCGGAGCGCAAGCGGGTGTTCGAGCCGGTCTTCGACTGTCACGTCCCGCATCCGGCAGACCGCTACGACTGGTTCGTCGACGACGTCTTCGGCGACCAGCCCTACGCACGATTCGGCCTGCCAGTCGACCGCGATCTCAGGCCGCTCGATCCTGGTGACGAGCCCGAATTTTCGAACCTCCGTGCGGCGGGGGCAGTGCTTGGTGGCTACGACTTCGCGGCGGAGAAATCCGGCAGCGGCGTCTCGCTCGCGACGGGCTACGTCGCGGGCCAGCGCGCAGGGATGGAGGCGAGACAATGACGGGCATAGGCGAACCGTGCGACTCGAGTCGCGAACGCGATCGACTGGGCGTGAGTGAACGGACTCGAGCAAGTGATGCGACCGACAGCGACCGACCCACTCAGGTGATTCGATGAGCGATGCACAACAGCCGACTGACGATGGCGGACCGGGAGATGACGACTTCGAGCCGATTCAGGTCTTTCCAGAGGCCGAGGAGATGGACCTCCGACCGGGGGCGGACAACTGTTACAAGTGCTCGACCTGCGATACCAACTGTCCTGTCGCCGAGGTCGACGACGAGTTCCCCGGCCCGAAGTTCCAGGGGCCCGAACAGTGGCGGCTCAAGCGCCAGGACGACCACGACATCGACGACTCGGTGATGAAGTGTTCGAACTGCATGCGCTGTGACAGTGCCTGTCCCTCGGAGGTGCCGCTCTCGCAGATGCACAACACCGCCCGCGCTGAGTACGTCGAGGAGAACATGAGCAAACTCTCGCGGGAGTACTGGCGCAACCGCATGCTCGCGAACTACCGCCGACTCGCCCCGCTCGGATCGATGTTCCCGCGGACGACGAACTTCATGATGGGGCTGTCTGCGACGCAGTGGCTCGGCGAGAAGCTCCTCGGGATCACGGGCCAGCGGGAGTTCCCCGAATTCGCGACCGAAACATTTCGTGAATGGTGGACGGCAAGGGGCGGTGCACAGGTCGAAAACGCGGACAAGCGCATCGCCTACTTCCACGGCTGCTATGCCAACTACAACACCCCTGAAGTCGCGAAGGCACTGGTTCGGGTTTACGAACACTTCGGCTACGAGATCATGGTCCCCAACCAGCACTGCTCGGGGACGCCGATGTTCGCAAACGGGATGCTCGAGGACGCACGCCGGTCGGCCGAGACGAACGTGCGCGAGCTCGCCTGGGCTCTCGAAGACGGCGCGGACATCATCGCCTCCTGCAGTTCGTGTTCGATGTCGCTCCGCCAGGAGTACCCCGAACTGTTCGACTTCGAGGGTACGGAGGAGGTCGCCGCCAACACCTGGGATGCCGTCGAGTACCTCCGAGTCCACGAGGACCTCGAGGGCGAACTCGAGGGCACCTCGGTCGGCGACAAGTTCGATGACTTCGCGTATCACGCGCCGTGTCACGCCCGGAACCAGGGACTGGACGGCCAGACGGTCGAAGTACTCGACGCCATCGACGGCATCACGGCCCACGATGTCGGTGACTCCTGTTCTGGCATCTCTGGGACGTACGGCTGGAAGAAAGAGAATTACGAAACCTCCATGAAAATCGGCTCGGAAATGTTCGAGCACATGGAAGACGCGGACGCAACTTCTGGGCTCACGGAGTGTCCGACCTGCTCGATGCAGATGGAACACGGCACCGGCTACGAGATTACCCACACGCTCGAGGTGCTCGAGGCAGCGCTCGTCGGACCGGCGGAGGCAGACGGCCAGTAATGGACTTACAGGAGCGAATCGCTCGCCGGCGGTCATCGCGACAGGGCGGGCGCATTATCGTCGACCGCGACCAGCTCAGTCCCGTTGTCCACCGACCGGAGCCGGTGGGCCGTGGCCCCGTCTTAGAGCAACTACTCGATGCGCTCGAGCCGGTCTTCGACGACGAACTGCCGCCACCGGTCGCGGTAGTCGGCCCGCCGGGATCGGGCACGTCCGCGATCGTGACCGCGCTGTTCGATGCGCTCAACGACCAGTTCAGCGGCTCGGCGCGGTCGATCGGCACGACGACGCGGGCCGGAGCTGCTGGCCCGATCACGTGGTTCGGGACCGTTGACGGTCGTCGGATCGAGAGCCCCTTTTCGTTTTATCGGGCTGTCCTCTCGCTGATCTCGAGCGAGCCGGTCCCCGAGAGCGGCATCGGGACCGAGGAACTGCGCACGCGGCTGTGCAATAGGCTCGACCGTCCCGACCGGCGCGTGATCGTCGCGATCGATCACCACGACGAACCCGAGACGCTCGACATCGGGCACGCTCGCGACCTTCTGACACCAGTCGACGCGCACGTCGCGATCGTCCCGGTTGGCCAGCGCGAACCCCACGGGTGGGACGGTGCGACTGTCACCGTGCCGGCCTACCGTGATCACGAACTCGTCGACGTGATCACCGACCGCGCCTCGACGGGGCTTGCAGCGGGCGCACTCGATCACGGTGCCGTGCGCGAACTCGCCGCCTGGGCCGATGGAAACGCTCACGACGCGCTCGCGGCGCTGTTCGGGGCCGCCGTCCTCGCACGCGAGGCAGACGCGGATCGAATCGAGCACAGCCACCTCGAGACTGCACGGGCCGACGTGCCCGAAAACGGTGTCCACGTCGGTCGCGCGCTGGCACTTCCGGAAACGCGCCAGCAGGTGCTGGTGACGCTTACCGAGCTCGATGCGACCGACCGCCCGATTCGCGAAATCGCGACCGCGATCGCGGCTCGATCGTCGCTGACCGCCGGCACGGTCAAACGGTTTCTGTACGAACTCGCGGATCGCGGCGTCATCGAACGGGTACCGCTGTCGACGCCCGATCGCGGCAGCGGTCGCCAGCCGAGTACGGTCAACCCACTGTTCCCGACGATTGCGTTCCAAGCGCTCACCGCGGCGTCGGTCCCGTCGGCCAGTGGGATCGACAGGGCATAGGCCGACCGGCCGATACAATTCTTTTTGACCATGGGGTGAGTGGGTGCAATCACTACCAGCTGAGCTATGACGATCTCGTTTGCGGAAACGGCAGCCCCGACCGGGCTCGAGGTGTACGACTCGATCGAGCAACGCCGCCTCCAGATCGAGACCCCCGGCTCCGTCTCGTTCGACACCAGCGAGCCAGCACAGTTTTGCTTCCCGGTCGATCGGACCTGCCGGCTCGAGACCGACGAACTCGGGTTCAATCAGCTGTATTCCGTCACCGTCCACGACGCAGCCGGGCGGACGGAAGCGAGCTTCGACACCAGCGAAACGGGGCAACTCGAGGATCGGACACAGTTCGTCGGATTGAGCGGCCCGATCAAGCTCTACTGTCGCATCGACGCACCAGGGACGATCGATATCGGACTGACGTCGATCACGATCACGACCGACCGCGAGACGACGATCGAGCTCGGTGTCCGGTCGCTGCATGACCAGCCGCGGGGAACGATCACCACGCCACCCGATATCGACGCGATGATGGACGCCGTCTCTGCGCTCCCGTCCGCACTGAAGACCACCTCGCCCGAGCGGACGTGGCCGACACTGCGTGGCCATCCCCCGTTGATCGAACTCGGCGACCAACTCGAGATCCCCGACACCGTCGACCGGCCGGCCAGCGACATCACGATTACCGTGCCGCGATCGTACGCCTCGCTGTATCAGGTCGCGCCGCTCGCGTTTTTCCTGGGTGCCACGATACAACCGGGTGACGAGCCGGCACTCGAAACACCGGCGTTTACCCATCCGATCTCGGCTGGCCATACGTTCGAAGACGAGATCGCCGACCTCCTGAAGCGGTTTTTCTTCCTCGATTGCATCGTTCGGACTGAGGGGGTCTTCCAGTACGACCTCCTCGAGCGATCGATGCTGGAAGACGACCTCCCCTTTGACTTCGCGGCCACCTACGACCGTTCACTCGCCGAGCGCCTCGAGCAGTACCTCGCGGTCCCCTTCGACGTGCTTGAACCACACATTCCGCGGTGGCCGCTGACCGCCCACGTTCCGTCCGAACCAGAAAGCGCGACGTTGCTGCCGTTCATCGTCAACGAACTGGGGATCGTTCGCGACACGACGAGTCAACCGCCCGAGTCGATCCCGAACACGGATGCGACGAGTTCTCAACTCGTCCGCTCAGCGACGACCGCACGCTCGTCCTCGCCGGGACCGGCCGAGTCGGAGTTCATCGTGCCGGCTGTGACGGGCGAATCCGTCGAACATGCCTGGTTCGGCGACGGCGTGCCACAGCAGGCCTCGAAAGCGACGCTCGAGGCGTACCGACATCAACTCCAGCACCGGGAACCCGTCGAATCGATCGAGCTTTTGCTCGTCTGTAACGACGCGCGCATGATAGACGAACACGACCTACTCGACGGCAGCTACGGTAACCGGTCGGATCTCCCCTTCGAGATCGACTCGAAGTTCGGCGTTGACGCCGACCGGCTGGCGACTCTGCTGACCGACGGCGGCTATGACTTCTTCCACTTTATCGGCCACGCGACCGAAGACGGCCTCCGCTGTCCCGACGGCGACCTCGACATCCGGACCCTCGAGTCCGTCGACGTGGGCGTCTTCTTCCTGAACGCCTGTCGCTCCTACGAACAGGGGCTTGCGCTCACCCGGCGGGGCGCGTTCGGCGGTGTCAGCACGTACGCCGACGTCATCAACGAACGGGCAGTGACAGCCGGCGAGACCATTGCCAGACTGTTAAATCGCGGCTTCCCGCTTCGGGGTGCCCTCGAGATCGCTCGCGAGAACTCGATGCTCGGCGAGCAGTATCTCATCGTTGGCGATGGGTCGGCTGATATCGCCCAGTCAGATGGTGGGGCACCAATGCTCGTCGAGATCGGGTCTCGCGGCGAGAATGAATTCAATTTCGCCGTCAAATCGTACTCGACAAAGGAGTTCAAACTGGGGACAGTGACCGCATCACCGCTTGATTCGGTTTCCGACTGTCACCTCACGCCGGGATCGACTCCACGGTTAGCAGTAGAGACGGCAGAACTCCGGGAATATCTGACTTGGACGGAATTACCGGTGCTATCCGAGAGCGAGTTATGCTGGAACGAGGGCATCGGAACGTCGCTACTCGACTGAGAAACAGCACGACGAAGAACGACTGGTCGAATCGTGGTTCGGTTCGGCTCGAGGTTACGCGTGAACGAGACGGTGTCTTCTTAATTCAATATTAGGGCCCAACTTGGGACATGCTCCCTGCAGCCACCGTACCCGCCTGACTAAGCAGGACGAACAGGGTGAACAGGACGCCGATCATTCGAGGGTTCTGTGCGAGGTAGTCCTTCATGCTGTCTGCTTCGGACATTACATTCCAATGGTTGTCACCGATCGAAATAAAATTATCTTATACTTACATATATAAGGTTACATAATTGAGCGAAAAACGCGCATGGCACCACAATCGGCAGCTTACGGCGGCTTCGCCGGGTATTATTGCTGGGTAGAATGAGACGGACGGACCACTGAAGCCATTGGGAGGGACCGCGATCGCTACAGCCCCACCGGTAGATCGTTACAGCAGCCCGTCTCAGTCTACTTGTACGCGCGTGTCACAGATCACACCACTGTCTCATCACACGCAATCTGCGATATCGATTCCCCTGCAACAGATGTCGTCGGCTGACCCGAGGACTGATCACAGTGTACAATAGCGGCGAGCGTATTGTCGGTCCAATTGTAGCGCCGATCAAAAACAGCCACACGGCAAACTAGGATCGATGCTCAAGCCGCGACGCGAACTGTCGCGGCCGGCTTTCCCTCAGAGTGCTGGTTCGGCCGTCACTGGCGCGAGCGCGTTGGTGGGCGGGGCCTCCGTTTCGTTCCCCGACGCGTCGGTGCTTTCCGTGTCGGTCGATCCATCGTTAGTTTCGGTTCCGTCAGTCACACCGCTCGGCCGCGTTGTGACTTCCTCGAGTGAGACGTCGACGCTGTCACCGTCCACCACTGCGGGCTCGGAGACAGCCGTCTCGCCGCTGTAGTAGGTTGGCTCGCCGTCGCCGGTCGCAACGACGCTGACGGTGTAGTTACCGGTCGCCTCGACGCTACTGTTGGTGTAGCCGTCCTCGACGCCGAGTTCGTCGTTCGTCGCGTACGGCACGGTCAGTTCGAAGCTCCCGTCGGCCGCGAGATCGGCACGCTGCGTGTAGTTGAACGTCCGGCCGGAATTCGTCTCGAGTTCGACTGTGGCCGCGGCCGTGGCGTTGTCAGCGTTCGACACGCCGTCGCCGACAGTGCCGGTAATCGTCGCACCCTCGACGCGCTCGAACGTTTTCACGGCGGCAGCGCTCTTGGCGTCGAAGACTTGGTAGTTCGGGCTGCTCCGAAGCTGGAGCAGCGTCTGCTGGGAGACGCGTCGGTTGACGACGACGGCGGGCTGTCCCTGTCCGGGTTGAACCGGCTGGCCGTTTTCGCCAATGTGGACGACCTGACCGTCACTGACCTGCGCGTAGCTGACGAAAAAGGCCATTCCCGGGTCGGTGTTCTCGTGAACGAGCCGGTAGTGTTCCATATCCTCGGCGTCATCGAAGTACAGCTTCGACGTCATCGTGTCGTCGTATGGCAGGTCACCGAAGACCTGTCCGACCTCGTCGGCGCTGATCGGCTGGCCGCTGTAGTCTTCCGGCGTCACGTAATGGCCGTATCCAGGACCGGTCCACTGGGTGATCGCCCCGAACTTGCCACCGGCCATCGCATAGTCGATCATGACGTAGCGGATCTCCTCGTCCGAATTGTCGCCAGAGACCGTCTGCTGAAGGTCTTCGGTCGACCGACCGGCAACGGGTTCGCCGGCGGCGATCCCCTCGAGGATCAATTCCCCGTGGTCTTCGGATTCAGCCGTCAGGAACGCCGACGACGAGCGGGCGTTCTGCTGGAACGGGTTCGAGTGGGGAATCCGCTCGGCCTGCGTCGTTATCAGGTGGCCGTAGTCCCACCACGACATAACGCCGTAGGCACCCTCCGGATACTCGAAGTCACCATCACCCGGCGTGTAGGTACCGTAGTAGTCGAGTTGGTCAGCGTTGTCCGCTCCGCCGTAGTTCCCCGGCGCGGGCGTGTTCTCCTGCAGCCACTCGTTCGACGCCTCCCACGTCGTGGCGTCGGAGTTCGGACCCGTCGCTTCGCCGACCTCCCACGCCGTTCCACCGGCCTGTGCAAGCGGCGGGAGGAGTGGCGCAAAGAGGAGCAAGACCACGAGCACGACAGCGACCACCTGGTAGGTCTCGAGGGACTTGATGGAGTTGAGACCGCTCTTGAGGTCGAGATTAAACAACTGGACGAGTTCGGCGACGAACGCCGCGTTGACGATCGCGACCGCGAGCACGAGGTAGTACATGAACCGCACCTGCGTCGCGGCCATGCTGATCAGGAACAGTGACCAGACGATGACGAGGGTGTGTTCGGCGCGGAACTTGCGGCCGAAGAGTGGGCGGATAGCGAGGAACGCAAGGCCGGCAAGCATCGTGTAGAACGCACTGCCGAACTCAGCGAAGACGCGGTTGAAGAAGTTCTCGGGGGGCTGGGCCTCGACAATGGTGAGGTCAGTCGCCGTCCCGCCGATGGGGATCATACGGCGCGTCGCGTTACCCACGATCGAATCGAACAGGCTGGGAAGGGCAAGCCACATCACCAGCAGCGTTGCAGCGATCAGACCACCGATGGCAGCGGGGTAGTACCGGCGCCCGAGCCCGCGATCGTTCCACTCTCGGGCGAGCCAGGCCATGAAGACACAGCCGGCTGCCACGAGGAAGGCAAGCAAAGGCTGGAGGAGTCCGAGGCTCGTCGAACCCGTACTGCCGGGCTGTTCTATCAACAGCGTCGTTAGCACGGCGGTGACGCCGAGACTGACTGCGCCAACGAAGGCGATATGATCCGGCGAGCTACCACGGACGTAGTCGAGAGTGAGTTGAATGGCAAAGAAAACGCCGAAGATGCCGACGAGAAGAACCCCCGACGGCCAGACCCAGATATACAGTGTCAGTGCGACTCCAGCAAGAACGCTATATATCACAGGTGTTCGAAGCGTGGTCCAGTCCCGGTCGACGACCAGTTCGTAGATCGGTTTCTCGCGTTCACCTGCGGTGACGGCGACCATCATCGCGACGACCGCGATGGCCATGAAGAGCGGCTCGACAGCCTGATGGTCGAGTTGGCCGACCGTCGATCGAGAGAGGAACTGTCCCGTCGAGAGCGCGATAACGAGGACAGAAACGAGGCCGCCGAGTGTCCCGCCGAGCCGTCTGCCTGCGTAAAAGACGGGAATCGCGACGAGAGCGGCCATGACTGGGACCGCAAGTAACGAGACCGTGTATAGGGTTTGCTGGGATGGATCACCGAACCCGACGATCATCGCCACAGTGACGATGAGTTGGTCGTACAGCGTCCCGAACTGGCCGACGTAGGTGCCGGTCGGGAACCCCGTCCAAACCTCGTAGGGCATCGTATGCGGATAATTCTCTGCTGTCCAGTTGATCGTCCGCCAGTGATACCACGAGTCAATACCCGCGAACGCGGGCGTGCCATCTTCTACGAACCGCTCGTACGCCTGGGTGCGTACCCAGAGCATAAACAGCATCACGACCCCGAGTACGGGGAGGTGATACCAGTCTCGCCACGACTCGAGGAGGGAGGTTTCAGTCCCTTCCTCGACGCGTTCGGTGTCGGTACTCATTAGAAGTCAACAGACGCATCGCTTGGATAAGCCTTATCATCTATTCGGGCAGCTTTCATGTTTGTGCCGACCGGAAAGTAGTAAGATACGACAACAGGTGGACCGTCAGAATTTTTGTGGCAGTATGAAAAGGAGCGCATATGCGAAAAATGGCTCGGCGTCTCATCGGCGTCGTAACGATACTTCTCTCTCTTACGGGACTTCCCTACGCGATCTACTTGCTACTCGCGAAGGTCTGGGACCCACGAGGATCGCCGGCGGAGAAACAGCACTCTGAACCGACTGTCAGCATTGTCTTACCGACATACAACGAAGAGCGGATCATTGAGAACAAACTTCTCGACATCGTTTCACTGGACTACCCGATGGAGAAGATTGAGGTTGTCGTCGTCGACTCCAGTGACGATAATACACGTGATATTGTCCGAAACTTCTTTACAAACCGCGAAAATCCAGATCTAGTCCTTCTCGAAGAGGACGAGCGTCGCGGGCTTGCACCTGCGTTAAACGACGCCTATGAAGCCGCTGCAAACGAGATGGTCGTTAAAACCGATTGCGACTCGAAAGTGGCTGCAGATGCTCTCCGCGAGGCTGCTGCAAACTTGGCTGATCCGGATGTAGGTGCCGTGACTGGACGGAATGTCGAAGTTCTTGGAGGGAGTGAAATCGAAGCGGGCTACCGTGACGTGCAAGCGACTATCCAGACGCTGGAGTCACACATCGATTCGACTCTGATTTTCCACGGCCCGTTCTCTGCGTTTGAGAACGAAGAGATTGTTTCTATTGACCCGAATTCTATTGCCGATGATACAGAGCTGGCACTTAAGATTCGACGGAACGGAAAGCGCGTACTCTTCGATCCGGACATCAAGTACAAAGAAGCATCTCATTCCCAGTTCAGCAAGCGACGCACGCAGAAGGATCGCCGGGCAATGGGTTTGCTTCGACTGTTAGTCCAACATCGCGATGCACTCGGCCAGCATGGCTTATTCGGACGAATCGTTCTTCCATTTAATTGGTGGTTCATGCTCGTGTCACCATGGCTTTTGACAATGTCAGTCGGATTGTTGAGCATAGTTGGACTGATGATTGCTGGCCCGTTCGGATTGGTGATCCCTGCGAGCCTAGCGATGTTTATCACAGTTGGTTCTCGAGAACGCCTCGGCCTGCTCCAGCCGCTGTATGCAATCTTCGATACTCAGGTATCCTTGTTCCTTGCAACTCTGAAACTACTCCGCGGAGACGGATCGGCAGTATGGGATGTTGACGATGAGCTACGCGATGCGTATGAATAACCCACTTCCGATAGATTAGATACTGTCAACAACATTCTCGCGACGTTGACTCAGGGAACTCTTTCACACAAATTATATCCCAATTCTAATTCATATGTATTATTTCACTACACTCTTATCCACGACGTGGTCAATAGAGTGGCTACCCAGTATCGTATTCGAGAAAATTTATATTAGAAGAGTCCTCTCTCTCAGAGAAAGATCAACTAGAACAGTATCTATGACTTCACTCTTATCGCTACTCCGCGCCGGAATTGATATTCAACAGAATAGTGGTTTTCGCCAACTAGTACGATCGGGAGGATATTACGCATACGAATCTCTTCTCCGAACCTATCACACTACCACTGACCGTGTTACTCGTGGACAGCAGGTATTTTCGCAGGATTGGGACGTGCTTCTCGTCCTCGATGCCTGTCGTCTCGATTTAATGAACGAGGTTGGTCCGGAGTATCGATTTTGTGAAGGGATTGGGTCATTTCGCTCTCTCGGAAGTTCCTCGCTCCAGTGGTTGGAACGGAACTTCTCTCCAGACTTCGCCGACGAGATGGCAAATACGACGTATATCACTGGCAATCCTTACTCAGAACAAGCAGTTCAAGAGTCTGACTTTCATGCAGTAGATGAAGTCTGGCGCTATGACTGGGATGAAGAGATCGGAACAATTCAACCACGGTCATTGACTGACCGCGCAATCCACCACTGGCGCAACAATCAACCAGAACAGATGATCGTTCATTACATGCAACCGCATGCCCCGTTCATCAATCACGACCTCCAGGCTGGCATCTCTCCTGATTCGTGGGAAGAACTCTACACCGGAGAAAAAAAGAACGTCTGGATGCGCCTTCGTGATGGGGAAATTCCCAAACAGACCGTATGGGAGGCTTACAAAGACAATTTACGAGCCGTCCTTGACGATGTTGAGCTACTGCTTGAGAACATTGATGCACAATCGGTGGTTATCACCTCCGATCACGGGAACGGTCTCGGTGAACACGGGATCTACGGCCATCCAAGCGAGATTGATTCTGACGTCCTGCGTACTGTCCCATGGATCGAAACATCCGCAACTGACGAGGAGACGTATGATCCACAGACACAGTCCCACAGTGCCGAACAAGATGATGTCAAGTCGAAACTAGCAGATCTCGGATACCTGTGACGAAGTCTAGAAACAATGGCTCCTGAGTCAAACCATGTTTCGTTGCAGAACGCAACCTACTCGTTGACTGCGGACGCCGGGCAATTAGCGACGCAAGCACGGTTGCTCACGACATCGCTTCGCCAGACGTGTCCAAATGCAAATGTTCTTACCTTCGTTCCGGAAGACTCGATTGACGAGATTGCTGATCCGATTTTACAGGATATTAAGGCAAACTCGACGGTTGTTACTGGCGAAATCCCACTTCCTGAATATCCAATCTCCGCCAAGCAGCAGGCACTCCGTAAGGCAGTTCAGCAATTCGACACGGATTACTATGTCGGGCTAGATACCGATACAGTTATTCTTTCACCACCGGTTCTCGAGAGCTCGAGCGCAGAACTGTATGCCAGCCCAGTCTTCGTCGGTACCCAATATTGGGCGAGCGAATATTCTGAGGCCGACTGGCACCGATTGTACGACGCCTACGATCTCTCGCCTCCCTCGGCGACCGTTCAGACCAGCTGTGACAACCGAACGATCAGACCATATTTCAATGCAGGCGTTATCGTCACGTCAGATAAAAATTTTCCTGACGATTGGCTTTCGATTACTCGCGACACGCTCAACGCTGAATTCTTAGAGCATGACGAGACGTTTTTCAACGACCAAATTGCGCTCGCACTCGCTGCTCGAAATCGGAAGACCGAACTCCTCACGGATCAGCAGAACTTCCCACTCCTTGGCCGTATACACTGTCCCGACGATGTGCAGATTATTCACTATGGGAAGTGGAAAAACCTCTCTCGAATCCGAAATCCGACAATTGCCACAACGCTCCGCCGGTATGGTTGGGAATCACAGACATTATCTATGACCGACTGGAGTTCAATGGCCCTGGATCTCATTTCGGCCCACTCTGGCCGTGTTGTCCCGTATCCTGTCCGATCGCGACTCCACCAGGCAGTAAGAACGGTCTTACCGAATCGGCTCTATCAGGGGACCTGAGGCGGCATTCAACGGTATCCATTGCTCGGCTTTCAACTTCAAATCGCTATCCAACTATCCGACGTTTGACTCGGAGCGCCGCTCTGTATCCTCTTGTTCCTGTGAGAGAAACGAGGAGATATGAGTACAAAAGTGGATCAAACGGATATTGTTTAATTGCTCGCAGGAATATCTGCCGTGCTTGAGTAGTCTGTCCATTTACCAGGGCGGCATCGCCGAGGGCGCGATCAAGCGCGGCAAAACTCCGTCGTTGGAAGAGGACCCCTTCGTTTTCTGTCAACTCCTGAAACATGGGCCGTAACTTTTGATATGAGACCTGCTGCTTCGTCTGAAAATTAGAACTGATCTGTTCGGCTGCGCCTGACCGCCGAACAGTCAGTGCTTCTGGCACAGCGGCAACGTTGTATTCCGTCGAGAGCCGTAGATAGAACTCCCAATCTTGCCAGCTCGGAAGGGGCTCATTGAGATATCCGACATCGTCAAATACGGATTTCCGGACCATGATTGTGGAGAATGTCCCGATGAAGTTACCGAGAAGGAGTTGACGAGTAACATCACCTTCGAACTCATGCACTGAGCTATCTTTGATCGGCCCATCGATTTCCTTCCGAGTAATTCCAGTATAGACCAGACCTACATCCGCGCCGACTTCGTCGAAGCGAGTAACTTGTTTCTCGATCTTATCGGATTGCCATTCATCGTCAGCATCGAGAAAGGCGATGAGGTCTCCGTTTGCCTGCCGTACGCCGGTATTCCGGGCGGCGTTTGCGCCTTGGTTTTCTGCTAGCGGGATATATCGAACTCGCTCATCAGTAAAGGTAGACACGACCTTCTTAGTCTGGTCCGTTGATCCATCATCGACAACTAGAATCTCCAGGTCATCGAATGTTTGATTCAGACCGCTTGAAATCGCGTTTCCGATAACCTCTGAACGGTTGTAGGTAGGAATCACGACGCTAACAAGCGGGGATGTGCTACTCATCTTTGCTTCGCCATACTCATACAGTGTTGATAAGTAGCAAGGATTGTCCTCAGTCAGGAGAACTGTTATATTCTATTAGTAGGTACAGAGTAGATAGTTTCCAATTTGTCACATACTAATTGTATCTGTTCCATTATTTTCAATGTATTAAATTCACATATAGGAAAAGAGTTGCAGACCTGTACTTCTATCGTTCCGTATAGACATGCTATATTGTGTCGGGGGTTTTTTAAAGTGATCAAATGATTCATTCTAAACAAAATATACAATCTTAAGCAATAGGAGTTAATGTTATTGTCTTTGCTCGTGTTATTGTACAACAAGTGATTGCTCTAGAAACTCGTGTTCATGATGCCAGAGGTCAAACTGGAGCCGATAGACCAAACCACCCAGTCAATACTACTGTTTCCCTCGGAATTGTTATAATACGAGACGTTCATCGTCGCCTCCGTTTCGGTACCAGTGCAGGCAACGAGTTGTCACCGACGAACGAGACCACGGGGACTATCACACACAAAACGGTTCACAGCTGAGACCAGCGGCTCACCGTCCATGCCTTGCCTATGTTATGAAAAATCAGTACTTAATTATCTACTGTTAGCAGGTTGCTGATGTCTCATTCTAAATTGATTTATTATATTTTATTATTTTTATATAGAACAAATGGTTTCGACATCGTTCGTGACGGCTCATGATTAAGTCGTCGACGATGTCAAGCACGTAGTCAACGATCTCCGCGAACGTCTCAATTTCCCAATCACCGAGCACGCCACCGAAGCTAACCGTCCCACACTCGGGGCAATGACGGGGTTTCCAGTGATCGTTTTTGATAATCTCTTCCAAGTCGGCAGAATTTCACAGATCAAACTCACAGATAATCTCGACACACGGGAAGTAGTGTTCTGAATCCAGAAGTTCCGATTTCGTTTCGAGTTCGTAGCACTACTTAGACCGCAAATCGGTGGATTCCTTTAGCTTCGAAGGATTGGCCCACCGACCCAAACATTGCGGTTAATTGCAAAAACTTTGTGTCGCCATGTCCGAATATGTTATCGATCGACCTAGTATCACGCTCGTACTCGTCGTAGCTCGGTTACGTCTCGGCTTTCGGATCGTTCTTGTGCTTGAACATACTAGGTGTTCTTATATACATATCTTGCCTCACAGTCGCATATTCGTGAGTTTTCGTACAAATCCGTGCGAGGTTGCGGCCAGTGCAAGTTTACTGTGTGTTCGTTTCAGCTCGGAGTGCCATAGATTATTGAATCGGTTGAACAACGGTATGAGCATGGACGACGAGCATGACGGTGACGACTCGTCGACTAAGTGTAGCTTCAAGTCTGAATCTGTAGATCCTTTTCAATCTCAATTGGGTAGAGCTGCCGTAGCTTGATCCGGGCGTCGTCAGTAGTAAACTGCCAGTCAATGGGACGATTGGTCGTGTTTCGACGCCTTTGCCACGCAGCGACCTCCGCTCGGAGGGTCGCTGCGTGGTAGATCCGGCGATCAAGGCACTGTCGTTTGAGGACGCCTATCTCGATTTCGGCCATATTCAGCCAGCTCCCTCTCTTGGGAGTGTAGTGAAACTCGAAGCGATCAAGATACGCTTGGGCATAATCTGGCGG
>NZ_FOIC01000004.1 GCF_900111485.1 Natrinema hispanicum | reverse complement strand
GAGTGGGCGACCCTCTGGGAACGTCGATTCGCCGCCTCCACTCATACTCTATACGATAGCTCCACAGAGCGACCGCGTTCGCGGTGGCTGTGTGGGGCTTTCTGCATTTCATACGTACCACTAGTTACGAACAACACTGACGATCACACTCCTCACTCTTCATAGTAACAACTGAAACGACATATAGCGGCCGTATAGCCGGTGTGCAGTAGCTTCCAATCGCTACTCCAGAAGTTCACGGCGTCCTCAAACTGACCAGTCTCGAGTGAGATTTCACTCTGGAGAGAGAACGTGTACGCCCGGAACACTAACGTCCAGCCTCATCCCGTGGCGGCATGCCGTGTCAGCTGGCTAACCCTCGTGCCGGGCGGGAGAACGCGATGCGTTCTCCGAGTACTACTGTCGCGTGCCCGGGTTCGCCGTGCTGTCATCGCACCCGAATGGGTCTGCTCGGACGGGGACTAAAGGCACGCAGTTCCCCTAGGGACGCGACCCGTTTAACTCTTGCAGGCTCGAGCCGTCAGTTCCCGTCCTCGTGACTGTTGACCGTGTCGAAGCACACGCAAATACAGTGAAGCCGGGTCGCGCCGTGGATGGCATCCCATCGAGGGTGGCACTGCCACGAGGGTTTTTCACCGCTCGCTGTGGTAGGGCGGTCCTTGAGGTGATGCTGTGGGTAACGACGACAAGCAACGCGCAGCGGCGACGTGCGATCGCTGTGGAGAGATCGGTATCGTTCAGATCTGGCCCGACGGCAGTTTCCAGCCGCTCGGTCAATCGACGTTCTGTGACTGTGAGCCGTCGGAGCTTCGGGTGATCGAGACGGATCCGGATGAGCTGCCGTAATCTGTCGACCGACGTTCGTGAGGGCCTCGTGCGCTGTGGATGGTCACACTGCCGGTTAGTAACAAGGCAATGGTGGCGGCCCAAGTGAGTCAAACAGCAGCGGCGACGAGTCGCGATCGTAGTTGGTCTGCTTTACAGCGATTCTCTCTTGGCTCTCACGTCGTCCCCTGAAGCGACCACTTCAAATCGTCGGAGGAACTGCAATGGCAGTCCGGTTTGGAACGACCACAGGATCGGCGTGGCAACGGAAGTCCCGACAGCAGGCAGTATCAGACGGACTACTGTGCGTCAGTGCCGGCGGGAAATCGAGATAGCAGACCGTATTAGTAGAGATAGTCTGCTTCCGATAGCTGGACGTAGCGGCCGTCGCGGTACCCGAATTTGCGCCGTTTGTACGCTGTGAGGAGTTTCACTGCGTCGAGTCCGGCAGTGTACCGTTTGCTGAGCAGGACGTTATCACCGCTGCCGCCTTGCATATTGCTGACAGTATTGAATGCCCAGTCCCAGTCATCTGGATCGTAGTCGTCGACGATCTCTGCGAAGGCCACGTTGCGCAGGATCTCGTCGCCAACCGCGCGTTTCCAGACGTCGTTGTAGTTTTCGAGCGAGTTCGTCCCGGCCAGTCGACCGGCGATTTTGCCGGTGCGGACGGCGACGTGGTAGCCACCCTCGTGGAACGCTGAGGTGGTTCCCATCGCACCGCCAGCGACGGCGATATTCGCGCCGACGGGTGACTCGATCGGTCGCGTCGACGAGATGGGGTAGGTTTCCGTCCCCTTGGACTTCCCGCGATCCTCGACGCGGGGAATGTCTTCCTCGATGGCGTACTCGTCGCCGTACTCCTGTTCGAGCAGGCGGCTGATATATTCCGCTCCCGATGGGAGTTTCTGGTCGTCGGGCCGCAAGAGCTTGTAGCTTCCTGGGTTGTCGACATCGTTGAGTTCCATCCCGATTGGCATCGTCAGCCCAACACGGGCGACTGTGCCGTCGTTCGGGAAGACCCACGGATAGGCAGTTTCGCCCGGCATGTATCCCCACCAGAACGTGAGGGTGTCCTCGAACTCCGCGAACAACTCCTCGGGGAACTCCCGGTACTCTTGGTACGCGATATGGTTTGCCTCCGGCGGCGAGAGGTAGTCGGAGACGCTTCGGCCCGGTGGGGTAAACTGATCGAGCGCCTCGAGCGTGATCCGCCGTTGTGGGCCGTCCGCGAGGACGACGTACTGGGCCTCGAGTTCGTCGCCGTTCGAGAGCGCCAGCGTGTGGGTCGGCCCTTGCGGACTCGTCGCTCGGAGGTCGGTCTCGAGGGATTTGACGCCGACGCCGACACGCAGGTCGGCACCCGCCTCAGTCGCGCGTTCGTAGAGCCAGTCATCCATGCGCGCGCGGTGGAAGGTGTAGCCGAACTTGGGATAGCTGGCGTCGATCCCGGTCGTCCGCAACTCGACGGCGCTGTTCGGGCCGATAAACTCCGTGGCCTCGAGTTCCTGCAGGATGACGTCGTCGGGGATCTCACGGTAATCGAACCCCATGATGTCGATCCAGTAGTCGAGCATCCCGGCGGCGTCGGTCGAATCGGGACCGACCTCCTCTCGATCCTCGCGCGGGACCCCTTGCTCGAAGAGCACCGTCTCTGCGCCGTGGGCGGCGGCCTGTTCGGCCGCGGACGCGCCCGCGGGGCCACCGCCGACGATCGCGACGTCTACGCGTTCCATACGCCATTTGGACTCAGTGAGCCATTATAAAAACTGCGAGGGAGGTTTCGACAGACTGCGCCGGGTTCGATCGCTGGCTGTTTCGGTACGGTGTTGACCGTCTCCGTCTCTCTCGGGTGCGAACGATACGGTGCCGCGAGACGAACGCTTTTGAGCGCGCTGGGCGAGGGCATGATCATGAGCGATGCCGACGCGCCGGACGTGCTCGTGCTTCGGAGGGGAACCCACGGGATTCCAATTGAACAGTACGCTGCTGCAATCCGCGATCGACTCCCGGACCACACCGTCGCGCTCGCGCGCACGCCGGCCGCCGAGCGCGAGGCGATCCGGGACGCGACGTTCGTCACTGGAATGACGCTCGAGGAAGAGCTCCTTGAGCGCGCTGACGAGCTTTCGGCCTTTGCCTGCGCCTATGCAGGGACCGGTCATCTTCCCCTCGATGAACTCGCGGACCGTGACGTCACGGTGACTAACGCGTCGGGTGTCCACGGGCCGAATATCGGAGAGCACGTACTGGGGTCGATTCTGTACTTTACCCGGCGGTTCCACGTCGGCGCGCGTCGCCAGCGTCGCCGTGAGTGGCGACATTACAAGGCCCACGAGCTGCAGGGATCGACCGTCACCGTCGTCGGATTGGGCGCGATCGGGCAGGCAGTCTGTGAGCGCCTCGAGCCGTTCGGCGTCGAGACGATCGGCGTCCGCTACACGCCTGCAAAGGGTGGGCCAACCGACGAGGTGATCGGCTTCGAGGGCGGGGCGTTCGATGATGCGCTTGCGCGGACGGATTATCTCGTGTTAGCGTGTCCTCTGACGGAGACGACCCACGGGTTGCTCGACCGCGAGGCGTTCGTGACGATTGACCCCGATGCAGTGGTGGTCAATGTCGCTCGCGGCCCGGTCATCGAGACGGATGCGGTAGTCGAGGCACTGCGGTCGAATTGGATCCGCGGGGCCGCACTGGACGTCACCGATCCGGAACCGCTGCCCGAGGAGCATCCGCTGTGGACATTCGAGAACGTTCAGCTCACACCACATAACGCAGGCCACACGCCACAGTACTACGACCGACTGGCCGATATCGTCGCCGAAAACGTTCGCCGGATCGATGCGGACGGCGCGGATGCTGACCTCGAGAATCAAGTACTCCCCTGATCGACAGCCGTTCACTGACTGAGACGGGCTGCTGTCAGTCAGTGCCGGCCGGCCGCGACCGCCCTATGGGTGTACCAGGACCCAGTGACAGGGAACTGTACGAATCGTGGGAGGGACCAACCACGAGCATACGGTTCCTCTCCATCACTAGGATGGACGCGCTCGAGCGCGGGACGCCAACGATTCAGCAAGTCGGCAGTGTCCCTAACAGGACCTTCAGCGAACAGTGCAGGGTCTCTACCCCGACTCATCGTCCTGTTTACCTCGTCCTTCGGTATGCTCTCGCGCTGTTTTTCGGCTCGTGAGACGCTGGTGACTCGTTCGCTCGGTAACAGTGACACTGTCGTCGTGTCTGACGGCAGCAGTGTCGAGTGCCTTGTTACTGGCGTTCGGTAAGGACGACTCGTCCGGTCTGGTCGACTGAAATCCGGTAGCCGGCGTAGGCGAACGTTACACAGCCGACGGTCTGGGTTGTCTCCCCGGCAGACTGAAACAGCGAATCGAGTGCAGTCGGATCGATCGCGTCGTACAGCGGGCCGAATTCGTCTGCGATCTCGAGGGCGTCCAGATCGGACTCTGCTGCGATCGCTTCGATGACCGCTTCGCTGAGCGGCTGGTCCGGCTGGGCCTGATAGGCATCGTGTCCGTCCTGCGGACGTGATTTGCAGAGAGCGGTTTCGGTTTCCATACCACGCCCTATCGGACCAACCACCGAAGTGACTCCGATTGAACAGTCAACGTTTTAAAACGGGGTAGCTCTCGACTACCCTCTCAGAAATGAACGGTCACGCGAGCCGCTGAACGGAATGTCGGCTGATTAGCTGCCGACGCTAGAGATAGCCGTTCTCGAGCAGCAGTTCGCCGTTGAGCACGCTCGCCCCGGCCGCGCCGCGCATCGTGTTGTGTGCGAGACAGTTGTACTGCAGGCCGAACGTCGATTCACGAATGCCGCCGGCGGCGACCGACATGCCGTCGCCGAGGGTGCGGTCGAGACGTGGCTGTGGCCGCTCGGGGTCCTCGAAGACTTCGATCAGCTGGTCCGGCGAGGAGGGCAGGTCGAGGCTCGGGTACACGCGCATGGCCTCGGCGGCCTCGTCGGGGGTGAGGTCCTCGGCGGTCTCGACGAAGACGTTCTCTAAGTGGCCGTCGATCGTTGGGATGCGGTTACACGAGGCACCGACTTCGACGTCGTTGAGCGAGAGTTCCGCGCCGTCGAAGCTACCCAGCAGTTTCTTCGATTCGGTCTCGAGTTTGTCCTCTTCGCCGCCGATGTGTGGGATGGCGTTGTCGATGATCTCCATCGAGGTGACGCCATCGTAGCCCGCGCCCGAGACGGCCTGCAGGGTCGCGACGTGAACTTTCTCGAGGCCGTACTCCTCGAGGGCGGCGAGTGTGGGGACGAAGGTGATCGTCGAGCAGTTGGGGTTTTTGACCATCGCGCCGTCCCAGCCACGCTCGTCGCGCTGGACCTCGAGTAAGTCGAGGTGGTCGGCGTTGACCTCTGGGATCACGAGGGGAATGTCTTCGTCCATTCGGCCGTTCGAGGAGTTCGAGGAGACGACGTAGCCTGCGTCACAGAAGCCAGGCTCGACGGCCTCGCCGACGCTCGAGGGGAGCGACGAGAACAGCAGGTCGACGTCGTTTGGAACGTCGTCGGGGTCGGTCGCTGTAACGGTCATGCCGGCGACATCGTCCGGAATTGGACTGTCGACGCGCCATTTTGCGGCCTGACGATACGTCTTGCCGGCGCTTGCGTCGCTTGCGGTCAGTGCTGCGATCTCGAAATCAGGGTGCGGGTCGAGCAGTTGGATAAGTCGCTGTCCAACAGCACCGGTCGCACCGAGTACGCCTACTCGTACTGCCATTTTCCGCCACTCCGAGTCGTGTCCGCAAAACCGTTTGGGTTTTCGGTAGCGCATGTCAGTCGACAGAGTTGCTCGAGTGAGTGGCTCTCCGCTGCCAATCGAGCACGATAGCGTTGCTGATGGCGAGGACACGCCATCACAGGCGCTTCGCTAGTTCGGATAGAAGATATTAAGAAACGGGAGCAGTACCTAGAAACCGATGCACTACCGACAGGATCGACGCGAGGCCACTGGCCAGAGGTGGTTCCGATGACGAGTTCGACCGCGAGTACCCGCAACGGAGGACTGCTCGAGACGCCGTTCAGCATGGGGGCGACGGCTGTCGCGGCCGTCACTACCTTGCTGTCCGTCTTTATCGCGTGGACGGGCTACAACGACGGCGTGTTCCCTGTGATCGGCTATCAGCTCGATATCTTGACCGGGGCCGTCGCGCTCGTGTTCGGGCTCACCCTCGCCCTCGTGGCGCTTACTGCCGCAGCCTACATGGAGCCCGGGTTCGGCGAATAGATCGCCGTTTGTGACGATTCGATATTGTTTCTCGAGCCTGCTGAGTCCGTAGCTCTTCGTCGCGCTTGGGCAGCTTCTCGGAGAAAGGACCACTGATACGGACTACTGTCAGTCATGTCCGGTGCAACCGCGACCCGCACTGCGGTCCCACCGGGACATCGGGACAGCAGACCGTATGAAACGAGTGACACGCCGATCGCTCTCGCTGTCGTGCGATCGGGTGTGCAGTGACGTTCCGTCGCTAGTATAAGAAAACCGACTTACGCAGGCACTTGTGCGCCTTTCTTTCGGGTTACGTATCCCGCGATGCGGTTACGAACACCTTTGGAATCGACGTTGGTGAGCTTCTCGACGCTTTCTTTGTTCTGTTCGAAGTCGGTCGTGAACGCCTCCGGGTACTGCTCCAAGAGGAGGTTGCCGGTCTTCTTGACGTAGGCCGGTTTGATTGCCATACAGGGGTTTCCGTCTAGAGGCCCTTATAACGCACCATTTCCACCGATTGACGACCATGGGGGAATGGGTACGTTGCGTCGCGATGCGCTGAACGAGGCCGGATTGAGACGAGATGCCCACGTAATCGTGACCCGTTGTGGCCCTTCTCGAACGAGAGTCGCTGTTTGTGGCTGCCGTCTGTACCGGCCAGCGATGCGTTGTCGTCCACGAGAGGTGTCTCTCCCAACGAACTCCCGCTATTCCGCTGACTCAACGACGCCGAACGCGGCTGCGATCTGTCTCGCAAAGCCTGCCTCGACGACGTCCGTGACGAGGATGATGAGAAAGACCGTGCCGAGTAAGATATCCGCACCTGCGGGATCCGTCGGCGGCGTAGTCGTCTCGAGGCGAATCGCAAACAGCGTCGCGACCGAGGCCGGAATGATCCCGCGCGGGCCGATGAAGCTGATAAACAGCCGCTCGCGGATCGGGAACTCTCCGCCAGTCGTCGAGATGAAGACGCTCAGCGGGCGGAGCAGCACCGTCACCACTCCAACGACCGCAAGCCCGGCGGGTCCGAGTGCGCGGAGTTCGGAGAACTCGAGCAACGCCGCGAGCGTGATGAAAATAAACGAGAGGACAAGCAGCGTCACGTCCTGATTAAATCGCAGGATTCCCTCTCGATGGGGTAGCTTGAGGTTGCCGAGGGTAAAGCCCGTGGTGGCCGCGGCCGCGATGCCGGCCTCCGAGAACACCGAATCCGCGATCGCGAACGCGATAACGGCTCCGGCCAACGCGAGCAACCGGGCCGTCTGTGGCGCTGCTTGTTCCGGAAGATCGACCCGCGTGAGGAGATACCAGACGACGCCTGCAATCGCCAGCCCCGTGATGATTCCCAGTCCGAGCCGCTCTATGAAGAGAACGATGAACCCTCTCGGTGCGAGTTCCTGCGCCGTCATCGTCTTGAAGATGACGACTGCAAGGATCGCGGCGGTGACATCGTTGATGATGCCTTCGGTCTCGAGGATCGTTGCGACCTCCTCGCGGACGGATATCACCGCGAGAATCGGCGTGATGACCGTTGGTCCAGTCGCGACCAGTAACGCACCGACGAGAAACGCGACGTCCCAGTTCGCATTGAGGAAGAGCCGCACGGTCAGCGCGGTTCCGAAAAACGACAGTGCTGCACCGATCGTGATCAACCGCTTGGCCGCCTGCGGTGCGGTTCGGACGGTCTCAAACGTGAGTCGAAACGATCCCTCGAAGACGATGATCGCGACGCTCACGCCGACGATCGTCGAGAGCGCATCTCCGAAGGTCTCGGTCGTGATGATGCCCAGTCCCTCGGGGCCGATCGTAATGCCCGCGACGATGAGAAACAACACGCTGGGAACGCGGTATTTCGCGGCAAGAAACTGGGCTGCGGTGCCGAACCCGACGATGGCCGCGACGAGGGCGATGAGCTCGAGATCGACGTGGATCGACACCGGATCATCGACCTCCCGGACTGCGACTCTTCGTTTGAACCGTAACCGACGAACTGACGAGCCACTCGCGCTGGTCGGACATCGCGACCGACATACCACGTCCTATCACTCCGACCGACAAAATCCTCCGCCCTGTCGAAGCCGCCGCCAGCCGAGCAGTGCCATCGCCGGTCGACCGTCATACTCGCATACGAGTGGCGCGTTCGCCGTAGCGATTCACCACGATGAGTGCTCGCGCACGCGCTCGAGCGCCTCGCGTTCGCGCGGGCCGCCGGCACGGTCGACGACCGACTCGAAGTACGCCAGCCGGTCTCGAAGCGCGGCGTCGTCGTAGTCAGCGACGCCGAGTCGCGACGCGGCGACGGTCGCTTCGATGACGGCTCCGAACCCGCGGTCGATCGTCGGGACCGTTTCGCGTTCGATCCCCGACTCAAGTGGCCGAAGCTCCCACTCCTCCCAGTCGGTGTCGCCCTCGCTGCCGGCGTCGACCTGTTCGACGGTCACGCGGGTCCAGGCACACGCGGACTCGAGGATCGGCTCTTCGAATTCGACGATCGAGAGCGCGGCGTCAGCGAAGACGACCGGATCGTCGACGAACTGGACGTAGCCTTCGCCCTGGCGGTGGAAGTTCCGGCGGGTGCGGGTGTTGCCCCACGTCCGCGCGGTGACGGGCTCGCCGGCGTGGATGCCGAGCGGGGCAGCGTTCCACAGCCTGTTCGGTCCCAGCGTGGTCACGACCGATTCGGTCACGCCCGAGAGGGCCACGGGCCACGCCGCCGTCGGCTGTCCCTCGTCGCTCATACAGTGATCGCCTCGTGCTCGAGGGCGATGAACAGCCCGGCCGCGGTGATATCGGCCGTCGTTCCCGGGTTGATCCCACGCTCGACGAGGTCGTCAGCGAAGGCTTCGACAGCAGCCTGGTCCGTCTCGAGGGCGTCGTCCGCGACCAGTTCCTCAGCTCGGTCGGTCACTTCCCGTGCGGTCGCCTCGTCGTGGCGCGTCGCGACGAGCGTATCGGGACGTTCGGCGAGCAGGGAAAGAAAGATCGTCGCGGTTCGGTCGGTCACCGGGCCGTCAGCCTCGGCGAGTCGCCGGGCCGCTGCAAAGGAGCGGTCGAATCCCTGTACCCATTCGCGGGCGACGTCATCACCCGGCACGCTTCGCTCCATGATTTCGAAGAGGGTCAGCCCGTGTCTCTCGACGGCCGACACCGCGTCCGAGCCGCGGCGGACGTCGAGGTCGTCCATATCTGCCGGGGGGTCGGCCACACCCACATCGACGTGGTCGAACGCGCGGTAGAACGCCGCTGCATCTCCAACTGTCGTCTCGCGGACGACGGCTTCGGCAACGGGCTGGGAGAGATCTTCGCGGGCAGCCCGGACGAGCGGGACGAGCAATAGGAGTGCACCGAACTGCGTGTTGTCGCCCTTCTGTGTGGCCATCCCTGCGACGGTCCGCTCGAAGGCCGGCCCGACCGCAGCCCCGTCGGCCGCCAGTGCGAGCCCCTCGCGGGCACCCACCGCACCAGCGAGGAAGTGTTCAAATCGAAGGTCCGCGAGGTCGCGCTGGCGGTCGACGTTGCCCGGTTTGGGCGTGCCCGCCACCTCGAGAAGCAGCGCCAGTTCCGCGTTCGCCGCTGACGATCGCATACGTCCCGTTGTGTGCTGTGGTGGCTTATACTGTCGGACACTGGACCATGCGATCCAATCGCGTCGCGCCGTCTCTCGCCGACCCGAACGGCGGGCTTCGCCCCCGAAGTTAAGGCTCGAAACGAAGAGGTCCAGGTATGGGATACGATATCGCAGCCAAGACCGATCCCGAGTCAGTCATCGACGACGAGTGGGGCGGCATGTGGTTTCTCAAAGCACCCCTCGAGACGGACGAACTCGGTATCTCCGTCCTCGAACTCGAGCCAGATGGCAAGGGAATGGAACACGACGAGACCGAGTCCGGACAGGAGGAGGTGTACTACGTCATCACGGGCACGGTCGATATCGAGTTGCCGGACGCCGACGAGACGGTGACACTCGAGCCCGACGAGGCGATTCGACTCGATCCCGGCGAAACGCGACAGATCCACAACCGCGGCGACGAGCGCGCAAAGCTCGTGCTGGTGGGCGCGCCGCTGTAGTCCGATCGCGTCGAGAGGGCTGTTAGGACTCGAGGTCGCGCTGTCGCCCTTTCGGCACCATCGAGCGCAGTTCGCCGTGGACGTAGAGGCCGATGCCGATCGGCTCTAACTCGCCGGCGACGTCGTGAGCCGCGATGAGGTAGCCCCAGTCGCCGTCCCATGCGAGGTCCTGATCCTCGCCGGTTGCGAACCGTTGGGCCTGCTCGTGGTCGAGTTCGATCACGCAGTCGCTCGCTTCCCGGCCGAAGCGCTGGACGAAGTCCGTCGTGGGCTTCCAGTGTTCCTGTCGGGTCCGCAGGCAGGTCATGCCGATCGCTTCGATCTCGATCGGCGTCGGCGCGTCGCCGCTGTAGATCCAGATCTTGCCCGCGCCTTTCTCCCAGAAGGTGTAGTCGTCGAAGGTCTCGGGCGAAATCCCGAAGCGATCCGCGAAGTAGTCGACGACCTCTGCGCGCGTTGCGCGCCCCTCGACGGTTCGCTCGGCGTCGGTTGCGGGCAGGCGATCGAACCGCTGGCCGTCGTTCGTTCCGTCGTCGCTCATTACGCGGTCACCTCCAACTTCGCAACGAAGAAGCCGCCGGTGTCGTTCTGGTGGGGATAGATCCGGGCCGCCTTCTCGAGACTCGAGTCGTAGGTTTCGCCGTCCCACTCAGTTAGCCCTGACGAGTGCTCGAGGCCGAGATCGAAGTCGACGACGCGACAGGATTCGGTCTCGAGGGCGTGCTGGACGACGGCCTCGTTTTCCTCGGGGGCGAAGGTACACGTCGAGTAGACGACGGTGCCGCCCTCGCGGGTGGCCTGGATCGCCCGGCGGATAATCCCTTTCTGGATGCCCGCGACCGAGGAGAGATGACCTTCCGACCAGTTGTCGAGCGCGTCGGGGTTCTTCCGGATCGTTCCTTCACAGGAACAGGGCGCATCAACCAACGTCCGATCGAACGCGTCGAAGTCGAAGCGGTTGAGCGAGTAGTTGCGTGCGTCCGCGTTGGTCACCGCGAGACTGGTCGCGCCGAGGCGTTCGGCGTTGAATCGCAGCGCCGAGATGCGTCCGAGGTTGTTGTCGTTGGCGACGACCGTCCCGCGGTCGTCCATTAGTGCCGCCAGTTGGGTCGCTTTCCCACCCGGTGCGGCACAGCTGTCCCAGACCCGTTCACCGGGCTGCGGATCGAGGACGACCGCCGGTACCGCCGAGACCTCCTCTTGGCCGTGTGTCCAGCCGTGAAACGAGGTCCACGTTGATCCCGGCGAGTCGGTCTCGAGATCCAAGACGCGAGGGTTCCAGTCGGCCTGGTCGTAGCCGACACCCTCTCGGTCTAAGGCCGCGAGCGTTCGCTCGACTGAGGCCTTGATCGTATTCACGCGGACGGCGTTGCCGAGCGGCCGCTTACAGGCCGCGAGAAAGGCGTCGAAATCGTCGATAATCGACCGATACCGCTCGAGTGGCTCCATTGGCCGCGAGTTCGAGTGCCCGGCGTTTGTGGGTTTCGAAGCGGGCGGCAGCAGTCGAATCGCCGCCGCCTTCGTTCCACTCGAGTGCCAGTGCCAGTCTGGAACCGACGGCGCTGGTCGCCCGCTCTCCACCGGCGTGGGGCGACACGACGGCATTCGCCATCGATTTTATACGGCTGACACCCCTCAATTTACATATGACAGGAATCCACATTCATGGGCCGGAACCGGACCTCGAGAACCCGACGCTCGTCGAGGGATTCCCGGGCGTCGGTCTCGTTGGAAAGATCGCGACCGACCACCTCGTCGAGCAACTCCAGATGCGCTACTACGCGAGCGTCCACTGTGAGGGACTGCCTCGGATCGGTGTCTATCGGGGTGGCGATCGGACGGTACGCCCGCCGGTACGGCTCTACGTCAGCGAGGAACAGGATCTGGTCGCCCTTCAGAGCGACGCACCGATCAGCTCCAGAGCCGTCGAAACCGTCGCTACCTGTCTGACTAACTGGATCGTCGATCAGGCTGCGACGCCGATCTATCTCAGCGGTCTCCCCGCCGACCGTGACGAGGCGGACCAGCCCGATCTCTACGGGATTACGACCGGCGAGGGTGACGAGCGACTCGAGGCGACCGAGGTCCCGATCCCGCCCGAGGACGGCGTCATTACTGGGCCGACGGGGGCGCTCATCAACCGCGCCGCACAGGAGAACCACGACAGTATCGGCCTCGTCGTCGAGTGTGATCCGCAGTTCCCCGATCCCGAAGCCGCGAGCGTGCTGCTCGAGGACGGTGTCAGCCCGATCGCCGACATCGATGTCGACGTGCAGGATCTCGTTGACAGAGCCGCGGAGATCCGAGCGAAACGGGAGCGGCTGGCACAACAGATGCAGGCGATCGGACGAGAGGAGAGCTCTCAGGCCCAGCCGTTACGGATGTACCAGTGATCGCTGCTGTTTGTTCGCCGCTCACTGCTCGGTTGGCCCGCGTTACCCGTTGAGCCGCCCCATCCCTATCCTCCAGCGAGCGTATCGCGGTGCGAACGCCGGACGATCGACGACCCAATCGAACTGCCCACGGCGATCATGATAACGTCTATCTCGCCCGCGTGCGGTTTTAGTCACATGGCACGCGCCCCGGACCTCACCCGACTTTCTGCGACGGAACTCGCAGCCCGGATCCGAACCGGCGACGTCACGGCGACCGAGGTAGTCGAGGCTTACCTCGAGCGAATCGACGACCGCGACGACGAGATCAACGCATTCGTCACGGTCTGTCGAGACGGGGCGCTCGAGGAAGCCGCGGACGCAGACCGCGCGCTCGCGGAGCGCGATGAACAACGCGCGTCGGTGAGTCGCGCGGGGAGCGAAGTGACTCACGAGACCGGCGAGGACGTGGGGCCGCTCCACGGCGTGCCGGTAGCGCTCAAAGACCTTGGCGCACAGAAAGCGGGCGTCCGTCACACGTACGGGTTGGCGCTCTTTTCGGACCACGTTGCCGATCGGACGGCGGCGATCGTCGAACGGCTCGAGGACGCCGGTGCGATCGTGATCGGGAAGACGAACACCCCGGAACTGGGCCACAAGGGGACGACCGACAATGAACTGATCGGGGCGACGGCGTCGCCGATCGACACCGACCTGAACGCCGGTGGTTCTTCAGGTGGGTCTGCGGCAGCGGTCGCCGCCGGGATGACGCCGATCGCAACGGGCAGCGACGCGGGCGGGTCGGTGCGTATCCCGGCCGCCGCCTGTGGCGTCTACGGGTTCAAGCCGACCTTCGGGTTAGTGCCCGACGACCGCAGACCGAACGCCTTCGGTCGCGAGACTCAGCACACGACTGCGGGACCGATAACCCGGACCGTCGAAGACGCCGCAGTGGCCCTGTCGGTGATGGCTGGGCCACATCCAGCCGATCCGAACGCCGTTCCCGTCGACATCGAATATCGCGGCGCGCTCGAGTCCCCCATCGACGACTATCGCATCGCGTACAGTCCGGCTCTCGATGTCTTCCCGGTGACGGAGGCGGTCGAGACAGTCATCGATGACACGGTCGCCGCGCTCGCAACTGCCGGTGCGACCGTCGAGCCGGTCGACATCGACCACGGCTACACCATGGCCGAACTCAGCGAGGCAGCAATGGCACCGTACGCGACCGGCGTCATAGAGAGCGCGACCCTGCTCGAGGAAGCCCACGGGGTCGACCTCCGGGACCACCCCGACGAGGTTTCGGACAGTCTGCTCGCGATGCTCGACATCGGCGAGGAGTATGGCCCGGACGACATCGCGCGGTCGGGTATCGTCCGCACGGACATGTACGATACCATCCAGACTATCCTCGACGAGTACGACCTGCTCGTGACGCCGACGCTCTCGCGAGCGGACCTCGGTCTCCACGACGTCCTCGAGACCGACGCCTGGGAGTGGCCGTTGACGTGGCCGTTCAACTGGACCGGCCACCCCGTTGCGTCCGCCCCTGCGGGACTGACCGACCGCGGCCATCCCGTCGGTCTCCAACTCGTCGGCCGGCGGTTCGCCGATGACGATGTCCTCGCGGCCAGTGCGGCGCTCGAGCGCGAACGCCCCTGGGACCACCTGTACCAGTGACCGATGGTGATCCAGGACCCGTCTCGTGCGAGTCAGCCGTCGATGTCGTTCTCGAGGCACATATCGAATCCTCGTCAATTTCGCTGTCGCAAGGCGAACCGCTGGCCGGTACCAAAACCTCTTTTCGCGTTCTGCCCGTTCGGTCTCACATGGTGACTTCCGACGCTGATACGATTCCGCCAGAGACGTGTCCGATCGCTGATGGCATGCCGATGCTCGGTCTCGGCACCTGGCAAAACGAGGACCCCGAGCAGTGTGCCGAAAGCGTTCGGACGGCGCTCGAGATGGGCTACCGACACATCGACACCGCCCAGATTTACGGCAACGAGGACGCTGTCGGCGACGGAATCGCGGCTGCGGACGTCGACCGCGAGGAGATCTTCCTCGCGACCAAGGTCTGGATCGACAACCTCGAACACGACGACGTCCTCGAGACGACCCGCGAAAGTCTCGACCGACTGGGCGTCGACTACGTTGACCTGCTGTACGTCCACTGGCCGTCCCGGACCTACGACGCCGAGGAGACCCTCGGGGCCTTTTCCGAGCTCGTCGACGAGGGCCTGACCGAGCGCATCGGCGTCAGCAACTTCCAGCCCGAACAGCTCGAGGAAGCCGTCGATGTCTGTGACGTGCCGATCTTCGCAAATCAGGTCGAGTTGCATCCGCTGCTCCCACAGGCGGAGCTTCGGGAGGCCTGTGAGGCCCACGACGTCGAGGTCGTCGGCTACTCGCCGCTCGCCCGTGGGCAGGTCCTCGACCAGCCCGACATCCAGGAGATCGCCGACAAACACGACGCCAGCGAGGCACAGGTCAGCCTCGCCTGGGCACGCGAGAAGGGCGTAACGGCGATTCCGAAGGCGACCAGCGCAGATCACATTACGGACAACTGGGAATCGCTGGCGGTGGACCTCGACGACGAAGACATCGACGCCATCGACGCCATCGACGAGACGAGTCGCGAAGTCGATCCCGACTTCGCCCCCTGGAACTGATCGGCGCGCGAACAGCTAGTCCGTCGAGATTTCCGTCTTGCGTTCGCTCGAGTGTTGGTTCTGCGAGTGTGGCAGTAAACCTATATATCGAGTGTAAAGAAAAAGCAGGAAAGTTTACGGTACGGCAGCTTTTTGGCTCGCGTATGTCTACCCGCTCACAACGTAGTGGCGGTGGTGGGCTTGTCGGCGCGGTCAGGACCGACATTCAGCGGTTACACGGGGCCTGGATGGAACTCGTCTTCCGCAGGCAACGTGGCCGCGGCCACTCCGTCATGGGCAAGTGGAAGCCCGAGACGCTGCCACAGAAGGTTGGCTATCACACCTGGAGCGCTTTGGGAGTCATCGGCTTGCTCGTCCTCTATCCGTTGACTGTCCTTGGCCTCGCAACCCGCTTTTACGCGGCGAAACTCGACTCGACGCGGACGCGACTCGGCATCGTCGGCGTCACGGCCGTCGCACTCGTCGGCTGGGGGACGTTGTCGGTGGTTGCATACGTGCTAAATCAGGTTCCCTTTGACGCCTTCCTCGCGATCGCAGCCGCCAGCGCCGTCGCGATCGTCTCGACCACGCTTGCGGCTGTCACCTCAAAGTTCGGTGGCCGGGCGCTTTCGGTCCTGCTTGCCTATCCGTTCGCGATGACGGCGCTGTTCCTGCCGCCGGTCGTCGCCGCGCTCGTGACGCCGTCGCTCCATCCCTACGTCCTCGATCCCAGCTACGACTTCGCCGTCTGGGCGCTCGATAACGTGTTGGTCGTCGGCGGCATCAACGACTACCTGCGCAGCAACTTCAGCCTCGAGGGGCCGGCTTACGTCGCGATGTGGCTCGGGATCTCGTTCCCGCTGGGCTGGGTCCTCGGCGGTGCGGTGACGCTTGCGAATCTGGTTCGTCCCTCCGAGGAGTAGCCGCGATTCGTGGTCTCCTGTTTCGATAGTATCGGACAAAATCAGTGACTTTCGCTCGGTAATATGAACGGACTGCCGATTCCCGATACCATTAGGTGGCCGATTCCTAACCCCCGCACATGGAGTTCGATCTTCCGAAGACGGCAGCCGTATTCCTCGTCGTAATCGCACTCGGCGTCGGCGGTCTGGCCGCGTCACCGATGATGGCTGCGGATACCGTCCTGATGATGGTCGCGCCGTCGATGATCGTGTTTGGCTTACTGATGCTCGCACTCGGCGTCAAACACGGCGAATACCGCGCGGCAGGCCGATAACGACTGGGAAGTCTGCGTTATCGGTTGTATTGATTATCTGACTGTTCGACGTATTCTGCCCGAGCTGGCAGTGCTTTGCTCGAGTGGCTGCAGCCGCAAAATCAGTAATTAGCGAGTGACGCGACCGTCGACAGCGACCGGCCTACATGTAGCCGAGATCGCGCAGGCGCTCCATCAGGTCTTCTTTGTCCTGGGCGCGGCCAGCGCGTTCGGTCGTTCCCTCGAGGTCCTGGAGCCAGGCAGGCTCCTGGTCGCTCTTTTCGGTGCTGACTTCGCTGCCGAGCGAGCGGAAGCCGGCGAAGTACTTCGGCGAGATCGGGATGTCGTCCTGTGCGACGCCTTCCGGCAGGTCGTCGTCGCTCTCGGGGACGTAGCCCTCCTCAGGGAAGTTCTCGACGGTGTCCGGCACGACGAAGTTCCAGAACGCGTCCCAGACGGCGGCCTCGTCGAACTGCAGGATGGGCTGAATGCGGTCGTGGGGCGGGTAGATATCGGGGTCGTGACGCGGCGAGAAGAACGTCTCGTCGGCGCGGGCTTCCTGTTCGTCCCAGCGGACGCCGGAGATGACACCGTCGATATCGTACTCCTCGAGCGCGTCGTTGAGCGCGACCGTCTTCAGCAGGTGGTTGCCGACGTAGGTGTCAAGCAGGAACGGGAACGTGTCCTCCTCGTACTCGAGGATGTCACGGACGTGGTGCTGGTTGTGCTCGGAGAGATCCGAGATGTCGATGTCGTCGCCCGGCTCGAGGCCGTGTTCGTCGACGTACGCGCCGACGTCCTCGTTGCGTGCATAGATGACTTCGAGGTCCCACTCGTCGGCCCAATGGTCGACGAAGTCGTGGATCTCGTCGAAGTGCTGGTAGTGGTCGATAAAGACCGCTGGCGGTACCTCGAGGTCGAAGCGGTCGGCGACCTCCTTGATGAAGTACAGCGTCAGCGTCGAGTCCTTGCCACCGGTCCACATGACGGCAGGGTTCTCGTAGGACTCGAGGCCTTCGCGGGTGACCTCGATCGCTTTCTCGATCTTGTCCTGAATGTGGGCGTAGTCCGCAGGATCTTCGCCTTCGCCGTCGGTATAGTCAACGTCGACGTAGTCGGGGAAGTTCTCGCTCATCTCGTAATTAGATATAATTAGGAGAGGTAAATTCTTTGGGTCGGCGGAAAGCTCTGTCGGAACCTCCGACGAGGGCCACCCGTCGCTCCATCTTCCATCTGCCATCGGCCGTTAGGCCTTCAACTGCACCCACGCTGATCCAGCCGTCAGAACGACTCGAGTCGGCTCTGACAGCCGTGACAGTACGTCACGCCTGCCCGGTTCGTCGTTCCACACGCCGGACACCGAACGGTCGAGGCGTTTCCGGCGTCGACGTCCACCTCGTTCGACAGCGCAGCGAAGACGTTGTCGTGGTCAGTCATGTCTCGACCGTGGCCGTGTGTCCGTGCCCACTCGTTGATGAGATCGTCGTCCCGCAGTCGCTCGAGTCCGCGAACCAGCCCCAGAAAACACAGCGTCGGGGCGACCATCACGGCAGCTGCCACGGCGAGGCGGCCGACGAGCGCGTACTGTCCCGGATCGTCCATAGGCGTCGTTTGCAAGTTGTGGGGAAACATCTATCCTTATCCGCGTAGCTTGCAGACGGTCCGAACCTCTTCGCTCCCCTCGAGACACTGTGATACCCAGACACAAGCCCGACTACGTCTCGGGAACGATGCGAAAGAGCCCGCCGGTATCTGCAGTCATGCCGAGTGCATAGACAGCACCGTCGTCGTCACGGCCGAACGAGTACAGCTGCTCGAGGGTCGTCTCGCCGGCGATCTCGATGGCAGTCGTTGGCCAGAGTTCGTCATCGTCGTCAGGACGGGTGGCGGCGAACAGCCGCCCGTTCGCCGCAAAATCGCCGAAGACGTACGCGCCTTCCAGCGCCGGCAGTGTGTCGCTCCGGGAGACGTAGCCGCCGATGACTGAGACGCCGCTGACGTTCTTCTCGGCCGGCGGGTGTGGATACTCGATGATGGGGTCCCGAAACCGGTCGCCGCCCAGACCGGGTCCGGATGCCTTGTCCGGACAGTCCTTCCCTCGGTAGCAGTGGGTTCCCTCTTTGACGTTCCAGCCGTAGTTGCCGCCCTTCTCGATGCGGTTGACTTCCTCGTAGTCGTTCTCGCCGACGTCAGCGACGAAGCAGTCGCCGTCGTCGAACGACAGCCGCCAGGGATTCCGAAACCCCCACGCGTAGTATTCGTCGAGCCCTTTGCGATCAACCAGCGGGTTGTCGTCAGGGATGGTGTATTCCCCGGCGGCCGAGCCGCCGTCGACGTCGATTCGGATGACGCTCCCGAGCAGATCCGTCGTCACGTCCTGTCCGCCGCCACCACCGCCGCCGCCCGCACCGATGCCGGCATAGAGGTAGCCGTCCGGTCCAAAGGCGAGGTCGCCGCCGTTGTGAAAGTTCGCCGGCTGGGGAATCTCGAGGACGACGCGTTCGGAGTCCGACCGCACTCGCGTCCCGTCGTCGGTCGCCTCAAATCTCGCGAGGACACCCGTGTGGTCGAACTTCCGTGGCGTTCCGGGTTGACGCTGTGTGCTGTAGTGGACGAACAGCCGGCGGTTCTCGGCGAAGTCAGGATGAAGTGTCATGCCAATCAGTCCCCGCTCACCGCCGGTGACGACCGTCTCACGCAGGTCGAGCAACGGCTCGTCACGGAGGCCGTCGGACTCATCGACCCAAATGCGGCCGTTTCGTTCCGCAATGTACCGCCGATCCGAATCGGGTGCGAATGCGACGGCCAGCGGAAACCCCAGCCCGTCGATCACCGTCTCGAGGCCGACTTCGTCCGGCAGGTCTTCAATTTCGTCCGGTCCATTCGTGTCGGATGTGGCGGCTGTTGACCGCGATGCGGTGCCGACGAGGCCAGTCGCCGCACCGACGGCCGCTCCCGTCAGAAACCGTCGTCGGCTGGATGACAGGTTCATTTGGGGTGTCCATACCGCACCGAGTCCCAAATACACCGTTCTGCCTTCGGTGAACGGTACGTCAATCCGATAGATCGCTGCTGTCCTTGTCGGTCAGGTTGCTGGCTCGAGTCCAACGGCCATCGCCCGTAACTGTGTCCAATGAGTTCGGATACCTGCCGCATCACGACCGGCCGTCGAGGAAGCGTTCGGCGCGCCGCTGGCCTCGCTCTATCAACCGATCGATGAACGCTGGATCCCGGTCGACTTTCGACGGCGATGAGAGGTCGCTGCCCAGGTCGATGAACTCGATGTCGATCGGCTTGTATTCCTGCGGGAGGCTCCCGCTCTCGATCAGGTCGTTGATCGTCTCGATGAAGTACACTTCCTGATACAGCGAGAGGTTCCCTGCCAGTTCGTTGCGCCGGTCGGCGATGTCTTCCATCGACTGGGGGACGTCTTCGCGCCGTTTGGGATTGATCTGGATGATCCAGATCTCGTCGGGTTTGTCAACTGCCTTCTCTGGCACCGTCAGGAAGTCCCGAATCGGCGGATTCTGCGAGAACAGCCCGTCCCAGTACCAGTGATTGTCGATCCCGACGGCTTCGAACAGCGTCGGAATCGCTGCCGATGCAAGGACTGTCTTCGCGGTGACGTCCTCGTTGCGAAAGGTTTTGAACTTCCCTTCGGTCACGTCTGCCGCGCCGAGGATCAGGTCCATCGACGTGTCGGCGGCGAGTGCCGGAACACGATCGAACTCGATGTGCGACTCGAGCGTCTCGAGAAACCGATCTCGCCCGAGTTCGGCAGCGGGGAGTTCGTACGGACTGAAAAACGGCAATGGTCCGCCGCGTGCGGCAAACTCAGCCATCCAGACAAGCCAGTCGTTGGCGATCCTGTCCGGCGGCGAGTGTGCCGCGAAGTCCCGCCAGATCGCATCGAGCGTCTCGACTGCGCGGTCGGTCCCGCTCGTAACGAGTCCGTACCAGGCAGCGGTTGCACAGACTGCGCCGCCGGACGTGCCGCTCACGCCGACGAGCTCGTATGAACGCGTCGCACATGCGCGAAGGAGTCGTTTGAGCACGCCCGCGGTGAACGCCGTGTGGCTCCCGCCACCCTGACAAGCGATCGCGACTCGAGTAGCACTGCCGGTATCAACACCATCATCCATGCGTGCCGGTGACCACGGACTGTGGTTTAGTGATGCGGGTGCGGATTCGAGCGCGGAGAAGTCACTCGTCGATTCGTGTTACGTGCGACTCGGTCGAAGAACGCGCCGCGTCGATTCAGTCGCTGATGAACTTGTTGTCCCGCCAGTTGACGCCGCCTTGCCCCGAATTGTGGTCGCGGGGGCCTTCGACGACTTCGATGTCGGCGGGTCGCGGTTCGCCGTCGACGATCCGGGTCGCCTCGAGGTCGCCACTGCGCTCGGAGATCGCCGTCAGGGTGCCTTTCTCGGCGGCTTCGGCGATGCCACAGAGAACGAGGAACATCTGATACTGCAACAGCGAGTTCTGCAGGACGGTCTCGCGGTCGCCTTTGAACGCGGCGAACTCGACGAGTTCGGATTCGATTTCCTCTTCTTCGTCCTCGTCCCAGCTAAAGGACTTCTGCCGGCGCTCGTCAGGATCCTCTTCGTAGACCCGGTTTTCCGTGACGCTGGCTTTGAGCTGGGCCGTCGGAGTGTACTTGCTGACGGACTGATCCTCAGCGACGGCTTTGAGAATCAGTGTGTTGTTGCGCCGCGTGATTTCGACATCGTCGACCCCGTCAGGGAACGTTGCATCGTCGATGTGGTCGTGAAGATCTTCGAGGGGCAGTTCGAGCGTCGAGTGCAGCCGATATACGTGTCTGGATTCCTCTGTTGACATAGTGGGAAGGTGTCTACGGCGACAGTCGTGGTCTGTTACTACGAGACCGCGACTTATATGACCTGCTATTAAATCCGTGAGATGCGACTCGTGACAAATCTGTGTTCACGGTCGGACGCCTTACGCCGCGTTGAGCGTCTCGGCAAGTTCACCGCGTTCGTCGAGTTCCTCTAAGATGTCGGAGCCGCCGACGAACTCGCCGTCGACGAACGTCTGCGGAATCGTCTCCCAGCCGCTTTGCTCGTTGAGCGCCACGCGATACTCGTCGAGCGACTCGAGGACGTCGACGGTTTCGAACTCGTCGCGGTGCTGGCTGATCAGCCCGAGGGCTTTGCGGGAGTAGCCACACTGGGGCATCAGTTCGGTCCCTTTCATGAAGAGGACGACATCGTTTTCCGCGAGCGTTTCGGCGACCTGCTCGTTGACCTCCTCCTGGTCGAGACCCTGGTTCGGTGGGAACTCCATACGAACGTGTATGGCAGTGAGGGGGATATGCCTTGCGTCCTCGGGACTTGCGGGACTGGACTCCGTCAGTCAGCCGCCGGCGGTGACTCGAGGACGTCGACTTTCTCGGCGGTGTACCCGAAGACGTTCCGGTAGCCGTTCGGCGACATGAGTACCGGGTAAAACGACTCGTCGGCGATCTGTTTTTCGCCGTCGGCCGCGGCAAACGGCGCGCCAGCTTCGACTTCCGTGAAGTTCTCGACGAACACCTCGTAGGTGTCGGCCTGTTCCTTGTCGATGACATCGGTGAGCTGATAGACGGGCAGATCACGGCGGACGGTATCGCCGGGCAACGCAGCGACCGCAGTGAGAAACGCTCGCGTCAGCCGATCGGCGTTTTCGGCGGCCGTCTCCGAGCCCTGCAGGCCACACTCGACTTCGACGGTGTCGACCGTCGAGAAAAGCCGTCCCTCCGCGAAGTTGCTCGTTTCGACCATTGCCGTCACGGGCAACTGCGGGACGATCGATTTGGCCGTCTCACTGACGCCGTTGACGATGGCGAAGGGGTCCGCGTGACTCTGCGTGGAGTGCATCGAGAAGGTGAGACAGCCCTCGAGTTCGTTGACGAGGGCGGCTGCGAGCTGGCCTTCGTGTGTCTTCGCGTTCGGATCACCGGGGAACGCGCGATTTAGATCTTCATCGACGAATCGCACCTGTCGCTCGAGCGCTTTCTCGTTGGCGACGACGAGCTTGACGGGGCGTTTGACGGTCGGGCGTTCGTCGAGCAATCGCTCGACGGCCCGGACGCCACAGGGTTCGTCCCCGTGGACGCCCGCGACGACTGCGATTTCCGGCGTTCCCGACCCGAGCTGTGCAACTCTCATTATTCAATTGTTTGGCTGAAACGGGAAAGGCGATTCGGTCTTTCACAGCGTCGGGGTCGTGATCGTTGCGGTATGGAAATGCCACACTCGGACTCTTGGCGGCGCGCCACGGCGGGCGACCCATCACTATGACTCCTCGAGCGCGTCGGCGTACGCGTAGTCGTCGCTTTGAGCGACTGGCTGTGTGCCGTCGAGTGTGAGCTGCCAGCCGTCGATCCGCGTCGGGTCCTCGAGAGCGTTGGTTAGCGTGGTTCGGACCGCGAGGACGTCGACGCCGTAGTAGTCACGCGGGATGTCCTGTAAGTACCCCAGCGCCGTCTCGAAGAGGCTCCGCATGCCGTCGTCGTTCTCGAAGTCGACGCGTTTGTACACACCGGCAGCCACCTGGACCATCCCATGGCAGAACTTGCTCTCGGTGGTGCCGGCCCCGTAGTTGTACCACTCTGCCTCGAAACAGTCGTGAGACTCGTGGAACGAACCGTCGTTGAACAACTGCACGCCGTGGACGGTCGCCCGGCGCAACGTCGCATGCTCCCAGCGACCCGCGGGCTCGTTCCAGCCGGTCGGGTTTCCCGCCGGCGGGTCGACGGTCGGATCGCGGGTGTGGTCATCCATGGTTGATTTGAGGACCGACGGACGGGTAATGCCGTCGGTTAGGCAGTCCGTAGCGAGTGTAAGCACGGTATTTATCCCGTTACGAGGTCCATATTGGCGTAATGGCTCAGCCATACGGCCGCTGCCAGCACTGCGGGGAACGCCTGTACGCCCACATCGAAGGGGGGTACCAGTGTCTGAACTGCGATCGGCGGTACACGGAAGCGGACTTCGAGAGCCGAGCGACGTAAGACGGCCTGCTGTCTCGAGTTCCCGGTGCACCCGCGATCTGTCCTGCGGGAACACCGGATCCTACTGACAGGCGTCCGTCTGCGCGGGTCCGCTGTGTTACACGTGCAAAGCGGTTTCGTCGGTTCAAGAGCGACGTGTCTCGTCATCGAGCGTGGCTCACGCGACAATCGGACGATTTAACCCCTGCGAGCGTCTCAGAGTGAGATGCGTGCGAGGGTAGCCAAGCGGTCAACGGCGGCGGACTCAAGATCCGCTCTCGTAGGAGTTCGTGGGTTCGATCCCCTCCCCTCGCACTCACCATAGTGCGCGGCAAGACGGAGCGTCTTGCCCTCGCAAACTTCTGTGCGCCGATGTTACCTCTCCGAGATGCAGCGCCAGCGAGAAGCAACCCTCAGTTCAGCGCTCGAGCGACACACGATGCGAGCACGCTCGGCTCTGCTACAGCGGCGGATCAGGCGCTCAACCGCTCTGCTAACTCGTCTGAGACGCCCGTGAGGTGTGCGGTCCCGAAGACGGCAGCGAGCAGCCCACCGACCATGTCATAGACGAGGTCGAGGATGGTATCGTCGATCCCGTACTGCGTGAGGATTCCCGGGATGCCGAGGAGTCGAGATGTGACGCTGACGTAGAACTCGAGGAGTTCCCAGATGACGCCGAACGCCATCATAAAGAGGAGGAGGTACGCGAACATGAACGTCGGCGGAAAGTGGACGGCATCCGTGTGGACGTCTAGCGCTCGTGCAGTGGCATACCCAACCCCAGCGACGAGTGAGGAGGAGAACAGGTGGGTCATGTGATCCCACCACCACACGGCTCTGTATGGTGTCATGAAATCGAGACCGGGCAACGGGAGCGTCCCGAGTGCGTGCAGGAGCATCGGAACCGTAATCCAGAGGACAAGCCCGGCGTCCATCGTGAACTGATAGCGGCGTTCGAAGAGCGCGGGGAGTTGTGTCACGAGGAGGCCAATGGCAGCATTGATGGCCACGCCCAGACTCTTGAGCCAGAGGCCGGCCACGAGAATCGCGAGGATGACGAGTTGGAGAACACGGACGAGCAGGACGGTCCGTTCGGGACCGAGCCGCAGCCGCTCGCGGATTGTCACGTCGATTCCACCTCCTGCGGTGGTGTGGCGTGTGTGCGGCGGAGTTGCCATCGGAAGTACTGCCAAAAGACGAGCCCCGAAGCGAGCCCTGCGATGAGCGCGACGCTGAACGTCCGCATGAGTTCGTCGTTCGTCTCGGCGAACGTACCGCCGAGATACGCGGCAGCGAACGCTGATCCGACTGCCCAGAATCCGGCGACGGCGAGCGTGGCGATAACGACGAATACCACGGCGAACGCGGGTGTCATCCGGAGCGTCGTCGTGAGCTGGAGTGCGCTGACGACGAGCATCCCGAGTGCTGCGACGCCGATACCGACGACGAACTGGACGCGAAGCGTCGGCTGAAGCGGTGCGAGCGCGAGTGGGAGCGATGCGATGGTGAGCAGGGGCCAGGGAAGAGTGTGGGTCCACGATCGGGCGATCAGCGGCGGGACGACGGCAACCGCCACCGCGACCGCCGCGAACGCTGCGCCGACGAAGCGGCCCGCAAAGAGATGCGTGATCACCGTGATGCTAAGAGCCCCAGTAAGCGCCCACGTGAGTACTGCATTCGCACGTGTGTCGGTGACGAACCACTCCTTGGGTCGTTCCTGCCCCATAGTATCCTCACAGCGTCTTGACGGCTATCGAATAGTACGAGCCGTCGAGCACAGCCGCACAGGGACATCAATCATCCGGGACGGCATTAAGCGTTATTTCATGAGTGGTGAAAGACAGGCACGCGTTGATTGGATAGGACAGTGCCCTTCGCTGCGAGCAGCGCACCACCACACCAGCCCTATGAGCTGGCGACAGACGGGGCCGACTCGAACTATGTAGCCACTGATACGGGTTCCTGTCACTGCCGTATGAAAATCAATGCACACCCGATCGCACAACTGTCGTGCGATCGGTGTGTCAATCTATTCAGTTGTTACTATACTCACTACTCGTAGCCGACGTCCCATCTTTATACTCTCATGTGTGGGGAATTGCCATGGTGGCAAATCCCATGAGCAGCGACAAGATTCCAGGCTACACCTACGGTACTGCGGAGATTCCCGATGCGCCGATCAGTATGGACGAGTTCGAACGACTCCAGCAGACAGTGTTGTTCGACGAGGACGACGAGGAGTACCTGCAGATGGCTGGCGATGTCCTCGAGGATCAAATTGATGACGTTCTTGACGTGTGGTACGGCTTCGTCGCCGACCACGACTTCCTGGTGTACTACTTCGCGAACGGCGAGGGAAACCCCGATGAGGAGTACCTAGATCGAGTACGTGAACGGTTCGGCCAGTGGATTCGCGATACCTGTGAGACGCCTTACGACGAGGACTGGTTGAACTATCAGTTCGAAATCGGCCGGCGACATACCCGCGAGAAGAAAAACGAAGTCGACGACGCCGACGCGGTCGACCACATCGACATGCGCTATCTCGTGGCCTTCATCTATCCAATCACGGCAACGATCAGGGAGTTTCTCGCCGACAGTGACCACTCCGATGCGGATGTCGACGCGATGTACCACGCCTGGTTCAAGTCGATCGTGTTGCAGGTGACTCTCTGGAGCTATCCGTACGTCCCAGATGAGAATTGGTGACTGGCGCTGTCGAGTCACATCACGACTACTTTTGAGGCAGGGTCGCCGAGAGAGGGCATGAGCGACGCCGATGATGGCAGCCGCACAGCCGTCGCAGTCCATGCAGCACGTGAGGGGGCCGCGGTCGCGGCCGACTCCTTTCGGACGGACCTCGCCGTCGAGCACAAAGACGAGAAGACTGACGTCGTCACGCAAGCCGACCACGATGCTCAGGAGACCGTCATCGAAACCATCCGAGAGACGTTCTCGGACGATCCGATCGTCGGCGAGGAAGCCGACGCGTTGAAGCAGGTCCCTGAAACGGGGCCCGCGTGGATCGTCGACCCCATCGACGGGACCAACAACTACGTCGGCGGCATCCGCGCGTTCGGGACCGCCGTCGCAGCCGTCGTTGACGGCGAACCGGTCGGTGCCGCGTTCGACTGTCCCGCTCTCGCGGATCGCTACCGCGTCGGCCCCGACGGGGCGTTTCGCAACGACGAACCGCTATCGGTCAGCGACTGCGCTGATCCCGAAGCGGCCACCGTCTGCCCGACGTTCTGGTGGGACTTCGACCAGCGCGACCAGTATGCCGCGGCAAACCGCGCTCTCGTCGACCGCTTTGGCGACATGCGACGCTTCGGCTGTGCCCAACTCGAGCTCGCGATGGTCGCCGCGGGCGCACTCGAGGGGACGATGACCAACCTGCGGGCGAACCCGTGGGACACCGTTGCGGGCGTCCACCTCATTCGTGAGGCCGGGGGCGTCGTCACCGACCTCGAAGGTGAGCGCTGGCGACACGACAGCGACGGATTGGTCGCGTCAAACGGCGCGATTCACGACGAATTGCTCGCAGCGGCCCGCGAGATCGAAGCGTGAGCTGATCGGCGCTGAAGGCCGACTGACCCAACAGTCTCGCTCGCTGAAAACCGGAAACGGTAAGCGGCCCCCACTACCGGATTCGGGTATGGACGACTTTATCGACCGGTACGGGGCCGAGCGCGTCTGGGCCGCGACCGTCGCGAGTCTCGCCGCCATCGTGGTCCTCGGCGCGGTCCTGTTCCCTCAGCGAGTGTACGTCGAGTTCATCTGGCAGTACTTCTGGGGGCCGGTCGTCGCCGACGCCCACAGTTGGTCCTGTGTCGCGTGGGCTGACGGCCAGCAAGTAGCCTGCGGACAGGCCGGACCGAACGCTGGGCCAACCGCCGAACCCGGCTACACGTTCGTCTCGTATGCTGGCTACATCCCGACGCTCGTCCTCTTGCTGATCGGGATCATCTTCATCCTTCGCCGCCTCGAGATCGAACGCTTTCGCGCGGGCTTTTTCGCGCTATTCCCGTTCATGCTCTTCGGCGGTGCCCTCCGGGTCGTCGAGGACGCCAACGCCGCATCCTACGCGTACAACGGCGAGATGGCGATCCAGCTCCCGTGGTCTGGCTTCATCATCAGCCCACTGATCTACTTTACCGTCTTCGTGATCGCCCTCGCGGCGCTCGTGAGTTCCATCTGGCTCGATCGCAACGACTACGTATCGCGCTATGAGTATCCGCTGGCAGGGATCGGGACGGCCCTGCTGACGGTTTCTATCGCCTATCTCGGGTATACGGCGGCTACAGAGCCGTACTCGGAGTTTTATCCGCTGATCCCGCTTGTCACCCTCGTCGGGGCGACGCTCGCCACCGCGGTCACCTGGTTCGCAATTGAGCGGTTCGCGCCGGAATTGAACCGCGGCACCCGATATATGGGGCTCGTCGTCATCTGGGCGCACGCAGTCGACGGCGTCGCGAACGTCGTCGGTCTCGACTGGGCGACCACGCTGGGGCTGCCGGCGAACCTCGTCCCCAAACACCCCATCAACGCGGCGATCGACAGCACAACGGCCGACGTGCTACCTGCCAGCGTCGTCTCGGCGACCGGCTCGGCATGGCCGTTCCTCCTTGTAAAGCTCGCCGCCGCCGTCTTCGTCATCTGGATCTTTGACGAGACGGTCTTCGAGGATAGCCCCCGTTATGCGGTCTTGCTCATGATCACTGTCGTCGCCGTCGGACTGGGTCCCGGGACTCGCGACATGCTGCGGGCGACGTTCGGGGTCTGATCGTCCCTTTCCGTTCTAGCTGCTTTCGAGTCCGTCGAGACCGCAGTCCGTTCTGACCACACACCGAACGCCACGAACGGGGCCTTTAATCGCCCGCGGCGGAAACGGGCGTGCATGAATACGACGGACGGATGGTTCGCGGACGTCGACCGCGACGATCCCGATGCGATGGCGACTGCGGTTCGCGAGGGGCACGCCGACGAGCCCCGCGACTGGCCGGCCATCGCGCTCGAGGCCGGGTTCGCGGACGACGAGGACGACTACTACGACGCCGTACACGAGGCGACGATGGCGGCGACGCGGGCCGCAGTCACCGAGCGCGAACGGGCCGATGACCGTCAGCTCGTCCACGCGGTGCGCGCGATGGACGACTGCAGCCGGACGGCAAACGAACTCGCCGAACGGCTGGCCGAGTGGGCCGGCACGATCGACCCCGAAGCCGGAACCGGCGTCGCGTACGCCCGGGAACTGGCACGTGGTGAGACTGACGACGCACTCGAGGAACCCGTAGTCCGCTCACTTGCGGCCCGTGTCGCCGACCTCGCCGACGAGGCCGACGACCTGCGAGCGTTCGTCGAACGGCAAACGCCTGCTGTCGCGCCGAACCTCGCAGCACTCGCCGATCCCGTCCTCGCAGCACGGCTGATTTCGCTTGCCGGTGGCCTCGAGGAACTCGCAAAGAAACCCAGCGGGACGATTCAGGTGCTCGGCGCGGAAGACGCCCTGTTCGCCCATCTGCGGGGCCACGCTCCTTCGCCCAAACACGGGATTATCTACACCCACGACGCGGTTCGGGGCACCCATCCCGAAAACCGGGGCTCTGCAGCACGTGCGGTCGCCGGCAAACTCGCGATTGCTGCCCGCGTCGACCACTACTCGGGCGAGGTAAAGCCCGAACTCGAGGCCGAACTCGCCGAGCGGATCGAGACGATTCAGGCGCGGACGGCGGGCGACGATGGAGGTGCCGACGATGAGTGAGCTTCCGACTGGTGTCACACGCCACACGTTCGACGGCACCGACCGGCTCGCGACCCGCGGCGAACCGGTCTACGGCGAGCCCACTGATGGAGCGTGGCGGGCCTGGAATCCGAACCGGTCGAAACTCGGCGCGATGCTCGAGTTGGACATGGACACCGGCCTCGCGGGCGGCGAGACCGTCCTCTATCTGGGTGCGGCAAGCGGGACGACCGTGAGCCACGTCGCCGACTTCGCCGGCCCGACCTACGCCGTCGAGTTCGCCGCGCGGCCAGTACGGGACCTGCTTGATGCAGCCGAGAGCCGTCCGCGACTCTTTCCGCTGTTGAAAGACGCCCGCAAGCCCGAGACCTACGCCCACGTCGTCGAATCGGACGTCGACGTCATCGTCCAGGACGTGGCGACGCGCGGGCAGGCTCGCGTGGCGCTCGAGAACCGGCGTTTCCTGGCCGACGACGGCCGGCTGTTGTTGGCGGTCAAGGCACGCAGCGAAGACGTGACCCGCGAGCCGGCGGCCGTCTTCGCGGACGTCCGCGAGGAGCTATCCGGGGGGTACGAGATTCTCGAGACGGAACGGCTCGAGGCGTATCACGCGGATCATCTCGGAATCGTCGCGCGGCCGCGGTAGCCCGGTCGACAGCGATCTCCTCACTTCGTACTCAGCAACTGATATAAGGCCGTTCGTGGTGTGGTTCTATGGTATGTCTGAACAGCCCACAATTGGTGACACGCTCGAGGGAGCGGTCGATCGCTATCCCGACCGCGATGCGATCGTCTACCCGCGCAAGGACCAGCGGTGGACCTACGCAGACTTCGACGAGCGGGTCAATCGGCTCGCGAACGCGCTGCTCGAGGCCGGTATCGAGAAAGGAGACAGGGTTGCGACGGTATTGTACAACGGCTCCGAGATGGCGCTGACCGTCTACGCGTGCTCGAAGATTGGGGCTGTCTTCACCCCACTGAACTTCCGTCTTCCCGCAGGTGAGATCGAATACATCGTCAATGATGCCGAAGCCGAAATGATCCTCTTCGAGTCCGCGACACAGGAGGCAGTCGAGGGCGCGCGCCCGAACCTCGAGAGCGTCGCGGAGTACGTGTTCATCGATGATGACCGCGAAGCGGTACCAAACTACGCAAATGGGTTCTACGGATTGCTCGAGTCGGGCTCAGCCGACCGGCCCGCGGGATCCGTCATGGAAGACGACGTGTATGCCTTCATCTACACGTCGGGAACGACGGGCCGGCCGAAGGGGGTCGTCCACGAACACCGGGACATGGTCGAACACAACCTCCTCAATATCGTCGAGTTGAACCTCACCCGCGATGACGTCGGCCTGTCGGTGATGCCGCTGTATCACTGCGCCGAACTCCACTGTAGTCTATTTTCGCGGATCCATCGCGGCGCAGCGAACGTGATCCATCACGAGTTCGACCCGAATGCCGCACTCGAGGCGATCGAGGATCACGGCGTAACGGTCCTCTTTGCAGCACCGACGGCCTGGAACGCGCTGTCGCGTTCCGCCGCCGAGTCTGACGTCGATGTCTCATCGCTCCGAATCGGGCTCTATGGTGCGGCCCCGATGCCTGAGCAGGTCCTCGAAAACTGCATGGAACACCTCTGTGAGGACTACGTGCAGGCGTACGGCATGACTGAGATCGGGCCCGCCGGTGTCTTCCAGTCGCCGGACGACCAACTGCCGAAACAGGGTTGTGCTGGCCTGCCTGCACTCAACCACCGCTTGCGGGTCGTTGAACCCGACGCGGATCCGGATCAAGCAGTCGACGAGGGCGAGATCGGCGAGATCCTGATTGCCGGCCCATGTACGATGCGCGAGTACTGGAATCGACCCGAGGCGACCACACGATCGCTGCGTGACGCCGACGGAACGACCTGGTACTACACCGGAGACCTAGGCTACCGCGACGATGACGGCTACCTCTTCGTCGTCGACCGAAAAGACGACATGATCGTCTCCGGTGGCGAGAACATCTATCCCACCGAGATCGAGGACGTGTTGTTCGCACACGATGCCGTCGCGGAGGCGGCCGTCGTCGGCGAACCCGACGAGGAATGGGGCGAACTTGTCGTCGCGTACGTCGTCGCCGATGACGACATCACTGCGGCTGATCTTGACTCATTCACCCTCGAGAGTGACCAACTCGCTGACTTCAAGCGGCCGCGGAAGTACTACTTTGTCGACGACCTCCCGAAGAACCCGAGCGGCAAAATCCAGAAGTTCAAGCTCCGCGAAGGCGAGACTGACATCGAGCTCGAGGCCGAAACCGTCCCGTCCTGATTGGCTGACGAGCACCAGACCGATCGTCTCGACTCCAAACCGTATTTACTGTCGGCGACGAAAGCACGACACGATGGAACGCGGGTCGCGAGACGCGTTTACGCGCATGGGAACGCTGGGGATCGAAGAGGAGTGTTTCGTCGTCGACGAGGACGGTCGGCCTACCAGCGGGACCGACGACCTCGTCTACGAGTACGACCCGCCCGAGATTCTCGAGGGACGGCTCGATCACGAACTGTTCAAGTTCGTCATCGAAACGCAGACGCCGCTGATCGAGGAACTCGATGATGCCCGCGAGTCGCTGCTCGAGATCCGTCAGGCGTTAGTCGACCACGCCGAGGCCCACGGCTATCGGATCGCCGCCGCCGGCCTCCACCCGCTCGCGAAGTGGCAGGAACTCGAGCACGCCGAAAAGCCTCGTTATCAGGCCCAAATCGACCGGATTCAGTATCCGCAGCATCGGAACACGACCGCGGGCGTTCATATCCACGTCGGTGTCGACGACGCCGACAAGGCGGTCTGGATCGCCAACGAACTGCGGTGGTACGTCCCGATCATGCTCGCGCTCTCTGCGAACTCCCCCTACTGGAACGGCTTCGACACCGGTCTCCAGTCGGCTCGCGCGAAGATTTTCGAGGCACTGCCGAACACGGGGATGCCGACCTATTTCGAGGACTTCGACGCGTTCGATCGATTCGAGCGGCTGATGCTCGAGACCGACTCGATCAACGATCGGGGCGAACTTTGGTACGACGTGCGCCCCCACACCGAACACGGCACAGTCGAACTGCGGACGCCGGACGGCCAGGCCGATCCCGATATCGTCATGGCGTTCGTCGAGTATGCCCATGCACTCGTCTGCGCGCTGGCAGAGGAGTACGAAGATGGCACAAGCGGCCACCAGCATCGCCGAGAACTGCTCGACGAGAACAAGTGGCGTGCCATCCGCTACGGCCAGGACGCATCGTTTATCGACCGCGACCTCGAGGGGACGGTCGATCTCGGCGATATCGTCGACCGCGAGTGCGAGCGGCTCGGGATCGACGGAATCAAACGGGTCTACGAGCGCGAAAGCGGTGCAGAGCGACAGCGGTGTCTGTTCGAATCGGACGGTCCCGATGCGCTGTGTGAGTCGCTCTTTTTGCAAACCGAATGACCTCCACAAAGGTTTAACTCCGCGCGAGGCCTCATCCTGTACGAGACGCCACATGAGTTCCGACGACGCAGACGACCATCCGGTCGACGATGCTGACGAGAGAGAGGAATCGCTCGCGGGACCGGACGACGTCGTCGAGACCGAGATCGGCCGGAGTCCGGCCGTCGAGGAACTTGACCAGCGGATCGTCGATCTGCTCTCGTGGATTCTGGATACGGAAACCCGGGCGAAAATCTACGTCTATCTGCTGGCGAACCCGGGCAGTACCTCCGAGGAGGTCGCGAAGGGAACCGGGCTCTACCCGAGTACGGTCCGTGAGGCACTTGCGGAACTTCACGAGGAAGCCCGCGTCAGCCGCGAAAAACGCGCCAGCGAAGGGGCCGGCAACAACCCATACGAGTACACCGCGATCCAGCCAAGCGACCTCGTCGGCGATGTCGTCGATCAGGTCCAACAGGAGTTAAACACCATCTTCAGGCTCGACCGCGTCCTCGATCGCGAGCGCGAACCCGAGCCGGATGCCCTCGCGGAGACCGAGCCGGTGACGATCACCGTCGATGACAGTACACCGCCGCTCGGCGATGACACGGACGCAGACGCCGAGGCCGACGACGAGGTTGAAGTCGAATCCGTCGACACTGAGAGCAACGACGACGACACCGACGACAGCTAGCCGCTTGAATCGGCCCGACGGACGCTAGTCCTCCAGCTCGAGAATCGCGGGACGCTCGAGCTCGAGTTCTCGATCGACCGCGGAGACGGTCGTCGTCGGCCAGCGATCCGTCGCTGTCAGGACCTCGATGTTGTCTGCCGTGACGAGTGCAGTGTCTTCGCTTTTTGCACCCTGTACTGTCGGATTCCACGCGTAGGCCATCGGCGCTTCGACCGGCGTGTCGTGGTCCGGCGTGGCGATCCACTCTCGGCCTGCGAAGCCGGCGGCTCCGCCCTGATGGTGGTGTTCCCACTCGCCGTCGTAGCCCACCGCGTCGTAGGCGTTCTGGATGGCAGCGAAGACGTCGCCAGCCGTGTCACCGTCATTTGCGGCCGCCTGCGTCGCTGCAAGTGCCGTCGTCTCCACGCGGGCTGTGGCCTCGTGGCGCTCCGCGAGCCACGCCGGTGGATCGAAGGCGACGGTGCGGGTACAGCTCGCATGGAGGCCAGCCCGTTCGGCGGTGACGGAGACGAGCGCGTACTCGCCGAGTTCGGCGTCGGTCGGCGTATAGTGGCGGTACTGCTGGGCGCGCGTTGCCCCGCCGACGAGGACGACCGGTGCCTCGATGTCGCGTGCCGACAGCGCGACCCGCAGGGCGGAAGCGACTTCGTGTTCCGTGTCGCCGGCCTGGAGTTCGCGACAGACAGCTTCGACGGCGGCGGCCGTCTGCCTGCTGAGGTCACGATAGCGCTCCTGATCGCGGTCGGTCAGTGGCTGGCGCAGCGGCGTCGGATCGACGTGCTCGAACCCGGGGAGGTCGATGTCGATCGCTGCTCGCTCGTCGCTGCCGACGTGCTCGGGAACGGCCTCGGGTAGTGACGACGTGTACCAAGGAAAGTCCACTACTGAGAGTTCGTCGACGTCTAGATCGGGTACCTCCTCGCTTACGATGCGATCGACTTCGATGTTGTTCGCGACGAGGGTCATGCCGGTGCCGTCGTAGCCGATTGCAGCGACGCCGACGTCGCCCTCGCGGTCGACGACGTTGTTCCCCCCGGTCAGCCATGCAAACGAGTTCGGCCGCGCGAACCAGACCGAATCGAGATCGTGGGACTCGAGGAAGGCCTCGAGGCGCTCGCGTTTGTCCATGTCGGGTGCTGGCGAGGGGAGTTCTTCATACTGTCGGACAGCAGTCAGTGTGACGGCCGCTCCACCGCCCGTGTGGCCGAGCACTGTTTGGATTCGCTACGGCGACACCTCGAGCGCGCGGGCGAGCAACTCGATGGGATGCGTGGGCCGATCGTAGCCCTCGAAGTCGCCGATCTGTGTCCGACAGGAGGTACCGGGGGCGACGACCGTCGTCTCGGTGCCGTCGCGGCGCGTGTGGTCCTCGAGTTGGTCTCGCAATATCGAGCCGATCGCCCGCGAGAGCTCGTAGTGGTCGGCTTCGTAGCCGAAACTGCCGGCCATGCCACAGCAGCCCGAATCGACGGGCTCGACGGGATAGCCAGCCCGCCGGAGCACGCCGACCGCGTGATGGTCAGCGCCGCGGGCCTTCTGGTGGCAGTGGCCGTGAAACGTCAGCTGTGTGTCCGCGATTGCGTCCCCGTCGAACGAGAGGTCCTCGTCCAGCCGGTGGGCATCAAGGTATTCACAGACGCCGAAGGCGTTCGCAGCGAGCGTCTCGACGCGCTCGTCGTCGAGCAGCGAGCGATACTCGTCGATGACCATCGCCGCATCCGAGGGCTCGACAAACAGGACCGCCCAGCCGCGCTCGAGATACGGCTCGAGGTCGTCGAGCAACGCTCGGCCCTGGTCGGCGGCGGCCTCGAGCAGCCCCTGGGAGTAGGCCGCGCGCCCGGTCGGGCCGAGTTCGGGGATCGCGACGCGAATTCCCACCGCCTCGAGGACCTCGACGGCTGCCTTTCCGACTACCGGATTCGAGTAGTTGGTGTCCGTGTCTGGGTAGAGGACGACGCCTGCTGTCGCCGTCTCCGCGTCGATCTGCGGTCCCCGTTCGCCGTACCAGTCGACCAGCGTTTCCCGCTGAAACGTCGGCAGCGTCCGCTCGGCCGCGATTCCGACGGTCTTCTCGAGGGCAGTTCGCGCTCCCGGCACCTTCGTGGCACGATTCGCAAGCGGTGCGAACGTACTCCCTAGCGACGACAGCCGGTCGACGTTCGCGAATAGCCGTTCTCGGAGACTCGTCCCCTCACGGTCGTGGTACTGGTGTTTAACCTCAGCTTTGAGCTTCGCGAGATCGACGCCGGTGGGACAGTCGCTCTGACAGCCCTTACAGCCGATACAGAGGTCGAGCACGTCCGACTGGAACCGCTCGCTGTAGAGTTCGCTGGGATCGATGTCGCCGCTGATCGCCGCCCGGAGCAGGTTGGCTCGCCCCCGCGTCGTTGCGATTTCTTCTTCGGTCGCGCGATACGTCGGACACATCACGTCGCTGCCGGTCTGTCTGCAGGTCCCACAGCCGTTACAGAGTTCCACGAGATGGGAAAAGCCACCCTCGTCGTCGAAGTCAAGCGTCGTCCGTGGCTTGAGCGAGGCATAATCCGGCCCGTATCGGAGGTGATCGCGGATGTCAGTCGAGTTTTCACCACGGTAGACAACTTTCCCGGGATTCAGCCGCCAGTCCGGGTCGAACGCCGATTTGAGCTCCTTGAACGCCTCCCAGAGGTCGGGGCCGTACAGCTTCGGGTTGAACTCCGTTCGCGCGAGGCCGTCGCCGTGCTCGCCCGAAAAGGAGCCGTTGTGCTCGGCGACAAGGTCGGTGACGTCGTCGGCGATGGCACGCATTGTCTCGACGTCGTCGCCGTCTTTTAGATTGAGGACCGGCCGAATGTGGAGCGTCCCGACGCCCGCGTGTGCGAAGTACGCTGCCGTCGTGTCGTGGGTCTCGAGAATCTCCTGGAAGCCCGCGACGTACTCGGCGAGTTCTGCGGGCGGCACAGAAGCGTCCTCGACGAAGGGGTACGGCTTCGGATCTCCCTCCATGCTCATCAACAGCGGGATGGCGGCCTTCCGGAGTTTCCAGAGTCGATCCTGTTTCGCCGGCGAAAGCGCCTCGAGCGATCCGAACGCCGCGCCTTCGTCCACCAGATTGGTCGTCGCCGCCGCCACTGCGTCCGGGAGGTCGTCGACGACCTCCGAATCGAACTCGAGCATCAGCGTTGCTTCGGTCCCCTCGGGAATTGGCTCCGCGTATTCGGCGTACTCCGCCGAGTCGGCGGCCAGCCGGAACACCTCGTCGTCCATCAGCTCGACCGCACTGGCCTCGAGGTCGAGCGCCTCGGGGACGGCGGCAAGCGCCTCGAGCAGGTCATCGTAACAACAGACCGCGAGTGCGGTCTCGTCGGGGCGGGTCACGAGCGAGAGCGTGGCTTCGACGACGATGCCGAGCGTTCCTTCGGCACCGACAAGCAGTTTCGAGAGGTTGATGACCCGGTTCCCTTCCTCGCGGGCGTCGCCCGCTCGGTCTTCCGAGGCGGCTGTCGCCGCCTCGCTCTCCTCGTCCTCTCGAATCACTTTCTGCAGATTGTAGCCGCTGACGCTACGCTTGAGCTTGGGATAGCGTGACTCCATTTCGTCGGCGTTGTCTTCGACGAGTGCTCGAACCGTTCGATAGATCGCGGCTTCGCGGTCGTCTTTCGAAACGATCCGATCCCATTCGGGACTGTCGAGGACGACGTCTCGCGTGTGAATCAGTGATCCATCGGCGAGGACGACCGCACACTCCTCGACGTAGGCGTCTGTGATACCGTATCGCACCGAGTGTGCCCCCGTCGAGTTGTTCCCAATCCCGCCGCCGATCGTCGCGCGGTTCGACGAGGCCGGATCCGGCGCAAAGCGAAGGCCGTGTGGCTCGAGTGCGGCGTCGAGATCGTCTTGAACCACGCCCGGCTGGACGACAGCGGTTTGCTCGTCCGGATCGATCGCCTGAATCTCGTCCATGTGTCGCGACAAATCGAGGACGACACAGCCCGGCCCGACGGTCTGCCCGGCAAGCGAGGTGCCAGCACCCCGCGGCAGCACCGGCGCGCCGTGGTCGGCTGCGACGCGGACCGCCGCACGAACGTCCTCGACGTCCCGCGGGAAGACGACGCCGGCAGGCTGTGCGCTGTAGATGCTGCCGTCGGTCGCATAGAGCACGCGCGTGTACTCGTCGAAGCGCACGGCTCCGTCGCAGGCTGCCTGAAGGGCAGCCGCGAGCGATCCACTCCGTTTGTCCTGTTCGGTCTCGAGCGGTGGCTGCTGTTCGATTTCACTGGAGTGGTGGTATCGCTGCTGGTCTCGCTCCTCAACGATCGTGTCGACGCTGTCCTCGGCGGCCATATGAGGTAGGACATCATCCCACACTCAGTTAAACCATGGTAGTCATAACCACCCGGGCGGCGTCGGTCGCACAGCTGAGTGCTCGTCGACGGTATCAGAACGCTATCGATCGCGATCATGTCCGCTGTCGGGTGTCTGCGGGTGCTAAAAATAGGGGGTTGACAACTCGTCGCTTACTCGAAGTGGTCGAGACACTTCTGGTACTCTTCTTCGGCCTTCTCCCAGTTGACGACGTCGAAGAAGGCGTCGATGAAGCTTCCGCGATCCGGACCGTAGTCGTAGTAGTAGGAGTGTTCCCAGACGTCCAGCGCGAGAACGGGGTGAGAGCCCCAGAGTGCGCCCTGGTCGTGTTTGTCGACTGCGACGTTGCGAAGCTGCTTCGCAACTGGGTCGTATACCAGCAGTGCCCAGCCACTGGCGGCACCAGCAGCGGCCTCGAACTCGCCTTTCCAGCCCTCGTAGGAGCCGAAGTCCTCCTCGATGCGGTCGGCGAGGTCGCCCTCGGGTTCGCCACCGCCGTCGGGAGCCATGTTCTCCCAGAACAGCGTGTGGAGATAGTGTCCACAGCCGTTGTGGGTGACGTTACTGATGGCCCCGGGCGTCGTACTGAAGTCACCTTCCTCGCGGTTCTCCGCGAGGGTTTCCTCGGCGGCGTTGAGGCCGTTGACGTAGCCCTGGTGGTGCGTGTCATGGTGCCAGGTCATGACCTGTTCGGAAATCGATGGCTCGAGTGCGTCGTAATCGTACGGAAGTGGTGGAAGTTCGTGATCAGTCATAGTATCTACCTCACGTTCCGTATCGGTTCCTCGCCTGTTAAGTTTTGAGGAGTGGGACGTTATCACCCCGAATAAACTCACGGCTATCCTGTCGTGCGATTTCCCGATACTCACGAGCATCCACCACAGACTCGCTATTAAAAGTTTCAGCGATCGGTGATTCCCCGTTTCGCATCCGCTGGTCGCCGCTGCCGATTGCCGTGAACTCGCCTGTGTTACGTGATTTCCTTGTGGTGTGCGTGTTCGAGCCACTCCTCGACTGACGGCTGTCGCCAGTATCGCACCATCTCGCTTCGTCGGTCGTATTCGAGAAGGCCTGCGTCCTCGAGTTTCGGGAGGTGGGTGTGTGTGAGCGCCATTCGAACGCTCGCGTGCCGGTCCGTCGTGTGTTCTCCGTCTCTCGTGCCCGTCTGTTGTTCAAAGGCGACGACGTTCTCGGTGAGCGTTTCAAGCGTTGCGACACCGTCCGGCTGATCATTCAGATGGTACAGCGCGTACCGTCGTCGACTGTTCGAGAGGAGTTCGAAAACAAGATCTAGCGACGGCGTCGCGTCCGTCATCAACGGGGTCACCTTCCCGTCCGTTTCACGCATTCACGGCCCACCTCCTGTGTGTTACCATTCGAAACCACCAACAGCCTCTACTCTAGCCGTGACATTAGATGTTACGTCTCTCTAGATGAATACGTGTATTCTACTCTAGAATATTTGCCGGTGGTATTATCGAGAGAACATCCGCAGCGGTGTTGCCTTTGGTACAGCACAGCACACGCTCACAGGGCGTGTGCGTCCAGAAAATCGGGAATAGCTGTCGACTCGAGATCGACTACTCGTAGAGCCACTCGGCGTCGTGCTGATCGTAGTCGATCAGTTCGTCGTCGTCGAAGTGGATCGCGATCTCGCGTTCGTTTGCGCCCTCGTCCTCGTGGTCGGCGGCGTGGACGACGTTCCGACCGAGATCGAGCGCGTAGTCGCCCCGAATCGTGCCTGGTTCGGCCTCGAGCGGGTCGGTCTCGCCGATCATCTGGCGGACCTGTCGGGTCGCGTCCTGGCCCTCCCAGACCATCGGCACGACCGGGCCCGAGGTAATGAAGTCCACGAGGTCGTCGTAGAACGGCTTGTCCTCGTGTTCGCTGTAGTGTTCCTCTGCCCGTTCACGGGGCATGTTCTCGACTTTGATGCCGACGAGCTTGAGCCCGCGGTCCTCGAGTCGGGAGACGACCTCGCCGACGAGGCCACGCGCGAAGGCGTCGGGCTTGACCATCACGAAGGTGCGCTCGTGATCGCTCATGCTTCCTCAGCCTCGACTTCGTCGCTCTCGTCCTCGGTGGACGTCTCAGCGTCGGCTTCGTCGGCCGCAGGTGCCTCTTCTTGGGCTGGGCCTTTGGCGCGACGACCCTCTTCGGTCCACTCCAGATCTCGGGGTTCGCGCCCGAGCTTGTAGTTTTTCTCCGCTTTGGAGTCGACGAAGTGGAGCACGGTGCCGTCGGTTTTGACGTACATGATGCCCGTGCCGGGTTCGATCTCTTCGCCCGTGTAGTCGCAGGTTCGTTTCTCGACCATTATTGTCCTCCGATGGAGTCGGCCTCGCGGGCGGTCTCGCGAAGCTGGAGTACGTCCCCTTCACGGACCGGCCCGAGGCAGTTACGGGTGATGATGCGTCCCTGGTTCTCGCCCTCCTTGATCCGGCATTTGACCTGCATGGCTTCGCCGTGCATGCCGGTCTTGCCGACGATCTCGATGACCTCGGCGGGCGTAGAGCCGCTTTCTTCCTCTTCAGCACTCATCTCTGATCACCTCAGTCGAGGTCCTCGACCTTGTCGGCGATGTCCTCGACGTCGCCGTCGGCCTCGCCGGCGTCGACGATCGCCGCAGCGGCCGAGCCGACCTCGAGGCCGGCGGCGTGGCCGACGTCGTCTTGGGTCTCGATGAAGACGACTGGGATGCCTTTCTCGTCTGCGAGCTCCGGCAGGTGCATGACGATCTCTTCAGGAGAGACGTCTTCGGCGACGTAGACGAGGTCGGCGTTGCCGCGCTCGATGGCCTTCGTCGTTTCGTTGGTTCCTTTCTTTACTCGTCCGGTGTCTCGTGCGACCTCGAGCGCCTCGAGGGCGTCGTCTGCGAGGTCGGCTGGGATGTCGGTGGTTACGTAGACTGACATTGGTTGTTCACCTCTCCTACACGTGGGCTCGCGCTCCCCTGCCATCCGGGCACTGGGTACCCGTGCCGGAACGACTCCGGCGGAAGTCCTGTAGGGCTAGGAGCATCATCAACCCCGTGTAGGGTGTACACCTGAATAGCGCTGCCCTCCTTAAAAGCGTGTTCAAACGAGCGAGTGCGTGAGATCGCTCCGCACGGACCGTTCGGTCGTGTGGGCCGTTCCATCCACTCGCAGCGAGAGCACCTCTGCAGTGTGTCCGCGCGTTGTCCAGCAGTATATTACGCTCGAGACGCCAACGCCACCACACACATGGACGTCGACGTCGTCGGCCTCGCCGAGTCGCTTCGCGGGGAAGCCGAGCGAACCAACGAGCGCCGACTGCTCGTGCTCGCGGGCGCTCGTGAACGGGGGTACGATACTCTCGAGTCAATCCTCGATACCCTCTCAGTTCCAATCACCGAGACAACGCTCGTCGGTCCCGACGACCGACTCCGCTGTGAACAGCTCCCGCAGTCCAACGCCGGCGAGCTGTTGGGAACAACCAGAGACGTGATCGCCGTCGACGCCCACGACAACCTCCGGCCGAACGCGCTCGGCAAAGTCGTCGGCGCAGTCGACGGTGGCGGCCTGCTCGTCCTGTTGACCCCGCCGCTTGCGTCCTGGCCGGATCGCCGCGACGAGTTCGATGCCTCGCTTGCGGTGCCGCCGTTCGACATCGACGACGTCACCGGCCGATTCAAACGGCGGCTCGTCGAGACGCTGCGAGTCCACCGCGGAATCGCGATCGTCGACCTCGAGGCCGACAGCGTCGACGCCGATGGATTGACCGATCCGGCCCCGCAGCTGCCGACGGAGCCGCCGACGCCGCCAGCCGACCACCGATTCCCGATGGCGACCTACGAGGCCTGCCTGACGACCGATCAGGTCGACGCCGTCGCCGCGCTCGAGTCCCTCGCCGAGACCGAGCGGGCCGTCGTCCTCGAGGCCGACCGCGGCCGGGGCAAATCGAGCGCCGCGGGACTGGCCGCTGGTGCGTACGCCGTCGCCGGCGAGGACGTGCTCGTGACCGCGCCCGCAGCCCGGAATACGGCGGAACTGTTCGATCGTGCTGGCGACCTCGTCGAGTGCCTCGAGTCCGACGCTGTCGTCGACTCCCGCCGGATCGAGACCGCCGCGGGCGGCTCAGTTCGTTTTCGAAATCCCGATGCGGCCATCGACGCACTCGCGTCGGCCGATATCGTCATGGTTGACGAGGCTGCCGCGCTGCCAGTCGCGACACTCGAGTCGCTGCTTGTAGCTGACCGCATCGCTTTCGCAACGACGATCCATGGCTACGAGGGTGCAGGACGTGGCTTCTCGGTTCGGTTTCGGGAGCGACTCTCCGAGAGCGACCACGACGTGATCGACTGCCAACTCGCTGAGCCGATCCGGTACGCGGCGGGTGATCCCGTTGAAGTGTGGGCCTTCCGCGCCTTGCTACTCGACGCCCGCCCGCCGGTCAAGCCGCTCGTGGCCGATGCGGTCCCTGAAACGGTCGACTACCGGCAACTCGAGCCTGCCGACTTACTCGCGGACGAACCCCTGCTCCGGGAAGCCTTTGGCCTGCTCGTGCTTGCCCACTATCGAACAGAACCCGACGACCTCGCGCGGTTGCTCGACGCGCCGAATCTCGAGGCCCGCGCGCTCGTCTACGACGGCCACGTCGTCAGCGTGGCGCTGCTCGCTCGCGAGGGGAACCTCTCGCCGGACACGCGAGCGATGATGTACGAGGGCGGCCGCGTCCGCGGCAACATGCTGCCGGACGTGCTGACCAGCCAGTTGCGAGACGAGGCGGCAGCCGAGCCGGCAGGTCTGCGCGTCGTCCGTATCGCGACCCACCACGCCGCCCGCTCGCGGGGGCTCGGCTCGCGCCTGCTCGAGTGCGTTCGTGACGAATTCGGAACCGCAGTCGACTGGCTCGGCACCGGCTTCGGCGCGACACCCGGCTTGCTGGCGTTCTGGCGTGAGAACGGCTATCGAGCGATCCACGTCTCGACGACCCGCAACGACGCCAGCGGCGAGTACTCCGCGCTCATGCTCGCGCCGACGAACAACGATGGACAGGCGCTCAACGACCGGCATGCCGACTGGTTCGTCCGTCGGTTTGCCGCGCTCTGTTCCGATGCTCTCGACGACCTCGAGCCCGATGTCGCTCGTGCGCTGCTCCGTAGCGTCGCCGATGAGGCCGGGCCGTCACTTTCGTTGACCGATCATGAATGGCGTGTTGTCGCGGGTGCTGCCTACGGGCCGGGGCTGTTCGACATCGATCCTGGGCCGTTTCGCGACCTCGCCGTCCGGTACTTCGTCGACGATCCAGCGGCTGTCGACCTGAGCGACCGCGAAGAACGGCTGTTCGTCCTGCGCGTCCTCCAGAGCCGCGACTGGGAAACCGTCGCCGAGCGCCTCGGATATCACTCGACGGGACAGTGTATGCGAGCGCTCGGCGACGCCGTCTGTCCGCTGGTCGACTGCTACGGGACGGACGCGGCGCTTGCGGTTCGGGATCGATTCGCCGAGCGCTGACCGCGAGGCTCTCCGCGATACGCCCAGCAATAATTTTAACATTCTAACAACAACTGGGTGAATGGTACTGATGCCCTCTCTTCGATCCCTCCTCGAGCGACTGACCGACGACCGGTTACGAGCCGCGACCCTCATCGGGCTCGCGTCGATTCCGATAACACTTGTCTTGGCGTTGGACGCCGTCCCGCGTGATAGTGCTGTCATCGGCGGTCTCAGTCCAGCAACGCCGTTGCTCGCGGCCGGACTTTTTGTCGGCTATTACTATCATGACCGGCCGATAGCAAGTCGCCGGGCTGGCGTGCGAACCGGACTCGTCGGATCGGGTGGCGTCCTCGCGGCGTCCGTCGCCGATCTGGTCACGACGCTCGGCTCCGCATCGCCGGCGATGACTGCCGTCACTGTCGGCTTGTTCCTCGTCGAGTTCGCCCTCGGTATTACGTTCCTGGTGCTGCTCACGATGGTCAGCGCGATCGGTGGCGCGTGGGCGGCCAACGATCTCGCTCGAGTGCGCCACCCCACGGCACCGCAAGCCGAGCGGGAACGATCCGTCGGCGACTCGTGGTGGTGGCTCCCAATCGTCGTGTACGTGCTCGCGACCCCGCTGGTGTTGCTCTTCGTGTTCTGGGTTGTGTCCGACGACGGTCCAGGGGTGATCGTCGCCGTCTTACTGCTATTTTGTCTGGTATTCACTGCGATCGCTGCAGTCGTCTCGCTCGTCAAAGATACAGGTACGCTCGCGGATGCGAGCGCGGCCTGGCAACCGCTCTCGGTGGTGTATGTGGCCGGTCCGGTAGGTGTGTACGCGCTCGTCTATCTGGTCGCCTCACTTCGGCAGTCGATACACCCACCCGGGGACGCCATGTATGGATTTGTCGTTGCACTCTGGGGGACGTCACTCGTGTATCTCATCAACAGACACCGGTACGTCGGCACGCCATAACCTCATCCAGCGCACTGTCTTCAGCCCGCGGAGAGGCGGCCACCATTATTTGACGTTTGCGCTGGAAGGCTCCAAAACTGGATGGCTCAGCTGACGACGGGTGCGTTGCTGGTCTTTCTGATCATCGCCGTCGCGCTCGTGTTGTTCGTCACCGAGCCGGTACCGATCGACGTGACGGCACTCGGGATCATGGTGAGCTTGATGATACTCGGGCCGTGGACGGGCGTCTCACCGCGTGACGGCGTCGCCGGATTCTCCAATCCCGCGACGATCACGATCCTCGCGATGATGATCTTGAGCGAGGGGGTTCGTCGAACCGGCCTCATTCAGCGCTTACAGGCAACTGTCGCGTCGTATACCGGCGCGGACGAACACAAACAACTCGGGGTGACAATCGGAATTGTCGGGCCGCTGTCGGGACTAATCAATAACACGGCGGCGGTCGCCGTGTTGATGCCGATGGTCAACGATCTCGCCCACGAGAACGGGACCTCCCCCTCGAAACTGCTCTTGCCCCTGTCCTATGCGTCGATGTTCGGCGGGATGCTCACCCTCATCGGCACCTCGACCAACCTCATCGCGAGCAGTCTCGCCGCGGAGTACGTTGGCCGTTCCTTCTCGATGTTCGAGTTCACGCACCTCGGGATCGTCGTGTTCGTCGTCGGCTCGGCGTACCTGCTTACGGTCGGCTACTGGCTCACCCCGTCGCATGTAACGCCGCGCAGCGAGCGAGAGACGACGGCAAAAGAGGAGTATCTCACGGAGCTCGTCGTTCGACGTGACTCTCCCGTGGTCGGCCTGTCGATCCAGGACGCACTCGAGGAGGTCGATTTCGAGGCCGAGGTCACCCAACTCATCCGTGACGAGCAGTACGTCTCCAATCCCCTCCCATCGACGACCGTCCAGAGCGGCGATGTCTACACGGTCCGGCTCACCGACGATGCGCTTCAGACGCTGCTCGAGGTCGACGGCGTCGATCTGGTGCCCGGCGTGACGGCCGAAACGGACCTCGAGACGCTCGCACCGGAGCAAACACTCGTCGAAATCGTCCTTACGGCGGGCTCGGACCTGATCGGCGAGACGATCGACTCGGCGGGCTTTTCGGACACCTATCAGGCGCGCGTGCTCGCGGTTCGGCGCGGCGGCCAGATCACTCACGAACGACTCTCCGAGTTCACCTTTCGGCCGGGAGATGCGCTGCTCATCGAGTCCGAGGCAGAAACGGTCGACAGGCTTGCCGACAACCCGAACGTCATCGTCGCCGGGGACCTCGCACTCCAGCAGTTCCGGCGGTCGAAGCTGCCGATCGCGGTCGGCGTCGTCCTCGGCGTCGTCGGACTGGCCGCGCTCGATCTGTTTCCGATCATGGTCTCGGCGCTGGCCGGGGTCGTCGTGATGCTCGCCGCCGACGTCGTCAAACCGGCCGAGGCCTACGAGGCCATTCAGTGGGATATCATCTTCCTGCTCGCCGGCGTCATCCCGCTTGGGAGTGCGATGGCCGAGACCGGCGGCGCGGACGTCCTCGGCGCGCTTGTCGTCTCGAGTGCGGATTTCCTCCCCGAAGTCGCCGTCCTCGGACTGTTCTACCTGCTGACGGCGTTGATGACCAACATCGTCAGCAATCAGGCGAGCGTCGTCTTGCTCGTCCCAGTGGCCGTCGACGTAGCCTCGCGACTGGACGCGAGCGCTTTCGCGTTCGTCCTCGCTGTGACCTTCGCCGCCAGCACGGCCTTTATGACACCTGTGGGCTACCAGACCAACCTCTTCGTCTACGGGCCGGGGAAGTACCAGTTCTCGGACTTCATTCGCGTGGGCGGGCCGCTCCAACTGCTGCTCGCGATCGTCACGACCCTCGGAATAGTGACTTTTTGGGGTGTATAGTCGTGTTTCCGATGCCACGAATCGACCGCCGACCAGCCGACTCGAGGCAGCCGGCAGCACGGCTTTGACGTTCGAGCCCCTCGAGTGACGTATGGTCGACGCGGTAACGGTTCTCGCGGTTGCCTTGCTCGTCGGTGCCATCGTCGGCGCAGCCGTGCCGATGGTTCCCAGCGGCCTTCTCTCGCTTGCCGGCCTCGGCGTCTACTGGTGGGGTGTCGGATTTGCCGAGGTGAGCGTCCTCACTTTCATCGTGCTTGCTGTCCTCGCTGCCATCACTGCGGCCATCGAGTTCTTCGGCGGCTCGATCGCCGCCCGCGCAGGCGGCGCGTCGTGGCTGACGACCGCGGCTGCCGCCGTCGTCGGCATCGTCCTCATGGTCGTCACCGGCCCGCTCGGCCTGCTCGTTGGCCTCTTCGGGACCGTTTTCGCCCTCGAGTACGTCCGTGACGGCGAACTCGAGGGGAGCACCCGCTCAGCCGTTTACACGACGATCGGCGTTCTCGCGTCGACAGCGGTGCAAGTGCTGCTAACGGCATCGATCCTCTTTGGGTTCGTCGTCGCCGTCTTCGTACTGTGATCGCGGGCAAACACTGAAGCTGTGGCTCTCGTTCACACGGACGAATGAAACCGGAGTGTTCCGAGGCCGACTGCGAGCGCCCGGCCGCGGTCGAGTTACATATCCCCTGGGATGAAAACCGCCTCGTCTGTGCCGCTCACGCTCGCGTGCTCGGTCGACAGGACGGCGTCGTCGCCGATCCGGATCCCGACCGGGCCGACGACTTACTCGAGTAGCGTTTCAGACGAACAGCTCCGTCTCAGGGATGGGCGTAGTAGACGACCGTCTCGTCTTCGTCGTGGCGGTCGATCCGTGCGAAGCCGACGCGCTCGAACTGGACCATCTCATCGGGCTCGAGGTCGGCGACACCCGGTTCGGCGTGCCCGGAGACGTCGCCATCCATGGTTCGCATTCGGACGGGGACGCTCTCGTCGGCCGGCACCCAGTGGATGACGTCGACGTCTCCCTCGCGGACGACGTCGATGTCGTCGCCGGTATACTGGAGCGTGTCGCGGGTGTACTGGAAACAGCCCAGTCCCTTGAGCCAGATCCGTTCCTCGCGGCCGGGGAGGTCTCCTTCCTCGAGCAAGACGGCATCGCTGGCCGGGATCTCTCGCACGCCGCGGTCCTCGTGGTTGGGGTGGAGCGGCGGGTTTGCTTCGTCCGGTGGGCTACCGCCGAGCGGGAGCTGGACGCCGTCACGGACCAAAAAGTGGCGGTCGGTTTCGTCGTCGATCAGGTCGCGGTTGTTCGCGTAGATCGAACTCATCGCGAGGTCGACGTCGGTGGTCGAGGTGCCCAGCTTGGTCATCGCGTCGACGATGGCCTCGCCGCGGATGCCGCGTCGGCGCAGGCTCTTGAGCGTCGGCGCACGCGGGTCGTCCCAGCCGTCGAGTTTCCCCTCGTCTATCAGTTCCGAGATGGTCGACGTGCTCATCTTGACGTCGTAGTCGTCGAGTTGGACGTGACCCCAGTGGATGACCTCGGGGTACTCCCAATCGAAGTAGTCGTAGACGAACTGCTGGCGTTTCGCGGAGTCCTGCAGGTCGATCCCGCGGATGATGTGCGTGATCCCGATGAGGTGGTCGTCGACGCCCGACTGGAAGTCCAACATCGGCCAGCACCGGTACTCGCTGGCCTCCTCGCGGGGATGAGGCGTGTCGATCATCCGGAAGGCCACCCAGTCGCGCAGCGCCGGATTCTTGTGCTCGATGTCGGTTTTGACCCGTAGGACCATCTCGCCGCTGTCGTACTCGCCGTCGATCATGGCCTCGAATTCTGCGAGCACGGTCTCAGTGTCCTTCTCGCGGTGGGGACACGCCTCGCCCGAGTTCTTCAGCTCCGAGAAGTCCTCGCCCGAACACGAGCAGGTGTAGGCTCCGCCGAGTTCGATCAGCTCGCGAGCGTGATCGTAGTAGGTCTCGAGGCGGTCACTCGCTTTGTACGTCGCGTCGGGCTCGAAGCCGAGATAGTCGAGGTCCTCGAGGATGTCGTCGTAGGCCTCGAGATCCGGTCGCTTGGTCTCGGGATCGGTGTCGTCGAAGCGCACGCAGAACCAGCCGTCGTAGCGGTCGCGATAAGTGCCGATGACGGCGGGCATCCGGGCGTGGCCGACGTGCCACGGGCCGTTGGGGTTTGGCGCACACCGCATCCGGATCTCATCGTACTCCTCGGCGTTGGGCAGGTCCGGCAGGTCGTGTTCGTCTTCCTCTTCCTCGGCTTCGATCTCGGCGAGTTCCTCGGGGGCGAGTTCCTCGAGGCGGGCGCGTTTTTCCTCGTATGCGAGGTCGTTGACCCGTCCGACGACGCCGCCGGCGATCCCCGGGATCTCGTCGCCGTGCTCGCGGAACTCGGGGTTGTCGCCCATCAGCGGCCCCATGATCGCGCCGACGTCGGCGTCGCTCTCGTGTTTGACCGCATTCAACAGCGCGTGCTTTTCGACCTCGCGCTCGACGCGCTCGCGTAACTCGTCGTTCATTACCGTGTGCTATCCGCGCCCGGTCAAAAACCCTCGCGATTCGCGGTGTTTCCCGATCCGTGCGGCGACTGGTGTCAGACGGACTGCCGTCGTCGTGCCGGTGCAACCGCGATCGGCCTGCGGTCCCACCGGGAACGCGGGACAGTAGCCCGTCTCAGTAGCCGCGTTCGATCAGGTAATCCGCGAGTTCACAGAGGAGGTCACGCGCCTCGTTGTCCGGCAGGACCTCGAGTCGGTTCTTGCCGCGTTCGACCAGATCGCGGGCGGTCTGGTTCGCATAGGAGATCGAGCCGGCCGCCTCGAGTTCGGCGACTGCGTCGTCGATCTCGGCTTCGGTGACCGCATCGACATCGTCGGTGTCGACTAAGTTGTCGACGTCAACACCCTGCTCGCGGGCGTGGACGGTGATCAGCGTCTGTTTGTTCTCGACGAGGTCACTGCCCCGCTGTTTGCCGAGTTGCTCGCTTGGGACCGTCAGATCGAGCACGTCGTCTTGAATCTGGAACGCGCGGCCGACGTCGAGCCCGTAGCCGTAGAGTTCGTCGATCGTCTCGTCGTCGGCACCGAGCAAGATCGCCGGCAGACACGCCGACGCTGCGTACAGGACGGCCGTCTTCTGTTCGACCATCTCGAGGTACTCGTCGGGCGAGACGTCGGTGCGCTCCTCGAAGGTGACGTCGAGGGACTGCCCTTCGCAGATGTCCGTACAGGTGGTCGCGAGGACCTCGAACGCGTCGACGACGCGGTCCGACTCCGCGTTCGTCTCGAGCATGATCTCGAACGCCTTCGAGTAGAGCGTGTCGCCGGCCAGAATGGCCGTCTCGAGGTCGTACTCCTTGTGGACGGCGGGGACGCCACGCCGGAGGTCGTCGTCGTCCATGATGTCGTCGTGGATCAGGGTAAACGACTGGATGACCTCGACGCTGACAGCGCCAGCCATCACGTCCACTGGGCCGCTGTCGTCGAGTGAGGGGAACGACCGATACCCGGTCGAGAGCGTCTCGACGTCGGCCAGCGCTTCCGCTGTCGTCAGGAAGACGGTCGGCCGGAGCCGCTTACCGCCCGCATCCAGCAGGTACCGAGAGGCTTCGTAGAGCCGCTCGGGTCGCTGGATCGGCAGCTCCTCGGGAATCGCGTCGTTGACGAGTTCACGACGCTTGCGCACCGCTTCGAGCACCGCCTGTTCGCGTGCCTCGGGACTCGTCATATCAGTCGACGAGCTGGATGAGGTTCCCGTTGCGCGTGACGTGGAGATCTCGTCCCATCTTGTAGCCCTCGTTCGAGGCGAGGTCGACGTAGCCCGAGAACCCTTTCATGTCCTGGTGGGCCGGGATGACGTGCTGGGGCTGGAGGGCGTCGAGCATCTCGTAGTGCCCCTCCTGATTCATGTGCCCGGAGACGTGGATGTCGTCGTAGATGCGCGCGCCCTGCATCCCCAGCAGCTTCTCGGCCTGATAGCGCTGGCCTTCGTTGGTCGGCTCGGGGATGACCCGTGCCGAGAAGACGACCTTGTCGCCCTCGTCCAGTTCGTAGGGCGTTTCGCCGCGGGCCATCCGGGTAAGCATCGCGCGGGGCTCGCCCTGGTGGCCAGTGACGACTGGCAGGTAGTCGCCTTTCCCCTCGTTCATAATGCGCTTGAACGTGCGGTCGACGGACTTGCGGTGGCCGAACATCCCCAGATCAGTGGGGAAGTCGATGAAGTCGAGCCGTTCGGCGGTGCCCGAATACTTCTCCATCGAGCGACCCAGCAAGACGGGCTGGCGACCGATATCGTCGGCGAACTCGACGAGCGACTTCACGCGGGCGATGTGACTCGAGAAGGTGGTGGCGACGATCCCGCCGTCGTAATCCTCGAGGCTATAGAGAACGTCCCGGAGGTGTTCGCGGGCGACGTTTTCGGAGGGTGTCCGTCCCTTCTTGTTGGCGTTGGTACAGTCCTCGATGTAACAGAGGACGCCCTCTCCCTCGCGACCGATCTCACGGAACCGCTCCATGTCGATCGGGTCGCCGATGACGGGCGTGTGGTCCATCCGTTTGTCCAGCCCGTAGACGATTGCGCCTTCGGGTGTGTGGAGGACGGGGTTGATCGCGTCGATGATCGAGTGGGTGACGTTGACGAACTCGAGGTCGACCTTGCCGGAGTCTCCGATCGACATCATTTCGCCGGCGTCCATCTTGATCAGGTCGTTCTCGACGCCGAACTTCTGCTCGCCCTCGATCTGCTGTTTGACCAGTTCGATCGTAAACGGCGTTGCGACGATCGGCGCGTCGTATCGGTGCGCGAGCTTCGAGATCGCGCCGATGTGGTCTAAGTGACCGTGGGTCGGGACGATCGCCTGGACGTCGCCCTCCAAGTCGCTCATGACTCGGTCGTCGGGAATCGCGCCCATGTCGATCAGGTCGAGACTGTGCATCCGTTCGGTTTCGACGTTGTCGTGGATCAGCACCTTCGAGAGGTTCAGACCCATATCGAAGATGACGACGTCGTCACCGGCGCGGACGGCAGTCATCTGCCGTCCGACTTCTTCGTAGCCGCCAATCGTTGCGATTTCGATTTCCATGGTTCGTAGCACTGAAAGCCGCGTTGTGGACTCTCATCGAAACGGTCCGCGGACTCCTGGTTGTTCGGCCCCGGCGTCTTGCAGCGCGTCGGCCATCCCGCTATGCGCTCGCGGAGACAACCTGTCTCCGGCCGGCCTCCGACATCGGAGGCCCCGAACGCACTTGCCCGCGGGTTTCGCTATGTGCTCGTACACGCCCAGGTCTTAAAAACACAGTGGGTTAGCTCATCGGTTCGTATCTGCCTCGGTGATGGGGTCAACATCGCCGGCCCACCGCGCCGCTCGGCCCGTCTTCGCGCATCGTAATCCATATCCCGGTCGCCCCGAAATCCGTTCCCAGTACGCATGCTTTCGGAGGGATCGTCGTGTACGTAATCATCGTCGGTGCCGGTGAAGTCGGGCGGTCGATCGCCGCGAATCTCGAGGACACCCACGACGTCGTCGTCGTCGACCGCGACAGCGACGTGACCGAGGAACTCACCTACTCGCTGGACGTCCTCACCATCCGCGGTGACGGGACCGATCTCGAGGTGTTGCGTGAGGCCGGCCTCGAGCAAGCCGGGCTCGTCATCGCCTGTACCGACAACGACGAGACCAACGCGGTCGTCTGTGGCGCGGCGAAAGCCACGGCCGAGGTCTTCACGATCGCCCGTGTTCGCCGGCGGACGTTGCTCGAGACGTGGCAGGGCTCACAGGGGGCATTTGGGGTCGACTTCATGGTCTGTACCGACCTCCTGACTGCACAGACGATCTTCCGGATTTCCGGGTTGCCGAGCGCTCACGACGTCGATACGTTCGCTGGTGGGCTCGTGCGCATGGCCGAGTTCGACATTCCAGAAGACAGCCCGATCGTCGACCGGACGGTCAGCGAGGCGGACTGCTATGACTCGCTGACCTTCGCGGCGATCTTCCGGGACGACGAGATGATCGTCACGCGGGGTGACACCGTCATCCGGGCGTGTGATCGGGTCGTCGTCATCGGCAGCCCGGACTCGATGCACGATTTCGCCGACGAGGTCGCGACGACGCCGGACGACACCGAGGAAGTCGTCATCGTCGGCGCAAGCGAGATCGGGTTTCAGGCCGCCCGCGAGTTCGAAGAACACGGCTTCCGGCCGCGATTGATCGAACAGGATCACGAGCGAGCCCGCGAGGTCGCCGAAGCGCTGCCAAATACGATGGTCATGGAAAGCGACGCGACCAACTCCGAGTTCCTCGCCCGCGAACACGTCGGCGAGGCCGACGTCGTCGTCGCGGCCTTAGACAGCGACGAGAAGAACCTGCTCGTCTCACTGCTGGCCGACAGACTCGGCGTCGATCGGACCGTCGCCATTATCGAGACGCCCGAGTACGCCGACCTCTTCGAGACCGTCGGTGTCGACGTCGCGGTCAACCCCCGCGAGGAGACCGCCGAAGAGATCATCCGCTTTACGCGAACCGATCACACCGAGAAAATCGCGATGCTCGAGCATGACCGCGCAGAGGTCATCGAGATCGAGGTCGGCCCCGATAGCGTCCTCGTCGGACAAGATATCGTCGACGCGGCGGCCGAACTGCCGGACGGCGTCGTCATCGGTGCGATTTCTCGCGGCGGTGAGCACATCACGCCGCGGGGCTCGACGGCCGTCCAGCCCGGCGATCACGTCGTCGTCTTCGTCGACGCGACCGTCCTTGACGAGGTCGTCGAACTGATATAAGGCGGCCGTCCGGGACACTGCCGACGAGAGCGGGTTACGATGGATTAATAAGTGCTAGCTGAAATGCCGTTAAATACCGTGTACAGGCGTGACCACGCGAGTGGGGTGTTCTATGCGGCTCCGAACTGACTGGCGTGCCAGCGTCGCGCTCGTCGGGACCGTGCTCAAGTATCTCGCCGTCCCGCTGGTGATTCCGGTCGTCGTGGCGCTCATTTACGGCGAGTCCGTGTTCCCGTTCGTCGCGACGATCGCGCTGACGATCGCCGTCGGCCATGGGCTCGAGCGACTCGAACTCGACCCGGACATGCAGATCCGGGAAGCGATGTTGTTCGTCGCGATTTCGTGGCTTGCCGTCGCCGCCGTCGGCGCGGTTCCGTACGTGCTTGCTGGCTGGGGCACCGAATCGACGCTTGCCGACCCAGTCAACGCACTGTTCGAGTCGATGTCCGGCTTTACGACGACCGGGGCGACCGTGCTCGGAGAAATCTCGCTGGAACAGCACTCCCACGCCGTGATGATGTGGCGACAGCTCACACAGTGGCTCGGCGGGATGGGGATCATCGTGTTGATGGTCGCGATCTTGCCGGAGGTCGCCGTCAGCGGTGCCCAACTCATCGAATCGGAAGCCCCAGGCCCAGAGCTACAGAAACTGACGCCGCGGATCGCCGAGACGGCGCGGATCCTCTGGCTCGTCTACTTCGTCTTTACCGCCGTCTATATCGCGTTGCTCTATGGCTTCCATCTCGCGGGGATGGCTCCCAACATGGGGCTGTACAACGCCATCGCCCACGGGTTCACGACGCTCCCGACGGGTGGGTTCTCGCCGGAGGCTGACAGCGTCGCGGCCTTTTCCGCGATTGTCCAGTGGACAGCAGTCCCCTTCATGATCATCGCCGGGACGAACTTTGCCCTGTTCTGGCACGTCTTCAGCGGCGAGGGCCATCGCTTCGTTCGCAACTCCGAGTTCCGCGCCTACATCGCCGCGATCGCCGGGCTGACCGTTCTCCTCGCCGGGATGCTTTATACGGGTACCGCGCCGGCACTTTCGGGACTGGGCGGGATCACTGAGGGCGTCCTCGAGAACTCGCTGCGACAGAGCGCGTTCCAGATCGCGTCGCTGTTAACATCGACCGGCTACGCGACCAGCGACTTCGTCGAGTGGACCTCGACAGGGAAGATCGTTCTCCTCTTTGCCATGCTCGTCGGTGGTTCGGCCGGCTCGACCGGCGGTGGCGTCAAGGTCGTGCGATGGCTGATCGTCTTCAAGTTCCTCCGCCGGGAACTGTTCACCGCGTCCCATCCAGAAGTCGTCCGGCCGATTCGGCTTGGCGGCAACGTCGTCGACGAGGATGCCATCCGCGGCGTCCTCGGATTCACGTTCATGTATCTGTTCATCTTCGCCGTCGCGTCGCTGTTCCTCGCACTCGATGCGAGTCGGATCGGCTACACGCTGACGCCACTCGAGGCGTTCAGCGCCAGCCTCGCGACGATTGGCAACATCGGCCCCGGGTTCGGCTCGGTCGGCCCCTACGGGAACTATCTCGCGTTCCCGGACAGCTCGAAGCTCCTCATGGTCTTTCTCATGTGGATCGGCCGCCTCGAGATCGTTCCCGTGCTCGTCTTGCTTACCGGCGGCTTCTGGACCCGCTGAAAACAGTCGTCTTGGCTTCGTTGTCGCTCAGTCGATCGTCGTCCCTGGATTCTCGCCCTCGAGGAACGCAGCCAGCGTCTCGAGTCCGAAGATCGACGCTTCTGCCTCGAGTGCTAGTAACGTCCGTACTTTGCCGGCCATGCCGCCGGTCACGTCAGTCGCGTCGCTGGCCCCGAGAACGTCGGCGACGGCGTCGAACTCGTCGATCCGGTCGATAACGGCGTCCGCGTCGTCTAACACGCCGGGGACCGTCGAACAGAGGCCGATTCGATCGGCGTCGAGAGCCGCAGCGAGTTCGGCCACGAGTTCGTCGCCACTGACAATCGTCGCACCCGCGCCCGCGTGGGCGACCACGTCACCGTGGAGGACGGGGACGAACCCCTCGCCGAGCATCGTCTCGACCTGTCCGGTCGGGAGCTCGAGCGTCCCATCACGAGCACGGTGGGCCGCCGAAAACGGGTGGACTGGCACTGCCTGCACGTCGCGCTCGAGCAGCCGACGCAGGACGAACTGATTCAAGGTCTTCATCGCGCCGTGGATGGCGAGCGCTGCGTCCGCGTCGTGGGTTCCCGCGGTCGTGCTGACGCCGTGTTCGCTGGCGTTGTGGTGGCCGAAACTGCCGCCACCGTGGACGATGACGAGATCCTCGCGTCCCGCCTCGAGCGCCGCTGCGATCGCGTCGGCAGCCCGCTCGAGTGCGTCGCCGTCGAGCGTTTCCGGGCGGTCCTTCTCGGTGATGACGCTGCCGCCGAGTTTCAGGACGATCATTCGAGTCGCTTCACCCCGTCCTCGGCGAGTTCGGCGCGGAAGGTGTCTTCACAGCCCGGTGTAAAGGATAGCGCCGTCTCGGTTTCGGGCGTCGGATCCAGCGCGACGATACAGCCACCGCCGCCGGCACCAGTGAGCTTCGCGCCGTGTGCGCCCGCGTCGCGGGCTGCCCAGACCATCGTATCCAGCGACCGCGAAGAGACACCGAGCGCCGACAACAGGCCATGATTGAAGTCCATGAGCCGGCCGAGCTCCGCGATGTCGCCGTCGGCCAGCGCCTGTTCACCGTTGCGGACGATGTCGCCGATCGCCTCGACCGTGTCGGCTGCGAAGTCGTACTCGTCTCGGAGTTCGCGGACGCCAGCGACCAACTGTCCGGTATCGCCGGCCCCACCGTCGAAGCCGATCACGATCGGCAGATCGGGGGCCTCGAGCGACCGACAGTCGTCGCCCTCGACGCGGACCGCGCCGCCGGTCGCCGAACAGAAGGTGTCTGCCCGCGAGGCCTGTCCGTCCTGCACCTGATATTCGGTCTGGTAGGCCCGCTCGGCGAGTTCATCGGGCTCGAGCGTGACGCCGAGTTCGCGTGCGGCAGCGTCGATGGCCGCGACGACGACCGCGGCCGAGGAGCCAAGGCCTGCGCCCAGCGGAATGTCGCTTTCGATCGTCACGTCGAAGCCGACATCGTCCTCGCCGGTCACGTCGCGAACCTGCGCGATTGCCTCGTCGACGTAGCCCATCGCAGCGCTGATCAGCGACTCCGAGACGTCGACGTCCGGGCCGTTCCCCGGCGTGCCGTCGTATTCGACAGTAAAGCCGTTCAGACTGAGATCCTCGGCATGGACGCGGAGTTTACCGTCGTCGCGTCGCTGTACCTCCACCCGCGCTCGCCGCTCGATCGCACACGGGACGGCGGGCTCGCCGTAGACGACCGCGTGCTCCCCGAACAAATACACCTTGCCGGGAGCGCTCGAGAGTGTCATGCCCGGCGATTCGCACGACGACGGTTAATAGCTATCTTTGTCTCGGCGCTTGCAGTCGGCGCGGTGGCGACCAGAACGCAGGCGGACTTATGACGGTGGGGCCGTACGACGGTCGTATGACACTCGTCTTGCCGAGCGAACTCGTCGTCGATCGGTTCCTGCCGACCGTGCGGGCAATGTTGGCGACGCGACTCGCCGACCGTGGGCTGACTCAGAAAGAAATCGCCGCCGAACTCGGCGTGACTCAGGCTGCGGTCAGCAAGTACGTCGGCGGCGAGGGTGGCGGCGACGATCGCTTTCGCGACGACCCCGAAACCGTCGCAACTGTCGACCGGATCGCCGATGGCCTCGCAAGCGGCGAACTGGACGGCTACGACGCACTCGCCGAACTCCTCGCGTTGATCCGCAACCTCGAGGATCGTGGCCCGATCTGTGAACTCCACGAGGAAGCGATGCCGGAGTTACAGGGACTGGGCTGTGATCTCTGCGTTCGGGGGCTCGATCCCGACGTGCGTGCCGAACGCGATGTGCTTTCGAACGTCCGGACTGCCGCGCGGACGCTCGCTGCGATCCCTGGCATGGCCGACTCGATTCCGAACGTCGGGACCAACGTCGGCATGGGGCTTCCCGACCCAGCCGACGAGACCGACATCGCTGCGATCCCTGGCCGGATCTACGCTATGGGCGGCCGGATCGAGATTCCGGCCAATCCCGAGTTCGGAGCCTCGAAACACGTTGCGACGGCGATCATCGCCGCCAACACGGTCGACTCGAGTATCCGCGGTGCGACCAATGTCGCCACCGACGACGACCTGCTCGAAGCCGCCACGGAACTGGGCATCGAGCCACTCGAGTTCGACGCCACCTACGAGGACCGCGGCAAACACCTCAGACGCCGCTTCGAAGAGCGTGGGTCGGTTCCCCGCGTTGCCTACCACCGCGGCGCGTTCGGGATCGAACCCGCGACCTACGTCTTCGGGGCGACGGCCGTCGATGCCGCCGAACTGGTCGAACAGTTGCTCGCGGACGGGTCGTAATCACGCAGTCTGAGTGCCGCTGCTGGTCGTGCTACTCGCGGTGTAAGCTGCGGTGAGAAAACGAACAGCGCCGATACCGAACGCCTTAGACCGTGCTCTCGAAGTCCTCGAGCGAGTAGGACGGCTCTGCGCCGCGGCGGTCGAGGACCTCGTTGGCCAGCAGCCAGTAGACGACCGAGAGGGCCTTGCGACCCTTGTTGTTCGTCGGGACGACGAGGTCGACGTTGCTGAGCTGGTTGTTCGAGTCACACATCGCGATGACCGGGATGCCGACCGTGATGGCCTCTTTGACGGCCTGGGCGTCGCCGATCGGGTCAGTGACGACGAGCACGTCCGGCTCGATGTAGCCGTCGTACTTCGGGTTGGTCAGCGTGCCCGGGATGAAGCGACCGGTGCGGGCGCGAGCGCCGACGGCCTCGGCGAACTTCTCGGCTGGGAAGCGACCGTACTGGCGCGAGGACGTGACCAGGATCTGTTCGGGGTCGTAGTTGGCGAGGAAGTCCGCGGCCGTGCGGATCCGGCCGTCGGTCTTCGAGACGTCCAGCACGTAGAGACCGTCGGTTCGGACGCGGTGGATGAACCGCTCCATGTCGGCGGTCTTCTGCTGGGTCCCGATGTGGACGCCAGCGCCGAGGTAGTCCTCGACGGGGATCAGCAGGTCCGCTTCCTCGTCGGACATGACGTCGTCGTCGAGGGTTGGACCGGCGTCCTCCTCGGCGGCGTCGTCGGCTTCTTCGGCCTCGGCCGCGGGGGCTCCCTCGGCGTCGGCGGGCTGTTCGGCTGCAGACTCGACATCCTCCTCGGCGGCGGGGCCAGCCCCTTCGGCTGGCTCCTCGTCGATTTCCTCCTCGGCGGCGTCGAGCCCTTCTTGGGTTGCGTCGTTGTCTGTCATGTCGCGTCGTCTGCGATTCGAATGAGCTCGTTTAGCTTTGCAGTTCGCTCGCCGCCGACGGCACCCGTCTTGATGTAGGGGGCGTCGGTCGCGACGGCGAGGTGTGCGATCGTCGCGTCTTCGGTCTCGCCCGACCGGTGAGAGACGACCGAGTCGTAGCCGTTCTCGGTTGCGAGTTCGATCGCGTCGAAGGCGTCCGAAAGCGTCCCGATCTGGTTTGGCTTGATCAGGATGCTGTTGGCCGCGTCACGATCGATGCCCTCGACGAGACGGTCGGTGTTCGTGACGAACAGGTCGTCACCGCAGATCAGCGTCTGATCGCCGACTTCGTCGGTGAGGTCGGCGAAGGCGTCGTAATCGTCCTCGTCGAGCGGATCCTCGACATAGACGAGGTCGTACTCCTCGACGAGATCGGCGATGTATGCGATCTGCTCGTCGGTGTCGCGGCTCTGGTCGCTGTACTCGTAGGTGCCAGAATCGGCGTCGTACAGCTCTGCACCGGCGACGTCGAGGCCGAATTTGATCTCGAAGCCGACCTCGTCTTCGACCATCGAAACCGCCTCGTCGACGATTTCGAACGCGTCGCCGTCGTCGATCGACGGTGCCCACGCGCCCTCGTCGCCCTTGCCACAGGGGACGCCACGTTCGGACAGCAGATCAGAGACGGCAGCGTGGACGGCCGCGTTGGCAAAGACGGCGTCTTCGACGCTCGGTGCGCCGACGGGTGCCGCCAAGAACTCCTGAATGTCGGTTGCGTCGGCAGCGTGTTCGCCACCGCCGACGACGTTACCGAGCGGAATCGGGAAGTTGTTGCCGCGGAACGTCCCACCGAGGTGCTGGAACAGCGGAGCACCGAGCACGTCGGCACCGGCCTTTGCGGCAGCCATCGAGATGGCGACCGCGCTGTTGGCACCGATCTCCGAAAAGTCGTCGGTACCATCAGCAGCGTGCAATGCGGCGTCGACGTCACGCTGGTTGCCCGCGTAGACCTCGCCGACGAGCCGCGGCACGGCGTGTTCTCGAGCCGCAGCGATCGCCTCGGACGGCGGCCGCTCGACGGCTTCGTACTCGCCAGTGCTGGCACCGCTCGGTGCTGCAGCACGGCCGAAGCCGCCGCTTTCGGTCACGACGTCGGCTTCGACCGTCGGGTTGCCTCGCGAGTCGAGGATGCGTCGCAGTCGGATATCTGTGATGAGTGTCATTTGCGATCGTACCCCCGCTTGACGGTAAACGGCAACACGCCGGCGTCGTACTCCTCGGCGGCGATGAGGATCGGTTGCGTCTGGTCGGTTTCGATCAACACCGGCGCGCCATACGAGACCTGCAGCGCTCGTGCACCGAGGATGCGTGCTTTCTCGTAGCGGTTGTGCTGTTGTTGTTGCATTGTTACTGGTACGGGGAGACGATGTCGACCAGGTCTTTGTGACTGACGAGCATCCGCCGACAGCAGTAGCGGTCGACGCCGAGCTCGTCGAGGACCTTTTCGGGGTCCTCGTCGCCCTCGTTGGCTCGTTCGTCGAACTCCTCCCAGTGTTCGCCGACGACGTTACCACAGGTGAAACACCGGACCGGTACCATCATGCGTTGATCACCTTAGCGGTAGGACTTCTGGTAGCGCGCCCGAGCGCCCGGGCCGCCCCATTTCTTGGGTTCGGACTGGCGAACGTCGTTGACCAGCAGCGATCGGTCGAACTCCATGAACGCGTCGCGGAGTTCGGCGTCGTTGGTGTGCTGGACGATGCCGCGTGCGATGGCGGTGCGGACGGCGTCTGCCTGACCACTGATGCCGCCTCCCTCGACGCGGACATCGATGTCCATCTCACTGCGCAGGTCCTCGCCGACGATGCGGAACGGCTCGAGCATCTTGAGCCGGGACATCTCGGGTTCGACCAGTTCGACGGGCTGGGAGTTGATTCGAACGCGACCCTCGCCCTCGTGGACTGTCGCTCGCGCGACGGCCGTCTTTTTCTTGCCACTCGTGTTGGTTACCATGTGACGTTAGCACCTAACTGTTCGGACACTTCGTGTAGGTGGACGAAGCGGATGTTCGATAGGCGATCCAGCGACGTTCCCTCGAGCACTTCCGAGTCCCGCTCGTCGTCGTCCTCGTAGGGGTTGCCGACGTAGACGCGGACGCTGTCGAGCGCTTCGCGGCCGCGTGGTTTCTTGTACGGCAGCATGCCGCGGACGGACCGCTTGAAGATCGTGTCCGGTCGTCGCGGATAGTACGGCCCGCTGTCGGAGCCGAGCTGCAGTCGCGTGCGGTACGTCTCGAAGATGTCTTCTTTGTCGCCGGTGATGACTGCTTCTTCGGCGTTGACGATCGCGACGCGCTCGCCGTCCAGCGCGCGCTGGGCGACTTCGCTGGCGACACGACCGAGGATGCAGTCACTGGCATCGACGACGAGATCGGCGTCGAACTCTGCGAGACTCATCGAATCACCCGGACGTCGGAGCCTTCTGGGTTCTCTTCGAGCGCTTGCTCGAGCGGTACCGGTTCGCCGACCTGTTCGATCTTCGTCTCTGCGGACGAAGAGAAGTTGACGGCGGCGACGGTGACGTTTTTCTGTAGTGCGCCGGAACCCAGCACCTTGCCGGGAACGACGACAGTCTCTTCTTCGCGTGCGTACCGCTCGATGCGGCCCAGGTTCACCTCAGCGTGGGTGCGCCGGGGCTTCTCGAGTCGATCCGCAACGTCTCGCCAGACGTCGGCGTCCGCTTCGCGGGACGTCGACTTCAGCTCGGCGATGAGATCGGTGAGCCTCGGATTAGTCTTGCTACTCATTGGTTTCCTCCAAATACTGCAACTGTTGGCACGTCGACGAGACACGAGCGTGTCTTGTCGACGGTGGAATCGATTCGTGAGAAGTGATGCAGGGAGCAGGATTTGAACCTGCGGACTCCTACGAGACAGCGCCCTGAACGCTGCGCCGTTGGCCTGACTTGGCTATCCCTGCTCGCACTTCCACGTATCCGTCGCCCCTTCAAACCCCTTTCGATTCCAGTGGACGAGCGCTCGCCGATCTCGTCGCTCACGGCGTCGGCGAACGGCGCGTCCTGATCGGGTCGGGGGCGTCGGTTCATATCTATAGCTGTACTGCGTCTTCGAGTTCGGTCGCGCGTGCCGCGATCGTCTCTGCAGCTCGCGTGACCAGCTCTTCGACGGTAAAGGAGCCGTCCGTCTCCACGTGGAAGACGAAGGCGTTGGGCACGTCCTCGACCCGGACCTGCTTGCCCGGGTATCGGTTCGAGAGGTCGTGATCAAACTCGCTTGTGGAAACGAGTTCGCCGTCGTCTTCGATCACACCGCGGATGATCCGGCGTTCCTGTTCTTCGAACTCAGGGAGATCACCGTCGACCTCCACGCGCTGGAGGTGTCGGTAGCCGACCGCGACCCCGCCCTGATGTTTGGCGTGGTCTTTCCCGCGGTCTAAAACGGCGTCGGCCTCGGCCTCGAGGCGTTGGTCGTCTTTGAGTTCGATGATCGGAACGTTCTCGTCCGCGGGCTGGACGAGCTCGTCGCTCGAGACGAGATCGCCGGAGTAGGCGGTGGCCGGCCCTTCGACGTCGATCGAGAGCGTGACGGTATCGTCCTCGGTGAACTCGCCGACAGGTGGCGTCGTCAATGGGACGAGCCCGAGCCGTAAGGCGAGTTGCTCGTCGAACATCACCGACGAGTTCTCGACGAACCGGACGGTGTCGATCGCCATCGTGGGGACGTCGGCGACCATTGCGCGACGAATGCCGTTTGCGAACGCGGGCGTCACGCCCCGAACGAGGAATCGTGCCTCACGATCCTCGCGTTCGACGAACTCGACGTCGTACTCCTCTGTCATGATCTAGTAGCCGCCCTTGCCTTTGGGTGCGCGCGATCCGTCGTGGGGGATCGGCGTGACATCCTCGATGCGCCCGATTTCGATGCCCGAGCGCGCGAGCGCGCGGATCGTCGCCTGCGCACCGGGACCGGGGGACTTCTGGAGGTTGCCGCCGGGGCCACGCACGCGAACGTGCAGGCCCGTGATGCCGGCCGCTTTGACCTCTTCGGCGATGGACTCGGCCATCTGCATGGCCGCGTACGGCGATGCCTCGTCGCGGTTCTGTTTGACCGCCGTCCCACCGGAGGACTTGGCGATCGTCTCCGCGCCCGTGAGGTCGGTCACGGTCATGACGGTGTTGTTAAACGATGCGTGCACGTGGGCGATGCCCCACTTGTCGTCGTCCTGGCTCATGGTTTACTGACCCTCCGCGCGTTCGGGGTGAAGTTCGTCCGCGAGTGGACTGTTCTCGTCGAAGGCCACCAGGTCCTCCTCGTCAACGTCGACGACGTAGGATGGGACGCTGTGGCGCTGGCCGTCGACCACAACGTGACCGTGGCTGATGAACTGCCGAGCCTGCTGGGTCGTGTTCGCCAGTCCGGATCGGTAGACGACCGTCTGCAGTCGGCGCTCGAGGACATCTTCGATCTCGAGCGACAGGACGTCGCCGAGTTCGTCGGTCTCGTCGAGGATGCCGACGCGCTTGAGCCGACCGAGGAACTCCTCGGAGCGGCGGATGACGGTTTCGTCGCCTTGGGCCTGGCCGAGCAGGTCGCGGGCCTCGCGCCGGTAGGAGCGAAGCTCGGACTGGGCGCGCCAGAGTTCTTCCTTGTTCTTGAGGCCGTAGCGGTCGACAAGGGAGTGTTCGGAGGCGATGCGTTCACCCTGGTAGGGGTGATTCGGCGTCTCGTACTGCTTGGTGTCGGTGCCGAGTGGCATTATTCGCCCTCACCCTCTTCGCCGCCTTCGGCCTGTTCTTCGCGGATCTCTTCGACGTTGACTCCGATGGTGCCCTCCGTACGACCGGTGGACTTGGTGCGCTGCCCGCGGACCTTCTGGCCGCGCTTGTGGCGAACGCCCTTGTAGGAGTCGATCATCTTCATCCGGTTGATGTCGTGCTGTCGAGTCAACTGAAGATCGTTGCCGATCTCGTGGGTCGTCTCGCCGGTGTAGAAGTCCGACTGGCGGTTGTTGAGCCAGTCCGGGACTTCGTTGGCGTAGTTTTCGACGACCTCGACGACCGCGTCGATGACGTCGTCGTCGAGTCGGCCGAACGTCGCCGTTCGGTCGACGCCCGCTTCCTCGGCGATGAGTCGGGCGGTCCGGCGACCGATCCCGTTCATCTCCGTGAGCGAGCGCTCGACGGACTTCGTCCCATCGAGGTCGGTTTGCCCGATGCGGACGAAGTAGCGGAGATCTTCGTCGTCTTCTTGTTCTTGAGGTTCTTCCGCGCTCATGATGTCGTGTATCTGTCTCTAGTCTGCGTGCGGTGCAAATCGACTGGCGGGAAAACGCCAGCGAAGGATCCGACGTTGTGGCGGGGATTCGAACCCCGGAGGCTTGACGCCACATGGTTAGCAACCATGCGCCTTGGGCCGCTTGGCTACCACAACACGGTCGGTCTATCATCGCCCTCTCGGACTCGGGGATCGCTCCCCTACACGTATTGCACTCGCTCCTACCCCCGTCGAATACTTAAGGGCAACGAAAGACGGCGGCCGATCGTGTGACTCGCTTCCAGAATATACCGCGCTCGAGTCGATATCCACCCACGCAGGGGGCCACCGCTTGAACCCGACGGTCAGACCTCGGCGTACTCGTCGATATACTTCTCGTTTAGCTCCCACTCCCCCTCGTCGTTTCGAATCATGTACTCACCGTAGTAGGGCACCCGGTTGGCGACGACGTCGCGGAACGCCTCGCGGATCTCGGGTTTGCTCATCTCGCCCATCGATTTGAGGTCGTCGTTACGGTTGAGACAGCCCTTCAGATAGCCCTCGTGGGTGACCCGGACCCGATGGCAGTTCGCACAGAACGTCGGGTTCTCGACGGGATCAACGATCTCGACCATCCCACCACCGGATCGCGAACCGTCGTCGGGTCGCTCACTGCTGTTGACCCAGTACCGTTTCCGGTCGTGCATCTCCCGATGCTCGATCTCGTCGGCCTGCTCGGCCAGCCAGCTGTGGACCCGCTCGATCTCGATGTTCCACTCCGGCTTGCCGGTCAGTTCGGGCATGTATTCGATCAATTGTAACTGGAGCCCGTCGTTTTCGGCGACGTGGTCGACCATCTCCGGGACGTAGCCCGCCGTATGCTCGAAGACGACCATATTGAGTTTGACCGGGTCGAGCCCTGCGGAAAGCGCTGCCTCGACGCCTTCGATGACCTTCTCGTAGGCCCCGCTTTTCGTGATCTCGGCGAAGTCAGCCGGATCGAGCGCGTCTTGGGAGACGTTGACCCGTTCTAAGCCGGCGTCTGCGAGGCCCTCGGCGCGGCCGGGAAGAAAGGAGCCATTCGTGGTCAGCGAAACCTCCATTTCGTCGGGCGTGCGTGCGATAATCTCCTCTAAGTCCTGTCGAAGTAGCGGTTCGCCGCCGGTGAACTTGACTGCCTCGACGTCGAACTCGGCAACGACCTCGAGAAAGCGGACGACGTCGTCGGCGCTCATCTCGTTGTCCGCCGGCTCCATCGGCCCACGGGTGTCGCCTAATCCTTCGTTGTGACAGTAGACACAGTCGAAATTACACCGATCGGTGAGGGAGACACGGACGCCAGTTACCTCCCGCCCGAATTCGTCGGTGAGCATGCTACTCGTTTACATCCGAATCTGCTTAAGTGCGCCGGCATATTTGGGGTCTCGTAACCGATTTCGGTTGCAGGACAGCGCGTGCCGCGCCGGACGTTCGCACGGCATGCCCGACCCCACTATCATGACGCTCCGTGTGGTTCTCTCTATCATGAGTACCATCGCGGAACTCGCCGTCCCTGCCGCCGAGGTCGCACTCGGTGGCACGCTCGAGGCGGTGCCCGATGTCGACGTGGCGGTCGAACGCGTCGTCGCCGCCGATCCGGAACACGTCATGCCGTACGTCTGGTTTGCCACCGATTCATCGACGCTTGCAGCCGTCGACGACGCACTGGCAGCCGATCCGAGCGTCGACGACGCGACCCGACTCGTTGCCCGTGACGACACTGCACTGTACCGGATCGAGTGGACCAGCGACGTCGCTGTCACGGTGTCTTTGTTGACCGACGCGCACGCGACGGTGCTCGACGCAACTGTCGAGAATACGCGGTGGCAGTTCCGCATGCTTTTCCATGACCGGGCGACACTCTCACGTACCTACGAGTTCGCGACCGAGCAGGGACTTTCCATCGAGATCTTGCGTATCCACCGACTCGAGGAGCGTCGCCACGGCCGGTTCGGGCTCACCGACGCCCAGTACGAATCGCTGATCGCGGCCCTCGAGTACGGCTATTACGAGATTCCCCGCGAGATGGACATGGACAAACTCTCGGACGAACTCGACATCTCCCATCAGGCGCTCTCCGAGCGGCTTCGCCGCGCCCATCGGACGCTCGTCGAGGAACTCGTCGCTCTCGACGAGCTGTCGTGATGGGCGATCCGGAGCCGAACCGGCAGAAAACCTACCTCGCCCACGCTCGAAGCCGACATATGGACGAGGATATGCTCACAGACCAGCGTCGGCTCGTCGACCTCATCGAAGACGAGGGCTGGGAGGTCACCGATCTCGAGCTCTCGGCGTACGACAGCCCGTGGGCCGACGAGGATGATCCCGAGGCAACGGTCACGATCACGGCGCGAAAACCCTACGATGGAGAATCGACTGGGGACGAAGACGACGGTGACGACGAGAACCCGTTCCGGCTGAAGTAGCCCAGCGCCACCGACCGCTGGGCGCTCGCTCGCGTTTACGCACGGCCGTCGGCGGCGTCTCCTCGCTCCGATCGACCTTCAAACGGCCGCGTCATTCCAGCGTTCGGATAACTAACACAACCAGTATTGGCCATGGGTGTCTATGTGACCCACGGCCAACCGAATGACTCTCTCGAACGATCCCGACCTCATCACACTGCAGCCGGACCAATCGTTCTTCGAGACGCTATATACGGCGGCACCGCTGGTGATCGTCGGGACGCGTGACGAAGACGGCTCGGCTGATTTAGCGCCGAAACACATGGCGATCCCGCTGGGCTGGGCGGACCAGTTCGGGTTCGTCTGTACGCCCGAGCACAAAACGTACCGGAACATCGAGCGCACGGGAGCGTTTACCGTCAGCTATCCTCGGCCCGACGATATCCTCGATGCCAGCCTCGCTGCGGCACCCCGGAACGCCGAGGGCGACAAACCCTCGCTGACGGACGTCGACACGGTCGATGCCGACGCTGTCGATGCACCCGCCGTGGCTGATGCCTACGGCGTCCTCGAGTGCGAACTCGATCGTATCGTCGAGTTCGACGATGGCGAACTCATCGCTGGCACCGTCGTCGGCAAACACGTCCACACCGACGCCTACCGCAGCGACGACGTCGAGCCTGAGACGCTGCTCGAGCAGGCCCCGGTGTTGGCACACCTCTACCCCGACCGGTTCGCGTCGATCAACGAAAGCCAGGCGTTCCCGTTCCCGGAGGGCTTCGAGCGATGACCGCCTCCGAACAGGAGTCAGAATCCGCCGCCGAACAGCGAATTCAGGAGTGGACACACGCACATCGCGAGGACCTGTCGCAGTACCTCCTCGAGTTGGTCGAGATGGAGACGCCCACGGAGAACCCCGAGACGTTCGACGACTTCTTCGAGCGGTTGGCGAGTGACCTCCGCGACAGCGGGCTGGAGACCGACCGCGTTCCGGGAGAGGAGACCGGCGGGCGGCTCGAGGCGTGGACGCCGGGTCGGGACGACGTCGACGAGATCCAGCTCGTGATCGGGCACGCGGACACTGTCTGGCCGCTGGGAACCGTCGACGACGACCCGCCCGAAATCCGTGACGACGTCCTCGAGGGCCCGGGCGCGCTCGATATGAAAGGCGGCCTGACACAGGCCGTCTTCGCGCTCCGTGCCCTCGACGACCTCTCGCTCGAGCCGTCGCTGCCGGTTCACGTCCTCGTCTCGAGCGATGAAGAGATCGGGAGCCCCGAATCCAAGTCCCGGATCATCGACCTCGCCGAGCAGGCAAATCGGGTGTTCGTCCTCGAGCCCGCCAGCGGCCCGGAGGGAAAGATCAAGACCGCACGCAAAGCGGTCGGCCACTTCACGGTCAGGATCGAGGGCAAGGCCGCCCACGCCGGGCTCGAGCCCGAAGAGGGAGCCAGCGCGACGGAGGAACTCGGGACCGTCATCCACCGTCTCCACGAACTCACTGACATCGACTCGGGCGTCACCGTCAACGTCGGCCAGGTGGAAGCGGGGCTGCGGTCGAACGTCGTCGCGCCGGAGGCACGCGCCGAAGTCGACGTCCGCGCTCCCACCGACGAGGCTGCCGAGGCCGTCGCGGCGGAGATCCGCTCGCTCGAGGCGACGACGCCGGGGACTGAACTGTCGATCGACGGCGGATTCGGGCGGCCGCCGATGGAGCCGACGGCAGGCAATCGACGCCTCTGGGAACGCGTCCAGACGCTCGGAGACCGACTCGGACTCTCGCTGGAGGGCACGCGCTCGGGTGGGGCAAGCGACGGCAACGACGCCAGCCAGCATGCGCCCACGATCGACGGGTTTGGCGCGGTCGGCGACGGAGCCCACCAGACCTACGAGTACGTTGACCTCGAGGCACTCGTCGACCGGGTTGCGCTCCTGGCTGCCTGTTTGCACGACGAACCGCTTTCAACTGGCCAATAATCGACTAGTCGTTCACATATGCACGCAGACGTTCATACTTCGGTGACGCGAATTGCCGACCTCGAGCACTGTTCGTACGATATCGAAACCCAACCCACGTCAGAGTGGGAGACGGGAGATTACGTCTTCGCCCGCGTGACCAAACGTCCCAATCCTGGCGTCAGGGTCGAGAACCCACAGGGCCGACGCGTCGAACTGATGGAGGGTGAGACGATCGTCGGCGCGCTGGGAACGCGTCGCGCGACCCGCGAGCTGGTCGGCAGCTGGCGGGACGTCGGCAACGATGGGCTGTTGAATATCCTGACCGGCGGTGGCGTTCTCGGTCGCGTTACCTCGGCCTCGCCGTTCAGTAAGTCGCCGGTCGAGGTCGAATACGAGGGCCACGTCGTCATCGACGATGACATTGCTCGAATGCGCGAGTACGGCCTGACGGCAACATCGACGCCCTCTGAGGTGCCGGTCGTCCTCGTCCTCGGAACGAGTATGTCGGCCGGCAAGACCATGACCGGCCGGGTGATCACCCGGGTACTCGTCGAAAACGGGTACGACGTCGCCGCCTGCAAACTGACTGGCGCGGGCACCTACGGCGACGTGTTGTCGATGGAGGTCGCGGGCGCAGACCCCATCTACGACTTCGTCGACGCAGGCTTGCCGACGACGGTCGTCCCCGAAGACACCTTCCGGGAGGCCGTCCGGCCCGTCTTCGACCGGCTGCAGGAGTCGGACGTCATCGTCGCCGAAGTCGGGGCCAGCCCGCTCGAGCCGTACAACGGGGAAGCCGTCGTCGACATGCTCGCGGATCACGTCGCCTTCACCGTCCTCTGTGCGTCCGACCCCTACGCAGTCGTCGGGATCGAGGAGGCGTTCGGCCACTCGCCAGACCTCGTGGCGGGGATCACGACGAACACGACCGCCGGCGTCGACCTCGTCGAGGAACTCGTCGACTGTTCGGCGCTCAACGTCCAGAACGAGGCGGCCAAGGAACCGCTCGAAGCGATGTTGCTCGAGGCGCTGGCCGACGCTTAGCCTTTGATGTTACAGACGGGGAACGTCCGTGCGACCTTGTCGCCAATCCCCAGTTCGTCCGAGACGCGGACGACCTCGTCGACGTCCTTGTAGACGCCCGGCGCTTCCTCGGCGACCGTCGCGCCCGATTGGGCCTTGACGTAAATCTGGTCCTGTTCCTCGAGTTGCTGCTGGACGTCACCACCCCAGTACTCGTTTTTCGCCTGGGTGCGGCTCATCAACCGCCCTGCGCCGTGGGCGGTCGACCCGAAGGTAAGATCCATCGAGTTTGCGCCGCCCCGAAGGACGTAGCTGCCTGCGCCCATGCTGCCGGGGATGATAATGGGCTGGCCGACGTCCCGGTAGGCTTTCGGCACGTCGGGATGGCCGGCGGGGAACGCTCGCGTCGCACCCTTGCGGTGAACGTAGACCTCGCGTTCCTCGCCGTCGCCGACAGTATGAGTCTCCTTTTTGGCGATGTTGTGGGCAACGTCGTACAGCAGGTCCATCTCCATGTCCTCCCACGAGCGGTCGAAGACGCGCTCGAAGACCTGCCGCGTGCGGTGCATGATCAGCTGGCGGTTGACCCACGCGAAGTTGATCGCCGCGTTCATCGCGCCGTAGTAGTCCTCAGCCAGCTGTGAGCCCGCGGGTGCGGCTGCGAGTTCCTTGTCCGGCAGCTGATTCAACAGCCCCTGGTGTTGTTGCTCGATTTTCCGCAGGTAGTCGTTACAGGTCTGATGGCCCAGCCCGCGCGAGCCACAGTGGATCAGAACGACGATCTGGTCTTCGGAAAGTCCGAACGCCTCACCGACCGCGTCGTCGAAGACGTCGGTCACGCGCTGGACCTCGAGGAAGTGATTCCCCGACCCGAGCGAGCCGATCTGGTTCTTGCCGCGGTCTTTGGCCTTCTGGCTTATCTTCGAGGGATCGGCACCCTCGCGCATCCCCTCGTCTTCGCAGTGGAGCAGGTCGTCTTCGACCGCGTAGTCGTGCTCGAGCGCCCAGTCGACACCGCGGGCGAGGATCTCGTCGACGGTGTCGACGCCGGCCTCGACGACCCCGCCGCCACCGAGCCCCGACGGGATGTTGGCAAACAGCGAGTCGACGAGTTCCTCTTCGTGGCCTTTGAGGTCGTCGTAGGTCAGGTTCGTCCGCATCATCCGGACGCCGCAGTTGATATCGTAGCCGACTGCGCCCGGGGAGATACAGCCGTTTTCGGCGTCGAGGGCACCGACCCCACCGACCGGGAAGCCATAGCCCTGATGGCCGTCGGGCATACAGATCGCGTGGTCCGTGATACCGGGCAGGTGGGTCGTGTTTTTGATCTGTTCGAGCGTCTTGTCTTCCTTGATCTCCTCGAGCAGCGCTTCGCTTGCGAGCACTCGCGCGGGAGCGCGCATGCCGTCTTCCTGGGGAATCTCCCAGACATACTCGCGCACCCGCTCGAGCGTAATGCCGTTTGCGTCGAAGGTGGTCATACGCGAACGTCCGACCGCCGCCAAGAAAGATGTTCGTCTCTCGCGTCGCCGATCGGGCGCTGGCCTGCGGTTCGGCGTTCCGGGTCGGCGTCTCGAGACGGCCACCGGCGAACCGGTTGGACTGTCGCCTAGACGTCGAAGACGACGTACGCTTCCCAGCCGCCGTCGTCGGTCCGCTCGAGGGACATCTCGGAGTAGGTCACGGCCTTTACCTCGCGGGCGTCGATCTCAGCGAGGGGGACACCACGGGCACTGGCCTCGAGGGCCCACTCCTCGGTGCCGTCGGCTGACTCGACATCGATCGAGTCGACGCGGTGGTCGACGGGGAGTTCCGCCCGGACGTCGCGCAGGTAGATCAGTTCGTCGAGGTAGTCGAACAACAGCGCCTCGCGGCCTTCGGCGGTGACGGACAGCGAAAAGCGCTCACCGCTTTCGGTCGCGATCTCGTCACAGGAGGCGGCCGCGAGGCCGTCGGCCACCGCGCCGAATGTCGCCTCGAGTGAATCGCCGGTCGCCGAGACCGCAACGTCGGCCGTGTGGTCGCGCAGTTCGAATCCCATAGCACCGCTTTGTCGGCCGACTTTCTATGCCCGTCGTTTCGACGTATCGTCAACAGTGACAATTCGGGGATGTGGGATGTGAACTGCCGCCTCTGACAGGCTATCGGCGGCTCTGTCGGCCGTGTCTGACGGTCCCGCACACCGACTGCCGGTGGAATTATATTGACGACGCTGGTAGAGCATAATAGTGAGCGTCAACATCGACAGTCGGATCGTCGCCCCGGGGAGCGACGAGATGGTCGACGAAGCCTGGCAGCTAAAGGAGGAGATCAACCGTCAGGAAGACGTGCTCAAGCAGCGGTATGATTTCTTTACTGACGCGTACCGTCGGTCGAAAGTCTACTGTTACGTACAGGACGAGGCCCTCATCGGGTTCGCCGCCGTTCGACGCGACGGCTACATTCTCTTTCTGGCAGTCTCCCCGGCCCACCGCGGCGAAGGCATCGGGAAGCGACTCATCGCCCACGTCGCGGACGACCACGAGACGATCACGTGTCACGCTCGGACGAGCAACGAGAACGCGTTGCAGTTCTACGAACACCTCGGCTTCGAGATCAAACGCCGGATCGACAACTACTACGAAGACGGCGGCGACGCCTACTACCTGAAACTCGGCTCGGATGTCGGGCTCGCCGATCGCATCTCCGATCTCATTCGACGCTGACTCGTCAGCGGTGTCCACTCTCACGCAGCCAGTTCAATACAGTTATACCGGACCCACGATGAGTTGGCGAAGCGTATGGAAGAGCGAACGAGGGCCTATCTTCGCGGGCGATTTCGCGACCACTACCGACGGACGGAGATCACGCCGCCGCCCGCGGCCAACGAACGCGAGTGGGGCTATATCCCCTGGACGGACGGCCCGGATACGACGATGGTCCGCCACCGTTCGCTGCTCGAGTTAGGCGACCTCTCGGAGTTTCTTGTCCGGAAGCGCCCGCGCCACGTCTACTTCTCCGCGGGGCGCTTTCGCGACCCCGGTGCGAGTTCGATGCACGACAAAGACTGGCAGGCCGCGGATCTCGTCTTCGACTTGGACGCCGATCACCTGCCGTCGGTCACGCTCGGCGAGGACAGCTACGCCGAGATGCTCGCAAAATGTAAGGACGCCCTCGTTCGTCTCCTCGAGTTCCTCGAGGACGACTTCGCCTTCGAGGACCTCGAGATCGTCTTCTCGGGCGGACGCGGCTATCACGTCCACGTCCGCGACGAGAACGTCCTACACTTAGAGCGGGAACACCGCCGCGAAATCGTCGACTACGTCCGGGGAATCGGCCTCGAGTACGACGAACTGATCGAGACCGAGACCGTCGCCGGCCTGGGGCGAAAAACACCGACCGAGCGCCGTATCCTCCAGATCGAGGGCGGCTGGGGGGCTCGTATCCACGACCACTTCATGGCCTTTATCGACGAACTCCTCGCAATGGAGGAAGACGCGGCCCTCGAGCGTCTTCAGGCGTTCGACGGCATCGGCGAGGGGAAAGCGACGGCGACGCTGAACGCGGCTCGAAACAACCGCGAGGGACTCGAGGCGGGTAACGTCACTGTCCACACTGCGATCGCACAGTTAGCCGAGCGGTTCGCAAGCAAAGCCGTCGAGCGAGACAACGCGCCCATCGACGAGCCCGTCACAACCGACACGAACCGACTCATCCGGTTACCGGGCAGCCTCCACGGTGGGAGCGGGCTGAAAACGGTCCGCCTCGCACGCGACGAAATCGACGATTTCGACCCGCTCGTCGACGCCGTCCCCGAGACCTTCGTCGGCCACGAGATCACCGTCGACGTTACCGACGGCGGCGAGGTCGAACTTTGTGGAGATAGCTTTACAGTCGCGGAGGGTGACCAAACACTACCCGAATACGTCGCCGTGTTCCTGATGGCACGCGGCCGCGCCGAGAAGGAGAAAGAATGAATCTAGACGAGCTGCGTTCGGTCCAGAGCAAGGAGCGAAAGAAAGACAGCCTCCAGAATCTGCGTCCTTCGTTCTATCAGGAGGTCGGCGAGTACATCGCCGACTTGGAGGACGAACGCGACCGCGTCGCCGAGGGGGCCGACGACCCCTTTTCTTCGCCCGAGGTCGGTCGGCTGACCGACGAGATCGAGACCGCCAAGGACGTCGTCGAGGCGATCTACGAGCGCCGAATGGGCAAACTCGTCAAGCAGGCCAGCCTCGCTGCGGCCGGCATGGCCGCCGACGACGAGGGGCTGACCGCCGAAGAAGCGGCCCTCTTTGACGACCTCGTCGACCGTATCAGCGCGAACAAGAGTCGTGTGTTAGACGTTCTCGAGGGCGTCGGGGAATCGCCCACGGAGGCCGGAGCCGACACGACCGCGGCGGCTGACGAGTCCGCACACCCCGGCTCACACTCGCCCGAGCCAGCACCCGACCAGCCGCCTGCTGACGACGCCCCACCTATCCCGCCGGAAGAACCGCCGGCAGACATTGATCCCGCCGCTGGCGAGGAGCCAGCAGGCGACGCCTCGAGCGGCGTCTCGCCTGCGGACGTCATGGGTGGGGACGGCCCGCCGATCGGTGGTGCAGACGGAGCCGATGGGGACGCAATGGCCGATTCGGCAGCGACCAGTCCATCGCAGTCAGCAGAACGTGAGGATGCTATCGACGGCGCTGCATCGAACGCTGACACTGCCGATTCGCCAGCCGCAGAATCCGACGCTGAGTCGTCTGCTGACAGCGAGGCCGCCACCGTCGATCGGACGACTGTCAGGATTACCCGCGACATCGGCGAGATCCTCGGCGTCGACGACCGTGAGTACACGCTGACCAGCGACGACATCGTTACGCTACCGGAGCAAAACGCCGCGCCGCTTGTCGAACGGGAGGCGGCCGAACGCCTCGAGTAACGAGGTGCGACCGCCGGCACTACTGTCGATCATCAGTCAGTGACGACGCGGTCGCGGTGTATGGCTCGTCACTGCCAACGACCAGTTACGCGTGATGGATGTATGACTCTGTTTGCCCAACCGTCTCTACATATTTTCCGATAGTAGTCTGTTTGTCCAACTGCAATCTACATATTTGCCGATAGTGAACCATAACGCATACAATCGCTGTCGCTAACCCGGAGGCATGCTTGATATCGGTGACGAGGCACCACCGTTCGAACTGCCAAACCAACACGGCGAGACGGTCAGCTACTCGGACTTCGAGGGACAACGGCTCGTCGTCTACTTCTATCCCCGCGCCAATACGGACGGGTGTACCACCGAGGCCTGCGAGTTCAACGACGTGCTCTCGACGTTTGCAGCCCGCGACGCTGCCGTTGTCGGCATCAGTGATGATCCCGTCGACGATCTCGCCGATTTCGCGGCCGACTACGACCTCGAGTTCGATCTCCTCTCAGACGAGTTCGGCGAAGTCGCGACGCTGTACGAGTCCTACGGCGAGAAACGACTGTTCGGCAAGACCTTCGATGGCGTCTTCCGCAACACCTACGTCGTCGGTCCCGACGGCCACATCGAGGCCGTTTACGAGGACGTCTCGCCCGAGGGCCATGCAGACGAGGTACTAGCGGCACTCGAGCCGGTCGACATCGCACACTGAGCGCGTATCCGGTTCACACCTGCTGTCATGTCGTGCGATCAGGTGTGCATCGCGTTCTGTGGCCATGATCGCATCAGTTTGTGATCGGTTGTTATCTACTCGCCTAAGATTATCTTTTCATTTGATGAATTCATAATCGATCAATACGTTCTTCCACGTGACCGACTGTTCTTGACCCACCCGTGTCCATCACCGAGTACACTGAACCGATTTTAACACCACTCGAGTCAATTACGACGACAGAGGCACGGCTGGCATCGACGATCGCAGTTCTCGTCATGGCTATCCTTAGTGGGTTTGTGATCGCACCGGCACTCGTCCGGCGGTTCGTGACGTTCGCTGGTGACCGACTCGAGGAGAGCGATGTGGGCTCGGTTCTCGAGGTCGTCGATGGACTGTCGGATATTCCGTTTCCGATGCGGGCAGTGATCCGATCGCTACAAGCGACGGTGTTGCTCGCCACGGGACTGGTGTTACTCATTATCTGGGGGTACGGATCGCTTGCAGTCCTCGTGCTCTCAGTGCTCACAACGGCTGTCCCAGTCGCCCTCCGGGTCGTGCTGACGGTTTCGCTCCTCGCTGGTGCGGTCATCGGGACGCGGTATCTCGAACAGCAACTGGACGACTGGCTCGCCAATGCGAACTATGTGACCGCCCATCAGGAGGGAGTCGTCTTCCGCGTGCTACAGGTAACGATCTTTATCGCGGTCGGACTAGCGGCACTGTCGTTGTGGCAGATCAATCTCGGCGGCTTGCTCGTCGGGGCGGGATTCCTCGGCATCGTCATGGGGATGGCAGCCCAACAGACGTTGGGGTCGCTGATCGCCGGCTTCGTCCTGATGTTCTCTCGGCCGTTCGAGATCGGTGACTGGGTCCAGGTCGGCGACCATGAGGGACTCGTCGTCGACATTACGATCACCAACACCCGAATCCGAAGCTTCGACGGCGAAATCATCGTATTGCCGAACGATAAGGTATCGAGCGCCACGGTTGTCAACCGGACGAAACGAAACCGGTTGCGACTCCGACTCGAGGTCGGTGTCGACTACGAGACCGATCTCGAACACGCCGAAGCCGTCGCACGCGAGGCGCTCGAAGGGATCGACGATGTGTCGCCTGCCCCGAAACCACAGGTCATTCCGACGTCGTTCGACGATTCTGCGATCACACTCGAGTGTCGGTTCTGGATCGAACAGCCGAACGTGCACAAGAAGTGGACGACGATCCAGGCTGCCGTCCACGCACTCAAAGCTTCCTTCGACCGAGAGGAGATCGACATCCCGTACCCACAGCGGACAGTGGGAACCCGTGCTGAAGGCGGCTTCCGGATTCCCGACGCTGAGGACGGCGACACCGAACTCGCGTATTCAGACCGCGAGTGACCCGCTGTCGTAGCGGGTCATGTGTCCCGTATACCGTGTTGTCCGGCCGGTCGAGAGCGCTAGCTCTCCATCCTGAACATACAGCCACCGAGAACGATCGCAGTAGCGCTCGATCGGCGGGCCAAAAATCGGGCGGGACGCGAGAACTGCGGGACGCAGCGGTCGACCTTACTGGAAGGTTCGACCGAGCTGTTCGTCCTGGGTCGGTTCGGCCTGCTGGAACTCCTCTTCGAGTTCCTCGTAGCGCTCGCGCGTCTCGGGGCTCACGCTCGGGTTGACTTCCTCGAGTGCGTGCTCGAAGTGTTCTTTGCCGACACGGACGTTGCTGATCGTGTCGTCCATCTCGTCGGGGTCGACCGAGTTGATGAACTCGCGGCTGGCGGCCATCGATGCCTCACGGCAGACTGCTTCGATGTCGGCACCGACGTAGCCCTCCGTCTCACTGGCGAGCCACTCGAGGTCGACCGCGTCGGCCAGCGGTTTGCCGCGGGTGTGAACCTCGAAAATCTTCTTGCGGCCATCCTCGTCGGGAACCGGCACGTGGACGTGACGGTCGAGTCGGCCGGGCCGGAGCAGGGCGCTGTCGATCAGGTCGGGTCGGTTGGTCGTCGCGATGACGACGACGTCCTCGAGTTCCTCGAGCCCGTCGAGTTCGGTCAGCAGCTGGGAGACGACGCGTTCGCCGACGCCGGAGTCACCCTGGCGCTGGCCGCGTTCGCCCGCGATCGAGTCGATCTCGTCGAAGAAGATCACGGTCGGGGCGTTCGACCGCGCCTTCTCGAAGACTTCGCGGACGCCCTTTTCGGACTCACCGACGTACTTGTTGAGCAGTTCGGGACCCTTGATCGAGATGAAGTTCGACTGGGCCTCGTTGGCGACGGCCTTTGCGAGCAGGGTCTTCCCGGTGCCCGGCGGGCCGTACATGAGGACGCCCTTGGCGGCCTGCATGTCCATCTGCTCGAAGACTTCGGGGTAGTCGAGCGGCCACTGGATCGTCTCGCGCAGGCGCTCTTTGGTGTCCCCGAGCCCACCGACGTCGTTCCAGGTGACGTCGGGGACTTCGACGAAGACCTCGCGCAGCGCCGAGGGCTGGATCCCTTTGAGCGCCTCTTTGACGTCGGCCTCGGTCACTTTCAGTGACTCGAGGACATCGGCGTCGATTTCTTCGCTCTCGAGGTCGAGTTCGGGCCGGATTCGACGGAGCGCGTTCATCGCGCTTTCGCGGGCCAGACTCTCGAGGTCGGCACCCACGAAGCCGTGGGTGTTCTCGGCGTAGTGCTCTAAGTCGATCGACTCCGAGAGGGGCATCCCGCGGGTGTGGACCTGCAGAATCTCCTTGCGGCCCTCCTTGTCCGGGACGCCGATCTCGATTTCGCGGTCGAAGCGCCCGCCACGGCGGAGCGCGGGGTCGAGTGCGTCGACGCGGTTGGTCGCGCCGATGACGGTGACGCGGCCCCGTTCCTCGAGGCCGTCCATCAGGCTGAGCAGCTGGGCGACGACGCGGCGTTCGACGTCACCGCCTGCCTCTTCGCGCTTGGCGGCGATCGAGTCGAGCTCGTCGATGAAGATGATCGCGGGGGCGTTCTCTTCTGCCTCCTCGAAGACCTCGCGCAGCTGCTCTTCGGACTCGCCGTAGTACTTCGACATGATCTCCGGCCCAGAGATCGTCTCGAAGTGGGCGTCGATCTCGTTGGCGACGGCTTTCGCCATCAGGGTCTTCCCGGTGCCCGGCGGGCCGTGCAGGAGGACGCCTTTCGGTGGCTCGATGCCGAGCTGCTGGAACAGCTCGGGGTGGCGCATCGGCAGCTCGATCATCTCGCGGACCTGATCGAGTTCCTCGTCCAAGCCGCCGATGTCCTCGTAAGTGACGTTCGGGACGCCTTCGGCCGACGGACCGCCGCCGGCGCTGACCTGTTCGGCCGGCGTCTCGGAGATCTCGATGCTCGTCGAGTCCGTGATGACGACGGTGCCCGACGGCGAGGTACCCGCGATCTTCAGCGGCACCGACTGGCCGGAACTGGCCATCGGGCCGAACGACAGCGAGAACGGTACCGTCTGTCCCTCAGTGACGGCCTGGCCGCTTAGCTTGTCACGGACGAGTGGACCGATGTCTCCTCGAATGCGGAGATTCTGTGGGAGCGCGACGGTGACGGACTTGGCGGGCTTGACGTCGGCGGGCTCGATGCTGACGGTGTCGTCGATCCCGACGTCGGCCTCCTGTCGGAGACGGCCGTCGATCCGGACGATTCCGCGTCCCTCGTCCTCGGGATAGCCGGGCCAGACGCGCGCGACGGCCTGTCCGTCACCGTTGCCCGAGATGACGATATAATCGCCGTTCTCGAGGCCGAGTTCGTTCATCGAGACGCGGTCGATCGCGGCCAGTCCACGGCCCGCGTCTTTCTGTTTGAGTGGTTTGACGGTGAGTTTCATCGTTCGTCCTCCAGTTTGACAGTGAGCACGCCGTTTTTGATAAACGTGTGTGCGCGTTCCACGGTCTCGGGGAGATCGATCTCGTACTGGTCGTCAGCGATGACGATGATGACGGTATCGTCGACGACGTCGACCGAAGCCTCAGTCGCCTCGGTACCGAAGTCGACGGCCATCACCGTGGCATCGTCGTACTCGTACCGACGGGCTAACTGCCCCTCTTCGCGGGTGAATTGTTCGAGATTCATGCTTCAACTAACCCAAGGTAAGCTCTAGCGACATATAAGTATTTCGGCGACAATCGCAAGACGGGAGCGAACCGCCCGAAGAGATCTCTGTTTGTGGTTCACAGCACGATGAGGCGGTTCCAGTCGCATCGACATAGTTGTTGGTGAGACAAAACGTCATTGCTGGCGAACTCCAGTGAGCGGTGGCTCGAGTCTTTATACCCGTTCCGCACGTTTCGTCGCGTATGGAAACGGTATTACACAACGGTCGGGAGACGGCGTACGAGGTCGTCGACCGGGGCGGTGACGGACCGCCTCTTTGTTTCGTTCACGGGAGCGGGGGGTCACACGCGGTCTGGAACGGCCAGCACGCACTCGCCGATCGCTATCCGATCGTCACGCTCGATCTAAGCGGCCACGGTGACTCGGACGATGTCGATGCGAGCTCCGGCTATACAGCACTGTCTGCATACGCCGACGACGTCTTGGCCGTCGTCGATGATACCGATGCGTCGGTCCTCGTCGGAAACTCGCTCGGCGGTGCGATCGTCTTACATATCTTACTCGAGCGTGAGTTCGATCCTGCGGCGACCGTGTTGACAGGGACGGGGGCTCGTCTCGGCGTTCTCGATGACCTGCTGACATGGCTGAAATCCGACTTCGAACGGGCCGTCGAATTCCTCCACGGCCCGGATCGACTCTTTCACGATCCCGACCCGAACCTGCCCGAGCGATCGGTAGAGCAGATGTACGACACCGGACAAGAGATTACAAACCGGGACTTCCTCACGAGCCACGAGTTCGACGTTCGCGGGCGACTCGACGAGATTGACACCCCATCGCTCGCCGTGTACGGTGAGTACGACCAGTTGACACCGCCATGGTTCCACGAGTACCTCGCCGACGAAATCGACGGGGGCGAACTCGCCGAGATCGACGACGCGGCACACTTGGCGATGATCGAACGGCCGGCGGCGTTCAACGAGACCATCGACGAGTTCCTGACTGCGACTCTCGAGTAGGGCCGGCCGGACAGCACACGGCGGGCGAGCGACGTGGGACACGTGCCGGAGATGACCGTCGGAGACGTCGCCTGTTCCGTGGACTACCGCTGTTCTTCGAGGGAGGCGAACGAATCGGCCGTGGCGGTGATCCACTGCGTCGCGGCCGCGTTCTCATCGACGTTCTGTGGGAACATCGTACACACCACTACGTCGTCCTGGTCGACGGTGATGTGCTGGAGCCGCGACGTGTGTTCGGTGGTCGATTCAGGCGTAACTCCCATCGGTGACTCGTGCATGGGTGCGATCCTCGCGTTGTAGCTGCACCTCCACCGTCCGAATATATAAACACCGGCCCTATATCGACACTATACCTATGTGGCATATTATCACATATTTATTGAGAGCCGGCCCGAAGGTGCGCCACCAGCGATCCATTCGCGGCTGACCGGACATAGATGCTCCGTGCGATCAAGTATACTCGCAGCCAACGATCAGCAGTCTCAGTAGAGTTCCTCGAGATCGGCCTCTTCGTGACTGTGTTCCTCGGCAGGGAACTCGCCGGACTCGACTGCTGAGACGTAGTCGTCGACGGCTGATTCCATCTCCGCGCGGACGTTCCCGAACTGTTTCGAAAACGAGGGCGACCACTCGCTTAGACCGACGACGTCGTCGATGACGAGCACTTGTCCGTCGCAGTCGGGCCCGGCACCGATTCCGATCGTCGGAGTCTCGAGTGCCTGTGTCACGTCGGCCGCGAGGTTCGCAGGGACGTGTTCTAAAACGAGTGAGAACGCACCGGCGTCCGCGTGGGCTTCGGCTAGCTCGAGAATGCGTTCGGCGGCTTCCTGGTCGGTCCCCTGTCGCGGATAGCCACCGTACTGATTGACGTGCTGGGGTGTCAGCCCGAGGTGGGCCATCACGGGAATGCCAAGCTGGACCAGCTTCTCGGTCAGGTCGACGGTGTGGGGACCACACTCGAGTTTGACTGCATGGGCGTCGGCTTCTTTTATCATCCGGCCAGCGTTCTCGACGCTGGCTGACTCGTCGACGCCGATCGAGAGGAAGGGCATGTCGGCGACGACGAGTGCATCGTCGGTCGCACGCGCGACCGCGGCGGTGTGGCGAGCCATGTCGTCGACGGTGACCGGCAGCGTCGTCTCATAGCCCAGACTCGTATTACCGAGGCTGTCGCCGACGAGGATGATATCGGTGCCGGCCTCGTCGATGATCGCCGCCGTCGGCGCGTCGTAGGCCGTCAACATCGTGATCGGCTCGTTGCCCGCCTTCGTTTTGAGATCCCGCACGGTAGGCATACTCATTGGTTGGTGGCCGGTCATTAAACGTCGTTGTTCTCACGTCGACGCCGCTCGCGGCCATACCCGCGGCGCTTAAGAGGACCGGGTTGCCATACTCGAGCGTGCCTGAACGCGTCGAAACGACCACACCCGACGGCGTCGACTATGCCTGGGTTATGCAGACGACCTTCGTTATCACGATCCTGATCGGCGCGCCGATCGTCGCCGCGATCTCGACGACCGCAACCCTTCCGACGTGGACCGACCGCGCCGAGTTCGCGATTCGGGTCGGAGCCCCCGTCTGGTTGGTCACGTCGCTCATCGTGTTTGCCTACGCGAAACGAAAGCAGGCGTAGTCAACCCGACTACTCGAATCGCCTCTCATACGCCCGACGGACCCTCGCCGACGTACTCGAAGTCGACGCCTGCTCGTTCTGCGGTCCGCTGGTCCCGCGCGGAGTCGCCGACGAAGAGCGCCCGGTCGGGATCGGCGTCGAGTCGGCGGACAGTCGCGAGCAACGGTTCTGGATCCGGCTTCCACGTCTCGACGGTATCACGGCCGACCACGGCATCGACCGCTGGGTTGAGGGCGTGTTCCTCAAGTGCGATCCGACAGGCCTGCTCGCAGTTGAGCGAACAGACGCCCGCCGGCAGCGCCCGCTCGAGGAGCTCGTCCGCGTGGGCGAGTCGGGCCGACGTTCGTGCCCCGTCGTGTTCGTGGGCCGCGATGGCGGACTCGACATCCGTTGCCAGTCCGACGTCGCTGGCTGCCTCGAGCATTCCCCAGAGCCCGTTGCCCGGCGGCTCGATGTTCGCACGGTGATAGATCTCGCGAACGTCGACGGCGACGGCGTCCCAGTCGACGTCGAGCTCGACGAGCGTTCCGTCCAGATCGTAGACAACGGCGTCGTACCCAGTCACAGATGCCGGTACGGGCGGCAGGTGAATATACTGTTCGCCGACAGCCGTCTAAGTTAGCCCCGCGAGGTCCAGTTCTTGGAGTTGCTCGCGCATCTCCCGTGCGGACTCGTCGTCTTTGAGCCGGAGTGGACTCCGCAACGGGCCAGCGTCGAAGTCACGCATCCGGAGCGCAGTCTTGACGCCGGACATATACGCGCCGCCGATCTTGAGAGCATCCCGAACCTGAAAAATCGTACTCTGGCGTTCGCGCGCACGACCCTCGTCGCCCGCGTCGTAGGCTTCATAGCAGTCGACGACGAGTTCCGGAAAGACGTTCGCGACGGCGCTGACCGCGCCCGAACAGCCAACCTCGAGCCCGGTGAAGACCAGTGAATCCGAGCCGGCGAGGAAGGTCAGCTCGGGATTGGCGTCGATCGCCTGAGCGAGCCATGGCACGTCCTTGCTCGAGTCTTTGACACCCGCGACGGTGTCGATCGCTGCGAGTTCGGAGAGCGTCTCGAGCGAGAGTTCGTTGCCCGTCTTGCTCGGAATGTGGTAGATGTAGACCGGCACGGAGACGGCTTCAGCGACGCGGCGGTAATGCTCGAGGGTACCTTCGTGATCGATCGGATAGTAGTACGGCGTGACGACGACGATCCCGTCCGCGCCGACGGAGTCGGCGTGTTCAGCGTGGGCGACGGTCCGATAGGTACTCGGCGCGCCGACGCCGGCGATAACCGGGACTTCGTCACCGACTTCGTCGACGACGGCCTCGACGACCCGGTCGCGCTCGTCGCCCGAAAGCAGTGGAAATTCGCCGTTGGTTCCCAGCGGGAAGACGCCGTGAGCGCCGCGGTCGACGACGAACCGGGCGTGGGCGGCCGTTCCCTCGTAGTCAACGGCTTCGTCGGCGTCGAACGCGGTGACGGTCGGCGGCACGACGCCGTGTAGCGACAGCGGATCGGCAGCGCCGGGATCGTGATACGACATATCACTCTCTCCGTCGAGCACGGCCAAAAAACGCCCGCCGGCTATTCCATTCGCCGTTAGTCCGGCGTCGCCATTTCGCTTGCCGACTCGTCTATCTGTTCGCCCGCGAGGACGCGGTTCGCCCGTCGCAGCCGCTCGGAGAGCGCCTGATGGGAGATGCCGAGTTCGTTCGCGAGTTCCTCGAGCGAGATCTCACGCGGCACGTCGTAGTAGCCCTGGCGGTAGGCTTCGGCGATCGCCTCCTGTTGGGGCTCGGTCAGCGCCGCTGTCGTCTCGAACTGCTCTTCCTGCCCGGCTTCGACCATGCGTCTGACGTCGATACTGACGCCGTTGTCTTCGATCGCGGAGACGGCCGCCGCCAGCTCCTCACGATGGGGAAAGAGCAACCGGAGCGTCCACTGCTCGTCGCGGACGTGTGCGTCGAGGACCGTCCCGTCGTGGCTGTAGACACGCCGACAGACCGACGCGGCGGTTTCGGCGTACTCGAGCCGGTAGAACAGGTCGCCGTCGGCGGTACGCTCGAGCAACTGCCGATACTCGGCGACGGTTGGGTCCGACTCGAGAGCCGACTCGAGTTCGCCGGGATCGACGTTCGAGAACCAGGCGAGCGGGGCGGTTCGGGTCGGTCCCTCCGCGACGACGCTTTCGACGCGAAGCTCGAGGGCTGGCCGTTGCTCGATGGTCTGTGCGAGTGCGAACTCGGCCGTCGAGAGCGAGAGTTCTGCGATCGTCGTCATCGGTCACGCACTTCCTAACGGTGTCGAATTCGGTCATCGAACGACGCCGCTGTCACGGTCGCGCTGGGACACTAGAGGGCTCGAACCGGATTGATGGGCCGGCCTTTGTGTGCCGGCAGTTTACAAGCGCACGTCACGGTTCATGACGGTCCTCAGACCGTTGTAAAATGGGATACGACGAGCGCGAGCAGCGTCGTCGCTATCCAAGGCGAGCCAGTCGATTCAGTGCGTACACCGTCCGGAGCACGTCGACGCTTTTCCCGCGGTCGAAGACGAGTTCGTCCGTCTCGAGGACGTGCTGGAGGGTGTCCTGCGAAGCGTGTTCCGGGGCGGCCGCGATGCCGGCGTCGTTCTCCGCGACCCACTTCATCACGCGGAGGTCGCTCTTGGAGTCGCCCATCACGAGCGCGAACGGGTCGTCAACCCCGAGGACGTCCAGTGCACGCTCGACGCCAACAACCTTGTTCAACTCGAGGCTGCCGATTTCGGCCGCGTCGGCCTCGTAGTAGGCGACGTCGATCCGCTCTAAGACGGCCGTGAGCGCGTCGGGCACCGCGTCGGCGTCGAGGTCGGGGTAAGAGCCCTCACTCTCGAGGACGGCCCTGATTTCGGGGTCCTGTGCGGCATAGAAGGCGCGGGTCCAGTCGGTGATCGTCTCGTCGTCGAGCGACGACTCGCCATCGCCGTTCTCGAGGGTGTCCCCGACGGCGTCGGCCAGCAGGTCGATGAGATAGACCAGTGCCTCGTCGATGATCTCGCGGGCGTCCGCGGAGCCGGTTTCGTAGTTGGGCTTCATCGTGACGTTGAACTCGTTGCCCTGAAGGTGACAGCCCCGCCGCAGCTCCTCGGGGGCGTCCGGCAGCACGCGCGAGCGGACATCGTCGAAGACGGTTCGGATCTCCTCCTCTAAGTCCTCGTAGAGCAACTGCTTCGTGTCCGCGCCGTGGCCTGGCGTGAACACGCCCGTCCCCGCCTCGTAGACGATCGAGAGGTCTCCCGAGTGGACGATCTCGCTGCCCAGTCCCTGAATCGCGAATCCCTTGACGTTCTCTAGGGTCTGACCCGTACAGATGACGATCGGGACGCCAGCCTCGTGGAACTCGGTCAGCAGATGCAGCGTCTCACGGGGGATCTCGTTGTCGGTCCCGCCTGCAGAGCGCAGCGTCTCGTCGACGTCGAGGACGAGAACGTTGACCGCCCGGTCGTACTTCGCCTCGAGATCGAGCGCGGTAAACGCCTGATCGCGGGTCGCGCGGGCGGCGATCTCCGCGAACGTCTCGCCGGCCGCAAACGACGACCGGATCTCGTCTTTGCGCTCCTCGAGTTCCTCGGTCGCTCCTTGCCAGTGCTCGAGGGCGACCCGGGAGTCAACGGCAGGGAAGACGTCGACGAACTCCTGAAACTCGCGTAAGGTCTTCGTGTCGTACTCGTCGTAGAGCTGGTAGACGAGATCGTATCGCTCCATGGAGGCTACAGGCATGGGCAGTCGGATAATCGTTTCCGCTGGCGGCTGTGTCGGGACGCTGGATCGGCATTCGGCCATACCTGACTGTCAAGATCGTCCATGCTGCATCAATTAACTCGAACGGGAATAAATATTTACCTTCACGGTTCCTACTGTGCGTGTATGAAAGCCATCGCAGTCCAGCCCGGAGCGGGCGTCCCCGACGTCATCAAGCGGCCCGTTCCAGAACCAGCCCCCGGCGAGGCGCTCGTGCGAATCCACCGCGTGGGCGTCGACGGAACCGATTACGAGGTTATCGAGGGGAGCCACGGCGGGGCCCCCGAGGGCGACGACCGGCTCGTCCTCGGCCACGAGGCCGTCGGCGTCGTCGACGACCCGACCGACACCGGCCTCGAGGCGGGCCAGTACGTCGTTCCGACGGTTCGCCGGCCGCCGCCGGGAACGGAGACCAACGAATACTTCGAACACGGCGAGCCCGACATGGCTCCCGAGGGCGCGTACGTCGAACGCGGGATCGTCGGCGCACACGGGTTCATGGCGGAATATATCACGAGCCCGGCCGAGTTTCTGGTTCCGATCTCCGCCGACCTCGCTCCGTGGGGCTTTCTGGTCGAACCGCTCAGCATCACCGAGAAGGCGCTCGAGCACGCTCGCGCGAGCCGCTCGGCCTTTGGCTGGCAGCCCGACGCCGCACTCGTCCTCGGCACCGGCTCGTTGGGCCTGTTGACTGCCGCGATGTTTTCCGCAGCGGACGACTTCGAGCGGGTCTACTGTCTCGGCCGGAAAGACCGGCCACATCCGGTGATCGACATCATTGAGCGGCTTGGCGCGACCTACATCGACTCCCGCGAGACGCCAGTCGCCGAGATTCCGGCCGCCTACGAGCCGATGGACCTCATCTACGAGGCGACCGGCTACGCGAAACACGCCTTCGAGTCGATCGATGCGCTCGCTCCCAACGGCGTCGCCGCCTTGCTCGGCGTCCCCAGCGACTGGACCTTCGAGATCGACGGCGGTCGACTCCACCGCGAACTGGTGCTTCACAACAAGGCCGTCGTCGGCACCGTCAACTCCAACCGCGGCCACTTCGAGGCCGCCGTAGACACGCTCGCGGACCTTCCCGACTGGGTCCTCGAGGCGATCGTGACTGGGATCTACGGCCTCGAGTCAGTCGATCGGGCCTTCCCAAACGCGACGGCACACGCCGCGACTGCCGACGACGAGTCGGCAGGAACCCCGGATGACGACACGACTATAAAAACAGCGGTCGAATTCACGGCTATATGAAAAACGTCGACGACCTCATCGAGAGCGCGGCCGAGCTCGCGGCTCGCGGGCTCTCGAAAGGCGAAATTGCGGACGAACTGAACGTCTCGCGTGAGACCGCGAGCTGGCTCGTCGAGCGCAGCGGCACGACGCCCCAGCAGACCGAGGAACCGGCCCAACCGCCGGCCAACGGCGTGAGCGGCCCACAGGACATCCACGTCGATTGGTCGGCAATCGGCCGGGATAGCAAGCGAATGAACCATATCGCCTCGGCGATGGCCGACATGCTGGCCAAACACGGGGAGGACGTCGACCTGACGATCGGCATCGAAAAGGCCGGCGGCCCCATCGCGACGCTGGTCGCACGCGAACTCGAGACCGACCTCGGAACCTACACGCCGGCGAAACACCAGTGGGAGGAAGGAGACATCGAGGAACTCGGCGGCACGTTTAGCCGAAACTTCGCCGGTATCCGCGACCGCGAGTGCTATGTCGTCGACGACATCATCACCAGCGGGACCACCATGCGCGAGACGATCGAGGCCATCCGCGCCGAGGGTGGGAAGCCACTCGCCTGCGTCGTCCTCGCCGACAAACAGGGCGTCGAAGAACTCGAGGGTGTCCCGGTCTACTCGCTGTTGCAGGTCATCAGCGTCGGCAAAGACGAGTAGCCGACTCGGTTTGGCGACCGGCCATGCGGTACTGATCGGCAGTGCGGCCGCTACGATGGCGTTTTCGACGCGATAAAATCGGGAGTGAAGACGACGCTCGGCTAGCCGTGAATGCCCATCGCTTCGATCTGTTCTTGATACCGATTCCGGATCGTCACCTCGGTCACCTGTGCGACGTCGGCGACCTCGCGCTGGGTCTTCTTCTCGTTGCACAGCAGGGACGCAGCGTAGATCGCAGCCGCGGCGTAGCCCGTTGGTGATTTGCCCGACAGCAACCCTTCCTCGGCCGTCTTCTCGATGATCTCGTTGGCCTTGGTCTGGACCTCTTCGGACAGTTCGAGTTCAGAACAGAAGCGAGGGACGTATTTTTTCGGGTCGACGGGACGCATCTCGAGGCCGAGTTCCTGCGAGATGTATCGATACGTGCGACCGATCTCTTTGCGTTCGACGCGGGAGACTTCCGAGATTTCCTCGAGGCTTCGCGGGATTCCTTCTTTGCGACAGGCAGCATACAGCGCCGACGTCGCGACGCCTTCGATCGAGCGCCCGCGGATGAGGTCTTCTTTGAGCGCGCGTCGATAGATAACCGACGCGACCTCGCGGACCGAGCGTGGCACCCCCAGTGCGGAGGCCATCCGGTCGATTTCACTGAGCGCGAACTGAAGATTGCGCTCGCCGGCGTCTTTGGTTCGAATCCGTTCCTGCCATTTGCGCAGCCGGTGCATCTGGCTGCGCTTTTTCGAGGAGATCGAGCGGCCGTAGGCGTCCTTATCTTTCCAGTCGATGGTCGTCGTCAGCCCCTTGTCGTGCATCGTCTGGGTCGTCGGCGCGCCGACGCGGGACTTTTCCTGCCGTTCCTGGTGATTGAACGCCCGCCACTCCGGGCCGGGGTCGATCTGTTCCTCCTCCACGACGAGCCCACAGTCTTCACAGATGAGCTCTCCCCGGTCGGAGTCCTTGACGAGATTATCCGATTCACACTCGGGACAGGCACGTACCCCTTCCTGATCCTCGGTCTCGTCCGTCTCACGCGTTCGCTCCCGCTGGCGGGTGGACCGTGTCATCGCACTTTTATAGTAGTATCACCACGCTATATAAATGTTTGGCAAGGATTTTCCCAACCTGACCCGTACTGCCCGAAAACAGGCAGTACAAGCGTTTATACCCAGGGTTTACGATTCGGAACCGGAAAACCTTTATCCCATTCTGGCCGATGCCGGACACGAATGCCGGTTATCGAATGTGACGTCGAGACGGCCCGCAAGCGACTCGAGGACGCAGGTGTTTCTGTCGAGTCTGGTAACACGGACCACGAGCGCTGGCGGGCCAGCCGGGGTGGCGCAACGGCCGTCGCCTACGACGACAAGGTCGTGATTCAGGGATCGGATCCGCGGGACCTCGAGGCCCTGATCCGCGAGGGCGGCGGCCGCGCCCACGTCTATTTCGACGGCGGCTCGCGAGGCAATCCCGGCCCCGCCGCGATCGGCTGGGTGATCGTCACGAGCGACGGCATCGTCGCCGAAGACGGCGAGACGATCGGGACGGCGACGAACAACCAGGCCGAGTACGAGGCCCTGATCGCCGGCCTTGAAGCCGCCCGCGACTACGGCTACGACGAGGTCCACGTCCGCGGCGACTCCGAGCTCATCGTCAAGCAGGTCCGCGGCGAGTACGACACCAACAACCCCGAACTGCGCGAGAAACGCGTGACCGTCCACGAACTACTGGCCGCGTTCGACGAGTGGACCCTCGAGTACGTCCCTCGAGACGTCAACGAGCGCGCTGACGGGCTCGTCAACGAGGCGCTGGATCAGGCCTAACGGTGACGGCCACACCGGCCGGCGCACGAGTCTGGACCGGCAAGCGGAAAACCGCTCGCGTGCGTACGTGCTCTCATGACCGATCCGAACGCGATCGACGGCGATGAGGACGGTGACGAAGCTGCAAGCGACGAGACGGACCTTCCCCGGGATGTCGCCGACGAAGTCGAACGACTGACCCGGCTGAAGCGCACTACTGTCGACGACAACGAAGCGACAGCCTATGAACAGCGGCGTGACGACCTCCTCGACGAACACGATTTTACCTCGCGCATCCGTGACGACGACGGCGATGACGTCCTCGTCCTCCATCCCGAGGAGTGGCACGAGGACGGCGTTATCCGGACCGACCGCATCGAGGACATCGACCGCGCGGTCGAAATCCCGCTCGAGGGGACAGGCGATCCGGACGAGTGGGACGACGTCGACGCCCACAACCGCGACCTCGTCGCGACGGTCAGGGACACCCACGGCGACGTACACGCCAATAACGCGGCAATATTAGCCGATTTCGCGGGCAACCACTACGCGAAGCCGATCGAATCACTGACAGGTGACGACCTCGCGGAGTTTTGCACGGACTACTTCGTCAGGAACGCCTGGCCATCGGACGACCAACAAGAAGTGATCGCGGAATCGATCGAACTGATCTTCGAGACTGCTGACGAGCGAGTCCCGAACTACCAGTTCTAGTAACTGTTTTCGACGATGTCGCGGATCTCGTCTGCGCGGTCGTCGCCCGTGACGACCTTCGAGAGCGTCCACTCGATGCCGTCGAGGACGGCCTCGTAGCCGTCGTCGGTCAGCGAGTACTGGTTGGTTCGCTTGTCGAGTTCGCTTTTCTCGACTAGTCCCAGGTCGACGAGTTCGTCGAGGTTAGGGTAGAGCCGCCCGTGGTTTACTTCCGCCCCATAGTAGTCCTCGAGTTCGCGCTTGATCGCGAGGCCGTACATCGGCTCCTTCGCGAGGATGACGAGGATGTTGTTCTGGAAGGCGGTGAGTTCGCGTGCAATACTCTGTTCGCCGGTGATTGATTGTGCCTCTGACATACTTGTGCAATTGTCACCAGACTATTTAAGACTTGTCAACTATCACTTCGTATCAGCCGATCCGACACCCGGTGACCGACCGATACGAGGCCGAAGACGGGTGTAACGGGCCTTCGTGGTGTCTGTCGAGTTTCTGGCAACCGTCACTCGAATACTGACAGTCGATTACGAAAGTACTTTTTGATCGACTACGGATGTTCCGATACATGGTCAACCTCTGGGAAGACCTCGAAACTGGACCGAACGCGCCAGAAGAGATCTACGCCGTCGTGGAATGTCTCAAAGGCGAGCGAAACAAGTACGAGTACGACAAGGACGTGCCGGGCGTCGTCCTCGATCGCGTGCTCCACAGCAACGTTCACTATCCAAGTGACTACGGCTTCATCCCGCAGTCCTATTACGACGACGAGGACCCCTTCGACGTGCTCGTCCTCGTCGAGGATCAGACGTTCCCCGGCTGTGTCATCGAAGCCCGTCCCGTCGCGCTGATGAAGATGGACGACGACGGCGAGCAGGACGACAAGGTCATCGCCGTCCCGAGTGAGGACCCACGCTACGATCACATCGAGGATCTCGACGACATCCCACAGCAGCAACTCGACGAGATCGACGAGTTCTTTGAGACCTACAAGAACTTAGAGGAAGGCAAGGAAGTCGAGACGCAGGGCTGGGAGGACAAGCAGGCTGCCTACGACGCGATCGAACACGCCCAGGACCTCTACGAAGAGAACTTCCAGTAACGACCACCAACGGTCGTTTTTCGTTTCTGTCGTCGGCTCCACCGGTTGATTCCCCAGAGTAATCTCCGGCCGGTTACCGGATGCGTTATGAGCATGGGTAATTTTATGCCCGTCTCGCCCGTATCTCTCACTGTATGGCAGCATCCAACCCCGCCCCACGTTCGGGATCGTCGGCCGACGACGCAGCTACGTCCGGCGTCGGTATGGCTCACCTCACGGTCGTCCCGACCAACTTCGAGCCAGCAGACTCGAGCGACCGCGACGAGTAACCTGTCGCGCCACGTCCGAGGCCGCAGACGACCGATCGTCCTCGCTCCCGCTTTCGTTACCGCCGGTGTGGTCTCGTCGGTCGGGTCGCGTGTTTACCGCTCACTGAGCATCCCCGTGCGGACGGTCCCAGCCGGTCTGCAGTCGGCGACTGTCGAACCGATGACTTCCGTCGCAGGTATTCGCAAAACACTGTTCCGAAACGAACCTTCTTGTACCCGGTCGAACTACGTCCGGCCATGGGTCTGTTCGACCGATTACGGGGCGACGGTGACCCCCGAGTCGCGTTTATTGGGGTCGACGGCGTACCGTATAGTCTCCTCTCGGAGCACGAGGAACTGTTTCCCAACTTTGCAGCGCTCGCTGACGACGGCACGGCGGCAGAAATCTCGAGCATCGTCCCGCCGGAATCCAGCGCCTGCTGGCCGTCGCTGACGACCGGGAAAAATCCCGGCGAGACCGGCGTCTACGGCTTCCAGGACCGTGAAGTCGGCACCTACGACACCTATGTCCCGATGGGGCGTGACGTCCAAGCCGACCGCGTCTGGGACCGCGTTCAAGCGGCCGGTCGCGAGGCTACCGTCATGAACGTCCCCGTCACCTTCCCGCCACAGCGTGACGTCCAGCGGATGGTCTCGGGCTTTCTCTCGCCCGACCTCGAGAAAGCTGCCTGCCCCGACGATGTCGGGAGCTACCTCGAGACGCTCGACTACCGGATCGACGTCAACCCGAAACTCGGCCATCAGGACGACAAAGCCGAGTTCATCGAGGACGCCCACGCGACCGTCGACGCGCGCTTCGAGGCGTTCAAACACTACATCGAGGAAGACGACTGGGACCTCTTTTTCGGCGTCTTCATGACGACCGACCGGGTCAACCACTTCCTGTTCAAGGACTACGAGCGCGACGGTGAGTACAAAGACGAGTTCCTCGAGTTCTACCAGAAGGTCGACGACTACATCGGCCGCCTCCGCGAGGCACTCCCCGACGACGCCACCATGATCGTCGCCTCCGACCACGGCTTTACCAGCCTCGACTACGAGGTCCACTTCAACGAGTGGCTTCGCGAGGAGGGCTGGCTCTCCTTCCAGACCGAGGACCCCGAGGAACTGGGCGACATCTCGACTGATACGAAAGCCTACTCGTTCATCCCCGGTCGCTTCTACATCAACCTCGAGGGACGTGAACCCCGCGGCTCCGTCCCCGAATCCGAGTACGACGAGGTCCGCGACCAGCTCAAAGCCGAGCTCGAGGCCCTCGAGGGTCCCGACGGCAACAAAGTCGTCGACCGCGTCGTCGAGAAGGAAGCGGCCTTCCGTGGCGATCACGACGATATCGCGCCCGACCTGGTCGCGATCCCGAACAAGGGCTTCGACCTCAAGTCCGGCTTCAAGGGCGACGCCGAGGTCTTCGATACGGGTCCGCGCAACGGGATGCACAGCTTCGACAATACGTCGCTCTATATCGACGATCCGGAGGCGACGATCGACGACGCCGACTTATTCGACATCACGCCGACGATCCTCGAGTTGCTGGAGATCGACTACAGCCGCGGCGACTTCGACGGCGCGAGCCTCATCTAAGCAATAGCCGGGCTCGAGACGAGCCCGATTCGATCCCGTTTTCCGACCGGCACCGAACTCCGTTGCATGGAAGAGGTTATTCAGGCTCGCGGTCACGAGCACGTCAGTGCCGAACACGCGAGCACCTTCGAGGTGACGACCGACGACTATCTCACTCCTGCGGGCGACTGCATCCTTGCGATCGAGGCCGACCGTTCCCCGGCTGATTTCGATCCCGAGTTCGTCGCGGCGTGTCAGGACGCCAATGCAACGATCACGGTCACGCTCGAGGCTGACGGCTACACGGCGTCGGTCTCGGGACGTGGCCACCCTGATCTCGAACTGACCAACGAGCGAAGCGCGGTCGGACGGACGAGCGACTACATCGACGACCGGACGATCATGGTTGGTGCCGAGTTCGCAGCCGAAGGATTCGACCGCGACCTCGTCGACGCACTGGCTGACGGTGCCGACGTGACGGTGACGATTCGCGTCGAGTGACCGGTCGTCAGCGCACGCTCGAGACCACCGCTTCCGTCGCGGTTTTGTCCTGTCCGTCCTACGGTCCCGATATGAGCGATGATCCGGAGCCAGCCGTCAACATCAGCGGTGGCACGGCAGGTGGCGGTATAGCCGCCGAGTTCGATCCCGCGACGGCCGACACCCGCGCGGAGGCGGTCATTGACCGCTTGGGTGAGCTGTACTGGCAAAAGACTTACGGCGGCCAGGATGCCTTTACCTGTCTCGTCCGTACGATCCTGAGCCAGAACACGAGCGACAAGGCGAGCCAGCCGGCACATGACGCACTGCTCGAGCGATACGATGGCGACGATGTCGATCTGGCTGAGACACTTGCAGACGCCGAGCAGTCGACGCTTGCCGAGACGATCAGCTCGGCGGGCCTCTATAATCAGAAGTCCGAAACCATCATCGACACCGCCGAGTGGGTGCTCGAGGACTTCGGCTCCGCCGCTGCGTTCGATGCATTCGTCAAGGACGAGGACCCTGAGACGGTTCGTGACACCTTGCTCGAGGTCCGAGGCGTCGGCCCGAAGACCGCCGATTGTGTCCTGCTCTTTTCGGGTGGCCGTGGCGGCGTTTTCCCCGTCGACACGCACGTCCACCGGATCTACCGACGGATGGGAATCGCGTCGCCGGCTGCCGATCACGAAACGGTTCGTGAGACCCTCGAGCGCGACGTGCCTGCTGCCAAGTGTGGCTTCGGTCACACGGCGACGATCCAGTTCGGCCGCGAATACTGCACCGCTCGGAAACCAGCCTGTCTCGAGGATCCCGAGGCGTGCCCGATGGCCGACATCTGCGAGCAGGTCGGTGTCTATCCCGCGACGGGTGAGGTCGTCGATCCGGTCGACGCTCCCGAGTGACCGGGCTGGCGACTCCCATCGTCACCGTCGGCAGCCGGTCTCGGCTGTCCTCGCTCGAGTCCCCTGCCGGCGGCTAGTCACTGGATTTATACAATATTGATTGCAGTTGTGAAACAATGGTTGCATTCACGGACGCGGAACGAGAGGCAGTGTACAAGACGATTTACGCCCGGCGCGATATCCGGCGGTTTCGCGACGACCCGATTCCCGAGGAGGTCCTCGAGCGACTGCTGCAAGCCGCCCATCACGCACCGAGCGTCGGCTTCTCACAGCCGTGGGATCTCGTGGTTGTCCGTGACGATGAGACCAAAACCGAAATCGCGTCGATCGCAGAGCGCGCCATCGCGGCCGCCCGCGAGGGCTACGAGGAACCACGGCGAAGCGAATTCGCGGAGTTGAAACTCGAGGGGATTCGCGAATCACCGATCAACATCTGCGTGACCTGTGATCCGACCCGCGGCGCGCCCCACGTGCTTGGTCGCAATTCGATGAAGCGTACTGATGTCTATTCGACGTGTCTCGCGGTGCAGAATCTATGGCTGGCCGCTCGCGCGGAGGGCGTCGGCGTCGGCTGGGTGAGCGTCCTCTACCCCTACGAGCTCCAGGAGGTGCTCGACATTCCGCCACACGTCAAGCCGATCGCGTATCTCTGTCTCGGCTATCCGAAAGACGGCTTCCCCGAGGAACCGGTTCTCCAGCAGGAGGGCTGGCGTGAGCGACTCGATATGGAGACGCTCGTCCACGAGGAACGCTGGGAGGGAGACGAGTCGACAGTGGCCGACGACGAAGTGACTGCCCAGTCGAACGACCGATAAGCAACTCGGTGTTCGGTTCACTCGTCACGGCACGCTGCTCTGGTTCTCCGTTCGTTTCCGAGCCGCCCACGTCTGGGCAGCCGCGATTTCGACAGGTCCCGACCCTCCACAGTGGCCGACTCGAGCGCTCGCCTCGAGTAGGAGGCGAGCGCTCGAGTCACGGGGGAGGGCAGGCCGACCGCGCGGTGCGCAGATCCGCGCACCGCGCTGCGGTGCGACCCTGGCGGCCTGCGGAAATCGAAGATTTCCGGGCGACCGGAGCGCCGCAGGCGCTCCGGTAGACATTGAAAGGGCGAGCGATCGCTGCCAAGCGATCGCGAGGGCTTTCTTTAGAGGAAGCGGAAGGTCTCGAGGTTCTTCGGCGCGAAGGTGCGCATGTCGTAGTTGTGATAGAGCGCGCTCGAGAGGTCCTGCGTGGAGCGTTCGTCGCCGTGGACACAGAGTACCTTCTCGGGGCGTGGGTTCATCGTTTTGACGAAGTTCTCGAGGCCGGCGCGGTCGGCGTGGCCGGAGAAGCCGTCGACGGTTTCGACGCCCATGTTCAGCGAGAGGGTGCCGCGGCCGCCGCCGTTGCCCATGGCACCGACTTCGCTGGTCGGAATCTCGTCCCAACCGTTCTGAATGCGTCGGCCGAGGGTTCCCTGGGCCTGATAGCCGACGAAGACGAGCGTCGAGTCCGGATCGGGGCCGATATGCGAGAGCCAGGACATGATCGGGCCGCCGGTAACCATCCCCGACGTCGAGAGGATAATACAGGAGTCGCCGTCGGCGACGTCCTGGCGTTCTTCCTCGCCGCCGTCGATGTGGTTGAATTCCTCGGCGAGGAAGGGGTTTTCGTCCTCGTGGAAGATGCGGTCGCGCAGGTCGTCACGGAGGTATTCGGGGTAGGTGGTGTGGATCGCCGTCGCCTCCCAGATCATGCCGTCTAAGTGGACCGGCATCGACGGAATGTCGCCGTTGCGCATCGCCTCCTCCAAGACAAGCATGATTTCTTGGGAGCGGCCGACCGCGAACGCCGGAATGACGACCTTACCGCCCTGCTCGTAGGTCTCATTGATTACTTCCTTGAGTTTCTCTTCGGAGTCTTGCTGGTCGGTCTGGTAGTCGTTGCGACCGCCGTAGGTCGACTCCATCACGAGCGTTTCGACCCGCGGGAAGTCGTTGGTTGCGCCGTTGAACAGGCGCGTGTCCTCGTAGTGGATGTCGCCGGAGAAGGCGACGTTGTAGAGACCGTCGCCGATATGGAAGTGCGAGACGGCCGAGCCGAGGATGTGGCCGGCGTTGTGAAGGGTGAGTTTGACGTCCGGCGCGATGTCGGTGACGTCGCCATATTCGAGCGGGATGGTGTGTTTGATCGCCTCGCGGACCTGTTCGCTATCGTAGGGAGGAGTGCGGCCTTCTTTGGCCGCAACGTCGAGATAGTCGAGCGTCAGCAGGCCCATCAGGTCCCGCGTGGGCTCGGTACAGTAGATCGGGCCGTCGTAGCCGTACTTGAACAGGAGCGGAATGAGCGCGGAGTGGTCGAGGTGGGCGTGGGTCAGGACGACGGCGTCGATGGTCTGGGGGCCAGCGCCGAGTGCCTCGGGTGCGTGGAGATAGGGCACTTCGCCTTCCGCGCCGGGTTTGTCACCGCAGTCGATGAGGATCCGCGTTTCGGGCGTCGAGAGAATAAACGACGCGCGACCGACTTCACGACAGCACCCCAGTGTGGTGATGCGGACGTACTCGTCGTCGGACATCTCCTCGCGGTGGATCTGTCGGCCGACCTTCTCCAAGATGTCTCGGCGCTCGTCGCGTTCCTGTTTGAGGAAGCTGCGGACGTTCGAGACGGTTGAAGATTCGATCGGCGGCGTCCGGACGACTTCGGGCGTCCAGCCGACGTTTTTCGTGATTTCGCGGAGCGTCGAGCCGTGACGGCCGATCACCATGCCGGGCTTTTCGGCCTCGATGACGACTTCGCCGGTATCGGCGTGGAAATCGAGGTCGGTCACTCCTGCTTCGTCGGGGATAACGCCCATGATCTCCTCGCGGGCCTGCTCAGGTCGCGAGAGAACGCTTGGGTCGGGCCGGACGGTAATCCGCTTGCGAAGTTTGCTCGCGAGCTGTCGGATGAGATCGCCCTGCTGGGCGAATTTCTTCGGGTCGCGAGTGTAGACCACCAGTTCGGGGCCTTCGTATTTCACCGAGGAGACCGAGATATCGCTCGGTAACTCGCTCGTGATCTGTGCTTTGAGATCGTCGAGTTGCTGCTCTACAGTGCTCATAGGTCGCCAATGTGGCTTGCGTGAACTCGCCGTCCGGGATCGAGGACGCCGTCGAGTCGGGTGGACGCAATCGGAGACAACTGACGGAAATCGGTGTCGTGACGACCGTTGACCGGCGGCCGCCGTGTTAACATCGGTGATGAGTGTCGTCCGGATGGGACAACGTAGCTCACACTCCGTCTCGTCTCGTGGGTCATCGTATCCTACTCCATGCCTGACGAAGACGCTCCCGGATCGGTTATCCTGGTTCGTGCGGGAAGATTCCAGGGAGAACCCGCTTACTCGAGGCTATTCTTTGCGGAGTATAAAAGCCTTCGCAAAACCGGACCCAGAGACGCGCTTCCGTCGGCCGCTGGGCATGTGTTGCATGCGCCCAAGACGGCGGGCAGGAGGTTCAGTGACGGTACGACTGCGACTAATGCTACAACGTTTTGGGCTGCGGGGCCGTCGGCAGTAGTCGATGCACATCACGCCCGCTCGCGTCAGCGAGGAACGAGACTGGATCGCAGCCCGTGCCGACCGGGTCGTCCCGATCATCAACGATGTCCGCGACGACCTCGGTGAGATCTTCGAGACCGACGTCGATGCGGTGACGACGACACAGTACCGCGCGGCGGTCGACGACGTCTTCGCTGACGGCGATCTGGCCGTCAACGTCGCTGCCTTGGTCGCCATCCTCAGAGATCTTGACGTTGAGGGCGACTATCCGGGGTTCATTGTCGACGAACTCCTCGGTCGCGAACTCGCCGGGACGATCGCCGGCGAGCAACCCCTTCGGACGCTCGGTGAAGCGACGTTCCACTATGCCGACGTCCACGTCCACGGCGATGCAGACGAAAACGCCGGTGTCGACGACTGCGAGGCCGCACTCGCTGCCGGCTTTCAGGAACGCCTTCCCGGCTGGGACTGGACCGAGCGCGAGAGTCCGTTCAGCGTCGAGTAAGCTGCAACCGGCGCTCGGTTACGACTCGGTGTCAGTGGTCGACTCGTTTGTGTCGCTGGTCGATCCGTTTGATTCGTTCGTTTCGTTTGTCGCCCCCTGTTGGCTGCCGGCTGCCGCCTGTTGTTGCTCGAGCAAGTCTCGTCGCTGGGCGAACTGTTCGTACCGGTCGGAGGAATAGATCGCGTTGATGTCACCGCTTTGTAGCGCACCAATGATGGTCGCAGGGGGTGCATCGATGAGGAAGAAGCCGTACGACGGGGACGATTTTTCGATCGTCACATCGTCGTTAGCGCTGGCCAGGTCCTGGACCGCCGTTCCAGCCTCTTTGGTCAGCTCGCGCTGTTTGTCCTGAAACCGCTGACCGGCCTGTTGCTGCGTGATGCTGCCGTTCTCAATGGATTGTCGGAGGTCTTGCTCGTAGCTCGTCAGTTGCTCTTGATCCGGCATGACAGTCACTGTCAACGGGCCATCGGCACTTCCCGAGTCGCTCTGCGTGATCGACTCGAGTTGTGAACAGCCAGCGAGCGATGCGGCTGTACCGGTGCCGGCAGCTGCGAGAAATCCGCGACGGGTTGGGAGATTCGCCATCGTGTCGTGTGCGGGGTGGGAGGTCAATATACCTTCTGCGTTCGGTCTGGCTCGAGGGTGACGACTCGAGGCGGAATCTACCCGACAGCGGGGGGCTTTTATCCGCCCCGGCACTACGGCTGCCAGTGACGGAGTCAGAGCACGGCCAGCGGACGGAAACGCTTCAGGGACCGACGCCGACGGCCGCCCGCGACGTGATCGCTCGCGGATTCGATCGCGACGCCATCGTGACCGTCTTCGGGCGCTGTACCGTCGATTACGACGGCCGGGCGACGAGCTATCTCGAGGCGGGCGACCGCCACGTCATGTTCAAACCCGACGGCGCGGCGCTGGTCCATACCGACGAGGGCCAGCAACCGGTCAACTGGCAGCCGCCGGGCTGTGACCATGACGTCTCCTGTGAGGACGGCATGCTCGTCCTCGAGAGCCGTCGATCGACGCCGGACGAACGACTCACCGTCCGGTTTCAGGACCTCTTTCAGGTCTCCGCGCTGTCGGGGTCCGACGAGAACGATCTCGCCCTCGTTGGCACCGAAGAAGACCTCCGCCAGCGGATCTTAGAGGACCCAGATCTGCTCGAGCCCGGCTTTACGCCGCTGGCAACCGAGCGCGACACGCCGGCGGGTGCAGTCGACATCTACGGCGAGGATGACGCTGGACGGGCGGTCGTCGTCGAACTGAAGCGTCGGCGGGTCGGTCCCGACGCGGTGAGTCAGCTCCGGCGGTACGTCGACGCCCTCGAGCGGGATCTGCACGCCGAGGCGACGGTTCGCGGGATTCTGGTTGCGCCGTCGGTGACCGATCGCGCGGCGCGGCTGCTCGACGATCACGGCCTCGAATTCGTTGCGCTCGAGCCACCGGCCGAGTGAGTGGTATAATTGGCTCGTCAGGCCGGATACGTCCCTTCGAGGCGCGTTTGCTCGAGGACGTGGCCGTTCATCGATGACCGGAGTTCGTCTGCGCCGGCGTCGGAGCCGAGGTCGAGCGACGCGTCCAACGCGTACAGTTCAAACCGGTAGGTATGTTCTCTGTCCGGCGGGTTCGGGCCGCCGTAGCCGTGCTCGCCGTAGTCGTTCGTTCCCTCAGTCGCCTCGGTCGGGTGCCAGTCCTCGGGAATCGTCGTCGTTGCTGGCGGAACGTTCCAGACGACCCAGTGGTCCCAGATCTTCCCAGCGGGCGCTCTCGCGTCGGGATCGTCGATGATCAGCGCGAGCGCTTCGGCGTCGTCAGGAACGCCGTCGATCTCGAGTGGCGGATTGACGTTGTCGTTCGTATAGCCGTACTCTGCGGGGATCCGGTCCCCATTGTCGAACGCCGGACTCGCGAGTGTCAGGGGTGCCATCTCGATCACCAACTCTCGTGTCGGGCGTTCACCGCCACGACAAAAGAACCTTACAGCCGACTCGAGGGCTGGCTGAGGGGCGATCGAACCAGCGAAGCGGCCCGAACCCGTTCCAGGCAGTCGACTACCGACGAACGGTGAAGATCACGATCCCCAGTATCAGCAACACAATGCCCCACCACCACGATTTTCCCGGGAGATACGCCAGCAGGAGGGTGACGATGCCCGACGTGATGAGCGACCAGCCGATGGTCGTTCGATACGTCATGGGGTGACGTCGTCGCTGGCACGGTTGTGTGTTGTGCTGGATGGTGCCGTCTGCGGTCTACTCGGCGTTCCACGTCGGCGACTTGGATCGATGCGATCGACGGAGCGACCGGCTTACTCCTCGAGCAACTGTTTGAGCCGATCGAGTTCCGTCAGCGCCTCGACGGGCGTGAGGTGGGCGAGATCGAGCGCGCGGAGTTCGGCCGCCACGTCCGCTGGGATGTCGCCACCGTCTGCCGTCGCTGGCGCGGCCGACTCGCCGTCGGCGTCGGCTCTCGGGCGATCGCTCGAGTCGGTGTCGTCAGTCCTCTCGCCAGCGTTGCCGTCCGCTCCGGACTCCGCAGCGGCTGCGTCGGCAACCAGCTCCCGCGCCCGATCGACCACGTCTTCGGGCACGCCGGCTGCGGTCGCAACCTCGACGCCGTACGAGCCCGTCGCCGCGCCGGGCGCGATCTCGTGGTAGAAGACGACCTCACCGCCGTCCTGGTCGACCTCGAAGTGAAGCGTGAAGGCAGCCGCGAGGTCGTCAGCGAGTTCGGTCAGCGGGTGGTGATGCGTCGCAAAGAGTGTCGTCGCGCCGACCGCGTCGTGGAGGTGTTCAGTGATCGCCTGTGCGATTGCCATGCCGTCGGCAGTCGAGGTACCCCGCCCAACCTCGTCGAGGAGGACGAGCGAGCCTTCGTCGGCGTCCCGGAGGATCGTCGCGAGTTCGTCCATCTCGACCATGAACGTCGAGCGGCCGCCGGCGATGTCGTCGCTGGCCCCGACGCGGGTGAAGATCCGGTCGACGGGCGTGAGTCTGGCAGCCTGGGCGGGAACGAAACTCCCGACCTGTGCCAGCAGGACGATCTGGGCCACCTGGCGCATGTACGTCGACTTCCCGGACATGTTGGGGCCGGTGATCACCGCCAGCCGCCGCTCGGGCCGCAGGTTGGCATCGTTGGGGACGAACGATTCCTGGGTTCGCTCGACGACCGGATGGCGACCGCCCTCGATGTCGACCTCGAGGCCGTCTCGTCCCTCGCGCTCGAGGAGGTCGGGCCGGCAGTAGTCGTACTGGGCGGCGACGGTCGCAAGGGAGACGAGCGCGTCCAAATTCGCCAGCGCGTCCGCGAGGGCCTGGACGCGTTCGACTTCGGCGGCGACCTCGCGGCGAACCTCGCAGAACAGTTCGTACTCGCGGTCGTCAGCCCGTTGCTCGGCCCCAACGATCTCGTCTTCGCGCGATTTTAGTTCGGGTGTGACGAACCGCTCGGAGTTTTTCAGGGTCTGACGGCGCTGGTAGTCGTCGGGGACGGCCTCGAGATTGGGGTTCGTCACCTCGATGTAGTAGCCGTGTACCGAGTTGTGACCGACCTTCAGCGAGTCGATGCCGGTTCGCTCACGTTCGCGTGCCTCTAAGTCGTCGATCCACTGTTTGCCGTCGCGGGCAGTTGCGCGCACCTCGTCGAGGTCGTTGTCGTACCCCTCTGCGATGATCCCGCCCTCGGTGATCTCGATCGGTGGCTCGGCGACGATCGCGTCCTCGATCAATTCGCGAACGTCCGAAAGCGGATCAAGGGTCTCGTGGAGTTTCCGCAGCCGTCCGCAGTCGGCGTCCGCGAGCTGGGCACGGATCTCGGGGACGACCGCGAGCGTGTCCCGCAGCGAACGTAGGTCACGGGCGTTGGCCCGCTCGCGGGAGATCCGCCCGATCAGCCGCTCGAGGTCGTAGACCTCCCGCAGGCGCTCGTGAAGCTCTTCGCGCTGCTGGACGGCCGCTTTTAGTTCCGCGACTGCGTCGTGGCGGGCCTCGATTCGTGCGGGCTCGAGCAGCGGCCGGCGAAGCCAATCGCGCAACCGGCGGCCGCCGAGGGCGCTCGCGGTCTCGTCGAGCACGCCGATCAGCGTCGCATCGTCGCGGCCGTGGACGGTTCGGGGTTCAAACAGCTCGAGGCTACGCAGGGCAACAGCGTCGAGTAAGAGATACTCGCGAGGGTCATAGCGGGTGAGTTGCGTGATGTACTCGAGGCGCTGGCCGGCGTCGCCCTCGAAGACGGCATCGACGCGCTCGTCGTCGCCGCGCTCACCCTCGTGTTCGCCGCCGCGGACGTACTCGGCGTAGGAAAGCAACGCGCCGCAAGCACGGATTTCGGCGTCGGTGGCGAGCAAGGCGTCGGGATTTCTGAAGTACGCTGCGAGCTTCGCGCCGACCCGCTCGCGGTCGAACGCACGCGCGTCGAACGGCGTCACCATACAGTCGTCAGGGACGGGCGTGGTCGGCGCATCGGGACCGACGACCGCCTCGGACGGATCAAACCGGCTTAATTCGTCGGCGATCGACTCGCGTGCGGTCGCGCTCGTCGCGTAGAAGTCGCCAGTCGAGACGTCGAGGAAGGCCAGGCCGAGGCGCTCGTTCTCCCGGGCGAGCGCCGCGACGAAGTTGTTGTCGTCGCTCGCGAGCAGTTCGTCTTCGGTGAGCGTCCCCGGGGTGATCACGCGTGTGACTGCCCGCTCGACGACGCCCGAGGTCTCGCCAGGCTCTTCGACCTGATCCGCAACCGCGACCCGATAGCCGGCCTCGAGTAAGTCCTCGATGTACGATTCGGCGTTGTCGATCGGGATGCCGGCCATCGGGTACTCGCCGGTGGAGTCTTCACGGCTGGTCAGGGCAATCTCGAGCAAGCGGGCGGTGCGTTCGGCTGCGCCACAGAAGGTTTCGTAGAAGTCACCCACCTGAAAGAGGACGATCGCGTCGTCGTAGCGGGCACAGAGGTCGTGATACTGTGCCATCATCGGCGTCAGCTCGTCGCGTTTCTCGGCCATCGCGTTGGGCGGGCCAAGCGCCGGATCCATACCCGGAGTCGACCGTCCGACGCGGAAATAGCTTGCTGGATCAACGCGCCGACTCGCGTGCCGTGTCGGCCGACGGCTGGTAACTATTCCGATGCTTCCGTCTCGAAGTATAGCGCCGCGTGGCTCGCACACCCAGGATTGAACGCCGCGTTACATGACGGACACCGATAGTCGGCCGCGAGATAGTCGGGGACGGTCAGCGTGGTGTCGCAGACGCCGCACAAAACGGACGACTCATCGAACCGATCGCGTGGCCACGGCACCGCCTCGTGGTCCGTACGCGCCTCGTGACATCGAAAACAGGGATAGTAGCGCTCACAGCACGCGAATTTGAACGCGACGACGTCGCGGTCGGTGTGGTAGTGGGCACACCGCGTTTCCGGATCGACGTCAACGCCGCGGACGGACGGGTTCGACATGAGGTGTCTGGTCGGTTCGACGGGGTGGCGACTCTTCGTGGTTGCGTTCGGGCAGACCGCTCCCGACGGCGTGGCGTGACTCGAGCGCCCGCGAGCGAACCCGACCGGCGTCGATCCGTTACTCGAACTCGGCGGTGTCGCCGCGCCGGTAGCGGTCGAGCCGGCGGTAGCCGTGGACGGTGGCGTCGGTATCGAGTTCGATCTCGTAGCGACCGATGATGTCCTGGGTGTCGGGGACAGCCCGGCGTTCGACGACCTCGACGACGGCCCGCCAGCCCTCGTCGGTCGGCGAGATCTCGCTGACGCCGTCGAACTCGTGGCCGATGAGCCGGCCGGCAGTCGACTGGACCGTCTCTCGAACCGCGAGGACGCCCGCGATTTCTTCCTCGGCGTCCGCGTCGACTGCCTCGGGATCCGTCGTCTCAGTCGCTGTCATGCTCGCCGTGCCGCGAGATCTGGGTTGTTCGACGTCGCCGCTCTCGGCCTGTTCGTCGGGTTGTTCTTGCGTTTCGGCTGCTTGACCGTCGCTCACTGTTGGATCACTCTCGTCGTGTTGATAGCAGAAGCCATCGTCCTGGGCCGGCCGTGAGCACCGCTCGCCGTCTTCGGTGCGGGCCTTGCACTGCGCCTGTGATTGGGTGTCGGCTTCGGCCATTGGTCTGTGTTCGGTGTACTCTTTGAGTCGCCCGATGCGGTCGTGCTGTCTGTGGGGCAAATCGTCTCGGTGATCTGCGATCGCAGCTCGTCGATGTCGCCGCCATCGCCCGCGGCCTTCGGCGCGAGCACGTCGCCCACGAGTGATTACTCCGTTGCGGACTGCGGCGACGATTCGGGCCGGGGCTCGACCTCGACTTCCTCGAGGTCCTCGAGTTCGCCCTCCGCGGTGGCTTGCTCAATTTTTGCGATCTCCTCCGCGTAGTGCAGGAAGGTGTCGACGGAGGCGACAACGACGCGGGCTTCGATCGTCAGCAGTTCGATCCCGACGACCGAGATGCGCGCCCAGACGTCGATGACGACGCCCTTGTCGAGGACGCGGTCGAGTACCTCCGCGAGACTCGAGGAGTCGGGCCGTCGTTGTGGGTGTGCCATACAATCCAGCGTTGATCGGCAGTTCGTAACACGACTCGGACTGCCACTGCAAGCACGCTGACCCAAACCAGCCGTTTCACCGGCTAACCCCCTCTTTCGTAGTGGACCCGTCTCGAGAGAACACGTCTCAAGACCCAGGGATGAAACTGCAAGCACTACCGTAACCCGCCGGAGCAACGAATCGTCCGCCTGACGATCCGTGGGTGCTCGTTGCGGCGTTCGCACGGAGTACAGTTACCAACACCATGTTCGTTAGGTTCCCTCCCATTGACAGCGGCGACGTGTTTCGATCGCGTGTCTCGTCCCGTGATGATCGACGGAGTCGGCACAGACGACCAGACACGAGTTTGGATGGAAAGTCCGCCGCGTCCGTTCAGCTGGTGATCCACCGATGACCAACCGATACGTCTACGGCATCGTCGACGGTGAGACGATCGAGTTCGAAACCGATGCAGTCGCCGGTGCCGAGTGCGTCTATACGATCTCCCATCGGCGACTCGGTGCCGTCGTCTCCGACATCGACACGACCGACCCCGAGGACACTGACGAGGACGCCCAGCGCCACGACGACGTCCTCCGGGAGATCATGGACTACGACGGCGGGACGACTGTCGTTCCCATGCAGTTCGGCATGGCCTTCGAGGGAGATCGGGAACTGAAAAACGTTCTGCGTGGGGCACGACCGGCGTTCCGACGTGCGATGACCGACATCGAAGGTCGGTTCGAACTCGGCCTCAAACTCGTTCGCGAGGACGACACCGCCGTCGACCGCGAGGCGATCGAAGCGGATATCGAGGATCGCCTCGAGCCAATTGCCGCACAGTCGGTCGAAAACGATCTGTTCAGCGATCGGCTCGTCCTCAATCGCTCGTATCTCGTTGGTCGTGACGAGCGTGAAACGTTCGACGACGCAGTCGCCGACTTCGAGGCCGACCACGACGAACTCATGGTCCGATATACGGGTCCGTTCGCGCCGTACAGTTTCGTCGACGTGAAAATCGGAGCTCAGTAACCCATGTTCGTCCTTGACGACCTTCTGTTCCGGCCGTTCGTCGGTATCATCGACGCGCTCCACACCATCGCGCTCGACGAACTCTACGACGTCGAGGCCCTTGAAGACGACCTCAAGGAAAACCAGTTGTTGTACGAACTCGGCGAGCGCTCCGAGGCGGCATACCAGCGCCGCAAGGCGGAACTCGAGGCGGAACTCGAGACTGCCCGCGACGTCCACGAGCGGCTCGCGAGCGGCCGCGTGGAGGTGAAACGATAATGAGCGACTACCCCCCGACCGACGACCACGACGAATCGAACGACGACCACACAACCGACGATCGGTTCGCCGACGAGACCGATCACTGGCTTGCGAGCCTGCTCTCGGCGCTCGAGTCGCTCGAAAGCGGCGTGACGTCGGCCTCGGGGCGACGGCGTAGCGATCGGGCCGTCTTCGAGTACGACATCTCGATCCGACCGGCCGACGACCTCTCGGTCGACGACTCGCCGCTTGGACGACATCCGGGCGGCGACAGGGATCGATCACGGATGCGACGGATTCGATCGGCGGGCCCCTCGAGCGATCACAACGTGGCGATCCGCGCCGACAACGACGAACTGCTGGTCGTCGCGGATGTCGCCGGTGCCGATCCGGACGACGTCACGGTCGGTTTCGACGATTCGGTCCTCGTCATCGCCGTCGGTGGGGCCGAACTCGATCGGATCGAGGTACCCTGGCGGGAGCCGAACTCCCGAGCGACGATCAAAAACGGGGTGCTCACTGTCCAGGTCAGGCCGGAGACGACAGAGACCGAGGGACCGGGTGTGGGGGAGGACGACAAATGAGTGATGCCGAACCCGCCGCCGATCTCCTCGAAGAGGCGGACGCGGGCCTCGATCGACTCAAGGATACTCTCGGAAATCTCGACAACGTCGACGAACTCGAGGGCGAGACCGTCGAGACGGTGATCGGCGACGTCGACACCCTCGTCCGGGTCGCCGACGAACTCGTCGAGTTGCTCAACGAGCTAGATCTCAGTGAGTTACCGGACGCGGTCGACAAGGAGGAACTTCTGGACGCGATCGACGTCGGCGAGATTCCCGACGCGATCGCGAACGACGACGGTGTATCTGACGTCGTCGAATTCACGAAACTATTCGACGCGATCGACCTGTTGAACGCCTGGAACGCCACGGATCTGACCGATATCTGTCAGGAGAAACGTGAACTCGACGACGCTGTCGACGACCTCGCGGACGGCAACGACGCCGGAATGATCGAAGACACGGTGTCGGATCTCGCTGACGACGATGACGGGCAGTTAGTCGGTGACGACGAGGCTCTCATCGAGACGGACATGGACGCGGTGTCCGCGACGAAGGCGGCGCTCGGCGATATCGACGTCGCCGAGGACCCGGAAGCCTATCAGGTCGCCATCCAGCAGCAGGCGATGGCCGGCATCGACGCCTTCCGGACGGCGCTCCTCGAGACGCACGAGCGATTCGAGCGACTCTACGAGTTCAACCGCGAGAAAATGCGCCGGCAGGATACGAGCACGGACTCGCGGAATCCGACAGCGTCGTCGACGATCCCGACCGACCGGCGGGATCTCGGCGGCGGGGCCCGCTATTCGACGGTGCCACAGGACGTGAAGCTCTCGACGGCACCCTCCCGAAAACGGATCTACGGCCGTCGGTTCGAACTCGAGCGGGAACGCCGGAGACACACCCATGACTGACCCACCAACGCGACGACTGAACGGCTGTGCGGGGCGTCCGACCAACTTGCGGCCCACCCTCACCGGCGGTGATCACGGTGGTCGATGACTTCCAGCCCAGCCGCCAGAAGGCCGATCTCGCCGAAGTCGTCGAGATGCTGCTCGACAAGGGAATTGTCATCAATGCCGATATCGCGGTCTCGATCGGCGACACGCAACTGCTTGGCGTCCAAGTGAGAGCCGCGATCGCCTCCTTCGAGACCGCGGCGAAGTACGGCCTTGAGTTCCCTGAAGGAACGGATATGCGCCGCGTCGCCGAGGCAGCCGGTACTCCCGAACTCGCCGAGATGGACCGGCCAAATCCGGTGATCGACCCAACTCGAAGCGTCAACGTCACTGCCGCAGAAGAGTCGGCTGAGTCCTCGAGCGAGGAGGACACGGAATCGGCCACCACGGAATCCGAGACCGACAGGGCTGCTCCAGACGCGGCGGCGGAATCGGAGGGGGACGACACGTGACGGCGATCGACGTCGGCGACGGTGAGGATGCCAGAGACGGACTGATGACGCTGGTCATCACCGTCGTCGAAATTCTGATCGACGCACTCGAGCGCGAGGCGGTCCGCCGCATGGAGTCGGGAACCCTCTCGGACGCGGAGATCGAACGCCTCGGCTCCCAACTCGCGACGATCGAGGCCGAGATCGACCAGCTCAAAGCCGACGAGGGGATCGAAGACGGCGTCGACGACCTTCGGGGCGATCTAGACGGGCTGGTTTCTGACGCGATCGAACAGCTCCACGGCGAGCCGCCGACCGTTCAGCAGCCCGGCTACTCCGTGTTCGGAGGTGAGGGTGAGTGAGCCACGATCGCACTGATGAGCGCGGCTCCGACGAGCACCTCGAGGTGCTCGACGATCAGCTGGCCGACGAGCATACCGAGCTGCCGGCTATCGAGACGGGGCGCTACCTGTACTGTCTCGTCCAGGCCGACGCAGACGCTGCGCTCGAGACGACTGGCATTGACGGCGAACCTGTCTCGATCATTGTCGAGGACGGCATCGGAGCAGTCGCCCACGACTGCGATGGCATCTACGACTCGGCGAATCTCGCACAGATCCGGCGGTGGCTGGTTCGCCACCAGACAGTCGTCGACGAGGCGGGGCAGGCCTTCGGAACACCGGTCCCGTTCCAGTTCGACACGATTCTCCGGGGTGGCGACGCCGCCGTCCGCGAGTGGCTCCGCGAGGAGTCCGCGACCCTCGAGCGTGCACTCGCCGAACTGGCAGGCCACTGGGAGTATCGCGTCGCGGTCGTCGAAGTCGAGCCGATCGATGACGAGGCGCTGGTCGAACGCGACGAGCGACTGCAGGCCCTCGACGACCGGATCGGCGACGCCGAGGAGGGGACGGCGTTCCTGCTCGAGAAGCAGTTCGACCAGCGGCTGGCGGAACGCCGTGCGGCACGACGGGAGTCACTGACCGCCGACCTCGAGGAGCGACTGGCCGCTGAGGCGCGGGAAGTCCACACCCTCGAGCGCTCGCCGAGCGCGTCACTGGCTGACGACGTCGCCAGCGACGATTCGGGCTCGAATGACGGTGAGACTCTCTGTCGGCTCACGCTGTTGGCCCACGAGGACGACGAGGATGCGATCGGCTCGATCCTCGACGACGTGGCCGCAAACGACGGTCTCGAAGTCCGGTTCACGGGGCCATGGCCGCCGTACACGTTCGCGCCGGAACTGGGCGGTGACGGCGACAAAAACGCAGCCGCCACTGACCGCCCGAACTCACAGCCATGAGACCGCGAAAAGACGACGAAGCGTTCGTTGACGTACTCGACGTTCTACTCAGAGATGGCGCAGTCCTCCGTGCCGACGTGATCGTCTCCGTCGCGGAGATTCCGCTGGTTGGAATTAAACTCACAGCGGCGATTGCCGGCATGGAGACGATGACCGACTATGGCCTCTTCGAGAAGTGGGATGCCAGTCGCCGGAACGCGGCCGTCAGCCGCCGCCAGTGTGCCCGATCCAAACCTGATCGGGACCGTCCCACGTTTGACGAACTCGATGTCGGTAGCTCGCACAAAGGTACCGACGAGAGGGACAACGTGACGCAGTAATCGCGCAGACTCGAGAAGACGGACTGCAGACGAGAGCCGAACGGGTGAGAGGCGAGGGGCATCGGCTGCACTGATGGCCGGCCAGCCCGCCCCATTGACGTGTCTTCCTGTGCCCCCGGATGGGGGCCACCAGTCAGGCGTACTTCGGCCGTTCCGTCGTGTGCTCGACGTCGCCGGTGACGCTCTCCTCGTCGCTGTCCTCGTCGTAGACGTACTGACCGGTCGCACCACAGAGGGTACACTCGTAGGTCTCAGAGATTTCGTTGATCATCTCGCCGTCCTCGAAGTAGACCCGGCTCTGGGTGATCTGCAGAAACTGGGCGGTCTCGCAGTTAGTGCAGGTGATCATATCCGTTCGATAGCCACTACTGGTTGTAGTTATCCGGCTTGTAACCGAACGGGACACGAGACTATAGGGTTCTTACCCGGGTCGCAGTTGTCGACGCGGATTCGGACAGCCCCGTCCGGCATTAGGGGTCGCTCGAGCCGGATTGAACGCGAGTAATACCATCATAATCGCAAGCCAGCAGCGGGTTTCGTGTCGACGATTCGCGAATGGATTACGCTCTCGAAAAACTGTCTTTCGAGACGAAACAAGAGCGTTACACTCCCGATGAGTCATACGGTCTGCTGTACCGAGCTATCGGTGGGTCCGCAGGGCGGGTCGCGCCGCGAGGCCGTGCGCTCGCTCTAACTCGGTCGTCATTGGCGTACTGCCGGTCTGCGGACACATCGGACTGGCGCAGTATTCTTCTGGAGGCGTCGCAAGCAAGCAGTCGCTGTTCGTTCGAGATCGTCTTGTGACGACGTGGGGGACTCGAGTTGTTCGAGTCGAATCCACCGTCGGGCAGTAGCAAGACGCTATACGCCGTTATACGCTGCCTGCGTGTGGTTTGGGGTCACTACGCCGTACCAAGCGGCTGCATAACTATTGGTGAATCACCCATCGACAGACGTGCGGGGTTGCAAACCCCCGCCGGGTACACGCTCGGCTCAAGCGACGCGCTGCCAGCCGATTGCGTGCGTTCGTGCCCGGATCGCTCGGACGTGGACTCGCCCCCGCTTCGAGTACGCTCATGTCTCTCACGCCCAGGGCGGCTCCCCCGCTCCGCCCGGGGTTCCCCGATACACGACTCGGTGAGTGCCAACGCACAACCGAAAGCGCGACAGGTTGGGGCAAGCCGACGGTGGCTGTGTCCTGTGCCATCGAGTGACTCATATTCGACACTGCTGTCCGGTACTTACGATCGGCTCCCATCCTCGAGACGTGTCGGACAGTCCCACCTCTGAAATAAATAATAGCTGATATATGTAGCAAACTACTAGATGATGAATACGTTCTCTCGTCGAAATCGTGCGGGACTGGTAATTAGCCCCCTTCACACCGAAATCATCACAGACGCAACTGTCTAGGCCCGCATAAATCAACGAATGAACGGTTGAAACCCCTTTCAGAACCGGAACTCAGCACGCTGCTAGACGAATCACGATCGCCGGATAAACATGACGTAATCTGCCGGGAGTGGGAAAGAGCGATTCCGGTGAAAACAGCAATCTAGCCGCCTTTAAGCCGTTTGAATCTCGACTTCCGTGCTGCTGGTGTCGGAAGCGTAATGACGATGTTCTAGACAATATGCGTTCCTTCTTCTCAGTATTCTATTTATTATTGAAAGCAAACAGCTATGATGGCTCGCGTAGCGGCGGACGTCCACACCGCGGTTTAGCTCTATCGTTTCCACCACCACAACTGTCGGGTTCCTGCTGGTGTGATGCTCGGATATACCCGCTAGAATTACATTCCTATTCGTGTAATTGACCGCTGCCTTCCGAATCGACGACACGACTCTGGGACGGGATGTCGGGTGATACCGACGATAGGGTCGTCGACGGTGGCTGGTCGCGTCGACGAGCGAGGCTTTTGACCTGACAGGGCGCGATCGGCGGTCAGGAACTGTCGCTCTGAGCGTCGACCGTCGCGACAGCCGCGAGGTTCACGATGTCTTTGACCTCGTCGCCACGCTGGAGCACGTGAACCGGCTTGTCCATCCCAACGAGCATTGGGCCGGTCGCTTCGGCCCCACCCAGCCGCTGGAGCAGCTTGTAGCCGATGTTCCCTGCCTCGAGGTTCGGGAAGACCAGCACGTTCGCGGGCTTTTCCAACTCGGAGAACTCGTAGGTCCCGGTCAGCATCTCTTCGAGGACGGCGGTATCGGCCTGCATTTCGCCATCGACAGGGAACTCGATCGTGGGATCCTCGCGTAGCTGGCGGGCGGCTTCACGGGGCTTGCGGGTCCCCTCGTTGTCGACGCTGCCGAAATCGGAATACGAGAGCAACGCTGCGCGTGGCTCGACGTCGAACCGCCGAGCCAGCTCGGCCGTGTGGCGGGTGACTTCCTCGAGGACGTCTTCGTCGGGGGCCTGATTAACCGTCGCGTCGGCGACGAAGACCACACGATTCTTGAACGTCAGCATGTAGACGCCGGCCGCGTAGTCGGCGTCGGCGGCTGTGCCGATTACCTGCAGCGGCGGGCGCAGCGCCGACGGATAGTGGTTCGTCAGCCCCGTCAACATCGCGTCGACGTCGCCACGATCGACCATGACGCTCCCGAAATAGTTGGTATCGTCGCGGATCATCGACGTGGCCTCGCGGCGGGTGATGCCGTTTCGCTTCCGGCGCTCGTAGAGATGGTCGGCGTAGGCTGCGTACGAACCGCTCGTTGGATCGACCACGTCGGGCTCGAACTCGAGACCGAGAGTTGCGACCGTCTCGCGAATTTCGTTCTCGTCACCGATCAAGACCGGCTGTGCGATTCCGCGGTCAACCATCTGGGAGGCCGCGCGGATGATCGTCTCGTTCGTTCCCTCCGCCAGCGCGATTCGTTTCGGATCGGATTTGGCCTTGTTGAGGACGACGCGCATCATCTCGCGGGATTTCCCGAGTCGAGCCTCGAGGCGCTCGACGTACCGGTCGGTGTCGAGATCGATGCGGGCTGCGCCTGACTCGATCGCCGCGCGGGCAACCGCGGGAGCGACTTCGAAGAGGACGCGCGCGTCGAGTGGTTTCGGGATGATATACTTCGGGCCGAACTGCAGCGGTTCGTCGCCGTAGGCTTTGACGACCGCGTCGGGGACGTCCTGTTTCGCGAGGTCGGCCAGCGCCCTCGCTGCTGCGACCTTCATCGCCTCGTTGATTTCGGTAGCGCGGACGTCGAGCGCACCGCGGAAGATGAACGGAAAGCCCAGCACGTTGTTGACCTGATTGGGGTAGTCAGAGCGCCCGGTTGCCATGATGACGGTGTCGTCGCGGGCCGCTTTGGCTTCCTCGTAGCCGATCTCCGGGTCGGGGTTGGCCATCGCGAAGATGATCGGGTCGTCGGCCATCGATCGCACCATCTCCTGGCTGACGATACCACCAGCTGAGAGGCCGACGAAGACATCCGCGTCGACCATTGCGTCTGCCAGCTCCCCGTCGGGGAGGTCCTGTGCGAACTCCCGGTTGTACGGGTTGAGATCGCCGGCTTCGGCCCGCTCGGTCGTCAGGATCCCGTCGATGTCGCACATCGTGATGTTCTCCCGTTTGACGCCCAGCGAGACGTAGAATCGCGCCGTCGCGACCGCGGCTGCACCCGCACCCGCGAACGTCACCTCGAGGTCCGCGAGGTCTTTCGCCGAGATTTCGACGGCGTTGAGCAAGGCGGCCCCGCTGATGATGGCGGTGCCGTGTTGGTCGTCGTGGAAGACAGGGATCGACAGGCGCTCGCGGAGCCGTTCCTCGATGGCGAAACACTCGGGCGCTGCGATGTCCTCGAGATTGATGCCGCCGAATGTCGGCTCCATTGCGGCGACCGACTCGACGAACGCGTCGGTGTCGTCGTGGGCGAGTTCGATGTCGAAGACGTCGATGTCGGCGAAGCGCTTGAACAGAACGCCCTTGCCTTCCATGACCGGCTTCGACGCCTGTGCGCCGATGTCGCCGAGCCCAAGGACGGCCGACCCGTTCGAAATGACACCGACGAGGTTCCCTTTCGTCGTGTACTGGTAGGCGGAAGTCTCGTCGTCGTGGATCTCGAGACACGGGGCAGCGACGCCCGGCGAATACGCAAGCGAGAGGTCACGCTGCGTGTTCGTCGGCTTCGTCGTCGCGATTTCGATCTTGCCCGGTGGGTCGCCCCCATGGTACTCGAGCGCGTCTTCATCCATTGGTATGTCCGTGTGTCTCCACTGCACCGACAAAAGTGTACGGTTGTGGTCGAATTTCCTGCCAACCGAAAACATGCGTCAGCAAACTCTCCGATACCGTCGGTAACTCCCTGTGACTGGACCGGCGCTTGTCGCATGTCCCACCGTTCGATCGGTCCGTTGACCAGCGCCCGTTCTTCGGCCTCGCCGACTCAGAACGGCTGCGGCGGGCTCCTAACCACAACATTTGTACGACGGGCATCACTGTCATTCGGTATGATTGACGGCTCGAGTCGCCGCCAAACCAAAGTCGAGCGCGTGATAGACGAGTACGACCTCGAGTCGTGGGGTGACCGTCTCGAGGCGAAATGGGTCGGCGACGGGACGGAGCGAACGAGTCTTCGCGATCTTGCAGGCGAGTTCAACAGGGCGGTCCTTCGGGCAGCCGTCCGCGATGCTGGCGGCTCGATGCTCGAGTCCGACATCGACACCCTCTACCGGGCACTGACCGACGACGACGTGTCCCGTTCTGAGACGGTCAGAAAGCGCCGTGAACTGGAACGAACGGGCGTCGATATCGATGCGGTCAGTTCGGACTTCGTCACGCATCAAACGATCTATACGTACCTGACGAACGTCCGCGATGCATCGCTTCCCGAAGCGGACACCGAGGACCGACTCGAGCGAAAGACCGAGACCGTCCAGCGACTCGCCGGTCGAACGCAAGTCGTCACCGAATCCACGCTCGAGGAGTTAGGCAACGCAGGCGAGATCGCGGACCGAGACTACGAGGTATTTGTCGACGTCCGGACGATCTGTGGCAACTGTGGGGCTGATTACCCGATCGCGACACTGCTCGATCAGGGTGGCTGCGACTGTGAGATCGCCGACGGGTCGTAGCGTGGGGCGGCCAGGGTTCCTGTAACCAAATAACATTTATATTGGCCGGCGAGAACCATCGATCGTGTCATCTCCAGCGTCAGTCACCTCCTCGATCACCGTTCTGGCGGAGAATATCGGCGGTATCGACAGTACCGACGTCACACTCACACCCGGTGTAAACGTGTTGACTGGCCGGAACGCGACGAACCGAACGTCGTTTCTCCAGACGATCATGGCGGCGCTGGGGAGCCGTCAGCCCTCGCTCAAAGGAGACGCAGACGCCGGCCGCGTCGAACTGACACTCGACGGCTGGCAGTACACGCGCACACTCGAGCGGTGCAACGGCGAGGTCGTTTTTGACGGCGAGCCCTACCTCGACGATCCCGAACTTGCTGATCTCTTTGCCTTCCAACTCGAGTCCAACGAAGCACGTCGCGCCGTCAGAAGCGGTGACGACCTGCGCGAACTCATCATGCGCCCGGTCGATACAGACGAGATCGAGGCCGAAATCGACTCCCTCGAGGCTGAAAAACGCGACCTCGATGACCAGCTCGAACACCTCGCCCAGCTCGAAACCGAACTCCCCGGGCTCGAAGAAGAGCGAATCGCCCTCGACGACGAGATCGAGTCTGTAACTGACCGGATCTCCGCTCTCGAGACCGAACTCGACGAGTTCGACCTTGACATCGAGGCGAGCCGTGCCCGGAAAGACGCGATCGAGTCAGCGTTTGCCGACCTGCAGGCGGCGCGAACCGAACTCGAGTCAATCGAGTACGATCTCGAGACCGAGCGGGAGAGCTACGCCGAACTCGAAGCCGAACGCGACGACCTGCAAGCGGAACTGGCCGCCCTCGATGATGAGCAGACGTCGCCGGACCGACTCGAGGGACGGATTCAGGAGCTTCGCGCTCGGAAGCGGTCGCTCGATACGACCGTCAGCGAACTGCAGAGTGTGATCCGGTTCAACGAGGACCGTCTCACAGACGATGGCTTCGAGATCGAACTCGAGGAAGCAGCCGACTCGGAGACCGAGACTGACGGCGACATCACTGAGCAACTCCTCGCCGACGACGACGTCGTCTGCTGGACGTGTGGCTCACACGTCGATCGTGACCGAATCGAGTCGACGCTCGAGCGGCTCCGGTCGCTCCGCCACCACAAACTCGAGGAACGGAGCGAGTTGCAGGCACAGATCGACGACCTCACGAGCCGCCGGAAAGCGCTTCGCGAGCGATCACAACGACGGGGCGAGCTCGAAACGCGACTCTCGGCGATCGAGGACGATCTCGAGCGCCGACAGCAGCGCATCGAGGAGCTCGAGGCCGAACGCGACGAACAGCGAGCCCGTATCGATGAGCTCGAATCGGACGCTGACACGTTCGAGAACGCCGAGTATAGCGACATCATCGAGACCCACCGCGAACTGAATCGTCTCGAACTCGAACGCGAAAATCTCGAGGCCGAACGCGACGAGGTGCAGGCCCGAATCGACGATATCGAGACCACACTGGCAGACCGGCGCGACCTCGAGGATCGGCGCGAGACCGTCGAGGAAGCCCTCACCGAGTGTCGGACCCGCGTCGACCGACTCGAAGAAACCGCCGTCGATGCGTTCAACGAGCACATGGACTCGATTCTTTCGCTGCTCGAGTACGAGAACCTCGATCGTATCTGGATCGACCGCCGCGAGAAGACGGTTCGTGAGGGTCGTCAGACGGTCACGAAAACGGCGTTCGATCTACACATCATCCGATCGACCGCGGATGGGACGAGCTACGAGGACACGATCGATCACCTCTCGGAGAGCGAGCGCGAGGTCACGGGCCTGGTCGTTGCACTTGCCGGCTATCTGGTTCACGATGTCTACGACGTCGTTCCGTTCATGCTGCTCGATTCGCTCGAGGCAATCGACTCGGATCGGATCGCCGCCCTCGTCGAATACCTTGAGGACTACGCCGACTGTCTCGTCGTCGCCTTGCTCCGCGAGGACGCCGAAGCGCTTCCGGACTCGTATTCGTACGTACAGGAGATCTAGGTCACATCACGCCGCCGAAGGGTGTCCGTGCTACTCGTCGGTCTCAGTCAGGTTCTCGAGGAAGGCGTCGCCGAGGAGAACGACCAACAGCGCGCCGACGAGGTCGAACACGAGATCAAGGGCGGTGTCGACTTTCCCGTAGGAGACGAGCAGTGGTTCCCAGCCGAGGTGGTTGGCCGTCGCGTGGACGATATACTCGCCGATCTCCCAGAGGACGCCGGCGCAGGCGACGACACCGACGACTCGAGGGTGGGGCTCGCGATCGTTCCGACGGGCCGCAGCAAAGGTCAGGCCGCCAAGCAGCGTCGCCGAGTGGGTGTGTGTCATATGGTCCCACCACCAGACATCGTCGTAGGGACCGAGCATGCCGATAGCGTGGGTGAGCATCGCGCTGTTGAGATACACGCGTTGCCACGGCCGGAAGGTCACATCGTATCGGCGTTCGAAGTGGCCGGGAAGATACGTCGCCACAAGCGCGATGAGTGCGTTGACGACCGCGCCCGGGTCCCGCTGACGGTACCCGACAGCGACCACGGCGAGAAGCGAATATCGGATGCCACGTTCGGCCTCTTTCGCTACCGAGGTCTGCATGTGTTTGCTCACAGGTTACAGCCGAAACTGATAATACTTCCGACAGAAACGCACCGACGCTGCCGTTCGATCGATCACTCGACGTAATCAGGGACGTACCGGGTGGGCAGCCGCGCAAGCATGTGATCCGGAATCGCTTGGAGCAGATAGCCCGCGATCAGCACTTCCGCGATCGCCGGGAGCAGCCGTCGCACGGCGGTATAGACGATCCCGATCAGCACGGCTGTGCCGACGATCACGCGGAGCGTGCCGTCGAGCGCGACCAGCAGCGGGACGGCGACGACCACCGAGAGGACCAGATCCTCGGGTGCGCCGTCGTACCGAATCCACCGTCGCGGTGCGAGCCATCGGTCGTGGTAATGGTTGTAGACGGCCCGGCTCGAGGTCGCTTCCCACGGCCGGAGCTCGAGTCCGCCGCCGAAGACGTCCATCACGCTGTGAGCTGCCGCGCCGAGGAGTCCCATCGCTGCAGCGATCGTCGCCGTCGTCGGGACGAGCGCGGCGACCGGTGCTGCCACGGCGGCGAGTGCCGAGTAGTAGACCGGATAGTGCAGCGTCTTTCGGTGGCCGATGTACATATCCAGATCCGGAATGAGGCCACCGAGCAACCCTGCAGTGAGCGCAATGTCGGCGTGCTCGGGGACGGCGACTGCGACGGGGAGTGCAAGCGCAAGTCCGACGAGCACGTGCGTTGGCAGCATCATTGTGTTACATTACAGGCGACACAACCCTTTGAGTATGTCGGTTACAATGCCATGTCGACACTAACCATGGGGGTACTCACATCGCTGCCGACGTGTTGGCATACCGGAGTTGTTGGGCTGGTGGATCGGTCAACTGGACCCGCTGTCGACTCAGTATGGTGGTCGCTGTTGCCGGATGACGCCCGCGAGCTCCTGTTGTTCGTCCGCGAGGAGTTCGTTGAGGTCGTCGATCGTAATGATGCCCGTCAGCGTGCCGTCCGAGTCCGTCACGGGAAGCCGTCGAACGCCGTGTTCGCTCATCAGTTCAGTGGCGTGGTAGAAGCCCGCGCGATCTTCGATCGTACACAGGTCCTTCGACATCACGTCTTCGGCGACGGCCTTGCCCGGATCGGTTCCGGACGCGAGGATTTGCATCACTAGATCGCGGTCGGTCACGATCCCGACCGGCGCGTCGTCGTCGGTAATCACGATACAGCCAACGCCCTCGTCTTGCATCGTCGCTGCGAGTTCCTGAATCGATTCGTCGGGTGCAGCGGTGACAATGTCGCTCCGAGCGAGATTCTGGACTGGCATAGGTGACTCACTCGTCGGTCCCACGACCAGTAGCATAATCCCTCGCAGCTATCAACGTTCCAACCTGATCGACGGTCCTCTCTTCCGGTCGCACGCACCTCCTCAGACCGTGGCTCACCGTATCTGGTCCGCAACGGCGTAGCGATCAGTTATGCGCTCGAGTACGGGACTCTCAGCTAGTCGCGGCCGGGAAGATCTGACAGGACGACTGACGGAGCTTTTATCTGGTTGTATGTAGTAGTTTTGTCGTGGTAAGTATGGGCTCGAGCACATCGAAACGGGAAAACCTGTACGAATGTATGGTCTGTGGAGCACGAACGAAAGCACGTCATCAAGCCGCCTGTGCGCACTGTGCGGGAGAGATGCAGAACCTCAGCAATACGCGGGAGTGAGGGCAGAGCGATCGCTCGTCGCCCGATGTGTGACCTGCGTCCTATGCCGATACGCGCATGCGGCTCCGTCCGCTGTGTCGGGCGGTGATGGACTATTCCGACGGCCAACCGTGTCGCTCCGTCCGGAGCTATTCTTTGACGAACTCGTTGACATTGTGAAAGAGGATGGCGACGGTCACCAGCGACGTCATCAGATAGATCCGAAGCGGGGTGGGTCGCCGATCGACGCACCGAGGATACCGCCCGTGATGCCGACGACGGTCAGCGCGATGACCGCCAGCCCGATGACGACGCCCGGTAGCCCGTCTCAGACGGACTCCTGTCAGTCAGTTCGGTGGGCCCGCGACCCGCACTGCGGTCCCACCGGGAACTCGTGACAGCAGACCGTCTCAGTCGTCGATCTCACGCGTGGCCGCCTGCGAGAGGTACGCCGCTAGGATCGCGGTATGGATCGTCCGCAGATCCGCCTCTTGAATCGTTGCCGCCGCCTGAAAGCGTTCGCGGGCGTTCGCGACCGCCTGTGGCTCGGCAGCGAGATACGCGAGGTCGAACGCGTCGGCGTCGACTTCGCGGGCAGTTTCGAAGGCCGCCCTGTCGTAGAGGTCGGCAAATTCGGTGACGAGGTCTGAGACGAGCCTGTCGGTCGCGTCAGCACCCGGATCACCCACGGGGATCGTCGACTCCGACGGGTCGAAGTAGCTCTCGTAGTCGACGACGCCAGCCGCTTCGTACAGGTAGTCGGCGAGCGCGTCGAACACGTTCTGAGAGACGTAGACACCGAACAACTTGTACCGATCGTCGGCAGTCATCACATCGGGGTTCTGTGCCGAGACCCATCAAACGTCGCCTTCGACGTCGCCTTCGATCCCGTCTCGCGCAAGCGCATGCGGAACTGTCCGGCGTTGACAGCGTCGATGTCCCGCCGCGCCGCTTAGGCCGTCTTCTTGACGTAGTGTTTGTAGACGTCGCCGTCCTCGACTTGCTCGAGCAACTCAACGCCGTCCGTGCCAGTCGCCCAGCCGTCGAGGTCGCTCATGCTTCCCGAGTCCGTGGCGACTACCTCGAGGACCTCGCCCTCGGCGAGGTCGTCGATGGCAGACTTCGTCTGGACAACCGGCATGGGACACGATGCACCTTTCACGTCGAGCGTCTCCGCGATCTGGTATTCCGAACTCATAGTTTGTGTGCTCTCTTGGAGCTATTTCACAATATTGGCCATGGATTCAAAAGGCCATCGATTCTTGCAGAGTATACAAACAACTGCCCAACCCACGCGCTCGATATATGGTGTATTCAGACACAGCGTTCCCTTTGACCCACTATTTGGCGGCACGGTATTGTGCAATAGTCGAAAAACTATGCAAAGCTTTATGTGGGACGGGCCGGTACTCGTTGGTGTACACAATGGACGACATGGACTTTCCAACCCCAGACGTCGAGGTCGAATCGATCACCCCCAGCGAACTCAAAGCGAGCATCGATGCGGGCGAGGACGTAACGCTCCTCGACGTGCGCGCCCAATCGGAGTACGAGGAGTGGCACATCGATGGCGACAGCGTCGAGTCGATCAACATCCCCTACTTCGAGTTCCTCGAGGACGAGATCGACGAGGACGTTCTTGCACAGATTCCCGACGACCGTGACGTGACGGTCCTCTGTGCGAAGGGTGGCTCGAGCGAGTTCGTCGCGGCCACGCTCAAAGATCGTGGCTACGACGCAAACCAGCTCGAGGACGGGATGAACGGCTGGGCGCGGATTTACGAGCGCGTCGAAGTGTCCGACTACGATGGCGCGGGCACACTCTACCAGTACCAGCGTCCTTCCTCGGGCTGTCTGGGCTACCTCGTCGTCGACGGTGACGAGGCAGCCGTTATCGACCCGCTACGTGCGTTCACGGATCGCTACCTCACCGACGCTGAGGAACTCGGCGTCGACCTGAAATACGCGATCGACACGCACATTCACGCCGACCACATCTCCGGCGTGCGTGCACTCGACGCCGTCGGTGTCGAGGGTGTCATCCCCGGGGCCTCGGTCCAGCGTGGCGTCACCTACGCTGACGACGTCACTCTCGCAGAGGACGGCGACGAGTTCGAGGTCGGCGACGCCACCATCGAGACGGTCTCCACGCCCGGGCACACCTCCGGCATGACCTCGTACCTCGTCGACGACTCGCTGCTGGCGACCGGCGACGGCCTCTTCATCGAAAGCGTCGCCCGCCCCGACCTCGAGGAAGGTGACGACGGCGCACCCGAAGCCGCTGCGCAACTCTACGAGAGCCTGCAGGAGCGTGTCCTTTCGCTGCCCGACGAGACGCTCATCGGTGGCGCACACTTCAGCGACGCTGCCGAACCTGCCGCCGACGGCACCTACACGGCACCGATCGGCCAGCTCGAGGAGGAGATGGATGCGCTCACGATGGACGAAGACGACTTCGTCGAACTCATCCTCTCGGATATGCCCCCACGGCCGGCCAACTACGAGGACATCATTCCGACGAACCTCGGCCAGCAGGAGGCTGACGACGACGAAGCATTCGAACTCGAGCTCGGCCCGAACAACTGTGCCGCCAGTCAGGAATCGCTCGCTGGCGACTAAGCGGAGCCGATCGACGCCAGTTCGTCCGATCACCTCTCGAATCGTCCGTGGTGATCCATCCCCTGCGATCGAGTGAATCGGCTGTTTAGCCGGTGACTCGAGCGGTCCATGCTCCCGAATCCTCGCTTCGCGGTTCGTGCGATCGTAGTTGTCGCGAGTAATGCGGCGTTTTTATGTTACATTATAATACGGGGTGAGTACAGCACCCTCTTCTACCGGTGTCTTCCCATACTCGCTTCGCTCATTTGGCCGCAGCTCGGTATTCCGGCGTCGCTGCCCGGGGTATGCCTATAGGGTTTGCGCTGGAAGACCGAGGCGATGGCCGATCCGCCACACGAGCAGCCGTGGTCACGGGTTCTCGAGGATCTCGAGTCGAACCCCAACGGACTGACGAGCGACGAGGTGCGCCGGCGACGGGAGGAGTACGGTGCGAACGATATCATCGAAGGCGGCGGGCGGACACCGGTCGACATTTTTATCGCTCAGTTCGACAGCGTCCTGATCTGGGTGCTGATCGTTGCGGCCGTGCTTTCGGTCTGGGCGGACCACACTGTCGACGCAGTGCTGATCGGCATTATCGTCATCGCAAACGGGATCTTCGGCTTCGTCCAGGACTACCGGGCCGAGCGAAGCCTCGAGTCGCTACGTGAACTGGCTGCGCCGACGGCAACCGTCCGCCGAGACGGCGAGGTCGTCGAGATCGATGCCCAGGAAATCGTCCCCGGCGATATCGTTGTCTTACGTGGCGGCGACGTCGTCCCCGCCGACGGTCGGTTGCTCGAGGAGACCGACCTTCAGGTCGACGAGGCGGCACTGACTGGCGAGAGCGTGCCGGTCTCGAAGGCAACCGCACCGGTCGAGTCGGAGACGCCGATCGCAGAGCGGACGAGTATGGTCTATAAGGGAACGAACGTCACCCGCGGCAAGGGTGTGGCTGTCATTACCGAGACCGGAATGGAGACGGCGGTCGGTGCGATTGCCCGTGAACTCGCCATGACTGAGGAGACGCAGACGCCGTTACAGACCGAGCTCGATCAGCTGGGTCGCATGCTCGGCGGCGGTGTACTCGTCCTTTCTGCACTGGTTGCCCCGCTGTTGCTCCTGCGCGGGACTGCTGCGATTCAGGCCGCGCTTACGGCCGTTTCGCTGGCTGTCGCCGCCATTCCAGAGGGGTTGCCGGCGGTGGTCACGCTTGCGCTCGCACTCGGCGTCCGGCGGATGTCCGACGAGAACGCACTCGTTCGTCGACTCCCGGCAGTAGAGGCGCTGGGTGCCGTCGACGTCGTCTGTACGGACAAGACCGGAACGCTCACGAAGGGCCAGATGACCGTCAGCAGACTCTGGGTCAACGACATGGCCCTCGACCTCGATCTCGACGGCAAGACAGGGGACACGCAACTCGCTGACCGTGAAGCCCTGCTCTTGCAAATTGGCGCACTCTGTAACGACGCGACGCTCGAGAGCGGTGATCCGACCGAGCAGGCCTTGCTCGAGGCGGCCGACCGTCACGGGTTCGATCTCGAGGACCTGCGGGACGAGTATCCCCGAACTGGCGAGGTGCCGTTTTCCTCGGATCGAAAGTGGATGGGGACCGTCCACGACGATATCGGCTACGTCAAAGGTGCGCCGGAGGTCGTCGTCGACCACTGTGACCGAATTCTGACAGCCGACGGGCCAGTGGCGCTGACCGACGCACGTCGCGATCGGATCGAGACGATGGTTCGCGAGTTCGGCGATGACGCGCTGCGTGTGCTGGCGATGGCCTACTATGAGGAGCCGGACGGTCCCGACGACCTCGCGGACGGGCTGACGTTCGTCGGACTAGCTGGCATGATCGATCCACCGCGAGAGGAAGTCGCCGACGCAATCGCAGCGACGGAACACGCCGGCATCGACGTGAAGATGGTGACTGGCGATAACGTCCGGACGGCCGGTGCGATCGCCAGCGGACTCGGGATCGGCGCTGAAGTGCTCACGGGACGGGAGATCGAACGGATGGACGACGAGGGGTTGCGCGAGCGCGTCGAGGCCGTCGACGTCTTCGCGCGTACGTCGCCAGAACACAAGGTGCGTATCCTGCAGGCGCTGCAAGACCGCGGTCACAACGTGGCGATGACTGGCGACGGCGTCAACGACGCACCGGCGCTGAAAAACGCCGACATCGGCGTCGCGATGGGGATCCGCGGGACTGACGTGGCCAGACAGGCCTCGGATATGGTCTTGCTCGACGACAACTACGCAACGATCGAGCGTGCGATCGAGCGCGGGCGAACGATCTTCGATAACATCTGGAAGTTCGTCGCCTACCTCCTCAGTGCGAACGTCGGTGAGGTGGCGCTCGTCTTCATCGCATCGCTGTATGGCTATCTCATCCTGCCTGCCGTGCAGTTGTTGTGGATCAACCTGGTGACCGACGGGCTGCCGGCGCTGGCGCTCGGGTCGGATCCGAAAAGTGAAGACGTGATGGACCGATCGCCACGCGACCGCGAGCAGGGGATCATCGGTCGCGCGATGCTCGTCATGATCGGCGGAATGGGTGCCGTGACCACAATCGTCCTCCTCGCACTCATGTTCTACACCCTCGAGGGAGCTCCCGCCGTCACCCCTCGCACGATGACGCTCGTGTTCACCGGTTTTGTCTTCCTCGAACTCGTCGGGCTCTACGTCATCCGATGGTTGCGCGAGACGCCGGTGCTATCGAACAACTGGCTCACGGCGTCCGTCGCGGTCTCGATCCTGCTGCACCTCTCGGTGCTGTATACCCCGCTCTCCCAGTATTTCGGGACGGTGCCACTCGATGTGGCTGACTGGGGTCTCATCGCTGTCGTCCTTGCCGTCTGTCTGCCGGGGTATCTCGGGGTTGCCGTCCTCGTCAGGCGTATGCAGGACTGAGCACGGTTTAGAACGGCTGAACGACCGCCGATGTCAGGAATACAGCGCCGTGACACGCGAGTCGTGATTCGGATCGCGTCGTTCGGGTATCGATCAGGAACTCGAGCGGCTCGGTCTCGAGACGGTCAGATGCCGGGCAGTCGGTGACATCCAGTAGCTATGCCGGTCGACGCCGTACTGTTCGATATGCAGCAGCTCTTTCGACGAGACGCCGACGAAACGGATCGACTCATTGCGCTGAGCGACGGTGTGATCGCGATCGCGATCACGCTGTTAGTGCTCGAAATCACGGTCCCGACCGTCCCGGCGGGCAGTTCGCTGTCGATTCTTCCTGAGCTCGTCATGGAGCAGTGGGACGAGTTCGTCGGCTACGTGTTGAGTTTTCTGATCATCGGGCTCTACTGGATGCTTCATCGTCACGTCTTCGTCCACATCGAACAGCACGATCGAGGCCTTCTCTGGCTCAATCTCTTGTTTTTGCTGATGGTCGCGTTCGTTCCGTACGGGACGAGTCTGTTCACCACCTATCCGAATCAGTTCGGGATCTCAGTCTACGCAGGGGTGTTGGCACTGACCGGACTCAGTCTTGCGCTCCTGTGGAACTACGCGTCACGGCAGGATCTCTTGGAGGAGGGGCTCACGTCTCGGATCGTGCTCGTTCAGGAAGCTCGGTTTCTCGCCTCACCACTGGTGTTTATCCTCTCGATCGCTGTTGCGGCAGTCGATCCGACACTGGCTGTTCTCACCTGGGGGCTCCTGCTTCCGATAAACGCCATGTTACAGTCACGGCTCGTCGATAGTCTGGAGCAGGCATCGCAACAGCCTCAGTGAGTGTTCATCACTGGGTTTGGGACACTTGACGGTTGAGATGCGTCCGGATCGGCGTCTGGCAAACAAGGGCAAGCGTTTCTTGGACTGAAAGCGGCCACGAAACGACTTCTACGCGTCGCTTTGCTCGCTCTCGGTCGAGGGTTGTGTTATCGCGTTTATGATTTATGGGTGCGGTCGTCGTACCGTCCCTATGCGGCTCGTGCAGGTGTTGATTCCGGAGGGGAACCGCGATTCGGTCATAGCGGCATTGGACGAACAGGAACTCGACTACGCTATCTTCGAGGAGACGGGCCGAGGCGAGTTCGAGGCGATGGTGCAGTTCCCAGTGCCACCGACCGGCGTCGAACCAGTCCTCGACAACCTGCGAGCCGCCGGCGTCAGTGAGAGCGCGTACACCATCGTGTTGCCGACCGAGACTGTTGTCTCTACGCGGCTACAGGCGCTGGAGGCGCTCTATCCCGGGGATCGACTCTCGCGCGATGAATTGAAGGCGAACGCAGAGAGTCTCGCACCGGAACTCGCGACGTATTTCTCGTTCATCGTGCTCAGTACCGTCATCGCCACGGGAGGGTTGTTGCTCGACTCCTCAGCGACGATCATCGGTGCGATGGTCGTCGCGCCGCTGATGGGGCCGGCGATCACCGCAAGCGCCGGCAGCGTGCTGGCGGATCGCGAACTGGCGACTCGAGGCGTCGCGCTACAGATCACCGGCCTTCTGCTTGCGATCGCCGTCGCCGCCGTGCTCGGGTGGCTGCTCAAGGGAACGGTAATCGTCCCACCCGGAACCGACATCCGGACGATTCCACAGGTCGCAGAGCGGACGAGCCCTGGTTTCCTCTCGCTGTTTATCGCGTTCGGCTCGGGAATCGCCGGTGCGATCAGCGTCTCGCGTGGTTCCGGGTCGACGCTCGTGGGCGTTGCGATCGCGGTCGCGCTCATCCCACCCGCGGCGACGGCGGGACTCGGCATCGCGTGGGGATACGCCGGGGTGGCCGGGAGCGCCGCGGTGCTGGTGTTGGTCAATCTCCTGGCGATCAACCTCTCTGCGCTGGTGATCTTCTGGTCCAGTGGATACCGGCCCGAAGTGACGGACCAACATGGTGCTGTGCGCGCCTCGGTTCTCAAGCGCGTCGCGGTGCTCGTCGTCGCGCTCGTCGGGCTGTCGGTCGTGCTCGGACTGGTCACGTACGGGTCCTATCAGACGTCGACGTTCGAGCACCAGGCGACCGCCGAAACGGAACAGTTCTTCGACCAGTCCGAGTTCTCAGAATACGAACTCGAGAGCGTCGAAGTTGACTACGACTCCCAAGACATTATCCTCGGAGACGACCCGACCGTCTCGGTCATCGTCGGACGGCCGAGTGATGCAGCTGTTCCACCGGATATCGCGGACCGCCTCGATGGGCGTCTCGAGGAAACGACCGGTCAGAACGTTGCCGTTCGGGTCGGATTCGTCATCGGGCAGGAGTCCGAACCGATTCCGCCGACGACCGGGACCTCGACGAGTGCGATGACGATCAGTGCGCCTCGTGCGGAGCGGCCGTTCGCGCCGGTCGATCTGGACGGGTCAGGCGGCCCCTGAAAAACGGTCGGCGATCGATTCACGCTGCAGTGGCCGATTCGTCACTGATGACGCGCCGCTCGGCCGAGCCGACAGACAGCAATGCGACGCCACTGACGACCAGGTTGACGCCAAGCAACACCCCGATCGCCCACAGTGCAGTCGACGGCCAGCCGGCCCAGAGCAAGCCGGCCAGCAAGAGTCCGATCACGCCGCTGACGGCGATCCACAGCCCGTTGGCTTCACGTGGCATGCTCAGCCCGGCGACGATCTCGAAGATCCCCGCGACGAACAGGTACGCGATCACGAGCAGCGTCAGCGTCGTCAGTCCGAGTACTGGGTTCGCCAGCAGGCTGATCCCTGCGATGACGTAAATCACCGCGAGGATCAACTGGACCAAACTGGCAGTCCAGCCGGGCACCGAGAACGCGTGGGCAACGTGGGCGAAGCCGCCGATCACGAGCAATGCACCGAGGAGCAACGACACCGATACGCCGGTGACGAACGGGAACAGGATCGCGAGCACGCCAAGGACGGCCAGCAAGACCCCACCGCCGGCAGGGACTCGCCAGTCGTGATCGGAATCGATACCAGTCGAATGGTCCGCTACAGTGTCTGCCATTGTCTCTCACCCACTATAAGATACGACGCTGCCATCCGTAAACACCAGTTCTCTCCGACTAGTAGCTCTCTCGAGGCGACCTGTCACAGAATTTTTCCGTCGTTGGGACAGTCCGTCCGGCTCCATCGGCCCTCGTCACTAAGGTCATCGAGCGAGACTGATACAGCATGGCAGCCCCGATACGACGGCTCGTTCTCGATGTGATGAAGCCACACGAACCCGACATTCTCGAGTTCGCCCAGTTCGTCGCTGACAGTGACGGAATCGCCGGCGTCAACGTCGCGCTGATCGAGACCGATCGCGTCGTCCAGAATTTGAAGGTGACGCTCGAGGGTGAAGACATCGATGCAGTCGCTGTCGAGGACGCTATCGCCGACCTCGGCGGCACCGTCCACTCGATCGACGCCGTCGTCTGTGGGACACGCATGGTCGACGACCACGAAACGCCACAGGACCCCTGATAGTTTCGAGCCGTGACTGCTATTCGCACGCTACTCGAGGACGAGGACGTCAGGTCGATCTCGCGACGGTACTTCATTTCCAACGGGTTCGACGGCACGCTGACGGCCATCGGGGTCGTCGTCGGCGCGTACCTGTCGGGGATCGACGACGGATTGACCGTCGTGACGATCGGGCTCGGCGCGGCCGTCGGGCTGGGTACCTCCGGTGTCTGGAGCGTTTGGGAGATCGAACGCGCAGAGAAACAGGCCGAGCTGCTGCGGATCGAACAGGCCATGCTAACCGATCTCGAGGACACGGAACTCCAGCAACGACGAACAGGTGCTCGAAAGATCAACGCGGTCGCCAGCGGCATCGGCCCGCTGATCGGCATTATCCTGCCGCTGTTACCGTTTCTTGCACACAACGTCTTTTTCTCGCTGCTCGAGGCGACGCTGGTCGCGGTCGGAATCGGCGTGACCGTCCTGTTTACGTTCGGCGCGTATCTCGGCTCGATCTCGAAGCAAAACTGGGTCGTCGCCGGCGTCCGGATGGGGCTTGCGGGGATCGTCGTCGCGTTTCTCAATCTGTTCCTACCTGGCTGACCGCAACGCGGCCGCGACAGCCGGTCAGTGATCCCCGTAGTCCTTCTCGCCGGCCTCGATCGGCACCTCGAGCCAGTTGTCCATTGGCGGCAGCGGACACTCGTATTGGTCGGAGTAGGCACACGTCGGGTTGTACGCCTCGTTGAAATCGAGGACCCAGTCGCTGTCGCTCGTCCGGTGGCTGTCGACTTCGAGATCGAGATACCGGCCGGCCCCGTAGGTCTCGTCGCCGCTGGTCGCGTCTCGGAAGGGCACCCACAGGCGGTCGTCGTCGGGTTCGGATTTGTAGGCCTGCAGCGTCACGTCCTCGCCGTCGACGGTAAACTGGAACTCGCCCCACTCGAGGTACTCCTGTTCGCCATCCGTGCTCGTTCCGACGGTGATCCCCTCGGGGTCGTCGTACTCCTGAAGCGGGAGTTCGAACCGATACTCCTCGTCGATGGGATAGTACTCGAGGCCGTCGAACGACTCGCGTTCGTCCGGCGAGAGCGGTGAGTGTGGATGCTCGCCGAAGTACTGATTTTTCTGTTCGCGCTGGGTCTCGATCGCGTCGCGCCAGTCGGCTGCCATCTGTACTATCTGGTACGGGTTCGACACATATGGTTCATCGGGCGACGTGAGTTGGTCGCTCTCGACTGGGCGCTGCAGGGGCGCTTGATTTCCTTACATAAATACCCGCATTGATCCGGCAGCACTCACACACGATAGCGGTGAGTATCGACGAGTGATGTCACAGTTGGCCGCCGATCCGTCTCACCGGGACCCAGCCCGTGGCAGCCGTCAGCTGACGACCACGTCGCTGGACGAGGATCGCCAGGTTGCCTATACCGAATACGGCTGTTCGGATGGCGTCCCGGTCGTCTTTCTCCACGGAACACCCGGCTCCCGCCGACTGGGAACACTCTTCGAGACGGTCGCACAGAAACAGGGGATTCGATTACTTGCGTTCGAGAGACCCGGCTATGGCCGCTCGACACCGTGGCCGTCACGCTCGTTGCGTGACGCCGGCACGGTCGTCAGCACCGTCCTCGACGACGCAAACGTCAAGCGCGCGGGTCTCGTCGCCTTTTCAGGCGGTGGACCACACGCACTCGCGACTGCTGTGACACGACCGGCTCGTGTCACCCGCGTCGATATCGTTTCGGGAGCTGTGCCACCCGACGTCAGCGAGGCCCAACCCGCGACACAGCGGCTACTCGCAGGCTTGGCGACGAGGACGCCCACCCTACTTCGTGGCCTCTTCCGGGGCCAGGCGTGGCTCGCCGCTCGGCTCGATCCGTCGCTCGTCGTCTCCCAGTACACGGCAGCTGGGGGCACAGCGTCGGTACCGGACGACACTGCGGCGATCGTGCAGGCGGATTTCGTCACCGCGTTCGCCCGGCACCGAAGCGGGGCCGTCACCGACGTCCGCAATACGGCGTCCGACTGGGGGGTTAATTTGGATGACCTCGAGCCCGACGTATGCTTCTGGCACGGCGAGAACGACACGAACGTCCCGATCGACGGCGTTCGCCGCCTTGCGGCACAACTCCCGACCGCGCAGTTACGGGTTCTCGACGATGCTGATCACCTGCAGACGCTCCTTCGAGCCGTTCCCGAGGTGTTACCCGCACACCGATGACGTGATCGAGATCCCAACTCGTTCTCGTCGACCGGCCTGCACCCAGGGTTGGAAATCACCGTGATTGATATGTCGCTCGAGCGAAACTCGGGTACCGGCGCGATGAAACGCGTTCAGTTCTCGGTCACGTACCCGGATCGGTTCGTGCACCCACTTCAACAGCGGCTCATGGAGACGCAGATATCGCGAGCCGAGTTACTGATGTGGAGTCCGACGGACGACGCAACAACCCTGTTTTGGTGTGACGGCAATCGAGAGGCAACCGAACAGCTCGTCACGGGGCTCGACTCGCTGCTCGTGAGTACCGCTGTCGACGTCTCCGATGGCACCTGCGTGTTTCTCCAGCAGGCCGACTACGAGTTTTCGCCGGCCATTCTCGAGACAATCGCGGATGCAGCGGTGATTTTCCTCCCGCCCGTCGTCTTTCTCGAGACTGGCGAAGTACAGTTCGAGGCGGCCGGCGAATCGGCGGCGCTCAGCACGTTCTACGAGGATCTCTCCGACCTCGGCGTGGTCACCGTCGAGCAGGTCCACGCGTTCGAACGCCGATCCACGCCGTCGGCGCTGACCGATCGCCAGCGAGCCGCCCTCGAGGCCGCTGTCTCGGTCGGCTACTACGAGGTTCCGCGGAACGGTACCGTCGCGGATGTCGCGGCGGTTCTCGAGTGTTCCTCGAGTACGGCCGGGGAACTGCTGCGAAAGGCAGAAGCGGCTGTGGTGACTGGGTTTCTCGAGCGGCGGTAACGGGCGAAGGACCAGACATGATCTTTGACGCTCGGTAGCTACCCAGGTCCACGCTATTTGGGGCTGAAAAGTGTGAGACTACTGTATGCCCCCAGATGGGTCTCCTTCCAACGGGAGTTCTCGTTTCTCTACGGACTTCAAAGCGAGAGTGAAATACTGGGCCCCAGCAATCGCCGTGAGTCTGACGACGTTCCTCATCGTCATCAATGCCTCCCTGATGAACGTGGCGATCCCCACGATGGTGGACGAGTTTGATACCTCGGTCACCGTGATTCAGGGGGCGGTTGCCCTCTACTCGCTGGTGATCGCTGCGCTGATTCTCCCGGCCGGGACGCTGCCATCTCGACATAGTCGGAGACGTATCATGGCAGTCGCACTGATCGTCTACGCCGGTGGGACGCTGGTGGCGGCGATTAGCTGGAATACAACGATTCTCTATCTCGGCTGGGCATTCATCGAGGGGGCCGCTGCCGCTGTGTTATATCCCCTGACATACACTGAATTGAGAGTCAGTTACGACGGCAATGATCGGGCGACGGCGTTCGGGCTGTTGGCTGGTGTAAGCGGGGTTGGAGGAACGCTTGGACCGATTATCGGTGGCGCACTCACCACGTACGCAAGTTGGCGGTGGGGATTTGCGATCCAACTCCTCGGTGTGGCGGTTATTCTCTTCTTCGTTCAGTATATGAGTTCGAACCCACTGTCGGAAACACGCAGTTCGTTAGATAAAGGTGGGACAGTGCTGTCCATCGTCGGTTCGACGTCGCTCGTCATTGGATTCCTTCTCAGTGGGAAGTATGGGTGGCTCCTCGAACGGCGGCCGTTCGCCATCGGCGGCGTGCAGTTCAACCCGTTCGGGACATCGCCGGCGATCTGGTTTCTCGGGCTCGGGTTCCTTGCGTTTGCTGCGTTCATTCAATACGAGCGCCGGCTGCAACGTGCTGGGACGTCACCGCTCGTTCCGCTGCACGTCCTGACGAACCGCCCCTTTGTATCCGGTGTTATCACATACAATATTCGAGCAATAATCTCGGCTGGCTTCTTTTTTATCTTCCCAGTCTATCTCCAGGCCGTACTGGGATACACCGCCTTTGAGACTGGGGTCGCGTTGTTACCGTATTCTCTCGCGTCGATTCTTTTTGCGACGTTTACACCCAACTGGCGGCAATACATCTCACCAAAGACGCTGATCCAGGCCGGGATCGTGTGTCTGGGCGTTGGACTGGTGCTATTGTACGAGCAGACAGGCCCCGAACAAACTATCAGCAGCATGGCGATCCCAATGGCGCTGTATGGAGCCGGTGTCGGGCTCGTCCTCGCACAGATATCCAATATGACAATGTCGGCTGTCCCGACCGCAGACTCCGCCGAGGCATCCGGCGTCCTAAACGTGAGCACTTCGATCGGCTACTCCTTGGGGACAGCAGTCGTTGGCTCGTATTTTCTCGGCCAGTTCTATGGGAGTGTCGTCGATGGCGTTCTCCGAGCAGAACACGTGACCGTTTCAACGGACCGACGAAATGAGCTGGTGATCGCGCTCGAGGATGCCGTCGAGACAGCGACCGACGCCACCCAACAACAGTTCCTGAATCAACTCACGCCGACCCAACGCCAGTTGCTTGAGGGGATCTTTGAGGCTGCGATGTTCGACGCGCAACGGGCAGGGCTGCTCCTCTTGGTACTTTTCGTGTTGCTCCTGCTCGTCGCATCCACGTTCCTGCCCCGGCAGATACCGGACGACGACGACCGAACCGATCACGCCGACTCACCGCAGGATGCAACACGTGAGGGTTCTGAAAGAGCTACGGAGGACTAACCGAACACCTCGGTTCGAGCTGTTATCTGTTCGGTTGGGTTCGTGTGGCTCGAGCGGTCTCTGATGGCTCTCAATTGATGGACTCAGGACGGTATCGGCTGTGATACGGACTCCCGTCCGTTGACTGCAGAAACTGAACAAGGGGTTGGGGCAGATTTGAACCACGCCGAGACGTGCTCGTGGTTCGAGAGAGCGAAGCTCTCTCGTCATCACGAAAGACGCGAAGCGTCTTTCGAACGACTACGCTGCGCGCGACTCGTCTAGTTCAAACTACCCAACGTGACGAATTTGCTGCTCGCGTAGTGCTCGCAGCAAAAGTAGTGGGTTGGGGCAGATTTGAACTGCCGACTTCCTCCGTGTGAAGGAGGTATCATAACCGGACTAGATCACCAACCCGCACGAAACCGTTCCCGTCCGTTCGACTTAAGACTTCCTTTCATCGATCGTCGGCGCACACGCTCGAGCGGCATCCCTTCATACGGTCGCGTGCGCTCCTGACTGTCTTCCGGGCGCGCGTTTCGGTGCGGTGCTCGAGTGCGCACACGCGGCCGACGCGGGTGGGGTTGCGACCAGGCACCTGGCCGAGCTGAGTGCGAACCCAGTCTGTGAGCCGTGCTCGATATGCAGCCACGCCGAGTCAGGAATGAGTGGCGGCTCGCCGCAGATAGTATCGGCTGTCATGGAAGGGTTTGTTCGTGTGGTGTGTTGTCGTATGGGGTCGAGTGAGAATGCGGTCTTTCCGTGGACAACAGAATTGGTAGGCAACGGTAACGAGTGGTGTGATTCGAGCCCGTCGAAGGAGTCATATGGCGAGACGTCGGGCTACGCGCTCACCGTCTGTCCGTCCTAAAATCCGCCGCGATCCGCTCGTTCCGGTACTGGAAAACCCGTGGGCGGGCGTTAGTAGTCCGGTGCGTCTTCTGGTTCGCCGTCGCGTGCGTTGACGACCCGCGCCAGTGTGAACAGTCCGTCCGAGAGCCGATTGAGGTACTGGATCGCATCCTCGTTGATCTGTTCTTCCATGCCGAGCGAGACTGCTCGTCGCTCCGCGCGTCGACAGACGGTACGAGCGTGGTGGAGCGCCGCGCCGTGGTCGCTGCCAGTTGGCAGGATAAACGAGGTCAGCGGCTCGAGTTCGTCGTCGTACGCATCGATCCACTCCTCGACGGTCTCGACGTGGGCGGGCCGAATCACGGGATCGTCCTCGTCAGGGTTGGGGTTTGCGAAGTCCGCCTGCACGACGTGGAGGTGGTTCTGAATCGTCGCCAACTTCTCGTTGATATCGTCGTGATCGGTCGGCCGGATCGTCCCGATCAGTGCGTTGAGTTCGTCGACGGTGCCGTACGCTTCGATGCGGGCGCTGGCCTTCGAGACGCGGGTCATATCGCGGAGGTCGGTCTCCCCTTCGTCGCCGCGACCGGTGTAGATCGACATGGCTTGACCGACGGATGGCGGCCACTTAACTTTCGTGTCACCGGCACTGCCGCCGGTTCGGCTCCTCGAGCGACCGGCGCGAACCCCGCCGGAACCAGTACGTTAAACTCGCTTCGCTGGCTACCACCGGCCATGGCTCTGGAACTCGAACACGAGTGTCCCAACTGCGGGGAGGAGAAGACGTTTTACCGCGCCGCTAGCACGACGCTGCACCTCGGCGAGAAGGTCAAATGGCACTGCCCGGACTGTGACTACGGCTTCGTTCGCATCGGCGATAACGGGACTGCCGTCGACTCGAGTACCGCGTAATCCGATACTTCGTTTTTGCTCTCGGTCTCGAGACTGTCGTTCGGGCTGCGCCCGCAGTCTAGCGGCTACGAATCGTCACTAAGCGCCTGCCACGACAGCCGCGGATTTCGCGCCGCGCTGGTCTGGTCGATCCGGCGGGCGGTGGTCCGTTCCGGCGCGGCCTCGAGCGTGTCGTTGTCCTCGTCGGCGACGGCGTTGAACGCGGCGGCGAGGCGATCTAAGGTGTCCTTGCTCTCGACTTCCGTCGGTTCGGTCATCAGGGCCTCGGGGACGATTTCGGGCCACTTGGTCGTCGGCGGGTGGACGCCGTAGTCGAGCATCCGTTTCGCTACGTCGGCGGCGTCCTGTTCGCCGGCGCTGGCGACGAACTCGTGGTGGAACGGCCCGTAGGGGATGTCGTAGTCGAGCTGTTCGGCGAGGTAGTTCGCGTTGAGCACTGCAGAGGCGCTCGCATCTGCAAGCCCATCATCGCCGAGGCGGGCGATATAGGCGAAGGTCTTGATGAGGACCAGCCAGTTGCCGTCGAACCCGTGGACCTTGCCGATGGTGTGTTCGGGATCGAAGCGTTCGTAGACCGGCTCCCCCGACTGTGACGGCTCGGAGCGCTCGCGGACGCGAGGCGCGGGCAGGAACGGTGCCAGCTTCTCGACGACGCCGACCGGGCCTGCACCCGGCCCGCCGCCGCCGTGGGGCGTCGCGAACGTCTTGTGGACGTTGTAGTGCATCACGTCGAAGCCCATGTCGCCCGGGCGAGCACGGCCGAGCAAGGCGTTGAGATTCGCCCCGTCGTAGTAGAGCAGCCCGCCGACATCGTGGACCATGTCGGCGATCTCCGCAATATCGCGCTCGAAAAGCCCGAGCGTGTTTGGATTGGTCAGCATGAGTGCGGCCGTATTTTCCGAAAGGGCAGCCTCGAGCGCCTCGAGGTCGACTCGGCCCTCGTCGTCGCTGGGCAGGGAAACCACGTTGTAGCCGCCGAGTGCGGCGCTCGCGAAGTTGGTGCCGTGGGCGCTTTCGGGGACGATAACTTCGTCGCGGTGGCCCTCGCCGTTGTGTTCGTGGTAGGCCGCAGCGACGCGGATGCCGACGAACTCGCCGGCTGCGCCCGCGGGCGGCTGGAGCGTCACCGCGTCCATCCCACCGATCCGGCCAAGATAGTCCTGCAGCCGGTAGAGCAGCTCGAGCGTGCCCTGGACGGACGCTTCAGATCGGTCGGGGTGGACCGCCGCCGACGGCAGCGCGGCCACGTCCTCGGTGAACTTCGGGTTGTACTTCATCGTACACGACCCCAGCGGGTAGGGACCGCTGTCGATCCCGTAGATCATCTGGGAGAGGCGCGTGTAGTGGCGCGCCAGTTCGGGTTCGGAGAGTTCGGGTAACTCGAGGGCATCCCGCGTCAGATCGTCGGGCAGCGGTGAGTCGGTCGCCTCTCCATCGTCGCCGTTGCCGTCGTCTTCGCTACCGATTGTGATCCGAGTCAGGTCCTTCTCCGAGAGCAGCGGTTCGTACTCGCCGTTTTCGACGTACCGGGCCTGATCGTAGCGCGACTGTTCGGGTGTGGTGTCGCGGCCGTCGGATCCGTCGTCGCTCATCGTGCCACCTCCTCGAGCGCCTCGACGAACCGATCGAGTTCTTCGTCGGGAACGCCGGCCACGCAGAGCTGAATCTCGTGGTCGCCAACGACGTGGACCGCAAAGCCGAGCCGCTCGAGGTCTTCGGCAACGGCGCTTGCAGGCTGGTCGACGTGGGCGACGAACTCTCGGAAATGCCGGCGGTCGTGGACCGGCGCTTGCACGCCGACGATATCGTCGACGCGCTCCGCGAGGGCCTCTGCGCGCGTGACAGCGCGCTTTGCGAGGTTGACCATCCCGCTTGGCCCGAGGACGGCAGCGTGGATCGCCGTTCGCAGCGCGACCCAGGCCTGATTCGTACAGATGTTACTCGTCGCACGCTCCCGGCGGATGTGCTGTTCGCGCGTCTGGAGCGTGAGCGTAAACGCCCGGCGGTCGGTTGCGTCCTCGCTGACGCCGACCAGTCGGCCGGGAACCTGCCGGAGGTAGTCCTCCTTGGTGGCAAACAGCCCGAGTCCCATCCCGTAGCTCGTCGGGAGGCCGAGGACGCTCGCGTCACCGACGACGACGTCCGCACCGACGTCGGCGGGGCGCTCGAGCAGCGACAGCGCGATCGGATCCGAGCCAAGCGCGAAGAATGCGCCGACGTCCGCTGCGAGGTCACCGATCGCTCCCAGTTGTTCTTCGATCGTCCCGCGCACCGTTGGATTCTCGGCGTAAACCATGACGACGTCCTCGTCGACGGCCGCCTCGAGTCCCGCGAGGTCGACGTTCCCGTCGTCGACCGGGTACGTCTCGACGACGAGGTCAGTACCGGCGACGTAGTTCTCGAGTGTACTTTTCCGTTCCTCGCGCATGCGTTCGGGCACCAGCACCCGATGGCCCGAGGTGTTTCGCACGCGGTCGGCCAGTGTTGCGGCCTCGCCGAGTGCGGTCGCGGCGTCGTAGATCGAGCAGTTCGCGATCTCGAGGCCGGTTAACTCGACCAGTAGCGACTGGTACTCGAATAAGGCCTGCAGGAACCCCTGCGAGATCTCGGGCTGATACTGCGTATATGAGGTCAGAAACTCCGAGCGGTCCGCGAGGTGGTCGACCAGCGACGGGATGTAGTAGCCGTAGTGGCCGCGTCCGAGCAACTCGGTGCGGTCGTCATTTTGACCAAGCACCGAGCGCACCAGTCGTCGCGTCTCCCGCTCCGTTCGTGCGTCGATATCGAACTGCCCGTCGAACCTGACGGCAGCCGGAATGTCGAAGAGTTCCTCGACCGTCTCCGCGTCGACCGCCTCGAGCATCGCCGTGCGGTCCTCCGCCGTATGGGGAGCGTACGGACTCCCCGTGGTGTGTGACCCGTGCATGACTAGGGGTGGTCTCGACCGATCACGCCGTTCGATCCCCCGCATTGATCGAGCCGTTCGGTCCGAGACACGATATTGGCCTCTAGCGGATAGGGGATTATAAACGACGCGAGGCAACGATGCTGGTCTTCAGGCAGGACAGACAGCTAACACGGTAGGTGCCGATCAATCGGTTCTGAGATGCAGCAGGGCGGTCTCTCGGTGTGTCCGTCCATGTGGACTCCGCTTTATCGGTGCGCCGATCGGTTATCCGTCCGACTCGGTGTCTACGTCCGTCGCATCACTCGTCTCTGTCGGCTCGATATCATCCTCAGCGATCGGCTCACCGGTGTGGACACGAGCGAACGAATCGAGGACGAGTTTCGCGCCGCCGAGGACGACGGGACCGATAAAGAGGCCGACGGCTCCGAAAACGACGAGGCCGCCAAAGATGCCGACGACGACGATCGCGGAATTGAAGGCGCTGGTCCGACCGATCAGTGCGGGTCGGAGATACGAGTCCGAGAGGCTGACGACGAGCCCATAAACGGTAACTGCCGCGCCAGCGGTGAGCTGTCCGACCGCGACGAGATAGGCTGCAACCGGAATCCAGACACCGAACGCGCCGACCAGCGGCAGTAGCGTCAGGATGAACGTCGCGACGGTGAGAAAGATAACTGCGGGGACGCCGGCGATCGCCAGTCCGGCACCGAGCATCACCGCCTGGATAGCCGCGACAGCGACGTTTCCGACGACGGAAGCCCACATGAGCCGATCCAGCCCCGTCTGCAGTTCTGCCAGCACGTCGTCGTCGATCGGCAGTACCCACTGGAACCACGCGACGAGTTGCCGCCCATCCCGCAATAGCGCAAAGAGGACGAACAGCGTGATTGTCAGTCCAATGAAAATACTTGGCAGGCCGCCGACGATGTCGATCGCCCCCGTTGTGACCCCCTGCAGGCCGGCTGCGATCCGGTTTTGATTTGCTTCATACAGGGCGACGAGATCGACCGCGTACCCGTTCGTCTCGAGCACCTGTTCGACAGTCTCGACGTCGAGTTGCCCTTGTCTGATCGCACGGACGAGTCGAAGCGACTGTCGAATCGCGAGCAATATGACGTAGACGAGCGGGAGTAACACGACGAGCAACGTCGCCACCACCACTGCTATCGCTGCGACTGTCGGGCGGACGTATTGCTCGAGGCGGTGCTGGACGGGCAGCATGATATAGGCAAGAACGACACCGAAGAGGACGTACTGCAGATACGGCAGAAGCACGAACAGCGCGAGGAGACTGCTCACTAGTGCAAGCACGGTCAGTCCCGGCTGTTCGACGACCCATTCCGGCGGGCCGAGTCTGTCTGTCATAGGTGAGTATACCACATGCCTATAAATTAGTCCGTTGATACGAACGATCGTCGCGGCGGTCGGTCGGGACGTTCAGCAGGTGAATCGTTACGAGGTGTCTATTTCAGCGGAAATAGTTTCCTTAGCACCTTAGTAGGTCCCGAAAACATACAACAAATTACACGTCTATCTCCGCGAGAGCTACTGAACACGGTGGCCCCGTCTAGCGAGCTATCCCGTATACTGAACACAGTGAGAACGTCGCCGCTGACTCTGCCAATGCTCGCGAAACTCCGATCAAAAAACGCGGCTATTCGACGTACCGGTACTTTCGCTCGCCCATGCGGCCCCAGCCGTCGAAGACGAACTCCTCGCTCGGCGTTGTGAACTCCTCGACGTCGACGTCCATCTCGTGGTTGTGGACGTCGTGGATCTCCTCGTAGTCTTCCCACGTCATCTCGTAGCGGTCGGCGAGCTGTTCGTCGACGTTCAAGGCCTCGATTTCGGCTTCCCAGCCGTCCTGAATCGTCTCGGCGTGAATCTCCGCCTGTGCGCCGCTGCCGTAGGAGCCCACGAGCAGTTTCTCACCCGTCATGTCGCGGCCTGCCTCGAGTGCGTGTTTGAGCGCGCTCGCGCGGGCGACGTGAACGGAGCCGGTATACCAGTTGCCCACGTTGCGGGAGATCGTCAGCGTCGGGTCGATCGTCGCGTCGTACCACTCGGCGTAGCGGTCGGTGTCCTTGAGCGCGTCCATGTACTCCCGGAGGGCGTCGCGATACTCCTCGTCGGAGTCGAACGCTTCGGGACGTGGCTGGCGACCGATCTCCTCGGCGAGTTCGTCTTCGGTCGGTGTATCGCGAATGACGTGGCGGAACGCCAGCAGGGCGGCCTTTCGGACCATCCCCGGGAACGGCGTGTGGAACGGCGCGTAGACGAAGTCGTCTTCGTGGACCTCGCCGGCGACGCTCTCGAAGTCCTCGAGTGCCTCGCGCATCCGTGCGAGGTAGACCTGCACGGAGCGTTTACCGTCGACCGACGGGAACTGCTGGTTAGGTTTGAGGAAGTCGGTCTCGTCGGCCGAGCCATACCCCTGCTCGGTCGAGAGTTCGACGAGGTTGGGGTCCTCGCTGATGAGCATCGCGACGGCACCGGCACCTTGGGTCGCCTCGCCAGCATCGCCTCGGGCGTAGAGAGCAGTGTCGGTCGCGATAACCAGCGCCGAGCGACCGCGGTTGCGGCCCGCGCGGATCCAGTTGCAGGCGTCGTCCAGACTCTGGGTCCCCGCGATACAGGCGAACTTCCGCTCGCCTTTGTTCGCATGGTGGAAGTCGCCGTCGTAGACCTGCTCGAGACAGCCAGCGACGTACGTCGAAACCGGTTTCGAGTTGTCGAAGGCACTCTCGGTCGCGACGTCGATTCGGCCGATATCGTCGGGCTCGAGGCCTTTGCGCTCCATCAGCCGGTGGGCGGCGTTTGCCCCCATCGTGACGATGTCTTCGTAGCTGTCGGGGAACGAACTGGCGTTGAGGCCAAGTCCCTTCGTGTATTTTTCCGGGTCTTCGCCCTTCTCCGCGGCGAACGTCCCCGGCAGATCGAGTTTGAGGTTCCCGGTCCAGATCTCGACGGCGTCGATGCCGACTGCTGTCATACCTGTCCAATACAGGTGATAGTACAAGGTATTGTCGTTCCCTGTTTCGACGATCGACGATATTCTCGTGGCACCGATCACGATCGACGTGCTCCATATCGTGCCCGCTCGCGATACGGCTCGAGCGGAAGACGGCGACTGAACGGCCCGTCATTCCTGCGTTCAACGGCTCTAGTAGCCACTGAACGTCACTGCACACCCGGTCGCACGACGGGAGCGGTTCGGAGCGCACCGCGACCGAGATCGCGGACTGTGTGATCGGTGTGTCAATCGGTTCAGTTGTTACTACCGTGACGATCGATCGATGAAAATCAGCACACGCCGCGATCGCGGTTACTCGTCTTCTTCGACGACTTCCGGATCGCTCATCGCGCTCTGGAGGCTGTCGAGGCCGTTGATCCACTCCGTGACCAGGCCGTACTCGAGGCCCTCGGCGACGGTCATATCGAGCTCCTCGCCATCGATGATGAGCGTGCCAGCCTGGGCTGCATAGCCGAGTGCGGCATCGAGGTCTTCCTCGGCTTCGGCGTCGGCGGCGGCGCTGAGATAGTCGCTGACAGTGCCGTCTTCGGCCGGGCCGTTGGCGACGTACTCCTCGGCCGCAAAGAAGACACAGACCAGACTCGTCTGGACACCGTCGACGAGGATCAGTTTCTCCTCGTCGTCGATGCCGACTTCGCTGAGGACGATCTCGCGGACGTCTTCGATCTCCGCGAGCGTTTCCTCCGCATCGAGTTCCCCGTCGTCGTAGGCGGCGACGATCTTTGCGATCGCGATCGCCGTGTCGTCTTGCAGGTTCAACAGGAGTCGGGCCGAGTCTTCGTCTTCCGGATCGATATCTTCGTCTTTGATGCGATCGATCCAGTTCTGCCAGCGTTCCTCCGAGTAGAACTCGGTCGGGGGATTGCTCATACAGACACCTACACCGGCCGCTTGAAATGCCTTTCTCTACATTAGCCGAACGGATCGACTATCAGAGTTCGATAAACGACCGCAACAGCGTCTCAGAAGGCCATTTTGCTGTTTAGCTATGGGTGGTCGCTGGTGTGCGTCCACCACCGCCCGAACGAGCGTCCTCGAGCGCGCCGGGAGCGACCCCGTCACACCCGGTTACGCCTCGCGCTCGAGTGTCGCTTCCGTGTCGATTCCGTACACTCGCTTCGGCGTCTCGACGTGGGCGTTGCGAACCGCCTCGTCGTAGCCGTTCTCGAGCAGCCACCGAACCCGCCGGGGGACCGTCTTGGGGCCGAGCACCGCCCCCGGTCGGTCGGGGTCGTCGATGTAGTCGGTCTCCATGAGGAACGGCTCGCCGCGCTCGGCAGCGCGCTCGAGTTCGTCTTTGTCGCAGATCACGCTCGGAGTCGGTCCCGCGAGTCGACCGCTCGCGTAGTGTTTGACGACCTTGTGGGCCGGCATCCCAGCCTCGATGGCCCAGTCGGCCACCTCGGTCATATCCTCGCTGGCCTCGGCATGCAGTTGGACGGCACACTCGAGATCGGCCGCATGGTCGAACGCCCGGCGCATAACCGCGTTTGAGGCGTCCCAGACGGCGTCGTCGACCTCGTAGTGGGGGCGACCGGATTTCAGCGCCAGCGCATCACCCGAGTCGACGTACTCCGCGGCGATGTCGATTCCGGCCTGCATCAGTTCGCGGGCTTCATCGGGCGTAAAATCGCGGTCATCGACCAGTCGCGAGATCAACCCCGGATGGATGCCCAGCACCGGCCAGGCCTGTCCTGCGAGTTCGCTCGAGGCTTCCTCGACGACCTCGATCGTGCGCTCGAAGACCGCCCGGAAGTCCTCGCCGGTCTCGGCTTCGACGCCGAGGTGCCAGGAGGGTTTGTTCACCACGAGCAGATGGGTGCCGCCGACGCGGGCGAAGTCTTTGACGGCGTCGATGCCCCGGTGGTTGTCCGGATCGAGGTGGAGGTGGTCGTCTAGCACCGGCCGATCGTCGATCATACTCGAGACTCTGCAGGCCGCGCTCGAAAAGTCACCGACTTCCGGACACCGGCGACGGACGGCAGTCCATGTCTATCAATGAGTGACACTCGAGTACCGAGCGATGTCCGCCTTCGCTGTGGCCGCCCAGTACCGACAGCGGGGAAGCGTGATCGATTCTGTTAGGAATAGTTATACTCACGGATACGTATAGTGCTACCGTACGCCAGTATGTGTGATCAAGTATGAGTGATACCGGAAACGGGTCGGCAGATGACGGACCGACAGACCAGTTTACACAACCGGATCGCGATCGTGGGCCGACCGTCGAGTTCTATGGCGGTCGGGGAATGAGCGCGTTCCCGATCGCGTTTTTCATCGTGTGGGCCATCGTCCAGACCGCGCTCTGGCGAATCGGCGACACGGGCGGGCTCATCGTCGGCATCCTGATCGGACTCATCGTCGGCATGTTCTTCGTCCGGGGCAACTGGCAGTCCTACGCCAACACGATATTCGAAGGGATGACCCAGCCGGTCGCCGTGACAGCCATCGTGGCGTGGATCTGGGCGGGGATGTTCGCCCAGCTCCTGCAAGACGGCGGCTTCGTCGGTGGCCTCGTCTGGCTGGCTGACACTGCGGGCATCGGCGCGGCATTATTCCCGGCGATCACGTTCGTCCTCGCGGCCGTCTTCACGACAGGGATCGGGACCGGCTACGGCGCGACCGTCGCCTTCGTTGGCCTGTTCTTCCCCGCTGGCGTGTTACTCGGTGCGAACCCCGTCTTGCTGTTCGGCGCGATCCTCTCGGGTGCGATCTTCGGCGACAACCTCGCACCCGTCAGCGACACGACGATCGTCAGTGCTGTCACCCAGGATGCCGACATCGGTGGCGTCGTCGCCTCGCGGTTCAAGTACGTGATCGTCGCCGCGGTGATCGCCTTCGTCGGCTACGTCGCCGCTGGCAGCGCGATGAGTGGCCTCGAGATCAGCGCCGAAGCCCAGGCGATCTTCCTCGAGAGCAGCGAGGCGATCGGTCTCGTCCACGTCATCTCGATGCTCGCAGTCATCGGCGCGGCGATCGCTGGCCGCCACATCGTCGAGGCGATCTCGTGGGGGATCGTCCTCGCAGTCGTCTTCAACCTCGCGTTCGGCCTGACGACCCTCGGCGACATCGTTATGTTCAACGCTCCACCGGACGCGCCGCTGTCCGAACCGCTTGCGAGCCTGCCGATCCTCACCGTCGTCGAAGAACCCAGTGCGATCGGCGTCACCGGTAGTCTGATGACCGGCGTCGCCGGCTTTCTCGAGCTCTCGATTCTCGTCCTCCTGATCATCGGTGCGGCCCAGATCATGATCCGCGGCGGCGCATTCGAGGCGCTGCTCGAGTGGTCGATCGACAACCTCGCGACGAACGTCCGTAACGCCGAACTCACGATGGTCGGCTCGGCAGCGCTGATCAACGCGATAATCACCATCAACACTGCTGCCGAAGTCGCGATCGGGCCTTACATCTCGAAGATCGGTGAGCGGTTCAACCTGAACGGCTACCGACGGGCGAACATTCTCGACGGCCAGACCGCAGCGTTGGGCTACATCTTCCCGTGGTCGGGCGGCGTGCTGGCCGGCTACAGCGCGATGCAGGAGTTGCCCGGCAATTACGAGTGGCTCGACCAGTCGATGCTCGTCACGCCGATCGACGTCGTCCCGTTCGTCTTCCAAGGCTGGCTACTCGTTGCGGTGTTCGTCGTCGCGGCACTCACCGGCTTCGGCCGCGAATACGTTATCGACCGCCAGAGCGAGGAGGTGGCCCGCGTATGAGCCTCTTCAGCAAGTATCTCAAGGGCTGGCGACTTCGCGCGAACCGGCCGACGCTCGAGCCCGGCTCCGAGATCGACGTTTTCGTCGCCGAAACCAACGGCACTAGCGGCCGCGCGTACATCGGCGATACGGAGCTAATCGTCAACGGTGCCGGCCCGGAGACGGTCGAGAAACAGGTCCGCGTGCGCGTAACCGACTTCGACGAGACGACCGCAACGGGGCAGGGCGAACTGCTCGAGGTCGTTGGCGAAAGCTCCTACAGCGGCTAAAACACGTCTTTTCCCGGCGCGCTCGCATTATGGCTCTGGCTCGAGCGTCACCGCCTCGTCGGCGGCGTTTCGCAGTGCGTCCGAGCGACCATGTGTGCCTGGGGCGATCGCGATCGTCTCGACGCCGACGGTCCCTGCGTGCTCGAGGACAGGCTTGAAATCGGTATCTCTCGAGGCGATCGCAAGCCGGTCGATGGTGCCATCGCCCGCGAACGCGGTCGCGTCGACGGCGAGTTTGACGTCGACGTCGCCGCTGGTGACGATTACTTCGAAGCCGCGGGCCTCGGCGGCCTGAATGAGGCCGGGTGTGGCGTGTTCGTCGAGATAGAGTCGGATAACGCCGATCCGGCCGAGGTCGCGCGCTGCGTCGCGCAGATCGTCGAGGTCGACATCGAACTCGTCGCGGAAGACGTTCGGCCCGTCGACGAACAGCCCCACCGCCGGCTCGGCGTCGAGTTGTGGGTCGACCAGCTGGGCGAGACGGGCGCGAACGCGGTCGAACATACCCTGCTTTCCCGTGGCCGCGAGATAGATGTGACGAAACGTCCCGACGAGTGTGGGAGACGAAACTGCAAGCGATCGCACCCGGCCGACGAAAAGACATTACTATGCTGCGGATGACGGTTCGAGTATGCCGCTTCAGACGCCGCCGTTACGTGGGTTACACGACGAGCGCGGAGCGAAGTTCACGGAGTTTGGCGGCTGGGACATGCCGGTCGAGTTCGATTCGATCCAGACCGAGCACGCGGCCGTCCGGGAAGACGTCGGCATCTTCGATGTCTCCCATATGGGCCAGCTTCACGTCACCGGTCCGGACGCGACGGAGCTCATGCAACGGCTGACGTCGAACGACGTCACCCGGCTCGCGGTCGGTGACTCCCAGTACGCCGCGATCACCGACGAGGACGGGATCATCATCGACGACACCGTCGTCTATCGCCTCCCCGACGAGGGCGAGACGCCCGCGGCGTCTCGGGGAGACGGCGACGCCGTCGATGGTGAGCCGACCTACCTGTTCGTCCCCAACGCCGGCACTGATGAGGCTACCCACGAACGGTGGCTCAGCTACCGCAACGAGTGGGACCTCGAGGCGACCGTCGACAACCGGACCGACGAGTACGCCATGTTCGCCATCCAGGGACCGAACGCGCCCGAGCTGGTCGCGGACGTCACCGACGAGTCGGTCACCGACCTTGAGCGCTTCGAAGCCCGGTACGCGACGATCGACGGCGTCGAGTGCTGGACCGCCCGGACGGGCTACACCGGCGAAGACGGCTTCGAGCTGATCGTCCCGTGGAACGCGGCTGAAGAGATCTGGACGGCATTCGACTGTCAGCCCTGCGGCCTTGGGGCCCGCGATACGCTCCGCATCGAGGCCGGACTACTACTCGCCGGACAGGAGTTCGACCACGAGACCGATCCGCGCACGCCCTACGAGGCCGGCATCGGCTTTACGGTCGCGCTCGAGACCGAGTTCGTCGGCCGCGATGCCTTGGCCGAGATTGACGAAACCGGCGTCGACGAACGGCTCGTCGGCTTCCAGCTGATCGACCGTGGCGTCCCCCGCCACGGCTACGACATCACGTCCACCGAGAGCCGGGTCATCGGCACCGTCACCAGCGGGACGATGAGCCCCACGCTCGAGCAGCCGATCGGCCTCGGCTACGTGCCGGTCGAGTACGCCGAACCGGGCACGACCCTACAGGTCGTCGTCCGCGGCCAGTCGAAAAAGGCAAGAGTTGAGACCACGCCCTTCATTGACACAGTATAACATGAGCTTCGACGTTCCCGACGAGAGACAGTACCTAGAATCGCACGAGTGGGCACTCGAGACAGACGGCGTCGTCCGCGTGGGCATCACCGATTTCGCCCAGGACGAACTCGGCGACGTGGTCTTCGTCGAACTTCCCGACGAGGGCGACGCCCTCGAGCAGGAAGGCGAGTTCGGCGTCGTCGAATCGATCAAAGCCGTCTCCGACCTCTACGCCCCCGTCAGCGGCGAGGTCGTCGCGGTCAACGATGAGCTGTTCGACGCTCCCGAACTCGTCAACGACGACCCATTCGGCGACGGCTGGATGCTCGAGATCGAGCCTGACGACGCTGACGAACTCGAGGACCTGCTGACGGCCGACGAGTACCAAGACCAGATCGCATAAACGAATTAGTTCTGTTCTTGCTCCTGGGCGATTCGGTGGAGTGCATCCGCGATTCCCTCCACAGCAGCGACGAATCGCCACGAGAGATAGAGCACTCCAAGCAGGAAACCAAGCCAGATTATAGTCATAGTATGTTGGGTTATAAATAAATATATTGACAGGATCCCGTAGAGGACACCAATCCCGACGAACCACTTCTGGGGAACTGTCGGCGGAGACCAACTAGACATATTTCATCCTTAAAAACATTCGTATATAATGGTGGCTATTGCTACTCAGATAGATCGCTAGAGACGGATCACTGCGCCGTCTACGCACGTAACTGGAAGCGAGACTCGAGTTGTAGTGGTGGCTCTTAGTTCGTGCTCACGATCTTGATCACGTCTCCTTCCTCGAGTTCGTAGTCCTCCCCCACTTCTCGATTCGACTTGGCGTTGACGGCGTGTAAATAGCCGTCGCCGATGTCGGAGTGGACCGCGTAGGCGAGATCGACCGGCGTCGAGCCATCGGGCAAGAGGAATGCGTCGGGAAGAATATTGCCGCTGCCGTCGGACCACTTTGCGGCGTCCTCAACCGGATAGGCGGTGATGTGCTCGAGTAGGTCGTAGACCGCGTGATCGAGGGCCGCCTGGACGCCGGTGCCGTTCCACTCGGCCATCGTGTCTGCGAGCTCCTCGAGGGCATTGCGCTGGGCGTCGTTGACGTCGTCGCCGATCGCGATCGTGTCGTCGCCAGGGTCGTAGTCGACGAGGCCGTTGTCGGCGGCCCGGCGAAGCGCGAGTTCGCCCTCCGCGGTGGTCGGGATGACAGGTTTGTTTAACTCGAGCAGGCGTTCGACGTTTTCCTCGGGCGCGATGTCGATCTTGTTCGCCGCGACGACGATCGGTTTGGTGCGCTGGCGGACGTCACGCGCGAGCGCCTCGCGGTGCTCGTCTTCCCACTGGATCGGATCGTCGGGGTAGTCCAGATCGCGGAGGACGATCGCGATCTGTTTCGGCGAGGCACCGAATCCGGAGAGCATCTCCGCCAGTGCGTCGTCGATGTCGAAATCGGGCGACCGGGATTTGCGCTCGACGGACTCCCAGTTGCGCTCGACGATGCCTGCCAGCCAGAGGTCCATCTCTTCCTCGATGAAGTCGATGTCCTCGAGCGGGTCGTGTTCGCCGATATCGACGGGTTCACCCTTTTCGTTCGTGCCGCCGGAGGCGTCGACGACGTTGACGATGACGTCCGCGTTCGTCAGTTCGTCGAGAAACTGGTTGCCCAGCCCCTTTCCCTCGTGGGCACCCGGGACGAGCCCCGCGACGTCTAGGAGTTCGATCGGGACGTAGCGCTTCCCGTCCTCGCAGTTGTCGGCGTTACAGCGCTCATCGCGCTCCAGGCAGGGACACTCGGTCCGGACGTAGCTGACCCCGCGGTTGGCGTCGATCGTCGTAAAGGGATAGTTGGCGACGTCTACATCCGCCATCGTCGCCGCCGTGTAGAACGTGGACTTGCCGGCGTTTGGCTTCCCGGCAAGCGCGATCGAAAGCATGGCTCAGGGTAGCAGGGTCCGGGAAAACTACCTTTCGATTCCGACGATGGCGGGTCGACCGAGTGGATCGCAGTCTCGCGTCTAGAGTTCGACGGCCATCATCACTTCGTCGACGTACTTGCCGTCGAGCTTGTAGTGGTCCTCGCGAACGGCCTCGGTCTCCCAGCCGTGGTTTTCGAGGAACGTGATCGCATCCTCGTTGGCCGAGGGCACGCTCTGGTAGACCTTCTCGTAGCCGTTGGACGCAGCCCACTCGAGGCCGCGCGAGAGGAGGTGTGAGCCGACACCGTGTCCGCGATACTCCTCGATGACCCCGACAGTGAGTTCGGCGGTGTGGCTCAGTTTTTCGAGTTCCGGCGCGTGGAGGTGGACCCAGCCGACGACGTCGTCGTCGACAGTGGCGACGAAGAACATCCGCGACTCGATCTCGTTGTGCCGGAGGAGGGCGCTTTCGTGGTCGATCTCGTCGGCGACGGTCTCGGCGACGATGTACGTTTTCTCCTCGGCGACCTGTCGGATCGCGCCGACAATCCCCGTCAGATCTTCCTGGCGCGCCGGCCGGATGTGAAACTCGAGATCCTCGTCGACGTACTCTTCCTCTGTGCCCGCTTCGAGGGACACCCTGAGCGTGCCGTCTTCTTCCTCGAGTCGTCCGTCTCGCTTGAGGATCGCGACGTGATGGCGGAACCCGCCCGGGTCGAGGCCGAGTTGTTCGCGCGTCTCTTCAGGATCGACTGCGCCGCGTCGTTCGACGTACTCGTAGATCTGTTTGCGGTCCGTGTGGCCGAACTCGAGCGTCTCTGCCGACTCCATGTCAGTCGCTACCACAAACCAATACTTAACGCTTGGCCGGCCGATCCAGCCAGTTCGACACCCGAGCCAGGCCGCAGCTGACGCGAGCAGTATTCACTTGCCGGATCGTGGAGCGATCAGCCACACCGGTCCTTAAGACGACAACTGGTACAGCCAAGCGACCTTCCACCGCCAGGCCCTCACTTCGAGTGCGTGAGATGGCGCTCGTGGGGTACAGAGCGTGCATCTCGCGGTCCCGATGATCGACGCGACCCTCATTGGTGCTGGCTGTGCGCTCGCCCTCTCCCTCGCGGTCGGACTGGTGGCCCACGAATGGGCACACGCGACAGTCCTTCGGCTCGCCGGGGTCGATTACGCTATCTCTTATTTTCCCGGCCGACCCGATGGAATTGTGGCGCTGGTAACGACCCATCCGTGGGCCGTCGTCGTCCCTCGCCCGACCGGACACGAACCAGCCTGGATCCTTCGTCTCGCCGCGCTTGCACCCGCTGCACTCGCTGTTCCTGTCTTCGGACTGGGGCTAGCTGGCACCGTGTCGATGGACACGCCGGTTGTCGCTGCAACCGCCATCGGCTGGCTCGCCTGTGCGCTCCCCAGTCCACAGGATTTCTCCGTTGCGTTCTACGCCGACCGACTCCTCGAGCGATCCCGCACAGTGAACACGGCGACCGGTCCTCGCGCCGACTGACGGTCGTCGTTCGGCCGCCGTGTTCGGACAGCGACGGGACACAATCGTCATCGTCGACTGACACGGACTCTTGTCGGTCAGTGCCGGCGCACCCGCGACTCGTCATGCGGGTGTGCCGGGACATCAGTAAAGCAGACCGTATGACACCCCATCTCCGATCGCACGACAGCACTCCGATCTGCCCGGCGTTCGTCTAATTGGACAACTCGAGATCGAACGCACCAGTCGACCACGCGTGTGCGCTCGTAACGATTGCGAACGCGACGAGGACGACCCACGCCCCGACGAGGCCGGTGATCGGAACGATGTCTGCGGTGACTGCCGCCATACCCAGTCCGCAGCAGACGACCGCTCCCGCGTATCGCCGCGGCCACCGGGGAGGCGACGGGGGTTGAGACGGCGGCTCGAGATACGGCTGCAACTGCTTGGTATGCGGCGTCGGCTCGACCCAGCCGCGGTCTTTGTCGTAGTTGACGATGCCGTGGTTGTCGAGTTTCGGGAGGTGTGACTGATACAGCGAGATGTAGACACGCTGGCGTTCGTCGGAGGTCAGGTTGTCGACGGTCGTTTCTTGTTCCCAGGCGGCGACCTGTTCGGCGAGGTCCCGCAACCGAACCCGGTCGTCTGCGGTACGAAGGTATCGAAGCACGTCCCGCCGGCGTTGTGTTTGAAGCAGATGGTAAATCTCGTCGAGCGAAAGGTCAGCCGAATTCTCAATCGACTCGGATGCTCGCGGCGATTCACCGACGGCATCCGTCCGACTACGTCCGATCACGTGAGTTCCCAGACAGAAGTATTCTTGTTCAACAAATAAAACTACGCACTCGTACAACCGTGAACCCGGTATCACCGTGAGAACGCAGTAGACGGCCGTGGGACGACTCGCGATGAGTCCCACAGCAACGCGATCATACAGCCACGAATGATCGCGAATCGTGATTGAGCATGGGTGAGCCACCGATACGCACCGCACTGCTCGGCGACTAAGCGGTCGGCACCACGCCGACAATAGAAATAATGCTCTGTTCGGTAATAAGCTTATTTATTAGCACAATTATGCCCTTCTGATCGAAAAGCAAAGCGAATGTGTGGTATATAGGCCACTGTGTGGGGAATAGTTGTTTTTGATGATGTGTTCAGCGACGCCGAGACACGCTCACGGCAACCTGTAGACTGTCCGACCACGCGCACAGCGACACTACGAGTAAGTGACGGGGTTACCGGTCGATTTCTATCGGCGCGGTTCGCTCAGATAGCTCGGCACTGACGAGGGCGGCGTGACTTCGCCGGAGGCGTTCCGACAGCGCCTGATGTGAAATGCCCAGTTCCGCGGCTAACTCCTTGAGCGTCACCCCCCTCGGAACGTCGAAGTAGCCGAGCTCGTGGGCTTTGCAAACGGTCTCGTACTGTGTTTCTGTCAAGGGTGTCTGTGCCCGTGCGAGGTCGTCAACGCCGCTGATCCGAGTGACGGTGACCCGAAACTCGTATTGCTCGAGCAACTCGTGGCATGCAGACACCGATTCCCGGTCGTGAAAGAGTAACTTCACCACCCACCGCCCGTCAGCACCGCGCGCTGTCAGGATCGCACCGTCGTTCTCGGTGACGATCTGTTCGAGCAGTTTCACGCCGTCTCCAAACTCGAGTCGGAACAGCCACCGATCGTTCTGGCTGGTGACAGCACTGTCATCTGTCGAGGATCGCTTGCCGTCGGCGACGCTCGCGACAACCTCGACCGAGGGATCCGTCTCGAGTGCCTGTTTGACCGTCTCGTGATCCGGCCCGTTCGTCCAGACAAGCGGTGCCGACCCACCAATCATCCCACCGACCTGAAACTCGAACGTCGACACTCGATCGAACGTCCGGGCGAAGCCAAGTCGCGCAGCCGGAATCTCGAGTTCGACGACTGTGGTCATCACCGAACCCCACCACGGTGACGTATAGACGGATTTGGTTTCCGGTAGCCTTTCCCGCCACCCAATTCCAGCGACTGTCATGTTTACATGACTTCTCACTGCACTCATTCGTCGCGTCTGAGGTGTCTTCAGCGGCAGCTGGCTGTCGTTACTCAGTAACGGTGTGTATTCGACTGCTAAATCATACGTAAGGGATCATTTCGAGACTGGTGGGGTGGTTGGTGCTTTATCAACCGTTTTCATTTCCTGTAATTACCAGACACTTACAAGTAGTCCCGTCTCCTTGGTCAGCATAGCCAACGGAAATTGGCTGACAGGGAATACAGGCTATGCGGCGTTTCTTCTCGCTGTAACGGCTTACCGGTGGAGCCGCGCAACGAGACTGGACCCATCGCGGTCGAGTTCGACGAGCCCGTCCGACTCGAGGTCCGCGAGCAGTCCCTCGAGCCACTCGCGGCCGTACTCGCCGTCAGGGGTGTAGTCGACACGAACTCGATGCCCGAGTGTGTCGAGCTCGAGTTCGTCGTACTCCCGGAGCGTGGCGATCACACGGCCCCGGAACTGTCGGCGACTCCCCTCAAAGCTCGGCTGGGTGGGGACGTCTGGTGCGGTGAAATCACCGCTGGTGTAGGAACCACACCACTCGCGCCACGGACAGCCGGCCTCGTCACAGTGTGGGGTTTGCTCACAGGCGACGCCACCGAGTTCCATAATTGCGTTGTTCCAGACCCGCGAGCGCCCTGCGGGCATGAGGTCGCTCGCAGCGTCCTCGAAGGCTCCGTCGTCGTCCGGCACGTCGAAGGCCCGATAGAGCACGCGTTTGACGTTCGTGTCGACGACCGCGTCGCCGTTGTTGAACGCGAAACTCGCCACCGCGTTAGCGGTGTAGGGTCCGACACCCATCAGCTCCTGCAGCTCGTCGGGGGTGTCGGGGAACGACCCATCGTATTCCGCTTCAACCTGCTGGGCAGCCTCGTGGAGGTACTTCGCCCGGTTGTTGTACCCGAGGCTGTGGGCCGTCCAGAACCCCACGACATCCGCGCGGTCGGCCTCGGCCAGATCGGCGGTCGTCGGCCAGCGCTCGAGGAATGCGCCCCAGGCATCGACGACACGGCCGAGCTGGGTCTGCTGGCTCATCACCTCGCTGACGAGGATGGCGTATGGATCGTCAGTCTGCCGCCACGGAAAGTCGCGGTGATCGGCCTCGTACCACGCGATCAGCGCCTCGCGAACCCCCTCGAGATCGTCGGGCAACGCCCACTCCTGGGCCCCTGCTGTCATCGACGGGGGTTGGGCCGTCGGCTGTAAGTGGGTGTCGCAACTCGCCGGACTGAACGTGATGAATCCCCATGATTTTCTCTCGAACAACAGACATCACGACCATGTCCTCGCGATCGCTCGGTCCAACGCTGATCGCCATCGGCATTGTGATCATCGTCGTCCCGTTTCTCGTCATGTTCTTTCTGGCGATCGGTCCCCTCGGCTGGGTGCTCCTTGGCGGCGCTGTCATCGTTCTTGGAATCGTCGTCTCGCTCCGGGAGTCGCCCGGCTACGACGACGTCGACCGCAGCAATCGGATCAACTGCGACGACTGTGGGGCACGGATCGATGCAGACGCCGACACCTGCGAGTACTGCGGGACTGCCCGGTAAACCGGAGCGACGGTAGACACCGCTCCTGTCGCCGTCTGACTCGACCACGAAAGGTCTATCCGGCCCGCACCAGTCCCCTCTCGTATGAGCCTCGACGATTTGACCGACGACGTGACGGACTCCTACTCGAGTATCGGCGGCGAACTAGCCGTCTCGCTCGACCGCGAGACACGCAACGAACTCGCCTTGCTCGAGACGGCCCTCGAGCCCGAGGAAACGGACGAACTCGTCCGCCGGGCGATCCACATGCTCTTTCAGTCGACTGTCGACACCGGCAAACTCGATTTCCAGCTTCGGACGGCCTACGACGTGACCTACGACGAGTATCTGTCCGGAATGACGTTCGAAGAGATGACCGGCGCGGACCAGTATCCGACGATGGACGACGAACGGCGCTATCAGTTCTAACACAGTCGCGGCCACTCACGAGCGGGACGCGATCGGCGTGACGACGTCACCACGTCACGGCATCTCTATGTGTTCTAGGCACAATATATACTTTGGCCAACATAAGAGGTGCGCTTATCAGTACGCGATTCCTCGCGTCGCACATGGCAATCAGTCAACGCTCACCCGACACCGACTACCGCTGTCCCGACTGTTCGGGCGTACTTACAGCCCGATACGACTCGCTGGTCTGTGACGACTGTGGCTACACGCCGCGCCACGGTTCCGACTGACCGATCGCTGAATAACGCGAGCGAACAGCACAGGTACGACGCCGAAAATAGATTTCTGTTGGTCCTGTCCGAACGTCCTTAGTCGTCGATCGGGGCCGCACTCGAGAGCGCTTCGTCGATGTTGGCCTCGGCCATCTTCTCGACTAAGGCGTCGATGACTTCCTCGCGCTTGCCGGAGACGAACTTGATAGAGCCGACGACGAGGTGGCCGCCACCGGAGACGCCGCCGCCTGCGATCTCGGCCTCGAGCTCAGAGACCATGTTGGGAATGTCGAGGCGAACGCCGTCACTGCGAAGCACGGCGAAGTCCGGGCCGTAGCCGACCGTGATGACCGGATCGCCGGTCTCCTCGATCTTGCGGTCGTGGATCTCGCCGGTCGTCTTCCCCGGTGCGGGGTAGGTAAACCGGTGGGCGTAGTTCTCGACGTCGATCCGGTAGAGGTGCGCGCCGTTGTCGAGCGTCTCGTGCTCGAGATGTGGCATTGCCGCATCGAGCTGTTCGTCGACTTCCTCGCGGCCGCGCTCGGCGAAGAACTCGACGAGTTCGCGGTGGCGCGCTTCGTCGCCGTTGGCGATCTGAAGCAGGTCTTCGATCAGCTGATCGCCGGAGTTGTAGCGCAGCCAGAAGGCGGCGTAGTCGAGTGCCTCGCTGACGTCCTGGAGGCGGTCCTCGTCGTATCCTTCCTCGGCGGCGAGTGCGAGGTAGTCGTCCATCGCATCGGCCTTCGAGCGGTCCGAGATGCCGGCGACGGCGGGAATGTGACGAAGCTCGTCGGTGAGATCAGGGTAGATCATCCGTGCGAGTTCGACACAGAGCATGCCCGTCGTGATCCGGTAGTCCTCGTCGTGGAGATACGGGTTGACGTGGGCGTCGAGTAAGTCCTCAACAGCGTCGGGGTCGGGGTGGTGGTGGTCGACGACCGCGATCGGGATGTCGTAGTGTGCCAGCGTCTCGTAAGCCGGGACGTCCTCGGCCGTCGAGCCGTTGTCCAGCATGAGCAAGAGGGGTAGCTGCTGGCCGTGTTTCTCGCGATCCTCGAGCGCGAAGTTCAGGTCGCGCGTCGCGTCTTCCATCTCGTAGAACGGCGCTTTCGCGGGCAGGCGCTTGATGAGGTGCCGTGGCGCGTCCTCGTCCTCGTGGACATCGGCGATAAAGCGCTCGAGGGCGATCTGGACGGGAACGGCGGCACACATCCCGTCGCCGTCGGCGTGGTGGCGCACGCGGATGGGACGTCCCTCAAGGACCGTCCGGCGGAGCAGTCGGGCGACTTCTTCGAGGCTCGGCCGCAGCTTCTCGAAGGCTGGCCAGTCGATCAGCGGGGCGACCTCGTGGGGTTCGGCGCGGGCTTCGAGCGCTTCTTCGAGTCGCTCACGCGCTTCCTCGGCGTCCTCGCCCTCGAGTTTCGAGAGTCCCTCGACTTCGACCTGGACCGAGTCTTCGCGGTGTTCGGGCGTGCCGGTGATGCGAACGACGTCGCCGATCTCGATGGCGGGGTAGGCACGAACGCCGGCCTCCTCGAATGCGGCACAGGGGACAACGCCGTTTTCGTCGGAAACGTGGAAGATGGTCGGGCCGCCGGTCTGTTTGACCTGCGTGACCTCGCCTTCGAGGTGAATCTGTTCGCCGAGGTTGTCCTCGAGACGGTGAGTGCCGGTCAGCGAGTAGTCGTGGCCGACTTCTTCGACCGAGTAGTCGTCGATATCGACGGGTTCGAAGGCCATGTCGCCGTTTTCCCGGACGCTCTCGAGTTCGACGACGAGTTCGTCGCCGACGGCGAAGGTGCCCTCGAGGACGGACTCGTGGACGAGTCCGGAGACGGAATCGGAGAGATCGACGAAGACGCCGTAGTCGACGATACCGTTGATTTCGGCGAGGTAGGGACGGTCTGTTTCGACGTCATCGGCGGTACAGTCAGGAGCGAGATCGTAGACGACGGAATCCCCGTCGTCTGCGCCGGGTTCCCCGGCGGAGTCACGTGTCATCTTAGTCTGCCGGTTGGAGGCGGTCGCGTATAACCCTTGTCAAGAAGCTATCGTGGCTCGAGTCGCCGTTCTCGACGTCGTGTTGAACAGTAGCTACAAGGGCACCCGTCGGGACCATCCGTGCATGGATGTCTCACACCCGCCCGAAGCGGGCGACGAGTACACGTTCGAACGGACGTTCGGCCACGAGGACGTCCGCGAGTTCGGCGAGCTCTCGGGCGACCAGCAGCCGATTCACACCGAACCTGACGAGCTGGGTCGGTTGACCGTCCAGGGACTGCTGACCGCGACGCTGCCAACGAAGATCGGCGGTGCCCTCCGCTATCTCGCACGCAGCATGACCTTCGAGTTCGTCCAGCCGGTCTACACCGGCGAGCGGATCACCTGTACGGTACGTCTCGAGTCGGTGACCGAACGCGACGGCTACTACGACGTAGAGAGCGCGGCGGTCTGTACTGACGAGCGCGACGAGGTGGTGTTGCGTGGCGAGATCGACGGGCTCATTCCGATGGACGCCGCTTCCGAGGCGGCGTAGGCCACGCGGTTTGTCCCTCCACAGCAAACAGGGACGGGAGCCAGCGGCATCGGAACGTTTAGCACTCGCAAAGCCCCAGTGAGAGACATGGGGCTGTTCGACGCGCTGTTTCGCTCGAGCGAGATCCTCGGCATCGCCGAGGAAACCCTCGAGTTCGCCCTCGAGTCCTCCGAGGAGACACACCCAAACGAGTACATGGGATTTCTCCGGGGGACCGAGGCCAAGCAGCTGGATCTTGACCGGGACGGGCTGGTCATTACGGACATCCTCGTGGTGCCCGGCACCGAGACAAATAGCGTCAGCGCGACGGTCAAGACGAACCAGATTCCAAACGACGTGAAGGCACTGGGAAGTATTCATTCCCATCCTAACGGCGTGATCAGCCCGAGCAGCGCGGATCTGGACACGTTCGGTCGGGGCAGCGTTCACGTCATCATCGGCGCGCCCTACCGCCGAACGGACTGGAAAGCCTTCGACTCACAGGGCAAGCCAACCCAGTTGAATATCCTCGACGTCGACTTACCCGAGACCGAGGACTTCTTCGATTTCACGCAGGCGGATATCGACGAGGAACTGCGATGATGAGATCTTGTATGCTCGAGACGATGCCATCCCGACCGACGACGGAATCGAGAGTGAGACAGCCATGACGCGAACGGTTATCGCACAGGGGACCTTCGACATCCTTCACCCCGGTCACGTCCACTATCTGGAGGAGGCAGCTGCGATGGGCGATGAACTGTACGTTATCGTCGCTCGCAAGGCGAACGTCGACCACAAGGCAAAACCCATCTGTCCTGCGACACAGCGACGCGACGTCGTCGACGCACTCGAAGCCGTCGACGAGGCCATCCTCGGCCACGAGGAAGACATCTTCGTCCCGATCGAGGAACTCGATCCCGACGTGATCGCACTCGGTCACGACCAACACCACGACGACGAGGCGATCCGCTCGGAACTCGAGGCGCGTGGCATCGACTGTGCGGTTCGCAGAGCGAGCACCGGCGAGCCAAGCGACGACGACCAGTTGCTCTCGACGCGGCTGATCATCGATCGGATCCTCGAGCGACGGGGCTAGGATCGAGAGAGTCGTCTCGAGAGACGCCGATCGAGACCTCTTACACGGTACCGCCAGCTATCGAGTCCGGCAGGTCTCTTCCACGTCAATTTTGCAGGACGATCGGTGGCGGCAACCGGATCGAGTCGACGGTGTGTCCCGTTTCAACGAAGTGTTCGATCGCCTTCTCGGAAATCTCCTCCTCGGTGTAGCCGTCGGCAGTGCTCATCTGCCAGTCGCACTCGAGACAATACTTGAACATGCGTCTGTCTACCAGAGAGTCGTTCACAGGGGCGGGAAAGACCCGTGCAGGAAATCGAAGGGGACGGCGCTGGCCGGGCCCCGAAACGAAAGATTTCGCTTGCGGCTGCCGACTAGTCGTCTTTGACGCCGGGGTTGGTCACCGCGCCGTTTTCCGCCGAGCCGAAGTCACGGCCGAACTTCGCCAAGACGCCGGTCTTGTAGTTGGGCTCGGGCTGGTCCCACTCCTCGCGACGGGCCTCGAGTTCCTCGTCGGAGAGATCGACCTCGAGTGTGCGGTCTTCGATATCGATCGTGATCACGTCGCCGTCTTCGATGAGGCCGATCGGGCCGCCGACGAACGCCTCGGGGGCGACGTGGCCGATCGAGAATCCACGCGTCGCACCGGAGAAGCGCCCGTCGGTGATGAGCGCGACGTCCTCGGCGTGACCCTGCCCGGCGACCGCGCTCGTGACGCCCAGCATCTCGCGCATGCCGGGGCCGCCCTGTGGGCCCTCGTTGCGGATGACGATCACGTCGCCGGTTTCGACGTGACCCTCCTGGACGTACTGCATGGCGTTTTCTTCGTCCTCGAAGACGCGGACGGGCCCTTCGTGGTGGAGGTCGTCGTCGCCAGTCACCTTAAGGACGGAGCCGCCGGGCGCGAGGTTGCCCGTCAGGATGCGGATGGCTCCCTGCTCGTCTTTGGGCTCGTCGACGGTATAAAGGAAGTCGACGTCGAGTTCCTCGATCGACGGTGGGTCGAGACGCTCGAGTTCCTCGCCGATCGTGTTCCCCGTGACCGTCAGCGCGTCGCCGTGGAGGAGGTCGGCCTCGTAGAGGGCGTTTAAGACGACCGGAACGCCGCCGACTTCATGGAGGTCGTTCATCACCCGCTGGCCGCCGGGCTGAAGGTCGGCGATCTTCGGGGTGCGCTGGCTGACCTCGTCGAATTCCTCGATATCGAGATCGACGCCGGCTTCGGCGGCCATCGCCAGCAGGTGGAGAACGGCGTTGGTCGAGCCGCCGACGGCGACCTGCAGCGCGATGGCGTTCTCGAAGGACTTCTTGGTGAGGAAATCGGAGGGCTTGCGCTGTTCTTCGACGACCTCGACGGCCAGTTCGCCGGCCTCGCGGGCGACATCGTAGCGTGACTCGGCCTCGGCGGGCGGACTGGCGCTGCCGAGCGGCGAAAAGCCGAGCGCCTCCGAGATCGAGGCCATCGTGTTGGCGGTGAACATCCCGCCACACGATCCCGCGCCGGGACAGGCGTGGCGCTCCATCTCGTCGAGTTCTTCATTGGACATCTCGCCGTCGGCGACGGCTCCAACACCCTCGAAGACGTTCTGGACGGTGACCTCGCGGCCCTCGTGCTCGCCGGGCATGATCGATCCACCGTAGAGGAAGACTGAAGGGAGGTCTGTCCGGATCGAGGCCATCATCATTCCGGGCATGTTCTTGTCACAGCCACCGATGGTGACCAGCCCGTCCATGCGTTCGCCAAAAGAGACGAGTTCGACGGAGTCGGCGATCATCTCGCGGGAGATCAGCGAAGCCTTCATCCCTTCCGTCCCCATCGAGATCGCATCCGAAATCGTGATCGTCCCGAACTCGATAGGCATGCCGCCGGCTTCGTCGATTCCGGTAAGCGCCGAGTCGGCGACGTCGTCCAAGTGAACGTTACACGGCGTGATGTCCGCTGCCGGGTTCGGCACGCCGATCATCGGCGCGCCGAAGTCCTCGTCGTCGAATCCCATCGCACGGAACATCGCGCGGTGTGGGGCCTTTTCTGCACCCTCAGTCACCTCGCGGCTCCGTAACTCCTCGTCTTTGCCGTAGTCGAACTCGCTATCGCCGCTCATAGTCAGACCTTACGTTGAAAGGCCATAAGTCACCCCTTCTCGGTCAGCCCCTCCCAAGCAGCGGTTCGGCCGAACCCGTTCGAATCGATACCCGGGGATGTCGTTCGTAGCGCCACCCCCTGTCGACTGGCCGACGAGTCATCGTCAGATCGACAACACTCGTTGCCACCGTCGAAACCCCCTTCCCGAGGGCCTCCATAGCCGGGAGCAAGAGACCGATCATGACGACCGCGACCGTCAGCGTGGGCGCACGACTCCACGTTGGCTTCCAGAACCTCTCGCTCGCCCGCGAGCGACTCTACGGCGGCATCGGCGTCGCTCTCGAGGAGCCGCGGGTAACCGTCATCGCCGAACCGGCCACCGACATCAGGACCGACGACGAGTTGGTCGGCCGGTACGCCCGTCGGGCCGTCGACGTGCTCTCCGTTCCCGGCGTCGCGGTCACGCTCGAGGAATCGCTGCCACGCCACGTCGGCCTGGGCAGCGGCACCCAGCTGGCACTCGCCGTGTTGACGGCGACGGCGCACGCCCACGGTCTCGAGGCACGCGTCCGCGAGCACGCGCCGGCGATGGGCCGGGGCGGCCGCAGCGGTGTCGGTGTCGCCACCTTCGAGGACGGTGGATTCGTCGTCGACGCTGGCCACCCGACGGCTCGGTTTACGACCGAGCCGCCGGCCGAAGGTGACTGGACGGTCCCGCCGGTCGTCGCCCGCCACGACCTGCCCACGGAGTGGCGCTTTCTCGTCGTCGTCCCCGACGCAGACTCTGGCCGCAGCGGCGACGACGAGGACGCAAGTATGCGCGCGGTCGTCGAACGCGCCGACCCCGCCGTGGCAGACGAGATTGCCGGCGTTGTCACCCGGAAACTGCTGCCCGCCGCTGCGGCGGGCCGGCTCGAGGCTTTCGGCGAGGCGATCGCCGAAATCGGTCGCAAAAACGGCGTCTGGTACACCGACGCGCAAGGTGGCGTCTTCCGACCGCCCGCAGGCGCACTCGTCGAATCGCTCGAGAGTTGTCCGGTGCTGTCGGGCATCGGCCAGTCGTCGTGGGGACCGGTCGTCTACGGTGTCACCGACGTCGCCCACGCCGCAGAAGCCGAGGCCGCGGCACGAGACGCACTCGCCGCCCACGGACTCGAAGGACGGGTTATCCTCGCGGAACCGGCACGACACGGGGCTTGGGTTTGCACGGACGGCGATCGAAGGCAGGCGTGACCGATCCGCTGTGAGGTGTGTTCGGGACGGCCTGACGCGACCGGCTCGATCGAAGTGGGGTCTTTTTGCGTGCCGAGTTCGTAGGCCCACGATATGCAGTTTTGCGACGATTGCGGCTCGATGATGAAAGCCCAGGGCGACCGCATGGTCTGTACGAACGACGAGTGTGGGGCCTCGAGCGAACGGGACCGCGAGCAGGAAGACGCGTTCGTCACGACCGAGTCACAGACCGACGGCGACGTGATCGAATCCGACGAGAACGCGAACTTCGAGGGGAAACCGAAGGCGACCGACGTTATCTGCGACGAGTGTGGTAACGAGGAAGCGTGGTACACCCTCAAACAGACCGCCTCGGCAGACGAGCCGCCGACGCGGTTCTTCAAGTGTACCGAGTGCGGCAAGAAGTGGCGCGGCTATAATTAACACTGGCTTTGCAGCAGCTTCAGCTACTAGTGGCGATAGCAGATCGCTCGACGATCGGTTAGGGACACGGTACCAATACACAAGGAATAAGCAGTGGGTCTTCATACAGTGCGTATGGACGCGATAGATCGGCCGACGTTTGCGTCTGAAGACAGCAGGCGAATTTACGAGTACGTCGAACGACACGGGACTGTCGAACGGCACAAACTCCGTGACGTCGTCTCGCTTCCGTCCGAGGAGTTTCAGGACCGTCTCGAGGAGTTGAAAACTGACGGGTATCTCGAAGAGGAAGGCGGCACGTTCCGGATCGCACTCGAGTTCGGGGCAATCGAAAAACACGACTTAGGCGAGTTCACCGTCACCGTTCGGCCCGCACGCCAGCGAGACTTCGACGGCCTCATCGAGACCATCCGTGACGTCACCGCGGAGGAGACCTACGTCGTCGCCGAGACGATTGCCGAGCAACTGCTGCACGAACATACCGTCAGCAGACATAACGCGGTAGAATCCCGGGTATTCTTCGTCGCGACCGTCGACGGCGACGTCGTCGGCTGGACCCACCTGGATCTCCATCAGGTCGATCCGGTTCGCGAAGTCGCCCAACAGACCGTCGGCGTCCGCGAAGCCTACCGGGGCCACGGCATCGGGAGCACGCTCTTACAGCGGGGGATCGAGTGGGCCGAAGCCAACGGCTACCGCAAAGTCTACAATAGTGTGCCGGTCGTCAACGACGGCGCACTCGAGTTCCTGACTGCACACGGGTGGAACACCGAGGCGATCCGCAAGGACCACTACACGATCGACGACGAGTACGTCGACGAAGTGATGATGGCCTACGAGCTGTAGCCGCCATCCCCGCGAGCGTCCCGTCGATCGATCCCGCGTCGGGCGCAACGTTCACGTCGGTTCGCACGAATCGACGGGTAGACGAATGTCCGATGGCCCGCGGTTGCCGGGCGTCGAACGCGAGGACGATGAGGACCGTATCGTCTGTCACGTCGACGCTGACTGTTTCTATGCTTCCTGTGAGCGATTGCGCGAGCCCGACCTCCGCGGCGAGCCTCTCGTCGTCGGCATGGGCTACGAGCCGGGCGAAACAGTCGGCGCGGTCGCCACCGCCAGCTACGAGGCTCGTGAGTTCGGCGTCGAGAGTGCACAGGCCATCTCGACGGCCTTAGAGCGACTGCCCAGACGCGCAGCGGACGAGGCCGGCGAGCTGGCCGACGAGCTCGAGCGCGGGGAGACCGGCTACTACAGGCCCGTCGACATGGACTACTACGAGTCGGTCGCGGCCGACGTCCGCGAAATCCTCCACGACTGTGCTGACGTGGTCCGCGAGGTCAGCATCGACGAGGCCTACCTCGACGTGACCGATCGCACGGCCTGGGAGGTCGCCGACGGCTTCGCCCGTCACATCAAGGATCGCATTCGCCGGGAGGTCGGCGTGACCGTCAGCGTTGGCGTCGCACCGACGATGAGCGCGGCCAAGATCGCCAGCGACTTCGACAAACCCGACGGGCTGACGGTCGTCCGGCCAGGCGAACTGCGGGACTTTCTCGAGCCGCTCGCGGTCGACTTGCTCCACGGCGTTGGCCCTGTAACTGCCCGCGAGCTTCGGGAGATGGGGCTGGAGACGGCCGGCGACGTCGCCGCGGCCGATCCGGTGCCGCTGGTCGAGCGCTTTGGCGAGCGCGGCCGGGAGCTATACGACCGCGCCCGCGGTGAGGACGACCGTCGGGTCGAGCCGAAAGGCGACCCCAAGAGCTTCTCGCGGGAGTCGGCCTTCGCCGAGCCGGTCACGGAGCCGACCCCGAAGTACGACCAGATCGAGACGCTCGCGGCGGCTGTCGCGGATCGCGCACAGCGAGAAGGCGCGCTCTACCGGACGATCGGCGTCAAAGCCGTCACGCCGCCGTACGACGTCAACACGCGCGAGCGATCGCTGCCCGGCCCGGTCGACGATCCCGAACTCGTCGACCGGATCGCTCGCGACCTCTTTGCCGAGTTCGAGGCCGAACCCGTCCGCAAACTCGGCGTTCGCGTGGCCAACCTCGAGTTCGCGGCCGCCGACCAGACCAGCCTCGAGAGCTGGGAACGAAACGGGGACGAGCCTGTGCCGAGCAGTGAGCCGTCCGGGGAGACTGCAACGAGCGACGAGCACGTGGCCGAACAGTCGTCGCTGACCGATTTTTCGTGAGAGTCACCACGCTGTCGCCTGTCCGATCGCGTTCGAGTGAGACGGACAGGAATCCGAACCAAATCGAACATTGAAATTATAACCCATGGCCAATAATCAGGGGACAGACGACAGCATCTCTACGCTCACATGACAGAGGACTTCTACGACCTTCTCGAGATCTCTCCTGACGCCTCTCAGGACGAGATCAAAGACGCCTATCGCGAACAGGTTCGGGTCTATCATCCCGACCTGAACGACGACGACCGTGCACAGGCCCAGTTCACCGCGGTCAAAACCGCCTACGATATTCTCGGTGATCCGGTCGAACGACAGGCCTACGACCGACTCGGTCACAAAGACTACGTCGCCAAACGGACCAGCGGCCTGCCCTCGCCCGACGTCTGGAAAAGCAACGATGGAGACGACGAGGAAACCGACGGGACGGAACTGAACTATTCGGAATCGGAGACGAAATCGGCCGCCGAAGCGACGGCCGGGTCCGGAACGGCTGGCTCGAGCGCGAGCGCGTCGAATCGCTCGTCGACCGCAACCGCTGGTGCGACCGGCTCGACAACGACCGGCACCGCCAGCGCGAGTACGACCGGCACTGCACAGCGTACCGCGAGCGCAACCGAAACGGGGACCGGGACCGCCGGAGGGAGTGACACGGGGACGGCCGGACGGACGACGAGTGCCGCAGGCGAAACGACGCGCGGAACCGGCGACTCGAGCGAGAGAGACACCCAGACCGGCGCACGGTCGGAGACGGCCGGCAACCCCGTCATTCGCTGGTGGCGTCGGCAGAATCTCTCGTTGCCGCTGCTCTGGCTGTCGCTGTTCGTCTACGTCGGTGGCCTCGGTCACTTCGCGCTCGCGAACGAATCGACACTTGCAACCCTTTGGGCCGACGTACGCGCGCTCGGGGCGGATCCATCGGGGATCTTGGCGTTGCTCTCGGCGAGTCGCCACGGACTCGAGACGACCGTGGCGTTCGTCCAGGGTGTCGAGATCGTGGCGTCGCCGCTCGAACCAACGCTGTGGTACGCCGCGTTAGCGGGTGTGGTCGCGCTCGCGGTAGCTGCGCTGCTCGTAACGCGCATCGTCCGCCGGGAGAACCCGTGGGGAGCAGTGACGATCGACGAGACGGTCGTCGTCGCGCTCGCGGTGGGAGTGGCGACGACGCTGGTCGGCGGGCCACTGCTCGCAGGAGCGGTTCTCATGCCGCTGTTGTTCGGCGTGATCGTCCGCCACACGAGGCGACTACCCGGCTGGACGCCGTCGTATTTGTACGTCGTGCCCGTACTCGCCCCGGCCGCGGGGTTCGTCGCTGCGACAGTGGACGCGGCCTCGCTGCCCGTCGACCTCGCCGCGTTCGTTTTCGTTCCGCTGTTCGGCGGGCTGGTGCTGCCGGTGCGAGCGACGATCCGGAAACACTTCGGTCGCTGAGACGGGCGCTGTCACTGTCTCCCGGCAGCCCACACGACAGGTCACGGGTGCGCCGACACTGACCGACAGCGGTCCATCGGAAGTCAGGAATTCGCGGGCTCGAGCGACGCTCGCGGGCCGATCCCGCCGGGCAGTTCTCCGTACCGAACGGTTAAAATGCGACAGGGGTCAATGTGTCGCATGGCCAAATATTCGACCGGTTCGTCCGGCGGCGGTGGCGGGACGAACTGTGAACTCTGTGGTGCCGAGAGCGACTCGCTTCGGCTCGCGTCGGTCGCGGGAGCCGAACTCGAGGTCTGTCCGGACTGTGCACCACACGACGATTCGCAGACCCACGGCCGGGACCGAACGCGAAGCGAGGGGAACGCGAGCGATCGTCGCTCGAGTGACGAGCCAAGTCGCAAACAGAAGGCTGCCCAGAACGTCGCGAAAGCGAACCCGGTCTGGGACGAAGACTCCGAACACTGGGAGAGCGAAGGGACGAATTATGACGACGATCCACTCCCATATCTCGTCTCGGGCTACGGCGAGGCCGTCGTCGAGGCTCGCCGGGAGGCCGGCCTCCAGCGTGCAGAACTCGCCGAGGAACTCGACGCACCGGAGACGGACATCCTCGCCGTCGAACAGGGTCGTGCAACCCAGGCCGGCATCGGTGGCGGCCTGATCACGGCGCTCGAGGAGCGACTCGACGTGACGCTGTCGGAGTAACAACTAAATTTCGGCTGTCGTGATAGTCATGGCGAGCAGACTTTTACTGGTGGACGACAGACTGTGACTGATGGCCGGGCAACGGGCGGCAGCGGAGCCGTACGCCACGCGGTTCGAGACCGAAGTGACGTCGATCGACGGCCGGCGACGAACTCGAGGACGTGTAAGTGCCGCTGGAATGTCGGACCTGACTCCGGATCGCTCGAGGGGAGAGTCAATCGAACCGGTCGCCACTGTCAAGTTTCTTCACTAATTTGTTCCCAGAGGCTACACCAGTCTTCGACTGCGACGTAGCCTTCGACTTTCGCACAGGCACCCCACGTATCTCCGTTCTGATCGGTAATGAACTCCGCACAGTTCCCACAGGATTGACCTGGGGGTGCCGTTTCCGCTGCGATCGCCTCGACGGACTCTATGAAGTTCACGTCCGCTTGTGTCTGCAGGTCGTCGGGATCACGCTGCTCACCGGCCTGCGAGGACGCCGTTCGGTACTCGTCCGGAACCGCAGCCGTGGCCAATTCGTCTTCGGATAGCCCGTCTGGAACCGACCGTTCGGGCAGTTCCTCGTAGATCGTACACCAATCTGCGCCGTCGATGTAGCCTTCGACCTCCGCGCAGGCACCGAACGTGTCGCCGTTCTTATCGGGGATGTAGTCGGCACAGTTCGCACAGCACATGCCCGGCTCGTGTGACGAGTAGTCACCAGCTTCGTCGTACTCCGAGAAGTCGACAGCCGCTTTCGGGGTCAGGTCGTCGGGATCTCGTTTTTCGTCACCGAGCGACAGCGCCGTCCGGTATTCTTCCGGCACCGGGCCGCGTTCGAACTCCGCTTCTGAGACGCCTTCTGGGAGTTCTTCCTCGGCTTCCGAATCTTCCTCTCCGTTTTCGTCTGTCCTGCCCTCACCGCGATCACCATTGCCCGTGTCATCGACACATCCGCTCAACCACACGATTCCTGCGGTGCTGCCAGCAGTGGCAGCGAGATACGCCCGCCGATTCCACTCGTCGATGTCGTCAGGCCACCGCCCAGGTGTGTTATCACCCACCATGGGGATTATATCTCTCCTGCGACAATAAATGACAAGGGTACATACATCCGATTGTGACCTTCCGGCCGGCGTGTACCCCGTGTTTCCCGGCAGTAGTTTCTGCTCGGATACGTGTGGGTCACCTTGCTTACGGAGGGTGGAAACTATTACTATCTTAGGAGTGAACGGCAACCCATGGGCATCGACTACTCACAGCTCCACGACCCGAACGCCGAGTACACGATGCGGGATCTCTCGAGCGAGACGATGGGGGTCACAAACGAACGCGGGCAGGGCCGGGACGTCGAGATCACCGACGTCCAGACGACGATGGTCGATGGCAACTTCCCGTGGACGCTCGTACGAATCTACACCGACGCGGGAATCACCGGCACCGGCGAGGCCTACTGGGGTGCCGGCGCGCCGGAACTGATCGAGCGGATGAAAGCCTTTCTGCAGGGCGAAAACCCGCTCGACATCGACCGGTTGACTGAACACCTCATTCAGAAGATGTCTGGCGAGGGCTCGGTCGGTGGTGTCACAGTGACGGCGATTTCGGGTATCGAGATCGCGTTGCACGACCTGGCCGGGAAGATCCTCGAGCTCCCGGCCTACCAACTGCTGGGCGGCAAGTACCGCGACGAGGTACGCGTGTACTGCGACTGCCACACGGAAGAGGAAGCGGATCCGATCGCCTGTGCGGACGAAGCCGAGCGCGTCGTCGAGGAACTGGGCTACGATGCCCTGAAATTCGACCTTGACGTGCCAAGCGGCCACGAGAAAGACCGCGCCAACCGCCATCTTCGCCCTGCCGAGATCGAACACAAGGCGTCGATCGTCGAGGCAGTCACCGAACGCGTCGGCCACCGCGCCGATGTCGCCTTCGACTGTCACTGGACGTTCTCGGCGGGCAGCGCCAAACGGCTGGCAAAGCGTTTGGAGGAGTACGACGTCTGGTGGCTCGAGGACCCGGTGCCCCCCGAGAACCACGACGTGCAACGTGAGGTGTCACAGTCGACGACGACGCCGATCACCGTCGGCGAGAACGTCTACCGAACCCATGGCCAGCGCCGACTGATCGAAGAGCAGGCCGTCGATATCATCGCGCCGGACATGCCCAAGGTCGGCGGGATGCGTGAGACCCGGAAGATCGCCGATCTGGCGGACCTCTACTACGTTCCGGTCGCAATGCACAACGTCGCCTCGCCGGTCGCGACGGTCGCAAGCGCTCACGTCGGCGCAGCGATCTCGAACGCACTGGCAGTTGAATACCATTCCTACGAACTCGGCTGGTGGGCGGATTTGGTCGAGGAAGACGTCATCGAGGACGGCTACATCGAGATTCCAGAATCTCCCGGACTTGGCGTCACGCTCGATATGGACGCCGTCGAAGCGCACATGGTCGACGGCGAGGAGCTCTTCGACGAAGTATAGGTCTCGAGCCACGCCTCGAGCGCCGGTCGATCACGCGTCGGCCGTCTCCACATCGGATGAGTGTGCTGGTCGTCCCTTTATGCCGCTTGTCGGGGTCGCTATGGCCATGTCTTCGGAACAACCAACCCGCAGACGAGCGCTGCGGATGATCGGGGCGACCGTGGCAGTCGGCGGACTCGGCGTCGGCTCGAGCGTCGCACAGGACGGGGGAGACGGTGACGACGGCGTCGACAGTCCGTATACGGCGGTGTATCGCGACACGATCGATTCCGTCGTCCTGGTGACCGTTGCTGGTCCGCGTGGCCGTGGCGGCCTCGGGTCGGGGTTCGTCATCGACGAGCAATACGTCGTGACAAACGACCACGTCGTCTCGAGTGCGACCGACGACGGGGTCGAACTCCAGTTTAACACCGAAGAGTGGCGCACCGCGTCGATCGTCGGTACCGATCCTTACAGCGATCTTGCGGTTCTGCGTGTCGAGAACATGCCCAACGCTGTGTCCGGACTCTCGATCGTCGATCGCGAACCCGCTATCGGCCAGGAGGTGCTCGCCCTCGGTAATCCGTTCGGCCTCGACGCTTCGATCTCGCAGGGAATCGTCAGTGGTGTGGATCGGGTCCTACCCAGTCCATCCGGGTTCTCGATTCCGGCTGCGATCCAGACCGATGCACCGGTCAACCCCGGCAACAGCGGCGGCCCGCTCGTGAGTCTCGAGGGTGAAGTGTTCGGGGTTGTCTTCGCCGGTGCCGGGCAGGCGATCGGCTTTGCGATCTCGCCGCGACTTGCCAACCGGGTCCTTCCTGCGCTCATCGAGGACGGCACGTACGAGCACCCGTACATGGGCGTCGCCGTCCAGCCCGTCGGGCCGGAACTCGCCGATGCGGTCGGCCTCGAGGACGCGACTGGTGTCCTCGTCGTGGAAGTCGTCCCGGACGCGCCCGCCGCCGATGTCCTCGAACCGGCGACACCCGGCCAGCCCAGCAGCGGCGACGTCATCGTCGCGATTGACGGCCAGCAGGTGCAAAATCAGGCACAGCTGTTGTCATATCTCGCGCTCGAGACCTCGCCCGGCGATACGGTCGACCTCACAGTCGTTCGGTCGGGTGACGAGCAGTCGGTCGAAGTGACGCTCGAGTCGCGGCCAGAATCGCAACTGCCACAGACGCCGATCGGCCCCGAGCGATGAGTCGATTTCGCGGGCCGATCGCGGCAGCCATTGCTGTTACTCCCACGCTGCCGTCCGGACATGCCGAAACCGCTTTCGGCCGACAGTAGCCGTGGCGAGGTCGATCGACGTCTGGATCGGTTCGGAGGCGCTCGGTGGCGGCGCTTGGATGCGTCCCAACGACGAGTCGGTGTGGCCACTGGTATGCAGGTTTGAGAGCGTCGTGTGCCACCTTCTGGTGGAGTATCACGTTGGCGTAGCCTTTTGCCGACCCGTCGCGTACTGTGTGTGATGTTACCACGACAACGCAGAAACGACCCGACCAGTGATCGGCGGGTCGCTGCAGAACTCACACGGCTGAAACGACAGGTCACGAAGATGGAAGCCGAACAACGCCGACTGCGAAATACGATCCGTGGGCTGGCCCGCGAAACGGATGTTACGCTCGGCTGTTCGTGTCCACACTGTGAACAGTCGTATATGCTCGTTCGAGACGGGCTGATGTACTGTCCGTCGTGTTCGAATCGCCGCTCGGTGTAGCTAGACAGCAGTTTGAACTGTTTGACTGTCATCCTGATCACCGCTAAAAACTATGTCACTCGTTGTGGGACGGACACTGGAGGGAACCCATGCCTATCGATAACCTTGCACGGAGTGATGTCGTGACAGCGTCGATCGACGAATCGGTTCACGAACTCGCAGCGATGATGCACGACGAAGCTGTCGGGAGCATCGTCATTACTGACGACGGGCCAGTTGGGATCGTCACCGACCGCGACCTGACGATGCAGGTGCTCGGCGAGCAGGCCGATCCGGACGAGCTGATGGCTGAAGACGTGATGTCGGACGGCCTCCAGACAATCGAACACGACGCCGGGTTCTACGAAGCGACTGAACTGATGAGCGAACACGGTATCCGACGGCTCCCCGTCACGGATGCAGACGGTGCCTTGCATGGTATCATCACGGCCGATGATCTCAACGAACTCCTCGCCGAGGAACATCAGGCGCTGGCGAAAGTCATTCAGGCACAACGGCCACCGTACTGACCGACCGTCCGAACCAGCTTTTAGCCCGCGTCGCTGGCGTCGCAACGGCCAGCGGACGCGTTCGTTCCACTGCCGGAGCCGTCACGATCGGTGTCGGTCGACCTGGGCACGCTGAACGTCTGCGGTACGACTACCTAGCCTCTAGGCCCCTTCTTGGAGGAAGCGCCCCTCCTGTTCGTAGATCGTGACGAGTTCTTCGATGAACTCTTCGAGGGTTTCGTCATCCTCGAGGTGGCCGTTCATTCGTTCGACGAGGTCGTCATCGAGTTCGATCGGTTGGACCATCACAGGTGTTACCACTCTCCATCCAAATAAAGTATCCCCGTCACAGTTCGCGGTCCCGAATCGAACGTTCGGTCTGTTGCGTGACCGCCTCGAGCCCGTCGCTGATCCGGAACTCGTATGGGTTGGGATCGGTCACGCGCCGGCAGCGCTCGGGCAGGGTCTCGAGTTCTCGACTGGCGCGCTGCCGGATCGTCGCGAGTTCCGGCGGGGTATAGACGAGCGATCCGTCCTCGAAAATCGGCTCGAGTTGGGGTTCTCCGGCCTCGAGCGCTTCGTCGCGTCGGGCGAGGATATCGTACTGATACTGCCCGTCGCGTTCGACCCGATGGAGCGCTTTCTGTCCGGGATAGGTGACTTTCCCGGGCGAGAGCTTCATGCTCGGGGCGAGCGTCCCATCGCGCTCGACGGCGGTCAGTTTGTAGACGACGCCGCTGTTGGGCGCGTCCGCGCTCGTGGTCAGTGCCGTGCCCGGACCGAACGCCGATGCGACGCCGTCGTCGTCGAAAAACTCCCGGAGGAAGAACTCGTCGACGCTCGAGGAGACGACGATGGACGCATCGTCGACGATCTCGCGGACCTGTTTCGAAAGCTCGGTCAAATCGCCTGAATCCAGACGCACCCCACCCAGATCGACATCGCGATCCGCGGCGACGGCGACCGCTCGCTCGGCACCGGTGACCGTGTCGTAGGTGTCGACGAGGTAGATCGCATCGTCGCCGTAGACGTCGGCGAACGCCGCGAACGACGCGCGTTCGCTCTCGAAACTCTGCACCCACGAGTGTGCCATCGTTCCATACGTCGGAATGCCGTATCGCTCGCCCGCTAGCATGTTCGAGGTGCCGTCGAAGCCGCCGATGTACGCCGCCCGCGCGGCCGTGAGTCCGGCGTCGGTCCCGTGAGCGCGGCGAGACCCGAAGTCGACGAGGTCCTGACTGTCGCCGCGTCGGCGAACGACATCGGCCATGCGCGCCCCCTTCGTCGCGACGAGCGTCTGGAACCCGACCTGATTGAGCACGAACGTCTCGAACAGCTGTGCCTCGTGGATCGGCGCGGTGACCTCGAGCAACGGCTCGTTCGGAAAGACAAGCGTCCCCTCGGGAAGCGCACGGATCTCGCCGGTAAACTCGAACCCGTCCAGATACGACAGGAAGTCCGCGTCGAATCCCTCCTCGGCCAGATACTCGAGCGCTTGGTCATCGAACGCGAGGCTCTCAACGTAGTCGATCACCTGCTCGAGGCCGGCGGCGATCGCGTAGCCGCGATCCGGTGGGAGCTTCCGGAAGTACAGTGAGAACGTCGCCGTCGGTGTGTGACCTGACTCGTAATACCCTTGCAGCATGGCGAGTTCGTACCGATCGGTAAACAGTGCACGATCGCGGGGGTCGAGGGAGCTGCCTGTCGGTTGCACCATGTTCTTCGTGTGTGTCGACACCGGGACGACCAAAATAGGTCCGACCTGATCTGGACCGCTGCTGGCGGCTGTTCGTCACAGCTGTCGTGATTGTCTGCTATCAGGACCGATCCGCGACGGTCGAAGCCGAAATCGCATCGACTGTCGCACACGATGTCTCGAGGAGTTCCGAACGAGACTCGAATCGGGCTCGCAGTCTTGATCGGCGACACAGAAATAGACCATCGAGTTATAATTCGCCGCGAAACAGTCGCGTTCTAGTGATTCTTGTCTGTACTATTGACAATTCTTTAGTCGTTTTGGCGCATCCCTGGGTACAGGTGGCGGGATTGTCCACTCAATCGTCAGTATCGCTCTCGTTTCAAGTGCTGGGAACGGTCGTCCTGTTCCTCTTTGCGATCCAGCTACTGAGTTCGACGGTCGAGACACTTTCACCGGTTCTCAGACAGATTCTCGAGCAAATCATCGTCGGCGATCGCTCGGCGCTCGGCGTGAGTTGGATCGCATCATACGTGTTAGCAAACGGATCGATCGTCGCTGCCCTGTCGCTGACGCTGTTCCGTTCGGACCTCGTCGTCCCGTCGCAGCTGTTTCTCATGGTCGTCGGCTCGCGACTCGGTGGGGCTGCGATCGTGCTCTTTATTGGGGCGTTCGATTATCTAAACGAAGAACTCGAGTCGGTGAGCGAGTCGGTGCGGCTCGGACTGCTGACGTTTTTGCTCACTCACTCGATCTATCTGCCGGTGCTCGTGGTGGGATACGTCTTGCTTCCCGTCGTCGAATCGTGGAACGTCTCCAATCCCGTGATCGCCGGCGAGACAGGACTCGCCGATCGGCTGGTACCTGAAACGGATGTGAACATTCCGGATCTCATCCCGATATTCACAGAGGGGATCATCAACGCTGTCGGCGCAGTCGTGGCGTTTCTCTTGGCGCTTGGGTTGATTTTCTTGAGTATGCGGCTTTTCGACCGCATACTCGACAGCGTCGACAAACAGCGGTTACGAGATCGATATGTGAAACGCTTGAACGACAAGTGGACCTCGTTTACCATCGGACTCGTTTTCACTGGGCTCACAATGAGTGTCGCGTTCTCCCTGGGCGTGGTCGTGCCACTCTACAACCGCGGTCATATCAAACGACGTGAGATCATCCCGTATATTCTAGGCGCAAATATCGGAACGCTGGTCGACACGCTCATTATCGCAGTTGCGCTGAACATTCCTGTCGGCGTGGTAACTGTCGCGTTGTTACTCAGTCTCGGATTTCTCGTCTCGTTGCTGCCGTTACTATTCTATAACCGGTATGTCAGCGGTATCTCCGAGCTCTATGAGCAACTCCTCGATAACAGAGGCTACTTCATCGGCTTTCTTGTCTCACTGTTGCTCGTCCCGCTACTGCTGATCGGGTTGCGCTAGGCCGTCACTATAAGCCTCGAGCCGTCGTGTCTGACGCTGTGACCAGCGCCGAGTCACCGCCGATCGAAACCGACGGGCTGACGAAGTACTACGGGGACGTCCGCGGGCTCGAGGACCTCTCGATTGCCGTCGAACGCGGGGAGATCTTCGGCTTTCTCGGCCCGAACGGCGCGGGAAAGTCGACGGCGATTCGCGTCCTCCTCGGGCTGTTGAAACCCACCGACGGCGAGGCCCGGCTGCTGGGACACGACGTCACGGATCGAACCGAACTGCGCGAGGCGAAACGCCACCTCGGCTACCTCCCGAGTGACGTGACGTTCTACGACCGGGTAACGGGTGAGGCGGTCCTCGACTACGTCGGCCAACTCCGGGGCGACGAGCGACGGGCCGAACTGCTCGAGCGGTTTCCGGTCCCCCTCGACCGAAACGTCAAGGCCTACTCGAGTGGCAATAAACAGAAACTCGCCATCGTCGCGACGTTCATGCACGATCCAGAGCTGGTCATCATGGACGAGCCAACGTCGGGGCTCGATCCACTCGTCCAGAACGAGTTTTACGACTTGCTCGATGAACACCAGCAACAAGGTGGGACGAGCTTCTTTTCCTCACACATCTTGAGCGAGGTGCGCCGCGTCTGCGATCGCGTCGGGATCATCAGGAAGGGCCGGCTGATCGAACTCGACACCGTCGACAACATCCTCGAAGCGGGTGGGACAGTCGTCACCGTCCGACTCGAAGAGAATCCACCGGCGTCGGCGCTCGAGTTTCCGGGCACAGCACACGTCGAACGGCAGGACGAGACGTACCGGCTCGTGCTCGCACAGGAGTTCGACACGCTGATCGATCGCTTACACGAGTACACTGTCCGCGACCTGACCGTCCGTGAGGCGTCTATCGAGGACGTGTTCATGCACTTCTACGGCGAGTCCGAGGAGGACGATCGAGAGCGCGAAACGCAATCGGAGTCCGACAGTTGAGACGATCGATCACCGTCTGCGAAGCCACCAGATCGCCGCGAGCACGAACACGACCGCGACGGCGGCGAACGGAGCGACTGAGTCGACATCGGTCGGCTCGTCGGTGTCAGCGATCGTGACTTGCGACGTCACCGGATCCGTACGCATACGGTCCCCTGTCTCGGTGTCGTAGATGAGCGTGACCTCGACGCCGGTCGTCGTCTCGATCGCATCCGTGGACGACTCGAGGGCGAACCGAACCGTTTCCGACTCGCCGGCCTCGAGCCGCCCGATGTACGCCGTTGGCGACTCGCTCGAGAGCGGCGGCGTCACGTTCAGCGTTGCGACGACGTCGGTCACTGTCTCGGAGCCGTCGTTCGTCACCCGAACCCGATAGACGCCAGACCCGTCGACCGGAATCCGGTCGCCGACCGGCGTGATGTCGAACGACCGAGCATCGTCGACGGGGATCAGCACTGGGGAAGGGCCGCCAGTCACGACGGTTTCGTCGTCGGTGTCGTCATCGTCGGTGTCATCGTCGTCATTATCGTCCTCGTCGTCCTCGTCATCATCGTCGTTCTCATCACCCTCGTCGATGGTGTACTGGACGGTTGCGAACACCGGATACTCCCCCGGTTCGACCCTGGCTGCACTGACGTCGATGGTGACGGTCTCGGTCTCGTCGTCGTCGAGTTCCTCGAGGGAGATCGACTGGCTCGTCTGCGGTGCCGTCGGCGGGCCAAACGTCACCGTCCCTGTCGACCGTAGCGTGACGACGACGTCTGTTACGTCCTCATCACCGTCGTTTGTCACCTCGAAGGCCATCGTCGTCGTCTCACCCGCACGGACGGACTCGTTCTCCGCGACGGCAACGGTGACGTTGTCATCAGCCGGCTGTAGTACGGGGAAGCCTGCCGTTTCCGCCGTCGATGGTCCTGTCCGTGAGGTGTCGATGGCCTCGGTATCCGCAGGTGCCGGCGATTCGGGTTGTGGACGAGGGCGGACGGCTGGTCTATCGGCAGTGCCATCGCCGTCGGCCGTCGGGGTCGACTCGTTGCGTTCCGTCACGTTGTCAGGAGTGCTGACTTGCGGCGCGACGACACCACCGCTATCGGGGAGCGCAGCGACACTGCCGACGCCGCTGGCGAACACCACCGCGGCGAGCACGAAGGTGACGACGACAGTGCGGCGACGTCGTCGCCGTGTCGACTCACGCTCCGCGTCCGTCATATCCGATCCGAAACGGGTGATTACGGCATAAACCACGAGGCCTGTTCCAGCCGCGAACGACCGACTTACTCGAGCGCTCGGCGACCAACAACGCGTTACGTTGCGTCGTCTCGCCCGACAGTCCAGCACCTATAAGCCGCTGTTGCCCGTCTGGACGCGACGGTTCGACGCCGCATGCTCGAGATCACCTCGTTCGAGGCGGGCCGTCGGCTCCGTGGATCGCTGTTACTCGCCGGTGCGCTGATCGCGTTGATCGTGCTTACGGTCGCGCTCTTTCCGTCGATCGAGGAGACGGGTGTCGATTTCGACGCCTATCTCGAGTCGCTGCCGCCGGAGGCGACGCGGGCGTTCGTCGGGAGCGTGACGACGCTGACGACGATCGAGGGGTATCTCGTCTCGCAGCTCTACCAGTTCGGCTGGGTGTTGCTGCTTGCGATCTACTATGCATACGCCGCCGCATCGACGGTCGCCAGTGAGATCGAACGTGGGACGGCAGAGGTGATGCTGTCGTTACCGATCTCGCGCACGCGCTTTGTCGTCGCGAAGTTCCTGTCACTGATTCCAGGGCTCGTCCTCGTCAATGCGATCACCTTTCTGGCGATCTATCTCGGCGTGGAACTCATCGGCGAATCGGTTTCCGTAAGCCGGCTGTTTGCCATCCATGCGTACTCCATCGCGTACTTACTCGCCTGTGCTGGCGTCGGACTGGCCGCTTCGGTCACGTTCGATTCCGTCCGTCGGGCACAGACCGTGGGTGCAGGGATCGTCTTCGGGCTGTTTTTGCTCGATACGTTTACCTTCGACACCGATTACGAGTGGCTTGGCAATATCGCGTTCTCACGCTACTTCGATCCGGGCGCGATTCTCGTCGACGGCGATCTCTCGTGGTCCGATCTGTCACTTCTCGTGGTCGCCGTCGTCGTCCTCGTCGTTGTGAGTAGCGAATTCTTCGAGCGACGCGATCTCTCCGGGTGAGATCGCTCGTTCGACGACCCGGAATACGCTTTTGAGACTGGGGGTAGCACAATGTGATGATGCCACATACCCTTCTGGTTCCATTCGACGGGTCGCCGCTGTCCAAACGCGCACTCGAGTACGCGGTCGACGAATACGACGACGTCTCTCTCGACGTGCTCCACGTGATCGACCCGACCGATCCCGGCTACAGTTCCGTCATCGACATCGACGTGCGAACCGAACCGCTCCACGGGTCCGACGCCTGGTACGACCGTGCCCACGAGGTCGAAGCACAACTCTTCGACGAGGCGCGCGAACTGATCGGCGAGATCGACGGCGAGGTCACGACCGAATCGGCGGTCGGCGACCCGGCACGCGAAATCGTCGACTACGCCGAGGCACACGACATCGACGAGATCGTTATCGGGAGCCACGGCCGCTCTGAGACGAGTCGCACCTTACTCGGGAGCGTCGCCGAACTGGTCGTTCGCCGCTCGCCGGTGAGCGTCAGCGTGGTTCGCGGTTCAGAGACGCGATAATCGCTCCAAGGCTCATCGCTGCTCGACGAGCGCGTCGGTCTTGCTCCGCACCCGGATCGGCTCGCGATCCGCAGCCAGCGTCTCCGCCGCGGCGCGTTTGTTCCCCGTCTCCGCGTAGATGGTATAGAGATCGTCGCCGGGTTCGACTGGGTCGGCCGTCGACTTGTGGATGACGAGCCCGGCGCGACTGTCCTTCGGTGCCCCTGCCCGCCGCGCGAGGTCACAGAGCTGTCTGTTGTCGACGCTCGTCACGACACCCGACCGCTCGGCCCGAACGGTCGTCGATTCGGACCCCGGTTCGAGGTCGTCGGGTTCGACATCAGGATCGCCGTCCTGTGCCGCGACGATATGCCGAAACCGCTCGAGTGCTGCCCCTGACTCGAGGATGTCGGCTGCCGATGCGTCGACGCCACAGTGTGTGAGGAGCATCTCGGCCAGCCGAACCGACTTCAACCGGAGCGACTCCGGCCCCTCGCCGTGCAAGACGGCGAGGATGTCCCGAGCCTCGAGGACGGGACCGACACCGTGACCGATCGGCTCCGTCCCGTGGGTGATCGCACAGGTGACCGCCACGTCGAGGTGAGCGCCGACGCGCTTGATGTCGTCGGCGAGTTCGCGGGAGTCGGCGAGGCTCTCGACTTTCGCACCCTCGCCGTAGGGAATGTCGATCACGACGTGTGTCGACCCGGCACTGCGCTTTTTCGAGAGCACCGAGGCCATGAGTTGGCCCGGCGGGTCGATTGACAGCGGGTTTTCGGCGCGGATGATCGCGTCGTCGACCGGCGAGAGGTCGACGCCGCCGCCCCAGACGAGACAGCCGTTCGCCTCGGCCACGATCGACTCGATTTCGTCCATCGAAAACTCGACGTCACAGAAGACCTCGACGACGTCTGCGGTTCCGGCTGGCGAGGTCACGGCACGCGAGGAGGTCTTCGGCATCGTCAGGCCGGCGGCTGCGACGATCGAGACAATGATCGGCGTGACACAGTTGCCCGCCACGCCGCCGATCGAGTGTTTGTCGGCGACGACTGGCGCGTCCCACGAGAGTTGCCGGCCGATGTCGGTCATCGCCCGCGTGAGGTGTTTGGTTTCCTGTAAGGAGAGGCCGTTTGCATACACCGCCGACACGTACGCGCTCAGTTCGATGTCCGACAGCCGGTTTTCGTGGATGTCCTTGACGATCGCCTCGAGTTCGTCGTCCTCGAGTTCGATATCGTTGAGCTTCTTGCGGACGTACTGAACCGATTGCGGTGTTCCGGCGAGTGCCACGTCGATGGGACCGCGAACGTGGTGCAGCGGCTCGGTCACCCCGAGGACGCCCTGCTCGACCAGTTCGTCGGTTACCTTGACGATCCCCGTCGTCGTGCCGTTTTCCTCGATCCGGAGCCGATCGAGCGGGTGTGCGCCGAGCTCGGTCGCGTCGACAGTGTTCAACAGAACAAGTGGCCGGGTCGTTCCGATGTCGATCCGGGTGGTCTCGAGTCGCATTCGTCTGTGTTAAACACTACCAACAAGCAAAACGATATGGGACGGGTCTCGCGCCCCTGATTGGGGCGCGTCGTCACCGATAACTGGCGGTGTTGCGACACAGTCATCTCGAGTGATCAGTGGGTGGCGCTACTAAGACAGCAGGCGTCGAACGGAGACTATGTCGGAATCGAACCTCGTGTCCATTCCGGTCGACGACGTCGACCTCGAGGGGAAACTCGTCGTCCCCGAGGGGGCAAACGGGCTCGTCGTCTTCGCCCATGGGAGCGGGAGTAGCCGGAAGAGCCCTCGCAACAACTACGTCGCCGACGTGATCCGACAGCGGGGGCTGGGAACGCTGCTGTTCGATCTGCTCACCGAAGCCGAAGACCAACGACGCGAAAACCGCTTCGACATTCCGCTGTTGACCGACCGACTCGTCGCGGTCACCGAGTGGCTGCGAGACCGCCCCCAAACTGCATCACTCCGGTATGGCTACTTCGGCTCGAGTACCGGTGCCGCGTCGGCGCTTCGCGGAGCGGCCCGCGACGCGACCGACATCGACGCCGTCGTCTCCCGTGGTGGCCGCGTCGACCTCGCGACACCGGTTCTCGAGGATGTTACAGCCCCCGTGTTGCTGATCGTCGGCGGCAACGACATGCAGGTGCTCGATTTGAATCGCGACGCTGCCGACGCGCTCACTTGCGAAACTGAACTGCACGTCGTCGAGGGCGCAGGCCACCTCTTCGAGGGGCCGGGCCAACTCGAGGAGGTCGCCGACGTTGCTGCCGACTGGTTCGAGGCAAACCTGGGATAGTCGACTGACACTGCAGAACCCGTCTCGGGCGGCGTCACTCGTGCTGGGACTGGTTCCTGTCACTGGGTCCCGGCGGGACCGCAGGACGGTCGCGGCCGGCCGGCACTGACTGACAGCAGACTGCCTGAGTCGCTTTCGATAGACGAGCCACTATATTCATTACTTCAGGGAAGCTAATACAATTGTGGGTCGACCCCACGCGCTGTCGCCCGCGAACCACGGTGGCGGGACGCCCAGCCCTCCACCGCACTTGTGCCATTACATCACGTCCAAATCACTCGTGAGTGGTGATACTCGAGTGAGTCTCGAGTCGTTTTTACAGAACATTTCACCATACAGTTCTGATTTATATACTTCTCAGATCCGTTATGAATCGGAACCGATCGATGCGATCATAGTAACACTCAACCCACATCACGAAGTCGACCACAGCCCCACTACCGTTCCCGCAAAGCCGCCGAACTGCCGATCTTCAGCCTGTCCTTCGGAAAACGGCCCTCGTACATCGTCGACGCAGCGACACTCGACGCTGGCCGAGAGTGAACTCGGATCGGCTCGATCACGAATATAACTCTAAAACGAGAGTTTAGAATATGTCTATTGTTTCTGCCACGTTCTGTTGGTCTCCAGCAGGACCTGCTGGTCTCGCGGCTGAACTCGCGTGTCTTTTCGCCTACCGGTCGGGTGCGTTCTCGCGAACGAACTCGATCGTCTCTTCGATCGACGTTCCGGGGCCGAAGATCGCCGCAACACCTGTGTCCTTGAGTTCGTCGCGGTCCTCATCCGGAATGACGCCGCCGGCGAGCACGAGCGTGTCGTCTTTCGCGCCGTATTCTTCCAACCCATCCATGATCTTCGGGACGAGCGTGTCGTGGGCCCCGGAGAGAATCGAGATTCCGAGGACGTCGATGTCCTCCTGGACTGCGGCCTGAACGATGTCGTCTGGTGCCTTGTGCAGTCCGGAGTAGATGACCTCGAAGCCGGCGTCACGGAACGCTCGAGCGATGACGTGTGCGCCACGGTCGTGGCCGTCAAGACCGACTTTCGCTACCATGCATCGAATCGTCCGCTCATCGTTCTCGGTACTCATGGACCGCGATTCGAAGAGGAGGTGTATGATTCTATCGGAGTCAGCTAGTTTAGCCGTTGAAACGACGGTCTCGCCTGGGGAAAGAATTAATTTCGGATAGATGGATGGTACCATATGACAATTCGCGACGCGACGACCGACGATATCGACGCTATTCAGCGTGTAGCACACTCGTCATGGGAAGCCGACTACCCTGACATTTTGAGCCGTGAGTCGATTCAGGAAGGGGTCGACGACTGGTACACCGAGGCGTTGATTCGCGACTCGATCATCTGGTCGCAGGCACTCATGCTGGTCGCCGAGCGGGACGACTCGATCGTTGGGTTCGCACACGCCACGTTCGAGCCGGACGAACACACAGGGACGATCCTCCGCGTGTACGTCGACCCCGACCACCGGGGTGAGGGAATCGGGAGCGATCTCCTGACCGAGACCCGCGACCGGCTGTTCGAGCAGGGCGTCGAGCACATCAACGCGATGGTGCTTGCAGCAAACGACGTCGGCAACGAGTTCTACCAAGCGTTTGGCTTCGAGCAGACGGCAACCGAACCAGTCACGATCGGCAACGAGCGCTACGAAGAGTGTACGTACTCCCTCGACGCGTCCGAAAGCCAGTGACCGAAGGCCGTCTCAGACTGGGCTGATCTCCTCGCGGTAGGCACCGTGGTGGTCTTCGAAGACCTGCATGATCTCGCCCATCGTCGCGTAGGCCTTGACGGCGTCGACGATGGACGGCATGACGTTCTCGTCGCTCGTAATTGCGTCCGACAGCGCCTCGAGCGTTGCGTCGACCTGCTCGTCGTCACGCTCGGCTTTGACCTGTTCAAGACGCTCAAGCTGGCGATCGCGCGTCGTTGCGTCGACGTGTAACAGTTCCGGCGAGGTGTCTTCCTCGATGGTGTATTCGTTGACGCCGACGACGACTTCCTCACCGCGTTCGACGCGTTGCTGGTACTCGTAGCTGGCTTCCTGGATCTCGCGGTGGTAGTAGCCCTGGTTGATGCCGTTGAGGACGCCGTCTCGAACCGAGCCGTCGCCCATCTCCTTGATTTCCTCGAGATAGGCCATGATCTCGGCTTCCATCTCGTTGGTGAGCTTTTCGATGGCGAACGACCCCCCCATAGGGTCGACGATGTCGGCCGCACCGGATTCCTCGGCGATGATCTGCTGGGTACGCAGGGCGACGCGGACGGCCTTCTCGCTTGGCAGCGCCAGCGCCTCGTCGAAGCTGTTGGTGTGAAGCGACTGCGTGCCGCCGAAGACGCCGGCCAGCGCCTGGATCGTCACCCGGACGATGTTGTTCAGCGGCTGCTGGGCTGTCAGCGATTGGCCCGCTGTCTGGGTGTGGAACTTCATGCGCTTGGATTCGGGCTTGTCTGCGCCGTACCACTCCTCCATCACGCGAGCGTAGACCCGACGTGCGGCTCGGAACTTCGCGACCTCCTCGAAGATGGAGTTGTGCGAGTTGAAGAAAAACGACAGCAGCGGACCGAACGCATCGACGTCGAGCCCACGATCGAGGCAGTCCTCGACGTAGGCAAAGCCGTCGGCGAGCGTAAAGGCGGCTTCCTGAGCCGCAGTCGACCCGGCCTCGCGGATGTGATAGCCCGAAATCGAAACGGGGTGGAACTTCGGCGTCTCCTCGACGGCGAACTCGATCGTATCGGTGACGACCTCGAGGGAGGGTTCTGGCGGAATAACCCACTCTTTCTGGGCGATAAACTCCTTTAACATGTCGTTCTGCAGGGTGCCCCGGATCTCGTCACGGGGGACGCCCTGCTGGTCGGCCAGCGCGATATACATCGCGTAGATGACCGCCGCCGACGGGTTGATCGTAAAGGAAGTCGACACTTCGCCGATGTCGATGCCGTCGAACAGCACCTCCATGTCCCGCAGCGTGTCGACGGCGACGCCTTCCTTGCCGACCTCGCCTTCGCTCATCGGGTGGTCCGAGTCGATTCCCATCAGCGAGGGCATGTCGAAAGCCGTCGAGAGGCCGGTCTGCCCTTCGTCGATCAGGTAGTGAAAGCGCTCGTTGGTCTCTTCTGCGGTCCCGAACCCGGCGAACTGGCGCATCGTCCACGTACGCCCGCGGTACATCGTCGGGTACGGCCCCCGCGTGTACGGCGGTTCACCGGGGAACCCAAGATCCTCGTCGAACTCGAGGTCGGCGATGTCCTCTGGCGTGTAGAGACGGTTGACCTCGTGGTTCGAGACCGTCGCGAACCGCTCTTTGCGTTCCCCGTGCTCTAAAAACGGCTCGAGCGTCTCTGCTTCCCACGATTCCCGTTGCTGGGCGATCGCTTCCAGCTCCTCTTTGTCGAACATTGTCTAACGTATAGATGCAACTCTTCTAAAGTGTTGCCCCGGTCAGGGTGGCTGTCCGGCGACATCGATGATCAACAGCGGACATGATCTTCGTATACCTGTCACACGATATCTACTACCAATAGTAACAAAAGCTATAAGAACGGCACCTCTGATTAGCAAGGTATGGGTGTTAATTACACCACAGAAGTAGACAGCTTCGAGTGGGACATTCCGGACTCGTACGCGATCACGTCGGTCATCGCAGACCACGCCGCAGCCGTCGGTGATCGTGTCGCCGTCCGGTTCTTAGACGATGAGGGAACCCGCGAGGAACGAACCTACGCCGACATTCGGGACGACATGAACCGCTTTGCCAACGGCCTCGAGGCACTCGGCGTCGGCGAGGGCGACCGGATCATGCACCTGTTCCCGCGCCATCCCGATGCCTTTGCCGTCCAACTCGGCGCGCTGGCGACTGGCTCGTTGCTGGTTCCCTGTTCGTCGATGCTTCGCGCGAAGGACATCGAGTTCCGGGCGAACGACTGCAACGCGACGAGCATCGTCGTCCACGAATCGCTGACCGATATGGTCGAGCCAGTGCTCGAGGAGACGCCCCTCGAGCGGGTCATCGTCCTCGACGGGTCCGAAGACGACCTGCAGGATGAGGGATGGACGACGGTCGCGGCCGTCATGGCCGAGGAGTCGACCGACTACGACGGCCCCAACCTGGCCGCCGAGGACCCGATGACGATCAACTACACCAGCGGGACGACCGGCCAGCCAAAGCCGGTTCTCCACAAACACCGCTGGCAGTACTGTTTCAACCGGATCAACGCCCCCTACTGGTGGGGCATCGACGAGGACACCGACCTCGATGACGAACTCCTGTGGGCGACGACCGGCACCGGCTGGGCGAAGTGGTTCTGGAGCCCGCTCGGCGTCGGCCTGACGACAGGGGCGACCCAGCTCATCTACGACGGCGAGTTCGAGCCCGACACGTTCCTCGAGATCATGGAAAAAGAAGGCGTCACCAAGCTCTGTGCCGTCCCGACGCAGTACCGGATGTTCGCCAACGCCGACCTCGCAGACTACGACGTGCAACTGAACGATGCGCTCTCGGCGGGCGAGCCCCTCAATCGCGAGCCGATCGAGCGGATTCAGGACGCCTGGGGGGTGACCCCGCGCGACGGCTACGGCCAGACCGAGACCGTCGCGCTCGTGACGAACTACCCCGGGATCGACGTCAAACCCGGCAGCATGGGCAAGCCGACACCCGGCGTCGGCGCGACGATCATCGACGTCGATGACGAGGACGAAGTCGAGCCCGGCGAGATCGGCGAGATCGCCGTGTCGATCAACTCACCGGCGATCTTCGACGGCTACTACGAGAAACCCGACCTCGACGAGGAGAAACTCTCCGGGGACTACTACCGCACGGGCGATCTCGCCTCCCGCGACGAGGACGGCTACTTCTTCTTCGAGGGCCGGGCCGACGACATCATCATCTCCTCGGGCTACCGCATCGGCCCCTTCGAGGTCGAGGACGCGCTCGTCACTCACGATGCCGTCGCCGAGGCTGCCGTCGTCGATAGCCCACACGAGGAACGGGGCAGCGTCGTCAAGGCCTACGTGATCCTCGCCGAGGAATACGAGGGCGGCGACGAGTTGAAAGACGAACTACAGGACTTCATGAAAGAAGAGACGGCACCCTACAAGTACCCCCGGCGGATCGAGTTCACCGACGAACTCCCCAAAACCTCGAGCGGGAAGATCCGCCGCGTCGAACTCCGACAAGAAGAACAAAAGAAACACGGCCTGTAGCGGGCTGACGACCGCTCGAGTGCGGTTTCTGTCGCGGCTCAGACTCAGTCGCTTACTCGGCCGGACGGAAGACGATCGTCTGCTCGTCGGTCGTCTCGTTGGATTCGACGGTCGCGGTGACGCGGTCGCCGATTTCGACATCGGCCTGGTCGATGCCCCGCACGACGCCCGTAAGCCGGACGCCGTCGAAGTCGACGACAGCGGTGACGTAGGGTGCGTCGTCCTCGAACTGTGGCGTTGGTACGAACACGGTCGTGTGCGTGACGATCTCACCGGACGCTGGGAGGTCCCGCTCCGTGAGGTCGCGGTCGCCACAGTGTGGGCAGGCACGCCGTGGGGGCAGCAGGCCGTGATCGTTCTCGCAGACGAGATAATAGCCCTCGCCCTCGGCGAGCGCGTCAAGGAACGCGTCGTACTCGCCGTTAGTTACGTCAGTCATCACTCCATCACCTCCAGGACGTGAACGGTCGCACTGGCGACCGTGCCACCGGCGTTCTGGGCAACGCCGACCGTCGCGTCGTCGTCGACGGCGTCGGCACGCGGATGAGTGCCATCGAGCAGCGTCGCGATGGCCGCCACTTGGGCGGCTCCGGTCGCACCCACCGGATGCCCCTTCGCTTTCAGGCCGCCGGAGAGGTTCACCGGCAACTCACCATCCCGGCGCGTCTCGCCACGGCGGGCCGCTCCGATCGCCTCACCGTGACTATAGAGTCCAAGCGCCTCGAGCGCCAGCACTTCCGCGATGGTAAAGCAGTCGTGGACCTCTGCGATGGCGATGTCGCTTGGATCGACGCCGGCATCGTCGTAGGCTTCCTCAGCAGCGTCGCGGGTTGCAGGCGTCTTCGAGAGCGACTGGCGATCGTGCAGCGCCATCGTATCGCCGCCGTGGCCAGCTCCGGTGATCGCAACGTTGGCCTCAAGATCGTGTTCGTCGGCGTACTCCGGCGAGGTCAAGACGAGCGCAGATGCCCCGTCGCTGATCGGACAAGAGTCATAGAGGGTAAACGGAGACGCGATTTCGGGCGCGCCGAGTGCCTCCTCGACCGTGATTTCCTGCTGGAGGTGCGCGTGGTCGTTGACCAACGCGTTGTCGTGGTTTTTGACCGCGATGTGAGCCAGATCCTCGTGGCTCCCGCCGTACTCGTCGAAGTACGCCCGCGCCATCAACGCGTACGCTCCAGGGAACGTGACACCAGACCGGACTTCATAGAGATCGTCGGCTGCGCCGGCCAGTCCCTTCGTCGCGCCGGCCGTGCCCATGTTCGTCATCCGCTCCATCCCGCCGGCAACGACGACGTCAGCCTCGCCGCTCCTGATCGCTCGCACCGCGTCACGGACCGCGACCCCGCTCGAGGCACACGCGCTTTCGATCCGGCGCGAGGGAGCGGTCGTCCCGAGCGCCTCCGCCATGAGCGGTCCCTGATGGCCCTGCCCTTCCGAGAGGGTGCCGACGAAGTTGCCATAGAAGAGTTCGTCGACGTCCGCGGCCGGGACGCCGGCATCCTCGAGGGCGGCAAGGCCGGCCTCCGCGAACATGTCCCTGCCCGTCCGGTCGGGATGCGATCCAAACGACGTCATTCCTGTTCCGGCGAGTCGTACCTGCGACATTAGCTACCAGAACCACATATCAGTTCGCGCGGTATAGCTGTGTCGGACGATGACCGCACGTTGCAACTGTCGTTTCCGCCACTGACGAGAGTCGGGACATTTACTACGACAGTCCGACCACCACAGAGTGATGGTTTCAGACCTAGAGACGATCGACCGTGTCGGCGTTGTCGGCGCTGGCACGATGGGCAGTGGTATCGCACAGGTCGCCGCAACCGCGGGCTACGACGTCGTCATGCGCGACATCGAACAGGAGTTCGTCGATAACGGCTTCGAGACGATCGACGACAGCCTCGGCCGACTCGTCAACAGAGACGCGCTCACCCAGGACGAGGCCGACGCGGCCCGCGACCGGATCACGGGCACGACCGAACTCGAGGACCTCGCGGACTGTGACGTCGTCGTCGAAGCTGCCCTCGAGGACCTCGAGGTCAAACGGGATATCTTTGCCGACCTCGATGCGGTCTGTCGTGACGATGCTATCCTCGCGACGAACACGAGTACGCTCTCGATCACCTCGATCGCGAGCGCGACCGAGCGGGCGGCGGACGTCATCGGCCTGCACTTCATGAACCCGGTGCCCGTGATGGAGGGTGTCGAGATCGTCACCGGCGAGAAGACGGCCGACGAGGTCACGGAACTGGCCCACGCCTTCGCCGAGGATCTCGGGAAGACGACCTGGGAATCCGACGACAAACCCGGTTTCGTCACCAACCGCATCCTGATGCCCTGGATCAACGAGGGCATTCGGGCCTACGACGAGGGCGTCGCGACGAAAGAGGACATCGACGCGGGGATGGAACTCGGCACGAACGCCCCGATGGGGCCGCTGACGCTCGCCGACCACATCGGCCTGGACATCTGTCTGCACGCTTCCGAGACGCTCCACGAGGAGTTAGGCGACCGCTACAAGCCAGCGTACCTGCTCAAGCGCAAGGTCGAAGCCGGCGAACTCGGCAAGAAGACTGGCAAAGGCTTCTACGACTACGAGTAAGTACTCGTCCTACTCGCCTAAGTGCCGTGAGATAACCTCCTTCTGTATTTCGGAGGTTCCCTCGTAGATCGTGGTGATCTTGGCGTCGCGGTAGTAGCGCTCGACGTCGAAGTCCTTGGTGTAGCCGTAGCCGCCGTGAACCTGCACCGCCTCGTCCGCGACGTCGACGGCCGCCTCGCTGGCGAAGTACTTCGCCATACTCGCCGCCTGTGGGTCGAGGCCACCGTCGTTTTTTCGGGCAGCGTCACGGGTCAGCAGGCGTGCGGCCTGGACGTTCGTCTGCATGTCTGCGAGCTTGTGGGCGATCGCCTGATGCTCGATGATCGGCTCGCCGAACTGTTCGCGTTCGTTGGCGTAGCTCACGGCAGCGTCGAGGGCTGCCTGGGCGACGCCGACGGCCTGGCTGGCGATCGCGATCCGGCCACCAGTCAGGATCGAGAACGCGGACTTCAGGCCGTCACCGACTTCCGTCAGACGGTTCTCCTCTGGAATCCGCACGTCGTCGAAGATGAGCGTCGTCGTGTCGCTGGCACGCAGCCCGAGCTTGTCCTCTTTCTTGCCGACCTCGAGTCCCGGCGTGTCCTTGGGCACCAAAAACTGGGTCACGGTATTGGGGTCATCGCGGTCGGTCTTGGCAAACAGGATCACGACGCCTGCACGCTTGCCGTTCGTGATCCACTGTTTCTTCCCGTTGATGACGTACTCGCCGTCCTCGAGCCGCGCTTCAGTACTCATCTCAGCCGGGTTCGAGCCAGCGTCGGGTTCTGAGAGCGCGAACGCACCGACTGGGCGGCCGTCGACCATTTCCGGCAGCCACTCGTCTTTGTGCTCCTCGGTGCCGAACTGGCGGATACATGACGTGGCCAGGCAGTGGACCGACAGCGCCGTCGCGACCGCCAGGTGGCCGCGTGCCAGCTCCTCGTTGACGATGCTGTAGGTCACTTCGTCGGCGTCAAACCCGCCGTATTCCTCGGGGACCGTCAGCCCGGTCAGATCGAGCTCCGCGAGCCCGTCCCAGACGTCCTCCGGGAACGTCTGGGCCTCGTCGTGCTCGTCGACCGTCTCGACGACTTCTGTGTCGACGAAATCGCGGACGGTATCCTGTATCAGTTGCTGCTCGGCTGTCAGCTCCATACCGGAGTGTTCGAGAGCGGGATAGTAAAGTGTCCGATTCCGGTATACAACCCTCGTCGATGCCGGTATTACTGCTCGAGACTGCGGTGTGTCCCAGATAGGTAACTAAAAATACTGCCTCCCGAGAGGGGTACGTATGACAGTTCGCCAGTCTAGAGAGGCGGCAGTCGAATGTATCGACGACGGCGATACGGTCGGCGTCGGCGGCTTCGTCGCCGTCGGGATTCCGGAGTACATTCTCGAGGCGCTCGGTGAACGGTACGCCGAAACGAGCCACCCCCGTGATCTCACGCTCTATCATCCCGCCGCGGAAGGCGACCGACAGGGCCGTGGGCTCTCGCATCTGGTTCAGGACGGCATGCTCGAGTGTACGATCGCGAGCCACTGGGGCTTTACGCCCGACCTGATGGAGAAAATCGTCGACAACGAGATCAAAGCCTACAACCTGCCCTTTGGCGCGATGGATCACATGCTCCGGGACACCGCCGCGGGCAAGCCCGGCACGATCAGCCACGTCGGGCTGGGGACGTTCGTCGATCCGCGCCAAGAGGGCGCGAAGGCCAACGACGTCACCGACGAGGACATCGTCGATCTCATGACCATCGACGGCGAGGAGTACCTCTTCTATCACTCGGTGCCGATCGATGTCGCGATCATCCGTGGGACGACGGCCGACGAAGACGGCAACATCACCATGGAACGGGAAGCCCTCGACTCGAACGTGCTGGCGATGGCTCAAGCCGCACACAACTCCGGTGGCACCGTGATCGCCCAGGTCGAACGCGTCACGGAGTCGGGCACGCTCACCGCTCGCGACGTGGCTGTCCCCGGCGTGCTGGTCGATTCCGTGGTCGAAGCGCCGCCAAGTCATCACCAGCAGACGTACGCCGAAGACTACAACCCCGCCTACAGTGGCGAAATCAAACAGCCGACCGACGACGATCGCGAGCCGCTTCCGCTCGACGTGCGGACGATCATCGCCCGCCGGGCTGCGATGGAACTCGAGCCGGATTCGGTCATCAACCTCGGCGTCGGCGTCCCGGAACTCGTCCCGGTCGTGGCGGCAGAAGGCGGCGTCGACGACGAGATCACCCAGACCGTCGAGTCGGGGCCGGTCGGCGGCGCTGCCTCCGGCGGGATCAGCTTCGGAACCGCGGTCAACCACGAGGCGCTAGTCTCTTCGACCCAGCAGTTCGACTTCTACGACGGCGGCGGCCTCGACATGGGCTTTCTGGGCATGGCACAGGTGGACGCCATGGGCAACATCAACGTCAGCCGATTCGGCTCGCAACTGCCCGGCTGTGGCGGCTTCATCAACATCACCCAGAACGCCGAAAAGGTCGTCTTCTGTGGCACCCTCACAACCGACGGTCTCGAGATCGAGACCGGCGACGGAGAACTCTCGATCGAACGCGAGGGGTCGAGTCCGAAATTCGTCGACTCGGTCGAGCAGATCACGTTCAGTGGCGAGTACGCCGCCGAGATTGACCAGCCGATCGTCTACGTGACCGAGCGCGCCGTCTTCGAACTCACCGCGGAGGGACTCGAGCTCACGGAGGTCGCGCCGGGAATCGATGTCGAAGCCGACATCATCGACCAGTTGGGCTTCGAACCGCTCGTTGCCGATGATCTCGCGGAGATGGATCCACGGCTCTTCGCTGACGAGCCGCTCGACCTGACCGACACGATCTAGGGCGCGACCGGGGTTGCTTTCGATACCTCGAAGCAGGAACCGTTAAGCGAGCTTACTTCGAACACCTGTTCTATGGTTGCATACGACAATCTCTCGATCGATCACGACAACGGCGTCGCAACAGTCACGCTCGAGAGCACGGCCGGTCGAAACGCACTCACGCTCGAGATGGCAAACGAGCTGGTATCGGCGGCGACGACGCTCGGCGAGGATCCCGAGACGCGGTGTATCGTCCTCACGCATGCGGGCGATTTCTTCGGCTCCGGTGCCGATCTCGGGGCCCTCTCCGGCGACGATTCCGACGCGGCACATATCCGGGAGCTGGCCGGTCGAGCCCACGAGGCGATCGTCCAGTTCCACCGGGCGGAGACGCCGATCGTCGGCGGCGTCAACGGCATTGCCGCCGGAATCGGCTTTAGTCTCACCCTGTTCCCGGACCTGCTCGTCCTCGGCGAGGATGCGACGCTCAAGTTTGCGTACCCGGGAATTGGCCTGACCGGCGACGGCGGCGCGACGTTTTTCCTGCCACGGCTCGTCGGACTGCGAACCGCCAAGGAGCTCGTCCTGAAAGACGAGCCCATCAGCCCCGAGGAAGCCCGCGAGTTGGGGCTGGCCAACGAAGTCGTCCCCACCGACGAGTTCGACGACCGGCTGGCCGAAGTCGCCGCCGAACTGGCAGCCGGGCCGACTCAGGCGTTCGGGACGACGACGCGCCTGCTGACCGACAGCTACGAGCGCTCGCTCGAGCGACAGCTCGCGGCGGAGACGAACGGCATCGCGGCCGCGACGCGAACGGAAGACTACGAGCGCGGCCTCGAGGCCTTTTTCGGCGACGACGATCCCGACTTCGTCGGCCGCTGAGCGTTCAGGTCGGGTGTGAATGAGCGTGCACTGATTGCTCGAGGTGACTGTGTTTCGGGGACAGTGAACGTGATACTTTATCACACTGTGTGTTGAACCGAACGGATATGCATCTCGGAGTAGTCATCCCGCGGACTGGCTCACACGATCCGACTGACCTCGCGATCAGCGCCGAAGCACAGGGGTATGACTCCGTCTGGATGGGCGAACTCTGGGGCTCGAGTTCGGTCGTGAAACTCAGCGAGATCGCCGCGCTGACCGACGAGATCGAACTCGGCACCGCCATCGTCAATGTGTTCTCGCGGACGCCGGCCGTCCTCGCGATGACTGCCGCGACGCTCGACCAGGTCGCCGACGGTCGTGCGGTCCTCGGCGTCGGCACGAGCACGCCCACTGCCGTCGAGAACGTCCACGGCATGTCCTTCGAGCGCCCGGTCCGTCGGTCCCACGAAACCATCGAGATCATTCAGCGCATCTTGACCGACGACGAGCCAGTCGACTACGACGGCGAACTCGTCAGCGTCTCGGGCGTGCCGCCGCTGGACCGGGACGTTCCGGTCTATCACGCAGCACTCGGCCCGGCGAATCGCCGCGTCGTCGGCCGCCTCTGTGATGGCTGGCTGCCACACAACGTCCCTTTTTCCCAACTCGACGAGGCGTTCGAAGTCGTCGCAACGAGCGCTCGAGAACGCGATCGCGACCCCGGCGAAATCACGATCGCGCCGTACGTCCCGTCGGCTGTCAGCGAAGATTCCGAGGCGGCCTACGACGCCGTTCGCGGTCACATCGCGTACTACGCGGGCAGCGCCGAGGGCTACCGGAAGGCGATCGCCACCGCGTTCCCAGAGCAGGTCGAGCGCGTCGCCGAGGCCTGGCAGGCGGGCGACCGTGCCGACGCGACGGCACTTGTCACCGACGAGATGGTCGACGATCTCGGCGTCGCCGGAACGCCGTCCGAGGCTCGCGAGCGGCTCCGCGGGTTGGTCAGCGAGACGATCGTCGACCGGCCGCTCGTGACGATTCCGGAGCAGGCTGCCGATGACGTTGCCGAAGACACGATCGAGGCGCTGGCACCGGTCGCCGACGACTGACGGCGTTCAAACGGACCGGAACCGAGTTAGACGTAATCCAGGTTGACCTGCGTCACGTTCGCCGACCGCTTGACGATGTCGGCGATCTCTGCGCGTCGTGCCTCGTCGATGCGACTCTGTGGCCCACAGACACAGATCGCGCCACGGATTTCGTCGCTTTTGTCCAGCACCGGTGCGGAGATACAGACCATGCCCGCGATGCGTTCACCCTCGTCGATGGCGTACCCTTGCTCGCGGATCTCCTCGAGCTGGTCGAAGAGCACGTCGGGGTCTGTGATCGTCTGGTTCGTCATCTCGATGAGCCCCTGTCGGTCGATGATCTCCTGGACGCGGTCGTCGGGCATGTGTGCCAGAATGGCTTTTCCGGGAGCCGCCGCGTGAAGGGGCATACGCGCACCGGGATACGCGAACAGATTGACGGCGTCAGGGCCTTCCTGGACCGCGACGATCACACACTGATCGTTCTCCTCGACCATCAGCGTCACGTGTTCGCCGGTCTCCGCCGCGATATCCTGCAGTTCGTCGCTGACGGCCTGAAACACTTCCAACCGGTGGCGCTGTCGGTGGCCCACCTCGAGAAACCGGGTCGTCGTCGTGTACTCCTTGTCATCGACCGAGACATAGCCTGTCTCGACGAGTGCCTGCAGGTAGTTGTGGACGGTACTGACGGGCATCTCGAGGCGGTCAGCGAGCTCTGAGACCCGTCCACCGCCGTTTTCCGCGAGTTCGTCGACGATCCTGAACGCCCGTTCGACCGATCGGTTTGACGCGCCCGTCATTACACGGTGCATTCGACCGGCCCCATAGAAGTGTTTCGGCTCTCCCGAATGAAATTTCGAGTTCGTTGTGCCGATCGCGAATGGGAGCGCGGTCCGAACTCGGCCGGCAGGGTCAGTGCAACCGCGAGCATCGCGCACTGTCGGATTTATCAATCGTTGTCAAACGCTGTCGTCCCTGAACGCGTCTCAAACGAGCGTCGCGTTACGTTTCGGGTGTGACGAAACGCGTTTCCCTCGGTATTGCCAGCTTTTCGTGGTAACTGTGGCGCTCGAGCGTTGTCTCCGTTGAAATATCCACATTCGGCCCCACCGAAAGTAGATGCCAGCCGGATATGGTCGTGTCTCTGTGTCGGACCGATCAGATGGCGGTGATCGTCCGGCCGCGTTGTTCGTGACGCGTCCGTCATAGCCTTACAATCATATGATTGTAATGGACTGGCTGAAGACTGACAGTGGCCGGTTCACACGAACCGCTTCACAATAATCGCGAATGTCATTCAACACGCATCGATAGATAGATTTTGGAATAAATGATGAAATCTTGATATATTGTAGTTCCACTCAGAACTTGATACTATTCGATAAAATAATTAATACTATAATAAAAGAATTTTTCTAAGACTCGATCCCTCGCTTAGAGGGATATTATTTGCTGTATACGATAGAAATACTGAATGTGGCTTCATATATACTATATTTTAACTTCCAGATTACTACTCACTACTTATTAGTCAAATATATTCTATTAGTCTATTACTTGTCGTGTTATTCTACTAGACATGTCAGAGAAGGATATTTGGGAAATTTGTTTCAAGCCCTTCGGCTGAATCAGCCCATCAGTAGATAGACGAACTTCTCGATTTCACGAAAAACATATTGGATATAATTTATCAAGTGCGTGTATGGAATCTCCCCCATTAGGCATAAAGATTCTTTGTATCATAGCTAGCATTTTCCCAATCATATCGCTATTATTAGTTCCATTTGTAGTAATAGACGCTCCTATTCTTGCTGTCGGAGAGACGATTATCTCAATAACTCAGTTAATAGTTATTTATGGCATTTGGCATATGGTATCGTGGGGGTGGTTCTGGGGGATGATCACACTTGGCTTCAATGCGTTAACTAGTATTGTTGTTGGTAATGTAATTGGATTAACCGTCTCGCTACTTTTACTGGTATATCTCTTGAGCCTTCGACCGTATTACCGAAGTAATTCTTACGACTAGTCAGCCAATCACGTCCAGATTTGCTGCCTGTCGATCGGTCTCGAGAACTCCACAGAAGAATCGGGGCTGGGTACCCTGCCCCACCGCAGGCGGGGGACCAGCAGATGAACCCATACGATTTAGTCACATGACATACTCATCCATGGTATGGTTCGACGAAGTGTCTTGTTCTCACCCGGCGATAAGCCCGACCTCATGCAGAAGGCAGCGATGGGCGACGCGGATGTCGTCGTGTTCGACCTCGAGGATGCCGTTGCGCCAGCCGATAAACGCGACGCACGCGATGCTGTCTGTGAGGTACTCGCTGATCTCGAAGCGGACTGTGAGATCGCTGTTCGCGTGAACCCGATCGGGCTTGGAGCGATGACCGACCTCGAGGCGATTCTCGAGGGACCACGCCCGGACAGCATCATGGTGCCGAAAACGGAAGACGCGACGGACATCCAGCGGGTACAGGCGCGACTCGCGGAAACCGGTGTGTCCTGTCCAGTGTTAGCACTGATTGAATCCGCGGCGGGCGTCCTTCGGGCCGACGAAATCGCCACGGTCGACGCGACCGACGCGCTACTGTTCGGGGCCGAAGACCTCGCAGCCGATATCGGTGCGACGCGTACGAGCGAGGGTATAGAAGTGTTGTACGCGCGCGAGCGAACGGTGATCGCGGCCAGCGCCGCCGGTATCGACGCGATCGATATCGTCTACACCGACTACGGGGATACGGATGGCCTCCGTGAGGAAACCACGTTCGCTAGACAACTCGGATACGACGGGAAAATGGCGATTCATCCGGATCAAGTGCCGGTGATCAACGACGCGTTCACGCCCAGCGACGACGATATCGAGTGGGCAGAACGCGTTCTCGCCGCCCGTGATCGGTCGGAGACGGGTGTGTTCGAAGTCGACGGTGAGATGATCGATGCACCACTCATCGCGCAGGCAGAACGCATCCTCGAGCGTGCTGACGAGGCTGAAAACTGATACGGGCTGCTGTCACGAGTTCCTGGCATGACCTCAAGACAGATCGTGGTTGTACCGGCACAGACACAGGAGCCCGTATGAGACGGTCCCGGAGCGCTTATCGCGCCTGCTCGATCTCCGCGAGCGCATCCGGATTTTCGATACTACTCATGTCACCGAGATCCTCGCCGGTGTAGGTCGCTTCGACCGCCCGGCGAATGATCTTGCCCGACTGTGTTTTGGGGAACTCGTCGACGAACAGCACCTCACGGGGGCGGAACGGTTTCCCGAGTTCTTCGCCGACCTGTGCGCGCAGTTCATCGCGTAACTCGTCGGCCTCCGCGTACCCGTTCTCGAGGACGGCGTAGGTGACAACGGCGGTGCCGGTCGTCTCGTCGGGCGCGCCGATGGCGGCGGCCTGGTTGACGGCTTCGTGGTCGATCAGTGCGCCTTCGACTTCGGCGGGGCCGACCTTGCGTCCGGCGACGTTGAGTGCGTCGTCAGCGCGGCCGTGGAGGAACCAGAAGCCGTCCTCGTCTTTCTGGGCCCAGTCGCCGTGATCCCACAGCGGCGGGTCCTCGAACGTCGACCAGTACTCCTCGAGATAGCGTTCGTCGCCCGACCAGAGCGATTTCGTCATCGAGGGACAGGAGTCACGCGCGACGAGGTAGCCGCGGTCGTGATCTTCCCTGACGGAATTGCCGTCGCGATCGACAATGTCGATGTCCATTCCGAGCCCTGGGCCGCCGAGCGTACAGGGTTTCAGCGGTTGAGTCGGCATCGGCATGAGGAAGCAGCCCATGATCTCGGTGCCGCCGGAGATGTTGATGATCGGGGTCTCGCTGCTACCGACGTGCTCGTAGAACCACTGCCAGGATTCGGGATCCCACGGTTCGCCCGTCGACCCCAGGATTCGGAGCGAGGAGAGATCGTGACCCTCGAGCCATTCGTCCCCATGCTTGCGCAGCGCCCGGATCGCGGTCGGTGAGATTCCGAACTGCGTGACCCCGTGACGGTCGATCAGCTTCCAGAAGCGATCTGGCTCAGGGTGGTCGGGTGCGCCCTCGTACATGACGACGGTCCCGCCGAAGGCATGCGCCCCGATCAGCGTCCAGGGTCCCATCATCCAGCCAATATCGGACACCCAGAAGAACCGATCGGCCGGTTTGAGGTCGAACCCGAAGTGCAGTTCCTTGGCCGGCTGGACGAGTGCGCCGGCGTGCGTGTGAACGATACCCTTCGGTTTCCCCGTCGTCCCCGACGAGTACAGCAGCATCGACTCCTGACTCGAGGCGAGCGATTTCGTCTCGTACGCGTCGTCCTGGGGGGCGACGGCGTCGGCCCAGCGCTCGTCCCGGTCGTCGTTCCAGGGCACTTCGCCGGCATCGACGTGACCCAGCCGATCGTAGACGATGGTATGCTCGACGTGGCCAGCCTCGTCGATGGCCTCGTCGGCACTTGCTTTGAGGCGAACCTCGCTGCCGCGACGCTGGAAGCCGTCGCCAGTGAACAGGACCGAACATTCCGCATCCGCGATCCGGGTCGCCGTCGCGTCGACGCCAAAACCCGAGAAGATCGGGACCGCAATCGCGCCGACCTTGAAACAGCCATAGAGGATCGCGATGACTTCGGGCACCATCGGCATGTAGAGCCCCACGGTATCGCCAGTCTCGATGCCGCGTTCCTCGAGCGCGTTGGCCACCTGATTGGCCTGCCGGTGAAGATCGTGATACGTGATCTCTCGCACCTCGCCATCTTCGCCCTCCCAGAGGCAGGCGACCGTGTTCCGCGTCTCGCTGTCGACGCCTGCGTGGCGGTCGACGGTGTTGTGGGCGATGTTGAGCTCGCCGCCGGGATACCAGTCGGTGAACTGCGGCCCCCCGCGGCTCGCGGTTTCACCGCTCGCGCCTTCCGAGGCGCTTCGCGCCTCGCTATCGTCTCGGACCTCGTCGTAGTCCTCGTCAAACTCGAGGCCGAGGTAGTCGACCAGTTCGTCCCAGAACCAGTCGACACCCGAATCCGGGACGTCGTCGAGTTCGGTGGTCGTGCGCTCGATAAGCGCGTCGTAGTCGTCGATGCCGTACTCCTGCATGAACTGCCAGACGTTCGTCGATTCGACGAACTCTTGACTCGGTTCGTGTGCGATTTCGTCGGTCGGTGGTGTCTCTGTCATTCGTGGGGTAGCTCGCGATGGGTGGTTAGCGGGCGATACGTCTCTCGGACGATCGTGTGATGAGAACGCATATTCCATCGCCGTCCGTGGTCGGCCGTATGAAGGCTATCGTCCGGACGAACTTCGACGACAGCGTCTCCGCCTACGACGCCTACGAGCAGCGAACCGGCCGGTTTACCGCACTCGCCAGACTGCTGGCCGCCGAACTGTCGGCGCGAGCCGACGAGCCGTTCGACACCGTCCTCGACGCCGGTGCCGGCACGGGCGCGAGCACGCGCGTCTTCGCCGAGCGGGCGCGACGAACGGTCGCACTGGACATCAGCCACGAGATGCTGTGCGAACTCGAGGGTGCGCCCCGCGTCGAGGGCGATTTCGATCATCTTCCCTTCGTCGACGGCGCGTTCGACGGCGTCGCGTTTACCGCGTCGCTCTTTCTCGTCCCCGACCCGGCGGTTGCAGCGCGAGAGGCCGCCCGCGTCCTGCGGCCGGGTGGGGTCGTCGGTGCCGTCGCGCCACTTGGCTGGGTCGATGCTGACGGGACGGATGTCTTTGCCGACCTCGAGCGGCAGTCGCGTTCGCCGACGGGTGCCGACGCGGTCGAGGGGGCGCTTGCCGACGCGTTTACCGTCACCACTGGCACCTGGCGGTTCGCGACGACGGCCGAGAACGTGCGGCGCTTCCACGCGATTCCGGCGATGGCGGCACGGCTCTATCCGAAACTCGCCGCCGATGAGCGCGTCGCGAAGGCGCGAGAGTTGCTCGCGGGCCTCGAGGGGACCGTCGAGCAGCGGTGGCGATGGATCGTCGGCGTCGCGGAGTGAGCCGGTTCGACCGCGATCAGCTGGCATCGTTACGTTGCGTGCTCGCGTTTCAGTGAGAGCGCTGTCCGGTCGAATTCACAGACCAGCGGCTCCTCCTCATCATTCACTTTGAACACTTCGACGTGCATGGTGACGATCCCGCGCTCGCCGTCGCTGGTCTCGTGTTTGCCGGTGACCGTCGACTGGACCCGGATCGTGTCTCCATGATAGACAGGGTTCGGGTGCTCGACGTTGTCGTACGAGAGGTTCGCGACGATCGTCCCGTCGGTGGTGTCGGGGATCGTGAGCCCGACGGCCAGGCTCATCGTGTAGAGCCCGTTGACCAGCCGCCCGTCGAACTGCGTCTCCGCGGCGAACACGGCGTCGAGATGCAGGGGTTGCTGGTTCATCGTCATGTCACAGAACTGCTGGTTGTCCGCTTCGCTGATCGTCCGGCGCTTCTCGTGTTCGATGGTCTCACCGACCTCGAAGTCCTCGTAGTAGCGTCCTGTCATGGTTGGGATGGGGATCAGAGGATCGTCCCGTGTTTCTTGTCGGGCAGGTCCTTCTCGACAGTCTCGTAGAACGCAAAGCGGTTGGTGAGTTCCTCCCGCAGACTGCTCGGCGGGACGATCTCGTCGATGACGACTTCGCTGGCCATCCGGTGGATGTCGATGTCCTCGCGGTACTCCTCGCGGAGTTCCTGTTCTTTGCGCTCGCGCTCGTCTGGATCGTCAATCTCGGCGAGTTTGCGCGCGTAGACGGCGTTGATCGCCGCTTCGGGCCCCATAATGGCGATCTCGCCCGAGGGAAGCCCGATGACGCTCTCGGGGTCGTAAGCGGGACCGGACATCGCGTAGATGCCCGCGCCGTAGGCCTTCCGGACGACGACCGACTGTTTGGGCACCGTCGCCGAGGACGTGGCGTAGATCATCTTCTTGCCCTGTTCTAAGATGCCGTCTTTCTCGACCTGCGAGCCGGCCATGAAGCCGGGCGTGTCACAGAGGTACAGCAGCGGGACGTCGTAGGCGTCACAGGTCCAGATGAACTGGGCCGCCTTCTCGGCGGCGTCGGGGAAGATCGCACCCGCGCGATGAGCGGGCTGGTTGGCGACGATCCCGACCGGCCGGCCGTCGATCCTCGCGAAGGCCGTGATGATCTCCTTGCCGAACTCCGGGCGTAACTCGAGCGTCGAGCCGGCGTCGACGACCCGATCGATGACGTCGAACATGTCGTAGCCCTTGTTCGGCTCTTGGGGCACGATCGCGTCGATGCCCTCGGGTGAAGCGGCAGGTGCCTGGCCGTCCGTCTGGGGCGGCTTCTCGTCTGCGTTGTTCGGCAGGTAGCTCATCAGTTTCGCGACCAGCTCCCGGGCGTGTTCCTCGTCGTCGGCAACGAGGTCCGCACTGCCGGAGTAGCCGGCGTGGACGTCCGGCCCACCGAGTTCCTGCAGGTCGATCTGTTCGCCGGTGACCATCTCGACCATGCGCGGGCTGGCGATGGCCATCGCCGACATATCTCGGACCATGACCGTGAAGTCAGCGAACACGGGCGTGTAGGCCGCGCCGGCGATACAGGGGCCATAGAGGACACAGATCTGTGGCACGCGACCCGAGAGCATCGAGTGGTTGTAGTAGTACTTCCCGATGCCCTCGCGGTTGGCGAAGAAGCCGGTCTGCTGGTCGATCCGGCCGCCCGAGGAGTCCATCAGGTACAACACCGGCTTGCCGGTCTTCAGGGCCCGCTGTTGCATCCGCAGGAACTTCTCGACGCCTTTCGCGGCCATGCTCCCGCGTTTGACCGTGTAGTCGTTGGCCATGAAGTGGACGTCCCGGCCTTCGAACTCGGCCGCGCCCGTGATCAGGCCGTCGGCCGGTAGCTGGTCGTCGGCGTCGAACTCCGCGAACCGGCCATCCTCGAAGAGGAAGTCGTCGCCGAACCAGAGGTCGATCCGGTCACGGACGAACAGCTTCCCCTCCTCGGGCAGTTGCTCCTTGTATTTCTCCGGGCCGCCTTCGAGGATTTCCTCGATTTCCTCGAGCAGCAGTTCTTCACGCTCGGTCGGCCCGAGGTCCGCCGCTGGCTGGGCCTCGGGTTCGGCCTCGGCCGTCGTTTCGGCGTCGCCGTCGTAGGACGCGCTGCTGATCTCCTCGCCGCCGTCGGTGACGACGGTCACGTCTTCCCGGTACTGTGACGCCATGGCTTCGGCGATGGCCCGTGCCTCCGTTTCGGTCGTGTCGTCTGAAATCTTGATTCGCATCGGTGATCACTCCAGTCGGACGAGGGTATCGCCCATGTCGACGGAGTCGCCCGCTGCGATCGGGACCGATTCGACCGTCCCGCCACTGGCGGCGACCACGTCGTTTTCCATCTTCATCGCCTCGAGCACGCAGACAACGTCGCCAGCGGCGACCTCATCGCCTTCCTCGACGGCGACCGAGAGGATGGTCCCTTGCATCTCCGCGGTGATGGCGTCGGCGGTGGCGACCTCGGCGGCACCCTCGGCCGCGGAGCCGCCGCTCGAGCCGTTGGCGCTGCCGCTGTCTGCGGGCTCGGCCGTCATCCGTGCGCGTGCGTCTTCGATGACGACGTCGAATCGCTTGCCGTCGACCTCGACGGCGACCTCGGTGGTCGTCGACTCCGTCCCGTCGCCGCCGGCCGCCTCAGCGGGCCCCCAGCGGTCGACGGCCGCCTCGAGCGCGTCGTCCTCGAGTTCCCGGTCGAGGTACTTCGTGGTGTGATCGCCGGCGACGAAGACGTCGTCGTCGAGCATCATCCGGTGGAACGGGATCGTCGTGTGGACGCCTTCGACCGCGAAGTGCTCGAGCGCGCGCTTCGACCGCTCGAGACAGTGGGCGCGATCCTCGCCGCTGACGATCAGTTTCCCGATCATCGAGTCGTAGTCGCCGCCGATCTCGTCACCCTGTGCAACCGCGTGGTCGAGGCGGATCCCGATGCTCGTCGGCGGTCGGTAGGTCGTCAGTTGCCCGGGCGTGGGCGTGAAGTCGGTGGCCGGGTTCTCGGCGTTGATTCGGTATTCGACCGCGTGGCCGTCGATTTCGACGTCGTCCTGGGAAAATGCGAGGTCCTCGCCGGCGGCGACCCGAAGCTGCCACCGGACGATGTCGATCCCGGTCACTTCCTCGCTGACGGTGTGTTCGACCTGGATGCGAGTGTTTACCTCCATGAAGTAGAACTCACCGTCCTCGACGAGGAACTCCACCGTGCCGGCGTTCGTATACCCGGCCTCCCGGACGCCCTGTCGGGCGGCTTCGCCGATCTCGGTGCGGAGCTCGTCGTCGAGCGCCGGGCTCGGGGCCTCCTCGATGACCTTCTGGTGACGACGCTGCAGCGAGCAGTCGCGCTCGCCGAGATGGCGGACGTTACCGTGCGTGTCCGCGAGCACCTGCACCTCGATGTGTTTGGGCGCTTTGAGGTACTTCTCGACGTAGACCGAATCGTTGCCGAAGTAGGCCTCGCCCTCGCGTTTGGCGCTCTCGAGGGCGTCGTCGACCTCGGCCTCGCTGCGGACGATTTTCATGCCGCGGCCGCCACCGCCGCCTTCGGCTTTGATGGCGATCGGGTAGCCGTACTCCTCGCCCAGTGCCCGCACCTCGTCGGCGTCGTCGACCGGTTCGGTCGTCCCGGGGACGACCGGGACGCCGGCCGCCTGCATGACGGACCGGGCTTTCGTCTTCTCACCGAGCGTCTCCATGGCGTCGCTCGGTGGGCCAACCCACGTGACGTCAGGCGTCTCCTCGACGCGACGGGCGAATTCGGCGTTTTCGGCGAGGAAGCCATAGCCGGGATGGATCGCGTCCGCGCCCGCTCGTTGGGCGACGTCGATGATCTCCTCCTGATCGAGGTACGACTCGCTGGCCGGTGCCGGGCCGACGTTGTACGCCTCGTCGGCGTAGTCGACGTGGCCGCCGTTGCGGTCGGCGTCGCTGTAGACGGCAACCGTCTCACAGCCGAGTTCCTCACACGCTGCCATCACACGGACCGCGATTTCGCCGCGGTTCGCGACGAGAACTTTCTCGAACATTGTCAGTAGGATTTGGGGAAGCCAAGCTGCTGGCCGATGTGGTTGTACGCCATCTGCTGGGAGACCGGCGCGAGTCGCGTGAGGTTGATCTCGCGCCACCAGCGCTCGACGTCGTACTCCGTGGCGTAGCCCCAGCCGCCGAAGGCCTGCATCGACTGCTTGACTGCCTCGATGCCGGCATCGACGGCCGTCGCCTTCGCGACGTTTGTCTCGTAGCCACACTCCTCGCCCTGGTCGTAGAGCCAGGCGGCCTTTTCGCGCATGAGCGCGGCCGTCTCCATCCGCGCGTAGGCTTTCGTGATCGGGAACGAGACCGCCTGATGGCTCCCGATCGGGGCGTCGAACACCTCGCGTTCGTTGGCATACTCGATCGCCGTATTCGCGGCGAGCTTGCCGATCCCCGTCCCGGCCGCGGCAAAGCCGATGCGCTCTGGGTTGAGCATGTCGACGAGCGCCCACCAGCCTTCGTCTTCCTCGCCAAGCAGGTCCTCTTCGGGGACGCGGACGTCCTCGAGGAACACCTCACAGGACTTCGAGTAGTTCATGCCGTGTTTGGAGATCGGCGAGACATCGATACCTGGGGTGTCCATGTCGACGATGAACAGGCTGATGCCGCCGGTGCCTCGATCGACCTCCTCGAGTGGCGTCGTGCGGGTGACGATGATCATATTGTCCGCCCGGTCGGAGAAAGTGATCCACGCCTTCTGTCCGTTGAGGACGTACTCGTCGCCGTCTTTCTCGGCGCGCGTGGCGACGTTTAGCGTGTTCGTCCCCGCTTCGGGTTCGGTGATGCCAATGCAGAAGTTCCGCTCGCCGGTCGCGATGTCGGTGAGGTATTTCTCTTTCTGGGCTTCCGTTCCGTTCTCGCGGATGCCGACAGCGGCCATGCCAGCCGTAAGCACCAGATACCAGGTACCGGCCATGCCACAGCCTTCGGCACAGAGCGTCTCCATGGCCAGCCCCATATCCTGCATTCCCATACTGGCACCGCCGTATTCCTCGGGAACCAGCAGGCCGTGGAAGCCGGCTTCGCCGAGCTCGTCCCAGAATCCCTGGGCGAACTCCTCGTTTTCCTCTTTCTCGCGCCAGTACTCCGGCCCGTATTCTGCTGCGACCGCTTGTGCGGTCGAACGGATCATCGACCGTTCTTGCGTAGACTCGAAATTCATGGTATGGTATATCGTTGTAGGTCGTCTCTAATAATTCGTCCTCCGGGGCGGCAGGTTACGTCGCCGCCTCGGCTTCGTCTTCCGCCTCGTCTTGCAGTTCGGTCCGGCGGATCTTTCCGGTGACCGTCTTCGGCAGTTCGTCGCGGAACTCGAGTTCGCGCGGGTACTCGTGGGCCGATAGCTCCTCTTTGACGTGGGTCTTGATGTTCTCCTTGAGGTCCTCGGAGGGGGTCGCGCTCTCGCTTGGCACGATGTAGGCTTTCACGATGTTGCCTCGTTCCGTGTGTGGTTTAGGAACGACGGCGGCCTCGGCGACGGCCTCGTGTTCGCCCAGCGAGCTCTCGACCTCGAAGGGGCCGATGCGGTAGCCCGAGGAGAGGATAACGTCGTCGGCCCGCCCTTCGAACCAGAAGTAGCCGTCCTCGTCTTTGTGTGCGAGGTCACCCGAGAGGTACCATTCGCCGTCGGAGCCGTCGACGAAACACGACGCGGTCTTCTCGGGTTTGTTCCAGTACTCGGCGAAGAAACAGGGGTAGTCCCCGCGCTCGGCGATCTCGCCGGTCTCGCCGGGCTCGAGCACTTCGCCCGTTTCGGGATCGACGATGTCGGCCTCGATCCCCGGCAGCGGCTTGCCCATCGAGCCGGGTCGGAGCTCCATCGTCGGGTAGTTGTTGATGATCATGTTGCCCGTCTCCGTCTGGCCGTACGTGTCAAGGATGGTGACGCCGAGTTCGTTCTCGCCCCACTCGACGACGCCCGCAGACAGCGGCTCACCGATCGAGAGCGCGTGACGCAGATCGAGATCGACGTCTGCGAGCACGTCCTCGTTCTCGCGGAGCATTCGGTAGGCCGTCGGCACCGAGAACAACACGGTGATCGGGTACTCATCGAGCAACTCGGCCCACGTCTCCGGGTCGAACTCGCCTTCGTAGGTGAACAGCGAGGCCCCCCAGAACCAGGCCCCAAGAGTGTTGATCGCGCCTGTCAGCCAGCCCAAATCGCCTGTACTCCAGTAGAGATCGCCGGGCTGGAGGTCGACGGCGTACTTCTGAGTCGCCGCGACGCCGGCTACCCAGCGCTGTTTGTGGAGAACACCTTTCGCCAGCCCGGTCGTCCCTGAGGTGTAGTAGAGCAACGCATCGTCTTCGCCGCCAGTGGCGGCAGCCTCGTACTCGGTGCTCGCGCCGTCGAGTGCCGTATTGAACACGACGTCGTCGGCAGGTGCGCCGTCGCCGCGGTCGACGGTGATGACGTGTTCGACCGTCGGCGCGTCCTCGAGTGCCTTCGCAACCGTCTCGCGGTTGTCGCTCGTCGTCACGAGGACCTTCGCATCGCAGTCGTCGAGCCGATAGGAGATGCCGTCCGGTCCGAAGCGTTCGTTGACGCTCCCCCAGACGGCCCCGCGTTTCAGCGTGCCGACCAGCGCCACGTAGTGTTCCGGAATCCGTGGCATATACGAGAACACGCGGTCGCCCTGCTCGACACCCAACTGCTCGAGGACGTTCGCGAACTGACTCGAGCGGTCGGCCAACTCCCAGAAGGTCAGCTTCGTCAGCTCGCCGTCGGTATCGACCTGATAGAGTGCGACCGACTCACGCTCGGTCGCATGCCGGTCGGCGACCTCGTGTCCGATGTTTAGTTCCGCCGGTGCATCCCAATCCGCATCCGCGTAGATATCGTCCCACGAGAACTGCTCCCGTTCAGTCTCGTAGTCCGAGAGGTTGTGGCTGGACACCATACACCAACCCGGATATCGTTCCCCTATATAATGCCACCGGTAAATTCCGCAGAGAAAACAGACGAATACTGTATGTTTTTGCAGAATAGACCCGCTTCATCAGACTACTGTACTGCGTAAACACTACTGTTTACGTACTATTGTATAACATATATGTTTGTTCAGTTTTATGTGAGTGGTACTGTCAGTCACTGCTCGTCGTGGTCGCTTCCAGCAGCGTCGCCATCATGGCGTGTCCGCCACGCCGTCCGTGCGGCCTCACGAACGGCCGGCGGAAACGACGTTTCGAACGTGACCCGTGGCGCGATATAGGAGTCCTCCCAGCGCGGATCCCAGGCCGCATTGACGTACAACCGGGAGCCGGTCTGTCCGTCCTGTCGATACCGGGGGCGTTGGGCCGCTGGCGCGGACGCGTCGCTGAAGATCCAGTCTCGAGAGGGATGTGCTTTCACCCAGATGTCACCGAGGACGCGGCCGAGATCCGTCGGTGCGACGTCTTCGTCGACGATAATGACGGTATCGAACAGCGACGAGAACGTAAACAGGATGTTCGCGAGCTGCCATTCGAAGCCAGCATAGAGGACATCGGTGGCGACGACACAGATGCCGAGTTCGGCTTCGGCCGGTAAGAGAACCCACTCGACGGGCGAGATTCCCCAATAGTTGTTGACGCGGTGGTACAGCGTCGCCGCTGTCGCTACGCCCGTCAGCTGCAGATCATCCGCCAGCGGTCGGCCGACGGGCGAAAGCGGCACGACCGGCTCGTCGGCCGCGATCACTCGCTCGACGGACAGCGCCAGCGGCGTGCTCTCGAGACAGTACTCCCACGCTTCACGCCGGTCCGACTGGAAGTCGGGCTGGCGGTCGGCGACTGTCGTCTCGATCACGACCTCAGTCGCGCTTGGCACGAGACCGCCGTTCGTGGGGACGAGCGGCACGTCGTCGGCGACACCGCAGGCCTGGATCGGCACCGCGACGTGGTCGGTCACGGCGAGGAGGTAGGCGGTCATAAGAGCAGCAGGTGGCACGCCGAGGGCGATCGATATCGTCTCGGTACCGTCGAGCAGGGCAGCCAGCGCGGCAGGTGTCCGCACTCTGAACGTTTCGTCGCCAACGATGAAGCCGTGAATCGGTGCCCAGTACGTGCCATCGGCCGTCGCGATCGACGCCATACCCAGCGTCAGCGCGGGCCAGACGTCGTCAGCACCCTGTGGGAGGCCCAGCGCCTGCACGCTGTCGACGGTTCGTGACGCCGCCTGCGTATCGTACGTCGGGCCGTCAGTCTGCCCGGCCGGTCCGAGGCCCGTGATCGTCTCGAGCACGGAGACGAACGACCCGTCAGGATCCAGACCGAGCCCGAGCGCCAGCCGCGACCACGGCTGTGCGTCTCGCCGCTGCATCCCATCGGGGCCGCTGAACACGCCGCTCGCGAGATCGACGCCGTCGGCCCGATCGTATCGGATCGCCGGCCCGCTCGCACGGAGCGCTTCAGCCGCGACGATGTCGGGTGGAACGTCGCCGAGTTCGTCGGCCGCGAGCGTCAGCAGGTCGTCGTCGCCGTCCAGACCACGGAGGTACTGGGCGAATGGAATCATCGTCGGTCACCGCCCCCGTACTGGCGCTGCTCGAGGAGTTCGAACGGCTCCGGCGAGACGCCCGCGTCGACGAGGAGTTGTTGTGCGCGTGCGCGCAGTGACTCCATTTCGGCGTCGTCTTCCGGCGGTCGGTCACTTGTCGCATCGATGTAGGCTTTCGCGGTCTTGGCTTTCGAGGTGCCGACATCGGCACTACCTTTCTCGTCGGGAGTCTGGTAGATGTTAAGCGGGACTTTCGGCATGCGCTCGACGCCGAACTGGTGAAAGTCCGTGTCCGGATCGGCGTTCAGCGCGATCGCTGTCAGGACGGCCCGTGGGTCGTGTGCGTCGACCGTCGAGTCGACGAACACGAAGAAATCGATGTGGAGCATGCCCCACGTTGTAAAAACGAAGTTCGCCAGTTCGTGGAGGACACCGGGATACGACCGGTCCGTCGCGATCACCCAAACGGTCCGGGAGGTAAAGCGCCACGGCACGGCAGCGTCGACGTCGAAGCCAGCCGCCTGCAGGCCAAGCGTCGCGTCGGGGCCGGCAGCGGCGGTCTGGAGCGTGCTGCTCGAGTTCTGGCCATAGCCGACGCCGGTCCCTTCGACGCAAAACGGCACTCGGGGCTCGGCTCGGTGGGTGATCGCGTCGACGGCGAACACGGGCATCGACCGCCGCGGGCCGTTCATGTAACCGAAATAGTCGCCGAAGGGGCCCTCGTCGAGGCGTTCGTTTGGGAGGACGTGACCTTCAATGACCAGTTCCGCCGTTGCCGGGACGGACAGGTCGTTCGTCTCGCAGGCAACGAGGTCGACGGGCCGGTCTTTCAGCCCGCCAGCGAAGGCCGCTTCGCTCCGGCCCGTCGGAATCCACATCTCGGTACTACACTGGACGGCCGGCTCTGCTCCGACGACAGCCGCTACCGGCATCGGCTCACCGCGCGGTTCGTACTCGTAGTAATAGCGATTCGGAACTTGCTCGCCCGCCAGAAACAGCAGGCTGGCGAGCGCATCGTCATGGATCATCATCCGGTGGCTCGACCATCGTCCCCACTCCGTCTCCGGGTCTGGCGCGACGATGGTGTGAAGATTCGAGTACCGCCCGCCGTCGCTTCGATGCACGTACGGCCAGGGGAACGACAGGAGGTCGACGTCAGCGCCGGTGTGAACGACGTCCTTGCAGGGTGCGCGCTCGGGCTCGAGGAGTCGGGGCTCGCAGGGCGAGCGAAGGCGGTCGATGACTGCGTCGTAGTATGCGGCCCCGGACAAGCCAGCTGACAAGTCGAACGACTGGGCGAAGTGATCCCACGGTCGACTCCGTGGCCCGCGGTACGGATCGCCGACGAGCGCTGCGTCGACGTCGGTCGCCCCGACCGACTCGAACAGCGGCACCTCGCCGTCGGTCCGGTTGGCGAGCATCGTGATCGCGCTTGCCTCGAGATCCCACGATACCGGCTCGTCGAACGAGACGAGCGCGTCGTCGTCGGCGAGTAACTGGAGATAGTCGCGAAACGAATCGGCTGCCATGACTATTCCTGATCCATCAGCGCACGTCGGAGTGGGTCGGCTTCGAACTCGGTTCGGACGGCGTCGTATGCCTCCAGCAGCGCGGGGCGATCCTCTGCGAGGCGCTCGAACGCGAGCTCGCGAAGCGCCTCAGCAGTCGACTCGTACTGGCCCGCTTCGACGAGGTAGGTGAGCACCACCTTGAGGTCGTCGGAGCGGGTATTGACGATGTTCGAGGTCGTTTCCTGCTCACGTGCGAGTCGCCGCAGGAGGTCCTCGTTGATCCCTGCTGCGTCGATTTCGTCCAAGAGTTCGACGTACCATTCCTTGCTGACGGTCTCGTGTGGCCCAGTGACGACCGTCAGTCGCTGTGGGTCCGTGAGTTCGTCGGGCTCGCGAGCGATCCGGACGCGTGCCTCGAAGATTCGCTTGGTTTCGGCGTCGGTGATCTGCAGCGTCGTCTCCGTACACTCCTCGTCGGGCAGATGCTCCTCTGCGGTGATATAGTGGTCCAACGTGGCCTCGTCGCTCCGGTCATGTGTCCCGTGTCTCATACTCTCATGCACCACTGGATCACCGTTATTCGTCACCTCCCTAAAGAGACGTGGTTCCGCGCCTCGGATTCACAATCCGTCGGCCGCCACAATACGAAAGCGCGTATGAAAACCTGAAACAGTCAGCAATTACTGGCGCACCCGCAACCGGCTCTAGTTTGTGCCGGGAAATCGAGTCCGGAGACCGGCTTAGTCGCCTTCGGCCGACGAGTGCTCGTTGGCCTGCTGGCGCAGGCCGGGCGCGATCCCGGGAACGTCTTGTGGCTCAACTGCGCCCTCGGCCTCGAGTTCCGCGAGCGATTTCGGGAACGTACGCAGGCTCATGTGGATCGCGATGCCAGCCTGTGCCCCCTGTCCCATCGCGACGGGGACCTGATTGTGCCCCGGCGTCAGATCGCCGACGGCGTACAGGCCATCGATCGATGTCCGGCCATGATCGTCGACGGCAACCGTGCCGTCATCGTTCATCTCTGCGCCCAGCGACGTCGCCAGGTCGTTGTGGTACTCCGAGCCGTACATCGCGAAGCCGCCTTTGTACTCGCGAACCGAGCCGTCCTCGAACTCGATCGCCTCGAGCCAGCCATCGTCGCCGTTTTGGATCCCAGTGATTTCCGCCTCGACGATATCGATGGGATGGCCCTCGAGTTGGGTGGCCCGCTCCTCGCTCCAGGTGGGGTCGTCGCCGCGCAACAGGATGTCGACATCGTCGGTGTAGTTGAGCATAATCATCGCGACGATGGCGGTGCTGTCGTCGTGGCCCATCACGTACACCGGCTCGTCGACGAACATGTACGCATCGCAGTGGAGACAGTAGTGGAGGCCGCGACCGGTCCGGGGAAGCGGTGGATCGGGCCGGCCGTCCGAAAAGCCGGTCGCGAGCACGACGGCTTCGGCGGTAACGGTTTCATCGCCCGTCTCGAGTTCGAACGCGCCGTCATCGCGGCGGTCGATTTCGGTAACGAACTCCGTTCGGTAGTCCGCGCCGTAGGATTCGATCTGATCGACAGCGGTCTGGAGGAACTCGTTGCCCGATACCGATTCAGGAACGCCGATGACGTTGTGGGTCTCTTGCATCATCGCGGCACGGCCGCCACCGCGGTCGAAGACGGCAGTTTCGTGCCCGAGTCGCGTCGTATACAGTGCGCTCGTCAGGCCGGCCGGTCCGCCGCCGATGACGGCAACCTCGTAGTCGTAGGTCGTGGATGGATCAGTAGACATCGTCACGGTTGAATTCCCTTCTGTCCCCCCGTTACCAGTGGGTGACTATAAACACAAGCCAACGCGTTCGTCACCGGGTTACCGGTTGGTAACCGCCTGTGGCGGCTGGTACCAGAGACCGATTCTCACACGAAAATTGAGGCTACGTCTCTGCCTGTTGAAATTCTGGATGATATGTGACGACACCATTTACGCTGTCTATCGCTCCTTCGTGTAACGGTTTGACCATGAACCCTTCGTCAGCACCATACTCATTACCGAGTCCATACTCGCTTGCCCGTTCAAAGCCAAAGCGAGAATAGTACTCGGGATCGCCTAATACGACCACTGCGTCGGCACCGGCTTCACGACACTTCTCTACCCCGTGCTGAATCAGTGATGAGCCGATGCCCTCGTTTTGATTCTCCGGTCGGACACCGACCGGTGCGAGCCCAACCAGTTCGACGTTCGCTCCCTGATCGGCTACGGTCGTCGGAGAAAACAGGATGTGGCCCACAATTTGGGTATCTACAACTGCTACAAGCGAGACCACAGCCGCGTCAGCATCGTGTAATCGCTGCACAATGCGTGACTCTTCGAGCCGGCCGTCGAATGCACGTCGATGCACTTCAGCGACGGCATCAGCATCACTCGCAGTGAAGGGTCGGATCTCCATTAATTGTCATCTGCTTGTAAAGAGCGACGCTGTACTACAAATCGTGATCGGTTTTATTCCTGTGGAATCCTGATCGCTATCCGTTCACTCTGATCCGTGATTTTGGTGTGGTGACTGTTTTCCCTGTATTGAGCACCGTTTTGCCGACAGCACCAATAGCTGATAGAAGTGGAGAAACGGCTGGTCGATAGGGCGGTCGTCACCGAGAAACCGGTCCGCATCGACTATTCGCTGACCGAACTCGGCGAATCGCTCGCACCCGTAATCGAAGCGATAGCCGACTGGGAAACGGACTACCAGACGGCTGCGGCAGATGAAGCCCGTTCGATCGCGTAGCCGGACTGGCGACCGGTAGGTGTCCGGGCTTACTCGGGGGTCGCGACCAGCAGGAACGTTTCCGGTCGGACGGCCTCGTGTACGATGGTAAAGCCGTGTTCGCGAAGTGCCGTTGCAGCGTCGTCGGCAGTGTAGCGTTCGTCGACTGGCGGCCCGTGCTCGCCGGTGCCGGTCCCGGCCCAGTCGAGGATAACGAGGCGGCCACCCGCCGTGAGGACCCGGCTGATCTCCTCGAGGGCGTCGTCGTTCGCGAACTCGTGGTAGGTCATCGTTGAGAACGCGGCGTCGATGGAGTCTGTCTCGAAGGGCAACTCGCTCACGCCGGTCGTGACGAGATCGACGTTCTCGGGAGTGCCTTTGTCCCGATAGTAGTCGTGCATCTCTTCTTGAAGGTCAACCGCGTACACGTCGCCCGCGTGTGGGGCGACAACGTCGGTGTAGAATCCGGTGCCACTGCCGAGGTCGGCGACGGTGTCAGTCGCGGCGGGTTCGAGCGCCCACAGCAGTTCTTCGGCCGAGAGGAATTGATACCGCCGGTCGGCTTGCTCTAGCTTGTCGGCCCGCGAGGAGTCAAACGTATGATGTCCCATTCGTGTGAGATATTGGGGTGTCCAAGAAAAATCTTTTCGACACCGACGCTCGCTCGCTTCGAACCGAGCGCACACGGTTGCAACGGAATCAAACGCCGACAGGTCATCTTTTCCTGATAGTCTCGCGCAGGAGGGTATCACTGACACTGGCGTCTCATACAGATGATATACGCAGAGTATTGTGATCTCTATGAACAACCTTATTGGTGACTAGGTCGTACTATCGGTTACGATGACCGATTCGGTGAGCGAATATCTAGACAGCGAACTGCAGTGTATCGACCTCCTCGAGTGCGTTCACGGGCTCAAAGACCTCGATCGAACAGTATTCAGGCTGCTGGTAACTGCGGACGAGCCGCTGACGGTTGACGACGTCGCTGACGGCATCAGTCGTGATCGGTCGACCGCCTATCGGTCGATTTCCCGGCTGCTCGACACCGGTTTCGTAACCCAAGAACAGCGGAACTACGAGAGCGGCGGCTACTACTACGTCTATCAGGTGCGGGAGCCGGACGCGCTCGCAGCCGACATGCAACGACTCCTCAACGACTGGTACGCCCGCATGGGCATCCTGATCCAGGAGTTCGAGGACACCTTCGATTCGGCCCCCGACGATGGGCGCGCGCCGGTCCAACGCGACGAATAAATCGATCACACCCTCGGTCATCGCCGGCCCGCTTCGGATCGACGATGACTGCCGCTCGTCGACAGCGAGCAGCAACGTTCGCTGTATTGTGTCTATCATACAAAACAACTAAGGCGATGTATCCCGTACCGGCGGGTATGACCGACGATCAGACGCTCGAGGAGATTCGGCAACGGAAACTCGAGGAGCTTCGCGACCGCGCGGCAGGCGAAGAGCCCGCGGACTCGACACAGGGGAGTCCGACGGAGCCGATTTCGATCCATGGCGCGGCCGAGCTCGACGACACTGTCGCGGAACACGATGTCGTCCTCGTCGACTTCTATGCCGACTGGTGTGGCCCATGTCAGATGCTCGAGCCAGTCGTCGAGACGATCGCCGCCGAAACCGATGCGGCCGTCGCAAAGGTCGATATCGATGCCAACCAGCAACTCGCTGCGGAGTACGGCGTCCGTGGCGTCCCGACGCTCGTGCTGTTTTCGGACGGCCAGCCCGCCGAACAGCTCGTCGGCATGCAACAGGAAGCCCAGCTTCGCAGCCTCGTCGGGAAGTACGCCTGATCGAGCGGGGCTGTCTGCCGATCCCCGCCTCTGCACTCCGTAGTCGCTGCGTCAGCAAATCACCACAACACATTTCTTTTCACTCGACAGAACGCCGACCATGGACTCGGACACCGCCTCTCGAGGGTCACTCTGGGGGCTTGCGACGCTGGCGAGTTTCTGCTGTGTCGGCTCCGGAACCGTCGCTGTCGCCGGTGGGACCGCCGTTGCTGGTGGGGCCGCTGTCGGCGGCCTGAGTAGCGGAGTCGTCCAGCTTGCGGTTTCGATCGTCACCCTCGGCCTCATCGGTATGATAGTTCGCTGGCGCGCCACCTGTTCGAACTGCGAGGCGTGAGCCGCGATCGTGAGAAGCGCCTCGAGTGAGAGATGACAGTGCTGGACGGCGGTCTCCCCGGCCGTCTCAAACGAACCCGGCGAGGGGCTCGAACTGGACGGCTGCGACGAGTACGGCGAGAAAGACGTACGATCCCCGAATGAGCAGCATGGTCGCGAGTTCGGGGCCGGCCCGTCGGGCGATGCCCGCGACCGCTGCGAACGCAAGCGCCGCGAGCAACGCTGTAACCGGGAAGAGCCGGCCGATGGCGAGGCCGATAACGGCCAGTAAAGCAGTGGCCATCAGCCCGTAGGCGACGTCGTAGGCGCGATCGGGGCCGACCGCGACCGCAACGGTCCGTTTCTCGATCGAGCGGTCGTAGGCGTAGTCCTGTGCGTCGTCGATCACTTTGATGCCCGAGAGGAGGACAAGAAAGACGACGGCGAACGCCAGCGAAACGGCGCTGATCGTCGTCGCTTGCACGTAGTAGCCGCCGAGCACTGACAGCGCAATTCCGAGCGGGTAGCCGGTCGTCGCCGTCACGGGGTTCGTATCGAGTTGTGGTGCGTGGTGGTAGGCGATCAGCCACGTCGGGACGACTAGCGTGACCGCGACGATATCGACGATAACTGCGAGGGCGATACAACACAGCGCGACCGTCGCCGTTGACAGCCCGAGTGCGAGCCGACAGCCCCGTTCAGTCAGCGGATGGTCGTCGTCCTCGTCCCGGACGTAGAAATCGACGTAGCCGTCCTTGACATGAGCCGTATAGACCGCTGCAAACATCGCGACGAGGTGAATCGCTGCGAGCAGCGGCGCGACGGTGCCGGCGAGGATCGCACCGAACACCGATGCCGCCAGCGGTGGTGTCATAAAGACGGGATGGACCTGTGACCAGAGCGCTCGAGCCGTCGTGCCCATCCCCGTCCCGTCCCTCGCGATGGCCATATCCGAGCGACAACGAACTGTCGTATAATACCCGGGCCGGGGCCGCACGCGCTGGAACCGATCAGTCGAAACGCATAGCTTGATGTGAACTGCCGTGCCACGAAACGGCATGACGGACGGCTACACGGGCGCAGACCTCGTCACCGATGCCCTCGAGTCCTACGGCGTCGACTACGTCTTCGGCAACCCGGGCACGACCGAGTTGCCGATCATGGACGCGATCGCCGAGAGCGACCTCGAGTATCGGCTCGGCCTCCACGAGGACATTGCGGTGGGGATGGCCGGCGGCTACGCGCAGCGGCGGCGGTATCACGCCCATCACGACGACTCGATCACGCCCGTCGGTGTGGCGAACCTCCACATCGCGCCCGGGCTGGCCCACGGGCTTGGCAACCTCTATGCGGCCAAGGTCGCCGGCGCACCGCTGGTCGTGACCGCGGGGAATCACAGCACCGACTTCCGCCACGAGGAGCCGATCCTCTCGGGCCGACTGGCAGACATGGCCCGGCAGTTCTGCAAGTGGTCGGCCGAAGTCCTCGATGTCGCGACGCTCCCGACGATGCTCCGGCGGGCGTTCCGAGTGGCGATGACGCCGCCGACGGGGCCGGTCTTCCTCGCCTTGCCGCTGGACGTGACGATGGCCGAAACCAACGCCGAACCCGAACGGCTCGGCCCGATTCCGAACGCCGGCAGTGGCGATCCGGGACAGCTCGAGCGCGCTGCTGACCTGCTGGCCGAGGCGGATGAGCCGGTACTGGTCGTCGGTGATGGTGTCGCCCGCTCGGGTGCCGACGCCGTCGCCGCGGCGGTTGATCTCGCAGAGAAAACGGGTGCGCGCGTCCACGGCGAAATCCTCTCGAGCGAGGCCAACTTCCCGACCGCCCACGAGCAGTGGGTCTCCTATCTGCCGACCAGCGAGGCCTCCACCGCGACGTTGCTCGACACCGATACGATCTGCTTTGCCGGCGTCTCGACGAACACGACGCTGACCCGCCACGACGAGGCGCTGGTCGATCCCGACACGACCTGCATCCACGTTAGCGACGACGCCTGGCAGGTCGGCAAGAACCAGCCTGCCGATGCAGCCGTGATCGGTGACCCCGGGCTCGTCTTTCAGGACCTCGCCGACCTCGTTCAGGGGAGACTCTCTGAGGACGCCGTGGCCGAGCGACTCGAGGCGGTCGCCGAGGTCAACGAACAAGTGGCGGCCACGCGAGCCGGTTTCGGCGAGGGCGATGGCGACGACGGACGCATCTCGAAGGCGCAACTGGTCGACGCTATGGAACGCGTCGCGGGCGACGCCGCCATCGTCGATGAGGGCGTCACCTCGAAGTTCGTCATGCTCAACCGGTGGGAGTTCGAGCCCGAACAGTACATCTCGAACAAGGGCGGCGGGCTAGGCTATGGGCTGCCGGCGTCGGTCGGCGCTGCCGTCGCGGAAGCACAACGGGACGACCCCCGCGATGTGGTTGGCTTCGTCGGCGACGGCTCCTACCAGTACTATCCCCACTCGATCTACAGCGCCGCCCGCTACGACCTCGATCTGACGGTCGTCATCTCGGACAACCGCAACTACCGCATCCTCAAGGACAACACGCTCGAGCTCATGGGCGGCACGGAAGAGGACTACGAGTTCGTCGGCATGGACTTCGAACCGGCGGTTGACCTCGTCAAAAACGCCGAGAGCCACGGCGCACGCGCCAACCGCGTCGAGACGCCCGACGACCTCGACGATTCACTCGAGGACGCGTTAGCCCACGACGGGCCGGACGTGCTCGACGTGTTGGTCCACGATTGATGCAGTCTGGAGGGTGTCGTGGATCGATTAGCGCAGCATTTCTTTCACCACAACCGAGATGAACTATCCGTTCACTACACCTGCGAACTGACCGTAGGGCTTCCTACCAGTATCAGATGATCTTCAGATCGTCGTACAAGATACAGGGCGCATATCTTGCACGACCATCCGTTCTAGTTTATCTGATCAGAGAACCGATTATCTGCATTTACCGTCGAGTCAGGAGCAAATTACGGGAGAGCAACAAGACTGTTCTAGGATAAATGCGTATTACTGGCACTGCTAGATTGAGGTTGAACTGAGCGGAGTTCTTCGAGGGAAGTGGAAACATGCTGTTCGAAGAACTCCAAGTCGATGTAACGGGTTCTTCTGATGTGGAATTTTTGGATAGCGATCGGACGCGCACGCCAGCCTGGCTGATCAGGCTGGCGTGCGCTGCCCATGCTGGAGCAGCCTCGTTAGCGGAGTGTCGAGACCTCTGTGAGTGGTTCGGCGTCGAACGACGCCGAGCAACGATTCAGCACTGGTACCAAGCCTACGCTGATTATTACGAGCAAGACTTCACAGCACAACCGGACCGTGTTGCGGTCGATGAGAAACAGATTCAACTCGGGAACGAAGAGAAAGCGTGGCTCTACGCTTCGATTAATGTCGATTCGAAAGTCGTGCATGGAGCACGACTTTCGAAGCACAGGGGCCTAGATCCCGCTGAACAGTTCTTAGAGGAGCTGAAAGAGAAGCACCGCGTCGCAGACGCGGAGTTTCTCGTTGATGGCATGGGCTACTTGACTGCCCTTGCCCGAACTAATCTCAGCGGCGATCTCAACTACACTGACCGCAACATCGTTGAAAAGCTCTTTCAGACCTATACGATGCGAATCGAGCGGTTCCACGAAACATGGAACGGCAGTCAGGCCAGCGCCGAGCGCTGGCTGACTGCCTACACCGCCTACTACAACCACCACCGCAGTCATCAAGCACTCGACAATCAGCCGCCAGTTGAAGCACTCACACAGAAGGGTTCAATCTAGCAGTGCCATATTACTTCTAATATTGGAATAGTAATAGGTCGAAAACAGCAATCGATTTCAATATTCCACGGTAGACACTATTGATAAATACACCATTTTGCTGCTACAGAAATGCGTTCTCTTGATCCCGAAGCCGTTCGTCCCAAGGTGGACAAACGGGCAGAGTAAGGTCGTCGTACCTCCGATAGAGCCGAGATACAGATCTCCCTCTCTCGATAGCACCGAAATAACGGTTTAACCATATTTACTAGTTTGTCGTTTCGAGCTGGTAACGAGAATATGTTAAATAACTGCTAATGACATATTGTCGTTACGATGGGGAGGAAATTCGAGTCATTGATAGAGATTCTGCGGAACCAGGACGTAGAAACGGCTATTCTCTGTGCCTGTGTTCTTGGCTTCGGAGTAGTTTTATCGTTCTTACCAGCAGCGGTCGTCAATCTGTGTCTGCTGGTCGGTGTTGTCGGATTAGCCTACCAGGCGCTACTCATATACCATGGACGCGATGGATGGCCCTCTCCATGGCTACTCTCTGAGCTTCCCTCCTGGATCGTTTTGGGTGTCCCGGTTGGCGGCCTCCTCGGGTATCATCTCTTCGAGGCAGAGGCGACGGTTGTTCAGGGCATCATCCTTGTCGCGGTATTGTTCGTCAGTTTTTACTTCTGGTACGTTCTCCCCGCAGCCTGGTTCCAGTCCCACCAGCAATCGTCTCCAGACGTGGAACAGAATCCACCGACTGTTCCTCTTTCGATCCTTGTCCCTGCCTACAACGAAGCGGGATGTATCGGACAGTGTATCGATCGGTTGGTCCAAGCAGAGTATCCCGGTCCAAAGGAGATCATCGTCATTGACGACGGGAGTACAGACGCGACCTATCAGGAGGCCTGTGCCCACGCGACGGCAGACGTACACGTTCTTCAGCAGGAAAACGGTGGGAAGTTCTCCGCGTTGAATACGGGTTTAGAGCGAGCCACTGGGTCGGTCGTCGTCACGGTCGATGCCGATTCTAGAGTTACCGACTCTACACTCGTCGAAATTGTTGCCGACCTCCTGGTGGACCCATCCGTTGGTGCTGTTGCGGGTACTGTGAAGCCCACCCGGGTTGACACGCTTGTTGAAAAACTCCAGGCGCTTGAGTATGCTGTCGGGATCAACACCTTTCGACGGGCGTTCGCGGCGACCGATTCCGTAAACGTCGTTCCCGGCTGTTTGGGGTGCTTCCGGAAGGTTGCAATCGATGGAGTCGGGGGGTACGACGGTGATACAATGACGGAAGACTACGATATTACGCTCCAGATTCTGCGTGCGGGCTGGTCTGTCCGGGCAAGTGAAGCGCTAGTGTATACGGAGGCACCGCGAACGTGGCGTGGATTAGCCAGACAGCGACTGCGGTGGAAACTCGGCACTCTCGAGACGCTCCTGAAGCATCGAGGATTGCTCCGCGGGACGGATCGTTCAACCTTCTCGGGGCTCGTCTTCCCCTACCAACTCATCTCCCTGTCCGCGATGCCGATTGTGACGCTGGTGATTCTTTGGACGATCCTCGCCGGGGTGGCCGCCGGGCAGTGGCTGTACGTCGCAGTTATCGTTACGTTGTTTGCGGCCCTCGAATTCCTTGGCACACTCTTCGCCTTGGAACTCAACGACAATCGCCTCTGGCTGGCTGCGTATAGTCCGTTGATTTTTGTCGTGTATCGGCACTTCCTCGCTGCGATCACACTCAAAGCTCTGTTCGACGTGCTCCAGCAACCGGAACGAACGTGGGATTCGTCCCGATATACCCCCTTAGAGACCGAAGCTTCCCCCTCTGACGAGCAGGTTAGCGAATCGGTCGAAATCTCATCTTGGGAGGAAAGCGATGACTGACCACTCGCGCCGAACGTTTCTCGCCACACTCGGTGGAGCTATCGGCGGGACTCTCGCCGTTAGAGAAGGCGCAAGTTGGACGCAACGGAAGGTCGGAGCGGTTCTCTCAGACGATTCGCACTCACGCCCCTCCGTCCCGTCACTTCAAGTTGAGACGCCAAGTCGGTCTCTAACTGCCCGGCTCAGCACCCGCCACCCACAGTTAAACTCGATTGACGCCTGGAACCTGCGTGCGGGGGACGGGTCGGTGACCCAAACTCCCGGGGCTACCGATTCCACCTCAATTGGACTCTTGCCATCTCCGGTTGGGCGGATCGAGCACACCTTCGAGCGAACGTTCGACTACACGCAGTCGTCCCTTTCGGTCTGGGTCTATTTCCCAAGCACTGCTCCGGCACGGCTTCAATTTCGGCTGTTCGCTCCCGACGAAGACAACCAGATTGTTACGACCCGGTATCCGAGTGATTCGCTGGCGAATACGTGGTTCGGGATCGAAATCGGCCCGACCGACGAAGTCGGGTCTCCTGACCCGACCGCGATCACTCGTATCCAAATCGATATCAGGGGGGACCGAACACCTGTTGTGTTCGACCGGTTCGAGATGCGCCCCGTTGCAGAGATGGGTCATGCGATGATAATCTTTGACGACAACCGGGCAAGCGTGGCTACAGCCTATCCAGAAATGACCCGTCGTGGAATCCCGGGTGCTGTCGCTGTAATTCCTGAGTTAGTCGGTGATGGCGGCCACCTTGGCAAGCGCCACCTTGAGACGTACGATGCAAACGGCTGGGACCTCCTCGCGCACCCGCAACTCGACGACCCCTTACCGGCCTACTCACCAACCGAACAGCGCGAGGCAATCATCCGAACTAAGCGGTGGCTCGTCGCCAACGGATATGAGGCGGGGGCGGATCACTTCGTTGCTCCGTACGGTGCGGTTGGCCCGAAGACACTCGAACTGCTCGCCGAATTCCACCATACCAACTTCCTCACGAGTCCAGGAGTATTGGGGACCCCACCAGCGGACCCACTTACCATCAACCGGGTCGCTATCGACGATGTCCAGAATGCGAAGCGATACATGGAACTTGCAGCGAAGTATGACCGGACGGTCGCACTTATGGCGCACACGGTTGGCAACAAGGACGATCAATGGATTTCAACACGAGACTTCCATGAGGTTCTGGATCAATTGGAGAACAGTGATCTTGATGTCGTGACGCCAACGTCATATTGGTCGGAAGTCATCGACCTTCTGTCGAATAGATAACGTCGTTCGGTGGTCACTCTATTTTCCAGATTTCACTGTATATTGAGAGTTATTTTTTGGTTTTGGCCTTACCGAAGTAGCGAAACACTTGTCCCTTAATTCTCTTGGGACGTGTCATTCAACAGGGGGGGGGAGGGATTCTCTATATCTTGTACGCGTCTCCTACCAGTCAACGTATAGATCCAGCTCGCCGCGGTAACTCTTTCACCTGTACTTACCGTTGTTGGGTAGTCTCAGGAGGGTGTACGAACTATTCTATGACACTCTCCCAGTCTGCGGTACCGATTTCCCGGTGCATCCGTGGGACGGGTCGCGGTCGACCGGAACCCACTGACAGGGGTTCGTATGGTTACGAGCGCCAGTACGCCGGCGTCAGGATGACCAGCACGGAGAGGATCTCGAGGCGGCCGATCCACATCAGGAAGACCATATAAAGCTTCGCCGCGTTGGAGAAGGGGTCGTAGCTGTTCATTGGCCCGACGACGCCGACGCCCGGACCGACGTTCCCCAGCGTCGCGATCACGGCGCTCGTCGTCTCGAGTGCCGACAGCGAGAGCCCGGGCGTGCGATAGGAATCGAGGAACAACAAGACACTCGAGACGACGAACAGCGTCAGGAACAGCGCCATGAAGACGAAGATGCTGTGGATCGTCTCCTCGTCGATGATGTCGCCGGTACCGCCCATTCGCACCGGCTGGACCGCCTTCGGGTGGACGACACGGAAGAGTTCGCGCCGCATGGATTTCTGGACGACGTACCAGCGAACGATTTTGATCGAGCCGGCAGCCGAGCCCGCCGAGCCGCCCAGAAACATCGCGAAGATGAGGATCAACTGTGTCGACTCACTCCAGGTGTTGAAGTCCATGCTGGCGTAGCCGGTCGTCGTCACGATCGCGAGCGTCTGGAAGAGACCGTGGCGCAGCGATCGCTCGAGGCTCCCCGGAATCGTCGCGACGCCGTCGGGAACCGTCGCGAGACCAGCGCCGAGAAAGAGCAGCGCCGAGAGGAGGCCGCCGACGATCCCCATCGACAGCAAGTAGGATCGGAACTCGGCGTTGCCGGTCAGTCGCTCGAGGCGGCCACGCCAGGCGTACCAGTAGAGCGCGAAGTTCGTCCCGGCGACGACCATGAAGACCATGATCGCCCACTGGACACTCGGCGCGAACGCCTCGGCGCTGCGTCCCTCCGGCGAGAAGCCGCCGGTCGGCAGCGACGTAAGCGCGTGTGCGACAGCGTTGTAGAAGGTCATGTTCGGGGCCACTCCCACGAGATGCAGCCCGTAGTAGACGACTACGGCAGCGAGCGTAAACCAGGCGTAAATCAGCCACAGCGCCCGCGCGGTTTCTCTGATCCGGGGCGTTAGTTTCTCGACTTCGATCCCCGGCGCTTCCTCGCGGATGATCTGGGTCCCACCGACGGAAAGCTCCGAGAGGATCGCGACCATGAGCACGAGAATACCCATCCCGCCGAGCCACTGCGTGAGCTGTCGCCACATCATGATCGACCGCGAGTGGGTTTCGACGGAGATACTCCCCATGACCGTCGCGCCCGTCGTCGTAAAGCCGCTCATGCTCTCGAACAGCGCATTGACGGGATCTGCGATCGTTCCCGTACCGGCGACGAGATACGGAATCATCCCAACCAGCGGAACGACGAACCACGTCAGCGCGACCAGCAAAAAGGCCTCGCGGTGCTCGAGGGTCGGGTCGGGCTCGAGGCGCTCGAGGCCAATGCCGACGGCGACGGCAAAGACCAGCGCAACGAGGAAGGGAAGCGGGGACTCTCGGTAGTACAGCGCGACGACGGTCGGAAATAGCAGCGTCAGCGAGAGATACTTCAGTACCGTTCCGACGAGGCTGCAACTGGATCGAACGTCGACATAAAGCCTTCGTGCCATATATTAGCTATCTCTTATCGCACCGCGAATTACTCACCGGCAACCGATTGTCGTATTTGCGATAGAGTCGCGGTCTCACAATAAACACTGCGTTCGACCCTTGCCACCGAGCCGCCGGGATCGACTCCCGTATCGCGTTCGAGTTTCGGGGCCGGCTCCACGTCGCCCGAGACGGAAACGCGACCGTTTTATGTGAGTTCGTCACGGGGTGTGGGGTGATGAGACTGCGAGCTGTGACTCGAGGATTGCTGTGGAGGGAGTGCCGTGACCGCTGAACTGGATCTGCTGGTGCAACTCGGTGATTACGACCGGCCACAGGGAGTCGCCGAGCGAGCCGTCCAGGCCGAAGCGCTGGGATTCGATCGGATCACCGTCGGCGAGACGACCGGCTGGAACATCATTCCGCCGCTGACGCTGGCGGCCGACCGAACCGACGAACTGGGCATCTCGAACGACGTGATCTCGCCGTACGGGCGATCGCCGGCGATGCTCGCCCAGACGGCGCTGACGATGCAAGACGCCGCCGACGGCCGGTTCCGGTTCGGGATCGGTCCGAGTTCGCCGGCGATCACCGAGCGCTGGCACGGAAAGGAGTTCGATCGGCCGCTGCGTCGGACCCGCGAAGTAATCGAGATCATGCGCGGGGTCTCCGAGGAGGGTACGCCCGCCTACGAGGGCGACATCTTCGAGATTCCGGGCCTGAATTACGAGCGCGGCCCCCACGAGAACCCGCCGCCGATCGACCTCGGCACCCTTGGCCCGACGGCTACCGAAATGGCCGGCCGCTTCGGCGATGGCTGGGCTCCGCAGCTGTTCACGAAAGACGGCCTTCGGGACCGACTCGAAGACCTGGAACGCGGTGCCGACCTCGCCGGCAAGGATCTCTCGGACCTGCGAGTCGCCCCCATCGTCCGCGGGATGGCGTCCGAAGACCGCGAGAAAGCACGCGAAACGGCTCGCAGCACGATCGCGTTCATGCTCGGAGCGTACGGTCCCTACTACGGGAACTCGGTCGCAGAGCAGGGCTACCCCGAGGTCGTCGAGGAGATCCGAGCTGCGTGGGACGAGCGGGATACCGACGCGATGGCCGCTGCGCTCCCCGACGACGTCCTCGATGAACTGGCTCCCGCAGGCACCCCCGAAGAGGTCTGCGAGTGGGTCGCGGACTACGCCGAGATCGACGGCGTCGACGCCGTCCGCGTCGGATTCGTCGACGGACTGTCCGAGGAGGACAAGCGAACGACGATGGAAGCCGTCGCCGACCTCGCGTAGCCGATCATCCGGTCTCCTGTCACTGTGTTTCGGCCCGCCCCGCGGTCCAGCCGGGAGCTCGGGACTGCAGCCCTATGACAGGCACCCAGATCGATCCATCACGAACGGGTCACACTGTCGCACTGACCGTCGAATTGCGGTCCGTAAGGACATGGCCGCGTGCCTCGATTTGTCGCCATCGACACTGACGCAAGTGCGAGCGATGCCCGAAGCACTTTGCCCGGCAGTATAAGTACTGTCCAATACCTACCGGTGGTATGATTCCACTCCTCCGTTCCCCCGAGAGCCTCACTTCGTTCGGCGAGTCGGCGTCCGACGGCGTCGATACGGCGATGAAACTGTTAGCACATCGCTACCGTCGCTCGGTGTTACAATATCTCGAGGACGGAGACGGGTCGGCCACGCTCACGGAACTCGCCGTCGACATCGCGACCCAGGACGCGGCGACGGAGCCAAACGCGATTTCGGATCACGGTGACGTCTCCGCACGGGAGCGACGGACTGTTCGCATCTCCTTGCACCACACTCACATTCCGAAGTTGGCCGCCGCGGACGTGATCGACTACGAGCGCGAGACCGAGACGGTCACGCTCTGTGAACGCGGTCGGACGCTGCTCGAGCGAGACGACGCCATCCGCGGACTCGGTAACGTCGAGTAGCCGGATCCGTGTCGCGGTACCGACGGCTTACGGTTCGATCACGAGTTTCCCGAGGAAACTCTCGTCCATGACGGCGCGTTGTGCATCGGCTGCCTCCTCGAGGTCGTAGCGTCGTGCCACGTCGATCGAGAGCGCGCCCGTCGCCATGAGGTGAGCAACGCCACGGAGCGGGACGCGCAGGTCCGGCGTGTTGAACATACTCATGAACTGGTAGGAAACGTCCTTCGAGCGGGCGGCCCCGTCGTTCGTAAAGCCGGGATCAGGGCTATTTTCGCCGATGCCGACGACGCGGGCACCCGTCGCGGCCACGTCCGCGTCGAACTGCAGATAGTCGTCCAGCCGGTGGTCGAGCACGGCGTCGACGCCGCCGCCGGAGGCTTCGAGCACGGCATCGGCCAAATCGTCGCGGCTGTAGTCGAGGACCGTTTCGGCTCCGTGGTCGGCGAGCGCGTCGTGGTACTCTTCGGCAGCCGTCGTGATCACGCGCGCGCTCACGGCGGCTCCGAGTTGAACGGCTGCATGGCCGACACCGCCTGCCCCCCCGTGGATCAGACAGTACTCGGCAGGCTCGAGGCCGGCGTGGTCGATCAGCGCGCGCCAGGCTGTGACGGCGACGACGCCCGCCCCGCCGGCTTCAGTCAGGTCTGCGCCGTCGGGGAGGTGGACGACGCGATCGGTCGGGATCGCCGCGTACTCGGCGTAGGACCCCTGAAAACCGCCGTTTCCGATACCGGTCCCGTAGACGCGGTCGCCTTCGGCGAAGTCGTTGACAGCGTCCCCGACTGCGGTGACGACGCCAGAGACGTCGACACCGGGTGTGAAGGGAACGTCGACCGGCTCGTACGACCCGTCCCGGAAGTAGGTGTCGACGGGATTGACGCCCGCGGCGGCAACCTCGACTACGAGTTCGTCCGCGGCCGGCTCGGGCCGATCGATCTCATCTACCTGCAGTACGTCCGCATCGCCGTGTTCGTGAAGACGGACAGCGCGCATATTTCGGCTGACGTCACGGGTGCGTATAATGGTACACGAGACGGCAGTCCACGTTATCGAACTGCTCGTGTCGCGTCGTCGATAATCTCGAGGGCCTCTTTCAGTTCCTCGGTCCCGGTCGCATAGGAGAGTCGCGCGTAGCCTGCACCGTGCTCGCCGAATGCGTCGCCGGGAACGACGACGACGCCCCGATCGAGCACTTCCTCACACCAGCCCTCGGGTACCTTCGGCATCGCATAGAAGGCCCCCTCGGGGGTGGGAACCTCGAGGCCGGCGTCGGTGAGGCCGTCCAGGACGAGGTCACGGCGCTGTTCGAAGGTCTCGACCATCTCCTCGACTTGCTCCTGGGGCCCCGTCAGGGCGGCTTCGGCGGCGTACTGGGCCGGCGCGGAGGCACAGGCCTGACCGTATTGGTGGACGCGGAGCATCCGTTCGATGCGGCGGTTCGAAGCGACGACCCAGCCGAGCCGCCAGCCGGTCATCGAGTAGGTCTTCGAGCAGGCGCTGAGGGCAACGACGTTGTCCGTCTCGGCGAACTGCAGCGGCGAGTGGTGTTCGCCATTGAAGACGATATGTTCGTAGACTTCATCGGAGATACAGAGTACGTCGTGTTCGTCGGCGATGCGAGCGAACTCGCGCATGTCCGCTTCGCTCTGGACGGCCCCTGTTGGGTTCGCCGGGCTGTTGATGACGAAGGCTGCCGTCTCGTCGGTAATCGCTTCTTCGACCGTCGCAGGATCGAGCGTCAGGTCCTCACGCAACCCGACCGGCTTCGGCGTGCCGTCTGCGATCCGGGTCAGAGCGTCATACGAGACGAAGCCGGGATCGGGAAAGATGACTTCCTCGCCGGGATCGACGTGAGCCTGCAGCGTGATATGGAGCGCTTCGCTGCCGCCTGCGGTCGCGATCACGTCGTCAGGGTCGATCTCGAGGCCGTAGTCGCGGTCGTACTTCGCCGCGATCGCCTCCCGAAGCTGCGGTGTACCCTTGTTCGAGGTGTAGGCGTCTGCCCGCCCGGATTCGATCGCCTCGATCGCCCCGCGGCGAGCATGGGCAGGCGTCGGGAAGTCCGGCTGGCCGAGGCCGAGGTTGATCGCGTCCTCGCCGGCGGCCTCGAACACTTTCCGGATGCCACTGATTGACACCTGCTCGACTCGAGCTGCGAAGTCAGTCATGGCTAAACCGGGGTGTTCGACCCCGATAACTCTTGATGTCTCGTCACTGTTGGGTCGAGCAGCGATCGCTGGCGTGGGACTCGAGATACTATTCCTGTGATGATATTTTCGCCGATGGCTCTCGATTGGGTGCGAGGTTCAACTGTTTGTCTGTGTGACAGAAAACACCGCAAGGGATATGCCAGTCGTCGCGAATCACACGGATAATGACCTTCTCTCGACGGGCGGTACTCGCCGCAGGCGCGACGGGGACGCTCGCGCTGACGGCTGGCTGTCTCGACGTCGTACTCGGTAACGGACCACTCGAGTTCGATGCCGGCCGTGTCGCCCCAACCGACGACGCGGTGGCGACGGCCGGCTACCAGGAGAGCGACGTCAGCGACGAGACGATCGAGCGGACGGTCGAACTCCCCGGCGGCGTCGAACGTGAGGCCCGGGCGACGATCTGGCAATCGACCTATACGAAAGCCGTCGACTACGCCGGCCAGACGCGTGAGGGGGCCGCCTTCGCCGGCGTTTCGATCCCTGGCATGCAAGTCGCGGGGCGATCGCTCAATCCGCTTGGCGAACTCTCGAACACGGAACTCCTCGAGCGATTCCTGGGGCAACTCCCCAGCGATCACGGCGAACTCTCCGATCTCACGCACGAGGACTCGTTCGGCCTCGAGATCCTCGGCGACGGCCGCACCGTCGACCTGTTCGTCGGGACAAGCGACCTCGAGGGCGAGACGATCGAGATCGAGCTCAAGCTGACGTCGTTCGACCACGAGGGAGACCTGCTCGTCTTACTCGGCACCTATCCGAAGCTGCTCACGGCCGAGTCAGCCAACGTCGAGCAACTCATGGAGTCGGCCGAGCACCCGATCTCAAGCTAACGGCGGGTCTGCGTCTCGACAGCCGTGGGTTCGGGGAAGACGATTCGGGGATATATCTGACACTCACTTTGTTCGACCACATGTCGATCGCTGCGGGTATAAGGCGTGTGAGACCGCCGGACGGTAACTGAGTGGGACCGCTAACTCGTCGGCGGCGGTCACGTTGCAGTGTACACTATTGGGAATGTCCAGAAATGGTTTAGGCGCTGCCAGCCCACGCTTACCTATGGCAGATACGTTCGTCGTCATCGGCGGTGACGCAGCAGGAATGAGCGCTGCGAGCAAGGCAAAACGCGAGAACCCGGAGCTGGAGGTAATCGTCTTCGAGAAAGGCGACTGGGTCTCGTATGCCGCCTGTGGGATGCCCTACTACGTCAAAGGAGACGTCGACGAACTGGACGATCTCGTCACGATCACGGCCGAGGAGTTCCGCGACCAACGAGACGTCGACCTACGAACCGGCCACGAGGTCGTCGATATCGACCCCGACGCCGAGACGGTGACGGTCGAAAGCGCCGCGGAAACCTACGAACAGTCCTACGACGATCTCCTCGTCGCGACCGGCGCGAACGCGATCAAACCGCCCTTCGAGGGGCTGGACCTCGAGGGCGTCTTCACCATCCACAACATGGACGAAGCCGACGCCATCCAGGACTACGTCACCGAGCGCGACCTCGAGACGGCCGCGATCGTCGGCGGCGGCTACGTCGGGATCGAGATGGCCGAGGCGCTGGCGGAACACGGCATCGACGTCGATCTCTACGAGATGCTGCCCCACGTCCTCCAGCCGTTCGGCGAACCCGTCGCCGAGATCGTCGAAGACCATCTGCGCGAGCAGGGTGTCAACCTCCACCTCGAGACGGCGGTGTCGGGCTTTGACGGTGACGAGCGCGTCGAGAGCGTCGCACTCGAGGAGGAGACCGTCCCCGCCGATGTCGTGATCGTCGGTGTCGGCGTCGCACCGAACGCCGAGCTCGCTGAGGCAGCCGGCATCGAACTCGGATCGACCGGCGCGGTCGCGACCGACGAGTACGGTCGCACGAACTACGAGAACGTCTACGCAGCGGGAGACTGTGCCGAGGCGCGCCACGTCGTGACCGGCGAGCCGGACCACGTCCCGCTTGCCCTGACTGCCAACCGTGCGGGGCGGGCGATCGGCCAGACGATCACCGGTGATCCCACGCCGACCGGTGAAATCGCGGGCACGGCCATCGTCAAAGCGTTCGAGCTCGGGGCCGCCCGGACGGGACTGACTGACGAGGAGCGAGCCGAAGAGGCCGGCTTCGATCCGGTGTCGGTCACGATCTCGGCGGCAACACGCGCCCACTACTACCCGGAGGGTGAGGAACTCTCCGTCACGCTGCTTGCCGACCGCGAGAGCGGCAGGCTCCTCGGCGGCAGCGTCGTCGGCCGCGAGGGCGCAAAACGGATCGATACGGTCGCGACGGCGCTTCACGCCGGGATGACCGTCACCGAACTCCAGAACGCGGACCTGGCGTACGCCCCACCGTTTAGTCCCGTCTGGGATCCGGTTCTGACCGCAGCGAAGGTGCTTTCGGGCAAGCTCGAGTAGCGACGACTGACCGCCTTGCGCCGCCGCGGACCGACAGCCGTTATCGGCAGCGTTCTGAGGGGATCGGAATCCGAGAAACGTTTAAATTCGGGCTGTTCATAGCAGCGACTATGGAAAACAATGTCGGCTCGGTGGACCGTCTCGTACGACTCGTCGGTGGTGCGATTCTCATTGCCATCGGCATTGCGTCGATTGTGCATATCCTCCATGCCGGAACGATCGTCGGCGTGATCGCGACGCTGGTCGGGCTCGTCTTCTTTGGGACCGGGGTGACCCGATTCTGTCTGCTCTACCAACTGCTGGGCGTCGATACGTGTAAGGCACCGTAACCGGCGTCGGCCCGGGGCCAATCGGGTCGACTCTCCTTGTCTGCGGTCGTCCCCAGTATTTCACAAATAGCCCAAGATTATTGTCCGCTGATTGCGTAGCTGTTCGCAATGGAATCGAACGAATCAACGTCGAGTAGTGCCGCGTCCCGTTGTCCGACGGGCTTGCAGTTACGACGGAGGACGACTGATGTCTGAGAACGTACCGATGACGCCGACTACACTCAGGACGGACATCCCTGCCCTACAGGACGGTATCTATCTCAACTACGGCGCACACGGCCCGAGCCCGAAACACGTCGTCAACGCTGCCAACGAATTCGTCCGGACACACGAGTACGACGCACCGATCGCGGACGATCCGTACGAGACCGCCTTCGAGGCGTTCGACCGCACGCGGGAGACGGTCGCGTCGTTTATCGGTGCCGAACCCGACGAGATCGCGTTGACAGAGAGTACGACCGGCGGGATCAACGCCCTCGCGAACGCGATCGACTGGCAGCCCGGCGACGTCGTCGTCCGCACCGACCTCGAGCATCCCGCGGGCATCCTTCCCTGGCAGCGCCTCGAGCGGGAGGGCGTCGAGGTTCGCGTCGTCGAAACCGAGGGCGGGCGGATCGACCTCGAGCAGTTCGCGGATGCCGTTGCTGATGCCAGACTCGCCTGTTTCAGCGCGCTGACGTGGACCCACGGGACACAACTCCCGGTTGCGGAACTCGTCGACATCGCCCACGACGCCGGCGCGCTCGCGCTCGTCGACGCGGTCCAAGTTCCCGGACAGCTGCCGATGGACGTCGGGGAGTGGGGGGCCGACGCTGTTGCCGCTGCCGGCCACAAATGGCTGCTCGGGCTCTGGGGCGGGGGCTTTCTCTACGTCGACCGGAGCGTCGCCGAGACCCTCGAGCCCCGTGCTGTCGGCTATCGAAGCGTCGAAGACGCAAACGCCGATCCCTACGAGTTCGCAGCCGGTGCGCGGCGGCTCGAGGTCGGCTCGGCGAACCCGGCACCTCACGTCGCACTCGGCGAGGCGATCGACGCCATCTCCGAGGTCGGGATCGACAGCATCGAAGACCGGGTGCATCGCCTCGCGAGTCGGCTCACCGACGGCGTTCCCGACGATCGGCTCTGTAGTCCGTCGACGCCGGAGTCAGGGCTGGTGACGATCGACGTTGCGGATCCGACGGCGACGGTCGAACGGCTGGCTGCGGACGGCATCATCGTTCGTGAACTGCCGTCTCCGGACGCGATCCGGGCGTCCGTCCACGCAGTTAACACCACAACAGAGGTCGATCGGCTGCTCGAGGCGCTGGACGAAGACTGGTGATCACTCGAGGGAGACGTCACCGTCGTCGGTGACGACGACCTCGTGACCGCAGTAGTGAAAGCGCACTTCGAACGTTCGGTCGGCGTCGTCCAAGCCGTGTTCGATCAGTTCGTTCAACGCGTCGGGATCGACGACATCAGCTAACGGTGGTGTCATCGAGGTTGGGTCGACACCGTCCGCTTCGGCGATCCGTTCGATGATGCGCGGTACGACCGGCGACGAACGATGCGTCGTGTGGAGGGTCATTGAGAACGAGTAAACACAGTGATTGGGTGTGGGTTTGGCGAGTTAGACCAACAGCTGGATGTCCGATTCGGCCATATGCTGGAGGGCGGTCGCTGCGCCGACGCCGGTGGTGACGCCGTCGTAGAAGTCGTCCTCGTCGTACTCCATCAGCTCGATGGTCATCTGACAGGCCTGCAGGTCGACGCCCTGATCGAGGGACAGTTCGATCAGTTCCTCGATGGTTGCAGTGCCGTTCTCGTCGATCCGCTTTTCCATCATCCGCGTTGCCATCCGGTCCATGCCGGGAAGGGCAGCGAGAGCGTTTGGCATCGGCATGTTGGGGTTGCCGACCGCACTGAGCTTGAGGTCCGAGGACTTCTCCTCGTGGAGGATGTCGAGTCCCCAGAACGTGTGGAAGACGACCACGTCCCAGCCGAATGCGGCCGCAGTGCTCGCGAGGATCAGCGGCGGGTAGGCCATGTCGAACGTCCCCTGGGTTGCGACGATCGTCATCTTCTTCTGGCCGTCACCAACCTCGGTCTCGAGGGACGCGACTTGCTCCTCGAGTTCTTCGATCCGCTCCTGGAGGGCTTCCTCGCTCATCGGCTCGCTGTCAGCTCCCGCCGAGGGTGTATCCGTGCTCATGCTATGCCGTCTTCTGGACGTAGTGTTTGTAGACGTCGCCGTCCTCGACCTGCTCTAAGAGTTCGACGCCGTCCGTCCCGGCTGCCCAGCCTTTCAGGTCGCTCATACTGCCCGAGTCCGTGGCGACTACCTCGAGGACCTCGCCCTCGGCGAGGTCGTCGATGGCGGACTTCGTTTTGACGACCGGCATTGGACACGATGCACCTTTTACGTCGAGCGTCTCCGTGATATCGAATGCTTCACTCATGGTGGGGGTACTCCGTGATTTGTATTGGAGTTACTCTACAATATTGAGTCGAGGGTTAAAAGATTGCCGGTTCTTGCACCCCTCGCAAACAACTGCTAGCCTGAAACGATACAAATATTTCCTGAAGTGCCTCTCTAACCGGCGTCGGCCAGCAGCCTTCAGTCGAAAGCCACTCAATATTGTGCGAACGGGGAACTACTATGCAAACTCTTATATGCTATCGGCCGATACCTGTGAGTACACGAAATGAACGCCGACGATTTCCCTACTCCGGATGCCGATGTTGCGGCGGTGACTCCGGAGACATTGAAAAGTCGTATCGACGCAGGCGAGGAGGTGACGCTCCTCGACGTGCGCGCTCAATCGGAGTACGAGGAGTGGCATATCGACGGCGACAGCGTCGAGTCGATCAACATCCCCTACTTCGAGTTCCTCGAGGACGACCTCGGCGAGGACGTGCTCGCACAGATCCCCGACGACCGCGAAGTGACGGTCCTCTGTGCGAAGGGGGGCTCGAGCGAGTTCGTCGCGGGCACGCTCAAAGATCGTGGCTACGACGCAAACCAGCTCGAGGACGGGATGAACGGCTGGGCGCGGATTTACGAGCGCGTCGAAGTGTCGGACTACGACGGCGCGGGCACGCTCTATCAGTACCAGCGTCCTTCCTCGGGCTGTCTGGGCTATCTCGTCGTCGACGGCGACGAGGCGGCCGTTATCGATCCGCTGCGTGCGTTCACGGATCGCTACCTCACCGACGCTGAGGAACTCGGCGTCGACCTGAAATACGCGATCGACACGCACATCCACGCCGACCACATCTCCGGCGTGCGTGCACTCGACGCCGTCGGTGTCGAGGGTGTCATCCCCGGGGCCTCGGTCGACCGTGGTGTTACCTACGCCGACGAGATGACCCTCGCCGAGGATGGCGACGAGTTCGAGGTTGGCGACGCGACGATCGAGACGGTCTCCACGCCCGGGCACACCTCCGGGATGACCTCGTACCTCGTCGACGACTCGCTGCTGGCGACCGGCGACGGCCTCTTCATCGAAAGCGTCGCCCGCCCCGACCTCGAGGAAGGTGACGACGGCGCACCCGAAGCCGCTGCGCAACTCTACGAGAGCCTGCAGGAGCGTGTCCTTTCGCTGCCCGACGAGACGCTCATCGGTGGCGCACACTTCAGCGACGCTGCCGAACCTGCCGCCGACGGCACCTACACGGCACCGATCGGCCACCTCACCGAGGAGATGGACGCGCTCACGATGGACAAAGATGAGTTCGTTGAGCTCATCCTCTCGGATATGCCCCCACGTCCGGCTAACTACGAGGACATCATTCCGACGAACCTCGGTCAGCAGGAGGCTGACGACGACGAAGCATTCGAACTCGAGCTCGGCCCGAACAACTGTGCTGCCAGCCAAGAATCGCTCGCTGGTGACTAACGACTAGACATGGTACCTGATCCAGTCTTACTCCAACTGACCACCGAACTGTTCCCGAACGGGATCAGTCGCTACGCAATCGGTGGGCTCCTCGTCGGTCTCGGAACGGTTGTGATCTATCTCGGGACCGGCATCCCCGCCGGTGCAAGTACGTTCCTCGAGTCGACGCTGTCGTACGTCTCCGGACAGTCCCGCTTCCAGCGGTACGTCTCGTCTCGCGACTGGCGGCTCGTGTTCACGTTCGGCATCATTATGGGTGCGCTGGCGTTCTCGGCGACCGTCCAGTCCGGGATGATTACGACGTCGCTCTACCAACCCGGGACGACCGGCCAACTGTACGAGGTCGGCGGCCTGACGCTCTGGTCGACGGATGTCCAGCCGTGGCGGCTGCTCCTCGGCGGCATCTTCGTCGGCATCGGGACGCGTATCGGGAAGGGTTGTACGTCCGGACACGGCGTCTGTGGCGTCGGTTCCGCATCGAAAACGTCAATTACAGGTGTAATCACGTTCATGATCGTCGCAATCCTGACTGCACAGCTCGTCGCCGCACTGGGGGTGAGTCCGTAATGTCGGACCGCCATCCCCTCTTCATGCCGCTGATCCTAGTCGGCGGCCTGATCTTCGGCTTCGGACTCGGCTTCAGTCACATGGCTCGTCCCGAAGTGGTGCTGAACTTCCTCCAGTTCGATGACTTCGGGCTGGTGTTCGTGATGTTCGGTGCTGCGATCGTTACCGGAGTGACGTTCTTCCTCGCGCCACGGCTGCTCGGTCGGGCACCGCTGACTGGCGACCAGTTCGAACGACGCCTGAAGTCGTTCGATCGGAACGTCCTAATCGGCGGGTCGATCTTCGGCGTTGGCTGGGGGCTCTCGGGCATCTGTCCGGGTGCCGCCTACGCCAGCCTCGGCATCGGCAACGTCACCATCCTCTGGGCGCTCGCCGGGATGTTCCTCGGCGCGTACCTGCAGGGTCGGTGGCGAAGCCAGTCCGTCAGTGCTGATTCCGTGACTGCAGGTGCGGACTAAGCCGCTCTTTTCGATCCGCTAATGGACCTTACTCTCGTTTTGCTGTTCGTCACCGCCGGGTTCGCGAGTTTGTTTATGGCGTGGGTCATCGGCGCTGGCTCGAGCGGTGCGACGCCGTTTGCGCCCGCCGTCGGTGCCAACACCATCTCGACGATGCGGGCCGCGTTCGTCGTCGGAATCTTCGGCTTCACCGGCGCTGTCACGCAGGGGGCGAACGTCTCGGAGGCGATCGGTCGCGGCCTGATCGGCGGTGTGAGCCTCCCGGCTGCTGGCGTGATTGCCGTCTTGCTGATCGGGGCTGGCCTCATGGCCATTGGCATTCGGACCGGCTATCCGATTGCGACCGCGTTTACCGTGACTGGCTCCGTGATCGGTGTCGGGCTTGCACTCGGCGGGACGCCGGTCTGGGCGAAATATCAACAGATCGGTACCGTCTGGGTATTGACGCCGTTCGTCGGCGGCTCCATTGCGTACGTGATCGCGAGCGTTCTCCCGCGATCCGACGTGCCGGAGCGATTCAGCGTCGCCGTGCTCGCGGGCCTCGTCGGTGGCGTCCTCGCGAACGTCGAATTTTCGTTTCTCGGCCCCGCTGACTCGACCGGCACCGTCGCCAGCACCGTTCAGGAGTTCGTTGGACTCGAGAGCGTCAGTGCCGCGATCGGCGTCTCGCTTGCGGTCGCGCTCGCGGTTGCAGGGCTCGTCTACTGGGACGTCCGGCGGGACATGACCGGCGGGCTCAGGCGGGTGCTGTTGACACTCGGCTCGCTCGTCGCGTTCTCGGCCGGCGGCAGTCAAGTCGGGCTCGCAGTCGGGCCGTTGTTGCCCTTGTTCGATGACATCGAAGCGGTCTCGACGATGGCTATCCTCGTTGGTGGTGGGATCGGCATCCTCGTCGGCTCGTGGACTGGTGCGCCGCGCATGATCAAGTCGCTCGCACAGGACTACTCGTCGCTGGGGCCGCGTCGCTCGATCGCGGCGCTCGTCCCGTCGTTTCTCATCGCGCAGGTCGCGATCCTGCTTGGCGTCCCAGTCTCGTTCAACGAGATCGTCGTCAGTGCGATCATCGGCAGCGGCGCGGCGGTCGGCGGCAGGGACGCGATCAGCCCGCGAAAGATCTCGATGACGATCGGTGCGTGGATCGCGTCGTTCGCGCTTGCGTTCGTGCTCGGCTACGGTGTGGTCCTCGTGGTCCCGATGGCGTAGCCGGGCGCACTGCCCGTTGTCTATTTGTCGAATACAAAACCCGATTCGGGCGTGTCACTGCGAACTTACCGCGACGAGACTCCGGCATTGAGATGGCCTGCTTCTCCGATCCTGACGAAAAAATCGTTCTCTTCGATAGCGATACCGTCGCGTCCATAGGGAACCTCTGCTGTCTCTGATCCGGGGAGTGTCACAGTTACAAGATACCCCATCTGAGGGTCGAACACGCCTTCGTAGACCGTTTCCGACCCTGGATCGATTGGAACGCGACTAACGATTTCATGTTCGCGCTCCTGGCCATCGATATATACTGCAATGTCGAGTGTCACCAGATGCGGAAATGAGTGATCGTTGGAGACAAGCAGTGTTCCGACTGGCTGTGCCTTGCTCGTCAGACACCCTGCAAGGGAGAACGAGGCGACACTGAGTGTCGAAATAAACGTGCGCCGATCCATTTGTTGGTCTGTTGTAGATTACGGTTATAGATATTATCTATCTAAAATGAACTGATCCGTGTGTGACCTGCCTCTATTGCGGCTTTTGCGGTCAACGCCGAGTCACGGATTCATCCGACTCTAGAAGCCATTGACAGTCACTGCACACCAGATCGCACGATGTGTGTGTGGTTCGAAGCGCACCCACGCGAGAACCGCGGCCCCTCCGTCGGTCTGTCGATTGTTCAGTTGCCAATATCGCTACTGTTAGGCCGACCGCGGCGGTGGCACGAGGTAAACGTTCCCCGCAGCACGCGCGATGACTGACTCGGAGACGCTCCCGAGTAACAGCCGCCGAAGCCGGCTTCGGCCACGCGAGCCCAGCAGGATCGTCGTCGCGTCGAACTCGTCTTCAGCCGCGATGATCTCGTCAGCTGGATCACCCTGCCGAACGTCGATCTCCGTCTCGATGTCCCACTCCTCGAGTTGGGCTGCGAGCTCGTCCAGTCGTGCAGCCGGCTCGTCGGTTTCGTCCGCCCTCACGCCGGTATCTTTCGGTGATTCGACGTGGACCAGCGTCGTCGACTCGGCCGCATGGCGCAACGATGAGAACGCCTCGAACGCTCGTTCGGCGTTTTTGGAGAAGTCAGTCGCATACATCATACGCCGAAAGAGGTGTTCACGACGGAGTTCGGGCTCGTCAGTCTCGCGCTCGATACGTGTAATGAGGAGTGGTACCACGGTCGTCCGTGCGAGGTTCCGCGTTGTTGATCCGATGACGCGGTTCTCGAGCGGGCTCTTGCCACGTGAGCCGGCGATCGTCAGATCGGCCCCGACAGCGCCGGCGATCCCGTTGATGCGACGATGGGGCGTCCCACGGACGACGTGGGTTTCGACGGCGAACCCGGCATCTTCCATCACCGACTGATACCGATCGAGTGCGCGCTGGCGACGGCCTTCGAGGTCCATGCCTGGCATCCCTGCGTGGACGTTCGAGGGAACGACGGTGACGAGATGGATCGTCTCGATGCCGATTCGCTCGAGACACTCGAGGCTGGTTTCGTTCTCGATCGCCGCTTCACTGGCTGCCGAGAGATCGGTCGTGTAGAGTGCTCGCATGTCACGAACGGATGCGATCGCTGTATAATATTGTTTGTATAGTTCAGAACCAATGAACATCAGTCGGCACGATTCGATTTGATAGCAGCGGGTGATCCCCACTGATCACCTCCGAGCACTGAATTTCTCTAGCGCGATAAAATCCGCGCGCGATCGATTGAGGCGGTAAATCGCGGTCGTTTAGCGGGGAGCTTTGGACGGCCATATTCATATAACTTACGCATATATTTCGGTTGGATAGCCGTGTGATCAGTTGCAGTAATATTGTACAGCCCATCCAAAACTGTTAATACCGCCATCCGATTAGAGACTACTGTAGAGAAAGCCATGATCCGTACACAACTGCACACGACGGGTGGTGAGACGCGATGATCGGTGGGGGAAGCCTAACCGCATCGGTAGACGCTGGCATGCTCATCGGGGCTGTGCTCCTCGAGGCCATCATCCTGTATATCGGCTACGGCGCAGCGGAACAGCTATTCGGAGAACCAGTCGTCAATCGCATTAAGAATAACTAACAATGGAGATACTTGGAATGAGCCTGGCACTGATCGTACTGTTCGTTGGGTTCGGTCTGCTCATCGGGATCCTGTTCGGATTCTTCGGGATGGGCGGATCGTTCCTCGTGACGCCCGCACTGCTGGTGATGGGCTACGACGCGAACGTTGCGGTCGGGTCCGGTCTTGCGTTCGTCTTCGGGACCTCCGTGATCGCGACGCTGAAACACCGTGACCTCGGGCAGGTCGACTACAAACTCGGCATCTTGATGATCGCCGGGACGACCGCCGGCATCGAGGTCGGGAAGGTCGGCCTCGAGTACCTCCAGCACATCGGGCTGGCCGGCTCCGTGGTTAGCGTCGCGTACGTGCTGTTGCTGGGTGGGATCGGTGTCTTCGTCACCTACGAAGCGATGAAAGGCAGCGGTGGCGGCATCGACCACGATGTCGATGAGGACGCCGATCTCGAGGACGAGGAAATTCCCGAGATCGCTCAAAAGATCCAGTCCTACAACGTGCCACCGATGATCTCGATCCGCGGTGGGTTCAAGGTGTCGCTGTGGATGGTGCTGGCTGTGGCGTTCGCGACGGGGGTGCTGTCGGGCTTCCTCGGCGTCGGTGGCGGCTTCATCCGTATGCCCGCGTTGTTCTACCTGATCGGCGTGCCCGTTCCGGTCGCAGTCGGGACCGACCTGTTCGAGATCGTCTTCTCGGGCGGGATCGGGAGCTTCCTCTACGCCCAGTCCGGAGCGGTTAACCTCGGCATCGTCGTCCCCCTGCTGGCCGGGAGCGCACTCGGTGCCCGTGTCGGCGCAGGTGCGACCAACCTCGTCAACGAAGAGGACATCAAGGTCTACTTCGGGGTCATGCTGCTGCTCGGCGCGATCGCAGTTGCAGTGCGAGAGATCGGCGGGCTCCTCGAGATGCCCATCCTCGACGTGGTGAGCCTGGCGATCATCCTCGGGGCCGCGCTGCTCGTCAGTGGTGCTGTCGTCTACAGCGGCGTCACCATGCTCCGTGAGAACGCGAGCGCGTCGCCGCCGACTGCTGACTAGGCGAACACAGGATTGTACGATTTCTACACAAGTCTTTTAACCGCGCGGTGTCTATATAGGGGTGATTCCAATGCCGGATTCGATGTCCGAACAACTCCAGCAAGACATGCAGTGTGAAGGACTCCTCGAGTGCTTCCACGGCCTCAAGCAACTCGATAAGGAGTGCTTCCGGGCGCTCGTCGCTGCCGATGAGCCGATGACCGTCGATGAAATCGCCGACGCCGTCGACCGCGAGCGCTCGACCGCCTACCGGGCCGTCCAGCGGCTGCTTCAGACGGGCTTCATCCAGAAAGACCAGGTCAACTACGATCAGGGCGGGTACTACCACGTGTACTTCCCGACCGATCCGTCAAAGCTCGCCGACAGCATGCAGCGGATGTTAAACGATTGGTACGCCAAGATGGGCCAGCTCATCCAGGAGTTCGAGGATAAATACGAGCAGGCACAAGCCGACGCGACCCCGATCGAAAGCTAGTCTTGCGGTCAGGGGTCCGATCGAGTACCGCATTCGGCGGCGACAAAGCGTCGTACCGAGACTCGTATCCGGGTTCGATACTGCGGTGCTGGCTTAGGGCTACTTGCAGGTCTTTCTCGAACCGTCTTCTCGTCTTTTCTCCCCGTTTCGACCGCTAGCGGAAAATATATCCTCGAGCTATGACGGTCTGTTTCCGCTGAACCGGGTGCAACTGCGTTTGATCTGCTGTAAGCGGCTATTTCGGTGTGTCTTCGCCGACTCGAAACGCCGTAGATCTCGCCGACTCGGTTAGGGGGATACGGGTGGCGCGTGTATCGAGTCGCAAGGCGACTGTATCGTCTTCGCCACCCTCGCTATGAGCACACCAGAACCTACCAGCGACATCGAACAGTTCCTCACGAACGTCTCCGAGTTTCGGTACCGCGAGGTGATGATGGTCGCAGCGACGCTCGCCGTCATCGTCTCGTCGATCGTCTTCTTCCCGGGACTCGAGCACATCGGAAAAGGCGTTCAGTCCGATCTCTCGGTGGAATTGCTTGCCCTGTTCGTCGCGGTCGCGATCATCGCCGGCGTCGTCAAGGGCATGATCGGCTTTGGCTACTCGCTGATCACGACGCCGATTTTCGCGTCGGTCATCGATCCGACGTTCGCCGTCGTCGTGCTCGCGATTCCGCCATGGATGCTCAACATGTTCCAGATCGGTGAAACCGATACGGGACGAGCGTTCGTCCGCGAGGAGTGGCCGCTACTGACGCTTGCCGTCGTCGGGAGCGTCATCGGCGTCGCGGCGCTTGCGGCGTTCAGCGCCGGGCCGATCGTTCCCTTCGTCATCGGCCTCGTTATCCTCGGCTACGTCGTCTTCCAGCTCGTCCAGAACTTCGTCACCATCGAGGAAGCCCACCACCCGATCGCGCTCGGCAGTGCTGGCTTCCTCGAGGGCTTTCTGCTCGCCATCGCGAATCTCGGCCCGCTGCTGCCGGCGTACTTCCATACCTTCGAGCGAGACACTGAACGATACATCGGCGGCCTCTCGATGGTGCTGGGAACGATCTTCACCGTCCGGATCGTCCAGATGGCGCTGTTTACCGATCTCCTGACGACCTACCGCCTCTGGCTCGGCTCGGTGATCGCGGTCGTCACCATCGTTGGCCTGCTGGCTGGGACGTACCTCCGGCGGCTCGAGATCGACGAAGAACGGTTCAACTGGTTCGTCGTTGGGCTCCTGTTCGTCATCGCGCTCAACATCTTCCGAAACACCATTCCGACGTTGTTTTTCTAGTCTCGGCTCCCTACTTCGTCAGCGACGCGAGGATAAGCACCATTCCGCTCGAGACGATGGCCGCCTGTACGAGGGCAGCGGAGACGATCGTCGTCCCGAACACGAGGTAGATCAGCCCCTCACAGATCGCCCCCGCACCGATAAACACGAAGCCTGCGGCGACGTATAGCATCGGCGTTTGGCCGTTTCGCCGGTAGCCGTGATACGCCAGATACGCGACGACGAGGCTCAACACGAGCGTGATCAGTTTGGCGATGACGAACGAGGGTTCCATCAGTCGTCACCCCGGAGATCGTCCCAAAGTGACGTAAAATTGTCAGCGAGCTCGTCGCGCGTTTCGAGCGTCAGCGACAGTTCGCCATCGGTGAGATCGACGTGAAGCCCCTCGAGTGCTGTTTCGAACTCGCTTCGGTGGGCTCCGTTCGAGTCGACTGTGTTCCGTTCTTCGATGAGCTCGAGGTCCTGAAGCGTCGAGACGCGTCGATAGACCGTCGTAAGAGAGGCATCACACTCCTCGCTCAAGGCCTTCGCGGTCATCGGACCCTGGTCGGCCGCGACGAGTATCTTCCGCGCGTATTCGTCCGCGAGGATCCGGAATATCTCCGACGAGTTCGGGGAGCCGCCGTGCTGCACACGATACACCCAGACGTTCTATGCCAAATAGGCCACGATTTGCTGGTTCAGCAAATCGCCACGGCTGTCTTGATACTGCTGGACAGAACGACGTCAACCCGGTCACGAATTCGCGGCCGGCCACATGTCTGCGACTGGCTTCGCCGTGACTGCTGTCCAGTCGTCTGAAACCACTCGGAGTTGAACACGGGTCTCGGCCACGCCTCTCGCGGTGACATCTCCCGTGAGACGAACGAGGGGTTTCGCGAGACCGAGGCTGGCAACTGGACGGCATCCGAGTGAGGCGGACTCAGGTGAGTCATTTCCGGCGCACCTGCGACTCGTTTTCGGGTGCGCCAGTACATCGTTACAGCAGACCGTCTGAGCGCCCGATCACGTGGTGCAGGTCGGACACGTGCGTTTGTAGCGGGTGTAGATCAACCCTGCCAGCAGCGCCACGGAGATGACGCCGAGCAACGGCCGAAGCGGATCGAAGTAGGTCATGAGCGTGGACGAACTGAACAGCGCGAGCAAGAAGACGTTACAGATCGGACAGCCGACGGCCAGAAAGCCACCGACCAGCCCACCCATCGCCCACCGATCCTCGCTGCTCGTGTCCCCGTCTTCGCCCTCGAGTCCGGTCTGGGGAACGTCGGTTGCCACCCGCTGTGCGGTGTAGACGCCGGCCAGGAGCGCAGTCAGCGTCAGAAACAGGTAATCGACCGGCGTCCGTGGGACCATCCGGACGTACAGCGGGTTCGGGATGAGGCCGGTGACGAGTCCGAACAGCGCGAAGACGCCGATCCCGGCTGCGATTCCCCAGCCGATCGCTCGCCGATCCGAGCGGATCGAGCGGCCAAATCGGCGTCCCGTCATTGCGTCGCCTCCGCCGTGAACGCACAGCGTTCGGGATGGCCCGCCCGGCCCAGGAAGAACAGCAACAGCGCGAGCCCGCCGACGCGAAGCAGTGCGCCGTCGTACGGGAGCGCTGCCAACCCACCGGCGAACCCGAGAAAGCCGAGCAGGCCAGCGCCGCAGCTCGCACAGCCCGACGCGAGGAGTCCTGGCACCACGCCGGCGAGATCGGTGAGACTCGAGAGGCCGACGAGCCGCAGTTGCGCGACGGCGTTGACGACTGCGACACCCGAGAGCAGGGCATAGAGGACGATGACCCCGAGGCCGGTCCAGCCGTCGGTCCGGTACACCGTCTCCGTAAGCGAGACGACGACGTACTCGAACCAGTGGAGGCCGTCGCCGAGCATCTGGAGCGAGAACTCGGGCATCGTACTCAGGATCAGTAGCACGTAGGTCGTGAGTGTCACGAACACCAGCCCGATCGTTCCCCGCCACGTCTCGAACGGGTACGAGACCGCTTCGGAGAGGTTCGTCAGGTATCCCCTGATCGAGTCGCGCGTGAACATCTAGATGAACCGATGCGGGGGTGCTTGAAATGTCCCACTCCGATTTGCTGACTCAGCAAATTCTGTGCCCGTTTCCACACAATACGGACGGGACTGACAGACACTATCCGGGAGTGGTATTCGAACGTGATTCGGACAACGGCACGTCTCGCCGCCGACTACCGGCCCACGAGCTGGCTCGCCATCGGGACTTCGGATGGACTGTGGCTACCAGTAAACTCCGGTGAAGAGCCGAACCGCTCGAACGTTACCGGTAGCAACACCGTCGCGGACGGGATCGACGGTGGGCCAAGCAAACTGCTGGTCGACGGCCTCCGGCGGATCGAATCGGCCACCATCGCCCGGCAGCCGTAGCCACGGCTCCGATCGTGGCCGCGGACGACGCCCGATTTGCTCGCTCAGCAAATCGCCGGTTCCATTACAGTTCGACGAGGAGAATCGACGCGAATACAAACCATGTCCCTCGATCCGTCCCGTCGCGCTCTCGTGACCGGTCTCGTTGGAGTCCTCGGTGGCGGCGCTTACTTTCTCACTCAGTCCGGTGACACCGCGACGCAGGAGCAGGTCTCGTCGTTTCACTCGAGCGACGAGACGTCGGCGCTCGGCGTTGACCTCGCTGGCAAGCCGATCATGGGCTCGCCCGAGGCCCCCATCCAGATGTACTACTGGACGGACTTCCAGTGTCCGTTCTGTGGGAAGTTCGAACGAGAGACGCTTCCCGACCTTGTTCGCGAGTACGTCGATCCGGGCACGGTTCGCATCGTGTTCATCTCGCTGCCGTACTTCGGCGGCGACTCGATGACCGCCGCGGTCGCCGGCAAGTGCGTGTGGGAGCAGGTCCGCGACTCCGAGCCGTCGGCGTACTGGAACTGGCACACGACGGTCTTCGAGGAGCAAGGCGAGAAGAACTCAGGATGGGCCGCAACCGAGAACCTCCTCGAGTACACGCGTTCGGTCGATGGTGTCGACGCCGACGCGCTCGAGACGTGTCTCGACGAGCAGCGGTCGACGTTCGAAACGCAGGTGGATGCGGACGCCGAGCACGCGCGCTCGCTCGGGGTTTCAGCGACGCCGACGTTCGCCATCCTCGATCGCGACGCCAACTCGCTCGAGACGCTCGTCGGTGCCCAACCGAAATCCCGGTTCGACGAGGCGATCGAGCGGATCGAAAGCGAGTGAGCCGTGGCTCCTCGCCCACCGCCTGTTAGTGTCCGACGCTAGTCGCGCTCGAGAACACGAGCATTGCACTCACGACGTCGAGTCTGAACGGATCGATTATATTTCGGGTTTTGTTCAATACTGTCGCGATTGGGGCCGACCCGCCAGACACCACGCCTTTGTTCGGGCGTGACAAACGGCCGCGCGATGGTTACGCGTCGAACGATCCGATCGATCGTCATTGCGGGCGTCCTCGCCGGCCTCGCTGGCGTCGCGTACGCGCTCCGTTGGCGGCGAAACCCGTCGCCGTGTCCGTACTCTCAGCGCGTCTGGATCGATCTCCCCCGGCCGGTCATCTCTCGCTCGAGGCTGTGCGAGGTCCTCGAGCCACGGTCCGGCGAGCGAATCCTCGAGCTCGGGGCGGGGACCGGCTACTACACGGGCACGGTCGCAGCGGCAGTCGAACCGGCTGGGATGGTTCACGCCGTCGACGTCCAGCGGCCAATGGTCGCGGACCTCCGGACGCGACTGCGCGAGCGCGGCGACGACAACGTTGCGCCGGTCCACGGCGACGGTCGGGCACTTCCGTATCCGGACGATAGCTTTGACGCCGCCTATCTGGTTCTCGTCCTCGGCGAAATTCCCGACGAGGAGCGGGCACTCGCCGAACTCGAGCGGGTGCTGAAACCCGGCGGCCGGCTCGTCGTCGGGGAGTCGCTTCCTGATCCTCACTTCGTCACGCGTGAGACGCTTCGGGAACGTGCCGAGCAACAGGGGTTCAGATTCGAGAGCGACGTTGGAACACGAGGGAGCTACTTCGCACGGGTGTCTGTTCCGCCATCGACGAACGGTAACTGACCCGATTTCGAGCCGACGACCGCTCGCTTGTTGCCGTCCCATACACAATTGATCTGCGTCTCGTCATCTGAAATTGCTCAGTAGCAGCTGTATCGATCTTCTCCGGCCGCTATGACAGAGTTGTCCCGTATTAACGCTCCCTCGATATGGCGGTATTGCGCAATACATACAAAACCTTTAAACGTAACCGGGCCATAGCAAGTCGTGATGGCAACTGATGCACCTAGCGGCTCCGGACAGTCACTCGACGAACCACTCCACGTTGAAAGCGAAGACCACTTCGAGGAGGTCACCAGCGGCTACGACGTCGTGCTCGTCGATTTCTACGCCGACTGGTGTGGTCCCTGTAAGATGCTCGAGCCCGTCCTCGAAGGGCTGGCCAGCGAGACCGACGCCGTAATCGCGAAGGTCGACGTCGACCAACACCAGCAACTCGCTGGTTCGTTCGGCGTCCGCGGTGTCCCGACACTCGTCCTCTTCGCGGACGGCGAGCAGGTCGAACAGCAAACCGGCGTCTTGCCGGCCGAGCGACTCCGTAGCATGATCGAAGGCTATACCGAATGAGCGAGGCCATGACTGACACCGTCCACGACGTAATCGTCGTCGGCTCCGGCGTGTCCGGCCTTTCGGCGGCCGTCTACGCCGCGCGAGCCGACCTCGAGCCGCTGGTCCTCGAAGGCCCCGAGCCGGGCGGCCAGCTGACGCTGACGACCGACGTCGAGAACTACCTGGGCTTCCCCGACGGGATCGGCGGTATGGAGCTGATCCAGAACGGCAAAGAGCAGGCCAAACGCTTCGGTGCCGAGTTCACCCACGGCACTGTCGAGCGCGCGACACTCGAGGAGCGGCCGTTCGAACTCGAACTCTCGAACGGTGACGTCCTCCGCACGCGCGCGCTGATCGTCGCTAGCGGTGCGAGCGCCCGCTGGGTCGGCGCGGAAAACGAGGACGAACTCATGGGCTATGGCCTCTCGACGTGTGCCACCTGTGACGGCGCGTTCCACCGCGGCGACGACGTCCTCGTGATCGGCGGCGGTGACAGCGCGATGGAAGAGGCGCTCTTCCTCGCGAAGTTCGCCGAGAGCGTCACGATCGTCCATCGGCGCGGCGAACTCCGCGCGTCCGAGATCATGGCCGACCGCGCCCGCGAGCACGAGGATATCGAGTTCCGCTGGAACACGGAACTCGAGGCCCTCCACGGCTCCAAAGAGGAGGGGCTCACCGGCGCGACGCTGATCTCCCATCCCGATGGCCATCCCACAGAAAAGGCCGACAACGGAGTCGATGTCGACCGGGAGACCGTCGACGTCGGCGGCGTCTTCTACGGCATCGGCCACACGCCGAACACCGAGTTCCTCGAGGGAACCGGCGTCGAACGCGATTCGGATGGATACATCCAGACCGAATCGGACGACGAGGGTCGCGCGACGACTCACACGGCAGTCGACGGCGTCTTCGCCGCTGGCGACGTGGCCGACTCGCGCTACCGGCAGGCGATCACCGCCGCGGGAACCGGCAGCATGGCGGCCCTCGACGCCGAGGACTACCTCGAGACGCTCGAGCACGAACAGAGCGCGCCGGCGATGGCTCCGGAACAGTAGTCATACGAACCCCTGTCAGTCAGTGCCGGCGCACCCACGACCTGCCATGCAGGTGTGCCGGGACACAGTGACAGCAGACCGCATCACCGGCGGTAGCTCCGTTGCAAGCAGAGACACGCTGACGTTCACTCACTTCTCCGCGATCGACTTCTCTACTCGTCTCCAGCATTCCGGCGCGCGACCATCTCGAGGCCGATCCAGGAGATAACGACGTCGCCGTCCTGGGTGATCCCCTCGAGTTTGGTATCGACGTAGCCACGCGTGCGGTCGCTCTCGGAGACGCGCTTCTCGAGGACTTCGGTCCGAATCGAGAGCGTATCGCCCGGTGTCACGGGCTGGTGCCACCGGAGTTCGTCGACGCCGCGGGCACCCATGCTGGCTCGATCCTGTATCGGACCGTCGACGAGCAGCCGCATACAGATCGACGCGGTGTGCCAGCCCGATGCGACCAGCTGGCCGAACGCTGAGTCCTCGGCGGCCGCCTCGTCGGTGTGAAACGGTTGGGGATCGTATTGCTCGGCGAACGAGAGGATCTCGTCTTTCGTCACGTGATACTCGCCGAATTCCTCGGTGTCGCCGATCTCGATGTCCTCGTAGTAGCGCATTGCCCCGTTATCGGGTCGTATCGGCAAGAACCTGTGGGCTGTGACAGTCTGTCGCTGCCGGACTTCCAAACATCTATGCGATGCCGGCGTGGTCGTTTCGGTATGACACTCGCGGGACACGCCGTCCTCGTTACCGGTGGGGCGGGCTTTATCGGATCGAACCTGGCGAACCACCTCGCCGAGGACAACGACGTCACCGTCATCGACGACTGCTATCTGGGGACGCCGGAGAACCTCTCGGACGACGTCGAGTTCGTCGATGCGAGCGTTCTCGAGGACGACTTGCCAACCGATGTCGACGTCGTGTTCCATCTCGCGGCGCTGTCGTCGTACGCGATGCACGAGGAGGACCCGACGACAGGTGCCAGAGTCAATGTCGAAGGCTTCGTCAACGTTGTCGAACAGGCTCGAGCGGACGGGTGTGAGACCGTCGTCTACGCCTCGACGTCGTCGATCTACGGCAGCCGAACGGAGCCGTCGCCGGAGGACATGGCCGTCAGCGTCAACACCGGCTACGAAGCGTCGAAACTCGCCCGGGAGCGGTACGGCGAGTACTTCTCAAACCACTACGGCATGTCGATGGCCGGCATGCGATTTTTCTCGGTGTATCAGGGCTATGGCGGTGCTGAAGAACACAAGGGCGAGTACGCCAACGTGATCGCGCAGTTCGCCGACGACCTCGCCAACGGCGAGGCACCGGTGTTGTACGGCGACGGCACCCAAACGCGCGATTTCACGCACGTCTCCGACATCGTCCGTGGTCTCGAGTTGGCCGCAACGAACGAGCTCGATGGCATCTACAACCTGGGAACCGGCGAGGCCTACGATTTCAACACTGTCGTCGAGATGCTAAACGACGAGCTCGGCACCGATGTCGAGCCGGAATACGTCGAAAACCCGATTCCCGAGTCGGTGTACGTCCACGATACCTGTGCTGACGCCTCGAAAATCCGTGAGGAAACTGGCTGGGAACCCCAGATTGACTTTGAGGAGGGCATTCGGCGGGTCTGTGCGCAGTATACGGAGCAGTAGCGGCGCGGTCCAAACGCCGTCGACTTCCGTGCGAGAGATTCACGGCTGAGATAATCCGAAGCGGATCATATCACCCGTTTGAAATTGAATGCTGCAGGTACGGATGCCCCACACCGTCTTCCAGAACGTTTTACATCTGATGTGAATAATCCTTTGTAGGTTGTGGTCCGGATACCGAATACCTCGAGGACTGGGCACGTCGTCACCCTGTCAGGGTGAGTCGTTGTACCGCCAGTAACTATCAGGAAAAACGATGTACGTGAGCGCGCTGTCGCTGCGAGGGCTTTTTAATGTGGCACGCACATCCACACGGTATGCAACTCCATAACAGGGGCGTCAGACAGGACGTCCGCGAACTCGGTGCATTACTCGGCGACGTCCTCGAGGGCCAGACTTCTCGGGGGGCCTTCGAGACGGTCGAGTCGTGTCGGCGGTCTGCGATCGATTACCGCTCTGGTGAACTCGAGTCACGTGAACCGCTCGTCACGGAACTCGAGGGACTGTCGCCACGCCGACAGCGGACCGTCGCGCGTGCGTTCGCGACCTACTTCGAGTTGATCAACCTCGCCGAAGAACGCGAGCGGGTCCGGACCATCCGCACGGACTCCCAGGAGGGCACGCTCGAGGACAGCCTCGAGGCCGCAGCCAAAGAACTCGGCGAAGAAGACATCGAGACCGTCCGACAGATTCTCGACGACGTTTTGATCGAGCCGACCTTCACCGCTCATCCGACCGAGGCCCGACGAAAGACGGTCAAGTCGAAACTGCGGGAGATCTCGACGTCGCTCGAGAACTTAGACGAGCGACTGTTGACCGACAAGGAGTCGGCCCAGATCTGGCAGGATATCGACGCCGAAGTGACGAGTCTCTGGCAGACGCCACAGGTACGCAACCGCCAGCCCGAGCCCGAAGACGAGGCGCGAAACGTCCAGTGGTACTTAGAGAACACGCTATTCGACGTTGTGGGCAACGTCTACGACGAACTCGACGAGACAATCGACGCGGAAGTGCCCGGCGACATCGAGATTCCGAAGCTCTTCGAGTTCCGCTCGTGGGCAGGCAGCGACCGCGACGGCAACCCCTACGTCACTCCCGAGGTCACGGCGAACACGCTCGAGCGCCAGCGGTCGGTAATCCTCGATCGCTACCGCGACCAACTCAAGCGCCTCTCCGGTGTCTTGAGCCAGGATGGCAGCCGGATCGACGCCGGTTCCGCGTTTCAGGTCTCTCTCGAGCGCGACCGCGAGCGTCTGCCCGGCAGCGCTCGCACGGCCGAGCAGCGCTACCCCGACGAGCCCTACCGACAGAAACTCAAACTCATGCGTGAGCGGCTCCGCCGCGTCGGCGACGTGCGGCCGGGTGGCTACGACGACGCCGACGAACTCGGTGCCGATCTCAGCGTTATCGCCGAGAGCCTGCGCGCCAACGACGCCGACAGCATCGTCGACGCACACGTCGATCCGATCCGGCGGCAGGTCGCCACCTTTGGCTTCTCGCTTGCGAGTCTCGACCTGCGCGACCACCAGCAGAAACACACCGACGCCATCGCTGAGGCCCTCGAGCATGAGGGCATCGACTACCGCACTCTCTCGGAGGACGAACGCGTCGAGTTGCTGACCGACGCCGTCTTACAGGACGAGCCGGTGATCGATCTGAGCGAGACCGCTGATCTCTCGGACGACTCGGCGCGCGTCCTCGAGTTGTTCGACAGCCTCGCCGACTGGCAGACCGAATACGGCGTCCACGCCATCGACACCTACTGCATCTCGATGACCGAGGAGCCGAGCCACGTCCTCGAGGTGTTGTTCTTGGCCGATCAGGCCGGCGTTATTTCCTTGCCCGAACACGCGGGGATCGACATCGTTCCGCTGCTCGAGACCGAGTACGCCCTCTCGGGGGCCCGGCGGATCATGGGCACGCTGTTCGAAAACGAAGCCTACGCGCAGGTGCTAGAAGCCCGCGGGCGGACCCAGGAAATCATGCTGGGGTACTCCGACTCGAACAAGGAAAACGGCTTTCTGGCGGCGAACTGGTCGCTGTACAAGAACCAACGTCGGCTCGGGGAGATCTGTGACGATCACGACGTGACGATGCGGCTGTTCCACGGCCGCGGTGGCTCGATTTCCCGCGGCGGCGGGCCGATGAACGAAGCGCTGCTTGCGCTGCCGAACTCGACGGTTACCGGGCAGGTCAAGTTCACCGAACAGGGTGAAGCTATCGCCGAGAAATACGCCAATCCGCGCATCGCCGAGCGAAACATCGGGCAGATGCTCAACGCCCAGCTCCGGGCGCGCAAGCAGGCCCTTGATCAGCCCGAAGAGGAGGTCCACGAGGAGTGGGTCGCGGCCATGGAGACGATGGCCGACGCCGCGCGACGGGAGTACCGCGACCTCTTAGAGAGCGACGGCTTCGTCCAGTACTTCGAGCAGGCGACGCCGATCACCGTTATCGAAGACCTCGATCTCGGGTCGCGGCCAGCCTCCCGGTCGGGCGAGCGCACCGTCGAGGACCTGCGGGCGATCCCGTGGGTGTTCTCGTGGACCCAGTCGCGGTGTATCCTGCCGGGCTGGTACGCCCTCGCGACCGGTGTTGAGGCCTACCTCGAGAACGGCGGGTCGATGAATACCTTACAGACGATGTACGAGGAGTGGCCGTTCTTCCGGACGACGCTCGACAACGCCGCGCTCTCGCTGTCTCGCACTGAACTCGAGATTGCCGACCGCTACGCCGACCTGGCTGATCCGGACCTGCGCGAACGGTTCTTCCCACGCGTGAGCGACGAGTACGAGCGGGCGGCCGACCTGATCACCGAGATCGGCCAGCGTGACCAACTCCACACTCGCGACTGGCTCGGTGAGAACCTAGAGCGGCGAAACCCGTACGTCGATCCGTTGAACATGCTGCAGGTCTACTTGCTCGGCCGAACCGACCGGACGGACATCGAAGAACGAACGCTCCGGCTGACGGTCAAGGGAGTCGCGGCCGGCATGAAAAACACGGGGTAATCGGGCCTCAGACCGGCCGACACACGGTCTACGTTGTAGATGCTGGTCGACCGGGGTCGCCACCGACCGACGAACGGCACGCAGTCACAGAGAGCGAGAAAATCGAAACGGGTAAAAACGTCTCTCGAGTAGACGTGAGTGAGCCGAGATAGCCTAGCCCGGCCAAGGCGGCAGATTCGAAATCTGCTGTCCTCACGGACTCGGGAGTTCAAATCTCCCTCTCGGCGTTTTTCAGCGACCACGACCGACGAGCGATGCGTGGTGTGACGCACCACGAAAAGCGAACAGTGGCACCGTGAGCGACGCGTAGCGGTGTGCGTCTCTGTCAGGTAGTCACGTCCTCGAGCGGCCGCCGCGGCGTTCGCGTTGTGTCCGGGTCGGCGTATCCAAGGCGAAACAGGTGCATGGGTGTCGATTCCTCGAGCTCGAGCAGCGCGGCGAGATCAGCTCGAAGGGCATCGACTTCGAGAATCTGGCTCATGGGATGGACCGCGAGCCCCTCGCTGGTCGCGGTCAGCGCCAGCCGCTCGAACACCCGTCCGACGTCGAGTTGCGTCTCGAGATCGTCGGACGTCGCAGTGAGAGCAGCGATCACGGGCGCGCTCGTAACGAGCGTCGAGTTCTTTCGTCCCTCGCGGTCTCCGAGGTCGAGATGGCGAACCGCAAGCTGACCGATCCGTGCTGCGAGCCAGCTTGCGCCGAGCGCTCCGCTTCCGATCCAGTAGCCAAGCTCCGCTCTGTACTCCGGATCTGCAAACTGACGTTCGTCGGCCTGCGTCTGTAGTGCCGCGATCTCTTCCTTGCGGATCGTGTCAGTAACCAGTTCGAGACCTATACCTGCCGTGGTCGCGTCGTCCTCGAACCGCTCGAGGATCGGTTCCGGGACGGAGGTGGCTTGGAACGGGTGGTGGTTCGTCCGGCGTTCGGTGATGGCGTCGAATAGGGCAGCATCCTGGTCCGTTTTGGCCGGCGTGTCCGGCTCGAGCCGGACTGTCGCCACGTGTCGAGTCGTCGCATCGTCTGCTCGTCGATTCTCAGTCTCCGACGCGTATGTGACAGTGACTCCGAGGCCGAACTGCTTGGCTGCGATCACGAGGTTCTCGAGCGCACAGCCGACGCTCAGATACAGTTCTCTGCCGTCTGGATCGGCCACAGTGAGTTGTCGTGATTCGTCGGCGTAGACCCGAATCTCGTCGTCCGCAACGGCAAACAGCCATGGCTGTGAGTTGTGACTTGATGGGGCAAGCACAGCGTATTCGAGCAGGAACGCCGCTTGTTCCACTATTGGGGCATTCGATGGAAAGTCCGCTTTATCGGGTTCCGGCCTGGTGGTGTTATCCATGGTCCGTTCCACTACCGATACATGTGGTGGCAGCATAACTGCCACCGGTCGGCCTTGCGAGCGGGAAGTAGGAGATACTGCTCCGCAGCCCACATGTGTCTCCCGATGACGGACTTCCGTCCGCTCCTACCACATATTCTCGTTTGACAAGTGGAGAGTTGCCTCGAGCGAGTCCTGCGGGGACGTAACTGTGCCAACCGCAGGAACCCGGCGGTACCCCGTCGTATGCAAGGCCGGCCACTATGCTAACTCTTGACGTAGGTACGCTGTCACGAGGAACCCATGTATTCGACGCTGGTATCTGTCCAAGCAGTGGCTGCAAGGTGGAATCGACAGCGATCGGCTGGGACGCCACACGACCCGACAGCTTCGGCAAGGAGGGAGCGATGAGTTCCGACGAACCGGCTCCAGGAGAGGGGCCTGATGGAACCGACGAACCGTTCCATCCGCTCGGCGAGTCGTGGCAGGACGAACTCGAGGACCTCCTCGACGAGACCGAGTACGACACTGAACTCGGCATGGAGATGGGTAGAGACGCCATCCGGGTCACGAAGGGGGAACTCTCGGAAGAGGAGTTCCACGAGCGATATCACGACGACGTGATGGAGGAGTTCGGTGAAGACGAGCGACCAATCGCCAGCCCGGACGATGGGGACGATGAGGGAGGGATCGGCGCGACGCTCTCGAAGTTCGCCACCGGCGAGGAGTCACGCCGGGAGATGCTCAAAAAGGCGGGTGCTGGCGTCGGCTTCGCCAGCCTCGGCTGGGGGGCGGTCGACCAGCAAGAGCCCGAACAGGAGGCCGTCGAAGACCCCAGCGAAGTCCATCCCGACGAAGACGCGACGCAGTGGGGGATGACGATCGACCTCGAGTACTGCGATGGCTGTCTCTCCTGTGTGACTGCCTGCAACGCAGAGCACGGCTGGGATCTGGGTGCCAACTGGATGTACGTCCTCGCGTTCGAGGACGGCGACGTCGAGTCGCCCGATCCCGACAACTTCGAGAGTCACCGCGATTTCAACTTCCTCGTCCGCCCGTGTCAACACTGTACCGACGCGCCCTGTGAGAAGGTGTGTCCGACGACAGCACGACACACTCGAGACAGAGGCGGACTGGTGCTGACCGATTACGACGTCTGTATCGGCTGTCGGTACTGTCAGGTCGCCTGTCCGTACGGCGTCAACTACTTCCAGTGGGAGGAGCCGAACATCGATGAAGAGGAGCTCAGCCCTGACATGGTCTATGACTATCGCGACCGGCGCGTCAGCAGTCGGGCCCCCCGCGGCGTCATGTCGAAGTGCGTTTTCGACCCACCTCGTCAGGACGGCAACTTCGGCGAAAGCAACGTCGGAACGACGGCCTGCGAAGTGGCCTGCCCGCCGAGCGTTATCCAGTTCGGTGATAAGAACAACCCGAACAGCGACCCGTCGCGATACCAAGAGAACCCGGCCCGAGCGCGAGTCCTCATCCGGCTGAGTACGATGCTTCCCTCGCCTGACAACCTCCCGTCGATGCTCGAGGGTGTCGGCACCGATCTGGATGCGATCACCGGAGCCGTTGATGGCCTCGACGAGCAGTCGATCATGCTTGCGACGGCGGTCCAGATCACGAACGTCGAGTACGATCAGGAGGCACCGCCGGGCGATACGCTCGTGGATCAGGAAGCGACGATCCTCGAGGTCGTCTCGATCCTCGAGGACCACGGACTCGCCCTCCAGAGTGAGGACGTCCTGAGCGAACTCGGACTCACGGTCGACCAGTTCCAGAGACCGCCTGCGGGGTCGGGCGAGGATAGCCCAGACATCGTGGTGAACAATCGGGAGGACGTCGCCCAGCAGCGACTCGAGGAGTATATCCCGCCCTCGGGCAACGAGTTCAAACTCCTCGAGGATCTCGGGACGAACCCGAACGTCACCTACCTCGGACAGGAACCAGGACCCGAAGCCCACCAGGTCCCCGGCCCGACCTCCTACGAAGATGTTGGCATGGTTAGCAAACGCCAGAACGTCCTCGAAGACGAGACTGTCGGTCTCGGCATAATCGACTCGTCGTAACTGTCTCGACAACTCGTTGCCACCACTGACACTGGATTAGATCTCGAATCCGAAGTTGAAGTCACCCTGCCACTGCGACCGTTCACCGCGGAAAATCGTCTCACCGCGGTGGCGATTGCCGACCCAGAGCACCCTCGAGAGTGTCGTTTCGGGGTCGCTCATGACGAGCCCCTCGAAGAACGAACTCTCGACGGTATGGTCCGCTCCGGTTTCAGCGAGCCGGAGGCTCGCGCCGTCGGGATCGATCGTACACGTATCGAGCGTGAGCCGGTCGATTCCATCGCCGCTGTTCGTGACGAAGACGCCGTGTCGGTCCGTGTCGGACTGTGTCTCGATATCGAACTCGCAGTCGTTGAACGTGACGTTCGACGAACTGACGTACACGGCGTAATCGGACGTCGACGGACTCGAGCGATCAGTGATCGTACACGCGTCGAATATAGTCGGTGCGTCGTCGTTGTCGTCGACCCGAATCGCCCGGCCGTCGGTTCCCTCGTCGGTGATGTGGATATCGGTGAGCCGGGCCGGTCCATCTTGTGTCAGACGGATGATTTCGGTGTTTTTCTTGACGCTGTTTTTCACCAGCAACTGGGAGACGAGTTGCCCGCCACCGTTCTCGAGCCAGAGGCCGGACCACGGGTAGCCGGGCTGTTCAGTTATCGTGATCTGACAGCCCTGTACATAGTCGTTGGGGCCGATGCGGATGCCCGCACCGGCACAGTTGCGGACGTGACAGCCGGTGATAATGTTCCGGCCGTCGTCGCCCGAAACGTAGATCCCGTTATCGATGTAGTCCGACACCTGGCATCCCTCCCAGTAGTTCGTCCCGTGGTTGTAGATGTCCGAACTGAACGGGATCGCATGGCCGACGATCGTCGACCGGTCGTACTTCGTATCGCCGTTGTTGAGATAACAGCTGCTGATAACGTTGGTCGCCGATGATCGGACGCCATTGACCAAAATCGTGTGGCGGTCGCCGCCGTACTGGCTATTGAACTTGTCGCGTCTGCCCCGCATCGAGATGTTCTCCATATGGCCGTACCGGTAGGTGTACCAGCGGGCGATTCCGGTATCGTAGTCGCCGCGAATGTCGATCTGCAGGTCTCGCATGACGGTCCGCTGGGCGTGTGGGAGCGAGGCGTCCAGCGAGCCGACGGTCATCATGCGATCGACGTCCTGATCAGTGACTTTGAGGACGGCGAACGGGTCACCGACGATACCGAGGAATTCGTGGGCGTCGAAGTGGACGTTGTCGGTCGCGACGTCCCACGTCCCGGCGGGGATCGTGTAGCAGTGATTCCGTTCCGTCGGTGCGAACGAAAGGTAGTGGTCTTCGATCGCGGCCCACAGATCGTCCGTTTCTGGTTCGACCCCGAGGTCGTCGCGCACGTCGACGATACTCGGGTTCGAATCACCCTGAACCCGTACGGCGTCGTCACCGGCTTCGACTACCGAGAGTGCGTCCCCGAAGTCCAGTTGGGACGCATCGTCGTCGATCACCGTTCCCGAGTCGCTGACAGTTATCCTGCCCGCTGCACTGCTGGGTTGTGCCCCAGCGGTGCCGACACCCTGCGAACTCAGTGCAGCGGTCCCAGTCGTCGCGCCGCCGAGACCGAGCGCACCGAGCAGTTTGACGTACGAACGACGCGTCGTCCGTGCCGAGGAATCGTCCTGATAATTGTCTTCCATCTCGAGCGGACAGTCACGAATTCGCTGATTTGTTATGATCGATCTACTGACAATTGCGCGGCTGCAAACGGTCGGCGCGCCGTTTGCTGTCTGCAACTGTCGCGACTGCAGATGGTAGGTCCTGACATATCACGGCGGCGTGATCTCGGCCCCTCGTGGAGAATCTATCGGCTAGAACCGTTTCGAATCGCGGTCCATCTCTGTTCGCTCCCTCGCGGTGACGTGCCGGGACCGATCTGTTCGAAACCACACGTATTCAAGCGACTCGAGTCGAACGAACGACTATGGACAGTCAAAAACGACTGATCGTCGCGGGCCTCTGGATCGCGGTTGCGGTCGTGATGGCCACGACGCTCGACCTCGGGGTTCCGTCGTCGGTGAGCGGGGCTGCTCGCCTGTTCGTCGTCGTGCTTGCGCTGTTTCTCGCGGGCGTCTACCTGCTCGATCCGTGGAACGTCGTCAGCGACCCGTTCCGACAGGAGTGAGCGCGGACGCAGACGGGCGACGGCAGTGACAACGTTCTGAATCGAAGAGAACGAATGATCTCGGTCGACGTCAGTCGTCGGCTGGTGCAAGCGGTTGCTGATCGGCAGCCAGCAGTCGATCGAGCGCGTCGACCATCGCTGTGACGCTCGCGCGCGTGATGTCGGCTTCGCTGCGGGCGACGGTCACCGAGCGGTCGTTGCGGACCATCGTCACTTCGACGGTAACGACGGCGTCGGTGCCACCGGTGACTGCGTCGACGTGATAGGACTCGAGTTCGGCGTCGGCCATCGAGCCCAGCGCTTCGCGGACAGCGGAGACGGCGGCGTCGACGGGGCCGGAGCCGGTTCCGCTGGCGACGCGTTCCTCGCCGTCGACCTCGAGTCGGATGCTGGCGGTCGGGACGGCACCGCCGCTGGTGGCGGTGAGATCGAGTAAGTCGACGACGCGGTCGCGGTCCTCGCCGGTGACGTCCTCGGCGATTGCGAGGAGATCGGCGTCGGTCACGCGGCGGCCGCGGTCGCCGAGTTCGGTGACGCGCGTGGCGATTTCGGCGATTTCGTCGTCGTCGGCCTCGACGTCGTGTTCCTCGAGCGTGGCTTTGACGCCCGCGCGGCCGGTGTGTTTCCCGAGTGCGAGCCGTCGTTCGCGTCCGACCGTTTCGGGCGGGTAGGGCTCGTACATCTTGTCGTCTTTGAGCGTCCCGTCGGTGTGGATGCCGCTTTCGTGCGTGAAGGCGTTCTCGCCGATGACGGCCTTGTTCGGCGGCAGTTGGACGCCGGTCGCCCGCGAGACGACTTGTGCGAGATCGTAGAGTTCTGCGAGGTCGACGGTTTCGACGTCGTAGACGTGTTCGAGCGCGATTGCGACCTCTTCTAAGGCGACGTTGCCGGCGCGTTCGCCGAGGCCGTTGACCGTACAGTGGACAAGATCGGCACCCGCCGAGATCGCTGCGAGCGCGTTAGCCACGCCCAATCCGAGGTCGTCGTGGGTGTGGGCACTGACTGGCCCCAGTTCAGCGAGTCGAGAGACGGCCTCGTAGGTGTGTTCCGGTCCGGTGTGGCCGACGGTATCGGCAAAGCAGAATCGATCCGCGCCCGCTTCGAGCGATGCCCCGGCGAGGTCCTCGAGGTAGTCGAGGTCGGCCCGGGAGCCGTCCTCGCCGATGACCTCGACCCAAAGATCGTTGTCTTTCGCGTAGGCGACGAGTTCGGCCGTTTTCTCGAGGTTGTCTTCGCGGGAGGTGCCGACCTTGTCCTCGACGTGGCGGTCGCTTGCGGGAACGACGATGTGGACGCCGTCGACGTCGCACTCCAGTGCGAGGTCGATGTCGCCTTTGAGCCCGCGACAGAAGCTGGTGATCCGAGCGTCGAGGTCGAGGTCGGTCACTCGCGAGATGGCCTGTCGTTCACCCGCGCCGGTACAGGCGCTGCCGGCCTCGATGGTCGAGACGCCGGCTCGCTCGAGGGCTCGAGCGATGTCGACTTTTTCGTCCGGCGACAGCGAGACGCCCGGCGCTTGCTCGCCGTCGCGAAGCGTTGTGTCGAGAAGGCGCACTGTACGGTCCGATGCGATCGTCTGTTCGGGTGAATTACTTACAGGCAAGAGTGGTGAGTTTGAAGGACTGCGATTACGTTCGTCGGAGAATTTCACGCCCAGCCGGGTTGCCCCGACTTCCTCTATCCTCGTCAGATGGCGTATGGCGTGCCATTGTACTGCAGGCTAACGGATCTTGCCGACTTAAATCCGCCGGTCGAGACGTGCCGTCGCGTCCACACCTGTCGGTCGTCAGTGCTCGTCTTTGCCCTCGAGCACCAGCTGATCGCCGGGTTCGACGTCGGCTGCGGCCCCGGCCGGGAGTTCGACGATTAGATCCGCGCGATCGCGGGCGAATCCGAGCCACGGCCGTAGCCGCTCAACGCGCCGGACGACGCCGTCGACGACCCAGACGGCGTCGATCGGGAAGAAGACGAACAGCATGTGGAGGTCGCGGACTTTCGCCGAGTCGAACCGAAAGACGAGCGCGTAGTCGTCGGGCACGGAGCGACGAAACATGAGTCCACGAGTTTGACTCACAAGCGAGTCCGCGAGGTCGACCGTCGTCGCCAGAACGGTGCGGTCAGGGCCATGGAGAGACTGGCCGTCGTCGCTTGATTCATAGACGAGTCGCACGGCCTCGAGTCGGCATGACGACGAGAAAAAAGTCCCGACCGCTTCGTGGGATCGGCAGCGGCTCGCCTATAACTCGCTAACCGCCGAGGCGGCATCAAACAACGACAGGACACCCTCTTCGAAGAGCAGACGACCGAACTGCGTCAGTTCGTACTGGGGGCCGTCGATCGAGCAATCGATCAGACACGCCATTCGTTCGGCGACGACGCCGCCGTCGACGAGTGCATCGATTCGGTCTTCGATTTCGGCTTCCGTCGCACCGATCTCGGCTGCGAGTTCGGGACCGGTGATGCCCTCTGCCGGATGGTCGTACACCGTGTATGCGACCTCGAGCCGGTCGCGATCCCCGATCGCGTCGATGACGTCGATCACGTCCTCAGCCGACAGGAGCGTCTCGGTGTCGTCGATCGGTAGCATGATCGATGTCGACGCAGTCCGCTGTCAAAATCCCATCGACAACGCCCACCGTGCGAAATGACGCCACGAGCGCGTGTGCCGGGCGATTCAACACCCCTCGAGCCCTATCCACGCCGACGATGGAGAAAACGCCGCAGGGAACCTCGGTCGGCGTCGACGACCCCTACGAGTTCGCCGGCGTCTGTGACCACCTCACTGGCGAGGGGACGTGTCGCTACGCATTCGACTACTACGAACACGATCCCGAATTTGCCAGCGAGCGCGCCGAGGCGGAGTACGCATGTCCTGTCGTCGACCCCGAATCCGAGTGGTCGTGGGCCGACTGTCCGCATTTCCGCTCGCGCAATCGCGACCGCGAGTGCGTCCGCTGTGGCCTCGAGGAGAAACGGCTGGCCCACGACGACGAGCGCCCGTTGCTCGAGGAGCACCACCTGTCGTACGCGCGCGACGGCGAGACCCTCTCTCACGAGATTACGGTCTATCTCTGCCGGTGGTGTCACGCCAAGGTCCACAATTCGTGGGCACGGATCACCGACGACGCCGCGCCGGATTCCGAGGCGATCGCAACTCTCGAGGAGCGCCGCAGCCGCGAGCAGTCGGAACTGGGCTTCGAGTCGGCGGCGGAGCGATACGATCGAGACGAGTAGCGTCTCGCCGACTCGAGAGAGAACGGAGCCTACGCGAGTTTTCGCAGGAGCCCGTAGACCGCATCGCGCAGCCGGTCAGGCAGGTGGCGCGCGTAGAGGCCGTACTGGGCGATCGGGCCGACCGGGTACCGGGCCGGTGGTTCGGGGCTGGTCGCGGCATCGAGGATCGCCGCGGCGACGTCGTCGGGATCGGAGGCAAACGGACCGCCGCTTCCCCCGCCGATCAGCTGTGCCTCGTCGTAGAGTTCGTACAGCGATTCGTAGGCCGGCGTTCGCTCGTCTTCCGGCAGTTCGTCGTCGACGCGGTCGGAGAAGTTCGTCTCGACCGGACCGGGTTCGACCACGACGACATCGATCCCGAACTCTTCGGCCTCGCCGCGTAAGGCGTCGCTCATCGCCTCGAGGGCGTGTTTCGAGCCTGCGTAGGCACCCGCGCCGGGCAGCGAGATTCGACCGACGACGCTCGAGACGTTGATAATTCGACCCTCTCCCTGGGCACGCATATGTGGCAGGGCGGCCCGCGTGAGTCGGTGGGGGCCGTAAACGTTGACGTCGAACTGCCGGTGGAGGTCGACCGTGGCGACGTCCTCGAGCGGCCCCATCTGGGCGTAGCCGGCGTTGTTGACGACGCAGTCGATCGAGCCGGCGATGTCGACGGTCTCCTCGACGGCCGTCGCGACCTGCTCGGGGTCGGTGACGTCCAGCGCGATGGTTTCACAGCCCGCCTCCGCGAGCTCCTCGATATGGTCGACGTCCCGTGCCGTCGCAAAGACCTGCCAGTCCTTGGCGAGGAAGGCTCGAGCGGTTGCGCGGCCGATGCCGGACGAGCAGCCGGTGATCAGCACCGATTTCTTGCGCGTATAGCGGTCGGTCTCGCCCGTCGCGTGCTCGCGGTCGTCCTCGACGACGGTACCATCCGGCCCGTCATCGGCTGTCTCCTCGACGTCCTCAGCGGTAGCCATACGTGACCGGTTCGGGAGACGATACCTAAGTATCGACGGTTTGTCGCGCTGTTCGTAATTTCAAGAGCGAATTGAAATCGAGACGAGTCGAACGATCAGTATAGGACCGTAAATACACCGAAAGCACCCGACCGGCTCCTTTCAGTCCCACCCGCCGCAGCGGTTGGTCAGGGAACTGTCGTCGGTGGAACGCGGGTCTGCCTACTGGTTGAATTCCCGTTTGGCTTCGTCGGCGTACGTATCCGCGAGTCGCACTGGTTCGGGAAGCTTGTACGACGTTGCCAGCTCGAGGACGATCTCGGCTGCCGTCTCGGAGCCGACACGGTGGCCGGAGCTGACGTACAGCGGGTTGATGTGCCGATTCGGCGAATCGTACTGGCGGGTCTGGACGGCGTAGCCGATGAGGGTGCCATCGGGGGCGTCGACTCGCGTGTTCGCTTCGATGGCGACCCGCGAGCCTGCCGGGAGGTCGTCAGTATCCTCGCGCGGGCGGCCACAGAGCAGGCTCTTTGCGACCCCGATACTCGGAACGTCCCTGACGACGCCCATGTGGGTCGCAATGCCAGCCTGTCGGAAGTGGATGCGGCCGCTGCCGTCGAAAAGGATGAGCTCAGGATCGACGGACAGCTCCTCGAGTGCCGCGAGGATCGGCCCCCCTTCGCGAAACGAGAGCAGACCAGGAATGTAGGGAATCTCGAGCCCGGTAACGGCGTGGACGCGCTCGATCACCTCGCCGCCACGGGTGGCGACGACGGCGCTCAGGGCGCGGTCCTGCTCACCGTCGGCGTTCGTGAGAAACGACTGGTCGACGCCGACGATGATCGGCTGTTCGTCTCCACTGGCAGCCGCCGCGAGCGGGTTCGAGAGCGCGTCGGGATCGAACGCAAAGTCGTCTTCGAAGACGGCGATATCGGCGATATCGCGCTGGAGCGTTTCCATCTCCGCACGCGAAAGGCCGGGATCGGGCGCGAGGTCTGGCCGGGGCTGACTCATTCGTTTGCGGTGAGAGTGGCCGTGCGAAAATCAGTTGCGGGCTGTCGCGGTGCGAGCGTGGAACGCGGGAACGGTCAGAACCGGCCGCGTCCGGGGCCACCTGGGCCGCCCGGCCCGCCGGGGCCGCCACCGCCGAACTCGAGGCGACTCGGAGCCCGGAGATTGCGATTTCGCTTGACGTACTGGCCGTAGGCGAGGCCGATCACGAGGCCGATGAGGTGGGCCCCGTGAGCGATCGGCCCGCCGCCACCGACCGAGAGGAAGAACACGCTGAAGAGGGCGTAGCCGGCGGTCAGCAGCCAGATCGGCACTGGGAGAATAAAGTAGAGGTACACCTTGAGACCGGGATTCAAGACCGTCAGCACGCCCATGATAGCGAGCGCCGCGCCGCTGGCCCCGAGGACGGCCGTCGGAGCGCCCTGTGCAGCCGAAATCAGGACTTGACCCAATCCGGCGAGCGCGCCGCTGACGATGAACAGGATCGCGAAGTCACGCGAGCCGATGTAGCGCTCAACGAGCGGCCCGAAGAAGAACAGCACGATGCTGTTCCCGACGATGTGCATGAAGTTACCCGGGCTATGGGCGAAGACGGAGGTGACCCACGTCCAGACGTACTCGACGTTCCACGACGTCAGCGTGAACAGCGACTGGTGGAGCGCCGAGCCGGCGACCAACAGCACGAGCCACTGTGCGAGGAACGTCAGCCACATCAACGCGAGGAACGTGTAAGTCGCGTTCCCCCGGAAGTACGCCAGCGGCCCGCCAGGCCCGGTATCGATCGGGAGTTTGTCAGTCAGACTCGAGGCGCGTGACGTGTTCCCACTCGAACTGACGCCGTCGTCGAAACCGCTGTCGAAGACGCCCTGTGGGTCGTTCCAGTTTTCGAGCCCCGTACAGTTGTGGTTCTCGGGGAGCCGATGATCGGCACAATAGGTGCCACCACAGTGCCGACAGTTATACGGCATGTTTTCGTCTTTCCCACACACGTCGCACTTGGCCATTGATCGGTGGTATGTGCGGAGTAGCTAAGGGATTTGGGGTTTGCCCCGATTATTTCACAGCAATCAACCCGGTCAGTATATGTGGCGGACAGATCGGTTCGTTTTTTGGACCGTCCGTACCGGGTGCTTGCTCGACGAGGGACGCGACGTATTCAGCGTGACAACACGTCGAACTGTCGCTTTCTCACGCTCTTTTAGCGCCGTCGAAGTCGAAATAGTCGTCGAGTAGGTCAAATCGTTCAGCTTCACATGGAATCAGCGTCACTGAACACCATATGCGCCGTGGGCTGTACATTTTTGCTTCCTCGTCGCCCACATTCGGTCGTGCAAGAGTACGAGCGCAAGCAACTGCTCGAGCGTGTCGAGCGCGAGGGCGCGACCGTCGGCGCGGACATCCCGGAGACGATCACGGTTCAGGGGGAAGAAATCGACCTCCGGACGTTCGTCTTCGAGATCAAGCGCCGCGAGACGGTCCCGTCCGGCGAGCGCGACCGCGTCGAGCAGGCGAAAAAGAACCTGCGTCGTGAGCGCCTCGAGCGCTTAGAGCAGATCGAGGAGGGCGACATCACCCGCGAGAAAGGCGAGGAACTCGCCAAGAGCATCATCGGCATCGACCGGGCGTTGAACGCCCTCGAGAGCCTCGGGCCGACGGATTTAGAGCGCGAGCAGAAACTCCAGCACGCGCAGGATCGCAAGCGCTGGATGTCGTTCCTGAAAAAGGCACTGGGAGAGAACGACGACACCAGCGCACGGAGGGGCCGATGACGACCAACGCCGAACTCGCCGCCCGCTTCGAGGAGTTCGCCGACTTGCTCGAGGCCGACGGCGTCGAGTACAAACCCCGCGCGTACCGCCGCGCGGCCGAGAACGTCCGCTCACACCCATCACCGATCGCCGACCGCGTCGACGCGGGCGACCGCGAGGCAGTCGAGAACATCGAGGGTGTCGGCGACGCGATCGCCTCGAAGATCATCGAGTACGTCGAAACAGGCTCGATCGAGGAACTCGAGGAGCTTCGAGCCGAGTTACCGATCGACATGGCAGACATCACCCGGATCGAGGGCGTCGGCCCCAAGACGGCCGGCAAGCTCTACCGTGAACTCGGGGTCGAGACGCTCGATGACCTCGAGGACGCTGCCGAAGCCGGTGAGGTCCAAGAAGTCAAGGGGTTCGGGCCGAAGACAGAACAGAACATCCTCGACAACCTCGAGTTCGCCCGCACCGTCGGCCAGCGCCAGTTGCTCGGCGAGGCGCGACCGCTTGCCGACGACGTGCTCGCCTTTCTCGAGTCGATCGATCCGGTCGAACGGTGTGCGGTAGCCGGCTCGATCCGCCGATGGCGTGCGACGATCGGCGACGTCGATGCACTCGTGGCAACTGACGCGCACGAGGATGTAATCGACCAGTTCGTCGCGTGGGAGTCGGTCGACGACGAGATCGAGTCGGGTCCAGAGAAGGCAAGCGTCCGCGTCGGCGAGATTCGAGTGGATCTTCGCGTCGTCGTCCCCGAGGAGTTCGGTTCTGCGCTGCAGTATTTTACTGGGAGCAAGGATCACAACGTCAGCCTGCGCAACTACGCGATCGACCGCGGGATGAAGTTGAACGAGTACGGCGCGTTCGCTGTCGATGCGATCGACGACCCCGACAGCGGGCAACGCGTCGGCGAACGCGTCGCCGGCGAGACGGAAGAAAGCATGTACGACGCGCTCGGGTTGCCATGGATTCCGCCAGAACTGCGGGAAAACCGCGGTGAGATCGCTGCCGCTGAAAACGGTGGGCTACCGGAGCTCATCACCCGTGAGGACATCCGTGGCGATTTCCACACCCACACCGAGTGGTCAGACGGCAACACCACGATCGCGGCCATGGTCGAGGCTGCCGCCGAGCTGGGCTACGACTACTTCGGGATCGCCGACCATGCCGAGGGCCCCGGCATTGTCGGCGGCATGGGCCTCTCGGATGCCGAGATTCTGGAGCAAGTCGAGGAAATTCGCGCGGTCGGCGACGAGGCCGAGATCGAAGTCTTCGCAGGGATCGAAGCGAACGTCGACGCTGATGGCGAGATCGACCTCTCCGACGAGGTGATCGACGCGCTGGACGTGATCGTCGCCTCGACGCACAGTGCGCTCGATCAGGACGCAGAGACGGCCACAGAGCGGCTCGTCCACGCTGTCGAGAGCCCGGCGATCGATATTGTGGGCCATCCCAGCGGCCGCCTGCTCAATCAGCGCTCAGGGCTCGACTACGACGTCACGGCGGTCGGGCGGGCCGCCGCCGAGCACGGCACCGCTCTCGAGGTCAACAGCGACCCACGACGGCTGGATCTCTGGGGCAGCGCCGTTCAGGCCGCCCTCGAGGAGGGCGCGAAAATCGCGATCGACACCGACTCACACCAGCCCGCGACCCTCGAGTATATGCGCTGGGGCGTCCACACTGCGCGTCGTGGCTGGGCCGAACCGGCCGATGTGATCAACACCTGGGACCTCGCGGAACTCCGTGAGTTCCTCCACTGACGCCATGCGCTCGCTCGTCGACGTCATGTGCGGTGGGATCGTCTCCTACCTGCGGATGTGCAATCACGACACCGTCTACGCCGCCGATCGAGACCTCGAGGCCGACGATGACCTCCTCACCGTCGCCCAAGACGAAGGACGGACGCTCATCACGCGGGACGTAGCACTCGCAAACCGCGCGGCGGACTCGATCTGCCTCGAGTCCCGCGATGTCGAGGACCAACTCGGCGAACTCGCTGCGGCGGGCGTCGACCTCGCACTGGCCGACGAACCCGCGTTCTGTGGGCGGTGTAACGGCCCGCTCGAGCAGGTCGATACGACGGCGTCGATTCCCGAGTACGTCCCCGATTCGATCGAGAGCGACGTTTGGGTCTGTCGTGACTGTGGGCAGTACTTTTGGCGCGGGAGTCACTGGGACCGCGTCGCAGAGACGCTTTCGAGGATTCAGTAGACGGCTACGTCGTCGAACCGCCCATCGTAGGCGATGTGCTCTGGATGGGTCGGTTCGGTGCCCGACAGAAACAGCCGATCGACCTTCTTCCACGTGTTTTCGTAGACTAAGTGGCCGAGTTCCGTCGCCGTCGTCGCCCACCGGTTGAGGCCGTTTTCGTAGACGACGCGGCGTGCGACTCCATCTTCCAGCGCTGCCACGAGGTCGCCTTCGCTTTCGATTGGCGTTTCGAAGGCGGTGTGGGCGACGCCAACGGTTCGCGAGAGGTGGGCATACGAGGAGGTAATCGGCGGAAAGGAAAACGCCTCTCCGAGGTTCCATGCGCGGCGATTGTGTATCGGGAAGTGTTTCGGATTGTAAATCTCGAGGGCGTCGATCGTCTCCGCGTACGTTCCGAGATCGGACTGTTCGAGGCTGACGTTTGCGAACGTCGGGTGTGGGACGAGCACGGCAGCGTCTTGGCGCTCGAATTCGGCCATCGCCGTCTCGAGCGGGATGAAATCTGGGATCGGCTCCTCGAGACCGACTGCGAGGATGTGCTTGCGGTTGCGCCAGGTGCCGGTAAACACCTCGCGGGCGGGAACGACCAGCAGCTCATCGTCAGAGTAGGCCGCGGCGCGCTCGCGGATCTCCGGGAGGCGGGTGAAGTGCGGTGCATAGACGAGTGCATCGAGGCCAGCCCGCTTGGCTCGCTCGACCACGCGGTCATTGAGCACCTTCACGTGACAGTCTACTCGGAACGTCACTCCGTCGGTCACGACGGTTACTTCTGGTACAATCGAGTTATGAATTCTGATTTAGCGGTGGCCGAAAGTGACAGACTGCCGTCCGCCGTGTCGCGATCGGCATCGACGTTGGCGGCTGGATCCGTCTCGAGTACGTTCCTTCTGGCCGATGGCTTTCGCTGCGAAAGGATCATTAGGGCGGCCGTGCGAGTGAGAGTATCGAATGGCCTGGGAATGCGGAATCGACGGCTGTGGCGCAGTGTTCGACGATGTCGAGTCTGCCGTCGTCCATCAGGCGACCACCCACCAGCGCTGTGAGTGTCAGGTCTGTGGTACGATCGTACCGGACGGCTATCTCGCGATCCGCCACGTGTTTACCGAACACAGCCGCGCCGAATACGTCCGCGCCTACGGTGCCAGTTCCGAAGCGGTCCGTAAACGCGAGGCGTTACTCGAGGAGATCGACGCGGTCGTGGATATGCAAACGATCGCGACGGAACTGAAACGCTAATTGTCGAGTCACAGCGCTGTCCGGTTGTGTTACGTGGCGCACAGCGAGCGAGGAGCGCTCGCGTCGCCGACAAAACGAACTCAGTTCCCTCTCTAGCGCTCGTCGGAATCGAGGACGCGGATCTGGTCGCCACGCACCGTCACACGGCTATATTTTACGTCGTCGGGTTCCCTCACTCCGTTCGGTCACCGCTCCTCACAAAATATAGTACAAAACGTCCTCGCCCCTCGCTCCGCTTGGGCGAGCGAACCGACTCGCTATCGCTCGTCGGAATCGAGGACGCGGATCTGGTCACCACGCACCGTCACCGGAATCGGAACCGTCGCCTCGTACAGTTCGACCGTCACCTGATCTTTGCCTTCGTCGATGCGCTGGACCTGTGCCTTCTCGCCTTTGAACGGGCCAGCGATGAGTTCGACGATGTCGCCCTCGGCGATCCCTTCGACGTCCGGTTTGGGCGAGAGGAAGTGTTCGACCTCGGAGATGTCCGATTCGCCGGGGACGATACTCCGGGCGTGAGGGATATCCTCGAGGACGCGATTGAGAACCGCGTCGCCGTCGGCTTCGACCATCACGTAGGAGGTCAACGAGTCAGGCGCGAGCGCGGCGTGGATTTCGGGCTCCTCGCGGTTGATGATCATGTCAGCGACGGTGCGCTCTTGGCTCGCCGTCGTTTTGACAGCGAAGATGCCCATTAGATGCCACCACCGCTGGTCAGCAGTACCATGACTGCGCCGATGAGGAACCCGACGAGACCGACCAGCAAGATGCCTGCACCGGCGATTTTCGATACCTGAAGGAACTCCTCGCTAGTGGGCGTCGTCGCCATTTTCAACACCCGAACGTACGAGGTGAGGTCGTACGGAACGTCCATATTTGTCTATTTACAGCGTGGGGTCTTTTATCTGTCTTTCGTGTCTTTTGACTGTGAGCGTCGTCGGTCAGGTCACGCCGGTTCTGACCAGCGTCCGGCAGTTACCGCGCGTAGTCTTTGACTGTGGGTTCTGTTCCCATGGCAGACAGCGATTACGATTGGCCCAGAGCGATCACGAACGAGGAGTTAGCGATGGAACTCGAGATCAGCCGCACAACGTGCCACGAGCATCTTCGGAAAGCCGAACGGGCGGTGTTGTCGTCGGCGATGGCAGACAGCCACAAACGAACCGGCCGACGGCAGTTCGAGCGGATCGGAATCGACCACGAATGAGACTCACCCGAGTCACGAATCGGTGGCTGGCAGCGTAAACGAAAACGTCGCCCCCTCACCGGGCTCGGAGTCGACCCAGATCACACCGCCGTGGCGCTCGACGATCCGCCGACAGAGCGCGAGCCCGATCCCGGTACCGGTGTATTCCTCGCGCGTGTGGAGTCGCTGGAACACCTCGAAGACCCGCTCGTTGTCGTCGACATCGATGCCGATCCCCGAATCACTGACCGAGATCGTCCACTCGTCGCCCGTCCGCTCGGCGTCGATACGAACCCGTGGTGGCTCGTCGCCGCTGTACTCGAGGGCGTTCTCGAGCAGGTTTTGAAACACCTGCCGGAGCTGGCTGGCGTCGCCCATCACGGTTGGCAACGACTCGGCCGTGATCTCGGCGTCGTGTTCTTCGATCGAGAACTGCAGGTCCGCGAGGACATCCGACAGCACCACGTCGAGGTCGACCGGTTCGAAGGGATCACCGCGGGTTTCGACACGCGAGTACTCGAGTAGGCCATCGATCATCTCGCGCATTCGCTCGGCTCCGTCGATGGCGTACGCGAGAAATTCTTCGCCGTCCTCATCGAGGACCTCGGCATAGCGGCTCTCGATGAGTTGCACGTAGCTAGAGATCATTCGAAGTGGTTCCTGCAAATCGTGCGAGGCGGCGTAGGCGAACTGCTCTAAGCGCTCGTTCGAGGCCTGCAACTCGTCGATGTACTCGCGGCGGTCGAAGTGCAGCTTCAGCAACGTCGCGAGCGTCTCGAGCAGTTCGCGTTCCTCCTCGGAGAAGGTGGCCGTCCTGTCGGCCGCGAGACTGGGATCGTCGTGGAGGACAACATCGATCGCGATCGAAGTGTCATTGACAGTGCTGCTTGATGCGGTGATCCGCCGCTCGAGCGGTTCGTATGTGTCCGTGGTCACTTCGTCGTCGCCGACCGAGACGCAGACAGCAGTTCGCTCCGGATACTGGAAGAACTGCGGGAGGCCAGTTACGAACTCCTGGAGCAAGTCAGGTGCCGGTTGCTCGCCAGTCTCGAGTAAGTTCGTCGCGAGTTGGACGGCATCGAGTTCTTTCTCCCGTTCCTCGAGTTCCCGTTTGCGCCGTCGGGCCAGCTCTTTGAGATCGGTAATGTCGGTTGCCGTCTCGACGACTTGCTCGATCTCGCCGTGCTCGTTCGCGATCGGTCTGGCGTTGATCGAGAGCCACTGTGGTCCGTCCGGTCGATCCAGACGGATCTCCCGATCGGTCACGGCGTCTCCCGTTTCGAAGACGCGGGGAACGGGCCGTTGATCGATCGGGAGGAGGTCGCCGTTTTCGTCGTACATGTCTCGTTGCGCGGTGGTATAGGCTGGCCCGTCATCCGGGAGATCGAGCAGTTCTCCCATCCGTTCGTTCGCTCTGGCAGCCGATCCATCCGGATTGACGACTGCGATTCCGACGGGGCTCGTCTCGAGAATGCGCTCGCTGAGTTCGTACTCGCGGCGCAGTCGCTGCTCCTGTTCTCGGCGTTCGGTCAGATCACGGGTGATCTTCGCGTAGCCCTGCAACTCGCCTTCGTCGTAGATGGCCGTTATCGTCACGTTCGCCCAGAACCGCGACCCGTCCGATCGGACGCGCCAGCCTTCGTCTTCGAACGTCCCCGTCTCATATGCGCGCGTCAAATTGCGTTCCGGGACGCCGTCTTCCCGATCGTCCGCGGTGTAGAACGTCGAAAAGTGCTCACCGATGATCTCCGATGCGCTGTAGCCTTTGATCCGCTCGGCCCCTTTGTTCCAGCTCCTGACGTATCCATCGGGGTCGAGCATGAAGATCGCGTACTCATCGACGGCGTCAACGAGCGATTGAAATCGCTGTTCGCTCTCCTCTCTGGCTCGCTGTGCCTCTTTCCGGTCGGTAATATCGTAGTACAGTTCGATACGCCCACCGGCATATGGTCCGGACTCGATCGGTTTGCTGCGGTGTTCGAGCCAGCGCGCTTCTCGGTCCGTGCCGGCCGTCACCCGACACTCGAACTGCTCGACGGAGGTGTTGTCCTCGTACGTGGCTAGCACCGTCTGCGCGAACGTTTCGGGATCGTCGAGCCGATCCGCGATCGTCTCGCGGATCAGCGTCGGCTTGTCCCGGCCGACGATCTCGCTCCGCATGAGGCCGAAGTATTCCTCGATCGTTTCGTCAGCCCAGACGACGTCGAACGTGTCGTCGAGGACGAACACGCCGACGTTGGCCTCGTTGATGACGGAGGCAATCGAGTCGGACGCCGTCCAGGCCGACGGCAGTCGTTCGTTCGTCCGATCATAGTCGTCGACCGCTCGAACGACACCGACAGTCCCGCGGTGTTCGCCGTCGTCGACGAGCACGCTCAGCTGGAGTTCACAGGGAACACGGCCGCCAGCAGCGCTCTCGACGACCAGATTGAACGTCGTGTCGGGATGGATCCCTTCCTCGAGACGCGTCCGGATCGCTTTCTCGAGGCGCTTTGCGTCCGGTCCCTCGATGACGGTCGAGACGTGCTCGCCGAGGAGGTCCGCTCGCGGAGAGCCCGTCAGCGACACGACGGCGTCGTTGATTGCGACGAACCGACCCTCGGCGTTCAGCTGGAAGATCCCGTCGTCGATGGCGTTGACGAGCGTGCGACAGCGCCGAAGCGAGTCGGAATCGTCCCCCTCGTTTCGAAAGAGCTCGTTCGAGACGCGGGCCACGTCACCCATAGGCAGCATTGGATGCGAGCCGGTTTACATGTATGGTGGCCCTCGCTCGAGCGGCAGTCGACAGCCTCCAGTACGGCTATCGGACCATCGTTCCCGCCGACGCGGTCGGTGACTGCGCCGAGGGACCACACCGCACGACCCCCTTCGACATTGACGCGAAATACGACGATGTTGTCACAACCGAGATCGTTCTCGACTCCCTCTCCGAGAATGTATACCTACACCAACGCGAGACGACCTGCATCGACACCGACTTCGCTGCGACCACCATGTGATCAGCCATGACCGACTCCGGTGCCACGCTCCGAACGTCTCTCGAGCGCGACGAACTCCTGGTCTGTCCCGGCGTCCACGACCCACTTACCGCCGCCGTCGCCGATTCCATCGGCTTTAACGCCATCTACATGACCGGCTACGGCACTTCGCTGTCGAAGACCGGCTATCCCGACGCTGGCTTCATCACGATGCCGGAAATGATCGAAAACGCTGCAAACATCCAGGAGCGAATCGATGTGCCGCTGATCGCTGATTCCGACAACGGCTACGGCAACGCCACGAACGTCATCCGGACGGTTCGCGAGTACATCAAAGCCGGCGTCGGCGCGATCCACATCGAAGACCAGACGTTCCCGAAACGCTGTGGCCATACGAAGGGCCGACAGGTCATCCCCCGAGAAGAAGCGATCGGCAAAATTGAAGCCGCAGCTGACGTTCGGGACGATCGCGCCGAGGATTTCGTCCTCATCGCCCGTACCGACGCCCGCGGCACGGGTGACGGCTCGCTCGACGAAGCGATCGGCCGCGCCAACGACTTCCTCGCGGCCGGTGCCGACGTCGCGTTCGTCGAAGGGCCGACCGACGAGTCGGAACTCGAACGCATCGGCCGGGAAGTCGACGGGCCGATCGTCTACAACTTCGTCGGTGATCTCGGCTCCTCGCCGTACGTCGACCTCGGGTCGCTCGAGGAGTGGGGCTTCGACATCGTGTTGTTCCCCATTACGTCGATGCTATCGACGATCGCGAACGTCTACGCGGATCTCAGTACCTTCGCGGACGACCCCGTGGCGGCGATGCGAGACATCGACGACACGTTCAACGCCCAGCCCGTCGGGACCCTCCACGAGTTCTCGGGCTTTCCCGAGGTCGTCGAGTGGGAACGGCAGTATCTCCCCGACGAGGCACAGGACAAATACGAGGATTCACTCGGGGACGACCTCGAGTCCGAATAGCCGGTCGCTCGAATCGAACGGGGTGTCCGGATCGGCGAAGCGAACAACGCCCACGGGGGCGCTATCCTCAACTGCTTTGCCGACATCCCATTGTCTATGACGCACGATCGAATCCACGCCCGGAAACCGACTCACGACATCGAGCGGTGGTCTGTCGGAACGATCGAACGTATCAGCGAACGGGATGGCCACTCCGTCTTCGAGGTGCAGACCGATGCGGGCGACACGATCGAACTCGTCGTCACGACTGCGATCCGGGAGTTGGTCGTGCGCAGATTGGATCTCGAGGCAGGTGCGTCGCCCGTTGGGGCTCGAGTCTGGTATCGAAAGTACGGCGGATAACGGCCGAGAGTATCCTGTAGGCCACACACCGGTGTAGCGAATTTCGCACCATACTCGAGAGACAACAGGAGGTTGCGTTACCATTAAATAGTTTCATTGACTGAATGTCACCATATTCGAAAGAAAGAGATGGCTTCGAAACGGACGGCCTGCGAGACACGCAGTTCCAGTTTCCAGACAGGACAGCGATCGAAGCCAACGATGAGACGCGTTCGTTCTTTCGAAGCGGATCACTTCAGAGACCGATGACGCGAAAACCACATAGAACCACGGATTCGTCGACCTGGAACCGGCAGTTCAGCCACGCGAACAGCACAGACACAGGTGGGTGCTAATGGCCGCAGTATCGATGATTGTACTCGGGCTTATCGCCGCTGGGACACTCGTGATGTTCGGCTCGATTCTGTATGCCCGGCGGCTGTTCCTGCGACTAAACGAAGAAAGCTACCGCCGACGGTGGCGGGGGCTCCTCGCGCTGATGGTATTTTTCCTGCTGGGCTATGTCGCCGCCCTGTGGATCGCGTTCAGCGGTCAGGAACTCTTCTTCCAGCTGCTGACAGGGTTCGTCTTCCTGTTTGGCGCTGTGTTCGTCCTGCTCGTGATCAACGTGGGACTGATGACGGTCAACGACCTTCAGGATAAAAACGAGTCCCTCCAGACAAAAATCGAAGAGGTCGAACAAGCGCGCCAGGAGGCAGTCACGCTTCGCGAAGAAACGGACCAGCTCAACCAGCACTTAGAGCAGAAAGCCGACGAGTACGCAACCGTCATGCAGGCGTGTGCGGCCGGCGATCTGACACAGCGACTTGACCCCGACAGCGAGAACGAAGCGATGGCCGAGATCGCACGCGAGTTCAACGACATGCTCGCCAAACTCGAGTCGACCACCGAGGACCTCATGGCGTTCGCACAGGACGTTGCCGCCGCATCCGAATCAGTGACGTCCAGTGCCGAAGAAGTACACTCGGCTTCCGAGCAGGTCTCTACGTCGATCCAGGAAATCGCCGACGGTGCCGACCAGCAACACGAGTACCTCCGCTCGGTCACCACGGAACTCGACTCGCTGTCGACGACGACCGAGGAGATCGCCGTCTCCTCGAACGAGGTCGCCGAGATTGCCGAACGAACCGTTGACACCGGGAAGGAAGGGAAAGAAGCAGCTCAGACGGCGATCACTGCCATGGACGAGATCGAAGCCGAAGCCGCCGACGCCGTCGCCGAGATGCACCGTCTCGAGGACGAGGTCCAGCAGATCGACGAGCTGATCAACACGATCTCTGAGATCGCACGCCAGACCAACATGCTAGCGCTGAACGCGAACATCGAGGTCTCCCGCGCGACGGGTGCTAGCGGCGATGACGGCTTTTCCGCCGTCGCGACGGAAGTCAAAACGCTCTCCGAAGACGCCGCAGAGGCAGCCGAGAAGGCCGAGGCCCGCCTCGAGGCGATCCGCGATCGGACTGAGGCGTCCACTGCCGAAGTCGAGCGCACGAACGCCGGTATCAAAGACGCCAGCGAGCAGGTCCAAGAAGCCGTCGCCGCGCTCGCTTCGATCACCGAGCTCGCCGAGGAGACCAACGTTGGAATCCAAGAGATTTCGGCAGCCAGCGAAGCGCAGGCGGCCTCGACTCAGGAGGTCGTCGCGATGGTCGACGACGTCGCAGCGATCTCCGAATCGACGAGCACGGGTGCTGAAAGCGTCGCCGCTGCAGCCGAAGAACAGACGACGGCGCTGACCGAGGTGTCGACGAGTGCTGAACAGCTCAGCAACCAAGCGACACGCCTCTCGCAGGCACTCCGCTATTTCGAAACCGACACAGCAGCCGCCAGCGTCTTCCCGACCGACGCCTGAACCACCACGGTTTTGTGTTTTCGGCACAATATAGCAGTGATGAGTCGCATCCGTCCAGCCGAACTGGCAGCCCGCTTCGAGTCGGGAGACGAACCGTTCATCCTCGATATTCGTCCACGGTCGGACTATCAGACGAACGCAATCGAGGGCAGTCATAACGTACCGGTCTATCAAGAGTTGCGCCACGGCGACGAGTCCGCGCTTCGCGATCGACTCGGGGAAATCCCACACGAGCGAGACGTTGTCGTCGTGTGTAAAATGGGTATGGTTGCCAAACGAGCAACGAGTCTCCTCGTCGACGAGGGGTACGATGCAGCGACGCTGTTGGGTGGCATAAGCGGGTGGACTGGCTATCAGAGCGGTTCGCTCGGGTACAAACTGCGCTCGTTGCTCTGGAAACTCCGGTAGGGATGCTGTTTCTCCGGTTGGCGGATCCAGTGGTGCTTTCGACACGACGGAGCTCGAGACGACCGTCAAGAAATGGATTGAAGTGGAGGATATCGGTTTTCCATACCGTACATCAAATTCCCTCGCAAGGATTGCGAGGGCGTGTTAAGGTACCCAGTTCTTAGAAGGGCTGGCCACCGCCTTGTGGTGACTGCGGTTGGCCCATCTGCTGTGACTGGCCTTGCTGTGTGGCCTGCTGGCTCGCCTGGTGGATCGTCTGAGTGATCTGCTGGGCTTGCTGGATCACCTGTTGGACACCCGGTGCCTCGGACTGCTGGAGTTGCTGGGCACTTTGCTGGAGTGCTTGCTGTGTACACTGGCCGAACGTCTGTGCCAAGTCGGATTGCCGCAGGAGAAGGGTCTTCTGCAGGTGAATAATCTGGGTAAGGTCAGCCAGCATCCCGGATGTGAACCGATCGCCGGCTTTCATCGCCTGCCCGTGTGCCCACTCGGCGTCCGACTCGAGTTCCTCGAGTTGGTGGATCGCCTGCGAGACCTGTTGCGGGACGGCCTGATCGAACGACCGGGGCTGCTGTTGGTATTGTTGTCCAGTCTGTTGCTGCGGTTGCTGCTGTTGATACTGCCGCCCGGCCTGTTGCGGCGTCCGCTGGCGTCGGGTTCGCTGTTGCGTTGGCTGTTCCATTGGCTGTTGCGACGGCTGTTGGTGTGACATGGTTCTCTGGATGGGGTCGTCACCTACGAGGCCGGAGATCCGGTAGCGCGCTGCCTCGTAGGGTATTGTGACCCGTCCAGCCGCCCCAATAAATACTCGGGCTACTGTTTCTCCCACTCGAGCTACTGTTTCTCCGATCCGAACGCTCGATGTGACTGTTCGCGTCCATTCAGGCTTCCTGTCCGAAACTACCGGCCATTCAAAAGAGAGTTACCGGGCGTGTTCGCACAGTATAGTACTATCACGCTCTATTACGCCGCTGCTGACACGATTTGTTTTCCTCGTCGACCGGAGATCCTGTAACCCAACCGCCAACCAGCAGTCCACGTGATCGACAGTAGACTATCTAAGAGAGTGTCAGATTCGTCCTGCCCCTGCCGGATCAGCGATTCTCTTTGAATCTCTGCAATTACGGTCAGAGACCCCGATTGGCTGGGCGTCAACCAACCGCGAGAGTGCCACGATGGATGTCGCATCTCGCCACGTCACATCTCTCGTTTCGACCTCGTCCTGTCCTTCCTCGAACGACCACAACCGCCGATTGGCATCTTGGAGCCACCTGAAGTAGGGGGCCTTCGGTAAACGTCACCACTGGCTGCAACAATCAGAAGATCAACGTCTAATGCGAGCAGTTCGTCGGTATCGATCGTCTTCTCGGCGTAGTCAGTGACAGCCTCTGGTTCCTCGTCATGTGACAGGATCATCTGCGGATCGAGCCCCGCTGGATTGGAGGCCGCTCCGTTGACGTCACTGACCGCGACGACGGCCGCACCCCGCTCGTCGAGCAGCCGGGTCGCGTTCACACCGACACTTCCGAACCCCTATACGGCGACGATCGTCTCCTCAAGCGGATCGTCGTAGTCACAGGCTTCGCGAGCAATGAGTGCTCGCCTGGTAAGACGCTCTTTTTCGGACGTTCTCAGCTCTTTCGGGTCGACGACACTGTCTTTTGCGCCGTCGAACGGCGGATCTCTCACCGCACACTTCAACGTTATCCACATCAAGAGACCGATCCACTCCTCGCGAGTGACTCCCGGATGATAGCGTAATCCTCCCTTGTACGGACGCGAACGCTGTCGTGGCGCGCGCGATAGCCAATGAATACGTCGACTATGCCATTCGCGTTCGGCCGGGACCGTTACCTCGTGGACGGCTGCCGGGTGTTCGAGGCGTTCAATACTGTTCGGATCAGTATCGAGGTGCGTTACAGCGTGCTCGAGGCATCGTCGAGCCGTTGCAACTGCTGATGTGGCTTCCGCATTGTCGTCTGGCTGAGAAACCGTACTTTTGACTGTCGTTGGGGATGTATAGATGACAGCCCTTCCGTTGGATGAGATAGCGGTTATTCGAGCGACAGAGCCCGATTTTGGAAAGTGTTCGTACGCCCACAACGAGCGCATTTCTCGGCTCGGCTATCGGAGGTAACAATCTCGCCACAAATCAAACACTCGTATGTCGATGCAGTATCAGAACCACCCTTGATGTCGTACATACATGTTACCGATCGTTCGACAGCCGCATAAATATTAGGAATTAATGTACTATAAACACATATAATGAAGTCATAGGTGATCCTGACGGACTACTGTTCAGGCATCAGGGACGATCGGTTGAGGTCGAACACTGACGTCATCCCGGTCAGCAGCGACCTCGTGTATTCTGCATTGAGTCACATCGCTTTCTCTCGGTGATCTTCCGCGTAATAGCGCTGTAAGCAGATATGCTCGCGATTGTGGACATCCAACCGCAGTAGCGCACTGATGGATCGGAGTCAGTTATCCTCCCATCAGATCACGCGAGATGTGAGACCGAACGTACGGCTTCGTCTGAACATAGTCGCCAGCTTGTACTTACAAAGACTTATGCTACGGGACAACATAGCATGGGGTGTCGGGCGAAGCCACGAGGATTCACCGGACGACTCGACTCGAATGTCCATACAGGACAAAAAAGTCGAGTTAGAGGTATAACCAAGGCTCCGGTAACACGGAAACAAGGTGAACGCCTCCAAGGAGACCAACACGGCCCATAACTTGACCACCATGGTGGCCGAGTGAGAAGGCTCAGTAACGGATCTCGCGTAAGCGAGGTTCGTGAACTGGAGATACCCAGGCCGAAGGGCTGTAGAAACGTGCTCCCGTTCGAGTCCAAATTGGGGTTTTCGCCCGTGTATATTTCTATCGGCCCAACAACTAGTCGTACTGATTGAGGCTAACGAGAGATACAAACCGCTCGTTGTGACGTGTTTCACAACTGAAGTCGTAATATTATTGTTGATTAAAATTCAGTTAAGAAAGCTCGACAAAGACAGGCTTCAGCCCTTTCTGCCAGTAGTGTGCTGTTGAACACGATATTCGGCTCTTCAGCCCGGAGGACGAGCACTCCGTCACTGGCCGCTCGACTGAAACCGCTCCTCGAGATCATCTGCCGGCAAAACGTCCGCCTTTGAAGTCTGCTTTCTGCGCTCTCAGTGGGCCAAAGACGATGACGAAATCATCCATCAGCGACTCGAGACATCTCGAGAAACCGAACATGACTCAACGCGTGAACTGACTGCGAAGTCTTGGGCCTGTCTAAAAAGACGGTAATTAGTATCAACCCACCAGCGAGGAGTGAGAGTTCACCAACTATGCCGTCGCGATCTACGTAGAGACTGCTGCATCAACTAGATCCATACTGATCCGATGACCGTGGAACTTACCGACCAAGTCGCGTCGAAGCTTACGCAACGTCAAGAAATAGCGGGAAGTAGATTTGAACTACTGGTCTGCGGGTTATGAGCCCGCCGGAATCTCCTGGCTATCCCATCCCGCTATCTACCAGTCTCTGCCGACCATCATTAAGGATTGCTATCTGGGTGCTGTCGCTGGAATGGTTGGGTGCGGTTCTCGACTAGTCTGGTCGGATTCAGTCTCGAGATCGTCCACTATCCGTGAAATCCTATGGAAGATAGAGCACTACTAGTTGTAGTTACTCGTTGGAGAGGAGTATGAGTGGAGGCGGCGAATTGACGTTCCCAGAGGGTCGCCCACTCCAGTACTTGCCGATACGCAGGCGAGCTTATCTTCCGTGTTCGGGATGGGTACGGGAGGCACCTCGCCGCTGTGGCCGCCGTAATGCCGACCGACGGACTCGAACCGTCGTCAAACCGTAATCGGTGGTGTGTCTCAGACCGTCATGTACGTGTAGTCCAGTTTGCGTCCGGACCCGTTCACCGCGTCACGGATCCAATGCGTTATAGTTGTAGTGTATGAGTGTGTGGCTTGGCCGATTAGTGCTCGCGGACTCAACACCTCGTTGCCTTGGTGCGTACATCCCGAGTCTATCGATCTCG
>NZ_FOIC01000068.1 GCF_900111485.1 Natrinema hispanicum | reverse complement strand
TTCTCGGTGCGGATCGCGGAATCTATCGATTCCGGCGATCCGCCAATCCCCAGCGACACACTTGGTTCACTATTGAGAGACCATTCATGAGACTGCTACGAAATCGGTCTGACGGCAAATCGCTATCCAACTACGTTTCAGAGCGTTGCTCGGACAGCACGTTTAAGTGTGTCTCATCTCATCATTTCTCTAGACACGACAACGGAGTTAGAATGCATGGGGGTACGGCACAAGTTTGTATTTGGAGATGACTTAATGCGGCGAGAGTTCCTCACACAGATTTTGACATATCTAATATAAACATTCATCATATAGAAAACTTCACATATAATCATTATGCTTTGAAGTAGTTGGTGAAGACAGTGAGCGACTCCTGCTGGCGGTTGATCAACAGGTATCAGATCGCCATTTCGTTAACGGCTTTCGCTAGCAGTGGGCGGTGGTACAGAAGTTTTCACAAATTCTGCACTTTCTCATCTCCGTTTTACAGGTGATTTAATATTCTGCTCTGCGTCTAATGAAAGTAAAATGATATTTTCCTGTTTCTACGACTGACCCAACCGAGATCTGCTGGGAGTCCTTGAAATGTATTCTGCCCACCGCTAGTCAACCAATTATGTTTAGTGAATGTCTGCAAGATGTTGTGTTATGGAACAGGTAGGGGTCCTATATTACGTGGGTTCGTTCCCAAAGTTGTCTGAGAGTTTCATCCTAAACGAGATTAATGAGCTTTATAATCAAGGCTATAATATTGCAGTATTTGCTCGAAATAATCCTGGCGAGGACATCACTCACGAGGAATACGAGAATATCGATATTCCAATCTACTATACAGACGACTCTTACACTGATTTCCCCAAGTTACTGTCTAAAAAGCCCGTTCAGATGGCTATGACTAACGCAGCGAATGGTTTCTTCAAGCAGTTATCAGCGAAGGAAATCGGCCACAACTTGTTACTAGGCAAACAATGTGCTGAGTTTGTTGAATCACTTGATTTTGATATAGATATTATCCATGCTCACTTTGCGAGTTCTATTAAAATTGGGAGCATGCTCGCCGCACGATATCACGGTATCCCATGTACGGTTACTGCCCATGCGGTCGAAATATTCAAATCTCCAAATATTAGAAAGATAAAATATATCTGTGATAGTATGGATCACGTAATCGTTCCCTCAGAGTACAACCAGCGATATCTACGTGAGGAAATAGGAATTGAAAACAACATAACAGTTGTACCGGCGACGACACGGATTAAAAAGTTTGAACCGTCCGAACCTACCGTCGAAAATCGACTTTTAACGGTAGGTCGTTTGGTTGAAAAGAAGGGGCATACCTACGGTATTGAGGCTGTGAATAATCTCGTTGAAATGGGGTATAATATCACATATAATATTATTGGGACCGGAGATAGGAAGAATCTATTACAGCGGCAGGTGGAAGAACATGGTATTGAAGACCACGTCGAATTCTTGGGACACGTCTCAGATGAAAGACTCCAAAGAGAACTGAGCGAAGCTTCTGTATTTGTATTACCTTGCGTTATTGCGGAGGACGGAGACCGGGATGCAATGCCAGTCGTTCTAAAAGAAGCTATGGCGTCGGAAACAGCGTGCGTCTCAACGACCGTTTCTGCGATCCCAGAACTCATCACTGATGGCCATAATGGACTGCTGGTGCCCGAAAAAGAACCTGAAAAGCTAGCGACTGCAGTCCAAGAGTTCCTTGATCACCCCAAAAAAAGGGAACACATAGCAGAGAACGGACGAGAAACTGTTCACAATAAATTTGACATCTCCGAGTCAGTTGACACACTAACTGAAGTATTTGAGTCATTGTATACAGACTGAATATAGTCGGATAGTGCTACATATCGCAGTTCAGTGTACGACCAGTTTTGCAAGCGAATCCCATCGAAAGGCCGAAGGTAGTTGTCTGTGATTTAGCGACTGGATGCAAGTCCTGATGCTCGATCCATCAGCGTTTACCCCGCCGTACGATCACCACCTCTGTCGTGGGCTGTCAACAGTCGGTTGTGACCTCACGCTCTACACAACCCGTTCGGACTACCACTTATGGGACGGAGAAAGGGCCTACGACTGGATAGAGTATTTTTACCGGGCCACGAACACGCTCTACAGTGACCGAGACGGGCTGCCGGGACGTACGGCAGTTAAGGGGATTGAGCATGTAATAGACATGACTAGATTTATTCGAAAGGCATGGTCTCTTGACCCCGACGTCATCCACATCCAATGGACACCAGTGCCAGTCGTTGATCAGTGGTTCCTACAGGCACTCGCCCGGGTCGCGCCGCTAGTATTCACCGTCCACAACACTACACCGTTCCACGGCGCAAGCACATCGCGGATCCAGCTTTTGGGAGCGGACACGATACACGAGACGGCCGACCATCTGATAGTCCATACAGAAACCTCCCGGGACGAACTGATCAATCGGGGGATCCCCGCAACGAAAATTTCGGTCGTCCCCCACGGCATTCTTGAGTACCCGAGCGCGACCGCCGCGGACGGCAAGGCTGATGCTGATAATCAGACAATCCTCTTCTTTGGAACGATCAAACCGTACAAGAATATCGACACTCTGCTGGAGGCCTACGCGGCACTGCCTGCGGAGACGCGGGACACAACGGACCTGCATATCGCAGGCTACCCCAAGATGGACGCCAAACTACTTCAGCGCTGGGCGAGAGACTTAGGTATCGAGTCGTCTGTTCGTTGGGATTTACGGTTCGTTCCAGACTCGGAGGTTTCGGCCCTGTTCGATACCGCTGATGTCATCGCATTCCCATATGATGATGTCGACCAGAGTGGCGCCCTGTTGACCGCGCTCCAGTACGAGACCCCGATCGTGGCGACCGATATCGCCGGGTTCGCTGAGGTTCTGACCGACGGAGAACACGGCTTCCTTGTCCCTCCGAACGATGCGGTAGCGCTTGCAGACGCGCTGGATAACGTCCTCGCCGATCCGGAGTTGTTAGCTTGCATGAGGGAGAATATAAGCGACTTAGCTGAATCAATCCCGTCCTGGACCGAAATCGCGGCCAAAACACAAGATGTGTATCGGTCAGTCACATGATCCGTACCAATAGCCCCGAACAGATGGCTTCTACCTTATCGACCGACTGGACACCAACGTCCAGATATTCCGTTTGTTGATTGCGTTGATTTCTCTCAAAGTGTAGTCTTTCAGCGTCGGCATATCTGGAATGAGTTGACGGTTCAACGGAAAGTACAACAACTTTGATCTTGTCTTCGCGTATGCACAGGATCAAACTGTCTACTGTCAGAAATCGTTTCTCGTTGACCAAGCGTACTCGGCACTCCGTGTGCGCATGGCGCTGATATCGGGCGTTCCGTGGAATCGTCCCGATGTGTGGCGTCTATAACATCAAATGAGCTGTGAGCTAGAGTGATCCAACGCTGTATGAGATTCACCACCATTGGAAACAACCCGCCCTGACGATGAGTGTGAAGATGAGAACGATTACTATTACCCTCACAAACGCGCCGCACTGCTCTTGGAGGCGACACGAACTTGTCTTCGGATCAGCATCGTATTATAGATCCATATCAAGCTGTCGTTTCACTGTTGTTTTCAATTTTTCCATTTGTTCTGAGGCTCTCTTCGACAACGCGTTCTGTCGAACAAGTTTGGCGTACGTTTCGTAGTCGGCCAGCACAGATTTGATGGTCCGCACATACTCCACTGGAGCGTTGGATTCGACGATCAGGTCGTCCGTGCCGACCGCCTCTCCAAGACCACCGCGACCCGAACACAGCGTTGGGATTCCACTGATTCCACTTTCGAGGGGAACGCGGCCGAAGGGCTCCTCCCACCGAGAGGGCATCAGCACGAGTTTCGTCTCTCGGTACACTTCTCTCATATTGTCCACGTAGCCACGGTATTCGACGTTTGTACTTTCCTGAATGCGGTCTCGAATGCCTGCCGGCGGCTCCCGGCCGACGACTAGGAAGTCTTCACCGGGCAACTGATCCGCGACGTCCAGCGTCACGTTGATGCCCTTGTTCAGCGTCGGCGTAACGTGGAGAATCTTATCTCCCGTCGTTTCTATCTTGAACTCATCAACGTCGACAAATGGATAGACCACCTTCGGGTTAACACCCCATTGGCGATTATATTTTTTTGCAGTGTGCTTGCTGTTTGCCACGAGCAGGTCGGAGCCATGAATTACCTCGCCAAAAAGGCGACGCTGGACTGCCTGTGCAACTGGATTGAACACCAATCGGCCAATCCCGCGTTTGGACAGTGACGAGGGCAATAGGGACTCATCCCGTAAGAACAGGATTTGGGGAGCATCCTGTCTTGCACCCAATAAGCCGAGTTCATGCTGCGCGAAGATGAGCGACGGACAGAACCGCTCCAGTTGTCGCCTGAACCGGAGATAGAACTCTAGATACGCTGTTGGAACCTGAAGGACGCCGTGGAGGTCTAAATCCGCTGCGAGCACCCGCTGGCTGACGACCCTATCTTGGTCCAGATTCCCACTCGTGTGTCCGAACATGATGGTGCGATGCTCGGGTGCTAAGTCCTCAAACAGAGTCCGCATTGACTCCTCTGCCCCACCAGGTTGCCCAAGTCGCCTAGCTAATCCTGCGATTCTCATTCAACTAGCCGTTCAGATATGGGTATATGTATATTTGCGGTATACCATTCGTTGGAGGGTAGTTGGATAGCGTGACCAGGATTCACCGGCCAGTGATGCCTCTCATCCTAATCTGAGTTCTTGCCCACCGAGGATGGACTGGAGCTGTTCAGGCGGATCAAGTCCTCGTCGTTTCCACGTGGCTAACATGGTCGTGATCGTCTCGTGAATCTGGACCCCTTCGGCTGAGCGGAGGGTCCGGAACATCTTCCGCAGCACAACTTGCTCGCGCAGAGCGCGCTCTGCGCGATTATTCGTCGAATCGACGTCTGGCTCTGTAACGAACGTCAGCCAGTGCCCTAACCCGTTCCTGATCTTCTCGATCAGCTTCTTGACCTCCTGTGCCTCGTAGTCTTCCCTGATCAGGCCTTCCAGATGTAACGACGCCTCCGCCCGCTTTTGCTCGCGGGCGGAGGCGGACGGATCCTCCTCGTCGAACGCCGTTAAATCGTCGTGGAGAGCGTGTAACTCCTCAGACAACCTCTCTGCTTC
>NZ_FOIC01000009.1 GCF_900111485.1 Natrinema hispanicum | reverse complement strand
CAGTTCCCGAGAGCCCCGCCTGCTCCGCTGATCGGCGGAGCAGGCGGCGCAACTCTTTCATCGGGAATTCTCCGTCCCATACGCTGAAAGACGTGTAATCAGGTGAGTTCTCAAGGCCGAACACAGCAAGGATTCCCGGCATCTCGTTCAGATAGTCCTCGAACTGCCGGAGCGGCTTGTTGACTTCCTCTTTGAGCAGGAGCAACGCGATCTTCGTGGATTTGTCGTACCCGTCGTCGCCGTCGGCGACGGCGGGTACATCTGGCTCTTCTACGTGGGTCGTGGCAAACTCATAAAACGTCTGTGCGAGGTTCCTGAGACGTCCCATATCGCCAGACGGCGTCCAAATCCCCTGAAATCAGCGATACAATCCGCAGAGGGCGTCGGCGTTCAACGGAGCAAACAATTTCGTGAGGCCGACTCTCTGACAGGGTCTAATGGCACGCTGATTTCACTGGCATGGAGCCGGCATCGACATCCCTGCGGCTGGCAGCGAGTCGGATGGCGGAGAGAAAACAGTACCGAACGTATCCGATCTCCTGTCACTGGATTCCGGCAGGGTCCGCGGCGAGTCGCTGACGTACCGGCAGTGCGTGACAGTCGTCGATGTCAGGCTTGTTCGTCGTCCTGCAGCTCCGCGAGCTCCGCTTCGACGTCTTCCTGATCGTCGCTCTCGAGATCCGTCCGCTCCGCCTCATCGCTCTCGCTTGCGGTGTCGGTCGCCGGTTCGGCGTCGCCTTCCCCGACCTCGGATTTGAGCGTCTCGAGTTCGGCTTCGACGCCGCTATCGGTCGACAGTTGCTCGAGTTCGCGGTCGATCGTGTCCTTGTCGGACATGACATCCTCGAATGCACCCGACTCGTGGAGTTCGTCGAGGGCGGCGGCGCGGGCTTCCATGTCCTCGGTCTGTTCCTCGGCGCGTTCGATGGCGCGGCCGACGTCCTCGAACTCCTCTCCCGTTGCGGTCATCGCCTCTGAGACCGTCGAACTGGCTTTCGCAGCCTCGTGACGGGCTTTCATCGTCTCCTTTTTGGTACGGAACTCCTCGATGCGCCGCTGGAGTTCGTTTTTCTGCTCGACCAGCCGGTCTTGCTGGTTTTGCAGGTCCGTGATCTGGCCCTCTAAGTCCTCGATCTGGTTCATCTTCGTCTTCTTTTTCTCCAGGGCGCGTCGTGCCAGATCCTCTCGGTCCTGCTGGACCGCCGTGCGTGCCTGCTGGTTGTGTTTCTCGACGTTGTCCTCGAGCCGGCGTTTTTGCATCTCGAGGCGCTTTTTCTGCGTGGTGAGATCGGCGATGCCACGTTTGACCTGCTGGAGCTGGTCGCGCATCTGCTCATACGAATAGTCCAGCGTTTCGGTCGGATCCTCGGCCCGGTTGAGCACCGAGTTGAGTTTCGACCGGATGACGTAGGAAGCCCGAGAGAGGATGCCCATATTCGCTACGTATTGCTCGCTGGCCTTAAAAATGTCACTTCAGGAATACCCAATGTCGACGACCGGATCCGAACCGGCTCGTCCCGACTCGAGTTGGCCGAACCGCAGCTATCGGTCGGCGTCGGGGATTGATTACTGGCGGTTTCCAACGACTTCCCATGACCGATGTCCTGATCCCCGGCGGCCGCGACGTTCGGGGAACACTCGAGGAGCCAGAGCGCGATCCACGTGCGATCGTCGTCGCCTGCCCGCCACATCCACAACACGGCGGCTCGCGAAGCGATCGCCGCCTCGTCGCTGTCAGCGATGCCCTGCGTGACGCCGGCATTGCCTGTTTGCGCTTCGATTACGGGCCGTGGGACGAGGGATATGGCGAGCGAGCGGATGTCCGCAATGCCGTTCGGTGGGCTTGCGAGACGTACGACGAGCGTCCGGTCGGCGTTTTCGGCTACAGCTTCGGCGCGACGCTTGCGGTGCTCGCGTCGGCCGATGTCGCTTCCGATGCGGTTGCCGCCCTCGCACCAACAGCACGTCTGGCTGACGACCTCGACGCGCTCGAGGCCATCAACTCGCTCGAGGTTCCCGTTCACGTTCTGTATGGCACGCGAGATACGACCGCCGACTGGGGGCCGATCGTCGAGCGCGCGCGAGGTCGTGGCGACGAAATAACCGCGTTGTCGGCCGATCATTTCTTTCTCGGCGCAGATGACGACATCGCGAGGGCGGTTCGGGCGTTTTTCGAGCGAACACTGCTCGAGTCGGCGTAGCACGACCGAGACAGTCATAGACAGCCGTTACGCGTCTCGATCGGTCTCGAGACGACGTGTCGGGAACAGGAAAAAGATGTCAGACAAAAATTACAGTGATTGGTACGCATCAAATTGCTATACTGAAACACGGGATGACTCCATAAAGAATATTATAATCAATGTTCGATGGGCGGGTATATGGAAGTCCCACTGTTGGTGACCGATTTCCTCGACCGAGCGCGCAAGTACTACGGCGACGAAGAAGCGATCGTCGCCACGACGGGTGAGCGGTTCACGTACGAGGAGTTCGGCGACCGAGCCGACCGACTCTCGACGGTGCTACAGGAGCGTGGCATCGAGAAAGGCGACCGCGTGGCAGTGCTCGACCCCAACACGCACTACCAGCTCGAGTCTGCCTACGGGATCATGCAGCTTGGTGCCGTTCACACGCCGCTGAACTACCGACTGACCCCCGAGGACTACGAGTACCTGCTCAACGACTCCGGCACGAAAGCGATCATCGCCGACTACGAGTACGCTGACAAGATCGAGGAGATCCGTGACGAGGTTCCGACGGATATCTTCATCACGAACGACGCCGACGCCGTCGAGGGCGACTGGGAGGACTTCGACGACCTCATCGCGGACGTCGAGCCCGACTACGAGCGCCCCGAGATGAGCGAAGACGACGTCATCACGATCAACTACACCTCCGGGACGACCGGCGACCCGAAAGGTGTCATGCGGACCCACCGCACCGAGTCGCTGCACGCCCAGCTCGTGACGATCCACCACGAAATCACCGACGACGACGTCTACCTCTGGACCCTGCCGATGTTCCACGTCAACGGCTGGGGCCACATCTACGCCATCACGGGCATCGGCGCGAAACACGTCTGTACCCGCGGCGTCGACGCCGAGGAAATCTTCCAGCAGATCAACAACGAAGACGTCTCGTTCCTCTGCTGTGCGCCGACGGTGCTCAGCATGCTCGACGAGTACTACGAGGAAAACGACGTCTCCACCGAGGGCGACAACCCGATGCGCGTCACCGCCGCCGGTGCCGCGCCGCCAGAAAGCGTCATCCGAACCGTCGAAGAGACGTTCGACTGGCACTTCCGCCAACTCTACGGTGCGACCGAGACCGGCCCGCTCATCGGTACCTCCGCGACCCGTCGCCTGATCGACGAGGACAGCGAAGAGCGCTTCGGCCTCAAAAAGCGCCAGGGCATTGCCCCGCTGGCCACCGAGATCGAAGTCGTCGACGACGACGGCAACGAGGTCCCGTGGGACGACGAGTCCATCGGCGAGATCCTCGTCCGCGGCAACCAGATCATGGAAGGCTACTGGGAGAAACCCGAAGAGACCGACGAAGCGTTCAACGACAAGCGTGAGGGCTGGTTCCACACTGGTGACCTCGCCGTCGTCAACGAGAAGGGCATGCTCTCGATCCAGGACCGCGAGAAAGACATCATCATCTCCGGTGGGGAGAACATCTCGAGCATCGAACTCGAGGACACGCTGTTCGACCACGAGGCAGTCGCCGACGTGGCCGTGATCCCCTCGCCCAGCGAGAAGTGGGGCGAGACGCCGAAGGCGTTCGTCGTGCCGTCGAACGACGACCCACAGGATCCGCCGGTCTCCGAGGACGAGCTGACGGAGTTCACGCGCGAGCGACTCGCCGGCTACAAGGTCGTCCACCGCGTCGAGTTCGTCAACTCCCTCCCGAAGACGGCGACGGGCAAGATCCAGAAATACGAGCTGCAGGAACAGGAGTGGGACGAAGAAGAGTCGATGGTCGGGCAGGGATAACGCACGCAAGCACCCTCTGACGGCGTGGACGGCCACCGAATGCGGTCGCGACGACGTCGCGGTCCACCGGAGCCGTTCCTGACGATTTCTTCTCCTCTCGACTCCCTCGAGTCATAGCGACCGCGAGCCGACGGCACGTCACGACGACCGATCGGCTGTGAGATCGACGAGCGCGCTCGAGCACGCCGGAACTGCCCCTCGTTTCAATCCGCCGTCGCCGGGTCAGTCCCGCCCGTGTCGCGTCAGACACTTCGGGAGGCCGATCAGCTCGACCGGCTCCGAATTGTCGGGTGAGTAGACGACCATCTGACCCTTTTCCATGTAGGGGACCTTCGACTCGAGGTTGCTCGGAATGTTCACGCTCTTGATGGCGTCTTCGTCACCGAGATTCAACACGATGGTCGTGTTAATCTGTTTGAAGACGGCGTCGTGGATGTCCTGGGGATCCTGTGTAATGAGAAAGAGGCCAAGTCGCTCCTTGCGGCCCTGTTTGGCGGCCTCGGTAAATTTATTGATAACTTTCCCCGCCTGGACGCTGTCGGCGTCGGTCAGGAAGTTGTGCGCCTCGTCCATCCCCAGTACAAGCGGCGTTTCCTTGATCCGGTCGTAGGTCGGATCGTTCGAGAGTTTCTGATCGATCAACAGCGACGAGACCGCGAGGACGATCGCTTCCGTCGCCCGCGTATCGTTGATGTGGTAGGTCGGGACGACGGTGAGGCCGCCGGGCCGGACGAACTCGTGGACCAACTCCGTAATTGGCCGGGCATCCTGGTCGAAGACGTGGCCGAAGCCGAGGACGCGCCGGCGCACGGCGTCGAACGTCGCCTCGTGGACGCGGCCGGACTCGTCGAGTTCCTCGCGCAGTGCGGGATCGTCGAGGAACGTGGTGAACTCCTCGTAGGTGCCATCCTCACCGTACTGGTTCCGGAATCGCGGTAGGAGCACGCTGACGAGCGCGCCATACTGGTTGTCGTTCAGCCCGCTGCCCGCGACCAGCCACGGGTTGTCGTGGACCATCGAGAAGGGAATCGTGAATTCGACCTGCTTTGCGCGGTGATGGCCCGCCGCGTACGACGCCGAGCCGACTTTCGGGACAAACGCCGTCGTCTCGTCGTGGCCGCCGTAGGCGATCCCTTCGCGCTCGAGGCGGCGCGCGAAGTCGCTGTCCAGGTCGGGGTTGTCGTCGTGCATCTGGGCGTACTCGTCCTGTGGGTCGAACTGGACGACGGCGGGTTGCACCGTGCGACCGTCGGCCATCGGATACGTGCGCTCGTCGGCGAGATATTGCCGTAAGATGTTCTTTGCCCCGTGGGTCTTCCCCGAGCCCGTCCCGCCGGCGATCAGCGTGTGTCGGAAGACGAGCGGATCACCCGCCTCGTAGTCGTCTTTCAGCCGGTAATCGATCGTCGGCGGGGACGCTGCCGTCCGGACCTTTTCACCACCGACCGAGAGATGGCCCAGAAAGACACCGTCGTCGGGCATTTTCAGTCCGGTCTTGATCGCCTCGGTGTCGTCGGCCTGCCGGATCACGGTCTGGGGTTTCGGCACGCGATCGGTCATCCGGCGTTTCAATTCGCCTCCCTCTTGCGGGCTCCGCCCGCTCGAGTCGTCCGCGGAACGTGGTTCCGCGCGATCCTCGTAGAGGACGGCGACGGGCTCGAGGGTCGCGACGAACTTGTAGTCGGATTCGTCGATGCCATCGGAGCGCATCGCCCGCCGGGCGTGAATCTCCGTCGCGTCGTCGGCGTGGTACTGCTGAGCGTACTCGAGTCCCGTAATCCGACAGAACAGCGTCTCACCGTCGGGATAGGGCGCAAGCAGGTAGCTCCCGATGCGGATCGATGATCGATTGCCGCGGGTGATGTAGGCCTGCAGGGTCGTATCGTCGCCGTCTTCGGCGATACGCAGTCCCTGGGAGACACAGAGCGCACCGATGCCGACGTCGTCGCCACTGGGCTCGACCGGCGTCGACTCGAACGCGTCGCTCGAGCCGTCGGTCGTCGAACTCGCAGTCGACGGCTCGTCAGTTCCTGCCGATGCCGTCGACGAGTCGGGTGCATTGGCCGCCGATCCCTCGTCAGCATCGGCGTCGGCGTCGAAATCGCCGAAGTCTCCCAGATCAGTCATATGGGGTTCATCCGTCCCATCCCTAAAACGCGTTTCCCTCCAGTCGGACGGACTCTCTCTCAGTGCCGACGCTCCCGACTGAACCATAGCACCCCCGCAACGACAGACACGGCCACCAGCGCGAGCCCAGCGCTGAAGCCTGGAATCGACAGGCCACCGCCGCTTCCTGCCGTTCCGTCGTCGCTCGCGTCATCCGTCTCATCGAACTCGAGCGACAGATCGTCGGGATCGGTGTGATTGTACGACTCGAGGGACTCGTTGCCGCCGGCGATGGTAATCGTCGCGGACTCGTCGACGAGCGCGCTCATATAGTCACCGGTGAGGTCGACCGTACTCTCGGCAAACGAAATCGTCGTCGTGCCAGCAGGTGCGTCCGCAGTAACGTTGACTGTCAGTGTCGCGATTGTTCCACTCCCGGCTGTCCCCCCGGCAACCGGCTCGCGGCGCTGTTTGATGACCGTCGTCCCCTGCTCGTTGGCGATCGCCGTCGCCGTCCGGATATCGGTATCGTCGCTCTCGAGCCACGGGCCTCGTTCGATGTCGGTCACCTCGAGGTAGTCCGGGTGATACTGTGCGACCACGGTCACTGCGCTGACGCCTTCGCCGCCGTGACCGCCCTGACTCCAGAGGGAGAGATCGATCGTGATCGTCTCGCCGGGTGTGGCGTTGACTGTCATTGGCTCCGGAGAGAGGATCGCGACCTGATCGATCGCGACGGCCGTTCCCGCGACACCGGCTATCGAAAGCGCGAGCAAAACTGCGACTCCAATGACGACGACAGCTCTGCGACCGTCGCTTGCCATGCCATCACGGCCGGCGTCTGCGCGTGGCACCGTCATTCCTGTCTCGTGCGTACGACGCTCACCGCGAACACGCTTGTCGTTTTCGGCACGGCGACCCACAGGCGACAACCGATGGGACAGACGACCGCGCAATCGACGCGAAAACGGGAACAGCTGGGACGCTGTCGGCGACTACTGGACGATCGAGACGCTGTCGTCGTACCGCGTTATCAGCTTCGAGTCGTGATCGTAGCTAATAACGCCGACATCGGCCATCGCGGGAAGATGGGAGTGATGCAGTGCGATCGCCGCGCGGTCGCCGTCGCAAAACGGCCCGCCAGTGCATGCGCTGAGCTGCGTCGCGAGTTGCTCGAGCGAGAGGGGGCGGTCGTTCGCTTCGAGCACGGAGAGAATACGCATCCGGACTGGATCGACGAGTGTTTCGAGCAGTTTTTCGGCGTTTTCGTCCTCACAGGCCTCGAGAAAGATCGAGAGGTCCGTGGGACGTACCGGCGGTTCGTCGACGAGTGCGATGCCGGTGTCGGCCCAGTCGATGATTCCGGCGTCCTCGAGTCGTGGTAGGTGGTTGTGAACGAGACTGATCCGCACGTCGTGTCGTGCCTGTCCGGTCGGAATATCTGAGTCCATCCGGTCGATCAGTGCCGTCGTCAGGTCCGACAGGGACAGTCGTGTTTGCCGGCTGCCGAGAATCTCGAGAACGCGAAGCCGGCGCGGATGACGAAGGATTTCGTAACACTCCGCCGGGACGTTAACGAGCGGCCCGGGGGTGATGTCGTCGCCGATGTGAGCGTCCGAAGTCATTGTCCCTAGCAACCCATGCAAGGGGCATAAGACCAGTTCCAAAAGAATTTGGGTGCGTGAATTGCGCCATTACTCCGGTATCCGATGCATAACATGCTGAGCCCCTCGGAAACACCAACTATTGGTAATTTCCGATAGAAGGGAAATAGTCGGTTTACGATTGCGCGAGACAACACGATGGTAGTTCCGCGCGAATCCGTTAGCGCGAGTAGACACGGGTCAGCGGAGTCATGCTGTAACCGAGATGAGAGATGGCGGTTGTCGGTACGACTGGTCGCACCGTCTCGCACTGACCGAACGGCGCGTCTGGACGGAATGAGCGCTGTATTTTTGCGTCCGCGAGGCGTATCATCATCCATGCTTCAGGTACGCGGTCGTGCTGGCGGGACGGAACTCACCGGCACACTGTACGAGCGAGGTGAACGAGCCCCCTCGTTCCGCGGCGCACCGGACGAAGACGCCGCGTACGTCTGGGTTTGTGATGAGTTCTACGAGGTCGATAGCGGAGGGACGACCCAACTCGTCGACGGCCGCGAGGTCAATCTCGCCTTCGAGTCGCCGATGCCGCGTGGGTTCGATACCCGCGAACAGGCCCTCGAGGGTGCGAAAGAACACGTCCGAACCCAGTTTGCCCGTATCGGGGTCGACCCCGAAGACGTCGATCTCGAGATCGAGAAAAACGACGCCGAGTGACCGGGTCGACGCGACCCAGTCAGTACGGCTGTTCGTCCCAGCGATGGTCGTCGTAGGTCCGGTCCTGGACGGTGTCGAACTGTGCCTCGAGCGTCTCGCGAAGCGAGGCCTTCTCCGCGTTGCTGATCCGAGCGAGTTCGTCGGCTTTTTCGACGATCGTCGGCGGCCCATGCGCGACGGCGACGTCCTGTAGCAGTTGCATCGTCAGTCGCTCGCGCGTCGCCGGGTCCTTCGTGAACGCGTAGGGGGCCTCGATCCGATACAGTAGGTCGTCGCGCGGATCGTAGACGACGAAAAACGTGACCTCGTAAGCCTGACGCTTGAGCCGTCGGTCGACCCCGAGTGCATCACCCTCGGCCGACAGCGGTCGGTCGACGCCACCGCGCGAGCGGAACCAATTCGTATAGGTGAGTGCTGAGGTATCACGTTCCCAGCGCTCGCCATCGACGTCGTCGACGTACTCGCCGCGCTCGAGCAGCCGGGTAAACAGCGCCGAATCGTTCGCCCACGGGACGCTAACGTCGATCTCTCGATTGTTCTTTAACGTCCGCGTAATCACGCGTGTCGCGGGGTTTTTCACGAAGCCGACGAGTGGCACGTCCCGGTCGACGAACGCCTCGACCAGTCGAACGTAGTTCTCAAGGACCGTCGTGGGTCGGGGATCGTCGAGCAGGAAATCGGCCAGATCGGGGTGCTGATCGGCCCAGCGAAGCAGGCCACGGGGATACAGCGGGCCATCGAGGACGAGTAGATCGGAAACGTCTTCCGCGTGATCACGGGCGTGAGTGCTCTCGGCGAGGTACAGCGCCAGCGCGTGGACGACACCTTCGGCAAACCGGGGCAGCGGCGGAATCTTGACCGCGCGGCTCCGGCTGTAGCCTTCGTCGAACTTGCCCCACGTCTCGTCGACGGTCATCGTCTCGTCGTTCGAGTGAACCGTCATCACGGTCGTCCGCGACCGGTGAAGGTCGAGATCGCTCGGCGTCGTACTCATCGCCGCCTGTGCGATGTCGATGACGAGCCCGTTTTTGAACGTCGTCGGGTTGATCGTCCCCGCGTCGAGGCCGTGTTCGGTCGGAAACTCACGGTCGCGCAACGCGACCGCCTCACAGTCGACCAGCCGCCGCGCCTGTTCGTCGACCGGCTCGAGAACCCGCCGGCCATCAGCAAGCAAGGGATCGAGGAACTCCTCCCAGACGGTCTCGGCGAAGGCGCGACGGTCGCGCTCGTCGGTCCCGGGGTCGATCCGCCTCGCGAGCTGCGCGATACCGTCGAAGTGGACCGGATCGAGCGTCATGAGAAGGTGCTCCCGCCCGACCCGCAAAAAGCCAGTGGTCGTGAACGACGACGATGTTGACTCAGGTCCGTGTAAATTACTATCAGAAAGCGTATGTATGGACGGCTCGAGGCTGGTAATATCTGGATGTCCGAGCGAGAATCGTCGACCGTTACCTCCGACGAGCGTGCGATCAACTGGCGACAGAACGGGTCCGGGATCACCATCTACGAAGCGGGGAATCCCGACGCCTGGATTCGGGCCGACTTCGAGGCCGGCGTCCCGCCGGAACACCGTCTCTTTATGATCTGTGACGAGTGCGGGGCTGTCTTCGCACAGCGGAGTACGCCCGGCAACGCGACCGTCTGTGGCGATTGTGGGACGACATTCGATCACCCACAAAACGACTGATACGGTCTGCTGTCAGTCAGTCCTGGCGTACCCGCGACCTGCCTTGGGATGTCATAGGACCCAGTAACAGCAGACCGTTCGACCGCGCGACACTGGCCGACTCGAGTCCACGCGACACGATCGGGCTGGGTCCGACTGCTCGAGCCGAACGACAGAGGTCCCTCAGTACTGATACGTTGGGGACGAGCGGTACCTGCAGCCGGCCGCCGCTGACGACGACAACGACAGGTAGTTAGGACATGCTGATTTCCGATCTGGTATGGAAGCTGCGCTGATCGTTCTCGACGGCTGGGGACTCGGTGACGGCGGCAGGGACGCGGTCGACGCGGCCGAAACGCCGGTCTTCGACCGACTCGCGGAGTCGGGCGCGTACGGTCGGCTCGAGGTCGCCGGTCGACGCGTCGGCCTCCCCGAGGGACAGATGGGCAACAGCGAGGTCGGCCACCTGAACATCGGTGCTGGCCGCGTCGTCTATCAGGAGTACACCCGCATTTCCGACTCCATCGCGGACGGCTCCTTCCGGGAGAACGACGCGATCAACGAGGCGTTCGATCGGGCGCGTGAAAACGACGGACGCGTTCACTTCGTCGGGCTCGTCAGCGACGGCGGGGTCCACTCCGATCAGGAACACCTCCACGCGCTGATCGAGCTGGCGGCCGACCGCGACGTCGAGGCCGTCACCCACGCGATCACCGACGGGCGAGACACTTCGCCAACCGGCGGTCGGGACTATCTCGACACGCTCGAGGACGTGATCGCCGAGCACGGTACCGGGGACGTGGCGACGGTCTCGGGCCGCTACTACGCAATGGACCGCGACCAGAACTGGGAGCGGACAAAGCGGGCCTACGACGCGATCGTCAACCGCGATGCTGAGTGGACCGCCGACTCGGCCGTCGACGCGGTCGAAGAATCGTACGACCGCGGCGAGACTGACGAGTTCGTTGAGCCGACGCTCATTGCGGATCAGCCGGCACTCGAGGACGGGGACGCTGTCGTTTGGTTCAACTTCCGCTCCGACCGGGCACGACAGCTCACGCGGATGCTCGCGGACATCCGCCCCGACGACTGGGCCGACGAGTTCGCAACCAGTCCACCGGACGCCGAGGTCGTGATGATGACCCAGTACGACAAGACCTTCGACCTCCCCGTGGCGTATCCGCCGAACCAGCCCGAACAGGTGTTGGGTGAAGTGCTGGCCGACGCTGGAAAGACGCAGCTGCGGATCGCCGAATCCGAGAAGTATGCCCACGTGACCTACTTCTTAAATGGCGGCCGCGAGGTCGAGTTCGACGGCGAAATCCGGAAGATCGTCGAGAGTCCCGACGTGCCGACCTACGACCAGCAACCCGAGATGAGCGCGCCCGAAGTGACCGACACCGCGATCGACACTATCGACGCCGACGATCCGGACGTCCTCGTGCTCAACTACGCCAACCCGGACATGGTCGGTCACACCGGCGACTACGAGGCCGCGATCGAGGCCGTCGAAGCTGTCGACGAACAGTTCGGGCGACTCGTCGAACGGCTCGAGGACGCCGGCGCACACGTCCTCGTCACCGCCGATCACGGCAACGCCGACGACATGGGAACCGAAGCCGATCCCCACACGGCACACACGTACAACGAGGTACCGTTGGTCTATCTCGCACCCGACGGTACTGACGGCGGTCGAACCGTCCGCGAGGGTGGCACGCTCGCAGATATCGCGCCGACGATGCTCGAGGCCATCGACCTCGACCAGCCACCCGAGATGACCGGCGAGTCGCTGCTCGAGTGAACACGTCGTCGCTCTCTCGAGTTGCTGTCGCGCCGACTCGCAGCTGATACGGTACGCGTTCGACGGGCACGACAAAAAGATCGAAACGGACGGGGTGGCACAATCGTCACCGCCCGCTAGTTCGTTATCGAATCGATACCGACAGTGCTCGCCCGACAGGCGGCGCTCTGTCAGTTGTCAGCTTCGTCGTCACCGTTTCGTCCGCGGCCACGTCCTGGATGTTCGGCGGGACGACCCGGGGCGTCGTCTTCGTCACCGGTTCCGCCGCGGCCGCGCCCCGGATGCTCGGTCGGACGCCCGGGGAAGTCGTTTTCCGGCGGTTCGTACACGTAGAGACAATCGTTGCTGTAGGAGCGGCCGAACTGGTCGGCGTCCTCACAGCAGAGCACGCGGCCGTCGTCCATCACGAGCACGTTGTCGACGTTGATGAGCGCGTCGTCCGCGACGGCCGCCGGATCGCTCGCGTCCGGGCCGACGATAGCCGGCTCGAGCGTCGAGACGTTGAAATCCGCCTCGAGTGCCGCCCGGTAGACGACACCGCCGTCGACCCGCTCGAGCTGGACGTCGCCGACGTCCTCGTAGCCCTCCTCGTTGGACAGGTCGTCGTTGAGTTCGGAGATGGCGAAGTAGACGTAGTCGCCCGGCTCGGCACCGTCGACGCTGTCGACGCCTTCGGCTTTGTTGAACTCGATGGTCGCGCCGATCTCCTTGGCGGCCGCACGGGTCTCGAGGAACGGTACGCGCCGGAGATCCGGCGAGACGCCGTCGGGACCCTCGTCTGCCCACTGCTCGGCCCACAGCGCGATTTCCTCGTCGGTGATGTAGTCCTGATTTCCGTTGTCGACGACCTCGCGATCGGCCTCCTCGAGCGCAGCCTCGAGGTCTTCTTCCCAGTCGGTTTCAGCGTGGGTCTCGAGATAGTCAGTCTGGGTAATATCGTCGTACACAGCGATCCACGCCTCGACCTCGCGGTTCGTGGCGTGGCCCAGCTCGAGCCACTCGAGCTCGAGGTCGACTTCCGCCGGCGGAAGTTCGCGGGCGGCTTCCGCGTTGGTCACCTTCGGAGCGTAGAGGGTGCCGGCGATGTCCATCGGGTCATCGTAGCTGTCGATCGGCTCGTCGGCGACGAACTTGTAGATCCCCTTGCTGTCGCCGTCCGAACAGCCATAAACCGTCTTCCGGTCGGACTGGATATCTGGGGACTCCCAGGCGGCCCGTCCCATCACGTAGTATTTGACCGGCTGTGGCGTGTCGGCTGCCGGCTCGCGGATGTCGACGTGATAGCCGTAGCGGTACGGGTTGGGGTAGACATCGCCGATCGGCTGGGTCGTGTTTTCGTCAGCATCTTGATCGACGGGGTCCGCGCCGAGGTAGTACGCGAGGAACTCGACGCCGGTCATCGCCCAGTAGCCCTGGATGCCCCAGGCGTCGTCGCCGTAGTAGTCATCGACGGCGCTCTGAATAGCCGACGGGTTCGGCCGGTTCCAGAACTCGTGAGCGCCGCGGCGTCCCTTGCCCGTTCCTGCCTCGAAGATGTCGCCGACCGTTGCGGCCAGCGAAACCCGCGGGTGTGCGTAGTTCTCCTCGGAGGAGATCATCGTATTCCACGGGCTCAGGTCACCGTAACAGTTGATGCGCGTCCCGCCAAGGTCGCGCATCGGCTCGGTGTTCGCGATGTTGATGGCGTTCTCGAGGTCGGCCTCCCACTCGCCGTCCTCGGTTCGGCTGATCGGAATTCGGGAGACGTTGCCAGGGCTGTTCTCCCAGTTCGTAAAGAGATAGCCCTCGGTGCCGTCGTCGGTCGTGGGGACGAACTGGTTACAGTCGGGGTTGTACGCGGCGTCGCCGTACTGCGTGCCGGCAAACGCGTCGGTCGTGATATTCTCGCCGTCGGGCGTCTGGACGACGCCGAGTTCTTCGGTGCCCCCGTTGACCGCCTCGTGGGCCTGTGCAAGGAACGTGAACTCGCCGTCAGCGCCGCGGACCGTCTGTTGTTCCGCGTTCGTCTGGGGCGTCGACAGCTCGTCGAAGTCGTCGTTGCTGCCGTCGAACTCGAACTGGAAGCCGCTGAAGTAGCCGATGCCGGCTTCGTCGTACGGTGCGGGATTGTCGCGGCTCGGGTGCTGGAGGCTGTAGAGCAGCGCCCCGTTCTCGAACACGAACGGCCCGGTGACTTCCGCGCCGAGTGCGGTCGAGGAGAACCGCTTTAACTCTCCGTCGACGTGCGGTGCCAGCGGCGTATCGGGGTCGTCAGGGGCAGCGCTCGCGACGCCAGTGACGCTCGCACCGAGCGCTGCGGCGACTGAGGCTTCCATCAGGTTGCGTCGAGTTAAGTCAACCATCAGTTCCGTAACGGGCCAGCGTATTATAGGAGTTTTATATTTCTAATATTTATTCATCAATTCCTAAACGAAGCGTACGCAATTCTATGTAGCTCTCCGTTCGACTGCCGATCCAGTCATCGTCGACTTGACGCCAGCAACGTCTCGATTGCCCACGGTGTGATTCGGTCGAAAAGAACGTCTCGATTACCCTTCTCAGACGGTCTGCTGTCCCGATTTCCCAGTGGGACCACAGTGTGGATTGCGGGCCCACCGGCACTGACTGACAGGAGTCCGTCTCAGCGAGGGGATCGGCTATCAGCTACTCGAGTCCCTGTTCGGCCGCGTTCGCCCGAATCTCCTGGGCGCGCTGGCGGACGGACGCAATGTACCGTTCGATCTTCGGCGGCGTCTTCCCGTAAAACGACGCCACCCAGTTTACGTCCGTGCCGGGCATCGTGAGGAAATATGCCGCAAGCGTATCTCGGCCCGCCTGAATGACCTCCGGTGGAACGCCCCGGTCGCCGGTTCCCGCCTCCTGAAAGCCATTCGTGTCGAAGTAGACGTCGGCGTACAGCGTCGCTGTCTCCGGATCGTCGAACGTCATCGGCGTGTGCTGGGGGGCCTCGAACCGGTACTGCGGTGTCTCGGCGTCCGGCGGCGTGACCTCGAGAAGACGGACGTCCAGGATGTACTCTTTGTAGACCGATTCGGCGTCGTGGCTCGGTGACTGCGGCGTTGATTCGGACATGGGTGGTCGACGTCACTCGGCAGCGGTTCGGACGGAGGTCCGTCGCACGTACCGTCGTAGACCAAGTGCCGGGTGCCGTGCGTATGAGCGTTGCTAGTAGTAGTACCAACGCTCACGAAACGCTCACGAGCGATATAGAGTGCTCCCTTGCTGTCGCGCTGCATCGAAACAGCGCTCGGCTCGACGGCCGCTCGAGCATCGCGCCGTGGGCGATCGGACCGCCATTGCCGCGAGGTTCTGCTATCTTTACACGTCTGCGCGATAAGGGCGAGACATGGACTCGGAAGCCACAGAGGAACCGAAGACGCGGAAGCCAACCGTCCAACGAGGCGCGCGCAACCGAACGTGTCGGCACGGATCGATAGTCGGTCGCCGACCAGCAACCTGGTCATGATCGAAATCGCGGTCCTGCTTGCCCTCGCTGCCGGCGGAACGGGCGTGCTCTGGTACGGCAGCACCAAACTCGAGGAGGCAGCCAACGACCTCGCAGCCGCGTATGGGCTGCCGGCGGTCGTTCAGGGAGCCGTCATTGCCGCTGTCGGCTCGAGTATGCCCGAACTGGTGAGCGTGTTGCTCGCGACGCTGCTTCACGGTGAGTTCGAACTCGGCGTCGGCTCGATCGTCGGGTCGGCAGTGTTCAATCTGCTGGCGATTCCCGGCCTCGCCGTGGTAGTCGGCGGCGGTATCGATACGTCGCGCGAGCTGGTCTACAAGGAGTCACTGTTCTACATGCTCGCGGTGGCGTCGCTATTGTTGACGTTCTCGCTGGCGGTCATCTACAACCCGGTCGCCGGCCCCGACGGTCCCATTCGGGGAGACGTTTCACGCCCGCTCGCACTGTTTCCAGTCGCGCTGTACGGGCTCTACATCTTCACCCAGTATCTCGATGCCGCTGACGAAGGGGCAACGACGGACACGACGGCGAACGTGGCTTCCGCCTGGATTCAGTTCGCGGTCGGACTGGTCACGATCGTCGCCGGCGTCGAGGCCCTCGTCCGGTCGGCGATCGGCCTCGGCGACGCGTTCGGAACCCCCACGTTTCTCTGGGGGATGACCGTCGTCGCCGCCGGCTCGAGCCTGCCCGATACGTTCGTCAGCCTCGCGGCCGCACGGGCGGATCGGCCGACGGTAACGCTGGCGAACGTCCTCGGGAGCAACACGTTCGACTTGTTGGTCGCCGTGCCGGCCGGCGTCCTCGTCGCGGGCTCGCTGACGGTGAATTTCGCCCACATCGTTCCGATGATGAGTTTTCTCGTCCTCGCGACGATCGTCTTCTTTAGCATCTCTCGGACTGAAATGCGCCTCTCGAGACACGAAGCATGGCTGCTGTTGGGGCTGTACGGTGCCTTTCTCTGCTGGCTGCTCTTGGAGAGTCTCCACGTCGTCAGCGTACTGGAACTGTGAATCCGTACACCGTCCGAGGTAATATCTGCCCGTATCTCGGTCGTATTCCGGCTCGAGGGGAAAGGCTAGGGGTTTTACGTGACGTGGCTGCAAGGACGCTGGTATGAGTGACGATTCCGATTCGGACGGACACCACTTCGCGACGAACAGTATCCACGCTGGTCAGGAACCGGACCCGACGACGGGTGCCCGCGCGCCACCGCTGTACCAGACCACGTCCTACGAGTTCGAGGACACCGACCACGCCGCCGCGCTGTTCGGTCTCGAGGAACTGGGCAACATCTACTCGCGGATCATGAACCCGACGAACGCGATGCTCGAGGAACGCATCGCGACGCTGGAAGGCGGCGTCGGCGCGCTCGCGACCGCCTCCGGGATGGCCGCGTTCGACCTCGCGACGTTCATCCTCGCCGATGTCGGCGACAACATCGTCTCCTCGTCGTCGCTCTACGGCGGGACCTACACCTACCTTACCCATACCGTCTCGAAACGCGGTGTCGAGACGAAATTCGTCGACACCCTCGATTACGAGGCCTACGCCGACGCCATCGACGACGACACCGCCTTCGTCCACCTCGAGACGATCGGCAATCCCGCGCTCGTCACACCCGACATCGAGCGCATCGCCGACATCGCCCACGACCACAATGTGCCGCTGTTCGTCGACAACACGTTCGCGACGCCGTACCTGTGCCGGCCCTTAGAGCACGGCGCGGACCTCGTCTGGAACTCGACGACAAAGTGGATCCACGGCGCAGGTTCGACCGTCGGCGGGATCCTCGTTGACGGCGGCTCGTTCCCCTGGGAGGACGGCGACTACCCCGAACTCACCGAGCCGAACCCGGCCTACCACGGCGTCAACTTCCGCGAGACGTTCGGCGACGCGGCCTTCGCGTTTGCCGCTCGGACCCGCGGCCTGCGAGACCTGGGCAACCAGCAGTCGCCGTTCGACGCCTGGGTCACGCTCCAGAAACTCGAGTCGCTGCCGCTGCGCATGGAAAAACACTGCGAGAACGCGATGGCCGTCGCGGAGCACTTGGAGGACCACCCCGACGTGGCGTGGGTCAACTACCCCGGGCTCGAGAGCCACGAGACCCACGAGAACGCCGCGAAGTACCTCGAGGGCGGCTACGGTGGCATGATTACCTTCGGACTCGAGGGTGGCTACGACGCCGCCGAAACGGTCTGTAACGAGGTCGACCTGACGAGCCTGCTGGCGAACGTCGGCGACGCGAAGACGCTGATCATCCACCCCGCGAGTACGACTCACCAGCAACTCACCAAGGAGGAGAAGTTGGCCGGCGGCGTCACCGACGACCTCGTGCGCCTCTCGGTCGGCATCGAGGACGTCGACGACGTGATCGCGGATCTGGATCAGGCCATCGAACAGGCGTAGACGTCAGCGGGCACGGGTCGATGCGCCATCGGCCTCACCGTCGCCGTCACGGTCGTCGTCCGCTTGTCGCGTCGTTTCGTCCCGGTCGGTCCCCTCGCTTTTGCTGTCGGTCCCGACGGGCAAGCCGGAGCCGCGGTCGCCGTCGGTTCCGAGAAGGCGAGCGAATCGACGACGGTCCGCAGTTTTCCGATCGAGGGTCATGCCGTCGAGCGATGCCGAAGCGCCGGGTAGTACCGTCGGTTCGTTTCGAGCACAACGCGGGGTTTCTCGCTGAAACGGTCCGGGATCGGCAGCCGACCGCCGGGCGGTCTGCCGTCGCCGGCGCGGCGGGCCAGCGACCCAAAACATCCTTTTCCGCCACACCCCTCTGGACGACCGATGACCGATCTTCCGGCTCCCGTCGACCGCGCACTCGAGGCCCACGACGCGTTCGCCCGAACCGACGACGGCTACGACCTCACGACGACCGTTTTCGAGACGACCGTCACGGCCGACGACGCCGACGGCAAGCGTGATGGCCGCTTTCGGATCACCGTCTTCCTCCCAACGCTCGACGCTGCCGTCGCCGGCGAGCACGTCGCCGACGTCGTCGAAGACGGCTGGTTCGAAACACTCGAGCGCCGCTTGGGGGACGTCTTCGGCGTCGCCCACACGAGCACACACGACGAGCCAGTCGTCGAACGCGACGGCGAGGAGGTCCGGGTCCACCTCGAATACACCGCCTGGGACGCCGCTGAAGGCGTCGAAGACGCCAAGGCACTCATCGAGTTCGTTGAAGGCACCTACGCACAGGGAATCATCCCCGGCTACGACTACCGCGGGCCGGCAGCGACGCTGCTCGAGAACGCCCAGCAACAGGGTCAGCAGGCCGCAGACGACGATGGGAGCAGCGGCGGCATGCCCCTATAACACGCTGGCGGCTGTTTCTGGGTAAGGCTCACAGCTATGGCCGGGAGCGTGGCTCGAGCAGATGCGAGAGCCATGCGACCCGGGGAAGGGCAGGCACTCTCCCTGTTACTGACCGCGAGCGAACCGAAGGGTGAGCGAGCGGGCCGACGACTGACCCAGAAGCCGCGCTTTGCGCGGCTGGCGGGGAAGGAGGAGTGCTTTTGATCCAGCTTTTACCGAGGGACGCCGCGCTGTGTGGCAACGCCACCAGCGCGGCAGACCGTAGAGTAAAAGCTGGGTCTTAGTCCATCGCGATGTACGTCTGCGTATCCTCGATCCCCTCGATGCCCTGGATGTGGGTCGCGGCGATCTCCTTGACTTCGGCCGGTGTCTCGACCTTCGCTTTCGCGATGAGGTCGACATCGCCGGCGACGATGTGTGCCGATTGCACGCCCTCGATGGATTCGATACTGTCTCTGAGTCGATCCGCCTCGCCCGTGTTCGCCTTGATCATGACGAATGCAGTAACCATTAGTTCACACCTCCGTGTCGCTGTCCGCATCGTGCTCCGTCGAGACCGAACTCGAGCCCGAGCCGGCGTTCGCGGCCGCCTGCATCGGGGTCTCACCGACAAGCAGCTGGCGAACCTCGCTTAAGACGTCGAAATCCGCGAGGACGACGAGTCGGTCGCCGTCCTCGAGCGAGCTATCTTCGGTCGGAATCTCGAGGGGGCTGTTGTTCTTGCCGAACGCGAGGACGGTCGCGTCGGCGGGCAACTGCAGTTCGTTGAGCGTGTATCCGTTGACGGGAGCGCCGTTAGTGACTGTGAGTTCGACGACCTGTAGGGACGGTGCAATGTCAGCGATCGCGCGGATCGTCCCGCCCAGCAGGGCGTTTTTCGCGCCGATCGCGCCCAGCCGCTCGGGGTGGATGATCTCGTCGACCTGATCGGCGTACTTGCGATAGATCCCCTCGCGGTAGGCCTCGTCGATCCGCATGACGGTTCGACAGCCGTAATGGTTCCCGATCATGCAGGCGGTGAAGTTGACGTTGAGGTCACTGGTCAGTGCGCCGACGGCGTCGGCGTCCATCACGCCGGCTTCCTCGAGAACGGGTTCGCGGGAGCCGTCGCCCTCGATGACGGGAAAGTCCTGATTCTGGGCGCGTTTGATCCGTTGTTCGTCGCGTTCGACCAGCGTTATTTCGTGGCCTTCGTCTCGCAGGACGCGTGCCGTCCGCAGCCCGACCCGTCCGGCCCCGATAATGACGAACTGCATAGACAGGCGTACGCTCGCCCCTGTGAATAAGTTTGCCCCCGACTAGCACGGTCGGTGGTCAAACGATAACTGTAATTGTAAGAAGGAAAGCACTCGTCGACGCCGACACGACGATGCCGCCACGACGGCGGTCGAACCGTCACCCCATCCCGATGTAGGTCTTCGTCTCGGTGACGCCGTTGAGTTGCTGCATTTGCGACGACGCTGCCTGAAGCACGTCGTAGACCTCGGGAGCATCGATCTCTGCGATGATGTCGTAGTTGCCTGCAACGATGTGGGCGTCGGTGACCGACTCGAGGTCGCCGATCTTCGCGAGCAGGTCCTCGGATTTCCCGGCAGCGGTCTTCACCATGATGAACGCATGGACCATCGCCAGTGTGATACGCTATATCATGACTAAAACTTTTGCCCGAGCCCCGATCGCAAACGACGGCGACGGTGTGCGCTGTGCTCAGCGTGACTCGCCGACAGCCTCGGCCAGCACGTCGGTCGTCGCTTCGAGGACTTCCTCGGGCGATTGGGTCGCGTCGACGCGGACGAACCGGTCGGGGTCGCGCTCGAGGAGTCGTTCGTAGTTGTCCCGAACCGACGCGAGATACTCGGCGCGTTCGAATTTGTTCGTCGTCCCCGCACGGGCCGCAGCGGTTTCGGGGTCGAGATCGAGGTAGATCGTCAGATCCGGCTCGATCGAGAAGGGGCGATGAACGTCGACGACGTACTCGAGGGGGTCCGCGAGGCCGTGGCCGTCGGCTGCCTCGAGGGTCGCGCCTTGGTAGGCAAAGCGCGAATCGGAGTAGCGATCCGAGATCACGAGATCGCCACGCTCGAGGGCGGGCTCGATCACCCGCGAGAGATGATCGGCGTGGTCGGCGGTGTAGAGAAACAGTTCCGCCAGCGGATCAGCGTCGTCGTCTTCGATCGATCGGTAGACGGCGTCGCCGTACCAGGAGTTCGTCGGCTCGCGCGTGAATACGGCGTCAGGATAGCGCTCGTGTAAGGCCTCCCAGACCGTCGTCTTGCCGCTACCGTCTAATCCCTCGAGCGTGACGAGCATGCTCGTGTCTCGTCGTGACACCTATTACAATCCGTCGTTGTCTCGAGCCGATCGCCTCAGACGGACTCCTATCAGTCAGTGCCGTGGGACCGCCATCGCCTGCGATTGCACCGGGAAGTCGGCACAGCAGACCGTCTCACAGCGCGAGGCCGTCGTCGACGCGTACGACCTCGCCGTTGATGTACGAGGCGGCGTCGCTGGCAAGGAAGGTGATCACGTCGGCGACTTCTTCGGGCGTCGCGGTGCGGCCGCTCGCGGTGTTCGTCTCGACGGCCGACTCGTAGCCGCGTGAATCCGCGAGCAGGTCGGTGTCGGTGTAGCCGGGTGCGACGGCGTTGACGCGGATGCCCTTGCCCCCAAGCTCGCGGGCCGCCGCACGCGTGAGGCCGAGGACGCCGGCCTTGCTCGCGGCGTAGTTGGCCTGCCCGGCCCCACCGTGCTGAGCGGCGACGCTTGCGACGTTGACGATTCGGCCACCTCGGTCGTCACGTCGTAGCATTCGTCTGGCCGCTTCCCGCGTGCAGTAGAACGTGCCCGTGAGGTTAACGTCGATAACCCGTTGCCACTGCTCGGGAGACATCCGAACCAGCAAGCCGTCGGCCACCGTTCCGGCGTTGTTCACCAGCACTGTCGGAGGGCCATACCGGTCGGCGACGGTCTCGAACGTCGCCGCCACCGTCTCGTAGTCGGCGACATCGAACCGCTCGACGGTCGTCTCAGTAGGGAACGACGCCAGCGTGGCCGCCGTCTCGTCTGCGGCCGCGTCGTCCTCGTGATAGGTTGCGACGACGGTCGCTCCCCGCTCGGCCAGTCGCGTCGCCACCGCACGACCGATGCCACGCGTTCCGCCGGTGACGACCGCGACTTCGCCGTCGAAGTCGATCACGCGAACACCTCCCGGGCATCCGCTGGCGTCTCGAGCGTCCAGCACTCGGCCTCAGGCGCGATGCGCTCGACAAGCCCCGCCAACACGTCGGCCGGCGGGAACGCGACGAACCGGTCGATCCCCTGCGCGCGAAGCGTTTCGATGACAGCCACCCAGTCGACCGGCGACGTGATTTGTGCGGTCAGATCCCGCCGTGCGACGGCCGGATCGGTATAGAGGTCGCCGGTCACGTCGGAGACAGCGGGAATTTCGGCCTCTCGAAGCGTCACATCGGCCATCGCCGTTTCGACACAGTCGACGGCCGCTTCCATCACTGGCGAATGAAACGCCGCGCCGACCTCGAGTTCACGAAACCGGGCGGTCGTCCGCTCCTCGAGCCGTTCCCGGACCGCCGCCACGCCCTCGGTCGTGCCGCTGATGACGGTCTGTTTCGGCGCGTTGTACAGGGCAACGCCGACGTCCTCGCGGCCGGCACACGCTTCGGTCACCACGTCCGGGTCGGCCAGCAAGACCGCGACCATCGTCCCCGGGCCGTCGGCGGCTGCTGCCCGTTCCATGCACTGTCCCCGCTTGTGGGTGAGTTCGGCCGTGGTTTCGGGCTCGATCGCGCCGGCGGCCGCCAGCGCGGTGAAGTGACCAAGACTGTGGCCGGCGACGGCTGCCGGCTCGACATCGAAGCGAGCCGTCACGCCCTCGTAGACTGCGATTCCCGTCGCCAGCAGTAGCGGCTGGGTGTTGCTCGGCTGCTGGATTGCCTCGGCGGTCCCGTCGAAGCACAACCCCGAGAGATTGAGCTCGAGGGCGTCGTCAAGCCGATCGAACACCGCGCGCGTCTCGGGCCAGTCGTCGTAGAACGCCCGACCCATCCCGACGGTCTGGCTCCCCTGGCCGGGGAAGAGAAACGCCGTCCCATCGAGGGTCGTGGTGGACTCGTCAGTCGTCATATCAGTGCTGTGAGTCAGACGACCCGCTTAGTGGTGTCGGGTCGTCGTCCCCACGACGGTGACCGAGCCGACGGCATACCCTGCTATCTGATCGTGGCTCAGGCTGACGTCGATGTCGGCCGTTGCGAGCGAGCTACCGCGTTCCTCGAGCGTCGCAGCGAGGGCGTCGGCTGCGACGGGAGCCAGCGAGAGATGCGGACCATCATCCTGACGGTCGATTTCGATGGCGGCGGTCGGCACGCTGGGGGACGCGCCAGCGAGCGTCTTTAGAAATGCCTCCTTGGCTGCCCAGCGAGCGGCGTAATGCTGTGGTGGGTCAGCCTGCGTCTCGCAGTAGGCCTGTTCGGCCGGCGTGAACACGCGGTCGCGAAACGAGTCACCGAACTCCGCGAGCAAGTCCGCGATACGCGCGATGGCGACGATATCGACGCCATGCGTGACGATGGGATCAGAGCCGGGGACAGCTGCGTCGTCAGCCATCGTTACGGGCGCTCGAACACGAGCGCGCCGTTCGTCCCACCGAAACCGGCCGACGTACTCACGGCGACGTCGACGGCCGTCTCGCGTGGCTCGGTGACGACCGGCAGGTCACAGGCCGGATCGGGCGTCTCGTAGTTCAGCGTCGGCGGGATCGTGCCCTCTGCGATGGTCCGCGCGACGACGGCGGCCTCGATCGCACCGGCAGCGCCGAGCGCGTGCCCGAGATGGCCCTTGATACTCGTCGTCGGCGGGACGCCGGTCTCGTCGAACGCCGCCGCGAGCGCGTCGGCTTCACGGGCGTCGCCGACCGGCGTACTCGTCGCGTGGGCGTTGACGTGATCGACGGCGGCCGACTCTCTGTCGGCATCGGACAGTGCCTGCTCGAGACAGCGCCGAAGCCCGTCGCCCGATTCGGCCGGCCGCGTAGGGTGATGTGCGTCGGCGGTCCGACCGGCCCCGGTGATCGCGGCGTACGGGGTCGCGTTGCGCTCGCGAGCGTGCTCGCGTGACTCGAGGACGACGATGCCACACCCCTCCGAGAGCACGAGCCCGTCCCGATCGCTATCGAAGGGACGACTCGCCGCGGTGGGGTCGGCAGTGGTGCTGAGCGCCCGCATCGCGTCGAAGCTGCCGACGCCCAGCGGCGAGATGGCAGCGTCGGTCCCGCCGGCGACGACGACGTCGGCCCTTCCGCGCCGGATGTCGTCGGCCGCGGCTGCGATGGCGTGGGTACCCGCCGAACACGCTGTGCCCGGCGCGCGGTTCGGGCCCTTCGCATCGATCGTCATGCTGACGTGGCCGGCTGCGAGGTTCGTCAACGCGCTCACGAGAAACGACGGCGAGGGACGCGCGCCTGCCGCGGCTTCGATTTCGGACAGGCCGGCCAGTCCGGAGCCGATGCTGGTCCCGACTCGCTCGGCGTTCCAGTCGGGGCTTGCGGCATCGAAGCCGGCGTCTTCGAGTGCCTCGGCGGTTGCGGCGACGGCGAACTGGGCGTACCGGCCCATCGTCCGGTCGTCGACACGGTCGTCGGGCGCGACGGCTGCCGGTTCCGTCCCCACTTCACAGGCGATCGAGGCCCGCAGGCTGGTCTCGTCGGGGTCAAAGTGCGTTATCGGACCTGCGCCGCTCGTGCCCTCGAGCAGCCCCGTCCACGTACGCTCGACGCTCTCGCCGAGTGGTGTCACTAGTCCGAGACCGGTCACGACCACCTCGCGGCTCATCTCAGGCGCGTTCGTCGACGTACGCCGTCAGGTCGCCGACCGTCTCGAGGTCCTCGAGATCTGCATCAGGAATGTGGACGCCGACCGCCGCCTCGATGGCTTCCGCGATTTCGACCAGATCGAGCGAATCGGCATCAAGCGTCTCCCCGTCGAACGGCGTTCCGTCGTCGAACGCGTCCGAGTCGACGCGCAGTCGGTCGGCAACGATCCCTTCAACACGATCGGGTACACCCTCCGTAGCTGTCATGTGCTGTCGTTCAGCGACCGTCATCAAAACCGTCCCGGTTCTCGTCAGCCCTTATGGCTCGAGGACGACCGTGCCGACGGTCTCGCGGTCGGCAAGCGCGTCGTGAGCCTGCTCGGCGTCCGCCAGCGCAAGTGTCCGGTCGACGACGACGTCGACCTGCCCGGTGGCAACCTGGTCAACCAGCGACGGCACCGCGCCGAGGACGCGCTCGGGAACGTGTTCGAGCGCGTGCTCGAGGTGATAGCCACGAACGGATTGATTCGCGAAGAACAGCCGCGGGGTCGCGACGGTCGGCACCGACCCGCTTGCCATCCCGAACGAGACGATGCGGCCGACCGGCGCGAGCGCGTCCACGCTGGCAGCGAAGGCGTCGCCGCCGACCCCATCAATGACGAGGTCGACACCATAGCCGCCCGTCCGTTCGTGGATGGCGTCCGCAACGTCGGTGTCCGTGTAATCGATGGTGTGGTCGGCCCCAAGCTCTCGAGCCAGGTCGCGTTTCGCCGCGGTGCTTGCAGTTGCGAAGACGGTCGCCCCGGCCGCAGCGGCCAACTGGACGGCGAGCGAGCCGACACCGCCGGCCCCGGCGTGGATCAGCACCCGATCGCCGGCCGACAGCTCGCCCCACTCGTGGAGGACGTTGTGGGCGGTCAGCCCTTGGACCGGCAGGGCCGTCGCGTCGGCCCACGGGATCGAGTTTGGCATCCGGAACGTACGGTCGACGGGTGCCGTCGCGACCGTCGCATACCCGCCGGTAGACGACAGCGCGGCGACCCGGTCGCCGACCGCGAGGTCGCTCGTCGCTGGCGCGGCCGTGACGGTACCGGCGACGGCCAGCCCTGGGACGAACGGCGGCGATGGACTGTCCGGGTAGGCCCCACGGCGTTGCTCGATATCGGCGAAGTTGACGCCGGCGGCTGCGACGTCAATTGCGACCTCGTCGTCGCTCGGCGTGGGCGCGTCCCGGTCGGTGACCGTCAGCACGTCGCTGTCGCCGTATTCCGGGACTTCGACGGCTCGCATGGTCAGTCCTCGGCCGCCGGGTCGACGGCGGCTCCGCCAGGCAGTTGCTGGAGGCGGTTGCGACGCTGCTGGGCGACGAACGCGACGAGGTCGTCGCTGTCGGGGCCAGGCAGGCGATGCCACCCCATCCGTTCGACGACGGCGTCGACCAGCTCTGCAAGGCCCATGACCGTCTCCTCGACGAGCGAGCGTTCGACCGCGCCGTTCTCGAGGAGGGCCGCAAGTCGGTCCATCCCGTAGCCAACGTGGCGGCCCTCGTCTCGTCGGATGCCGCCAAACCCCTCGACCAGCCCGGGAAGCGACGGACCCTCTGTCTCCGGGCCGAACGTCGACTCGACGGCGTGAAAGCCGGTCTGGCCGAAGACACCCTCGACCGTCAGGTGGTAGTGACAGTACGCTCGAGCCCGGTTTGCAGGCGTGTCAGCCTCGAGCAGGCGGTTCATCGCCGTTTCGGTTCGGTCGAAGACGTCCTCGTAGGAGTCGGTGAACCAGCGGTCGGCCGTCGGTGCGGTCGGCTCGAGGCCTCGAGCCTCCGCTGCGGGCCTGACAGCGTCGTTCCAGTATCGCTCGAAGAAGGCAGCGTGTTTGGCCTCGTCATAGAGGTGGCTCGCGACGAATCGCTGATCGCTGTCGTCGTCGACGACCGCGGCAACCGGCACCAGATCCTCGGTGACGTGTTCCTCGCCAGCGCCGAACATAGCGAGCGTCGCGCGCAACTGCGTAAACGCGCTCCGGCTGAGGTCGGTGAGTGTTTCCCGGTCAGCCGTCAGGTCGATCGCGTACGGGTCCCAGTGGCGCTCGACTGCCTGCCTGAAGTATCGCTCCGTCGTCTCCCGCGCTTCCGGCGACATGTCAGCCCTGTTTGATCAACCCAAAAATAAGACTGCCCATCCCGGCCGGCGGTCGTGGCGCAGCGACTGGTCCAAATCGCCGCTGGCTGCATAGGTAGCCGTCCATCTATTTATCTGTGCAGGATCATCTCTTGCGTATGGAGATCCTCGTCGCCGGCGGCACCGGCTTTATCGGCACGAACCTGTGTGCGGAACTGGCCGAGCGCGGCCACGAGGTAACGGCACTGTCGCGATCGCCCGACAGTAGCGGCCTGCCAGACAGCGTCGAGACGGCGATCGGCGACGTCAGCGCCTACGACTCGATCGCCCCGACCGTCGCAGACTACGATGCCGTCGTCAATCTCGTCTCGCTGTCGCCGCTGTTCGAGCCTCCCAGCGGGACGAGCCACGAGGAAGTCAACCTCGGCGGCACCGAGAACCTCGTTCGCGCTGCCGAAGACGGCGATATCGACCGATTCCTCCAGATGAGTGCACTCGGTGCCGATCCGAACGGCGACACCGCCTACATCCGAACCAAGGGACAAGCAGAGCAGGTCGTCCGAGACTCGAGTCTCGCGTGGACGATCGTCCGCCCGTCTGTCGTCTTCGGTGACGGCGGCGAGTTCGTCGACTTCACCAAGACCCTGACGACGCCGTACGTGACGGGGTTGCCCGGCGGCGGGAAAACCCGGTTCCAACCCATCTGGGTCGGCGACCTCGTGCCGATACTGGCCGACGCGCTCGACGCCGATACCCACGTCGGCGAGACCTACGAGATCGGCGGCCCACAGGTCCTCACGCTCGCAGATGTGACGGAATTGGCCTACGAAGCCGAGGGAAAAGACGTCACGATCGTCCCGATCCCGATGGGGCTCGCCAGAGTCGGGCTCTCGGCGGCCGGTCCACTGCCGTTCGTGCCCTTCGGCCCAGATCAGGCCCGCTCGCTCGCGTTCGACAACACGGTTTCCGACAACGACGTGACCGCCTTCGGCCGCGATCCGTCGGCGCTGACGACGCTGGGTTCGTATCTCGGCCTCGAGCGGGCACCACGAGGGGCGAAACCGGCCGGCACGGCCTGATTGCGACGCCGGCAGCAGTAATAAACACCCATCAACTGATATACATAACCAGTGGTAGGTAGAACCGCATTTCGCGGGTAGATCCGGTCCGTTCGTTCTATTTAGCGTGATAGTGATGTATTCGAGAAAGTCAGCTTAGCGCAAGGTTTATATCCTCCATTGCACTGGTACCAATCCAACGGAGCCCCCTGACAAACAATGAAGCTGGCGATGATCGGATTCGGACAGGCCGGTGGCAAGATCGTCGATCGATTCCTCGAGTACGACGATCGGACGAACAGCGGAATCGTCCGCGCGGCGATTGCCGTCAACTCCGCGAAGGCGGACCTCATCGGTCTCGACAATATTCCACAGGAGAATCGCGTACTCATCGGCCAGGCCCGTGTAAAGGGCCATGGCGTGGGTGCTGACAACGAACTCGGCGCGGAAGTCGCCGAGGAGGACATCGACGAGGTTCAAAACGCCATCGACCAGATCCCGACCCACGAGGTCGACGCGTTCCTGATCGTCGCCGGCATGGGTGGCGGCACCGGTTCGGGTGGCGCACCTGTCCTCGCCAAACACCTCAAACGAATCTACACCATCCCTGTCTACGGGCTCGGCGTCCTGCCGGGCACGGATGAGGGTGGCATCTACACGCTCAACGCGGCCCGTTCGTTCCAGACGTTCGTCCGCGAGGTCGACAACCTGCTCGTCTTCGACAACGACTCCTGGCGACAGACCGGCGAATCCATGGAGGGCGGCTACGACCAGATCAACGAGGAAATCGTCCGTCGCTTTGGCATCCTCTTCGGTGCCGGCGAAGTCGGCGATGGCGAAGACGTCGCCGAGAGCGTCGTCGACTCCTCCGAGATCATCAACACGCTCTCGGGCGGCGGGGTGTCGACCGTCGGCTACGCAAGCGAGGAGGTCGAACTCAACACCAGTGGTGGGCTCCTCTCGCGGTTTACCGGCGACGATGGCGGCGACGACGGATTGGACGCCGCCAACACCACGAACCGCATCACGAGCCTCGTCCGCAAGGCCGCGCTCGGCCGACTCACACTTCCCTGTGAGATCGAAGGCACCGAGCGCGCCCTGCTCGTGCTTTCCGGTCCGTCGGAGTATCTCAACCGGAAAGGCATCGAACGCGGGCGCAAATGGCTCGAGGAGGAAACCGGCAGCATGGAAGTTCGCGGTGGCGACTTCCCACGAGAGGAACCCGAAGTTTCCGCGGCGATCCTGCTTTCGGGCGTGACGAACGTCCCGCGGATCAAGCGCCTCCAGCAGGTCGCGATCGAGGCCCAGGACAACATCGAGGACATCCAGCAAGAGAGCGAGGAGAACTTAGAGGAACTCGTCGAGGACGACGAGGACGAACTCGAACCGCTGTTCTAGACCACCATTCCGTTTTGCGGTCGACGGCCCGAGCGGCCGCACTCGTGTCGGGGGGCACGAGGCTCGAGCCGCTCAGAATCCATAGCGAACTCCGACGTGCTTTTGAGCGCGCCCGGAGTACGGCACCCACATTCAGATGCGCGTTCTGGTCCCGTTCGCCGCCGAGACGCCGAAGACTCGCCTCGAGTCCGTGCTGTCCCCGGCCGAGCGGGTGGCCTTCGCTCGCGCCATGCTCGCGGACGTCCTGCGGGCGATCGTCGAGACGGGCCACGAGCCGACGATCCTCGCGACTGCCCCGCTTGAGCTCGCCGCGCCCGGCCTCGAGCTCCCGGACGACGTCGCCACAGCAGTGTCGGTCTCGGTCGACGAGCGACCGCTGACGGACGCGGTCAACGCGCGATTGCCGGACGGCGATGCGACGACTGCAGACGCCGTCGCCGTCGTCATGGCCGACCTTGCGCTGGCGACCCCCGATGCACTCGAGCGACTCCTGACCGGCACGGCCGATGTCGCGATCGCACCAGGACGCGCAGGCGGGACGAACGCACTCGTCGTTCGCGACCCCGCGTTTACCGTCGACTATCATGGGGCTTCGTATCTCGACCACTGTGCGATCGCTCGTGAGGTCGGAGCCACCATCGAGACGATCGACTCGTTCCGGCTGGGAACGGATATCGACGAACCCGAGGATCTCGTCGAAGTGCTCGTCCACGGGCGTGAAACCGATCGTGCACTCGCCTATCTTCGGAAGGTGGGGTTCGAACTCGACGATCGTGACGGTCGAGTCGGCGTCAGACGCGACGAGCAATCGATGACGGAAACGCGATAGCCAGCGGCCCATACACCGCGAAGCCAAGCCCTTATACGCCGAGCGACGACACAGGGAGGTAATGATCCCCGGGGCAAGCGAGTACGGCGTCGAACTCACGATCGACGAGCAGGCCGTCGAGGATCTGCGTGCGGTCAGTCCGACCGACGTCGACGCGCCGTCGGAACTGACCTTCGCACGGAACGTCTTCGTGCCGCTGACGACGGCCTGTCGCTACACCTGCACCTACTGTACGTACTTCGACCCGCCGGGACAGGCTTCCCTGCTTTCGCTCGAGGACGTCCGCGAGATCTGTCGGCGTGGCGCGGACGCGGGCTGTACCGAGGCGCTGTTTACATTTGGCGACGATCCCGACGACCGCTACACCGAGATTCACGCCCAACTCGACGCGTGGGGCTACGACTCGATCCACGACTACCTCCGTGCGGCCTGTGAAGTCGCCCTCCAAGAGGGGCTGCTCCCCCATGCCAATCCGGGCGATCAGACGCGCACACAGATGGAAACTGTCGCGGACGTCAACGCCAGCATGGGCGTGATGCTCGAGACGACTGCCGATGTCGATGCGCATGCCGGCCCGCGCCAGAAGGAACCAGGACAGCGACTACGGACCATCCGGAACGCGGGCGAACTCGATGTCGCGTTTACGACCGGGATTCTGGTGGGGATCGGCGAGACCTGGCGCGACCGCGCCGAGAGCCTGCTCGCAATCTGCAAGTTGCACGAGCGCTACGATCACATTCAGGAGGTGATCGTCCAGCCGGTCGTGGACAACGAGCGCTGGGCTGACGGTTCGCCCGACCTCGAGACGATGCGTCGCGTGACGGCGATGGCCCGCGCAGCCTTGCCCGACGAAATCTCGGTGCAGGTGCCGCCGAACCTCGCCCCCGCGAAAGACCTGATCGACTGTGGCGTCGACGATTTAGGTGGTGTCTCGCCGGTCACCGACGATCACATCAATCCAGAGTACGCATGGCCCGCGCTGCGCGAACTCGAGGAGATCGCCGCGCACGCAGACGTCCCGCTCGGCGAGCGATTGCCCGTCTACGAGCGGTTTCTGCCAGCTGACCTGCGGCCGGACGGGTGCGATGGTACCGCCGCCGAGGGTGCAGATGGCGACGATCGGGTGTGGCTATCGCCACCGATTCGGGACGCGCTCACAGCCGACGACCCGGCAGGCGAGCGCTATCGTGCGGTGCTTCGCGACGAGACGACAGCGCGTTCGGATTAAAAATAGGCCTCGTGGACTGCGAGTCCCTCGTCCTCGAGCACCGGCCCCTCGACGGTCGTCTCACTGTCACTTCGGTCGACGACTTCTGCGCAGGGAATCTCGATCACGTCGTCGGATCGCACGTCCGCAAGCGAGTCGACGGACACGCTGTAAACGACCCGGTCGAGCCCCGCGTAGACGATCGCGCTCGCACACATCGGGCACGGCTCCGTGCTGGTATACATCGTACACGCCGCACGCTCGCGTGGCTCGAGTTCCGTCGCGGCCCAGCTGGCTAGTTTGAACTCCGGGTGGGCGGCGATGTCGTCGTCGGTCAGCGTCGTGTTCTCGGCCGTTCTGACGATCTCGTCCTCGACGACGAGCAGGGATCCGAAGGGTGTGTTGCCGCTTTCGACTGCCGATTCCGCGAGGCCGATCGTCCGCCGCACGTACGACTCGTCGCTTGCCATGCCAGTTCGTCGGCTGCCGCCACTGATACGGCTTGCTGTACTATCGACCGCGCCGTTTCTGCTGTCGGAACCACCGACTCTCATGCGCGTACGATCGCACGGACCGGCAGCGATCGAGACCGCTTCGCTCACTCGAGTCGTCAAAAAAGCGGCAACGGAGTGGTCTCGGCTACGTGCTCGGCATTTGCGGTGGACTGGATCCCGCCTTCATGCCAGTGTCACTGGATTCCACCTTCATGCCAGTGTCACGCTCAGCATTCGCCTCCTCGGGAGCGCCGGACACTTTCTCACCGCTCACGAGGAACTCGAGGATGTTGCTGATCAGGACGTCGTTGTCAGCACGGTTGTAGTTCGTACTGGACATGAAGCCGGGATCGCCGACTGCGATCGCGTTCCCGCTCCGTGCAAAGACGCTGTACGCTCCCGTCTCTCGGGTTTCGGAGTGTTCCGTTCCCTCGAGCGTCGTGAGGAGGGTCTGCCCGTCTGCGACGACCGGCGTTGGGCCGTCGAAGACGACGCGGTTAACGCCGTCGGTCAGCTCGGAGTCGGTCGACGGGGTTGCGTAGATCGTCTGGAAGTTGTTCGCATACTCCTCCATGTTGTAGAGGTAGCCAGTGTCGTAGGCGATGCCCACAGGCGAGGTGACGGCAGCGAACTCGTCGCCGGTCGGCTGGGTGCCGCCGAGCAGTCCGAGCAGTCCACCGAGGCCACTCGAGTCAGGACCGGCAGCGAACAGGACGCGGCCGCCGGCATCGGCGAACGCGCTCACGCCAGCTGCTTCTTCGGCGGTGTAGCGCGTTTCGGGTTCGACGACGATCAGCGCGTCGGCACCACGGAGCGTTTTGTTCAAGTCTGCGGCAGGATCACTGTCGAACTCGTCCGACGCTTCGTGATACTGCACGGTGTGACCACCCGCGGTTAGCGCGGAGACGACTGGCTCGAGGGTTTCCTCGGAGACGTCGTTCGAGTGGGCGACGTCGATCACGATGGTCTTTGACTCGCCGTTGTCATCGTAGGAGATCGTCCCGTTGCGGTCGACTGTCGGCGCGTCGATCGCGCTCGGCTGGAACTGTTGTTGATCGACCGTCGGTTGTGCTGTCATCCCATGGTTGGTAACGAGTCCGGCCGCACCCACGCTGGCGACGGTGACGAACACGACGGTAACGAAGACGACGAGCCGAGAGCGGACGTTCATGGGCGATCACCCCCAGTCTCGTTGGCCACGGGGCGCTCGAGTTCGGTCGCGGCGATGACCCGTTCGTTGTCGACCGATCCCCATAGCGCGAGGAACGTCGGTGTATTGACGGCACCGTACCGGCCGAAGGTCTGCGGATGAACGGCGGACGCCTCCGGGCGGTCACCGTTCTCACTGCCGAGGATCAACGAAATGCCGGAGCGCGGTTCGCTCTCCATTTCGACGGTATCGTAGTCTTTGAGGCCGGCCATGTCCGCAGCCGTCCCGATTGCGACTTCGGTATCACCGATATCATCTGCGAGTCCGTTCTCGACGCTTTTGGTGCCGGTGTAGACCTTCGCGTACGCCAGTTCCGTCTCTGAAAGAGTCAACTCGTCGCCACGGTGCTCGATGACGGTGCCGACAAACGCCTGACGCATCATCTCAACCTGTGCCTTGTACTCGGCTTCGGTGCCGCCGGTGTTCTTGTCGGGCCCAGTCGTGATTTGCTCGTCCGTCGGCGGCACGTCGAAGTACGTCGCCCGAACGCCGATGCTACCGACGATCGAGCCCGGCTTGACGTAGATTTCGTCACTCGGCGCAATCATGTAATACCCGCCCGAGGCGGCCGTCGAGTCGACGCTCGTAACGACGGGCATCTCTTCAGCGGTGCGTTCGACAGCGAGGTATAACCCCTCGCTCACACTGACACCACCACCGGGGCTGTCGACATCCAGCACGACCGCACTGATCGAGTCGTTCTGTCGTGCCTCTTGGAGGTCGTCCGTGATTCGCTCGGCGGACGATTCGGTGAGTGTCGAATCGACTTCGACTACGGCAACTGTTCCGTCGGGATTGCTCGTCGTCCCCCAGACGATCGGTGCCAGACTGGCACTGACGAGGAGGGCAACGACGACGACCGTCACGTATGACTTCGCGACGGTCCCCAGCAGGTTTCGCAGGGACGCAAGTGTTGGATTTATATCACAACGCCACATACTTTTCAAATTACATTATATAACATATTCTATTTCTAATCGCTTTGTCGGATGATGATACCACTGGCCGTAGACCGCCGTCCAAACGGCGGGTGGGTTCTGCGTGGAACGTCGATCAATCTCGTGTTCTCGACCATCCGAACGACCGTGTCGTCGACGACGAGCAGCGAGTTAGACGGCGTGGTGCCGCGTTCGATAGCCGATTCGGCGCGGTCGATCGTCCATCGAACGGACGATTCGTCGGTGAGCATAGCAGCCGTTCGGTCGCTTGACCGGGAGCGTCCCCTCGAGATCATGCTCCCCAGTGACGAGACGTGCCGGGACCCGACTTCCAGCACCGATCTCCGCAAGCGGTCGGGCTAACTTCGTTCAAGAAGATGAAATGACTGCTATGGTACAGTACGATTTCGACGGGACAACCGCCGTTGTAACGGGAGCAGCGTCCGGAATCGGACGACAAACGGCGCTCGAGTTCGCTCGCCACGGTGCGTCCGTGGTCGTGGCAGACGTAGACGACAACGGCGCGGCGGAAACCGTCGACTTGATCGCGGACGGCGGCGGTGAGGCGGTCGCGGTCCACACCGACGTGACCGAAATGAGTGATGTCGAGCGGATGGTCGAAACCGCCGTCGACGAGTTCGGCAGTCTTGACTATGCGGTCAACAACGCTGGGGTCGGCGGCGCACAGGAACCGACCGGCGACCTCGACGAAGCCGACTGGGAGCGCATCGTCGACATCAATCTCAACGGCGTCTGGCGATCGCTCAGTGCCGAGGTCGATCACATGGTCGGCCAAGACGGCGGCGTGATCGTGAACATGGCGTCCGTCCTCGGACACGTCGGCTTCCAGAATGCGTCGGCATACGTGGCAGCTAAACACGGGGTCCTCGGCCTGACAAAGACGGCAGCGTGGGAGTATGCCGACGACGATATCCGCGTCAACGCCGTCTGTCCCGGATTCATTGAAACGAATATGTTGGAAGAGGGCGGCATCACGTCGGACGAGCAACTCCGCCAGGAGATCGCGGGCCGACACTCACAGAACCGACTCGGCGAACCGGAAGAGATCGCGGCGGCTGTCGTCTGGCTCTGTTCCGACGCTGCCTCCTTTACAAACGGGGAGCCGTTAACCGTCGATAGCGGCTACCGCGGCATCTAACCTGCCGTCGGTCTCTTTCGTATCGTTGCGGCCGTCACCGACTCGTCACAGCGCCTCCGCGGATCTCACTTGGCAGACCGGGTCGCCCGCGTTTCGCGTTCCTCGCGAGTTAGCAACGGCGTTCCATCCGCGTTCGGCCCGAGACGTGGCCCAAAGGGCGGCTCGTCCGGATCGATGACCCGTCGCGTCTCGTAGTCGGTCGAACGCTCGACGGGAACCCGGCCGATCGAGGTGATCATCTCGACGTAATCAGAAAAGGACCGAAACTCACCGTAGCCGCCGCCGGCGCGTTTGGTGATCTCCTCGGAGAGGATCGTCCCCATGTAGTCGTCGGCACCGCAGTTGAGCAGCTTCAGCCCGTGCTCGTCGCCATACTTGACCCACGAAGACTGAATGTGCTCGATGTTGTCCAAAAAGAGCCTCGAGACGGCGATAATCAGTTCGTCCTCGTCGGTGCTCGCGCCGCCTGCGACCACGTCGTGTTCGTAAAGCGGTGTGTTCTGGTGGATAAAGGACAGCGGGACGAATTCTGTGATCGCGCCGGTCCGATCCTGCAGTTCGCGGACGCGTTGCAGGTGCATCGCGCGGTGGGCCTCGTTCTCGACGTGGCCGTACATGATCGTCGCCGTCATGTCGAACCCGACGCTGGCAGCGGCTTCCATAGCCTCGAGCCAGCCGTCGGTGCTGATCTTGCCGGGGCAGATCACCTCGCGGACTTCCTCGACGAGGATTTCCGCGGCGGTGCCGGGAACCGTATCGAGTCCCGCCGCCTGCAGCCGGCTGTAGACCTCCTCGTAATCCCAGTCGGTGCCCCGCCGGGCGTGATAGGCCTCCTCGGGAGTCATCGAGTGAACGTGGACGTCGTCGACGCTCATCGCCGCGATCTGGTTCGTATAGGTTCCAGGGCTGGTCTCGTATGCTTCGGGTGGCTTGTAGTTGATTTCCTTCGGGTTCGGATGGGCCTCGAGGATTTCCCGGTGGTCGTCGTCGAGCGCGAACGCGGGGTGGAGACCCGATACCGACGTGACCTCGTAGATGCCGCGCTCGACGGCATCGGCGACGATTTCACGTGACTCCGCTGGCGTTTTCGTAAAGCCTGCTGTTTCGATCTCGGTCTCGCGTTCGAAGGTGTGGGCGGCGTCTTTGAAGTTACAGAACAGACAGCCCACGTTACAGGCCGTCGTGACGTTGTTGTTCAGGTTCGCGATGAAGGTGACCTCCTCGCCGACGACCTCAGCGCGTCGGCGGTCGGCTGCCTCGAGGACGCGTTCCTTGCGCCGACGGTCGATCCCCTCGCTGTCGGTTCCCGTCGTGAGCAATTCGATGGCGTCGTCAACTGTGAGTCGGTCGCCGTCGCGTGCCCTCGCCAGTGCGTTCTCGAATGACTGGTCAGTTTCGGGAACGTGTTCGAACTCGAGATCGGCCTCGGTCACCGGTCGCTCCATCGGCATAGCAATGCCTGCACAGCGAGAAAAGGGTGATGGATCCGGTAGTGCGCCTGTTCGCGGGCGTCCTCGCATCGGTTTCCGACGATAGCAGCGCCGGTGGGCAACACGATACTGAAACCTTCTTACCGTCCGGCCACCCCAACTTGGATATGAACTGCGGCGACGGACACGTGCTGGGGTGTCTCGAATGACGAGCGTCAAAGAGTTCCGCATCGAGGAGGACGCGACCGAGGACGACCTCGGTCGAGGTTCGTTCGTCTTCACCGACGACTACTCGGTGTTCGACTGGGGGAAGATGCCCGACCAAATCCCACAGAAGGGCGCGACCCTCTGTACGATGGGCGCGTTCAACTTCGAACTGCTCGAGAGCGAGGGCGTCCCGACCCACTACCGTGGCGTCGTCGAGAACGGCGACGTCGTCCCGCTCGAGGAGGCGTCCCATCCGCCCTGGGAGATGGCCATCGATCTCACGCAGGTGCCGGATCTGCCCCACGAGGGCCGTGAGTATGACTACGACCACTACCACGAGGCAGCCGGCGAGAACTACCTCGTTCCGCTCGAGATCGTCTTCCGCAACCGGGTCCCCGTCGGCTCGAGTCTGCGCCGTCGGACCGATCCCGCAGACCACGACCTCGAGTTCGAAAGCTGGCCCGACGAAGCCGTCGACCTCGATGAGCCGATCGTCGAATTCTCCACGAAATACGAGGAGGGCGACCGCTATCTCGACCATGCGGAGGCCGACGCCATCGCCGGTGTGGCCGACATCGACGAGCTCGAGGCAATCGCTCGCGAGGTCAACCGGATCATCACCGAGCAGGCCGAATCGGCAGGCCTGGTCCATGAGGACGGCAAGATCGAGTGCCTCTATTATCAGGGCGAGATCCGCGTCGCCGACGTCGTCGGCACGTTCGACGAGAACCGCTTTAGCTACGAGGGCACCCAACTCTCGAAAGAGGTGCTGCGCCAGTACCACAAGCGCACCCAGCCCGACTGGGTCGAAGCCGTCGACGCCGCGAAAGCCGAGGCCAAACAGGAGGACATCGCCGACTGGAAGTCGCTCTGCGAGGAGGATCCCGACCCGCTCGCAGAGGAGGTCCTCGAGACCGCCCGCGACATGTACTGTGCAGGCGCGAACGCCTACACCGGTCAAGAGTTCTTCGACGCGCCGCCACTCTCGAGTGCGATCGGGGCGGTCCAGCGCCTCTAGACCGCATCCCGATCGCCGCCACGGGCAACCGTGACTGCGAGCCGATTCGGGCGTGTCTCGTTTTCTCATACGGCAAAGGACAGCAAGCCACATATGGCAGGCTCGAGAATAGTCGTCCGAGCACAGATGATACCCGCTAGTGGAGTCGCTGCGAGTATCGTCTCGTTCAGTCTCACCACCGGGATTGCCACTGCCGCTGGCACCATGGTGGTGCTGTCCGTCCTCGCGATGATCGCGTTCGCCGCCATGTCGGCGTTCTCGTCGACGTGGGTCGGTCGGTCGGACATGGCGTCAGCCGCTGACGCTGACACTGCATCGGGCGACGAATAGAGGTGGCCACCACTCGTCGGGCGTCGCCGATGAGGGCGTGGACACGCTCTTGTCCATCCACGGTCACTCTCACTCATGGAGACCACAGTCACTGTATACGGTCCCCTGCGCAGCGCGACCGGTGCGAAGACGGTCACACTCGAGTGGGCCGGCGGGACGGCCGCCGACGCCGTCGCGGCGTTCGCCGACGCGTATCCGCGCGCTGAGCAGTACCTCTACGACGGCGACCAACTCCGACCGAGTGTCAGGGTCTCGATCGATGGCGAGCGCATCGACCTCGTAACGCGGGTACCCGAGGACGCGTCGCTGACGGTGGTGCCTGCGGTGCAGGGTGGCTCGCGAGAATAAATCCGGACAAGCGACGACTACAGCCCGTACTGCTCGCGGACCAGATGGTCGATGCCGCGTTCCTCGAGCACGGCCAGCGGCGCGAGCATGTCGAGTTGTACGACGCCGGGGAGCCGGCCGATCTGGACGCCGCCGGTGAACGTACACCGCGAGCGGACCTCGCCTTCGCTCATGTCCAGCAGGTCTGTCGCACGATCGAAGGCGTTCTGTGTGGCGTCGTTGACCGTCGCGCCGGAGCCGATCACCTGAATCGGTCCCATGTCTTCCTCGACGTCGACACCGTGTTCTGCGCCGAGATGGCGGCCCGTCTCGCGCTCTTCATCGCTGTAGGGTTTGCTGATAAAGGGCAGGTCCTCCTCGGGAGGCAGGAGGATCGGCCCATCGAGCTCGAGTCCGTCGATGATCTCCACATCCATCCGCACGGTGCCACTGACGTCGGTCGTGTGCAGGGAGAGTTCGCCGTCACCCTGGTTGGCGTGGAGGTCGCCGACGTAGATCCCCGCGCCGTCGACCTTGACAGGACAGATGAGCGTCGCGCCCGGCCGGACCTGCGGGATGTCCATGTGACCGTCGGTGCGTGCCTCGAGTTCTTCTTCGCTCTCGAGGCCGTAGTCGTGGTCGGCTCCGATGAGGAACTGGCCGAAGTCGCCGGCGTTGTGCGAGTCGGGCATCGTAATGGGTGGCGTCGTCCCGATGTTTCCGATAAAGGGGCGCAGCCGTCCCAGCGTGCCAGGCATCTCGCCGGGTTCGTACAGCAGGATTGGGTGCTGACGGGAGTTCTCGGGGATGTCCATCACTTCGGCGGCGTCGTTGGCGAGTTCGTGGGCACCGTCCTCGTCGAGTGTGATCCCGACGGTGTGGTCGTCGTCGAAGGCGACGGTATAGCCGTACTCGAAACCGAACGAAGAGGCGTTCGCACCACATTCGGCGCACTTGATCGCGTCCTCTCCGGTGCCTTCAACGATCGAGTCAGGCCACTCGGTGCCACACTCTGGACAGCGGTGGTCGACGAACGGATCGTCGCCAAAAGCATCTTCGCGTTCGGCCATCGACCCCGTACTCGTGGCCATGCTCGTGACCGTCATGTCCCGGATGTGAATCGCGACGGCGTCACCGACCGATGCCCCCTCAACGCGCACCGGACGAGTGACTTCGTGGCCCCCGTGAAACTCGGGGGTGATCATCGGCCCCCAGCAACCCGGTGGCGTATACGTCTCGATCGTCCCGCCATCCGCGACGGTCCCTGCCCACTCCTGATCCGGCCCGACGAGGCCGAGCGTGTACTGGTCGACGGATAGTTCCTGTTGAACCTCTTGTTGTGACATACCAACCCATAGTTCGACACTGACGGCGATAAGACTGCTGCCCACACCCCTCGAGTCGCGACTGGACTGTCACGACCGGGTGGCCGACAAAATAGGGTCGTTCAAGTGAGGGTCACGCCATCTGTCAGCCAATGATCGACTCGCTCGACGAGGAGCCACCCGAGTGTCGACAGTGTGGGTGGTCGGTGGAACCGGCATCCGAACGGCGCGTCGTGACGACCGTCGAAGACGGAACCGCCGTTCACCGCCACTTCTGTAGCACGGAGTGTCTCGAGCGCTGGGAACCACCGGCGTCGGACTGAGACCGGTTGCTGTCACTGCGCTATCGCAGCAAACCGAACAACAAAACGTGGTACAGCAATCAGTGGTCTTCAGCAACCGCGCTGCCGATCCCGTCGATCGGCCGGTCAGGCGTAAACTCCTCGAGTTCGTCGGGGAGACCGAGCTGGTACTCGGTGCCGTTCTCTCGAACCGAGGTTCGGCCGCGGTGGACCGACACGTCGCCGTTTAAGTGAAGCTGGACGGCCTCGAGCAAGGCGTCGGCCTCCAGCGGCTGGCCGCGGCGTTTCATCTCGTCGACGTCGGCATCGTCGGGGACGTCGAACGCACGCTGGGTGATGATCGGCCCCTGATCCAAGTCGGTCGTGACGTAGTGGGCAGTGACGCCGGCGACTCGAACGCCTTCCTCGATTGCCTGTCGATAGGCCTCCGCGCCGGGGAACGCCGGCAGCAGGGAGGGATGGACGTTGATGATGCGATCCTCGTAGCGAAAGACCACATTGGGGCTGAGAATGCGCATGTACCGTGCGAGGACAATCAGGTCGACGTTGTACTCCTCGAGGAGCGCGAGGAGTTCGTCCTCGTTTTGTTGGCCGTTTTCGTTGCCGATGTCGTGGAACGGCACGTCGTAGTGTTCAGCAAGCGGCTGGAGGTCGTCGTGGTTGCCGATGACCACGCCGATGTCCGCACCGAGGTTGTCGTTGGCCCAGGCCTCGAACAGCGCCTCGAGACAGTGGCTCTCTTTCGTCACGAGGACGGCGATCTGCTGGTGCTCGCGGTCGGCGGGGAATCGGACCTGGACGTCGAGTCCGAGGTCGTCACCGAGGTCGTGGAGGTCCGACCGAAGCGTCCCTTCGGTACAGACCATCTCCGAGGTATCGACGGCCAGATACATCCGGAAGACGCCGTCGCGAACCGCCTGATCGAGGTCTTCGATATTGACCCCGCGCTCGAACAGGAGGCTCGTGACTCGGGCGATGAGTCCGGTGTCGTCGTCTCCGATCACCGTGATTTCGGTTACGTCGGTCGTCAACGCTGCCACCTCCGCTCGAGCGAATCTCGGGTCATCACGACGGATCAAGTCCACGAACGGCTAAAAGTCCTGCTTTCCGTCGAGACGAGTGAGAAACGCCCGCATTCTCACGTCAGCTGATCGATTACGACCCGAATCGAGGCACCGAGACATCCTTTCGGCGGTCAGCTCGAGGCCGAACACCGTTGCGCAGGCATCGACGATCGGCGCGATCCGGTGGCCGACCGCCGATTGGATCACGAGACAGCGACAGGCCTTCCACCGGTGCTCGAGCAGCAGTATCCACGAACGTGCATTACGGAGCCAAGGCGAAAGCGTTTTTGAGCACGGTTACGGGGTATCAGGTAATGACCGCCTACACCGCGACGGTGACGGTTCGACTCAAACATGGCGTGCTGGACCCCGAGGCCGAGACGACGAAGCGAGCCTTAGAGCGGCTCGACTTCGAACTCGAGGCGCTGCGATCGGCCGACCGCTTCGAGGTCGACCTCGAGGCTGACTCCGCGGACGACGCGCGCGAGCGCGCCGACGAGATGGCCGAACGGCTGCTGGCGAACCCGACCATTCACGACTACGACGTGGAGGTCGCCGAACGGTAGATGACCGTCGCAATTATTCGCTTTGGCGGCTCGAACTGCGACCGCGACGCCGAACGCGCCCTCGAACACCTCGACATCGACGCCGAGATCGTCTGGCACGAGGACGGCCTCCCAGAGGACACGACGGGCATCGTGCTTCCCGGCGGGTTCTCCTACGGCGACTACCTCCGCGGCGGGGCAATGGCGGCTCGCTCGCCGATCATGGCTGAGGTCCGCGAGGCCGCGGCCGACGGCGTGCCCGTCCTCGGCGTCTGCAACGGTGCTCAGGTCGGCTGCGAGTCCGACCTCACCGAGGGCGCGTTTACGACCAACGAGAGCGCGCGCTTCCAGTGTGAGCACGTCTATCTGCGTGTCGAACGCGACGATACACCCTGGACAGCTGCCTACGACGAAGGCGAGGTCATCGAGGTTCCGATCGCCCACGGCGAGGGGCGCTACGAGATCGACGACGATCGGCTGGCCGAACTCGAGGACGAAGACCGCGTGCTCTTTCGCTACTGTGACGAAAACGGCGAGACGGGCCCCGAGGCGAACCCGAACGGCTCGAAACACGATATCGCCGGCATCCTCGGCGACCGCGACACCGTCGCCGTGTTGATGCCCCACCCCGAACGCGTGACCCTTCCCGACGTCGGCTCGACCGACGGCCAGGGTGTTCTCCGCGGCTTCGAGTCGGCGTAACAAGACAGTTGACCACTGTAGCGGCTCTTTTGTGACGGCTCGAGATGACTGTCGACGATTCGGCTCGCAGCGACGCTACCGACCCCACTCGTAGAACCACCAGCTCGCACCGAGGAGGATGAGCCCCGCGCCGAACGCGGAGGTCGCGGGCTCAGGGAAGACGAACAGGACGAATCCGACGAGGATCAACAGCGTGGGCTCAAGTTCGTCGACGTAGTTCCACAGCGACGGGCGTTCCATGGCTCCCAGTAATCGACCGGGCAGGAAGTACGTGGGCCCGTCGACTGCCGTGTGCCGGTAGCGAGTTAGCGAGTCAGCGGCTGGTTGAAACTCCGCTCGCGCTCTATGACCGTCTCCCAAGTCAGTTCACACTCACAGGAGACCTGCTCGAAGACCGACGGGTCCTGTCGCAGGTCGAAGTCCTTGATCGCTTTCTGGACGAGATCGTCACATTCCCCGCAGTTGTGCGGGCCTCGATCGGAGCCGTGGCCGACCGGGTCCGAGACGACGATGGCGTCGACGTCCGCCGTTTCCTCGAGTACGTGGGCGACCGACCAGAGCCACGGCGGTCGGTAGCCGTCGTTGAAGTAGAGCTCGTCGACCATGGTGTAGCGCTGGACGTTACACGGGTTCATCGAGACGGTATGACAGCCGGAGACGTCGGCACAGCGCTCGATCGACGAGATCATGTCGTCGACAGCTTCGGATTCGGTGAGGAACGGCGGCTTCATCAGCAGGTAGGCCTTGATCCCCGCCTCGGTGTCGCTTCCTGCCGCGTCGTCGGCGGCTGCGGCCTCCGCACAGGCGTCCTCGAAGTCCGCGAAGTCGAAGTACTTGTTCACGCAGTCGTGGCGCACCCGGTCGGTGGCCGTCTCGAGGCCGATCGCGACGTCGGTATCGAGCCCGTGTTGGGTGAAGTCGGCGATCTTCTCGCGGTCGACGAAGTCAGGCAGCGATTCGACGACCATGCGGTCGCGGTCGGCGAAGGTGTCGGCGATCGCCCGGCGGCTCTCCGCGCCGACCTCGCGCTCGTCGAGGAAGGAGCCAGAGGTGTAGATCTTGATAAGCTCGGCGGGCTCGTCGCCGTTTTCTTTTTCGTGCTCGAGACAGACGTCGATCTGGTTCATCAGCGCCTCGTGAGAGACGCTGCCGCCGTCGACGCTTTCCGCGACGTAGCCACACATCGTACAGCCGCCGGCGCGGGCCCACCGGCAGCCGCCGGTGTTGAGAATGATCGTGAGACTCGTCTTGACGCCGTCGGGGGTATTGTCCTCGTCGAGCCAGACGCGGGTGGGCTCGTGGGGATCGTAGCTGGCCTCCTTGCGCGAGCGGATCTCGCGCATGACCTGATTGTGGGCGTCCATGCCCTTGCCCTGCTCGTAGACGTCGGGCGTGGGTTTGCTCATTAGAAGACGGAAGCGGGCCAGTGCCTAAAGCGCCTTCGTCTCCCTGCGTGTCGATGGCTTGGGCTGGGACGTGGCTCTCTGGCGGCTCGAGTCCGGCGGGTCGAAAACCGTCACGTCTTACGTCCAACCGTCTAACGGCAAGTCAATGCGTGAGTGCTTCGAACTCCGGGACACCGACGCCGGCGGGCGGATCGGCGAACTCTCCGTCCCCCGTGCCGACGTCACCGTCGAAACCCCGGCGCTGCTGCCGGTAATCAACCCGAATCTGGACACGATCAGCCCCCGCCGGCTCGCCGACGAGTTCGGTGCCGAGATCCTCATTACGAACTCCTACATTATCCACGGCGATGACGACCTCCGCGAACGCGCCCTCGCGGACGGCCTCCACGACATGCTGGATTTCCCCGGCGCGATCATGACCGACTCGGGCTCCTTCCAACTCTCCGAGTACGGCGAGATCACCGTGACGACCGAGGAAATTCTCGAATTCCAGCACGAGATCGGCTCCGACATCGCGACGCCGGTCGACATCCCAACCCCACCTGACGTTCCCCGCGAGCAGGCAGAACGGGAACTCGAGACCACACAGGAGCGACTCGAGATCGCCGAAGACGTCGACACGGGTGAGATGCTCGTCAGTGCGCCCGTCCAGGGCTCGACGTATCCCGACCTCCGCGAGCGAGCGGGCCGCCACGCTGAGGACACCGACCTCGACGTCTTCCCGGTCGGCGCGGTCGTCCCACTGATGAACGACTACCGCTACGACGACGTCGTCGACGTCGTCGCCGCTTCCAAACGTGGACTGGGGGCCGACGCGCCGGTCCACCTCTTCGGTGCCGGCCACCCCATGATGTTCGCGCTCGCGGTCGCGATGGGCTGTGACCTGTTCGACTCGGCGGCCTACGCGCTCTATGCCCGCGACGACCGGTATCTGACGGTTCGGGGCACCCGAGCGCTCGAGGAGATCGACTACCTCCCGTGTTCGTGTGCCGTCTGTACCGACCACTCGCCCGACGAGCTCCGCGCGCTCCCAGACGCCGAACGCGAGTCGGAACTGGCCGCCCACAACCTCCACGTCACCTTCGCCGAGATCCGCCGGATCAAACAGGCGATCCGCGCCGGCAACCTCCTTGAGCTCGTCGAACAGCGTGCTCGCGCACACCCGACGATGCTCGACGGCTATCGGACCCTGCTCGATCACGCCGCCCAACTCGAGCAATCGGACCCCGTCTCGAAGGGCTCGTTTTTCTACACCTCCCACGAGAGCGCGCGCCGACCGGAAGTCCTGCGCCACCACGAGCGCCTCGAGCGGCTGTCGGTCCCCAACTTCCTGCTGTTGACCGAAGGCAGCGCGCCGCGGAGCGACGAGTACGACGATTCCTGGCGGGTCGAGCCGCCGTTCGGTCCCTTCCCGCGGGCACTCTCGAAGAGCTACCCACTGACTGCCGAAGTTCCAGATCGGACGGATCGCGCCGCTCTCGCGGCCGCGGCCGATGGCGTTGCCCGACTCGTCGAGGTGAATCCGGATGTCGACATCACGCTCGCTCACGACGGGTGGCCCGCGGCTGTCCTCGAGCGCGTCCCCAACGACGTTGCGCTGGTCGATCTCACTGCGGCGTAGTGCGAACCGCAATCCCGGATCGGAAAACCGAATAGCGAGGCGTCGACCGATTGAGATATGCTCGGTCCCGGCCCCGAAACGCTTGCTGTTGGTGCGTTCGTCGCCCTCCTGATTGGCTCGTGGCTGTTCACCCGCGTCCGCGGTGGCTCCGCGGGCGAGCGACAGTCCCGGAAACGTCACCAGGAAGCTCAACAACGCGAGCCACCGGTCGACATCGGCGACGTCGAGACGGTCGCGATCCGTGAGTTTACAGATCACCACTCCGGCGAGCGCCGGGCGGTCGGCAAGATCGAAGGCTTCGTCGTCTTTGTCGAGGATGTCCCGGACAGTTGTGCGGTGACGGACGTAATCCGGATCAAGATCCTCTCGTTCAATCGTGGGCATACGTCCGCGACGGCAACCTATCTCGAGTCGGCGTAGCGACTGTCGGCACCGTTGACAGTCGGTTCGAGGAATAAACCAGACCATATATTTTCCGTGGAAGCGAACGGGCGACCGTGATCGACCGCTCTCTTAGCACCGTCTTTCTGGGTCTTCTCCTCGTCGTTGCGCTCGGTGCTGTCGGGCTATTCGTCGTCGACGTGGGATCGACCTCACCGGATCCCGTCGCCTTCGACGATACGGTTACCGTCGGACTCACCCTCGAGTCCGAGTACGCACTCTCCGACGAGGTCGACCTCCCGCGCGCACAGGTCTTCTATTCGCAGTACCAGTACGTCGTTGGCTACTACGGCGTCGAGACGTTCGTCGACCAGCAGCGCCAGCCCGCACACGAACAGCGGTTTGGCTATCCGCTGACGGTCTACGTTTCCGACTACAGCGAGACCGGTGTCGAACTCAACGAGAACGGCTACCCGGTCACCGAGTCGTCGCCCGGGTGGACCGACGCCGAGAGGGCATCATTCGTCATTGGTAGTGAGGCACAAACGCCAGCCGGTGACACCGTCGTCCCCTTCGATGATCGTGAGGACGCACAGGCGTTTGCCGACGAGTACGGCGGCACCGTCCACGACTGGGAGTCGGTCCTCGAACAATCGTTCGATCGTGACGATGCGGAAGTCGCCCGTGATCGCGTGGCCGACCGGCAGCAACAGGCGGACGCACGGATCGACAACACGTCCGCACACCTCGATCGGCCGACCTCGATCGTCGTCGGCGAAGACACAGACTCCGTTCAGAACGCGATCGATCAGGCACCGGCGAACACGACAGTCGTCGTTCCCGAGGGAACGTACGAGGAGAAAATCGAAATCGATCAACCGATCACGCTCGCTGGCGAGGGGAACGTGACGCTTCGCGGTGACGGAAACGGCTCTGTCGTCACCGTCACCAGCGAGCGAGTTGCGGTTCGCGGGGTCGACATCACCGGTGTCGGAAACGTGACACGAGAGGGCGGCGACCTCCCCGTCGACATCAACGAAGGGGCATGGGATGCCTCCTTCCTGCAGTACTACGCCGGAACTGACGCCGGAATCTCGGCATACAACGCCACCGACCTCCGGGTCGAGAACGTCAGTATCGACACACCGGCAAGCGGCATCATCGTCTATGAGAGTGACGACGCCGTCATCAGAAACGTGACGGTATCGGGTCCGGACGACCCCATGTCTGGTCTCGCCGGCGTCCTGTTGTTCCAGTCGCCGACCGTCATCGAAGACTCGACGTTCACGGGCGGACGAAACGGTATCTATCTCTATCGCTCGCCGGAGACGATCGTCCGCTCGAACACGATCGAGGGTAATTTCCTCGGTACCCATCTGATGTATACCGGCGATAGCCTCATCGCGGACAACGACCTCCGCGGACAGGAAGACACGGGCATCGTCATCATGACCGGACCGGAGCGCAATGCCGTCGTCGGAAACACGGTCCGTGACGCGGCAGACGCCCTCAGTCCGGGCGGCAGCGCGAACTACGTCGCGAACAACATCGCCGAAGGAAACGACCTCGGACTCCGCATCGCCTCGACGTCGTCGATCTACGAACACAACGTCATCGCCGGCAACGACGTTGGCGCGGAGGCAAGCGCCATGTTACCGACGAACCGCGTCGTCAACAACGACTTCGTCGGCAACGACGTCCACGCTACCGCGATGTCCGGTCCGCTCCGCATCTGGACCCACGGCGGCGATGGTAACTACTGGCAGGGAGCCGCCGGCATCGCGAACGGCGACCAGTCCGACATGTCGTACTCACCGACTGATCCCACCGACAGCCAACTCCACCGCACCGACGGGACACCGACGCTCGCCCGGGCACCCGCACTCAAAGCCCTCGCCGGACTCGAGGGATCGGTCCCTGGCATGCGAACCGGAAGCATCGTCGACCGAGCACCGAGTTGCGAACCGAACAACCCCGACCTGCTCTCCCAGACCGAGTGGGAAGACGAGGCCTGGACCTGCTACGAACTGACGCGGACGACGAGCAATGACTGACACGACACCACTTCTCGAGGCGACCGGTATCGACCACGACTACGGGACGGTCTCCGTACTCCGAGACGTCTCTATAACCATCGAACGCGGCCGGGTAACGGCCCTGATCGGCCCGAACGGTGCCGGCAAGTCGACGCTTATTCGCGACCTCGCCGGCCTCCACGAACCGACGGGAGGGACGATCACCTACAACGGCCCCGACACCGCACGGGAGATCGGCTATCTCCCTCAGCATCCGGCGTTTCGGCCCGGCTTTACTGCACTCGAAACGCTGCAATTCTACGCGTCACTCGTCGGCGGCGACGAGACCGACGCGATGGCACAGCTCGAGCGGGTCGGCCTCGAGAACGCAGCCGATCGACTGGTCGAGGCCCTCTCCGGCGGGATGACCCGGTTGCTCGGCATCGCACAGGCGACGATCGGCGACCCACCGATCGTCATCTTGGACGAGCCGGGCAGCGGGCTCGATCCGAGCATGGGGCTGCACGTCTTCGATGTCGCTGCCGACCTCGCCGACGAGGGCATCGCGGTCCTGTTGAGCTCCCACGACTTAGAGCTCGTCGAGCAGGTCGCCGACGACCTGTTGATACTCGCCGACGGCCGCGTCGCCGAACAAGGATCGATCGCCGACGTTCAGGCTCGAGTGGGTGGCAGCTCCTTACGACAAGTGTACGAGCACGCCGTTGGCGGCCACCGCGATACCGTGCAGGTCGTGGGTGATCACGCATGAGCGGCGACGTGAACACGCCGAGTGACACCACCCGCGACCGGACCTCCGGACAGTTCGGTCGCTCGCAGTCGACTGCACCCGGCCCGAAACACATTCTCAGGACGATCATCGGACGGGAACTCCGGACGATCGTGCGGACGCGGACGTTTTTCATCCTCGCGCTCGCCTTTGCCGCCGTCGTACTCGGGATTAGCTCAGTCAGCGGGAGCGTCCAGGGCGGATACGTCCCGACGCTGGTCGACCTGCTCACCCCACTCGAGTTGCTCGTCCCGGTCGTCGCTATCGCGTTTGGCTATCGCGCGATCCTCGGCGACGCAGAGCGTGGCGAACTCGACGTCCTGAAGACGTATCCCGTCTCGAGTCGCGAGATCGTTGCCGGCGTCTACGTCGGGCGAGCGATCGGCCTGCTCATTGCGATCGTGGCTCCGCTCGTCGTTACCGTGCTACTCGTCTTCGTCGCTGAAGAGGAAGGGCGGACCCTCTATGCGTCACACTCCGGCGTCGACTCGCCGATCCTGTTTGGTCGGTTCATCGTCCTGACGATCCTCTTTGCGCTGACGGTCCTCGCCATCGCAATCGCGATTTCGGCCGTCGTCAGTGGGACACGGAGTGCGATCGCGCTGTCGGTCGTCGCGCTCGTCGTCTTGCTTGTCGGGTTCGATCTGGCGCTCGTCTACGGATTTTCGGCCGGATCGATCGGCGACGGGAGTCTCGTGTATGCGCTTGCGCTCAGTCCGCTGAGCGCATACCGAGGGCTCGTCTTCGAGAGTGCGATCATCGTCGCGTCAGGGACCGGGCCGGCAGCCGCATCACCGATCGCGAGTCTCGTGAGCCTCGTCGTCTGGACGGCCACGTCGCTGGGGATCGCGACGTGGGTCCTGAACCGCTAGGCGGCCGTCAGAGACGTATTAGCGTTCCTGGAAGGCTCGAAAACAGAACAGTGTTTTAGTATCGAACGCGATCGGAAGCAAGCGGCCGCGCTTACATTCCACCGGACATCATCGAACTGACGAGCTCCTGTGTGATTTCATTGTGCTCGTAGATGTCGCCACCGTATTCGGACTGGAACTCGTTAGCCTGGTCAGCGTCACTGAACGGAACGATAGACTCTCCCATCGCTCCCTTGACATCACTGTTTGCGACCATCGTGAGTCCCGTCACGTCGCCGAACGCGTCGCCCTCGAGATGGCGGGAAATGGTAGTTTGAGCAGTGCTTGTGTCGACCTCGTACTCAACGGCTGAATAGTCCGTCAGGTAGCTCACTTGTGGTTCAGACTCGTTATTGAACGTGAACATGTACGTACAGAGTGAGCTACAGAACTGTGCCGGACGGTCCTCCTCGAGCACGGCAGTTGGATCCTCGTAGTGGGACTGGCCGGCGGGGCCGAGATAGTTCCCGATGATCATCCCGCACTGATCACACTCTTTCCCCTCGTCGATACTGATCGGATCGGGGACCGACTCGGACGCGTCACCGTTCCCACTCCCACCGAAACACCCAGCAAGCGTTGCGAGAGAGGCGGCACCCACGCCGCCCAAGACCGTTCGACGGGTGATACGTCGGTCGTCATCCGCACCGACAGTTGGGACGTTCATACGGGACGTTGGCTAGCGGCGAATAAACAAGATGTGGTCCAATTCCCGAAATAACAGTACCCAGTAACCTTCGTCCCGTTTGGCTGCCGGTGTTGCTGTTCTCCGAGATCGTCGTCCGGCCAACTCCTTCGCCTCGAGTCCTCACGTGCGATCGACAACCTCTTTCGCCCGCCACGGTCATATCGAGTATGACCGACTATTTCGAAGTACACGAGCGCGACGGGGCCGCGCGCGTGGGCGAACTCCGCTTGTCCTCGCCACGATCGACGCCTGCACTCGTCGACGACGTCCTCGAAGACGGGGGCTCGCTCTGGAGTCAGTCCCGCGAGATCCCCGACGGCGACGAGTCGACACTGACCGTCCTTCCCCACCGGGCGTTTCCCGGCGGGACCGCCACAGAAGTGCAGGAATCATTCGCCGTCGACTATCCTGACGTCGACTACCCGAGCGTCGCCGTCGTCTCGAGCGAGCACGTCGACGATCACGGCACGGACGCCTATGCCCTCTCTGACGTCCAGTCGGTAATGGGCCACGGCGCGGCACTGGTCGAGGCCGTCGTCGACGTTCGCGAGGCGATTCCCGCTGACACCGCCCTGCTGTTTTCCGGCGTCGCGACGCCGCGAAACGTCGCGCTGCTGGCCTACGCCGGCGTTGACCTCTTCGACGCGACCGCCGCGGTCGTCAAGGGCACTGAAGGCCGGTATCTCACGACCGACGAGGCGTACTTCCTCGAGGATCTCGACGAACTGCCCTGCTCGTGTGCAGCCTGCCAACAGCCTCGCGAGGAGTTCACCCGCGAGGACTGCGCCGAACACAACCGAAACGCCCTCGAAGCCGAAGTAGCGATCGTCCGCCGGCGGATCCGGGACGGTCGACTTCGGGATTACATCGAGGGGCAGGCCCGCCACGACCAGTGGCTCACTGCGGCCATGCGCGAACTCGACTCGCAGTGGGGCTATCTCGAGGAACGGACGCCGATTCTGCGGGACGCCCAGATCAACGCGGCGACCGAGGACACGCTTCGCCGGGTCGAAATCCAGCGCTTTGCCGACCGGGTGACGACACGGTATCGCAACCGCTTCCAGAATCCGCTCGTACTCGTACCCTGTTCGGCCACCAAGCCATACAGCGAGTCCCAGAGCCACCGTCAGTTCCATGACGTCATCCAGTGGCGCGGTCACCTCGTCTCGATGACCAGCCCCATCGGCGTCGTCCCGCAGGAACTCGAGACGACCTACCCCGCCCAACACTACGACACCGTGGTAACGGGTCGCTGGTCGGAAGACGAGAAGTCGTTCGTCGCCGAGGTTCTCCAGCGCTATCTCGAGCGCAACGAGTACCCGAAGATCATCGCCCACGTCCCCGACGAGGGCTACCGCGACATCGTCGAACGTGTCGAGAAACGACTCGATCTCGACATCACGTACACCGTCGACGAGCACCCGACTGACGACCAGTCGCTTGCGAACCTTTCCGAGGCGCTGTCGGGCGAACTCAAGTATTCCAAACGCGAGCGCGAGCACAACACCGTCCGCGCCATCGCTGACTACCTGCTCGGTGACGGCGCTGGCGATGATCTCTTCGCAACTATCCAGACCACGAGCCGCTATCCCAAGATTCAGGTTCGAGACAGCGAGGACACCCAGCTCGCGACGATGGTGCCTCAGTACGGGACGCTGTCGTTTACACTCGAGGGAGCGAAGCGCTGGCTCGAAAGCGATGCGCCGGTCAAGCGCGTCGAGATCGACGGCTTCGTCCCCCACGGCAGCGTGCTCGCGCCAGGGGTCGTCGACGCCGACGAGGACATCCGCGTCGGCGACGAGGTGATCGTCGAGGGGCCGAAGGCCTTCGCCGTCGGCCGCGCCGAGATGTTCGGCCGCGAGATGGCCGAGAGCACGCGCGGGATCGCCTGCGAGATTCGCCACGTCGAAGAGCAGTAACCGACTCGAGTGTGACCGGTCACCGAGCCCTCGCTTGCAGTCTCAGCGGCCGGGACACGACTTGAGCAGGTGCTCGTGATAGACGGCCGCCGGCACTCGCTCGCCACAGAGGTCACACGTACGATAGTCGTCGCGATCGTCTGTCACGGCTCGAGATATCACGCCCGTCAGGATAGTCGTCGTGGTTCGACGACCACCGAACTCGATTGTTGTGAGTCCGCTGTCGCCGTTCGTCCACGTTTCGGACTGGTCTGTGCCCGTGAGCTACTGTCAAACCGTAGAATTGTGTTATATACACACACAGCGTGTCTAGTATTGGTGAATATAATGAGCAGTGAAACAGCAGACACCACGTACGCCGAGGGGGCCTCCCTCGAGAACGACTGGCGGCCGCTCGCGATCGCGGGTGGGATCGTCGGGCTGGTCGGTCTCCTCGCGATTGCCGCCCCGGTCGTCACCGGGCTCTCGGTATCGATCGTGCTCGGCGCACTTCTCGTCGTCGGCGGGGTCGTCCACGGTGTTCACGCGTTCACGGCACGCGGGTGGCGTGGCTCGCTCTGGCAGGTCACGCTTGCGATCGTCTCGGTACTCGCCGGGCTGGCCGTCCTCGCAGCGCCCGCCGTCGCGCTCGTGACCCTGACGCTGGTGCTCGTGGCGTACCTCTTCGTCGACGGCATCGTCGAACTGGGAATGGCGCTGTGGATGGGGTCGGCCCCGGGACGGCTCTCGATCGCCGTCAGCGGCGTTATCTCGCTGGTCCTCGCTGGCCTCCTCTGGGTCGGCTTCCCGGCCACGGCAGCCTGGGCGATCGGGCTGCTCGTGGGCGTGAGCCTCCTCGTGACTGGCTTCTCGATGGTCTCCGTCGCGATGGCGTCCCGGCCGGTCGAAGACACGACCCCGCCCGCAACTGAACCTCGCGGTGCGGCATAACTCTCCTCGTTTTTGACGCGCGCTCGAGTGAAGACGAGCGACCGTGACGCCGACCACTACTCGCCGAACACCGATTCGAAGAACTTCCGTTCGGCTGTCCGGAGATGCTGGTTGAACGTCGCCGGCGCGATGCCCAGTCGATCGGCGATTTCCTCGCCAGTGCTCTCACGGGGCCAGTCGAAGTAGCCCCCGAAGTAGGCCGTCTCGAGGGCGGCCCGCTGTTTCTCAGTGAGTTCGTCCTCGAGAACGGACACGGAATGAGTATCGCCGCGTTGGCTCCGTTCGACCGTCCGCTGGGCGAGGTAGGTAACGTCGTCACGCCGGTCTTTGATGAGTTCGATCATCTGGCGCGTGTCTCGGCCGCGCGGGAGTTCGACAATGAATCGAAACTCTCCATCGTCAATCGTCGCTTCAGCGACGCGGCCGCCATGTGTCGCAATCGTCTCGAACAGGGAGACAGCCGTCGGTGCAACGAGTTCGAACTCGAATTCGTCGCGTCTCCTCGTCAGGATCCGGATGTCGCTGATGCCGTCGGTTCGCTCGACAGCGTTGATAAACGTCTCCTGGGAGACGTCCCGTGCCGACCCGTACGCCAGAAGCGCCTCGTCACCACTGACCAGCTGCTCGAGCGTGATCGTACAGTCTTCGGAGACCGATAGCTCGACCAGAGGTTCGACGAGTGCTTCGACGCGGAACTCGAGTTCGATGACGGCGTCGCTGACTAAGGCATCCCGGCGCTCGATGGCGGTAATTGCGTGCGCGATGACGTCGCCAATACGGACGAGAACAGCCGTTTCGGGTTCCCTGAACGCACGTGATGACGAGGAGTAGATACACAAGACACCATAGACGAGGTCTTCGTAAACGATCGGGACCGCTGCCGTCGAGAGATAGCCACGGGCGTGTGCCTGGTTTCGCCACGGCTCGAATTTTGGGTCTGTTCGAGCGTCGTTCATCACCTGAACCTGCTCAGTTCGAATCGCCGTGCCCGCCGGCCCCTGTCCGCTCTTTTTGTTTTCGTCAACGGTGACCTCGATCTCGTCGAGGTAGCCGTCTTCGACGCCGGCCGCTGCCGTCGGGGAGACGCGGTCGCTACCTGGATTGACCTCGCCGATCCACGCGAACCGGTAGGCATCGGACTCAGCGAGTCGGTCACAGACCTGTTGTTCGAGTTCCGCGCGCGTTTCGGTCGTGATCACTGCGTGGGTAATATCGTGGCCGATTCGGTTCAGCCGATTGAGCGCCTCGAGTTGCTCGCGCTGCTGACGGCGGTCTCGCTGTTGGCGGGCCCGCTCGATCGCGTGATGAATCGTCCGAATCAGGAGTTCACTTGTCACCTCGTCTTTGACGAGGAAGTCCTGGGCACCGCGCTGGATCGCCTTGACGCCGATCTGTTGATCGCTGACGCCGGTCAGGACGACGATCGGCGTCTCCGATGCTTCGTGGACCGTCTCGAGCGTCGACAGCCCCTCGCTGTCGGGGAGATTGAGATCGAGAAGAACGATGTCGATGTGTTCGTCCGCGAGGGTCTCGAGGGCTTCCTCGAGGCGCGTCTCGCATGAAATGTCGGGTGTCCGCCCGGACACCTCGCCAGGACGAACCCGCTTTGCGAGTTCTTCGGTCTCGTGGAGCATCTCCTGAATGAGGCGGGCGTCACCAGGATTGTCCTCGATCAGAAGGACCTGAAGCGCCTCGTCTGACGCTGCGTTCGTCTCCTCGCTGGTCTGGGTATTCGTCTCGCTCATGAGGTCTCTTCCTCCGGTGGTAATCGGACAACCGAGAACCAGAACTCCTCGAAGGCACGGACCGTCTGGCTGAACTCGTCGGGATCGACTGGCTTCGTCAGATACGCGTTGGCGTGGCGTTCATAGGATCTGGCGATGTCTTCGTCGGCGCTCGAACTCGTCAGGACGATTACCGGGATCGAACGGAGTGTGGGATCGTCTTTGAGTTCCTCGAGGACGTTTTCGCCGTCTTTCCCCGGCAGATTGAGATCCAGTAAAACGAGATCCGGACGTGGGACGTCGGTGTACTCACCGTCTCGTGAGAGAAACGAAAGCGCCTCATTCCCATCGGAAACGACATGCAGGTCGGTTTCGATCTGCCCCTGTTCGAATGCCTCCTTGGTTAGGCGGACATCGCCGGGATTGTCTTCGATCAACAGGAGCTGTGCTGGCTCCGCCTGAAACGAGTGTGACTCACTCATCGGTTGCGTGTTCCGTTGCAATTGCACTGGCGACGTCGACGCTGTCTATACCGCTGTCCAACTCTGTCCCGTCCCGCCCCGCTTTGCTCCCTCGCGCACGCACTGGTTCGTACATTGTATATCTGTGCTATCAGTTGGCATCACCGAGACTGTGCGTCGGGCCCTATCACCGATGGGTCACTCGCCCTCGAGCACCGTCCGCAACATCTCGAGTGGGGTCGGCTGCGAAATCGTGCTGGACCCGTCGAGTCGTGCGCACTAACGCCGGTATCAGTCAGTGGTGACTGCCATACTACAACCCAGAACGTCCGCGGACAGTGTAAACCTGCCGACGAAAGTTCTGTTTTTCCAAACGGTTTTTCTCAAGTAGTAGATTCTTTAAATTGGTATCTGGTTCGGAGGCAAGACGACGGGAAAACGCAACGAACAGTTCAGGAGACGTCTCTATTCGAGTTAGCCCGATCCCTGCCGTCGCTCCAGAGAGAGGCGTCTCTCGAGGGCTATGCCACATCCAGTCGCCAGCAGTACCAATTCGATATATCACTATTGAGTGTATACTTGTCCAGAACGAGTTTCTGCACTCGAGAAGCGACAGTGCATTATCTCGATAACGTGGGGCGATACCGCGAACCGGGCGACAGTTCCAGAGATAGTCTGTACCGAGAGTGACACACCAATGCAGGACTATCGTGCGAACAAGTATGTACTGCCGTTCGGTGGTTGCAAAGCAGCCACGATCACACGGGTTCGAAACCGCAACGCCGTGGCGACGAATGAAGAATTCGGCTCGTGACGACCAGACGAGCGACGCCACCCTCGTCCATTGGCGTCGCAGCGACGTCTGGCGACGTGAGGGTCACACCGCGAAACCGCGCCACAGCAGGACAGACACCTGTGACGTCCGACGATTGCTGCCGAACGGGAACCACAGACAGTCGAGCCGACAGTAAGGTGGATGGCCAGGGGGATGCAATCGGTGCAGCCACACGGCTACGATTATCGAGCCGCTGCGATCGGTGCCAAATGCGGTGCCACAGATCGTCACGACATACTCGAGTGGTCGATCCGACGGTCGATCCGAAATGGGACTCGAGTGGGGGAAGCATGTGGCTCGGACACCGCTCGTGGTAGCCCGAACTGACATGCGCTGATCGATGACCGGTCACGTGTTTCAACGCAGACGTCCTCGAACCCACGGGGTAATCGGCCACTCGACCGCGGGATCGATTCCAATTCGTCGTCGATATCGACTGGTACGGCTCGTATGTCGGATCCGTCGCAACTGGCGTGAGTTGCCCATCACCAGCGTAATAAATCATATATCGCGATAGTAAATGCCAACTGCGCCTGTGTATCCCGGTGCCGGCAGTGATGAGGATGCGTCGCTAACGACTGATTTCCGGACGTGACAGGCATCGGTGCCGTTTGAAACAGTTCGATCTCGAGAACAATGACGTACTTCGCTACGGCGGCGGATAGACCGGCGCTGATACGAATCGCATACTAATACCGTCTGTTCGCGCGGTCGTTGCTATGAGCGTGTACCCCACCGGCTCGTTCGAAAACGAACTCCAGCGGCGCATCTACGAGTACGTCGAGCGAAACGGGGCCGTCACACCGGCCGAGTTAGCGCGGTCGATCACAGTCGACGGCGGTCACTCGGACTCGAAACCGGCTCGATCGAGGGCGTACACCGACTCAGTGCCACCCACCGAGGACGAGTTGCAGACGTGTCTCGAGACGCTGCAAGCCGAGGGGTACCTGACCGACATCGACGGGAAGTTTCGGATCGCGCTCTCGGCGACGACGGCCGATCTCGAGTGTGATGAGGGGGACATCGTCATCCGACCGGCACGCGAGGAAGATCGAGCAGGGGTCGTCGAAACGATGCGGACGGTCGCCGAGGACGGAACGTATGTCGTCGCCGAGAACGTCGCGATGGAACTCGACCGCGAATCGGCGCTCGTCCGGGCTAACGAGGCGCGGTCGCGGATCGTCTTCGTGGCGATTCTTACGCCGGAGCCGGACGAGGACGAGGCCGAGGCCGAGTCATCCGAGGAACGAACCGAGCCCGCGGCGACGGACGGCGACGTCGTCGGCTGGCTCCACATCGACGCGCCAGCACTCCCGGCACTGCGTCACACGGCTGAACTCACCGTCGGGGTCGATCCACAGTATCGGCGACAGGGCATCGGCTCGGCACTGCTCGAGTACGGCCTCGAGTGGGCCAGCGATGCCGGATATCAGAAATGCTATCAGAACGTGCCTGCGACCAACGATGTCGCACTCGAGTTCTTGGCAGAGCACGGCTGGCAGCGAGACGGCGAACACGAGGGCCAGTACTATCTCGACGGCGAGCTCGTCGACGAAGTGATGCTGGCGACGTGGCTCGACTCCCAGTAGCCGCCTGTCGGGGGCGTCCGGAGAGGAAACAGTTTCTTGCCAGGCGGCCACATAGGACGTCGTATGGACGAAATCACGCTTGGTGTTCCGGAACCGATCCTCGAGCGACTGCCCGACGACGACGAGAGTGCGGCAGCAGACATGCAAAAGGCCGTCGCAGGCTGGGAAAGTCGGCTCAACCGGGCGCTCGAGGACGCCGACGACGAGCGCGAGGCCGCGGGTCATGTGCTCGAAGCGATCGACCGCTTCGAGGAGCGATACGAGACCTACGACGAGCTGGTCCCGGAGCTGCGGGCGTGGGGGCAGTCGCCGATTTACGCGATCGCGTGGCGGACGCTGTACGCCGACGTGATCGCACAGCTCCACGAACACGAGGACCTCGCGGACCACCTCGATCGAGAGCGAAACGCACGGTTGGTGGCAGACGGCATTCGGTTACAGGATCTGTGACGAGTGGCGATACTGCCCGAGCGATTTTCTTCGGAACGTGTCATGTTTGAGTCTGTTCTATATAGTCATGTTTTCGGTTTTGTACGCCTGTATCCTTGCTTTACTCGGCCAGCATTACAGAAACGAAACGAATCTGATAGTAACGATTTTGTAGTCGGACTCGAGAGTGAGACGTGTGGCGACGACTGACCGACCGACACTGGACGGAACCGACGCGATCGATCTGACGACTCGCGTCCGCCGTCGACTCCTGCCGGCGCTCCATCGGCTCAAAGAGCCCCTCGGTGGCTACGCCATTTGCAGACAACATCCAGCGGAGTACGTCGGCACCATCAAGCGCACCCTGTATGCGGTGCGGTCGATACTCGCGGAGCTGGCGTTCGAGTCGGAGCCGATCGCGTCGCTGAAGGTTCACGACGACGGCCGACGCTCGGCGGGGAGCTGGGTCCGCCGTGAATCACCGCTTGCAAAGTGGCAACTACACGTCACGCTGTTTCGGACAGGCGAGGGTGCTGTCGAGGTGTTCGCCCATCGCGAACATTCGTGGCTTCGCCATCCGTACAAACACTACACACAGGATGGGTGGGATATTCAGGGTGGCGTCGACCGGATGCGATCGATCCTCTCGGAGCACGGCGTTCCGTTCTGGATCGAGTAATGACTCCCCGTGTTAATTCATCCCAAGCATTGAAACTCCAGGCCGCCTTAGAGACGGCATGGAGTTCGCTGTGTCCCGAACCGGGACGACGCTCGTGACGCTTCATGGCGGATCCGATACGACCGCCTGTGACGACGCGACGTCGACACTTGCCGACACCCTCGAGACCCTCGCAGCCGAGGGGACGATCACTGACTGGGACGTTACTGACGCCAACGTCTACGAACATCCGACAGCGCCGTTCGATCCGTACACGATCACTCTCGAATTCTCCGTGACGGTTACCACCGAGGCCGACGACGAACGCGAGGCAGCCGAACGCGGTGCGAGCGCGATCGACGACGCGCTCACGACCGCCGATGTCGCGTCGGTCGCGTACACGACGTCGCCGGCGGCCTCGGCGACCTGAATACGGAACGCTGTCGGTCATGTTCGGCGCAACCGCGATCCAGCAGACGGGTGTGCCGATACATCGGTACAGCAAACCGTCTGAACCGGCGGCAGTCACCGCCCGGCCGAACGACACACCGCGAGAGTCGATCGCGGTGGGACCACCGCCCGGACTTATATCGTCAGCCCACGATCCTCATGTATGGACATCGATCTCCGGTTTTTCGCCACGTTCCGGGAAGCCGTCGGGGAGAAAGAGCAAACGCGAACGGTCGGAGACGACGCGACCGTCGGTGACGTGCTCACCACTCTCGAGGGCGAGTACGACGGCCTCGAGGGGCAGTTACTCGAGGAGGGACAGATCCGGCCACAGCTGAGCGTGCTGAAAAACGGCCGCAACGTGGTCCATATGGCCGGAGCCGAGACGTCACTCGAAGCCGGTGACGTCGTGTCAGTGTTCCCGCCGGTCGCTGGCGGCTAGCGTCGGGACAGCGATTCCGCCACTCCGCCGAGCGAATCGTGTCCCGACTGTAGTATCAACCAAACAATGGTATCGTGCATGCTCGATGAAGCCGCCGAGTTCCGACTCGAACTGGGCCTCGACTGGCTTATTGACCGTAACGACGATCGAACGATGCGCAAGCAGGTGTGTCTCTTTCTTGGCGTCGTCGCCGCTCTTGTCGCGGTCGTCCTCGTCGTCAGTAGCCCGTTGTACGGCGTCGCTGCGGGAGCCGTTGCGCTGGCACTGCTCTTTGCAGGTGTATGAACAAGTCGTTAGGGAGTGTCCGAGTCGTCCAAACACGGTGAGTCGACGGCGGTTTCGAGAACGCTTTACGCGTCGTTCGACTCACAGCAACCGTGACGAAACTCGACGGGAGCGACGCTGATCGCGACCACAGTGAGTCCCTCGAAACCCCATCAGAGGGGGCGGTCGATGACCCGCAGGCGACGGCAGTCGAGCGCGAGCCACTCACGTTCGATCGAGAGGATATCCGCGCCGGCTTGCTCACCTGTCTCCCGGTTGCGATCGGCGTCGGCGGATACGGAATCGCGTTCGGGATGCTCGCCCGCCAGGCAGGCCTAAGCGTCGCTGAGGCAACACTGATGAGCGCGACCGTCATCGCGGGTGCCGCCCAGATCGTTGCCATGGAACTCTGGACGGACCCACTGCCGGTCGCAGCGATTGTCCTCACGACGCTGGCAATCAACCTTCGCTACTCGTTGATGGGGGCGGCGTTGGGACCGTGGTTCGAACGGCTCTCACCGCGCCAGAGCTACGGGAGCCTGCTGGTGATGGCCGACGAAAACTGGGCACTGACCATGCGAGAACTCAAGTCCGGCAGTGGCCGCGGCGCGTTCCTGCTGGGATCCGGGATCGCGATCTGGTGTTGCTGGGTCGGCGCGACGATCATCGGGGCGACCGCCGGTGGCGTGATCGGCGATCCGGCCCGGTACGGCATCGATTTCGTCCTCGCGGCGGTCTTCATCGCACTCGCGGTCGAACTCTGGGACGGACGGTCGACGCTCGTCCCATGGCTCGTCGCGCTCGTGACGGCCATCGTCGCCGCGACGTTCGTTCCGGGTCGGTGGTATATCCTGCTCGGTGGACTCGCAGCCGCCGCAGTGGAGGTGATCCGCTATGATCAGTGACGGCACACTCGCACTCGATCCGCTCGTCGTCGGCGTCATCCTCGCGATGACGGTTGTGACGGTCCTCACGAAAGTCGGTGGCTTCTGGCTGCTGCGCCGAATCGAGGTCAGCGAGCGACTCGAGGCCGGACTGTCGGTCCTGCCGGGCGCGATCGTGATCGCGATCCTCGGGCCGGAACTGGCAGCCGGCGGACCAGCAGAGTGGGGTGCAGCGGGCATCGTCGTGCTGGTCATGTGGCGCACGGAGAACATCCTGCTGGCGCTGTGTGGCGGCATCGGTGCGGTGGTCCTCTTTCGCGCGCTTGGCTGATCGCGACGATCACGGTGTCGACGACCGCACGGTGCCCGACAGTATATCCGTCCGGCAGCCGAATCGAGTGTATGACAGTGCGTCTCGAGCGGTCCTTTCGCGGCATCTCCGAGCGGCTCGTGGTCCGGTATCTGACGAACCTGGGTGGTGAGCGAATCGCCGACGATACCGTCGCAGGCGACGACTGGACGGCGACGTTCTCCTCGGAGACGGTCGGCGTCGGCCCGTCGTTGCAGCTCACCGAGGTGACGGTCATCTTCGAGGGCGAAGAAGCCACGCTCGAGCCCCTCGTCGAACAGTTCGCACAGAAAGCGATGCGCGCAGGCGGGTAAATGACGGGCGAACCGATCGAGGGACAGATCCTCCTGCTCACCGCCGCCAAAGCGAGCGTCGCGCCGACCCGACTGCCGGACCTGATCGACCGCGCACAGGCGGTGCTCGGATCGGACCGCGAGCGATACCGCCGGAAGTACGAACGGCTCTATGCTGACGCCGACCTCGAGGTCTTTCTCGTCGAGTGGGGTCATTGGGACGGACTCGGCGCGCGTCTCGGCGTCACCGACCGCGAGCTGTCTGCGATCCGTCGTGCACACGAAGAACAGCTGTTGCGGATCGGACGGCGGACGGACCGCGAGGCCGAGTTCGAGACAGCACTCGAGATCCGGGACCCGGTCGTGATCGGTACCAACACGTCTTGACCCGGCGATCGCGCCGAGAGCGCCCGACAGTAGGCTCGGTATCGATCGATACTGCAAGTTCAACGGCGTGTCTCGCGGTCGATGACAACTATAAAGATAGTGTTTCACCTTTGGCAAGCTACTGAGACGATGGCCATCGAACAGGAGACCGAGATGACCGACGCGGAGATCGACGATTTCCTCAGTCGGCATGAGACGGGAGTGCTGTCACTTGCGCGCACGGACGAGCCCTATGCGATTCCGATCTCGTACGGCTACGACGACGACAAGCGGGATTTCTATATGCGGCTGGTGTCGACGCCCGAGAGCGAAAAGCGCCAGTTCCTCGAGTCCTCGCCAGCGGCACGCCTCGTCGTCTACGACGAGGCGGATTCGTCCTATCGCAGTATCATCGCGACGGGCAGCCTCGAGAGCATCGAGCCGTCGGAACTCACACCCGAGGAAATTGCCCAGTATGGCGAGGCAAAGCGACCGCTGTTCGAGCTCTGGGCAGACGGGAAAGAAGAGCTCGCTATCGAACTCTATCGCCTCGAGCCGGCCACGTTAAACGGCCGCCGGACCACAGTCGATCGACAGGCGTAGAACGGGAGTGGCCGTCGGCACAGGGCGGCGTCTCGAGAGGGATGTCGCGTGCTCAGCACTCAGTTCTCGGTCGGTTGCTCCGCCACGAAATCGGATGGTGTCACCGACGCTGCACAGACCGGGCAGCCGTGTGTCAGCGTGGCTTCGCGCATCGATTCGTTGACTTCGATCGCCTGCCCACACTCGGGGCACGTGAATTCGTATCTACTCATGGCGGAGTGGGTCGGGGAAGACCCTCGCTTGTGTTGTGTACGCTATAGCTCACGTCCGGTATATATATCATTGCGGTTCGCTGCCGGTTATCTGTAGGACCCGACACGTTCTTACGACTTGACGTGGATCGGCCGCCGGCTGCGCGAGACGCCTACTCATGATCGAGGATCGCGTCCAAGAGCTTGGTCTGCGCTGCGGCGAGGTGTTCGGTCAGTGTCGTTCCGGTGATCCCGAGCTCGTCAGCGACCTCGCCAGCGTTGGCCCGCTTTGGGTGTTCGAAGTAGCCCATCCGGTGGGCCGTCTCGAGGACCTCCGCCTGTCGATCGGTGAGCGTGTTCCGATCGACGAAGACGAGGTTTTGCTCGGTGTGTTCTTGCTGGGACTGGAGCAGGCGCTGGACGTCGAGTGTCGCATACCGCTCGCGTAACGCACCGATGACCGTCTGCAGTTGTGCCATATCCGGCGCATGAAAAGTCAGGTACAGTGCCGAACCATGTGCGCGGACGTCGACGAGCGGGCAGTCGAACTGCTCGATGCACGCACAGGGACAGTCGCCGTCGAGGTCGCGCTCGAAGCGATAGACAGTGCTCGAGCCATACGAGAAGATCGACGAGAGGTCGGTGTCGACGTCGAACTCGTCGGGTTCCATCTCTGCCTCGAGCATGAACTCGACGGTCACGCGCTCGGGCGCTGACGGGTTGGTACTCTTCGAGACGGAGTGGGCCCGACCGCTCGTCTCGGCTGCGGCCTGTGCGACGATACAGTCAGCCGGATCGTCGATCTTTATCTCCGCGCGAATCCCCGCTGCCATTACGCACTGGTGGGACGCAGACATCCTAAAGCCTGCGTCCGCAAGCCCCGAATCGTCCCACCGAGCGATGGATTCGACACCCGATATAAAGTCCCCTGTATTTATTGGGACTCATTTGGAGGGGGTCTGGTTGCTACTACTGGATGAAACAGATGTCCGCTATGAACTCAGATACCCGGCGACGAGGTTGGCAACGTGATGATTCCGTCGATCCGCAGGCCGTGCTCGCGGCCCTCGACGACGACGCCTGTCGGGCCATTCTCGAGGCGACAGCCGAAACCGCGCTGACGGCGACGGAACTTTCTGAGGAATGTGACATTCCGATGTCGACAGCCTACCGCAAAGTCGAAATGCTGACCGAGGCCGACTTAGTCACAGAGCAGGTCCGGATCAACACCACCGGAAAGCACGCAACCGAGTACCGGAAGAACTTCGACGACGTACTGGTCTCTGTCGCCAACGGGGGCGTCGAAGTCGAGCTGACGAAGCCGGACGAAGCCGATTCGGCTGCCTCCTACGCCGTCGCCGACGACTGATCAGGTCTACGGAGCAGGCTGTTGCGGACACGATCCGCCTCATACCGTAGCGGAAGCGTACGGACGTTTCTCTGCTTCTCGATCGGTTCCATCCGTTTTGCGCAGCCGTGGCTGCAGTTGTACGTGACTGTGCTTCGACAGGGTAGTGACGACAGCGGAGGACGACCGATCGTCCCAGCAGCTACGCGATGACCTCGAGGACGAGCATGGCCGGTTGGGGGGTTGGCTGACTGCCGAGATCGAGGACGAACGCCCCGATCACGGCTGCGAGGACGACGAACACGGGAAGCAGATACAGGACCGACGCGAGGAGCGCGACGATCGCTGCTTTACCCGTCGAAAGATCGTGAAACGCCGCCAGCCCCTTGATCTGGAGGTAAAGCCCGTAGAGTCCGAGACCGAGGTTGACGAGTGGAATCCACCACAGACAGTATCGAACGACGACCGGAAACGCATACGCCTCGAGCGTCTCTGTCAGCCCACGGGCACCAAACAGATAGGCGAGGCCGTGAGCGACGAGTGCTTCAACGATGCCAGTAACCCAAAACACGATGCCAAATCCCAGTGTGACCCCCACTGCAGCCGCAATCTGTATCGGATCCGTGATATTCACCACCACCATGAGGAGCCCCAGTGGCACCACGACGGCGAAATACGACACCAGCATGAACGCGACCGGGTAGCCGATGCCATGTGTTTCGTCGTACTCCGCGAAAAACGTCCCCGGGTCCCGCAGCATATAGCCGTTGACACCTTTCCACTGTTTTGCAAATCCCATACCGAACCCTGCTAAATAATCCTACATGTATATATAGATAAAGAAGACAGTATTCGTAACTAACCAGACGGCCGCGAGCCGAGCACCACAAAATATGTGCGACGCCGACCGCGATCAGTCGTCGCTCGAGACCGCCGTGCCGCTTTCGCTGCTGACGCCCGTTCCAGGGCCAATGTCAATGCCGAGTTCGTCGAGTTTCTCGTCGGGGACGACGCCGTCGACCCAGCCGCGGTAGTCGTAGTACTCGTCTTTCATCTCCTCGAGTTCGCAGTACTCGCCTTCGCTTGCACCCTGGCCGCGGATACCGTCTTCGAGGAAGCGCTCGGGCAGCGAGTCGTCGCTGCCGTCGAAGCCAACGAGGTTGTTGTAGTACCGTTCGAGGTTGTACACTCGTTCACCGGCCTCGAGGAGTTCGTCTTCGGTGACGTCCCGGCCGGTCATCCCGTTGTACTGGGTGACGTACTCCTCGATGCCTTCGGCGAAGGCGTTGAACTTGCAGATGTCGAAGGAGTCACTGATGGCGTGGAGGTCCTGGAATTGGGCGGTGAGTTCGCCTTTACCCTCGTACTCGTAGGGGTCGACCTTCTCAGGGATGCCGAGGATTTCGGCGGCGGGGGTGTAGCCTCGCAGGTGGCAGGCTCCACGGTTCGAGGTGGCGTAGCCGATGCCCATGCCCTTCATACAGCGCGGGTCGTAGGCCGCGATGGTCTGGCCTTTGACCGCCAGCGAGTTGTCGTGGGCCTCCTTACGGTCGGCGACCCGGCGTGGCCCTTCGGCCAGCAGGTCTGCGAGGTCGTCCTCACGGTAGCCGATCCGGTCGATCATGTCGATCATCGTCTCGGTGTCACCCCACTCGAGGTCACCTTCCTCGAGTTTGCCCTCCTCGGACATCTCCATCGCCATCGCCATCATGTTGCCCACCTCGATGGTGTCGACGCCCATGTCGTTACAGCGCTCGATCATCACCGCGACGGCGTCGCGGTCGGTGTGGCCGGAGTTCGGGCCGAGCGCGTAGGCCGATTCGTACTCGTAGGATTCGGTCCGGACGTTCAGCTCCTCGCCTTTGTGCATCGTCTGGACCTCGACTTCTTTCTTGCAGGCGACCGGACAGGAGTGACAGGTCGGCTCGTCGACGAGGATGTTTTCGCGGACGTTCTCGCCGGAGACGCGCTCGGCGTCGATGTCGACGCCTTCCGCCTCTCGCATACTTTCAGTCGAGGTATACTTCCCGTTTTTCGTCGGGAGCCCGTCCATCTCCTCGCCGATGTTCATCAGGACGTTCGTCCCGTACATCGAGAGGCCACCCTCGTTGGGCGCGGTGACCTCCGATTCCTGGATCGCCTGCATCGCCTGCTGGTGGCCCTCCCGGAAGGTCTCTGGGTCAGCCGGCCGGGGCATCTTCGTCGAGGACTTGACGACAACGGCCTTGAGATTCTTCGACCCCATGACACAGCCCGTCCCACCCCGGCCGGAGGCACGGTCGTCCTCGTTGATGATACAGGCGTACTTGACCTCGTTTTCCCCGCCAGGGCCGATCGCCATGATCGAGAGGTTCTTGCCGTAGGAGCCGTCAACTTCCTCTTCGATCGTATCACGGGTTTCGTGGACGCCGTTCCCCCAGAGGTGAGAGGCATCCCGGAGTTCGACCTCACCGTCCTCGACGACGGCGTAGACAGGGTCGTCGGCCTGGCCTTCAAAGAGAAGGCCGTCGAAGCCGGCCCACTTGAGCCGGGCCCCCGACCAGCCCCCGTGGTGGCTGTCGGTGACGGTGCCGGTCAGCGGCGATTTCGTACAGACGGCGATCCGGCCACTCATCGTCACTTGCGTCCCCGACAGCGGCCCGTTCATGAACGCAAGCAGGTTATCCGGCCCGAGCGGATCTACCTCCGGCCCCTGATCGAAGACGTACTTTACCCCGAGCCCCCGCGCACCGATATACTTCTTTGCGTCCTCGTCGTCGATCGACTCGTAGGCAACATCCCCCTCCGAGAGATCGATGCGGGCAACCTTATCTTGAAATCCGCCGAGTTCAGTCATGGTAAGCGCTCACCGTTATCTACGACGCCCAGCGTGTTAGGCGTTCTCAACCCGATGTAACCAGTATCGGTTACTGAAGACAGCGTCTCGAGGCTGACCCGATCGCCGAATGCCGCTGGACAGAATTCTGTCGGTGCGCTCGCTGACGGTGGCAGCTGTTGCAGACACGTAACCAGCAGCGATCACATCTCGAGTCTGCCCAGTGGATCGGTATCCGGCAGTCTCACAACAGGAGCGCGACCACCGCAAGAATGATGAAGATCAACACGAAGATCCGTGCGATCTCCATCGAGATCCCGGCAACGCCACGCGCGCCGACCGCGGCGGCGATGATCGCAAGGACGAAAAACACGAGCGCCCAGTAGAGGACTCCACCACCGGTCTGCAGGGGCGTTGCAAACGCAAACATGCCGTCAGCTCCCACGACGGGCCACATAAACGCTGGCGACCATCCACGGCCGTGCTCGACGCTAAGCTCTGACTACCGGTTTCGAGCAGTGACGGTCTCGTCCTGCTATGCGTCGCCGAAGAACGCCCGACACAGTTTCGCCTCCGCCGTCCGCAGGTGCTCGTGGAACGTCGGCCGCGAGACGCCCATCGACTGGGCGAGTTCCTCGCCAGTCGTCGGTCGTGGCCACTCGAAGTAGCCGCCAAGGTAGGCTCGCTGTAACGCGCCGAACTGGCGGTCGGTCAGCGCCTCCTCGAGCCCGGCTGCGAACTCCTCGCGAGTCTCGGCCTCGCGCTCGCGCTGCTGGAACGAGACGATATCGGTTCCCGAATAGCGGTCCTCGATGGCTTCGACGACCGCACGGACGTTCGCCGAGCGGGGGACCTCGAGCGTGATGCGCGCTCGGCCCGCGTCACTTTCGATCGCCTGGGTGCGAACGCCACGTTCGGAGAGCCACCCAACGAGGTCGTCCGCACCGGTCAGTTCGATCAGTGATTCCTCGTCGCGTTCGACGACGACGCGACAGTCGACACCGGACAACTCCGCGGCGGCCGCAGTGAGTTCGTCCGCGCTCGCACCGGTTGCGGTAAACAGCGACGCCGTCTCGTCGCCCGTGCGGTGGACCGACCGGCGATACTCGAGTTGGCAGTCGGCGTCGGCCGAGAGGGCGACGGGAGCCAGAGAGCGATCGGTCACGTCGAGTTCGACGGCGACGACGGCGTCGGTCGTCAGCACGCGACTGGTTTCGCGAGCGTTGACCCCGCTGGCGACCGCACGAGCGAGTGCGGAAAGGATGACGGTTTCGCGGTCGTCGACGGCGCGTGTCCGCTCGGTCCGGACGGTCAACACGCCATATTCGATCTCGTTGTACGAGAGTGGGAACGCGATGTGGGTCGTTCCGCCGACGGTAGCAACGGTGGGCTCGCCGGTCATGAGCGTCTCCGCGGCTGGATGATCGGCGTCGGTCTCGAGTCGATCGCGTTCGGGGCCGGTCCCCGCACTCGAGCGCACGTCGATCGTGCCGGTCGCCGGATTGCGCTCACCGATCCAGGCCCCGTCGTAGGCGTCTTCCGCGGCGATCCGGTCACAGACTTCGGCTTCGAGGTCCGAGCGGTCGGTCGAGCCGGCGACGACGTCGGTGACGTCCTGCATCAACCCCTCGACGCGATCTAAGATGTACTCGAGTTCCTCGGTTCGGCGCTCGAGTTCGAGTTCGGCCTTCTTGCGCGCAGTGATATCGTTCTGGAAGCCGACGTAGTGGGTCACACGGCCGTCTTCGTCACGGACGGGGGCGATCGTAACCTCGTTCCAGAATTCGGTGCCGTCCTTGCGGTAGTTTTTGATCTCGACAGTGACCGGCCGGTCCTCGTCGATGGCCGCCGCCATCTCGGCGATCGCGTTCTCGTCGGACTCCTCACCTTGCAGGAACCGGCAGTTTCGGCCGACGACCTCGTCGTACTCGTAGCCAGTCATCTCCTCGTAGGCGTCGTTGACATACACGAGCGGGTTGTCATCGAGGTCGGGATCAGAGATGGTGACCCCGACGGGAGCTTCCTCGAGTGCGCGATCTTTCACCAGCCGGTCGCTCGTTCCCGGCAGCGACCCCGCCGGTGTGTCGGCAGCGTCGCCATGGGTGTCGGACGGCCCGCGATCGAACGTGATCGTCGCGCCGTTGGCACCGCGGTGGATGCGCGCACCGCCGTCTTCGTCGAGATCGATCCGGCGAGCGGTCCCAACCGTCGTCTCGTCGATCGCCGTCGCGAGTCGATTCCAGCGCGTCCCGAGTGCGGTCGCCGCGTCGCGGTCGGCGTCACCGATTTCGAAGGCGTCACGGGCGGCCGGATTGGCGTACGTGAGCGTCCCGTCAGCGACCGCTACCACCGGATCGACCACGTGCTCGAGTGCACGCGCCGCTCCGGCGGCATCATCGAGGCCACCGCCGCGATCCGCGTCGACATCGTCCATACGTTGTACTAGGGAGTGATGCCTAAGAATCGTTGTGATCGGAAGACGGCACAGCGAGACACTGCCGAGCCTAGCATGTTATGTGATACCACGACATATGGGTGCATATGTCAGTACACCGTTCGCCGTTCGAGCGACTCCGCGAGAAGTTCGACGAATCGGAACTCCGCTGTCCGTCGTGTGGCTACGTCGATACTGACGGTAAATGGCGCGTCACCACCTCGGGCGGGAGGGTGCGCTACCAGTTCGTCTGTCCGGTCTGTGACGCCGTCGAGACGCGCGAACTCCGACTCGAGTAGTCGACCGGCATCGATCACTGGCGAGTCGACGGCGTTGCAGTTCGGAACAACGAACGGTTTCGACCGGGAATGGTGAGTAAGCGGTTCGTTTGAACCTGACGAATCGCCGCTGTCACGAGGTGTCCAGCCTGAAACCGGCGGTGAGCGTCGTCGCTGACACAACGACCGTTTTCGCGGCGGAAATCCCGTAACAGTCGGCTCGTTTTAGCTCGAGAACCGTCGTCAGTCGGTTCGTATGGCTTCACAACCGCAAACACTCGGTGTCGCGTTCGTCGCGCTGCTGGTCATGCTCGCGGGGGGTCCCGCCCTCGTTGGTGGCACGACCACGGCGACGACCGACGACGCCGGAGACATGAGCAATAGTGCGACGCTGCAAAACGTCCAGGTTGGCACGCTGGAACTCGAGAACATCACGATCGAAAACGCGACGATCGAGGAACTCTCTGCCGAGCAACTCGACGTTCAGGACGCCGACGAGCAACTCATAGCGCAACTCAACGAGAGCGACGAAAGTCAGCCCGCCGACAATGAGTCCGGGGTGACGATCTCGAACGTCGCCTTCGAATCGCTGTCGCTCGAGAACGTTTCGCTGACCGAACTCGATGGCGGGAACGAGACCGAGGTCAACGAAACCGACGATAACGAGACCGATGCCGATATCGTCGATGGCGAAACGGACGTCGTCGAGACCGAACTCGACGACAACGAAACCGACAACGAGTCCGCGACGAGTCTCCAGCAGGTGGTCGACGAGAACGCCACCACCGTGGTGGTACAGGACATGACGATCGAGTCGATGAGCACCGAGCAACTGACGATCGAGGACCTGACCGTCGAAGAAACCGAGGACGGCGGGATCCTTGCTGGCATCTCGGATTTCATCAGCGACCTCTTCGGCGGTGATGGTGGTGACGGCGAGACCCAGACGAACGACACCACAACCGACGAGAACGAAACCGTCCAGGAGATCGACTCGCTGACCATCGAAGAGTTCGATGTCGACGAGATCACGCTCGAGTCCATGACCGTCGGTACCCTCGAGAGTCAGCAGAGTGACAACAACGAGACCAACGAAACCGACGACAACGAGACGGACTCGGGCGAAACGATTGCGTCGGTCTCCGCAGGATCGATGACGGTCGAAGAGAGTACTGTCGACACCCTCACCCTTGGCGAAACGCAGGGACTCGTCGACGCACTCCAGGAGCCGACAGCGGACACGGCAAACGAAACCGACAACGAAACGGCCGACAACGAAACGGCCGACAACGTAACCGACGAGGCTGACAACGAGACCGAGGACACCGACAACGAGACGGCTGCCGGTGCCAACGAGACCGACAACGTAACGGACGAGGCTGATAGCGAAGCTGACGACGCCGACAATACAACCGACAACGAAACGGCGTGACGACCCACGCGGCACCGCTGGCACACGCCACTCGCGCGCCGCGGGTCGGTATCGGTCGCTATTCGTTGGCTGGCCCACACGCTGGCTCGACCAGCCGATAGTAGGAGACGGCGAGCACCGTCCGACCGTCGTGGATCTCGCCGGCTGCGACCGCGTCGGTCAGGTCCGCAAACGACAGTTCCGTCGGACGAATGCTCTCGTTGTGATCGAGTTGCTGTTCGGCGGTCGGCCGGCAGCCGTCGGCGACGAAAACGTGCAAGCGCGTATCCGCGATTCCGTTCGCCGGTTCGACGGACACAAGCGGCTCGAGTCGCTCGGCTTCGTAGCCGGTCTCCTCGGCGAGTTCGCGATGAGCTGCAGCCTCGAGATCGTCGTCGTCGGGTTCGATGCCGCCGACGGGGAGTCCGCGACTGATTCGGGAGACAGCCTGTCGCCACTCCTCGATACAGACGACGTTGTCATCGGGTGTAAACGGCAGGACGCAGACACTTGGTGGCTCCGAGAGGTAATCGAAGTCGGTTTCCGTGCCATCGGGCAGTTGAACGGACTCGTTAACGACGTCGAAACCAGGACAAGAATAGGCTACTCGGCGCTCGCGCGTTTCCCAAGCCAGTTCATCGGTAGGCATAGCGACCGATACGGCAGTGATCGTCAAAAGCGCCGCGTCACGCCGATGCGTATATTTGATGGCGTCGTGTGACGGCTCTCGCTGGCTCTCTCGACTGACAGCAGTCATATGGGGCGCATTCGGGGGCAAAGCGGGGGTGTACCCGCTCTATAACAAAACCACAGAGCGGTGAACGTCGTCACTCAGAGGGTGATCCATGGATCAGCTAACTGGCTTCCAACGCGACTTGCTGTACGTGATCGCAGGAAAAGATCGGCCGTCAGGCCAAGAGATCCTCGACGACATCAACGACTACATCGACCAGCCGGTCACACACGGTCGGCTGTATCCCAATCTCGACACGCTCGTTGAGAAAGAACTCGTCGAGAAAGGTGAACTCGACCGGCGAACGAACTACTACGCGCTGACGCCGAAAGGCAGACGCGCGCTCCAGCGCCGCCAGAAGTGGGTCGACCAGTACGTCGACGTCTAGCTTCTGGGATCGGTTTTCGAGTCCGCTTTACCGCCAGCGCCTCGCTTCCTCCCCGTCCCGGCTACAGAGTCAGCGAGATTCCGGCAGCCGTCGTCAGCGGGCCTCGTCGAGATCGACGACCAGCTCGAGGTCGGCGGTCAGCCAGGCGTTCAGTTTCTCCGTTGTCGATCCCTCGTGGGGAACGAGCGTACAGCGATCGCTGCCGGATTCGTATCGAACGACGATGGCATCGAACAGTACCGTCTCGTCGGCGTCGACCGCGTCGGTGGCAGCCGCATGCTCGTGGGCAGTACCCTCATCGATTCCGTCAGCAGAGCCATCCATGGTAGTCCTGGCGACCGTCGTCGCCACCGCTTTCTATGCCCAGACGGTACAAAACGGCTGCTAGTTCCGGTATAGAGGGGTTGGGTCCGCTGTATATCACTCCGAAGCAACCTCGAGAGCCGACGCAGTCGTGTCCTCCACAGCGGCTCGCTCGTTGCCGCTGAACGACTGTGTGAGAGTCAGTCGTCACCGAAACTGACCTGCGCGAGATCCGCCTCGAGATCGTCGACGTGGTCGTTGAACGCGGCGACGAACGCCGGGACGTCGGCAGCAAACTGGCGAACGTCAGTAGCTGCTGGCGGCCCGTACTGTGAGAGGAGGTAGGTACCGTTGGAGCCGCCGATGCGTAGGTACGAAGCCACGTCGCCGTCCCACTTCAGCTCCCAGCGGGTGCCCGACACCGTCGTCGCGTAGGTGCCGTACTCGCCGTCGTACCGATGCAGTTGGGCCGCCATCGCGTCACAGACCTCGCGAACCCGGTCGACGATCCGGTCCCGTTCGGCGACCAGCTCCGCCGTCGACTCGACTGCCGGAAACGCCTCGGGTACGTCCGCGAACAGCCCGTCGAACGAGCGAACGTACTCGTTGTACGCCGCGACGAACGCCCCGTAGTCGGCCATCGCCGTCTCTAAGGCCTCGGGTTCAGGTGGCTGCTTGCTCGAGACGACGTACGTCTCCGAGCCCGAAGTGGGATCGAATCGCAGATACTGGACGTCGCCGGCCTCGTACTTGATCGTCCAGCTACCGCCGTCGGTATCGAACGTTTCCTGCCCGTAATCGCCACCCTGTAACACGGCGAGTTCTCGTGCGATTTCGCCAGCGTGGGTCCGTACGCGAGCAGCCAACTCGTCTCGTCGCTCGGCGATTCCGTCCAGTCGTTCGACGTCCGCCTCGAGTCCGTCGGTCATTACTCGAGCGACGAGACGCGGACCGGTAACGGTTGCGTCCCGGTCCGGTGGCTACCCTTGCTAACGGCAGGGTGCCGACCTGACGATCGCCGGCAGTTCGACGGGCGGCTAGCAAGACGGGCTGTGGACTCGACCGAATTCAGATGGGTGCCGGAGAAAAAGCGCTTACTCAGTGTCGTTGGTATCGTTCATCCCGGTCTCGTTGGTTTCGTTCGTCTCATTCGTTTCATTCGTCTCGTTCATTTCAGTCTCATTGTCAGCTTCGTCCTCGCCGTCCCCATCCTCTTCCGTCTCGTTTCCGTTCCCGTTCCCAGGACCGCCACAGCCGGCCACGAGAGCGGTCGATGCGGCGGCTCCTGTGAGTTTCAGTACTCGACGGCGAGTTGGCGACTGCTGGTCAGTCATACGAGATTACAGACACTTTCAGAGATCATAAGCCGTCAGCCGTCATCTGCGTGGTCGCTATCCGTCTCTCTCGAGTGGCCCCGTTCCACGCCGCCAAAAACAATCAGTCTCACTGTCTGTTCGACCGGCGTGGGTGTTGGTACCATACACAAGGCCGATGCGGGTGAACGATACGGTGCCATGACCGCAATCCCCGACGACTTCCACGACCTCTTCGAGAAGAAAACGTTCGCCCACGTCGCGACGCTGACACAGGAGGGGTTGCCACACGTCACACCGGTGTGGATCGATTACGACGCCGACGACGAACGCCTGTTGGTCAATACCGAACGGCATCGACAAAAAGCGAAGAACGTAGAACACAACCCCGCTGTCGGCGTCAGCATGACCGATCCCGACGACCCCTACCGACGCCTTTCAGTGATCGGTGACGTCGAGGAACGGACGACTGACGGCGCTCGAGCACACATCGACGAACTCGCCCAGCGATACATGGACGTCGACGAGTACCCAAACCCGATCGAATCCGAGCGGGTGATCTTGCGAATTCGGCCAGCACGGGTCATGTGAGCAACCATCCGATCGGCCCTATTGCCGCCGGTCGGCATCGACTGTGTCTACCCACCGAGAACCGTGTCTCTGATCTGTTTGCTTCGCTCGTCGTCGTGAAATGCGGGAGAAAGTGGGCCGGCGCAGATGTCGAACGACGCCCGAGAACCTGCGCTCCGCGCAGAACCTCGGTCTAATTCGAATCTGCGCGCTGTCATCGACTCTCGCACTTCGGATGCCTCGCGTCGCAGCCGCGCCGCTCGGCGGTTTGAAGTGCGGGAGTAGTATGGGCCGGCGCAGATTCGAACTGCGGTTACGGCCACCCGAAGGCCGAAGGATACCAAGCTACCCCACCGGCCCGCATTCGAACGGAATGGGGCGGATCCTTTAACGCTTCCGAATGCACACTCGTCGAACCGCCAGCGTGGTCGTCTTCTCTTCGCACAACCCCGCTCAAAACCGCTCGTAGCCGTCCGTATCGAGATACTGGTGGGCGACCGTAATCGCCTGATCAGCGTGGAGCAACTGCGGTCCGAGTCGAAGCCGCAGATCGGCATCCGCCTCGAGCACATCGGCTTCGTCCGCGGTGAAATCACGATGATCCGAGAGCACGAACACCGCGTCCGCAAGCCGCTCTGTGCCGACGTCGACGACCGCCTCGCCATCCTCGTGGAGCTGGACGATCGGGCCATCGTCGGCGAGTTCCTCGAGCGTTCCCGCGAACCCGCGTCGGTAGAGTTCGACCCCCGGACTGGGCTCTGCAGGCAGCGCACCGATGGCTTCGTCGCGGTGCTCGAGGGCCTTGCGAACTAACGCGGCGGTGCTTCGCTCGTCGGGGTTGAGCCGCTGGAGCTCGCTGCCGTCGAAGGTGATGGTGAGTTCGTCCTGGGCGATCAGGTGGACGCGGACGTCCTCGCGGATGCCGTGGGAGGTGACGAACGCGGCGGTGATCGACCGACAGAGCGCGTCGAGGCGACCGGCTCCGCCCGCGAGATCGTCGAGTGAGAAGTCAGGCGTCGTCGGCACGTCGTGACCGATGAGTACGAACTGGCGCATATCAAAGCGTTACCGGCCGTCGGGATAGCCCCCACGATCCGACGATCGAGCGACGGGCGCGGCCGCCGGCTATCAGGACTCGACGCCGAGTCGGCGCTCGAGCGAGGCCGAGATCAGGCCGAGCCCCGGCATCCCGTCGCGATACCAGACGAGGGCGGCGACCGCAAAGAGGCCGAACTGCACCCACTCGTAGGGCCCCATCGTGTAGTAGTGAAGGATCGCATCGAAGATGCCGGCGACGGGGTCCTCGGGTGGTTGCTCGAGGACCGGCCAAAGGAGATACGCAGCGTATGCGAACTCCCCCGAGAGGACCGCCGGCGGGATGTCCGCAAGCAGGTGCGAACCGTAGCCGACGAGAAAGCCGACGCCGATCACGCGAGCCTCGAGTCGATCGGCGACGAACAGGACGACCGGGACGAGACAGGCGACAGCGAACAGCGAGTGAGCCAGCGTCCGACCGCCGGGCAGGACGCCGAAATTCCACGCGAGTGGCTTGTCGATCAGATCCGGCGTCTGCGAGCCGACGGCGAGTGCGATCGCCGGCCAGGCACGCGGCGGGCGGCCGAACCGGCGGTGTGTGACGACGGTAAAGAACAGGTAGGCGACGGCGAGGTGTCCCCAGGGCCACATCGAACGGCCGTTCACCGGACGCGGCCATAGCTGCTTCGACTCGTCCTGCCGGTCGGAGGCGAAAGACCTGCACCGCGGGTCGCGGTCGTGCCGGGATTGGCAGCCACCCGACGGTATCAGGGTCCCGTTGAGGCTGCATAGGCATGGCCAACCGTTACCCCAGTCTTCGGTATGCAGTGACTATATGGCGAAATCAGAGTCGTCGCAGTCCGGCGGTACGCAGCAGTTGCTCGCGATTCTTACGGGTCGGCCCTGTCCCGACTGTCCCGACGGCAAACTCGAGCGAGCCAGGTACAAAGACAACCAAGCGGTCGTCTGTGACTGCTGTGGAACGCCGCGAGCGCAGGTCTGGTCGGCCTCGCTCGAGTGAGCGGTCCCGTCGAACCGTGTCTCGAAGGCGAGTGTGGCAGACGAACTGAGAGAGCGAGCGCAACCGGTTCGTGAGGCGGTCAGCGCGATCGCGATCCCGCATAGTCGTGGCCGACGACGAGAGCGAGTGCGTGCACCGCCAGCAGGGCGATGAGCAGCGAGAGTCGCCCGATCGAATCGATTCCGGCCAGAATAACGGGCACGTAGGCGATCGGCAGCAGGGTGCCGAGCCAGAAGCCGACAGCGGTAACGGAGTGATTCAGGTACATACTGGGCTAGTGCATCGACTCGAGGTCGACGAAGTCGCCTTCGTGCGCCGAGATCCAGGCGGTCAGCAGCTCCGTCTCGTTGGCTTCGAGCGGAAAGATCGCACACTCGTCCGGCGCGCCGTCGTTTTCGACCACGACGTGGTCGAGTTCGAACGTCGGTTCCGTGCTATCGGTGTAGGAGGTGTCGGCGTCGGTCATGCGACATCAGGTGGGTACTCGCACCGAATGTGATTGCCACAACCATGTACATTGTTATCAAGCCACTACTATGCAGGTCCCAATGGTAGCGTTCGGTTCCAGCTTGATCGATCGCATGAGAAAGAACGTAACGAGTCCTAATGTGTATGATCGTGCTATAGTCAGAAACGAACACACAGTAGCGACAGTAACGACTTGTTTCGGCGGGGCACGACCAGCGTAGCGCCATCGGCCGAACGCGACGCATGCAGCGTCGCCAGCCGCCTACATCGATGGCCAGGAATCGAGCGTTAGGTCCTGCGTACGCAGCCGTCCGTTTCGCAGGAGTCGAACCTCGATCGTGTCGCCGGGACTGGTCTCGAGCGCGAGATACGTCGAGAGAGCGTGTCGGTCGGGAATCGGCGTGCCGTCGAGTTCGCGGATGACGTCACCGCCGACTGGGATCCGTTCGTCGCGTCGCTGAACGGCCCGCGTAGCCGGTTGGAGGACGCCATCGGCAGCCGAGCCGTCGATGACGCCGGTGACCATGACGCCGGCCGCCTCGGAAATGTCGTTTGCCTCGGCGACGAGTCGATCGACGGTTCGCAGGCCGATTCCCATATACGAGTGCTCGTACTCGCCGTTCTCGATGAGTGCCGGCACGACACGTTCGGTCAGCGCCGCAGAGATGGCAAAGCCAATGTTGTCGCCACCGGCAGCGTTGATGACGCCCACAACTTCCCCGTCGAGGTCGACGAGTGGACCACCGCTGTTCCCGGGGTTGACGGCAGCATCAGTCTGGATGACGTTCGGATACGAAAACCGCTGCTGTGGATGGTCGAGTGTTCGGTTGACGCCGCTTACGATCCCTGTCGACATCGACCCGTTGAGTCCGTAGGGGTTCCCGACGGCGACGACCTGCTGGCCGACGACCGGGCGCTCGTCGGCTATCGAAAGCGGCGTGACCCCATCCGGGACGTGGTCGACTTCGAGGACAGCCAGGTCGCTTTGGACATCGCGACCGACGAGTGTGGTGCTCGTCCAGTCGCCGTTGGTGTACTGGAGATCCGCCGCCTCACCGTTGGCGATGACGTGGTCATTGGTGACGACGTGGCGGTCGTCGTAGAGAAAACCGGATCCCTGCCCGCGTCCCTCGGCACCGGTGGTCGGGTTCTCGACGCCGAAGACGCGAACCTGCGTGACCGATTCGATGACCGCGTTATAGATATCGGTAAACGCCGAACCGTCGGCGAGATCGCCCCGATCGATGGTGGCTGAGGAGTCTCCCTCGATCGAATTCTCGGCGCGGGGCTCGGCACAGCCGGCGACGACACCGGCGAGTCCGGCACCCGCAGCTCCAAGAAAGGATCGACGATCCAGTCGGTGATCGCTCATGCGTGGAGGGTAGGACCCGATCCATTTGAATCACCTGGCTGTGACTTGCACAAGCAAACACGGGCACACCGGCAACGCGAGTCGAGACGGGCGGTACCCGCTGAAATCAAGTCTCACGCCGTCGCTTCGAAGGGAAAACGTGTTACCCGCGCCGCCCCACTCCCGAAACATGATCACGGACGACGCCCGCGAGTTGCTTTCGACGGGCTCCATCTGCGATTCCTGTCTCGGCCGGCCCTTCGCCGACCGGAGTTTCGGACTGACAAACGCCGAGCGCGGCCGAGCGTTGCGCACGACGGTCGCGCTGGCCGACGACGAGGACTTCGAGCCCACCGAGCCCGCGGACTGCTGGGTCTGTGACGGGTACTGTGGCACCTTCGATGCCATCGCCGAGACGATCGTCGACGCCCTCGAGGGCGTCGACTTCGCGACCTACCAGGTCGGCACCCGCGTCCCGCCGCTGGTCGAGGAAAACGAGCGCCTACTTCGGGAAGACGCCGGCCTCGAGCCAGACGTCGGGGAATCGATGAAGCGCGAAATGAACCGCGAGGTCGGCCGGCGCGTCGGCGCGATGACCGAGACCGACGTCGACTTCGACCGGCCTGACGTACTCGCCGTCGTCGACCTCGAGGGGTTCGACCCGCTCGAAGCGCTCGAATCGGATACCGTCACGAGCCATGCGGTCGATGTCCAGATCAATCCCGCCTTTGTCTACGGCCGCTATCGCAAACTCGAGCGCGACATCCCGCAGACGGAGTGGCCTTGCCGGGAGTGTGGCGGCAGCGGCGTCCAGCTGGGTGATGACGGCGAAGAGCCCTGTGACTACTGTGGCGGCTCCGGCTATATGTACGACACCAGCGTCGAGCAGGTCGTCCGCCCCCACGTCGTCGCGGCGATGGACGGTGACGAGGGCACCTTCCACGGCGCGGGCCGCGAAGACGTCGACGCCCGCATGCTCGAGGACGGGCGGCCCTTCGTCCTCGAGGTGAAACGACCCCGTGTCCGTGACCCCGACGTCGAAGCGCTCGAGCGCGAGATCAACGACGCCGCCGAGGGCGCAGTCGAGGTCGAGGGCCTGCGACTCGCAACCTACGAGATGGTCGAACGCGTCAAGGAACACGACGCGAGCAAGCACTACCGCGCCGACGTGGCGTTCGAGGAGCCAATCGAGGAAGCCGCGTTCGACGCCGCACTCGCGGAACTCGAGGGGACGACCGTCGATCAGTACACCCCCGAGCGGGTCGACCACCGGCGGGCGGGGCTGACCCGCCAGCGGACAGTCTACGAGATCGACGGCGACCTCCACGAGCCGACCGAGGCCGAGGTGCGCCTCCACGGCGAGGGTGGGCTCTACGTCAAGGAGTTGATCAGCAGCGACAACGGCCGTACCGAACCGAGTCTTGCGGGCTTGCTCGAGACCGACGCCGAAGTGACGGCACTCGACGTCACCGGCGTCGAAGGGGAAGACGAGCCGTTCGAGCTCGAGGAGTACTTCCGCGACGAGCCGCGAGCGGCGTCCGACGACGAACTCGCGGAGACGGCCGACTGACGACGAGTCATACGGACTGCTGTCACGGGTTTCCGGTGTGCCCGAAGGGCGGTCGCGGGTGCACCGGAACCCACTGACAGGTGTCCGTATCACAACGACTTTTGTCTCCGCAGTCGACCCTCGTGGTATGCCATTCGGCGTCGACGAGGCCGGCAAGGGCCCCGCACTGGGATCGATGTTCGCCGCCGCCGTCTATCTCGAGACTCCCGACGACCTCCCCGACGGCATCAGGGACTCGAAGCGACTCACGCCCGAGCGTCGCGAGGAACTGGCGGCAATCCTGCGGGATGACGACCGAATCACGATCGGCGTCGCCGAAATCACGCCACCACGGATCGACGACCCCCAAACGGACATGAACTCGCTTGCGGTCACGGCCCATGCCGAGGCGATCGAGGACGCCGTCGCGGATCTCGAGCGAGCCGAGGATTCGAGCGACCCGATTCCGGGGCTCTGCGACGCCTGTGACACCGACGCCGAGCGCTTTGCCCGCCGGGTCAGTGACGCCTGCTCGCTCGAGACTCTCTCAGTCGATGCTCGCCACGAAGCCGATGACGACTCGCCGCTGGTCGGCGCGGCAAGCATTATCGCCAAGGTCGAACGTGACGCTCACGTCGCTGCGCTGGCCGACGAGTACGGCCCGATCGGCAGCGGCTATCCGAGCGATTCGACCACTCGTGAGTTTCTTGCGTCCTACACTGACGCACACGGCGAACTCCCGCCGTTTGCGCGTGAGTCGTGGTCGACCTGTGAGGACGCGCTTGCCGAGGCTGAACAGATGGGACTCGAGCAGTTCTGACAGCGTTGCGTTCGGTATCGTGCTTCTAATGGCCATCGACAACTGTCATCACAAGTGGCTCGAGAGTTGATCGTATCCTCGAGCGCTGTCCTCAATCGATCAGGTCGCAGTCCAGACGGCGTAGACGTAGCTGCCGACGCCGAGCACTACGAGGACCGACGAGAGCAGGTCGACGGCAGCCACCCCCGTGAGAACACTCCCGAACGCGAGGATGCCACCGGCGACGAGACAGCCCGCAGCCAACGTTTGCGCTGAGCGCCAGCCCGCAGCGCTATCGTACAGCATCGCCCCGACGGCGATCGCGATGACGCCGAAGCCGACTTCGGCGACGGCGGCCGCCAGCGGGTCGTTCGCGATCGTCGCGTAAATCAGCACGACGAAATACCCGAGAATTAGGGCACTAATCGCTCGAGAGCGGGCCGTCGACCCGGCGGTCACGTCCATACCCTATCCACCCGTTCGCCGGCCTTAGTATTCGAGGGTCTTGGCCCACTCGAGACCGAGGCCCTCGTGGACGACGAACTCGAGGGCGTTGATGAGGTAGTGAGCGACGACGACGACCAGCAGGCTCCCGGTGACGATGAAGATCGCCGCGAGGACGAACCCGAGGAGGCCAGTGACGACGATGCCGACCGAGCCCTGCATGCCGTGGCCGAGGGCGAACGCAACCGAGGAGCCAACCGCGAGCAGCCACGGTGAGAGGCCGAAGCCGGCGGCAGGGACACCGATCAGTGCCGCGCGGAAGAGAAACTCCTCGAAGACGGCGATGATCGGCAAGACGCCCAGTAACAACGCGAGCCAGCCGCCGATCGAGTCGGGGGCAAGCAGCTCCCGAAGCGTCTCGTCGTGGTCGAAACCGAAGTGAGTCGCCGTCGCCGCGGCGAGTTCGTTCGCGATGTAGACGCCGATCCCCGCGGCTGCCCCCACTACGAGTCCCGTCTCGAGATACGCCGCCGAAAACTCGATACCAAGCGCCGCAGCCGGGATCGCGGTGTAGATTGCCGCGCCGACCAACAGCAATGCGAACGTCCCCTGTGAGAAGGCCACGTTCGCGAGGAGCGCCCCCGTCGACAGCGACGCCGGATCGACCGCTCGGTCGGCGTGATCGGGCAGAGCGGTAGTCGACGCGGCTCCATCTCGTGGTCGGCTCTCGGTATCCGTGGTGGAGCGATCGTCGTCGATCGGCTCCGGCACGTTCGGGGACGGGTGGGGTGCTGACGACTCAGCGGGCGCTCGAGCGGTCCAGTCGGCATCGTGGTCCACTGTGTCGAATCGGTCATCGACGCTGTCGCTGGCGTTGCCAGTCTCGTCGTGAAACGCAGATTGGGTCAGATGAGATAAAACGAGCAGCAAGACGAGGACGACGCCCGTCAGCCCGACGAACGTCGCCCACTGCGGCATTTACTGCGGGCTCGGGTTCGACCCGCTGGCGGAGCCGACGGCACTCTGGTCGAACGCAGCGTCAGTGATCGACTTGAGGCGGTCGACCAGCGAGTCCTTCTTTGGTTCGCCCATCAGGGCGACATCCAGGACTTCACTGATGTTCGAACAGGGGACGATATCGACCATCTCCTCGTACTCCTCTTCGATCATCACGTCCTGTTCGTTGGCCTTCGGGATGATGACCGTATCACAGCCGGCTTTCGCGGCAGCCTCGATCTTGTGGGTGACCCCACCGACCGGAAGCACGTCGCCACGCACCGACAGCGAGCCAGTCATCGCGATCGACTGATCGACCGGGATGTTCTCGAGCGCGCTGATGACGGCGGTTGCCACCGTGATGGAGGCAGAGTCACCGTCGACGCCCTGCTGGCCGGCTTGGACGAACTGGATGTGGATGTCTTTCTCCGAGAGATCGACGTCGGAGAACTTCTTGATGATCGCGGAGACGTTCTGGACCGACTCCTCGGCCATCTCCTGGAGTTTGCCGGTGGCGATCACCTGCCCGCCACCCTGTGCGGGGGCGATCTCGGCCATCACGGGGAGCATGATACCGGAGTCCTCGCCCATGACGGCGAGGCCGTTGACACGGCCCTGAACGCCGTCTTCGGTGACCTGCAGTTCGTAGTCCTTGCGGCGCTCGATGTAGTCGTCGGCGAGCTGTTGCTCGATCGACCGGGAGCGCTGTTTGGCCTGCAGGACGTCCTCGCGGGTCGTGTAGTCACGATCCTCGGCGCGGGCGATGTCGCCGGCGACGCGGACCAAGCCACCGAGGCTGCGGAAGTGCAGCGTTAAGTGGTTCTTCCGGCCCGAGCGACGCTTGGCCTCGAGGATGAGTTCCTCGACGGCGTCGTCGGTGAAGTGGGGCAGGCGGCCGTCGCGTTCGACCTCCTGGGCGACGAAGCGGGCGTATTTGCGCCGCATCTCGGCGGTGTCCTCGATGGTGTCGTCCATGTAGACTTCGTACCCGTACCCTTTGATCCGGTTGCGGAGCGCGGGGTGCATGTTCTCCATCGCGTCGAGGTTCCCCGCAGCGACCATGATGAAGTCACAGGGGACGGGTTCGGTCTGGACCATCGCACCCGAGGAGCGCTCGGACTGGCCCGTGATGGCGAACTCGCCTTCCTGGATCGCCGTCATCAGCTTCTGCTGAGTCCGGATGTCGAGCGTGTTGATCTCGTCGACGAACAGCACGCCTTTGTTCGATTTATGGATCGCGCCGGGTTCGACGCGGTCGTGGCTCGGGGTCTCCATGCCACCGGACTGGAAGGGGTCGTGGCGGACGTCACCCAGCAGCGCACCAGCGTGGGCACCGGTCGCGTCCTCGAAGGGAGCGACGCGCTGATCGCCGTTGTTGACGATCATGTTGGGCACCATCGCGTCGGTCCCGCGGGAGGTGTACCGGAAGATCAACCAGATGATCCCTGCCGCGAGGATGCCAAGCAGCGGACTGGTGGTGCTTAAGATCGCATAGCCGATGACGACTGCGATGATGATCCACATGAGGATCGACCGCATCTGATTGCGCTTGCGGGCTTCCTCCTTGTGGGCATCGATGATCTGTTCGCCCTTCCCGGCGGGGACAGTTCGGACCTTTGGTTCGTTCCCGTCGTCGGGATTGTGATAGACTAAGACGTCCTGCAGGTCCTCTTTCGGCAGCAGTTGGCTCATCGCCTTCGCCAGCATCGACTTGCCGGTCCCCGGCGAGCCGATCATCATGACGTGTCGGCGCTGTTTTGCCGCCTTGATGATGATATCTCGTGCTTCGTCCTGACCAATGACCTGATCGACGAGTCGATCGGGGACTTCGATGTCCTCCGTCGAGTCGATCTTGAGACCGCCTAGCAGGTCGTCCTCGGCGATCTCTTCGTCGACCTCGACGCCGGGATCGACCTCGACCGTACTGCCGAGGTCTTCGACGGTTTCGATTTCGTCGTCGACGTCGGTACGACGGTCGCCGTCCTCCTCGAGCGGCGACCGCTCTCCCTGACGCTCGGATTGGTCCTGGTCGGGACCAGTCGGAGCGTCTTCAGGAGGGTCGTCAACGTTCGTATCGTTACTCATAGAACTCTGTTCGGTATCTGTGTCGAAGGGATTGGCACTGATATACTTTCTCCATACGGAGGATGGTGTCAGTTGTTGATACCGGGAGGCACAGCGGTCGACGGGGCAAATCAAGCGAAGTCGCCGATGTGTTTAGACAGGTGTAAACTGATGTGAATATATCGTTTCAGAACCGGTATGTAGCCGAATGTATCATGCGTGGCAAACACATGTGTGAAAATATGCCTAACATGACACCGTATGGCACAGGACGTGATTCGGGGTGACTCGCCACGCTTAAGCGTGCTGCTCGAGCAGTATCCGGCATGACTCGGGGGTTCTACATCGGCCGCTTCCAGCCGTTTCACAACGGTCACTTGAACATGGTCGAACAGATCGCTGACGACGTCGACGAACTCGTTCTCGGGATCGGGAGCGCCGACGACTCCCACACGACTAGAAACCCGTTTACTGCCGGCGAGCGGATCATGATGATTACGAAGTCATTGGTCGGCTACGACCTCGTGACCTATGCCGTCCCGATCGAAGACTTAGAGCGCAATTCGGTATGGGTCAGCCACGTCCAGAGCATGAGCCCGGATTTCGATGTCGCCTACTCGAATAACCCGCTCGTCATCCAACTCTTTCGGGAAGCCGGGATCGAGATCCGCCAGTCACCGATGTTCAATCGCGAGGTCCTCGAGGGATCGGAGGTTCGCGAGCGGATGATCTCCGGCGGCGACTGGAAGTCGCTCGTTCCCGAAGCCGTCGTCGACGTTGTCGAGGAAATGAACGGCATCGAGCGCATTCAGATGGTCAGTGACTCGGACTCGAACGCAACCAACAGCTGACGACCGACGTGAGACCGCCGGGTGGACGTTCGTTCCGGTATACTCGCGGCCCGTCGTGCGGTCGTGAAGCGAGACAGTTCCAACCGGCATTATGGGACGGCAGTTCGTAGCGGTACCTATGATCACGCTCGCTTCGGACTTCGGCACGCCGTATCCGGCAGTGATGAAAGGCGTCCTGCGACAGCGAACGGACGCTAGGTTGGTCGACGTCGCCCACGACTTCCCCCGACAGGACGTCCGGACGGCCGCCTTCTGGCTTCGCGAAGTACTCCCCTATTTTCCGCCTGCAACGCATCTCGTAGTCGTCGACCCCGGTGTTGGGACCGACCGCGACGCGATCGTCGTCCGTGCTGGCGATCACACGCTCGTCGGCCCGGACAACGGCGTGTTGCTGCCTGCTGCGCGGCGGCTCGCAGGCGATACAGGCCGACTCGAGTCCTTCCTGATCGACGAGGCCGGTCTCGACCCCGTCGAGCCGACAACTGACCAGTCCAATCCCAACAGCCACAGCCAGCACCCGCCACAGGGCCGAAGCAATACGTTCCACGGGCGAGACGTCTTCGCACCGGCTGCCGCCGCGGTCCACGACGTCGACAGCGCGACTCTCGAGTCACTCGCATGGCTCGAGCCGACGACGGTCGATGTCGACCTCGAACTACCGACGCCGACGTTCGAAGACGAGCGGGCGATCGGCGAAGTGCTGGCCGTGGACGGTTTCGGGAACGTCATTACGAACGTGCCGGGGTCGGCACTCGAGGGCCGAGAACGGGTCCGAGCCAACGGCGAGTCCGTCCCCGTCGGCGAGACATTCGCGGCCGTCCCCGTCGGTGAGCGACTGGCGACCGTCGGCAGCCACGGCTACGTGGAACTCGACGTCAATCAAGGACGGGGCGACGACGCCTTCGGCCTCGAGCCCGGCGACCGGGTCGTCCTCGAACCCGTGTCAGGTGGCGACAGCTGACCTGATCGGGCCGCTTACTGCCCGCGATCACTCCGTTATTAGTTGCCTGTCGGGGCAGCGTGCCGGTATGCTGGATCGATCACTAGCTCCCCGTTGGCGTGGACTGTGACAGTACACTCCGAGAACGTAAAGCTGACCGAGCCGTCACCGCCCCGTGGCTCGGCGCGCTGCCAGTGGCCGAACAACGCGTTCAGCGCGTCGGGTTCGATGTACTTCGAGAGCATCTCGAGGTCGTTAGGATCGACCTCGAGCACCGACGAGACCGTCAACAGTAGCGCCGTACTCACCGGCTCGTGCGAATTGTCGTCACACCACGTGTGGTAGGTGCCGCGGTCTTCGTCGTAGTAGACCGTGCGCCCACTCGCTTCGCCGACCGACATCAGATTGTCACGTGGTGTGGCCCCCGACATAATGTACCCAAATAACACACGTTAACACTTAACGCTGTTGGCCGATCGATAATATAACTCGTCGACGGTCAGTCTTAGTCGAACAGCGGAATAAAACGGGTGTGGCGACGGCGTTACTCGGCAGCGATGACGTCGTCGATGCGGACGATCATCGTCGCGGCTTCGGTCGCGCTCTCGACAGCCTCGCGCTTGACGTCGGCGGGGTCGACGACGCCGTACTCGAAGGGATCGGCGATCGTGACCTCGTCACCGTCGGTGATCAGGCCGGCCCGACCTTCGGACTCGTGGGCGGCACGAAGGTCCACGAGGGCGTCGATGGGGTCACGGCCGGTGTTGGCGGCCAGCGTCCGTGGGACGACGTCAAGTGCGTCTGCAAACGCCGTCACGGCGAGTTGCTTGCGGCCCTCGATACCGGCGGCTTCCTGCCGGATCTTGTCCGCGATGGCGATCTCGGTCGCGCCCGCACCGGGGACGACTTCGCCGGACTCGAGCGCCGTCGCGACGACGTCAAGTGCGTCGCCGATGGCACGCTCGAGTTCGTCGACGACGTGTTCGGTACCGCCGCGGACGAAGACGGTGACTGTCTCGGCGGCCGCACCGCCTTCGACGAACGCGAGGTCGTCACCGCCGAAGGTTTCCGTGTGGATCCGGTCGGCGGAGCCGAAGTCCGATTCCTCGAGGTCGTCGAGTGCGCCAACGCGGCGTGCACCGGTCGCGGAGGCGACCTGCCGGGCGTCGCTGTCGCCGAGACCCTCGAAGACGAGGATATCCTCGTTGGCGAGCGCGGTGGCGACGCGGTCGTTGACGTCCTCGGTCGTGAAGACGACGTCAGCCCCGCTGTCGGCGATGGTTTCGGCGTAGCCCTCGAGTTCGCCTTCCTCGGCGTCGATGGCGGCGTTGAGCTGGTCGATCGAGTCGATGGCGTACTCAGCGTCGACGTCGCCGGTCCGGACGTCGAGTTCGACGTCCAGGATGGCGATCGACGCGTCTTCGACCGTGCTCGGCATGCCGTCGTGGGCGGGTTCCTCGTCGACGATGATTCCGGGGACGAGTTCAGTGGCGTTCGAGGAGGCACCGATCTGGGTGTGGACGGTGACGTTGTCGCGTGCGACGCCCGCGTCAGTGTCGACGTGGCTGATCGCCTCGACGACCGTCTCGGCCAGGGAGGCAGCGGTGAGCCCACCGGTGCCCTTGCCGGTCATGCTCGACTCGGCGACCTGCTTGAGCACCTCGTCGTCGACGTCGGCCTCGCCGACCTCTCCGGCGATGGCCTCGAGGGCGATCTCAGCGGCCTCGTGATAGCCCTCGACGATGGTCGTCGCGTGGACGTCCTGCTCGATCAAGTCCTCGGCCTCGCCGAGCAGGTTGCCGGCGAGGACGGCCGCGGTCGTCGTGCCGTCACCGACTTCCTCTTCCTGGGAGTCGGCGACTTCGACGATCATCTGGGCCGCGGGGTGTTCGATATCCATCTCGTTGAGAATGGTCGCGCCGTCGTTGGTGATGACGACGTCCCCGCCGGAGTCGACGAGCATCTTGTCCATGCCACGGGGCCCGAGTGTGGTGCGTACCGACTCGGCGACGGCCTTGCCGGCCATGATGTTCGACGATTGGGCGTCGCGGCCCTGCGTTCGCTGACTGTCCTCGCTCAGAATGAACATAGGCTGTCCGCCCATGCGTCGCTGTTGTGCCATCGTTTATCCTCACTAACCATGTCGTCAGCACTTCTATATAATTCTTTCCCTCGAACCACCGCTCCGTCTTGCGATTCTACGGGCCTCTGAGCCACACAACCGGACGACACCGGCCGGTAGCACAATATATGTCGGCTCGGAACAGTCTGGTGGGAATGCTGGAGTTGGAACATGGGTTTCGCGTTGTGGACCTGTCGACGCGATTGCCGTCAACTGGTGGCGGGACCCCCCCACAGGGACACACGATTACGGCAGATCGCCTCGAGCGAGAGCTGCACCAAGCCGGGATCACCAAGGCGGTTGTCTTCCCGCCGTCGGCACCGGAGACAAGCTACGTCGCGCCGAACAACGGCGTGGCCCGACGCAGCGTCGACCGACCGTTCGTCGCCGTCGCCCGGATCAACGGGACCCAGACGGCGGGGCAGAAAACGACCGGCCGACTCCGCAACGCCGTCAGCCGCCGCGATGACCACCACACCACTCCAAGCGATATCGAGAAATACGCGTACGACGACCGCTTCCACGGCTTCGTCCTCGATCCCACTGTCGACGACTACCCCGACGACGACGTTCTCACGGCGCTCGAAGACGTCAACCTCCCCGTGATCGTTCGCGGTGGCACTGATGCACCGCCCGAAACCCTCACCGAAACCCTCCTCGAGCGTTCGTTTCCCATCATCGTCGGCCACTTCGGCGGCCACCCGCTGAATCGCTCGCTCATGGACCGGATGATCGATCTCTTGGCGGAGTACGACGACTGCTACCTCGAGACGAGTTTCGTCCGCTATCGCGACCAACTCGAGCGCGCACTGCTCGAGCATCCGGATCGCGTCTTCTTCGGCAGCGGCGCGCCCGCCTGTCATCCCAACGTCGCGGTCATGGAGATTCTCACGCTCGATGTCTCGGAAGATCTGTTGCGTCGGGCGTTCTCGAAAAACGCCTGTCGTGTAATCGACGCGCTTGGGCCGAGCGTGGAGCCGTAACAGTAGTTGGTAATACAGTTTCGTTATTCGGAGTGGATCGTGAAACTCGCGTTCAGTACAGTCGAAGCACATAACATTCAGCGCAGAAAGGAAAATCACTGCTGGTCAGAATTCTCACTGAGGTCGCTTATAATGGCTATAAGAAGATAGACCGGTGTGCCATAGAGGAGAACGAGGACGGGCAATACAATAATCGGCGGAGTATTTCCATCGCCGATCACGTACACAACCGATGCTAAGAGGAACGTGATTATGGCAAGGAAGTATTCTGTCCGGTTCATATCGGTGAGAAACCACTGAAATATTTACCTATTTTCATTTTAAGCATAGACCCTCGATGCTCGCCTATGGATAACGGAATGCCAAGATGTGCTCTGTTCACTTCGCACGTGTAGTGACCGAACCGCCCGGTTCAGTTTCAGGCAGAATTTGAAATAAAGAAATCGCGCTACCATCCTCTCTACTGGGAAGTCACAGCCTTGCGATCGCAGTGGGCTAGGACTGCTCGACGACCAGTATCCGCAGGTCGTTTAGATTCGTTCCCGTCGGCCCCGTCCGAATCAGCGCGTGTCGCGCCTCGAGGAACGGGGAGACGTCGTTTTCGGCGAGTGCCGCGCGTGCGCTGTCAGGATCTTCGACGGTGGTTCCATCGACGAGCGCGCCGGCCGCATCGGTTACGCCATCGATGCCGTCGGTGTCGATCGCGGCGACCGTGATTTTGTTGGGGTCATCGTCCCGGCCACTGCCCGCATGCTCGGCCGCCAGTTCGAGCGCTGCGCTCGTCGCGAACTCCTGATTCGGGCCGCCCGTCCCGTCGCCGCGGATCGTCACCGTCGTTTCGCCACCCGAGAGAAGGACAGCCGGCGGTGAAACGGGGTTCCCCGTAGCGCGGACCTCTTCGGCGATCGCAACGTGAGTCGTGGCCGCCTCACGGGCCTCCCCGCGAATCCGCGAGGAGAGGACGAGCGGCTCGTACCCGCGCTCGGCTGCCGCCTCGCGGGCCGCTTCGAGGACGGTCATTCCGTCGGCGACGACATGCGTCGAGACATGCTCGAAGGCGGGATCGTCGGGACCCGGCGTTTCGGAAACCTCGCCGGCCACACCGCGCTCGAGGCGGTCGACAACGGCCGCGGGCGCGTCGATTCCGTCGCGCTCGAGCACCGCGAGCGCATCGTCGAACGTCGACTCGTCGGGCACGACAGGGCCGCTCGCGATAACGCTTGGATCGTTCCCGACGACGTCGCTGAAAAGGAGCGAGATGACCGTCGCTGGGGCGACACGGCGGGCCAGCCGGCCGCCTTTCAGCGCCGAGAGGTGCTTGCGGACTGCGTTGATCTCGCCGATGTCGGCTCCGCTTGCGAGCAGCGCGTCGGTGGTCGCTTGCAGGTCCGCAAGCGAGAGTTCACCGGCGGGTGCGGGCATGAGCGCGCTGCCGCCCCCGGTGATCGCCGTCACGACGAGCGTCTCGTCGGTTGCTGCGTCCGCCGCCTCGAGCAGGTGGCGCGTCCCCGCAACGCCGCGCTCGCTCGGCACGGGATGATCGCCCTCGCGAACCTCGACGTGCTCCGTGTCGACTGGATCGTCCGTAACGACCACGCCGCCGTCGATCCGATCGCCCAGTATCTCCTCGAGCGCGGCGGCGACGTGAGCTGCAGCGTTGCCCCCGCCGAGGACGACGAGGTCGTCGTAGGCCTTGAGGTCGTACGTCGTCTCGGCGATACGGAAGGTTTCGTCCTCGAGTGTGACGGCATCACGGATGACCGTCCGCGGATGGCCGGCTTCGATCCCCGCCTCGAGACAGTCGAGAGCGACCTCGCGGGCCGCAGTCGACGCGAGGGCGTCCCGATCGTCGATCACGCCGACTCACCCACGACCGGTCTCCGAGTAGTGAAACCACGTCTCATAGACCAGCTGTCGATCGGCATCCGTTAAAGTCCAGTGTCGTGAGTCGGAGCTGCAACCGACGAGGCTCACGAGGTATTTTCAGCGTCCACAGAAGACGGACGACCGACCAGCTGGCCCGACTCGAGTCGATCTGCGACGAGATCGAACGCCTCGAGCGGGCGCGGGAGCCGACGGTCCAGTCGCAAGCGGACTCGGCGGCTCGCTGGTACGCGCCGTCGAGCTATTCTGTGCCGTTCGTAATCGTCGTGTGGGCTCCGATGAGCGCCCCGGCGAGGTCGAGATCCTCGATCCGAGTGCCCTCATCGATGATCGAGCGGCGGATATCGCCGTTCGTGACCGTCGCGTCCGGGAAAATAACGGTGTGCTCGAGGTTGGTCCCCTCGAGCGTGACGTCGTCCATGACGTGGACGTTTTCCCCGATCGTGGCGTCTTCGAGCGTCGCCGAGTCGGCGACCAGCGAGTCGCCATCGAGGTGCCAGGCAACGGCGTCGAGATAGCTTTCGGGAGTACCGATATCGAACCACGCCCCCTCGAACGTGTAGGCGTAGGTCGCCTCGCGGTTCTGGAGCCACTGGACGAACCAGCCCGGCTCGTCGGGGTTGTTGCCGTCCTCGAGATAGGTCGGCAGCAAGTCGAGTGATTCCTGCGGGAACGCATAGCAGGCGATCGAGACGAGCGTACTTTTCGGGTCGTCGGGTTTCTCCTGGAAATCGACGACGCGGTCGCCGTCGAGGTCGACCAGCCCGTAGGATTTGGCCTTCTCGCGGGAGCCGACGTCGTAGGCGGCGAGCGTGGGCGCGTCGTGGGCCTCAAAATAGTCGAGAAAGTCCGACACGGCGAAGCTGATCAGGTTGTCGCCAGCGATGACCAACAGGTCGTCGTCGACGTTCTCGCGGTCGATTAGCTGGGCGAGTGCGCCGACGACGCCGAACTTGTCGTCTTCTTCAGTCGTCTCCTCGACCGAGAGCCGGGGCTTGTCGAACTCGCTGTCGGCGAGGTGGGCCTCGAAGTCGGGCGCGAACCGCTCGTTGGTGCTGACGTAGACCTCATCGATCCGGTCGTCGGTCTCGAGTTCCGTGAAGATGCGGTCGATGACGGTCGACTCGCCGATCGGGAGGAACATTTTGGGCCGATGTTTGGTAATTGGCCACATACGCGTCGCGTATCCGCCTGCAAGGACGACTGCCTTCATACGCCGGTGTTCACCTGCGGGGTCCAAGTCACTTGTCCTTTCTCGAGTGAGAGGGTCTAACACGCCCGAAACCCCACAGCAAGAGGAAAAACTGGTATCGACGACAGAGACGAACGGCCTGTGCCGTGACTGCTGTCCGACAGTATAAAAATACACACCGCCTGAGGGGACGTATGCGCGAGGCCGACGAAACGACGCGACAGAAACTCGCCGATGCACTCCGTGCCGAGCCGGCGACGCCGAGCGAACTGGCCACCCAGCTCGATCTGACGCCACACGCGGTTGTCCGCCACGTCGAACACGTCTCCCGATCGGTCGACGGCACTGACGAGCAACTACTCGTTGCACCGCCGACGTGTCGAGACTGCGGGTTCGACGGCTACGACGACCTGCTGAACCTCCCTTCGCGGTGTCCCGAGTGCAAAAGCGAGTCCATCGACGAGCCGACGTTTACGATCGAGTGACTGAACCAGACGTTCATCGACGATCAACTGTCACTCTCCCATGGGGGTTGTCAACTGGATCCGATACTAATATTTGTGGTGCAGGTGAGAACCCGGTACGAACTCTCGAGCGAGTGGCGGCGTCACGGCCCGCCGAAGCGGCGTTCGGCTCGGTTCAGTCGCAACTGCTCGAGGACGACGGACCACACATGACTTCCAGATCTCATTCGGAGCGTGACTGCGTCGAGATCGTACGGACGGTACTCGACTGGCTCGATGAGGCCGACAGGCCGGATCCGGCGGCCAAAACGCTCGACGACGTGTTCTCCCTGCTTGCCGACCAGCGTCGCCGACTGCTGTTGTCGGTGATGCGCAGCTACGGCGAGGAGGTGACGCTGCCGGACGCAGCCGAGGAAGTCGCGGCCCGCGAAACGGGCCACACCGTGCGAAACATCTCGGCCGAACGCGTCAAAGAGGTCTATCTGTCTCTCTATCACGACCATCTGCCGCGGCTGGTCGACGCTGGCCTGCTCGAGTACGATCAGGAGCGGGACCTGGTCGCGCCAGCCTCCATCTAGAACTCGACGTTCGAGCTCGAGGCGCGATCACAGTCGTCAGTCTCGACCGGGCCGAGACCGACGAACGCGTAGTCGTCGTCAGTCAGATAGACGTCGCCATCCTCGACGGTCACCTCGAGGTCGGTGAGATAGGCACCTTCACAGGGACCGAACGTACAGCGACCGGAGTCGGCCTCGAAGTACGCGCCGTGATTTGCACAGATGAGTTCCCCATCTCGCATTGGCGCGCCTGATCCCTTGTCGAGTTTGATGTGCGTCAGATGCTGGCAGTAGTTCAACCAGCAAGAGACCGCGTCCTCGACGGCGGCGGTCGTATCGCCGCCGTCGGTCGCCACACCCTCGTTCCTGACGAGAATCGCCTCCCGTATCTCATCCGACTCATCGGCCACACGAAAGCAGACCGTCGAGTCGCCGGGGACATCCGACAGCGCCGTGATCCGTCCTGTGTCCATCACTGCATCCGTTACTGATCTGCGGGCCTGAACGTTACGCCATCGATCGAGCACGTGTCTGACTGAAGTTTAAACCCTTCTCCAACAAAGGCGGTCTATGGACGCCCTTCTCATCTACGGGGCCTACGGCTATACGGGGCGGCTGATCGCCCGCGAGGCGGTTGCACAAGGCGGTTCGCCCGTCGTCGCCGGCCGGGACGGTCGCGCGGTCGCACGCCAGGCCGACGCCCTCGGCGTCGAAGGTCGCGTCATCGATCTCGAGGCGGCCGACCTCGCGTCTCACCTCGAGTGCTTCGATGCCGTGGTCAACTGTGCGGGGCCGTTCGTCGACACCGCCGAGCCACTCGTCACAGCCTGTCTCGAGACGGGGACGGACTATCTGGATATCACCGGCGAGTTCCCGGTCTTCGAGCGTCTCCGCCAGCGCGACGACGCGGCCCGCAAAGCGGGGATCACGCTCCTGCCCGGGGTCGGCTTCGACGTCGTGCCCTCGGACTGTCTGGCGGTTTTCCTCGCTGACCACCTCCCCACTGCCGATACACTTCGCTTGGGGATCAAAAGCGGCGGCGGGCTCTCGCGGGGCACCGCCCGAACGCTCGTCGAACACCTCGGCAGCGGCGGTGTCGTCCGCCGAAACGGCCGACTCATTCAGGTGCCGGCTGCGTTCCGAACACGCGAGATCGACTTCGGCGACGGCCCCGAACACGCCGTCACGATCCCGTGGGGCGACGTCGTCACCGCCGCTCACAGCACCGGCATCGAATCGATCGAAGTCTACGCCGCCGCGCCGCCGTGGGCGACGAGCGGACTGGCGGCCGTCGATTCGCTGGGGTGGCTGCTCGAGCGGCAGCCGGTCGAACGCCTGCTGAAGCGGCTCATCGACGCCCGTCTCGACGGGCCGGACGGAGCACAACTGGCGACCGGCAGCGCGGTCGTCTGGGGCGAGGTCACCGACGACGCCACTGGCCAGCAGGCACGAGCCCGGCTGCGAACCCCCAACCCCTACGCGCTGACCGCCGAAGCGGCGGTGGTAGCCGCCCAACGGATGCTCGAGGACAGAGCCCGTGTTCCGGACGGATTCCAGACGCCCGCGAGCGCGTTCGGCAGCGAGTTCGTCCTCGAGCTCTCGGGGACGGAACGGGAACTGATCGAGACGCCCGACGATGACTCGAGCGAGTCAGTGCGGGTGCTCGTCGAATCCGAGTAACTCACTCCGTCGAAGACGAATCGTGACGGCTACTCGTAACACGTCCGTTCGACGCGTTCGTCGTAACGCCGTGCGAGTCGTTCCGTAACAGGCCCGCCACCGACCGTGTGGCCGTCAAGCGTCGCGATCGGCCGCAGTTCCCAGGTCCGATTGGTCAAAAACGCCTCGGCAGCGCCGTGAACGTCGGCTGGCTCGTACGAGCCCTCGTGGACTTCGATTCCAGCTTCGCGAGCGAGGTCGCGTACGATTTTTCGGGTGATCCCCGGCAGCACCGGCCCGTCGGTCGTCGGCGTGTAGAGTTCGCCATCGCGGACGAACCAGAGGTTGCTCGTTGCCCCTTCCGCGATGTGGCCCTCGAGATCGCACATGAGCGCTTCGTCCGCGTCGGCCTCGAGTTCTGCGCGCGCGAGGATCCCGTTCAGGTAGTTGTGGGTCTTGGCCGCGGCCGGAATTGCCTCGTCTGGCACCCGCCGGGTTGTGACCGTCTCGACCGTCGCCGGCTCGTCCCAGACGGACTCGCCCGCGAGCCCACCGCGAGGCAGCGGGTTGGCGTAGACGACGACCGTCGGATCGACATCGGGCTGGGGCGTGAGTTTACCCGGCTGGACGCCGCGCGTGATCGAGAGGCGGACGTAGGCGTCCGCGAGGTCGTTCGCCACGAGCGTCTCGTCGATTCGGTTCCGGAGATCAGCCGCCGTCAGTCCGTGCTCGAGTGACAGGGCCTCGCAGGTACGCTCGAGGCGCTCAAAATGGGCGTCCCACGCGAAGATCGTCCCGCCGTAGGCCCGTAGCGTCTCGAAGGCGGCGTCGCCGTAGCGAAAGCCCCGATCGTCGACGCTGACGGTAGCCTCGCTGGCAGGAACGAGGTCGCCGTCGACGTGGTAGCGCAGTTCCTCACCCATCGTGAGCCTCCGTGTTCCGGTCGGCCGTTGCGGCGAACCGACAGAAGTTTTCGATCAGTCGTTTACCGAGCGCGAGCGAGATTTCCTCGCCAGTGCCGTCGTCACCTGCCTCGGTCGCCGTATCCGGCTGTCCTCGCGTGAGGATGCTTTCGGGGTGAAACTGCACGCCGATGTGGGGTTTCTCGCGGTGGCGCACCGCCATCAGGACGCCACGCTCGTCTGCCGTCTGGGCAGTTTCCTCGAGCGAGGCCGGCAGATCGGCGCGGTCGACCGCAAGCGAGTGATAGCGCCCGACCTGGAACGTCGACGGAAGTCCCGCGAAGATCCCGGTCCCGTCGTGGCTGATCGTCGACGGCTTGCCGTGGACGACGTCGGGCGCATGCACAACTGGCGCGCCTTCGGCTGCACACAGCGCTTGATGGCCGAGACAGACCCCGAGAATGGGGTAGTCGGTCTCGGCGAACAGCGGGATCGAGATCCCGGCCTCCTGTGGGGTCCCCGGCCCCGGCGAGACGACGATTCCCGTTGGCTCGAGATCGTGTACGCCCGCAAGGTCGATCTCGTCGTTGCGCCGGACGACGACCTCATCTGCGAGCTCACCGACGTACTGGACGAGGTTGTACGCGAACGAATCGTAGTTGTCAACAACGAGAATTCGTGTTTCAGCCACGGCTTCGGGATTACTCACGCGGCTCACCTCCCGCCGAGCGCTCAGACGGAGCGCCGCCTTGCGCCTCGAGGCCCAGTTCGGCTCGCTCACCGAGTGCCTCGTCGACCGCCGTGATGAGTGCGCGAGCCTTAGCGAGTGTCTCGTCGTACTCGCTGGTCGGATCTGAGTCGTGGACGATTCCTGCGCCGACCCGCAGATGGTACTCATCTGCGTGACGGACCAGCGTCCGGATGACGATATTCAGCGTGGCGCGGCCGTCGAAGCCGAAGATGCCGACGCTGCCGGTGTAGGGACCGCGACGGGTCGCCTCGAGTTCGTCGATGATCGCCATCGTCCGTGGTTTCGGCGCGCCGGTGATCGTCCCGCCGGGGAAGACCGCCGCGATGGCGTCGGACAGGGTCGCCTCCGGGCGCAATCGCCCTGTGACGTTCGAGACGAGGTGCATCACTTCCGAGTAGCGGTCGATCCGGCGGTACTCCGCGACGTCGACGGAGCCGTACGCACAGACCTTCCCGAGGTCGTTGCGCTCCAAGTCGACCAACATCGCGTGTTCGGCGCGTTCCTTCTCGTCGGCTAGCAGGTCGGCCTCGAGCGCGTCGTCTTCGGCTGACGTCTCACCGCGCGGTCGCGTCCCCGCGATCGGTTCCGTTCGGACGAACGCGCCGTCGCGCGCTCGCGGTCGCTGCCCGCTCGCGGGTCGTTCCTCCCCGCTCGTCTCATCGAGTCGCTCACTTCGGTCGCGCCCCGCACCGCTCGCGGATTCCGAGGGCCGTGGCCCCTCGCACTCGAGCAGGAGCTCGGGACTGGCGCTCACCAGATCGGCTGCCCGGAACTCGAGCAGACAGGAGTAGGGTGCCGGATTGACCCTCCGCAGGGCGTCGTAGGCGGCAACAGGGTGGACCGCGGCGGGTGCGACCAGCCGCTGGGAGATATTCGCCTGAAAGGTGTCCCCGTCGTGGATGTACTCTTTGACCTGCCGCACGCGGTCGGCGAAGGCCTCGCGACCACAGTCGCTCTCGAAGGTCGCTTCGGGGCGTGAAACAGGCGGCTCGCCGATCTCGGAATCGCCATCGTGGACGGCGTCAGCCAGTTCAAGTGCTCGCTCGCGCCCACGCTCGTAGGCTGCCTCAAGGGCGGCGTCATCGGGGCCGGTCACGTCGTCGCCGACTCGCGGACAAGCCGTGATCCGCAGCGTCACCTCGCCCTGAGTCGGCGCTTCCCAGGTAGCGAGCCGGTCGTAAACTCCGACTTCGAGCCGAGGCAATCCTCGGTCATCGACGGCAGACTCGGGCAGTGACTCGAGTTCGCGGGCCACGTCGTAGGAGAGCCAGCCGATGGCTCCGCAGGGATAGGGAACGTCACACGCTCCGCGGGCGAGTTGGTCGTCCGCGAGCAGCCCCTCGAGTGCGGCCAGCGTCGGCGATCGATCGTTCTGTGCTCGTAAAACGGCGTCGGGGCCGACCGTGAGTCGCTCGACGGGATCGACGCCGAAATAGCCCCAGCCGGGCTGGCCGCCGGTCGTCTCGAGGAACGCACCACCGTCGCCGTCACGTGCGCGACGATAGGCGAGAAATGGATCGCTGACGGGTACGCGGACTTCGACGGGAACGCGGCAGCCGCTCGGCACCGACGATGCGGCCCGATCCGCAGCCGCCCCACTGCAGCTGGATGCGGCGGCGCGAAACGAGTCGAGCGTCGTGACGACGCGCGGATCGCTCATGTCGAGCGGGAGGGAGTGGGTGGGTAATCCTCTTGCGATTTCGGGGCTGTTGTGGGCGACAGCGCAAAAAACAAGCGGGCAGTGATGTGGCCAGTGAAACTCTGACGTGAGGTCGGATTCGACGGGTGTCTGGTCGATTCGTTACCGGACTTCGGCGCGGTCGATCCAGCCCTGAATGCGTTTCTCGGAGATGTCGGTCTGGTCGGCGAGTTCGGCGGCGTCCGAGACGGCGAGTTCGGCGACGGTTTCGACGCCCGCTCCGGCGAGGCGGTCGGCATAGGCCGGGCCGATACCTTTGATTTCGGTGACTGGTTCGGGTTCGGGTTCCTTGGCCTCGATGTCTGGTTCCGGTTCAACGTCCGGCTCGGACTCGAGTTCGACAGCCGGTTCTGGTTCTGGTTCCGGTTCTGGCTCCACGTCCGGTTCCGTCTCGTCGTCCAACTCCGAGTCGACCTGTTCGGATTCGGCGTCCACCGCTGGTTCGGCGTCAGCCTCGAGGTCAGTGTCAGTGTCGTCGGCCGACTCGGCTGCAGCCGCCGTCTCGGAATCGACAGTAGGTTCCGTGGACGTGTCACCGTCGGTCGTCTGCTCAGGTGCTTCGTCTGCCGTCCCCGCAGTAGCCGACTGTGGCGGTTCGGCACGCACGCCCTCCGTCCGGTCTCGAGCCGTGTCGGCGGTCTCGGTTCCGTCGTCCGCCGTCCCTTCTCGTTCGACCGTTACGCCGACCTCTCGAGAGCGCCCCCGCTCCGAGTCCGCCCCGTCGAACCCCAACAGGGACTTCAGCTTCTGGAGGAGTGCCATTGTATCGACGTAGTCTGTTCCGACACTTAAATTCGCCTGATACTGTCAGCGTTCCCGTCGTACCCGCCGTCAGCCTACAGCCGCGAGCGGAGTGCATCGTTCATGACGTCGACAGGTGCGTCCCGACCGGTCCAGATCTCGAACGCCTCGACGCCCTGATAGAGCAACATCCATGCGCCGTCGACAGTCGTCGCGCCGGCGTCGGCCGCATCGCGCAGCAGTCGCGTCTCGAGCGGGCTGTAGACCGCATCGAGGACAGCCAGATCCTCGTGGAGTGCGTCGGCGGGAACCGGCGTCGCGTCCGATTCCATGCCCACGCTCGTGGCGTTGACCAGCACGTCGGCGTCGGCTAGCAGTCGCTCGAGGTCCCCGAGTCCGTGACCGCTCGCACGCGGTACCTCGTCGGCGAGGTCGTGTGCTTTCGACTCGGTTCGATTGGCGACGGCGACGCGTGCGCCAGCGTCGGCGAGTCCGAACGCGATCGCCCGGCCGGCACCACCGGCACCCACGACGACCGCCCGCGCGTCCTGGATCGTGACGTCGTGGTCGCGCAGCGCACGTAACGCGCCGACAGCGTCGGTGTTGTAGCCCGTCGGCGGGCCCGATCCCGAGAAGTCGATCGTGTTGACTGCGCCGATTCGAGCTGCCAAGTCCTCGGGGGCGACGATCTCGAGGGCGTCCTGTTTGAACGGGATCGTCACGTTCAGCCCGGCGATCCCGAGGGCGTCGGCTCCGGCGATCGCGTCTTCGATATCGTCTTCGTCGGGCTCGAAGGTCACGTAGCGGGCCTCGAGTCCGAGTTCGTCGTAGGCGGCCTCGTGCATCGGCGGCGACAGCGAGTGGCCGACCGGATTGCCGAGTAAGCCGTACACGTCCATAGCCATCTCTCGGTCTGACAGTCGGGGTGGTAGGACTATAATCGGTCTGGCTTTCCGGCGGTGTTGCCGGTATCGCTCATGTGCGACTTATCATGTGCGCACCCACAATGGTGCACGCGAGCCGTGTTCGCGACCGGTGGCGGTTTCGCGTCGCTTTTAGCCCCGTCACGAGTAGCCGCCGCCATGCTCTCCGGAACCCCCCTCGATCTCCTCTTGCTCGTGGGTGGGATCGTCGCGTTGTATGGCGGTGCCGAGTTGCTGGTCGCAGGTGCGGGGCGGCTGGCGCTCGGCATCGGGCTTCGTGCGGCGACCGTCGGCGTGACGGTGATTGCCTTCGCAACGACCGCGCCCGAACTGTTCGTCTCGGCAATCGGTGCCGTACGTGTCTCGAGCGACATCGGCCTCGGGACGATCGTCGGCTCGAACATCGCGAACATCGGGCTGGTACTCGGCGTCGCCACGCTCATCAAGCCGTTGCAGATCAGCGATCAGGTGATCCGTCGCCACGTCCCCGTCATGGTGCTTGCCGCGCTCTTGCTGGTCGCACTCGGCGCGAACGGACGGCTCGGCCGGCTCGAGGGTGTCCTCTTGCTGGTCGTGCTCGCGGGGTTTACGGCGATGATCCTCCATTACGCGAACGCGGAGTCCGCTCCGATGGTCGACGAACCCGACGCGGCAGCGGCGCCGGGAGTTTCGGCCCGGGATGGAGCGCTCGTCATTGGCGGGCTGCTCATGCTCGTGATCGGCTCGCGATGGCTCGTCGCCGGTGGGACGGGACTGCTATCGGCCCTTGGGGTCTCGGATCTCGTTATCGGGCTGACGGTGCTCGCACTCGGGACGTCGCTGCCGGAGCTTGCGGCCTCGGTCGTCGGCGCGATCCGCGGCCACGAGTCGTTCGCTGTCGGGAATGTCGTCGGTTCGAACATTTACAACATCCTCGCGGTGCTTGGAGTCGTGGCCCTGATCACGCCGATCGAGATCGACCCTGCGACGCTCCGGTTTGAGCTGCCGATTATGATCGCCTTCACTGTCCTGCTGGTCGGACTGATGGGCTATCGGCGACAGCTTACGCGACTCGACGGCGTAATTCTCGTCGGCAGCTACGTCGGCTTTATCGCTCTTCTCGTTCCGTGATCGACGGGGCATTCGTGACCTGATCCGATCGCGATGACGAGCGGCCAGCAGGCGGTCGTGCTAGCGTCCAGAGCAGCCGATCGTCGGTCGTTGCCGACGATCCCGTCGTCGATGCGGCCGCTGTCTCCGTTGGCGTGACGTCTGTGGGTGGCTCGGCCGATGGCGTCGCGTCAGCCGTTATTCGATCCGAATCGTGAGCTGCAGTAGCCACACCGCCTTGCTCGGCACGGTGGCGGACGAACTCGGCAACGGCTGCAAGCGGTCCGTCGGTCGCCCAGTCGGCTTGCCACAAGGGTGCGTCGATCGCAAGCGCGACCGTTCGTGCCGCCGCGTCGTACTCGACGAGGTCCGCTGCCGATAGTGCCGGCAGATGCTCGTGGACGAGTGACGTCTCGACAGCAGTACGTGCCGACTCTGTGACGTTGGCTTTCCTCGCCCCGTTGTCGGCCTCTCGCGCGACGACCGTCGCGGCAAGGTCAGAAACGGGGACGGCCTCGCGCTGCTTCGCGAGGGCAGCACAGACGGTTCGACGACGCGGGCTGCGAAGCGCCTCGAGTGTTCGGTTCAGCGCCGTCTCATCGGCAGGAAACGCTTCGCCGGTCGGGTCGGCGAGGATCGACTGAACCCACTCGGCCTCGAGCAGTGGGTGGTCGGTAAGAGCGACTGTTGTCGCGTCGCCGTCAGTGTGTGTCACCACTAGCCCGGCGTCCACCAGCCGCGGGAGATGAGCGTGGACCAGCGTGAGTCGGACGCGACCGGTCTGCTCGTCAGTGACGGTCGCGGAGCCGTGTTCCATCGTCGCGACCGCGGTTGCAAGCGCGTCGATCGACATTCCTTCCGACGCCGGCGGGGCGTCCGTTTCGGATGCGTCTGCGCGCTCGCGCAGCGTCGCAAGGAGATATCGGCGTCGTGGCTCTGCGAGCACGTCCAGCGCGGTTGTCAGCTCGGTGGACGGTGGCGGGCTCATTGCCGGATAGAGACACCGGGCGGGGGAAAGGTGTGTACCAGCATGCTCTGGTATCGACAAATTCGGTATACCACCAGTGACCTCGGTGTAACTGCGACTCCTTACACCGAGTCTGCAAACGACGGCCAGCCGGCGCTCTCAGTCGGCGTCTCCGAAATACGCCGAGAGCAGCTTCGCCTGTGCGACTCTGAGGTGCTGGTGAAAGGTTTGCCGAGCGATCCCGAGTTGGTCGGCGATCTCTTCTGCGTTGCTGTGTCGGGATGGCCACTCGAAGTAGCCGCCGTGATACGCCGACTCGAGTGCTATGCGCTGTTTGTCGGTCAGCATCGATTCGACGGTGCGCCGAAAGTCGCCGCGCGTCTCGACCGGTCGCTCGACGGTTCGTTTCGAGCGGAGCCTGCTGTCGGGATAGGCCGACGTGATCGTGTTGACGAATTCCTGGAGCGCTACATCGGAACTGACCTGAACCGTTAGTTTCGCGACGCCGTCGCGGACGGTCTTCGACCGCAGCCGTGCGCCATACCCGGTGACGGTTTCGGCGATCGTCGCGTTGCGCACGACACACTCCCAGTAGCTTTCGTCGCTATCGGCGTCGATGAGCCGGTAGTCTGTAATCGTCTCGTCGTCGCGAGCGAGTTCGCGTACACGATCGGGATCGACGTTGGATGCGGTCAGATAATAGATGAACACCTCACCGGTCAGCGGCAGGACGTGGTCGACCGACAGCTCGCAGCCGAGTTCGTCGGAGAGCCGAATACAGGCGTCGCCCCGATCGGTCGACTCGAACTCGAGTTCGACGACGGTATCCTGATAGAGCAGCCGACGGACTGCCATCACGTTGATCGCGTGTCCGATCGTGCCGCCAAACTCATGTAGCACTTCGCGTTCCCGATCGGGAAACGCCGACGGCTCGGCCGCGCCGATTACGAGCGCGCCGAGGGGCTGATTGCTCGCAGCGATCGGGACGACGGCGACCGCGCCGTAGTCGTGCTCGCGTGCGTGGTGTCGCCACTGCTCGATCGAACTCTCGCGGAGCGCTCGATACCGCCGGACGGTTCGCGTCTCGAGTGCCGACTCGCCGTCGGCATCGACCGGTGGATCGACGAACGACGAGCACACGTCCGCGGCAGCCGCGTCGATTCCGGCTCGAGCAGTCGGCTCCCACGAGTCCCCCTCCCCAGTCGCGACACCTCGGGCCCGACCGATGACGCCGAACCGGTAGGCGTCGTTGGCGGCGAACGTTTCGACGATCGCAGTTTCGACCTCGTCGCGGGTGTCTGCCGTGACCATCGTGTCGTCGATCGTCCGAATCACTGCGTTGAGGCGCTCGAGACGCTCGAGTTCACGTTCACGAGCCTTGCGGTCGCTGATGTCGCGGCCGACGCCGGTAAAGCCGAGGACATCGCCGTCGTCGACGATTCTAGCGCTGTTGAACTCGTAGGGGATTCGGTCGTCGTCGGTCGTGAGAACCCGACCTTCAGCGGTGAGACGCTCGCCGTGTTCGAGGATGCGCTCGATCGTGTCGCCGATGTGGTCGCGGTCTTCGGGTGCGATGAACGTCACCGGATCGATAGCAGCGGACGTTTCAGGTTCGTAGCCGGTGACGCGCTCGAACTGATCGTTCCACTGGATCAGATTCCCGTCAGTGTCGTAGGCATAGAGGATATCCGGCTGTGCGCGGAGCACGCTCTCTGTGAACGCCTTCTCCTCGCGGAGTTCGCGTGCTCGCTCGTGATCAGCTGTTCGGTCGCGAACGAACCAGAGATACCCGTCCAAGTCGGCTGCGGACGCGACCGGAACGCCGACGTCGCCATCTGCATGGATCGTGGCGACGGCCTCACAGACCCACAGCCGACTGTCGCCGCCCCCGAGTCGCCAGCCGTCGTCTTCGACGGTCCCCTCGGCTCGTGTTTGCTCGAGCAACTGGTCCGGACGGCCGTCCTCACGAGCGGCTGCCGGAAAGAGAGACCGGTAGTGTTCGCCAACGATCGTCTCCGCGTCGTATCCCGTAAGGTGGCGCGCGCCCGCGTTCCACGCGGTGATGACCCCGTCGGCATCGAACAGCGCGATGGCACAATCGCTGACGAGTGCGCTCAACTCGCTGATCTCGAGGTCGAACGCGAACGACTGCTCCCCGGACGTGACAGTTCGATCCGACGAGTCATTGGCCATTGGTCAGCTATCCTACATTCAATGTATGTTGCCCACACATATGAAACGTTGCGGGTCGCCGTCACCAGCAGATGGAAACCGGCGACGTTAACGCCGACAACCCACGAGCACGGGTATGACCACGCTCGCGATCGTCGAAAGCCACGCCGACCGCGCCTCGGAGCACATCTGTGACCGACTCCGCGAGCGCGCCGACTGGACCCAACGAACCGACGACAGCCGGCCGGCAGCCGACGGCGGCGGCACCTACTACCGGACCGAGGGTGCCGTCCTGCGGTCGTTCGACGCGCTGCATATCGATCTCGAGCGTCCTGCCGACGCCTTCGATTGCGATCCCGACCTGCTCGTCTTCGCCTCGCGACATTCGGGAGATACCGGCCCGCTGCTGACCGGCCATTTCACGGGCAACTTCGGCCCGGCCGAGTTCGGCGGCGAGCCCGACGCGCTGGCCGACGCCGCGCCGAACGCCTTGGCCGAGTTGCTCGCAGCCTTCGAGGAGTACGCACCCGCCGAGTACGACGTAGGCATGGAATGTACCCACCACGGCCCCTCCGAGGTAGGATGTCCGTCGCTCTTTGCCGAACTCGGCAGCGGCGACGAGCAGTGGGACGATCCCGCCGGTGCCGACGCCGTCGCCCGCGCCATCCTCGAGCTACGAAACGTTGCGCCACATCGTGACAGACAGCTCGTCGGCTTCGGCGGCAACCACTACGCACCCCGGTTCGGGCGGGTCGTCCGCGAGACTTCGTGGGCAGTCGGCCACGTCGCGGCCGACTGGGCGCTCGAGGCGATGGGCCATCCGACGGCCCACCGCGACGTACTCGAGCGCGCGTTCGAGGCGAGCGATGCCGAAATCGCGCTGCTCGATGGCGAGTGGCCGGTGCTTGAGGAAACACTCGACGAGCTGGACTGCCGGCTCGTCAGCGAGACGTGGCTCCGCGAGGTCGACGACCGACCGCTTGCGGTCGTCGACGCGGTCGAAACCGAACTCGGTGCCGTCGACGATGGAATCCGCTTCGGGGAGCGACTCGCCGAGTCGTTTACTGTCGTCGAGCTTCCGGCCGATCTCCTCAGCGTCGCACAGGGGATCGATCCCGACCGCGTCTATGAAATCGTCGCGGCGAACACGGTGGCGTTTGCCACCGAAAACGGTGGGAGCCGCGTCGGCTCGCCGGTGGCCATTCCCGATGCTGACGACATCGCCACCGGCGACTCGAGTGGACCCAGAGAGAAGATGATTCAGGATCTGGCTGCCGTCCTCGCGGAAAAGTACGACGCCGTGTGGATCGACGACGACGCAATCGTTGCCGAGGAGACGGCCTTCGATCCACAACTGGCGCGCGAGGCCGGCGTTCCAGAGGGGCCGAAGTTCGGTGCACTCGCCGACGGCGAGTCAGTGACCGTCGACGGAGAAACGGTCAGTCCCGAGAGAGTTCGAACCGAGCGAACGCGCCGGTTTCGGATCTGACTAAACGGGAAACCGACAGTAAGACGGTATTACTCGAGTACTGCGAGGGGATTCGACGTTCACGTGATGAGACTCGTGCGATCGTCCGAACGTGTCAGACAGGCGGCTGACGTGTAGGGGAAAGGTAATTATGCTCCATTGTTTAGACAGGAGCAAGAATGGACTCTCTCATCGACGACGCAATCGACGAGGCCGAAGACGGGGCGGCCACGGCTCCCGACGACGCGCCCCAGGACGGGCAGTCGTCCGGCGGCGGATCGTCGGACGGCCGACAGACCGGGACGATGACCGACGACGAACTGGAAGACGTTCTCCAGGACCTCCAGACCGACATCACGGTCGTCGGCTGTGGCGGTGCCGGCGGAAACACGATCAACCGCATGCACGAGGAGGGAATCCACGGCGCGAAACTCGTCGCCGCCAACACCGACGTCCAGCACTTGGTCGAGATCGACGCCGACACCAAGATTCTGATGGGCGAGGAGAAAACCGGCGGCCGCGGGGCTGGCTCCCTGCCACAGGTCGGCGAGGAAGCCGCCCTCGAGAGCCAGCAGGACATCTACGACGCCATCGACGGCTCCGATATGGTCTTCGTCACGGCCGGCCTCGGTGGTGGCACCGGCACTGGCTCTGCGCCCGTCGTCGCCAAAGCCGCCCGCGAGGCTGGCGCACTCACGATTTCGATCGTCACGACGCCCTTTACCGCCGAGGGAGAGGTCCGCCGAACCAACGCGGAAGCCGGCCTCGAGCGCCTGCGCGATGTCTCCGACACCGTCATTGTCGTTCCCAACGACCGCCTGCTCGATTCAGTGGGCAAACTGCCCGTCCGCCAGGCGTTTAAGGTCTCCGACGAGGTCCTGATGCGGAGCGTCAAGGGGATCACGGAACTCATCACGAAACCCGGACTCGTCAACCTAGACTTCGCCGACGTGCGTACTGTCATGGAACGAGGTGGCGTCGCCATGATCGGTCTCGGCGAAGCCGACTCCGAAGCCAAAGCCGAAGATTCGGTCAAAACCGCGCTTCGCTCGCCGCTGCTGGACGTCGATATCTCCAGTGCGAGTTCCGCACTCGTCAACGTCACCGGCGGCAACGACATGGCCATCGAGGAAGCTGAAGGCGTCGTCGAGGAGATCTACGACCGGATCGACCCCGACGCCCGCATCATCTGGGGGACCTCGATCGACGAGAGTCTCGAGGGCAGCATGCGGACGATGATCGTCGTCACGGGCGTCGAGTCGCCACAGATTTACGGTCGTCAGGACGGCGAGGCCGTCCAGCCCGCGGGCACAGGCGGTGACGACATCGACTTCGTCGAGTAATCACGCCTCGAGGCGCGCCGCGTCGGCGACTCGAGTCCCAGCCTCCGCGTTTCTCTCGCGTGCTATTTCGTCGTTCAGTCACCACGCTTCGAGACACATCGCTGTCAGTCCCGGCACACCCGCGACCCGCACTGCGGTCGGGCCGGGACAGCGGGACAGCAGCCCGTCTCAGTCGTCGGCGACTGCGCCGTCGTGTCGGCTATCGGCCTCAAGGTCGTCCTCGATGCTCGGCGGATATTTACCACGGTCGAGTTTCAGATCTGACTGCGGGCGCGCCATGCAGGTCAGCGCGTAGCGTTCGGCCTCTGCTTCGGTCAGGCCGCGGGCAGCGGGTTGGGTGACCTCCCCCTCGACGATTTCGGCAGAACAGGCCAGACACATCCCCACTCGGCAGGAGTACTCCTGGGCGATCCCCTCCTCGAGACACCGGCTGAGGATCGTCTCCTTGTCGGTACAGGTAATCGTCTCACCCGTTCCGACGAACTCGACCGTATACTCAGTCATACGGTCCGGTACGGTGGACCTCACTAAAACTCTTTATTTCACTCAAGCGGAGCGAACCGGCCGATTCCAACGCGCAGATTCGCCACCGGAGGGGCCGCAACTCGCGGCCAATCGCTTGATAAAACGTTTTCTTACCGCGGCGTCCACAGTGTTGATATGAGTACGCAGGAGCAGTCGGCCGCCACGACGCCGAAGACGCAGTCGCCGGACGTGGTCGTCGTCGGTGCCGGAACCGCAGGGTGCTACGCCGCAGCGACCATCGCACGGGAGGGGTACGACGTTGTCATTCTCGAGCGAAAGCCCGAATCCGAAGCAGGCCACATCGCCTGCGGCGACGCACTGAAGGGTGCCGACAGCTTCCCCGAGGCGATTCCGAAGTCGAAACTCGAGCCCGCGTTTACGAATACGGACGTCGATCACGGTCGCTTCGAGATCCCACAGGAAGATACCGTCCTCGAGATCCCGATCCCCGGCGAACTGGCAGTCATCGACCGCTGGGAGTACGGCCGCCGGATCATCGACGGGGCCGACGACGTCGGCGTCGACTTTCATTATGACACCGTCGTCAAAAACGTCCTGCAGGATGACGACGGCCGCGTCACTGGCGTCGAAGCGATCCGCGCGGGCGATCCGCGCACCTACGAGGCTGACATCGTCATCGACGCCGCGGGCTCGCTGTCCGTCCTCCAGGATCACGTCGACTTCTCGGCCTCCTCGTTCGACACGAACGTTAACTACACCCACTTCTGTTCTGCCTACCGCGAGATCGTCCACGTCGACGAACCGGTCGAGTGGGACGACGCGCTCGTCTTCAAGCCGACCGAACGGGCCGCAGGCTACCTCTGGTATTTCCCACGCACGGAGACGGAGATTAACGCTGGCCTGGGCTTCCAGATGACCGAGGAACCGATGAAGCTCGTCGACGATCTCAAACGCGATCTCGAGACCCGCCCCGAGTTCCGGGATGCCGAGGTCGAGGACAAACTCGGCGCAGCCCTCCCCACCCGACGACCCTACGACTCGGCCGTTCATCCGGGATACATGGCTATCGGTGACGCTGCCGGCCACGTCAACCCCACGACCGGCGGCGGGATCGCCGGTGCTGCCTACGGCGGCAAGTACGCCGGTGAGGCCGCAATCGAGGCGCTCGAGACCGGCGACGTCAGCGAGAAAGCCCTCTGGGAGTACAACGAGCGCGTTATGGACCACTTCGGCGCACGGTACGCTGCGCTGGACGTCTACAACATCCTCTCGACGGCCGTCGACGTCGACGACCTGATGGGGCTGCTCGCCGCGATGCCCGGCGAGAAACTCGCGGAGGCACTGTATTCGGGCAGTACGAGCATCGGCCCGAAACTCGCCGCGGAGAGTCTGCTCAACAGTCGTGGCCACTGGGGGACGATCTGGACGCTCTTCCAGACCAAACGCCGGGCCGACGACCTCCTCGAGCTCTACGAAGGGTATCCCCACCATCCCGCTGCACTCGAGCACTGGCAGCAACGCCGTGACGACATTATGGAGCAGGTCTACGAGACGACTGGGGCAGAGCCCAAATACTAGAACCGACCTTTTTTACCCGAGCCCTCGCGCGGCTATCGGCCGCGCTCGAACCCGGGCAAAAAATCTCGACCAAAAAAGGCCGCTCGCTCCCGTTGGTCGCTCGCGGTCGGAATTGGGTAGCCGCCTGCCCTTCCCCGGGTCGGACGGCTCTCGCGTTGCTCGAGCCATCCTCCCGGCCACCGCTTGCTCGAGACGGCTACATCCGAGTAAGACGATATTACTGGTCGGTGAGTTATAAATTCGTGTGAAAATACCCCTACGTTGTTAGGGATTTTCGTCTTTCCTACCCATCAAGTACCTGGAAGCATGGCACGAATCCACACACGCCGACGCGCACTGACACTGATCGGAACTGCGGGCGGGATCGCACTTGCCGGCTGTATGGGTGGGAGTGACGACGGCGGCGAGATGGGCAACGGGTCGGAAGGGGAGATGAACGACGACGAGATGGACGAGAGCGGCGGAAGCGACGAGACAATGGCGAACGTCCGCGTCGCGCACCTCTCGCCGGACGCGCCGAACGTCGACGTGTTCATAGACGGCGACACGGTCCTCGAGGACGTCCCCTACCGGGACGTCAGCGACTTCCTCGAGCTCGCGCCGGGCACCTACACAGTGATGATCACGGCTGCAGGTGACCCTGAGACGGTCGTGTTCGAGGACGACCTCGAGCTCACGGACGGGGCATTCACCATTGCGGCGCTTGGCGAACTGAGTGAGACGAACCAGCCGTTTGCACCGACAGTTCTCGAAGACGATCTCAGCGACCCGGGTGACAACGCACGCGTCCGCCTTGTGCATGCCTCGCCGGACGCACCCGCTGTCGATGTCACGGTTGGTGACGGCGAGACGGTCTTGTTCGACGACGTGGCCTATGGCGAGGCAGCGGCGACCGAAGTCCCCGGCGGGGACTACACGCTCGAGGTCCGACCGGCGACCGAAACCAACGACGGCGACGTGGTCGCGACCTTCGACGTGGCACCAGAAGCCGGCAGCGTCTACACCGCCTTCGCGGTCGGCTACCTCGAGCCCGAATCGGCCCCCGCCGACGCGCCGTTCGACCTCGAGGTCGTGATGGACGCCTAACCGAGCGATAGCGGCTCGAGCGGCTGGTCAGCGCTGCTCGCTGCTGACCCGCTCGATCGCCCCGGCCAGCACGTCGATCCCGTGGCCGATGCTCGCTTCGTCGACGTCGAACGTCGCAGTGTGGTGGCCGCCAGGGTGGTCGGTGCCGACACCGACGTAACAGGCGCTACCGCCGCGTTCCTGGACCGCCCGCATCAGGTAGGTCGCGTCCTCGCTGCCGCCGAGTTCGTCGCGCTCGAGGACGCGCTCGACGCCCGCCGTCTCGCCGGCCACGTCGGCGACGGTCGAAACGAGGTCGTCGTCACTTCTCGCGCTGGGTGCTTCGGCACCGGTCTCGACCGACACCTCACAGTCGTGCATCTCGGCGGCACTCCGGAGCACCTGCTCGGCTCGGTGTTTCATGTACTCCATCAGTTCTGTCGTTTCGCCGCGCACTTCGGCGACGATGCGGGCCTCGTCGGGGATGACGTTGGCGGCGCTACCGCCCTCGACGACGCCCGCGTTGACCCGCGTTTTGCCGTCGTTGTGCCGTGGGATAGCATAGAGGTTCTGGACGGCCGTCGCCATCGCCTGCACGGCGTTGCGTCCCTGTTCGGGGTGGCCGCCGGCGTGAGCCGATTCGCCCGTGAACGCGGCCTCGAGATGCGAGACCGCAAGAAAGCCGTCGATCCCTGCGACAATTTCGCCGGTCGGGTGGTCGAGCCCGATGTGCATCGCGAGCAGGGAGTCGACGTCTTGGATGTACTCGCTTTCGGCCATCGACTTGCCGCCGCCGACGACCTCCTCGGCGGGCTGGAAGAACACCTTCAGGGTGCCTGCAAAGTCGCTGTCGTCGGCGATCCGCTCGAGGACGCCGATCCCGATCGTCGCGTGGGCGTCGTGGCCGCAGGCGTGCATCGCGCCGTCGTGTTCGGAGCGAAAGCCGGCTGCGGCGGGCTTGTGACTCAGTTCCTCGGATTCGGGTCGTGGGAGGCCGTCGATGTCGACGCGCAGGCCGACGGTCGGCCCCTCGCCGCGTTCGATGACCGCGACGGCACCCGTGTAGCCGCCTTCGAGTCGCTCGAGCGTGGCAGCATCAACATCCGACTCTTGGGCCTGCTCGTACCAGCGAGTTAGCTCCGCATCGTCGGGGACCGCCAGCCGGTGGTCGCCAGCAATCGCCTCGGGGCCGACGAAAAGCTGGTCGAGGTCGTCGCCGAGTCGCGACTCGAGTTCGTCGACGATCCGTGCAGTCGTATAGAATTCGCGCCAGGCAGGTTCTGGCCGCTGATGCAGGTCTCGCCGGAGGGTTACGAGGTCGTCCGCGGTCATGGTACACTCTCTGCGAGACTAATAAAAAGCTCTGGCGGCGATCTCGTCACGACGCAAAACTGTGATCAGTTTCCGCGGCCAGCGCCGTGGATCTGTTCGACTTCGGCCTCGATATGGACCGAATCGGGGAAGTTCTGCGAGGCGATGTTTCGTGCGAGATTGTCGTGGCCGTGAATCTCGAGTTCACGAGTGAAGACAGTGTAGTCCCACGAGGAGAACCGCCGATCGTCGTCGGCGTGGAGTCGGCAGCGCTGGGGAACCGAGAGTCGCTCCGGCGGACGCGAGTGGGGGCCTTTGAGCGCTGCGCCCTTTCGCTCGGCGGTGGTTTTGATGTCCTCGACGATACCATCGAGTGCGGCTCGATCGCCGCTCTGGAGCGTCAGACGGGTGACGAAGGTCATGGCTGGTGCTGTCGAATAGGTCGACGGTGGGCGCGTAAAAAGTTGCTGAGATCGGTCGATGCCGATCAGGCGTGGTGAACGACTGCGGTCGATCGGCCGGTGATGGCGTGAAAATCACGCCCACAATCAGCATACGCTGGACGAACAGTCCGATATTCTCTTAACGTCGCATCTGTTAGCCTACTTAATGGCAGTCGAAGCTACGAGCGCAGGCGCGATCCTCTTCCGCGATACGCGGGGCCGGCGCGAGTATCTTCTACTCAAGAGCCGCCCAGGCGATTGGGAGTTTCCCAAGGGCGGTGTCGAAGGAGATGAAGAGCTACAGCAGACGGCGATCCGCGAAGTAAAGGAAGAGGCAGGTATCGAACAGTTCCGGTTACTCGACGGCTTTCGCAAGGACTACGACTACGTCTTCGAGGCGAACGGCAAGACGATTCACAAGACCGTTCACCTCTTTATTGCGAAATCGTTCGAGGCCAGCGCGGAACTCTCAAACGAACACCGCGACCTCCAGTGGCGCGACTACGAACAGGCGATCAACACCGTCACGCAGGACGGACCACGAGAGATCTTGGAGGACGCCCACGAGTTCTTAGACGAACTCGAGGACGAGGAAGAGTAGGGTGACGACGGCTCAGACCACGATGCCGACATCGGACAAGTCGATGTCCTGATCGTCGCTGTCGTCCGCAGTTGCAACCTTATTGGACCACCGATAGTAGCGCTGCTGATTAGCCACGTCACTGATCAGTACGGAACTCGCTACCGCTCCGTACTCTCCTCTCATCGAAAGTGTTTCTTATCGTCAATGGGTCCACTGGTTGTGAACGAGACATGTTAGAAGATGGACTCTCATATCCAGTTCGGGGCGACTGGGTCGGACGGATACTGATCGGTGGCGGACTCGTAATCCTCTCAGTGTTGCTGTTTCCTGCGATTCTCTTGACCGGCTACTGGATCCGGGTGCTCGAGAAGACGGTTGCCGGCGACGAGAGCCCACCGGAGTTCACTGAGTGGGGCGACCTCTTCGTGAAGGGTCTAGCCGGAACGGTCATCGGACTGGCGTATGCGATCGTGCCGACGGTCATCTATTCGGTGGTCGTATTCGGCTTGATCGGCGTTGGGGTGGGGCTTAGCGGTGACGGTGGTGGGCTGATCGCCGGTATTGGGTTCATGACAGTCTTTGCAAACATTCCACTGATGCTGCTCATCTACTACATCGTTCCCGCGGGGCTGACCAACTATGCTCGCGAAGGGTCGATCAGCGCAGCGTTCGACATGAGCGCGATCAAGCCCGTCCTGCTGAGCACCGACTATCTGTTGGCGGCGCTCTTTCCGATGGCCGTGGCCGTCGTGCTCACGATCGTCAACTCGGCACTGATATTTACCCTTGTCGGCGCGTTACTCGTGCCGTTCGTTGGGTTCTATGCGAACGTCGCGATCTTCCGCATGTTCGGCCATGCGTTCGTAACAGCCACCACGACCGAAACGTCGCGGTCGACTTCGACACCCACCACGTTCTGAGGCCGGATCGACTACGGTCGAACGCCGCTTCCGGTTTCGTTGATGACTCGATCCCGACAGCGACGCGTCGAAACCGAAATGAGCACACCGTAGTACACATGTCGGTCCCGACCCTATCGCGAACAGTGCAGCGCGACCCCGGACACGAATTCGGCTTCGAGCTCCGGACCTGTCGCTGGGCCGAACTGGCGTGGTCGCCAGGAGACACGTCCACCAGCGACGGCACCGCGATCATCGTCGCCCGCCAGCTTGGCACGAAACGCCGACGCTGGGATACCATCGTTCTCGAGTGTGACCCCGATGCCCTCCGTCGCCGCGCCCGATTCGGTCCCGACCGACTCGACAGCGACCTCCTCCATATCGTCCGAAACGCCCCCGACGAGTGGGCCTACTACCGCGACGCGCTCCCACACCCCGGCTACCCGTGGCGATACGTCCGCGAGGCGATCCACCGCGCCGACGACCGCGAGATTATCGAGACACGAAAGAACGGCAATCGAATCGAGATCCGCCGCAAGTGGATCTATCCCGACTGGCTCGAGCGGATCGTCGCGATCGAGAACAAACCGGACCTCGATGCCAGCGCCGCCCGCGCGCTCGGCTCACAACTCGCGTACGACGTCGCCATGGGACTGGCCGACGAGGTCTGGGTCGCAACCCGGGCGACAGGAGACACCGTCGAGCCCGCGCTCTTCGAGGACCTGCCGGTCGAAGCGGGCATCCTCTCGCTCGAGCCCGAGAGCCTAACCGCCGAGGTCGCCTGGTATCCCCGAACGCTGGCGGTCGACGAACCGGGGACGCGGATCCTCGAGCGCTCCGACGGCGGCGCTCGCGACGCATCGGCAGCCCGATTCGAGTACGTCGATCCCGGGACGAAAGCCGACACACGGCTCGCGATCGCCGAACGCGCCTACGAGCGCGGCTGGCGCTCTTTTGTCGACCCCATGCGTCCCGACTGCCGGCACTTCCAGTTGCGCGCTCGAGACGGCCAGCAGGCGCTGCCCTACTGTGCTGCCATGGATCGATGCCAGACGGCCGCGGCGTGTGCCGGTTCCTGTGCTCACTACGAACCCGAGCCGCCGACCTGGCGGACCCGCGGCTGGCCGATCGAAGGAGGTCCCGGAAAACGACTCCAACAACTGCTCGCCGAGCGTCGCCGCCGTCGGCGGCCGGGTCTGTAACGCAGCCGGCAGCCACAATCGGAGGTGACGAACTTACTCGGCGACGGCGACCTCGAGGTCGTCGCGCTCGACGGCCAGCCGGAAGGTGGGAACAGTGCGGTACTCGACCTCGACGACGCCCTTGCGGCGCAGACTCTGGAGGCCCGAGCGGACGTCCTCGGCGTCGGGGTCGACGTCGTATTCGTCCCGAAGGTTGTGAAGCACCGAGACGACGCTCTCGGATCGCTCGTCGGGGGCAGCCAACACCGCGACGATCTGGGCTTGCAACTCGGGGACGCGGATTTTGGAGGGGATTCCGTCGGCGTCAGGATCGCTCTCGATGCCCGGTTCGACGTCGACTAGGTCAGCCGCTTCGGCGGTCGCCCGAATCAGGCTGTTGTCGTCCCGAAAGTAGTAGTCACCGAGTTCGTTCTCCAAGTACTGGTGGACCTCGCTGCCACTGTCCATATCCCAGCGCTCCTGCAGCTCGGCGTTCTTCGTCGGCTGTAGCTCCACTACGTCCGCCAACCGGTCTGTGGCCTCCTCCGAGAGCGTCATCGTGGAAGCATATGTGTATCCGCTACTTTTGCGTTGCGTCCCGTCGTGTTCCGATCACTCACTGCCGAAAACCGGCACTGGGGCCGTCGTCTCGAGCGTTTCCTCGACCTGTGTGTAGACCAGGATCGCCCCGAAGACGGCGAGAACGGACCCGAAGACGAACGGCACTCTGAAGCCGAACCCGACCAGCGCACCCGACGAGAGCGGGCCAGCAGCGATCCCGTAGCCGAAGGCCATCGTGAGCACCGAGAGCTTCGACCCCGATTCCCCTTTTCCGGCGAGATCGCCCGCCAGCGCAAGCGACGGGGCAAAGACCATCGCGGCCGCAACGCCCTGAAACAGCCGCGCGACGAACATGAGTATCGACGAGAGAACGAATCCCTGAACGAGCGTCGTCGGGATCAACAACACCATCCCACCGACGATAAAGGGCCGGCGGCCGTATCGATCGCAGGCTCGCCCGATCGGCGTCTGGAGGGCGACCTGCGCGAGGATAAACGCCGCAAACTGCAGGCCAAACCAGGTCGCGCCCTGCTCGAGCCGAGCGTTGACCTCGGGTTGAATGGTCGCAAAGAGCGCGATTCCGGTGGCCATGAAAAACGACGCGAGGCCGAGCGTAAAGATCGGATCGAGCAGGTTCGGGCCCGTCCGATCGCGGATCGGAATCGAGAGATCTGCACCGGCGTTTGCCACCGTCGATTCGGGATCGGAGACGAGCACCGTCACCAGCACGTAGCTGATCGTCGCCGTGACCGTCGCGATAGAGAACGCGGCGTCGAACCCATTGATCGTCACTCCGCCGGGGAGCGTATACGGGCCGAGATTGACGACGGCACCGGCGACCGCAGGACCGGCACCGAAGCCGACCAACCGGAAGGTGTTGTAGACACCCATATTCCCGCCACGATCGCCACTCGAGGCAAGTTCGTTGACCAGCGCGACCGACGAGGGAATAATGAATGCGACGCTGACACCCTGCAGGCCGCGAATAACCAACAGTGAGACGTACGTCTCCGCGAAGACGTAGACAAGATTCGTCAGCGCAAGGCCGGCGAGCCCAACCAGAATAAAGGGCTTGCGCCGACCGAGCCGATCCGACAGCCGCCCGGTGACCGGCTGGAAACTGCTGTTGAGAAACCCAAACAGCGAGAGGATCAACCCGATAATCAGCGACTCCCCGAGGCCGAAGGCCGTCCCGCCGACGATGCCGCTGGTGACATACAGCGGAATAACGATGATCAGAAACGAGTTGCCGATGCCGTCTGCCATCCGGGCACCCGCCAGTGCGAGTATCCGTCGATCCACGGCAAACGGCGCGATAACCCGCTCGAGGACACTCCGCATGGATCCTAGCTGTGTGCCCCCTCCCGATTACAGTTTCGACGAATCAGCGCGGTTCCGCCGACAGTACGGGCAACCGTCGCAGAAGTACATGCCACCGGATGGCGTCTCTCTACGCATGCCAACAGTCAAACTCAGCCGCATCGAGACCACTCTCGCGGACCTCGAGTACCCGATCACGACCGACCGCGCGGCCGCCGCCCTCGAGGATACCACACTCCTCCTGGCCGACGGCGAGCGAAATCTGGGTGCACTCATCGAACGCAGTGGCAGCGACCGCTTCGAGTCGGTCGAGGACCTCTGGACGGAACTGAACAACGTCCTCCCGCGAGAAGCCGTCGGGGAGCCGTATCAGTCGGAAGGCGACGCCTGAAGGCCTTACGAATCGGGAGGCCGCACAGCAACCCTAAACGGGTGCCTTAAGTCACTCGACGCCCGTAGCCCGGACAACGATGGAATTTTGCGACGAATGCGGTTCGATGATGAAAGCCGACGACGGCATCTGGGAGTGTGGCAGCTGTGGCTTTACGAAGCCGAAAGGTGACGCCGCCCAGTACACGCTCACCGAAGACCAAGAAGCTAGCGAGATCATCGAGTCCTCCGAGGAGACCTCGCTGCCCGAAACCGATGCCATCTGTCCCGAGTGTGGCAACGACCGCGCCTACTGGTATATGCAACAGATCCGCTCGGCCGACGAATCCGAGACGCGCTTTTTCATCTGTACCGAATGCGAGTACAAGTGGCGCGAGGACGACAACTAACAACCTTTTACCCTGCAGTCTATCGCGAGCGAGGCACACAGCGCCTCGCTCGCGATGTCCTTCGGTAAAAGGTTGATCAAAAGCCTCCTCCTTCCCCTGCGGGTCGGTCGTCGGCCCGCTCGCTCCCGACGGTCGCTCGCGGTGAAATACTGTAAAACGCCTGCCCTTCCCCGAGTCGCGGGCTCCGCGCGTTACTCGGAGCCCGCTCCCGGCCACCGCTCGAGAGTGTATCAACTCGAGACAGCACCCACTAGGAAAAATTCGATTGTACCGTCGCTCGAGCGAAGAGAAACCGCGAGAGCGCGTTACTCGTTGCGCGCGATCGTCAGGTAGCCGGTGTGACCGACAGGTGCGGTCGATGGCCGCGTGCCACGGTCGTCGAACTGCATCTCGCGTTGGATCGTCTCGCGCGTGGTAACGTCCGAGAGTCCGACCTCGTGGGCTGTCTCGACGACCTCGCTGGTCGACTCGATAAAGGGGCTGTAGACCGCAACGAAGCCGCCGTCGACGAGCAGCTCGGGTGCGTGTTCGACCATCGTCGCCGCATCGCCCGTATCAAGCGTCATGACGTCGAACGACGAGGGCTCGAGGTCCTCGAGCTGCTCAGTTACATCGCCGGTTCGGACATCGACAGCATCGGAAACGCCACCAAGGGCCATGTTTTCCCGGGCGACATCGGCGAAGTCAGCATCTCGCTCGTAGGTCACTACGTCAGCACCTGCGCGGCCCATCATTGCCGCGAGCACGCCCGTACCGGTCCCGGCGTCGAGCACTCGATCACCGCCGGCGATGCCCGTCTCGCCGATCACCAGCCCGATGTCACGGGGGACCATCGGCGCGCCCGTTCGCTCGAAGTGATGAAAGAGATCCGGGCCGCGCAGTCGACGTACTTGGAACTCGTCGCCCAGATGCGTCTCGAGCGTGTCGCCCGGCTGGACGTCTTCGGGAACCTCGAGCACGCCGAGGTCGGTCCCCATCTCGTCGCCGGGTTCGACGAGGTACTCGCGGTCGCCGCGAACGAGCAAGACAGGCATACGGTCGCTGCCGGGTTCGACGTCTCCCTCGGCCGTGTCGCCGTCGCCGCTCACGCGAGTCACTCGAGGGACTCGACCGCTGCGGCGAGGTCGCCGTCAGTCGCTTCGAGGGCCTCGCGGGCCTCGTCCTCACTGACGTCGGCTCGCATGGCAACGAGTTCGACGTCATCGTCGGGGATCGACGAGCCAGCGTCGGCGTCTGCCTCAGTGCCGCCGGCCGAGCCGGCTTCGACTTTCTCGGGCGAGCCGATGACCTGATAGGTCTCCTGGCCGCGGGCGTCCATCTTGGTAACTTCGGCGTCGCTGAACACGAGGTCGTGCTCTGCAGTGCGAATGATTACCTCTTCGGCGTCGATGTCCTCGACGTCGATTCCCATCTGTTTCATCATCTGTTCCATTTTACGCGGATTGAGTCCGCCGCCGCCTCCTCCAAACATACTCGCCACGTCGCCGTGAGCGACCTTTTACTTTGTCGTTCGAGGATCGCTGCCCGGGTCGCCGAACCGATCTATCGGGCTCGAAACGGGGCCGATGACCGACGGGTTCAACCGGCGCTAGTACGTGCCATTTGGCCATGACCGACGAATTCGACGCGCTGCTCGAGGCGCTCGAGCTGAAAGACGAACTGCGAACGGGGTGGGTCCTCCGCAAGATCGACACGCCGGAGTCGGTGGCCGCACACACGTGGGGGATGGCGACGCTGTGTCTGCTCTATGCAGCGCAGGCTGGCGACGCCGTCGACCGAGATCGAGCGATCTCGATGGCGCTAGTCCACGATCTCGCGGAAGCACGCACGGGAGATATCGCGACTCGCGCGGACGACGAACACCAGCGGATATCCGACGAGGAGAAGACGGCCCGCGAGCGGGCGGCGGTCGCCGAGCTGCTCGAGCCGTTCGATGCCGACGCCGATGGCGAGTTTCGCTCGCTCTGGGAAGCGTACGAGGCTCGCGAGACGCCAACCGCACAGTTCGTCAAGGACATGGATCTGATCGACAACTGCCTGCAGGCACTCAAGTACGAACGCGGAAACCGATACGGTGACGCCGAGGAGAACGACGCCTTCTCGCAGTACGAGAACTTAGATGAGTTCTTCGCCACGGCCGCACCGCGGCTCCACACTGAGATCGGTGAAAGGCTGTTTGAAGAGACCAAAACGCGATACGAACGGGAGATCGGAAGGGACTGCCAGCTATAGCTGGCAGCAGTCGCCGTCGATCCGAATCCGATTACGACTCCGCGGGCGCGCCTTCACGCACGTTCACTGCCATTCCCGTCTCGAAGTCCCGGATCGCCCCGGCATCGAGTCGTGCCGTGCCGACCGCGAGCAACTCGCCGCGTTCGTGAACGACCAGTACCTCGTCGCCCGGCCGGATCTCGTCGCCGGCCTCGCAGACGAACTTCGCGAAGACGTTCTTCTCGTCGCGGACGAACGGCTCGCTCTCGTCGTCGACGACGACGCGATAAGCGGGGTGTGGGAGGGCAGCGTCGAGTCGGTGACCGCCCTCGAGCCCAAGCGTAAACCGGCCATCGGTCCCAAACGAGACGATCCGTCCCGACTCGGCGTGAACCTGCTGTGGCCGCCCCGAGGTGGTGCGTTTGATCGTCAGCGATTCGTCGGGCGGGAACAGCGCCGCGCCCGCACCGGCACTGAACTGATAGTCAGCGATGGTCCGAAGCTGGGGGAGGCCGGCACTCCCGTCTGCTGGCTCGCTCATTACCCGAAGTGTGGCCTGCCGGATCGAAAGCCCTTCGACCTGCCGGCGTGGTGAGCATCGACCCGATAGGTGGAAAGTGATACTTATAAGGGTTCGCTCGAGTGATCTCGGCAGGACATGGACGTTACGCAAATCGGCCTCGGGGCCACCCTGCTCGTCATCGGGACCCTGACGCTGATCGGGCCCGCCACACTTGCCACCGGACCGCTTGCGTATCTCGTGACCGGGTCGACGTTGGTTGTGACTGTCGCTGCGCTGTTGTTCGGACTGTGGCAACGCCAGCAGCCGACGTAGTCCTGCCTTGAGTGGGGCAGACGCGTTAGAGCAAGAAGGTCTCGTGGCGCTCTTCTAAGTCGAGGAACGAATCGGCCGCATCGATGAGTTCCTCGGCCGTCGAGGATTCGAAGGCCATCACTTCGACGCGGACGCCCTCGTGGCGCAGGTGCGAGCAGAGTCGCGAGAAGTCGCCGTCGCCCGTACAGAGGACGACCGTGTCGACGTGGTTGGCCAGCGTCACCGCGTCGAGGCTCATGCCGACGTCCCAGTCGGCCTTCTTGGTGCCGTCAGCGAACGTCTTGATGTCCTTGATTTTCGGTTCGAAGCCGATGTCGATCAGCGCCTCGAAGAAACTCTCCTCCTCGGGGGCCTCGGCGCGGATAACGTAGGCGATCGCGCGCGTGAGCTGGCGGTCCTGAACGGCTTTCTCGAGTAAGGCCGAGTAGTCGATATTACGGCTGTGGAGACTCTGTGCGGTATGATAGAGGTTCTGGGCGTCGACGAGCACGGCGACGCGCTGCCCGGGATGAATTTCCGTCACGTATCTGCATATCGCGTGCCAATGTAAAAAGTCGCGTCGGTCGTCCGTGACCGGCGACGACGGCTGTTCGGTTAGCGGCGCAGTTTCTCGATGCGTTTTTCGGTCGGCGGGTGGGTCGCGAACACCTTCTGGAGGAGCGAGCGATCCGCGTTGAAGATACACAGCGCGCTCACGCTGTCGTCGAGCTGTGACTCACGACCCTGCGATCCCTTCGAGATCTTCTCTAAGGCGCGAGCGAGGGGATCGCCGCTGCCGATGTACTGGCGGGCATCGTCGTCGGCGACGTACTCGCGATAACGCGAGATAGCCAGCACGAACACCATCACGAGCATCTGGGCGAGGTTCGAGATGAGCATCCCGACGAAGATGCTGCCGATGTTGCGGTCGTCGCCCATCATGTAGACCATGTAGGCGACCCAGCCGACCATCATCCCGACCGACTGGCCGAGCACCATCGTGAGGACGTCGCGGTTCTTGATGTGGGCGAGTTCGTGAGCGATCACACCCTCGAGTTCGTCACGCTGGAGCAGCCGGATGAGTTCTGTCGAGACAACGACGACGCCGTTGCCCTTTCGACCGGTCGCAAAGGCGTTGGGGACGCCCATCTCCATGACCATTAGCTTCGGCTTGTCGATGCCCATGTCCTGGGACAGCGACTCGGTCATCCGATGGATGTCCTGATACTGACCGTCTTCGGGCATCTCTTGGGCCCGTCTGGTCGCCGACCACGTCCCGATCTTGTACTGGATGGCCGGCAAGACGAGTAGGCCGAGCAAGACCAGTGGCCACATACGAAGGCCGAACATCGCTAGGCCGAAGGCACCGACCAGCATATAGAAGGCAAACAGGATCGATCCGACGATCGCCATTCGCACTTTCAATCCAAAGTCCGTCATAGGAACCAGTACGTAGTGAGACGGGATAAATTACGTGAAGACGGTCGTCATTCCCTAACATGGTCCAATCAGCTGTCGAGCAAAGACAGAAAAAATAAGGCAGATTAGCGCGACGGAACTGATATGCGCCACGTCGCTCATCCGACCGTCGGTCCCGTCGTGAGCGGCGTCGCCACTCGTTCTAAACGTAAACGTAAATGTGCGTGAATGTGCTCGCGGCGGGCGTGGCATCCCCGTCTCGGGTACGATTCGACCGCGCACGACCGATTGCTGACCACCCGCCGACCGGAACCGATACACCCTACCGGTTGGGGGCCGAGACACGACCCAACGACATCCCATGACAACACTCGACCTTTCGGGCGTCTTCCCGGCAATGTGTACGCCCTTCGACGAAGACGAACGGATCGACTACGAAACGCTGCAGCAAGACGCACAACGGCTCGAGGAAGCAGGTGTCGACGGACTCGTCCCCGTCGGCTCGACCGGCGAATCGGCGACGCTGACCCACGACGAACACGTCCGCGTCGTCGAGGCGGTCATCGAGGCCGTCGACGACGTCCCCGTCATCGCGGGCACGGGCTCGAACAACACCCGTGAGGCACTCGAGCTCTCCGAACGCGCTGCCGACGCCGGTGCAGACGGTCTCCTGCTGATTTCGCCGTACTACAACAAGCCCGAACAGCGCGGGCTGATTGAACACTACCGGACGATTGCGGACGCGGTCGACCTCCCACAGATCGTCTACAACGTCCCCTCGCGAACGGGCCGGAACATCGAACCAGATACGGCCGTCGAACTCGCAAGCCACGAGAACATTGCGGGCTTCAAGGCTGCAAGCGGCGACCTGGGCCAAATCGGCGAGATCGCCGAACGAACGACCGATGAGGACTTTGCCGTCCTCTCGGGCGACGACGCGCTCACCCTGCCGACGATCTCCGTCGGCGGCACCGGAACGATCAGCGTCGCGGCGAATATCGAACCCGAACGCACGTGTGCGATGGTCGGCGCAGCACTCGACGGCGACTACGAGCGCGCCCGGGGGCTCCACCACAAACTCGGCCCGCTGTTCCGCGAACTCTTCGTCGAGACCAACCCGATTCCGGTCAAGGAAGCCATGCAGATTCGCGGCTACGGCCCCGCTCGCATGCGCTCGCCGCTGACCCGGCTGGCCGACGAGTACCGCGAGGGGCTCGAGGCCGTCCTCGCCGACTTAGAGCGCGACTCGGCGGCAGTTGCCGACGCGGCGGAGGGTGATCGATGACGGTTCGGCTCGGTGTCACCGGGGCAACAGGCCGGATGGGGCGAGAAGTACTCGCCGCCGCGACGGGCCGCGAGGACTGCGAGATCGTCTTCGCCGTCAACCGCGACCCGGACGGCGAAACCGTCGACGGTATCGACATCGAACCCGCAGCCGAGTTCGACTCGCTGGTCGCCGACCGCGAGCCCACCGTCGTCATCGACTTCACCGGCCCCGAATCGGCCGTCGAGTACGCCGAGGTCTGTGCCGACGCGGGCGTCGCCTACGTCACCGGGACGACCGGCTTCGACGAGGACGGCCTCGAGGCGCTCGAGGCTGCAAGCGAGGACGTTCCTGTCCTCCACGCGCCGAACTTCGCTCGCGGTGTCCAGGCACTGGTCAACGTCGTCGGCGAAGCCGTCCAGAACCTGCCGGGCTACGACGTCGAACTCGTCGAGACACATCACAACGGCAAGCGCGACGCGCCGAGTGGCACCGCGAACCGGCTGCTCGAGGAGATCGAGGAAAATGGCGAGTTCACCGAGCGCACGCACGGCCGCGAGGGCGATGCGCCGCGTGAAGCCGGCGAGATCGGAGTCCACGCGCTTCGTGCGGGCGACATCACCGGCGAACACGAGATCATCCTCGCAGGCAACCACGAGGAGGTCCGGCTAACCCACCGCGCCGAAGATCGTGGCGTCTTCGCCGCTGGCGCGGTCGACGCGGCAGTCTGGATCGCTGGACAGAAGGCAGGCAGCTACGACTTTGCGGACGTGATCGCAGAATGAGCGCACTCGAAACCGAGATCGACGAGCTGTGGGAGCGCAAGCAGAACGACGAGATCGACGCCGACACCGCCGGCGAAGACGAATACGCGACGCTGGATGCCTTCCTCGACGCGCTCGAGGCCGGCGAAATCCGTGCCGCCGAGAAATCGGGCGGCGAGTGGGAGGCAAACGAATGGGTCAAGCAGGGCATCCTGCTCAACTTCGGCCTGCGCGCGACCGAGCCCCGCGAGTACGGCGGTGTGACGTACAACGACGTCCTGCCGCTTGCGGACTCGAGCGAGTACGGCGACCGCGGCAGCCGCAACACGCCCGACGGCACCGTCGTCCGCCGCGGCGCGAACATCGGCTCCGACTGCATCCTGATGAGCCCCGCGTTCGTCAACATCGGCGCACGCGTCGGCGACGGCACCCTCGTCGACTCCTGTGATACCGTCGGCTCCTGTGCGCAGATCGGCGACAACGTCAAACTCGGCGCGAACACGCTCATCGGCGGCGTGCTCGAACCGGTCGAGGACGCACCGGTCATCGTCGAGGACAACGTCTCGCTCGGCGCTGGCTGTCGCGTCACCAGCGGCTTCGTCGTCGGTGAGAACAGCGTCGTCGGCGAGAACACGCTGTTGACCCCGCGCATCCCGGTCTACGACCTCGTCGAAGAAGAGGTGCTGTACGGCGAACTGCCCGCCAACCGGCGCGCCTTTACCCGCTTCGTCGAGTCCTCGGTCAGCGACCACGACCTCTTCGACGGCGGCGCGTACAAGCCAGCCGTCGTCGCAACCGACCTCGAGACGGAGACGCTCGAGGCGACCGAACGCGAAGACGCGCTGCGCGAATAGTCGTCTCGGCAGTATCGCAATTTCGGGACACCATTTCTCTGTATTCGATTCCGGACGCGGAACTCTCGAGAACACCACGAAAGTCCTACCCATGTCGGCTGGCCGGTCGGGCTACAGCGGGTGGGACTGAAAGGGGCTTTCGTGGTGTTTGCAGTCGTCCGAGTTCCGACCACCATCCAACTGCAATCGAGAACCCAAACCCTTGAATCGTCACGGTGACTTAGACATGACAATGACTGACGTTGCGGATTCACCGTCCGTCCGCCGCCTCTCCGCGTGGGATGCGGCCGAACTACAGACGCTCGTCGATGAGTACGGCTCGCCGCTGTATGTCCTCGACCTCGAGCGTGTCCGCCAGAACTATCGGCGGCTCGCAGCCGCATTTCCCGACGCCGACATCCTGTATGCGGTGAAAGCGAACGCGCTTGGTGACGCCCTCGCGGCGCTGCACGAGGAAGGGGCTGGCCTCGAGTGTGCCTCCGCGGGGGAGGTCCAGCGAGCGCTCGAGGCGGGTGCGTCCGGCTCCGAAGTGCATTACACGGCGGTCAACCCGCCGGCTCGCGACCTCGACTGGATCGTCGACGCCTGGCACGACAATCCCGAACTGACGGTCACTGTCGGCTCCGAAGATACGATCGACCGGCTGGCCGACCGTGGGTACGACGGCCGACTCTGTCTGCGGGTCAATCCCGGCATTGGTGCCGGCCACCACGAGAAAGTGCAGACGGGTGCAGCCGCGAAGTTCGGCGTCCCCGCAGAGCGTGCGGTCGACGTACTCGAAGATGCCGCCGACCGCGGCTTCGACGTCGTCGGCATCCACTCCCACGTCGGCTCCGGCGTCTCGAGCGATCAACTCGATTCCCACCGAGAATTTGTCGCACGGATGGGGGATCTCGCACGGGAGGTGAGCGAGGCGCTACGCGCCTCGGATAGCCGAACGGGGAGCGAAGCGACCCGTGAGGCCAGCGAGGCGGTGGGTCCGCTCGAGTTCGTCGACGTCGGCGGTGGCTTCGGCGTCCCCTACCGCGAGGACGAAGCGCCGCTCGACCTCGCGTCGGTCGCGGACGCGACGCGGGAGGCACTCGGTGAGATCGACGCGCGGCTGACGATCGAACCTGGCCGCTACTTTGTCGCGGACGCGGGAGTGTTGCTGACCGACGTGAATACCGTCAAGGCGGCCCGCGACACGACCGTCGTCGGTGTCGACGCGGGGATGACGACGCTGATTCGACCGGCGATGTACGACGCGTATCATCCGATCCGGAACCTGACGGCTGATTTGGACGCCGACGAGCGCGAGACGATCCCCCAGACTGTCGCCGGGCCGATCTGCGAGAGCGGCGACGTTTTCTGTGCAGACCGCGAACTGCCGGCAACCGAACGCGGCGACGTCCTCGCGATCGGTAACGCGGGGGCTTACGGCTACGAGATGGCAAATCAGTACAACTCCCGACCCCGGCCCGCATCTGTCGTCCTCGAGGACGGCGACGCACGGCTCGCTCGCCGTCGCGAGACGGTCGACGACGTGACACAACCCGAACGTGAGGCACACAATGGCTCGGAGACGGATCGAAAGACCGACGACCACCCGGCGGTGAGCGACACCGACAACCAACGAGTACGATAGCACGATGACTGTTCCATTCCAGAAGTACCACGGCACCGGCAACGACTTTTTGATCATCCACGCGAACGAACACGTTCCCAATCGGGGCGCACTCGCCAAACGCGAGTGTGACCGAACCGACGGCGTCGGTGCCGACGGAATTCTCTTCCTCGCGCTCGAGGAAGACTTCAACCCGCCACGCGTCGTCATGACGCTGTTTCAGCCCGACGGAAAGACGGCCGAAATGTGTGGCAACGGCGCGCGCTGTGCCGCCGAGTGGGCGATGGAGCGAACCGGGACTGACAGCGTGATGATCGACACCCAAGCGGGCACGCTGCGGGCTGACCGCGACGGCGAGAACGTCGTCGTCGAGATGACCGACCTCACGTTCGCTCCCGACGAGGTACCGGTCGAGGCCGACGAGCCGGTCCTCGAAGCGGAGATCGAGGGCCTCGAGGTCTCGGTCGTCAACACCGGCGTCCCCCACGCCGTGAGTTTCGTCGACGACGTCGACGAGGTCGATCTCGAGGCGGTCGCGCCGCCGGTACGCCACGCCGACGTCTTCCCGGAAGGGACGAACGTCACCATCGCCAGTCCCGACGGCGAGGGTGGCTTCGACCAGCGCACCTACGAGCGTGGTGTCGAGGGCGAAACCGACTCCTGTGGCACCGGCGCGGTCGCCATCGCCGTCGTGGCGCGCCGACTCGGCCTCACCGACGCCGACCCGGTCGATGTCCATCCGCCGGGCGGTGACCTGCAGGTGAGCTTCAACGAGCGCGGCCGCCCGACGCTTGCCGGGCCAGTCGAACACGAGTTCGACGGCGAGGTGACCCTCGAGTCGCCGGTCGAGTCGTGACGGGCGACGAGCCTGACAGCGACGACGCGTTCGATCCTGTCGCGTTTCTCGAGACTGCCGTCCAGCACGCGTCTCACGAAGACGTCGAGCCGATGCGCGAGTATCTCTGTGAGACGCTCGAAGCCCACGGCGTCGACCCTCGCGTCGACGCTGCCGGGAACGTGCTGGCGAGTCGCGGACAGCCGAGAGCTGACGCCGAGACGCACGTCGTCTTAAATACCCACATCGACACGGTGTCGCCCCACGTGCCGTTCGAGCGCGACGCGGACGGTGCTGAAGCGGACAGAGGCGACGTGATCCGCGGCCGCGGCTCCTGTGATGCGAAGGGACCGCTCGCGGCCCTGCTGTCTGCGTTTTTCGCTGTCGAGCCGACCGATGGTCGCGTTACGCTTGCGATCACCCCCGACGAGGAGGTGCTCTCGACGGGGGCCTACGCGCTGGTCTCGGACGACGACTCGCCCACGCGCGATGCGGACGCAGTGATCGTCGGCGAGCCAACCGATCTCGATGTCTGCACGGCGGCAAAAGGCCGGTTCCAGGGAACGATTCACCTCTCGGGGGCCAACGCCCACGCCGCCGAACCCGACACCGGGATCAACGCGGTTGCGGCACTCGAGGAGACGCTCAAAGCGATCCGAACCTTCGACGAGCGCGACGACGCTCCGCCGACCCACCCGCAACTCGGTGCAGCGACGCTGACCCCGACCGTCGTCGAGGGCGGCGAAGCCACGAATCAGGTGCCGGCCGACTGCGCGCTGACGGTCGACCGGCGGAGCGTCCCGCCCGAAACCGCCGACGAGTTCCACGAGGCGCTGACGGCCCATCTGCGGGCCGCGATTCCCGACGACATCGGTCTCGAGTTTCGCTTTACCGACCGGCCGACGCCGTTTCTCGAGGCCTGGGACACCGATCCCGACGCGGACGTGGCGGAAACGCTCGCGAACGCGTCCGGTGGCGATGTTCGGCCGTTCACCGCGGCGACGGAGGCCTCGTATTTCGCGGCGGACGCCCCGACGGTCGTCTTCGGCCCCGGCGTCCTCGCCGACGACGAGGGCGCGGTCGCCCACGCACCACGGGAGTACGTGCGGGTCGCGGCCGTGCGCGAGGCGGCGCGGGCGCTCGAGGAGACGCTCGCGACGTTGCTCGCGTAACTGGCAGTAGGAGGAGGCTCTGTCATTGGTCAGCCGTGACCGGTTCCTCATCGAGACGTACCGCTCACGCGGTACACCGAACGATTTTGTCAACGGCAATCCAATTTAGTGTGGGTGAATGCCATGCAAAAGAACGTCGGCGGGATCGATCGTACCGGACGGATCGTCATTGGCGCGATCGCTGTGCTTGCTGGCATCGTCGCGCTGATGGGGTACTGGGCCGTCGGCATCGTGACCGCGGTCATCGCACTCGCCATCGGCGCGATCCTGCTAGTGACCGGGATGACCCAGAAGTGCCCGATCAACGACGCCGCTGGCGTCGATACGACGAAGTGACTGCGGGAAGATTACATGGACATCAGCGCGATCGCCAGCACGCTCAGCGCAATGGCGGCTATTTTGCGAGCGGTAACGGCCTCGTCGAAGGCGACGATACCGACCAGCGAGCTGACGACGATGAACAACCCGTAGATCGGCACGACGATACTGACCGGGCCAAGCGCGAGCGCCCGGTAGTAGGTTAGCAGCCCGATCGTCAGCAGGACACCCATCGCGAGAATATAGGGGGTGCGCGGATGCCAGAGGTATGGCCGGACCGACAGCCCACGATAGCGGATCACGAGCCCGACAGTCACGAACATCACCGAGTTCGAGAGGAAGACTGCCAGCGTGCTGGGCAGTTCGAGCATCGCGATCGAGAGCAACGGCGCGACCAAGCTGTAGGACAGGAAATGCTCTGTTGAACGCAAGACAGCGGCAGTATTGGAATTTTGATATTCAGATTAATGTCGTTAGAACTTCTGTACTGCTGGTTTTGAGATCTGGATAATGTGGGAGAAGTACAGTCCGTTGATTCTGCAACCATCAGAATTAGGTCACTTTGTGAGGATTCATACGTGGATGACGGCGATGCCTCTGGCGGATACGTCCAGAGAAAGAGAGCAGGCGGCGAGCTCTAACTCGCCGCCTGCGATAGGTTATGCACGATACACTTGCGCGTGAGCTCTCGGAACTGGCCGTGCCAGCTCCGAGAGCGTAACTTCT
>NZ_FOIC01000069.1 GCF_900111485.1 Natrinema hispanicum | reverse complement strand
GGCCGTGCGAGGCGGTTGATCAGTTCATCACGCACGTCCTGCCGAGACATCGTCTGTTCGTGCCAGCCGAGCCGTTCGTCGTAATGGCGCTTCCTGAAGAGCTGGCCGGTCGTCTCGGCGGCGATGTACTGAGTTCGTTTGACTCCCCAGACGTTCGACGATCGATACTCGGCACCGACGTCTGCATGCGTGAGTTCAACGAGAACACACTCGACGAACGAAATGAGTGACTCTCGACTCCGATCGTTCGGAACCCGTAACTCGAGGCCGGACCAGGGTGGATCGATTGGCTGTCGGTGGGTTGGTGCTCGATCAATACCACGGTCTCGTGGGTGCTGTCGCTCAGAAGTCATTCGCTATCTCGGGGCAGTTCGACCGCCCCGCACCCATCTCGGGGCGAGAAAATACTCCGATGAGGTGTTTTAGGATGTGTGCAGCCCTGACTGTACCGAACGCTACGAATTCTTTGAGGAACGTCTCTGCACTAGTCAGTCAGCGTTCCGACTCAGTCGCTTAATATGTGCAATTCGGTCGTCTATCGGAGGATGTGTAGACAATATACGTGTCCAGTAGTGGCGGATTCGGCGTATAGCTCTCTCGTAGAGCCTTCCTGAGGATTGTTCATTAGCTGTCTCTGTCATCTGGACGTCTCTAAGTGCGCGTAACCCATTGGCAACTTGCTGTGGGTCGTCGAGAAGCTCGGCTGCGTATCTATCTGCCCGATACTCTAGCTGTCGACGAGCCCATACAAAGACAACTCGTCCAACGAGCACTGCGCTACCGGCAACCAGAAACAGCATCCAATGGTGCCGCATAAAATACCGAACAGAGAGGAGTGACAGGGCTATCAGCACTACCGTCCCAACCAAGGAGACAACTGCATGGTTTTCGTCGACGTGCCCCAGCTCATGAGCTGCAATCATTGCGATGCATTTGTTGTCAAGTGCTTCAAATGAGTGCTCGTTGATTAGAATGACTTTGTGAGTTGGAAAGACGCCGGCAGCAAGACCGTTGATCGTCTGCCCGAACTCGCCAGTAACCACTCGAAATGCAACGTCTTGATCGGCACCTATCTCACATGCAGCGCGTTCTCGATCGTTCAACGGTCGTGTTGCGACATGATTCCGAAAGAATGTACCCGACATCGACACCATTCCTGCAAGAAGGAGTACTGCAACAACGAGCTCGAGTAGTGATTTTCCAAAGATGAGCAGTTCGCCAGCAGCGAGCGATACGAGAACGCTGAATCCGACGACTGCAATCCGTGTAACCGCATCCACACGAGAGCTCTCTTCATCGAGAATACGCTGCACTTCTGCCAGCACATGTTGTGCTGAGTAAACGACATAGTGTACGAAAGCAGATGCCATGATACTCATGACTGCCAAGGAGATGGAAACCGTCGAGAGATCGATGGTCGGAACAGCCCATCTGACATAGAGTGTACAACCGAGAAATACAGCTACCGAGAGCAGTATCCACGGTATCAGCTCGGCTGCTGATCTGCGCAGTGAATTCCAGTGGTTCGTCATTGAATCAGGCATGTGTTCGAGGAAACCAAATCTCGCTCGGTTGGAACATTGGTTTGTTTCCAGTCCACTTTTAGGGAGCCATAGAATATTATACACCCGATCTAGTATATCTTGATTTAATAAGCATAGAAGTGTTATTAATTCTAGAACGGTCAGTTCGTGTCAACACTTCGCTGTAACTCTACGGCTGATAGTTCTTTGACCAGTGATAGATATTCCGTGTTAGGTAAAGTCCGACGACTATCGGGATGCTCACGGAGATTAAAAAGAGGAGGTTGTAAGTAAGCGAAAATGGTTCGAGATCCCCACCAACTACGACCTCTGGTTCTGCCAGCCACAGGTCGTAGCCAGTGGGGATGAACGCAAGCGTGAACAGTAGTACTAGCACGGCCGATATCTGTCCAAATCGATATTTCGCTCGACGCGTTATGTCACCCATTGATTACCAATCGAATTTAGTAGGATGAAAATTCTTCGGTGAGGTCTTATACTAACACATCGTGTGACCCTATCATACTTTACTCGGGATTGGAAAAAAGATCTACCCAACGACTGTTACTCGGAGCTCTCGCCGAATAATCGTCCCCACAGAGAGGCTGTCTCTGAAGCGGTGTCACAGTCAGACGCTGTGTCGACTTGTTCTTCTCGAGTTTGCTTGATCTCTCGGTTACGCTCTGCAAGTTCGGTTTTGAGATCCTCGATCGTTGCCTCGAGTTGCTCGATACGCTCAGTTTTCTGTTCGAGCGTGGCCTCGAGTTCGTCGACACGGTCAGTCAGCAGTCGATTCTTCTCGACCAGATACGCACGATTCCGATTCGGAGTCCGCTCTGATTTGTCACGGCTAGCAGTGGTCGACGGCTCGCTCGTTCTGGGTGTAGATTCGGTTGCCGTCTCTCGAGTATCAGGATCGTAGAACTCAGAGGTACTCGCAATCGCTCGTTCGACGGTCTTCTCGCCGTACGTAGAGCCGTCAGCGTAATGGACTTCATCCCATTTGTCTCGGAGCAGTCCCGATTGGCGGAAGAGCCGGTCTATCTGCTGCTGATCCCCACCGGTCCAGAACGCCAGCAAACAACACAGCGCCATGTCCGCCTCTGACTGACTCTCATAACCGGCAGTTGAGCCACGCCACAACCGCTCGAACTTCTCGCCGTTCGATGCGTTCCGTGCTCGCTCGAGCAGGTCCTCGTCCTCGAGATCAACGTCAGTATGGGCTACACTGCCCGTCGTTTCCGTCCCGTTCCTAGTGCGACGGTTCCCAGATTCGTGCTCTGGATCTGGGTCAGAGTCTTGGACGTACTCACGATGGATCGCAACCAGCGCGTCCTGCCGACGTGCAACGCGAGCCGGCGTGTCCTCGAGTCGAGCGCCGGTCACGGTGAAAAACCGAGCAGTGTCGTACAGTTCGATACTGCCACGGCGATTCCGCCCATCCGGGAGCTCTCCCTTGATGAGTACGTGGAACCCAGTACCCGACGGAGAGATCTCAGTATAGGAATCAAGGCGCTCGATGACATCCTGCGCTGTGTCGTCGACGTCGTCGCTTGCGGGATCTCGACAGTCATCCAGATCCACGCCGACGATGGGATCGTCGTCGGTAAAGACGAAGCCGATGCCATCGGCGTTCCCTGTGTCAGCGTACTCGAGGGCTGTCTCGAACGACGCCCATGTTTCGGGATCCGTCGATGACGCGAACGCACCACTCCCTGGCGTCACTGGTATCTTCGTCGGCTTCCCATCTCGAGGCTCTTCTTTCCAGCAGACCCACTGGTCGCGATCACGTAGTTCCTCGGGGAGTACCGAGACAGCGCTCTCAGACATCATCGATCGACCTCGTAATATGCGTCCAGTTGGACATCGTGCATCCACTATCACGATGCTGACAAACACACCGAAATCCAGTGGGCTGTTCGCTACCCTGTCCAACGGGGGCTACCCCTTCTATACTAGTTGGTTTTGACCCTCGATTTGCCATGAACATCGCTTCCGTCCTGCGGTTTTGCCCTGAACATTTTTCAAATTCTTGACCTGAACGATTAATTTGCCCTGAACAAATAGTGGTGTAAACCGGAGATTGGCGTGTAAATGGCCTGGTGAGCGGAGATCGTAATACTAGTGCTAGTGCAGAGGTATCCGGTGTTTTATTCTCTTGAGATACAGACATAGTTATGATATAAGTCTCATTCAAGGAGCTTTGATCCATCGCTGGTCAGGTCGATTCCAGTGTAGACTGTTACCAGATTATCGCCGTTTCTGATACGGTCATCTTCATACTCAACGACGTTCGCAAGCTTCCGACCGAACCAGCTCGCATTTGTCCCATCAATGTCCTGCTGATCAGTCCATCTCGAGTACGCCTGAAACAATTCCTCCTTCGGTATCTGCACACCATCTGCTTCTCTGATGTACATCGCTGCGAACGCCTCGATGCCATCACTCTCTGGTTCGATCTGTACAGATTGCTCTCCTGAGGAGCATGCTTCTGCCGGCTGGGACGGCTCCACAGCCTTGGAGTGTTCAGCAGAAGATGCATCTGGCCATAGCTCCTCGTTGTCTGGCGATTCAGACAGCTCGTACGTGTCGCCCTGCTGGAAGAGCAGGGGACTCCCGTCTGTCGGGTGTATCAGGATGAGATAGCTCTCACGCGAATAGTTTGCGTCTGGCAGGTCAACGTCGGGAAGGAACGGCCGTTTGATCGGCGTCCACTCTGTCTCGAACTCACTTTTGGAGTCGTAAGTCAGTGTCTCACCGGGTTGGTGGACGGTGTACTGACCGGACTGATGATCATAACTGTAGTAGGCCGGCACATCATCTTTCGAGATCGGACCATCATCCGGCACACGGGTAAACTCTGTCTCACCATCTGACAGCACACGCTCTCCGTTGTCGCGTACCCAGACAGTCCGATTTGCATCCGTCGTCTGTGGACGAACCGCAGTGACGCCACCATGAGCTGTCGCACCACCACCGAAGGTCACAATCTCATCACAGTTGTAGAACTGCTCAGTGCCATCCGATCGTTCGTGCAGTGGCTTTGAAAGGATATTCTCGACTCGTGACGCCACCTGTGTCTCAGACTCCCCAGGACGGACAACGAAGATCGGAATGCGGTCTTCCTCGTGAGCGCGTTTGAGATTCTGCAGAACCTTCGCTGGGCGATCTGGCGTTGTTGTCTCAGCCTCGATGTTAAACACCACATCATGATCTGGGTGCGTGGCAACTGCGTCAGGTTGCTCACTCCCATCCTGCTCGAGGATCTCGACACTGAACCCGCGTTCAGTGAGCGCTACCTCAGTATCCAGAAGCACTGCATCGTGGCTGGTTCCACCAGCTGAGCCGACAGTGCCCGTCTTGGGCCGGACCAACTCTTCACCCTCGTCGGTGAGCCGAGCGACGATCTCATCGTTCTGCAGGTCGACCTCGATCAACCGCGAGGCATCGCGCACATCCGGCAGGTCTTCGTATGCATAGTCAATCTCGGGCTCGGTTTTCTCGAGGCGAGCCACGAGTTCCTCGTCAACAGCCGTGACCTCGACCCAGCC
>NZ_FOIC01000003.1 GCF_900111485.1 Natrinema hispanicum | reverse complement strand
GTAGAAGACGAGATCGATAGACTCGGGATGTACGCACCAAGGCAACGAGGTGTTGAGTCCGCGAGCACTAATCGGCCAAGCCACACACTCATACACTACAACTATAACGCATTGGATCCGTGACGCGGTGAACGGGTCCGGACGCAAACTGGACTACACGTACATGACGGTCTTGGACACACCACCGATTACGGTTTGACGACGGTTCGAGTCCGTCGGTCGGCATTACGGCGGCCACAGCGGCGAGGTGCCTCCCGTACCCATCCCGAACACGGAAGATAAGCTCGCCTGCGTATCGGCAAGTACTGGAGTGGGCGACCCTCTGGGAACGTCGATTCGCCGCCTCCACTCATACTCTATACGATAGCTCCACAGAGCGACCGCGTTCGCGGTGGCTGTGTGGAGCTTTCTTCGTATATGCTGGTCAGGCTCTAACCGGGGCTGATCCGTACCGCTATGCTTAAACGAACGCAGTAACAAGAGGAAGATGCGCCAAGGTGGCAGAGTCCGGCCGAACGCAGCGGCCTGCAGAGCCGCCCATCGCCGGTTCAAATCCGGCCCTTGGCTTTTTGACGTTTTTCTGAACCGACAGACATGGATCTCTTGAGCGAAACTACTGTCAGTCAAGGTGAGAGGACTGTTCGTTGAGTATATCATGCAGTTAGACTATGACTATAGTTGATCAGTTCCGTTACCGATACTTTCATTGCGGACTTTAGTATGCGTCTCGAGTGCTTCAGGTCTCGAAGTCAGTTGTAAGAGCACCTGCTCTCGAACAGTAGGACATATCTGACTGTCCTGTTGGGAGACACCATAGGCACTGTTTGGAGATCCTCTGGAATACGACTCGTCTCGAGAGACATGTCCAACACGAGATTTCACTCTCGTAACGTGCAGAGAGAACGCGAGACAGGAACGATGGTTGCGTATTTGTTTGGAAGTGACATGGGATGAGAATGCACGCACTCTGCGTGCAAATACTGTTGTTCTCAATGCTCGTCGCTCGCGGAGTTGGTTACGGTGAGATGCGGGTCTGTGAACGACACTGCGACTTCCTGCTCGTTCGCTTTGCTCACTGCGGGCTGTAACTCGTCTCCTTGAAATCGCTCTAGCCGCAGTGCTTCTGACGAAGTTGTTCGTCGCAAAAGCGGGCCGGGCGCGATTTGAACACGCGACCGTCTGGTTAAAAGCCAGACGCTCTGCCAGACTGAGCTACCGGCCCTGCACTTCCCTCTTTTGGGGAGTCCCGGTTAAACGTTTCTTTCTCGATCGGCGCGGAGGCCGTTATTCGAAGTAGTGTTCGAGTGCATCTGTGACGAGCTGACCCGGTTCGACGCCTTCGATAGATGCCCGTCGCCGGAGATCGCGGTACGTCGTCGGCGAGAGCGTGAGTTCGAGTTCACCGAGGACGACATCGTGTTTGATGAGTGCCCGATCGATCGGAACGCCATCGTTGACTTTGCTGGCGATGCTGCGGACATCGCGGACGGTAAGGTCGCCATCGAGGGTTGCCCACGCGAGCAACAGTCGTGCTTCACCACCGACGCGAGCGATGTGTTTGGCAGCGGTCGGTGCAATCTGACCGAGCGCCACCTGTTTGCGGACCGATCGCGGAAGGTCGTGGACGCGGGCCCATTTGCGGATGAACGAGACAGTCGCTTCGCCACCGGCGCGTTCAGCAGCGGCTTTGTACGAGCCTTCACCACGGACAAGAGCGGCACAGGCGGCTGCACCGCGGAGCATGTAGAGGTGGTCGTCGGTGGTTTTCCCAGCGGCAAACCGGCGGACGGTTTCGGCGGCGTCAGCGAGGCTGTCGGCGTCGTCGGGGTCGAATTGGACGGCTTCGCGGGCGCGAGTTCCGGTGACCGATTCGTCACCCCGGATAACTGGTGCGCCGACGGGCGATTCACGATCCGTCGGAACCGATCGACCGTTCTCGGCGCGGCGGTTCGAACCCTCACCGGGTCGATTGTCGGTCATAAACCTGCATAGGTTGCTCGCATCAAAAAGCTCATTGTCTGGACGAGAGAGGTGTTATTCCTCGCGCTTCTCGGCGAGATGCTCCCAGATTTCCGTACAGCCGGCCCCCTCTTCGATGTCGGTGAGATGTGCGTCATCGCGTTCCGTTGGTTTTTGTTCGGCCGGCTTTGGATTGCATTCGGCTGTGTCAGTCATCGACGGCGTTTCGAACCCTGCCAGTATAAGTATCGTTTCGGCTGCAAGAGATACCCGTGCTCTGTCTTATGGGTCGATTATGCCGCTATCTCCGACGAGTAACGCCTTCGACGCCAGCGTGTCGAACCGGTTTCGCAACCGAGTCTATCCGATGCGAGAGCCGAGAGCAACCTCGGTCTTTCCGAAAGGGGTCGAAAGCCGATTTTATGACTGTCTGCTCGCTCGAGTCGCGTAGACAGCCCGAAACACGGACCTGCCGGCGTGGTGGTGCTGTTCGAGACAGCTATTTCGCGCTGTTTCGGTTACCGCGGTGTGTATACTGCCTGGCTGCTGTTGGGACGTGACGATAAGCGTCGTTGTTCGTGACGCTGGAGCCCGCACGTCTTACAGGAGTCTCGAGGGCACAGGTGCTCGCTACCGGCCTGGATGTGGCAATATGGGCCGCTAGATGAGGCACTCCTCGCGACGAATTGTGCGCCCGCATACCACGATAAATGGCCTTGTAAGGCGATGCTGGCGATAATTGAGTCCAGATTTGAACCGAATACTGCCAGATCAGTTCCGACGCGGCGACTCTGTGGGCTGGCGCGCGGTCGTTCGACACTGATAACGGAGGTCTGTTCGGTCAACTCATATCGAATACGCTGCAACCGCGACCCGCGAACCGTGGATGTCCCTGCCGCGACGCGCACGGCTTTTACTGCTTGGTGTGTTAGCCTCGCGTGTGACGACCTCCGCACCCGAGGACGGCGAGGCGGTATCGATCAGGCCCGCAGAGCGTGCGGATCTCCTTGCGGTTGTTCGTATTGAGAACGCGTCCTTTTCGCAGGCCTGGCCGTACGACGCCTTCGAGCGATTCCTCGGTGAACCCGGCTTTCTTGTTGCCGAAATCGACGGAAGGATCGCCGGATACGTCGTCGCCGACGTTACACAGCAGATCGGCCGCGCGCTCGGGCACATCAAAGACGTTGCCGTCCATCCTGACTACCGTCGGGCGGGTGTCGCCTCCACGTTGCTCTCCCGATCGCTCGGCGTGCTCGCGGCCCACGGTGCCGACACGGTCAAACTCGAGGTGCGCCAGTCCAACGAGGGGGCAAAACGGCTGTATCGGGAGTTCGGCTTCGAGCCATTACGGCGAGTCCCCCACTACTATGCCGACGGCGAGGATGCGATCGTGATGATTCGGAAAGTGGGATAGCGGGTTGCGGGACGTTTTAGCGTCCGGAGTCGTACCATCAGGTATGGGATACGCCTGTCCGGTCTGTGATGCCGAGGAGGCAGACGCAGTACACCTCGCGAACCACCTTGCGATCACCGCATCGCTCGGTCGCGAGGACCATCGCGCGTGGCTTGCCGAGTACGCCCCCGACTGGAGCGACTGCACGCCGGACGAACTCGGCGAGCGCATCAGTCCACACGTTCAGGAAATCGACACACCCGAGTTCGAGGCAGGCGGCCACGAGCCTGGTCGTCCCGACTCGCTCGAGGAGGGAATCGCACGGCAGAGCCGCCAGCCCGGCCGTGGGTCGATGACCGCCGAGACCCAGCGCGTCCTCGAGGAGGCCGCTGAACTGACCCGCGAGATGACGGACCACGAAGACGACGGCGACGAGAACGAAAACGCGTAACTACCACTCGTCCGACTGGACTGATATGCACACCGAGGGGACGTTTGCCTTCGAGTCGGTCGAGGACGCGCGAGCGACGTACGACGCCGTCGGTCCTGCAGCCCAGACGGTCGTCCGTGAGGTCGCGAAGGCGATGGCGTTCGACCGCGACGAGTACGACGAACGCGTCACCGGCGACGTCGTCGAAACTGCACGCGACGCGCTTTTTGCGAGTTTACTCGAGGTCCACGTCGGGAGCCGCGCGGAGTTCGAGGACTGGCACGAAACGTACGACGGCGAGGTGACGACGGTCGGTCACGAGGCCGTCGACCACGTTGTCTGGCACGTGGGACCGGGCGATGAGGCCGTCGCAGCGACGTTCCAGAACGAGGAGGCGGCGGCAGTTGCGACGCTTCGGCGGCAGGCGTTTGGGCGCTTGTATCGCGAACTCGTCTAGACGGCCCGTTCGGGGGTACAGGGAACGGATCGGCCGCAAGCCAGCGACCAGCATCTATTATCTGCTTGCGGACCCACGTGTTGACGATGACCGTACCCGACGACTGGGACTTACTCGAGGAGCGAACCGAGTACGAGACGGGCTGGTACGACGGCGGCTATGACCGCTTCGAACAGCCCGATGGGAGCGAGAAACGATACTACTGGGCAGACCTGCCGCCTGCAGTGGTCGTTGTCGCGCGGGTCGATGGTAGTGTCCTCGCGGACACGGACGACGGTAGTGATGGGCGTGACACCGGCGATCGCATCCTGTTCGTCGAACAGTACCGTCCGACGATCCGCGAAACACATCTCGAGCTCCCGGCGGGGATCGTCGAGGACGGCGAGTCTTACACACAGGCGGCGACGCGCGAACTCGAGGAAGAGACCGGCTTTCGGCCCACGAGTACTGCGCTCCTTCAGGAGTATGCGGTTGCGACCGGTGTCTTGCGCCACGATCGTGCGATCGTCTATGCCGAGGGGCTCGAGCCGGGCGAGCGGGAGCTTGACAACAACGAGTTTCTCGAGGTGACGACTGTGCCGGTTGACGAGGCACTCGAGCGTGCCCGCGAGCAGCCGACGAACGACGCGACGTTGGAGGGGGTGTTGCTCGCGAAAGAAGATGGGATGCTGTAGGCGCTGTTGGGTTTCTCGCTCGTCGTTCGATTACGAGGCCGGTCGGCTGCTGAAACCTTTACTGACTTAGGCTCGCGCGTCTAACACGCTGATAATGGACGGCGAAATCTCCACTGACGAGGTCCACGACCTGCTCGAGGACGATGCCGACGTTTGTATCGTCGACATTCGCGACGAGCAAGCGTTCGAGCACAGTCATATTCCCGGTAGCGAGAACATCCCGTTTTACGAACTCACGAGCCGGGTCGACGAACTCGAGGACGCAGACCACATCGTCACTGTCTGCCCGCATGGCAAATCGAGCGTGCAGGCTGCACGGCTCATCGGCTCGTACGAGGGGGCTGCCGACGCGCGCGTCGAGAGTATGGCTGGTGGCCTCGATAAGTACGGCATGAAGTTCGGCCTCGTCCGCGAGGATGGGGACGACGGGGAGTCGGCAACGCGTGAGTCGCCGTTCTAACCGTCTATCTACCAGGATGTCGTATCGAACGACAGTGACGCAGCTATTCGAGAGCGACGTAAAAAACGAGAGGAGAACTGTGACGCGGTCGTGGGTTCGGAAGTCGTCTCAGAGCATCGCGGGCATTAGGCGACGTTGAAGCCGCGGTCCCGAAGGAAATCCTCGATGCGGCCGGTGTGGTTCCCCTGCAGTTCGATCTGGTCGTCCTCGACGGTGCCGCCACAGGCGAACTTCGATTTGAGATCCGACGAGAGACTGTCCAGATCGACGTCCTTCGGATCGAATCCTTCGACGATCGTTACCTCTTTCCCGTATCTGCGCTCGTCAATGCGGATGTTGAGTTGCTGTTGGCCCTTGGCCACGTCCTCGCAGACGCAGAGTTCCTCGGGCAGCCCGCACGTCGAGCAGACTTCCGACATTACGTTCGTTGCTATGAAACGGGCATATTAAACACTATCGGGACCCGCATGCGCTCGCGTGGTTCTTTTTGAGTACGCTGGGACTCGCACGGTCACTGACTGCAGAAGTGTCGGCTGTTAGCCGTCTCAGTGCAGCCGGCCGACCACCGGGAGCCGGTCTCGAGCGAGTTCGTCGACGATCGCGATCGCCTCGTCGGCTTCCGTCCGACTGACGCCGGTCCCATAGGTCGCTCGTTCGTAGTAGTCGACGACGCGTTCAGCCCGCGCGTCGATCGGCGTCGTGTCGGCCGCGTCGGCCGCGTTGGCTGCCGTCGACAGTGCGTGCAGGTACGCACGGGCCGACTCCGACCGCCGCCGCGGACGGTACTGCCGGGCGAGCAGGCGCTCGAGGCGGGCGAATGCGCGTTCGGCGTCTCGATCGGGATCATGTCGGCGACCGTGCCAGTAGATACCAAGCTTGCGCCGGAGACGCGTCGCCGCGTCGGTTCGGCGCGCGCCCGCGGCGAGGCCGACGAGCGCTACGAGTCCGAGCGCTGCCGTTTCGCGCGTGATCGTGACGAGCGAGCCATCGGTTATCGAGTCGCCGCCGCTCGTGCCGGTCGCTGGGTTAGACGGCGTCTCGTTCGTCTCGTTGCCCTGCGTCGCCGGTGTCGATTCGTTCGGGTCGTCCGTCTCGGTGGTTTCGTTGGGGTCGGGCTCCGGTTGTTCGCCGGGCTCGGTACCAGTGGGGGCAGACGATTCGTCGGGAACCGGGACGTCGTCGCTTTCTTCCGTGTCTACGTTCTCGCTGCCGGCGTCGCGGGCTTGCTCGAGCCGGTCGGTGTGGACATCCTCGCGGCTGTCGCCCGGTGTCGGATCGAACCGGACCCACCCGTGCTCGGGGAAGTAGACCTCGACCCAGGCGTGGGCGTCGAGCCCACGGACGACGTAGGTCTCGTCGTCGATCTGCTGGCCGCTCGTGTAGCCGGTGACGTAGCGGGCTGGGACCCCTTCGGCGCGGAGCATCTGGGTCATCGCCGTCGCGAAGTAGACACAGTAGCCTGCCTCCATCTCTGTCGTGAACGCCTCGGCGACGTTGCCGTCGGGTTTGGTGACCGACAGCGAGTAGTCCTTCGATGACTCGAGGTGACGTTCGATCGCGACTGCGGTCTCGTATGGATTCTCGGCATCAGCCGTGATCTCGGCGGTCTGCGCTCGGAACTCGCTCGAGGTACTTTCGGGCAGCTGGAGATTTCGGCCCGTGACGCTGTCGGGATAGTCCGTTCCGGCAGTCCGAAGCGCCGCTGGGTCGGGATCGACGACGCTACTCACGACGGTGTAGCGTTCGCCTGCCGACAGCGGCGTTTCCGGCCGCGGCTGGCCGTGTCTCGAGACAGTTGTCCGTCGTGTCACGTCGCCGTCGAGGGTGATCGGCTGTGGCGCGACGGGCATGACGCCCAGTTTCGTCTCGGCGGTGATGGTCTGTTCGACCGTTTCGCCGCCGTTGGGCGGCGATGTAAGTGGCTCGTCGTACTGGCTGCTCCGACCGGTCCGGACCCACCCGTCGCCGGTGAATCGGTCGTAGACGCCGGTCCGCCAGTACGATCGCTGGTCCGACTCGACGGTAAATCGGACCGCAGGCGAGAGGTTGACTGGGCCGGCGATTCCTGACTGCCGAGGAGCGGTGTCGAGCGTTGCCTCGAGCGACCCAGGCTCGCCCTGAGCGAGGTGGGTCGGTGCCGTCGGCTGACCGGGGACGACTGTGACCGAAAGCGAGAGGACAATGGCGAGTGCGAACAGCGCCGCGAGCAGGTCCGCCTGCTGGATCGAGCCACCGTGACGCTCGAGTTCGCCGGCCGCGATGGCTCCCATGGCGGCAAGGGTGCCGGTCACGGTGACGAGCATGCCCGCGTCGCCGGTCAACACGAGAAACCCAAGCGCGGCTCCGCCGGGGACGACACTGAGTCCGTACTGGCCTCGCATGGCGAGATACCACGAGAGGAAGACGGGTCCAGGTGCAAACCCCAGCGTCCAGATGCCCGCTTGTACCATCTGAAGGATAGGCAGCCCGGTCGCGAGCGCGACGGTATCCGAGACGATCGTGTCGGCTGCCGTAATGACGACGCTCGGATCGCCACCGGCCGACGTGAGATAGTAGCCGAAGCCGATCCCAGCGGCTGCCAGCGCAAGGGCCGCTGCGGTCCACGGCCGAATCAGTCGTGCAAGTACCGTCGCCCCGACGAGCATCGCCGCGACGAGTGCAAGCAGCGACAGACTGCCGCCAACGACCTGCGTGATCCCATAGAGGACGCTCACGTACGACACCGTCAAGACCAGCACACAGAACAGTGCGACCGAGCGGGCAGTCCCAGCGCCGCCGACCTGGTTCGTCTCGAGCGAGATCGGTCGCTCGTCGGCTCGCCCAGACGCGTCCGTGCTCATGTCGTCACCTCCGGGTGGTCGCCAATAGCAAGCTCATCGAAGGGCAGTTCGCGATCGTCGGCGACGATCGTCGTTCCGTGTGCGTCGGTCCGAACCACCACATCGGCGGCCCGTCGTGTTCGTTCGTCGAGTTCGCCGGCACCGACGACGGCAAGCAGGCCGAGGAGCGTCCGGTGGTGCTCCCGGCCCGCGTCTGGTGGCACGTTCCCGTCGGGAACGACGAGCCCGACCGAGAGCTCTCGCTCGAGGAGGACGGTCACGACAGTCGCGGCGGCCGCCGCCACCTCGTCGTCGCGGCCGGCGACACATTCGGCGGCGACGCTGACGGCAGTGCTGCCCTCCCTTTCAGCGTACTCCCTGACGAGCAGGTCACCGTCGGGGCGTTTGGCTGCGCTCTTCCAGTGAACGTCGCGAAGCGGGTCTCCACGGTGGTATTCCCGGAGGTGGTCGAACGTCTCGTGCTCGCGGCGCTCGGTGATGCCAGCCAGCGCCTGCAGCTCGTCGGCGGCTCCCTGACCGACCTCGTGGACTCGCGGATAGGTAAGCACGGACGTTCGTTCGTGGTACTCGAAGCGACGTTCGACGAGGCCGACGACGTCGCTGACGACGATCTCGAGTGGTCCGACTCGGTGGCGGCCTCGGTGTGCGAGTTCGACGTCGTAGGTGACCGTCTGTTCGTCCTCGAGCGTGATCGCGGCAACGGGTCTGGTGGCTGCCGAGAGGCCCTCACCAACGGCGTCGCTGACGGTTGCGGCGAGCGGGCCATCGGTTTCGATCGTGAGTGCGACCGTCCGGTGCTCGCCGACGAAGCCCTCGGCGACGGGCTGGCGGGTGACACGCGGCCGATCTGTGCGGCCGACCGTGACGAGGCCGGCAAGCAGGACGACGACCAGTGGGACGACAACCGCGTTCAGCGCTCGGGGACCGAATCGCCAGCTCAGCGCGACGGCTCCGCCCGCGGTTGCGACGACGGCCCAGCCTCGGCGTGTGAGTCTCATTCGATGGGGACACGCTCGAGCGCGTCGGCGACGATCGCGTCCCCGTCACGATCACGGTCGGCCGTTTTGATCCGATGGCTCATGACGACGGGGGCTTCGGTCTGGATGTCGTCGGGGAGGACGTACTCCCGGCCGTTCGCGGCGGCACGCGCCTGTGCCGCGCGCAACAGCGAGATCGTCCCGCGGGGGCTGACGCCGATGTTAGCGTGTTCGCGGGTGTCGGCCGCGAGTCGGGTCACGTACTCTCGAACCGGCTGTGCGACCTGCACTCTCGAGACGGTTTCACGGGCGGCAACGAGCGTCTCGCGGTCGGTCACCGGCTCGAGCGACTCGATGGGGTGGTCACCGACGGTCCGGCCGAGTAAGTCAGCTTCCTCGTCAGGCTCGGGGTAGCCCAGGTGGAGTTTCTTCATGAAACGGTCGACCTCGGCGAAGGGCAGGTCGTAGGTCCGATTCGGTTCAACGGCGTTCTGAGTCGCGATCACGGTAAACGGCGTCGGCAGCGTGCGCGTCTGACCGTCGGTAGTGACTTGCTCTTCTTCCATGGCCTCGAGCAACGCGGCCTGGGTCTTCGGCGGCGCGCGGTTGATCTCGTCGCCCAGCACGATGTTGCCGAAGACGGGGCCGGGCTGGAACTCGAACTCGCGGGTTTGCTGGTTGAAGACGTTCACGCCGGTGACGTCGGTCGGGAGGAGATCGGGCGTAAACTGGATGCGGCTGAACGAACAGTCGACCGATGTGGCGACTGATCGCGCGAGCATGGTCTTGCCGACGCCGGGAACGTCATCGAGTAAGACGTGGCCACGGCCGAGGAGGGCGATGACGACGTGTTCGATAACGTCTTCGTGGCCGACGATGACGCGTGAGACGTTTGCTTCGATGTCGGCACAGAGCCGTTCGACCGTCGGGATCTCGAGGTGATCGCCAGCGGCCGTTGGCTCGGTGCTTGCATCTCCTGTCGAATTCGTATCAGTCATATGCTGGTGGCTTTTGGCGGGGACTCGGCCAGTACGACGCCATCCAACACTTCGGAACATATGTTTTGTGATACGTGAATGACACCTATAGCAGAAGACGTGGCCGCCGATAGCAGTCGCTCGAGCCCTCAGCGCTCACGCGAGCGCTGCCGCTATGGACGTAGCAATCAGAAAACGATACCTCCTGTCGGACCTGCCTAGAGCCGCTCGACGTTGGTCGCGCGTGGCCCCTTCTCGGCCTCCTCGATGTCGAATTCCAGCTCCTGCCCCTCCTCGAGGTCAGGACCGCCGATGTCCTCCATGTGGAAGAACACGTCCTCGTCCGCGTCGTCAGTCTCGATGAATCCGTAGCCGCCAGTGTCGTTGAAGAATGCGACCGTACCTTTCGCCATTGCAAGTGAATACAACCGCGACGAAAACATAAAACTTCGGGAGCGCACTCGCAAGCCCGCCTCGAGACGGGCTCTATTGCCGGTCTCTCCCGTCCCTTACCACGATTTGCAGTCAGGACAGACGAGGCCGCCGTCATCACGCCAGGCGCGGTTGGTCGACTGCTCACACTGGGGACACATGTACTCGCCCCAGGCGTACGTCGACAGGCTGGCTTCCCCCGTCGACCCGTCTGCGTCGGTACTCGCGTCCGTCGGCGACTCCTCGTCAGCGGCTGCGAAATCTGAAAGCGTCGCGTCGTCGGTCACGCGCCGGATTAGGTCTGCAACCGGTATAATCGCTCCGTCGGCGCGGGACCGGCACCGCCAAGTAGCATCGATAACAACCCCCGAATATGGTCACTATCACACCGATGAACATTATCGTGGACAACATTAGCGAAATGATCACCCTCTTCAGCGACGTGGCGATGGGCGACGGACTCGCGCCCCTGCTCGTCCTGGTCGGTGGGCTCCTCGTCGCGTTCTCGATGGCCGTCTTCGGGCTGCTGACGCTCGGTGCCGTCGGCAACCTCTTTACTGCGAGCTAAGGAGATTCCGCAGGTTCGTTTTTATTGCGTCGCGCGTGTGAGCGCCTCGCTTGCACGTTCGACTGCATCTTCGAGATCCGGCCCCAGCGGCGAGCCCACGACGATCCCATCGACGTGCTCGAGCGCCGCCGCGAACTGGTCGGCGACCGTTTCCGTCGTCCCCGCGATACAGAAGGCGTCGATCATCGCCGGGGTGACGTGACCGAACGCCTCGGTAAGCTCTCCTTGCTCGAGCGCGTCGCTCACCGCTGTGGCAGCCTCACGGTCGATGTCGTGGCGCTCGAGGACCGGTTCCGCCGCCCCGCCGACAATAAAGGCGACGGGTGGGCGCGCCGCCTCGCGCGCCTCGTCCTCGCTGCCGGCGACGCTGACGCTCGCGAACGCGAGTGCCTCGAAGTCGCCGTAGTCGTCCGGCCGCTCTGCCAGCCCTTTTTCGAGTTGGCCCGCGGCCCACTCGAGGTCTTTCGGATGCGAGGCGTTGACCAGCGCGCCGTCGGCGTGTTTCGCGCTCATCCGGAGCATGTGCGGCCCCTGTGCGCCGACGTAGGTCGGGATCTGTCCGGATGGGGGCTCGAGATTCAGCGAGGCGTCGGTCGCGCTGAAAGTTCCGTCGTGGGTGACCGTCTCGCCGACCCACAGATCGCGCGCGAGATCGAACGTCTCGAGGACGCGCCGCAATGGCCGGTCGCGGTCGATCCCGAGATTCGACAGCGAGGAGCGGTCACCGGCACCGACGCCGAAGACTGCGCGGCCGTCGCTGACCTCGTCGATCGTCGCTACCTGTGCTGCGAGCTTTACCGGATGGGTCTCGTAGGGGTTGACCACGCCCGGACCGAGCCGGAGCTCGTCGGTGGCGTCGGCCATCCGCGAGCACACCACGAACGGGTCGCGGTTGAAGTAGTGGCTGCTCGCAAAGGCGATGTCGAACCCCTCGTCCTCGGCCAGCGCCGCGAGGTCGGCGATCCGCTCTGGCGGATGTTCTGGCGTGAGTTCGATGGCCCACGTCGGGTCGTCGTTCGCGGTCGGTACGTCGTCACTCGAGTCGGTGTTTCCTGTCATGCGTCGTCAAAGCTCCATTCTCGCAGCGCCTGTCGGACGAGGTCGTCCTCGACGGCGCGAAACAGTTCGTCACTCCCGTCGTGATCGCCAAAGTCCCAGTCACGAACGACCACAGCGGGTGTCCCGCCGGCACCTTCGCCAGTCACGAGGTTCGCGGCGGCCGCCAGTTCGTCGACCACGGACTGGACGGTGACGCCGAGTTCGTGGCCGTCGCGGTCGCGTTCGCCGCGCCAGTCCCGGCTCGCGGGCATGCCGGCCCAGCCGATCGCGACGCCCTGTTGACCGTGGCGAAACGACCGCCCGCAGGTGTCGGTGACGATCACCGCGACGTCCTCGATGCCGCGCGCTTCGAGGCCCGCACGGATCCGCTCGGCGCTCTCGCGCGGTCGCTTCGGCAGCAACAACAGGTCGTGGTCGGGCACGTTCGAGCGGTCGATCCCCGCGTTCGGCGCGATATGCCCAAAGCGGGTTTCGGCCAGCAGGAACGGACAGTCAATCAGCAGTTCCGTGCTCTCCTCGAGCACCGCCTGTGCGAACCGCGGATCCTTCTCCTCGCCGGCCACGGCTTCGATGCGGTCGGCGATCTCCTGGGCGCGGCCGCTGACGGGGTAGTCGGCGAGATCGGCCGTCCGGCCCTCGGCTTTCGAGACGATCGTACTCGCAACGGTGAGTACGTCGCCGGGCTCGAGGGCGGTCCGCTCTGCGACGAGCGCGGCGATGTCGTCGCCGGGGCGGATCTCGGGCAGGTCCGCCACGCCGGTGAGCTTCATACCGAAGCGTAGGGCAGCGCCGTCAAAAGCGCACCGTCACCGGAGACTTCGGCCACCGATGCCAACGGTCGACGACGCTACCGTGGTGACACGGCCCACACTGGACGCGGCGTTAGCGGTCGTGATTGAACAGCGTTCCCGGGCCATCGACTGCGATATCCGCCGCTCCACAGAGGTCCCACAGCGTCGCGCCATTGCTCGTGATCACCGGCACCCCAAGTTTCGACTCGAGGTCGTCGACCGCAGCCAGCGAGCGGTAGTTCGTACAGGAGACGAAGACGGCGTCGAGGGCGGCGGGATCGACGTGCTCGCGGACCTGTTGGAACGCGTCATCAGGCGTCAGCACGCCGATGGCCGTGTTCGCTTCGAGTCCTCGGCCGTCGATCGATGCGACCTCGAACCCCGCTGCTTCGAGGAAGTCCTGCTCTTTCGCGTCGAGATCAGCGGTGTAGGGCGTCACGACCGTGATTCGCTCGGCGTCGAGCGCTTCGAGTGCGCGGACGACCGAGCGGGCCGTCGCGACCGCTGGGACGCCGGCCGCTTCGGCAAGTCGCTCCTCGAGTTCGGCGTCGAATCCCGGCCCGTGGAGTAAGCTGCCGGTGGTGCAGGCGTAGGCGACCGCGTCGATGTCGGCGTGGCCGAGCAGTTCGGCTGCACGCGCTGCGTCGTCGCTCATCGCGTCGAGTTCGTCGACGGTGACCGATTCGAGGGCCATCCGCGCGCCGTGGACGGTGACCGAATCCGGGAGGTGTGCCCGGAACTCCCGTTCGGCCGTCGTGTTCGACGAGGGGACGACCAAGCCTATCCGTTCGGCGCGTTCGCCCGGCTCAGACATCGTCGCCACCGTCGTCTGCCGGCTCGCCGTGGCCGCCGCCGCCGGGTGTTTTGACGGTGACCGTCGTGCCGGCGTCGACGTCGACGGTCGTTTTCGCGGGTGCCGGCTCACCGTCGATCAGGTTCTCGCCGGTCGCGCCGTCCTCACCGCCGGCGACGCCTTTCGGCGCGTGGCGACGGCGCTCGGTCAAAAGCGACACCGTCGACGCTTTCTCGATGGTGACAGAGCGCTCGAGACCCATTCCGCCGCGATGGCGGCCGCGACCGCCACTGCCCTCGCGGAGCGCGTACCGCTCGACTCGCAGCGGGTACTCGGTCTCGAGCGATTCGATCGGCGTGTTGAGCGTGTTGGTCATCCCGACCTGGACGCCGTCCATGCCGTCGCGCTCGGCCCGGGCACCGAAGCCGCCAGCGATCGTCTCGTAGTAGGTAAAGGAGCCGTCCCGCGCGCCGATGGTGAGGTTGTTCATCGTCCCCTGGCCTTGTGCGGGGACGCGATCGGGGGCGGCCTGCGCAAGTGCGGTGAAGACGACGTCGGTGACGCGCTGGCTGGTCTCGACGTTGCCGCCGACCACAGCGGCCGGGGACTCCGGATTCAGGAGCGTTCCTTCGGGCGCGTTGACGCTCACAGGCTCGTAGCAGCCGTGGTTCGGCGGGATCTCGGGATCGGTGATCGAGCGCACGACGAAGTAGACGGCGCTCGTCGCGACCGCCAGCGGGGCGTTGAGGTTGCCCTTGAGCTGGTCGGCAGTCCCCGAGAAATCGACGTCGATCGCCTCGCCATTGACCGTCACCGTGACGCTGATCGGGATGTCCTCGTCGGTGACGCCGTCGCCCTCGAGGACGTCGGTGGCCTCGTAGGTGCCGTCGGGCAGCGCCGCGATCTCGTCGGTGATCCGCTCGCGCGAGTAGTCGATCACGGCGTCGAAGCCGTCGAGGACGGTCTCGCGGTCGTGTTCGTCGAAGAGCGCGGCGAGTCGTTCCTCGGCGCGTTCGTTGGCTGCCTGCTGTGCGCGGAGGTCGGCCCGGCGCTCGCGGGCATTGCGGACGTTCGCGAGCACGAGCGCGCGGATGTCCTCACGAGTCTCGCCAGCCTCGACGAGGCGGGTCGGCGGCAGGCGGAGCCCTTCCTGGTAAATCTCCTGTGCGCCCGCGGGCATACTGCCGGGGGTCATCCCGCCGACGTCGGCATGGTGGGCCCGAGAGACCGCGTAGCCGACGATCTCGCCACCGGGAGCGATCGGCGAGACCATCGTCACGTCCGGCAGGTGCGTCCCGCCGGTGAAGGGGTCGTTAAGCACGAACACGTCTCCCGGCTGTGGGTCGTGCTCGCGGACGGCCTCGACCGCGGCGGGCATCGCGCCGAGGTGGACCGGAATGTGTTCGGCCTGGGCGATCATCCGCCCCTCGGCGTCGAACAGCGCCGTCGAACAGTCCCGCCGTTCCTTGATGTTCGGCGAGTAGGCTCCGCGGATCAGGGTCTGTCCCATCTCCTCGGCGACGCTCTCTAACTGGTTGCGCAGGACCTCGAGGGTCACTGGATCGATGCTGTCAGTCATCTCGGCCGTCGAATCCCCTGTCATTGTCCTTCTTCCTCCGTTCGCGTCATGACGAGTGTCCCATCGGCGAGGATCTCACCGGTCCAGGCCGGCGGGACGACCGTCGTACTCTCTGCCTGTTCGAGCACCGCCGGTCCCGCGACCGACGAGCCTGTCTCGAGTCGATCCCAGTCGTAGACTGTCGTCTCTCGCGCGCCGGCCTCGGGGAAGTGGGCCTCCCGGCTGCCGACCACGGCATCGCCGCCACCGTCGTGGCTGATCCCCGGTTCCGTGCCCGGCACCGTCGCCGTCGCGCGGAGGTTGACAACTTCGATCGATTCGTCCATCGCGTAGCCGTAAGTCCGCTCGTGGGCGTCGTGGAAGCGGTCTGCGACCGCTGCTGCGTCGAACTCCTCGTCGACGGGCACGGTTAGTTCGAAGCTCTGCCCTGCATACCGGCAGTCGGCTGCCCGTTCGACCTGTGCTGCGTCCTGATCAGACGCATCCGCGAGCACGTCGGCCACGAGGTCGTCGTAGACGCTCTCGATCGTCGTCCGATCTGCGCCGTCGAGGTCGACTCCGACCGTTCGCACGGCGTCGTAGCTCTCGTCGGCTGCGAGCAGGCCAAACGCCGAGAGAACTCCACCCGGTCGCGGAACGACGACACGATCGACCGACAACGAGTCGGCCAGTGCCGCGGCGTGCATCGGTCCCGCCCCACCGAAGGCCACGAGCGCGAACTCGCGGGGATCGTGGCCTCGCTCGACGGTTACCGACCGGATCGTCCGCGTCATCGTCGCGTTCGCCACGCGGTAGACACCGCGGGCCGCCTCGAGCGGCCCCTCAAGACCGGCTTCGTCGGCCAGTCGACCGAGCGCGTCACGGGCAGCCTCGATGTCGAGGGTCATCTCCCCGCCGAGTGCAGTCTCGGGACCGATGTAGCCCAGCACGACGTTGGCGTCGGTGACGGTCGGCTTGGTCCCGCCGCGGCCGTAGCAGGCGGGGCCGGGCTGGGAGCCCGAGGACTCCGGGCCAACCCGGAGCGCGCCGCCGGCGTCGACCCAGGCGATCGAGCCGCCACCCGCGCCGACGGTATTGACGTCGACCATCGGCGTTCGGATCGGCAGCCCGTCGATTTCGGCGTCGGTCGTCCGTTCGGCCTGTCCGTCCCGGACGAGGCTCACGTCGCTCGAGGTGCCGCCCATGTCGAAGGTCACGAGCCCCTCGACATCGTCGTCATCGACGGTCGCTGCGGCCCCCACGACGCCGGCGGCAGGTCCCGACAGCGTCGTCGTCACGGCGTGTTCGCGCACGGTTTCGGGATCGGCGATGCCGCCGTTGGCCTGCATGATCCGTGGTGCCGGAATTCCCGCCTCGCTGGCTTCGTCGACCAGTTGGCCGACGTAGGTATCGATCGCCGGCCGGACGTAGGCGTCGACGGCCGTCGTCGACGTGCGCTCGAACTCGCGGAACTCCGCGAGCACCTCGTGGGACGCAGAGACAGGCACATCCAGTTCTTCGCGGAGCGTCTCGGCGACGACCCGCTCGTTTTCGGGATCGGCGTAGGCGTGCAGCAGGGAGACTGCGACCGCCTCGACGTCGCGCTCGCGCAACGTCGCCGCCAGTTCGCGGACCTCCGTGACATCGACCGGCTGCTCGACGCCGTTTTCGGTCGTTCGTTCGTCGACCTCAAATCGTCGTTCGCGAGGCACCAGCGGCGCTGGCTTTTCGGCCTCGAGATCGTACAGATCGGGCCGATCCTGGCGGCCGATCTCGAGGACATCTCGGAATCCCTCGGTCGTCACCAGCGCCATCCGTGCGCCGCCGCGCTCGAGCAAGGCGTTGACCGAGACGGTCATCGCGTGAGCGAAGCCGTCGATCTCGCCGGGTTCGATGCCAGCGTCGTCACACGCCTTTTCGATGCCCTCGAGCACGCCGACGTGCTGGGGCTCGGTTGATGGCACCTTCGCGGTGACGAGCCGGTCGTCGACCGACAGCGCCACGTCGGTGAACGTGCCACCGACGTCGACGCCGATGCGGGTCGTCTCGTCGTGGCTCGAGTCGTTGTGCGTCATTGCGTCTGAATTCGTATCGTGGTTTGGTGCGTCTGTCATTGAGATCGTTAGACGAGGAGGACGTCGTAGAGCGTTCGCAGGCCGATGCCGACGACGACGAGCGTCACGAGTCCACCGAGAACGTTCTGGAGGGTGGTGTTCGTATAGTCGCCCAGCAGGTCGCGGTTGTTCATCGCGTAGATGAGGAAGACGGCCAGAATCGGCAGCAGGAGTCCGTTGGCCACCTGTGCGAAGACGATCACCTGGATGGGATTGTAGTCGAGCGCCGAAAAGACGATGCCGACGCTGAGGATAGTCATCCAGATCGCCCGGAACCGCGTCGAGGTCAGGTCACGCTCCCAGCCGAGCGCGCCGGCAGTGGCGTAGGCACCCGCAAGCGGCGCGCTCATCGCGCTGGTAAAGCCGGCCGCGAACAGGCCGATCGAGAAGAACGTGAGCGCGTAGCCGCCGAAGACGGGCTCAAGTTGGTCGCCCATCTCGCCGACGTTACTGATCGAGGTCCCCTTCGGGAACACTGCGGCGGCCGTGACGACGATCGCCGTCGTGATGAGGCCGCCGACGATGACCATCCCGATCGTGTCCGTGCGACACTCCGTGAGGTCGCTCGCGCCGTCCCACCGTTCCTGGACGGTACTCGCGTGCAGGAACAGGTTGTAGCCGACGACGGTGGTTCCGATGAGACCGGCGATGAGATACGCCGAGCCGTCGGGAACCGTCGGGACGAGTCCGCCAGCCAGTGCGTCGATGTCCGGCCGAACCATGACGGCGTTGAGCAGGAACGCCGCGCCCATGACGCCGACGAGGCCGATGAAGACCCGTTCGATCAGCTTGTAGTTCCCCGTCCACAGCAGTCCGGCGGCGATGATGCCCATAATCGGGCCCCAAACGTTTTCGCTGACGCCGGTGATCGTCGACAGGCCAGCAGCGCCGCCGACGATGTTGCCCGTCTGGAACGCCGCCGTCCCGATCCCGATTGCGCTCACGACGAGCGCGACCGAGATCGTCCGTGGAAGCGGATTGTCGAACTCGTTTCGGAACGCCTCCCCCAGACCTTCCTGCGTGATCAGTCCCAGTCGCGCGCTCATCTCCTGAAGGACGATCGTCGCCAGAATCGAAAACGCAATCGTCCACACGAGCACGTACGCGTACTCCGCGCCGATCACGCTTGCAGTCGTTACCGTCCCTGGACCGACGAACGCCGCCGCGACGAGCGCCCCCGGGCCGATCGCTTTCAGCCGGTCAATAATACCCATGATGCGTATTCACATACACCACGAACTGTATCGCTCAAAAGGGTTGTTAAGAGTCGAACATACGGGTACACAGCTTGGAGAGCGCCCGTGATCGTCGTATGAATCTGTATGAACTCGTATGATTGTTCTACTTTGTTCCAGATCCGATGGACGGTCCGACCAGTACTCGATTCGGTGACTCCAGTCGACGGGATCGTCGCCACTGACAGTCAGTGCACATCTGATCGCACGAGGGCTGTGCGATCAGTGTGTAAACCGTTTCAGTTGTTCCGATAGTGATGGGACCGCTCGGCCGTGCGCTCATTGCTGTCCAGTCTGGCCGGAGCCCGGCGACCACGTGCCAGCGACCGATCTGATTCTGCTCGAGGTGTCATTGCTCGCACCATCCCTTCGCTACCCGGGTGACGCCACAGAATTTCGGGCGATCGGGCGGGCCCTCGAGAGAAAACCTGCTTGTATTAGATCAACCAAAATTGTTTTAATGGGGAAGGCAGATAACTGCGAGTACGGCGATTACATATGCACATCATGGAAGGATTCCTGCCCGGCATCTGGGCGCTCGCGTGGTACGCGATTGCGGCCCCAGTCGTCGGTTACGGAATGCTGAAGACTGCGCGTCTGGTGAAGGACAGGGATGTTAATAAGTCTCATATTGCTGTCGCTGCGGCGTTCATCTTCGTCCTGTCGGCGCTGAAACTGCCGTCCGTTACTGGGAGTACGTCGCATCCGACGGGCACTGGCATTGCGGTCGTCCTCTTCGGGCCAGCCGTCACCGCGTTTCTGTCGACGATCGTTCTGCTGTATCAGTCGTTGTTGCTCGGTCACGGCGGCCTGACGACCCTCGGTGCGAACGTCACCTCGATGGGGATCATCGGCCCGCTCTTCGGCTGGGCCGTCTACCGCTCGGTCAAGCCCCACACGGACCTTCAGAAGGCGACGTTCGCTGCAGCCCTCGTCGCCGACTGGACGACGTACGTCGTCACGTCCACCCAGCTTGCCCTTGCGTTCCCGGCGGAACCGGGGCTCAGTGGCGTGATCGATTCCGCGATCACGTTTTTGGGCGTCTTCGCGGTGACGCAGCTCCCGATCGGAATTGTCGAAGGCGCACTCGCGGCTGGCTTGATCGGCTACATCTCCATGTCGAGTGAGTCGGTTCGAACCCGGCTGGGGGTGACAGCATGAACCGGTGGCTCGCCGCAGGTGGCCTCCTGATGGTCGGGCTCATCCTCTTTTCATTTACCACTGCGGGTGCATGGGGTGGGGCCGACGGTGCTGCAGGCGAGAAAGTCGATTCCGTTGCACCGGATTACGACCCGTGGTTCGAGAGCCTCTGGACGCCCCCGAGCGGCGAAATCGAGAGCTTGCTGTTCAGTCTCCAGGCAGCGATCGGTGGCCTCATCATCGGTTACTACCTCGGACGAGGATCTCCGCTGCAATCCGCGTCTGAGACGCCGTAGTGAGTCATGCACCACACGAGCTTAGAACAGATTCAGATCACCGCGGATTCCCGAATCGACGGACGCTTGAACGCGTACTTCGTCTTTGCCGCACTGGTGTTGATCCTCGTCGCTCCCAGTCGGCTCGCGTACGTCTGTGCACTCGCCTGCTTCGTGGCACTCGGTATCGATGCAACAGGCCGCGACTATCTGCAGGTGGTCCGGCTTCCGGTGTACTTCTTGCTCCCAAGTCTAGTTCTTATCACGCTGTTTACCAGCGGGCCGACCGCCGTCTCGATGGGGCCGCTCTCGATTTCCTGGACTGGAATCGACCGGTCGATAACGACGGGGCTACGATCGTTCGGATCGATGACGATCTTGAGCTATCTGGTCGTGACGACGACGGTCCCACAACTGTTTGCCGCGTTGCGATCGCTGCGGTGTCCACAGTTCGTCATCGAGATCTCGTTGCTTACCTACCGCGTCATCCAGATCCTGCTCGACGAACTCCGCCGTCTTGAGCTCGCGGCGCGCGGGCGTCTCGGTTTCCGGACACGCCGGACGAGGTTTCGAACAGCTAAGTTGCTGGCGTTTTCAGTGTTCTTGAAGTCGATGTCACGGGCCGAAACCCTCAACGACGCGATGCTGGCGCGGAACTACACCGGCGAGATGCCGATGGCACAGACGACGAGTCGGGGCCACGGCTACGCGGCTGCCGTCCTCACATTGATCGCCATCGCCGGGTGGGCCGTATGATCGAAACCGACGACCTGCACTTCCGACACGGCGACGACCCCGTCCTCGAGGGCGTGAACTTCGAGGCACGGACGGGCGACGTGACGGTCATCTTCGGTCGCAACGGTGCCGGAAAGTCGACGCTGTTGCGCCACTTCAACGGCCTGTTCGAACCCGATTCGGGGACCGTGTTCGTCGGCGACGAGCCGGTCGAATACGACGATGCCTCACTCGCCGACCTGCGGATGCGCGTCGGACTCGTCTTTCAGAATCCCGACGACCAGATCGTCGCGCCGACGGTCGAACAGGACGTCGAGTTCGGCCCGCGGAACGCGGGCATCGACAACCCAGACCGGATCGAGCGCGTCCTCTCGGAGTTCGACCTCGACGAACGGACTGACCGACTATGTAACACGTTAAGCGGTGGCGAGAAGAAACGCGTCTCGCTGGCCGGCGTCCTCGCGATGGAACCGGAGTACGTGCTGCTCGACGAACCGACCGCCGGATTAGACGGCGACGGCTGTCGGACGATCGTCCGATTCGTCGAGTCGCTTACTGACGCCGGTATCACGCCGATCATCGCAACCCACGACGTCGGCTTTGGGCTCACCGTCGCCGATACGGTGACGGTGCTGGAAGACGGCGTTATCGACTACCGGGGAGAGACCCTCTCACAACCGCTCGCCGAACGGTACGGCCTTCGAAACTACGTCTTCGAGACGTGGACGTCGCCTGCTGAGTGACGCCGCCGTCGCGCTATCGATCGAGAGCGAGGATCGACGGCCGCTCGTTCGATTCTGCTGCGCCGCCGAAGCCATCGTTAGTCCGCGTTCCCTTCCCCTTCGGTCACGATCACCTTCGAGACGCCTTGCTCGAGTCTGATCTCCGTCGGTAACTCGACCGTGCTGCGTTCGATAAATCGCGTCATGAACCACCGAACCGCCTCGGCGGGAAAGACGAGGTGGTAGACTCCCTCACCTTCCTGGCGAACGTCGAGAAAGCCACAGAACGACAGCCACTCGAGGAGGTCCCCGACTTCCTCGAACCGAGTCGCGTACTCGTGGGCATGGTAGTCGGAGACACGATCGGCAGCTTCGACGAACGCTGGATCGGGATCGCCGCCGTTGTAGCAGTAGCCAAGGAAGGCATGGAGAAAGTCGATGTCAAGCAGGACGTGTTCGCCCGAGGAGAGCATTTGATAGTACTGTTCTAAGTTATCGCTTGGGCCTCCATCGGCTGCCTCGAAGTTCGCCGCATAGAAGGTCAAGGCACGGCGGACGACCTCGCTCTGTCCGTTCCCCGTCTCTGCGACCAGCGTCTCGAGAGCCGTCGTCGAATCGTCGTCGAGCGATACCGTTACGCGCTGTGTCATAGTCACACAGGCGGACCCGAGACGGATATCGTTCACGCACTCGAGCGATCGCTGTCGGGCCGATGACGGACTCACTCGGTCCGTAACTCGACTGTCAGCGTGCCGTCTGTGACGGTCACGACGTACATCGTCGCGCGGTCGGCAGGTGCCGCGCCGGTCGCGCTGCCGGGGTTGAGTACCCGCAGACCGTCGATGGTCGTGTCGACGACCTCGTGGGTGTGGCCCGCGACGGCGACCGGCTCGGCGGTGACCGATTCGGCTCTGGCGGTCTCGACGACCCGTCGCTGCCAGCCCGCCGGCGAGCCGGCCCCGTGGGTCACCGCGAACGTCACGCCGCCGATCTCGAACGTATCCGTGTGCGGGAGACCGAGCGTCGGCGGATCAGTGTTCCCTCGGACGGCAGTTAGCTCACCGTTCGCGAGCGCTGCGATCCGGTCGTAGGCCCGCTGTGAGTCGAAATCACCCGCATGAATCGCGTGGTCGGCTCGCTCGAGTTCGTCGCCGACCCAATCGGGCACGGCGTGTTCGCGGGAGGGAACGTGCGTGTCGGAGACGATCGCGACTCGTGGCATATGCGGTCCGACGACGGCCAGTCCCGAAAGCGATTCCCCCCGCGCGCTCCTGTCCCCGCGTATGAACGACACATCGGACGGAGGGAGCGATGCCGATGGCGACGGATCGGACGGAAGTCACGTCGTCACCGCGTTTCTCCGACACCGCGGCGAGATTCTGCTGTTGTGCCGGAGCGAGGCAGTCGGCACCTACACCGGCCAGTGGGGTGGCGTCTCCGGCTTCGCGGAGGGCCAGCCCGACGAGCAGGTTCGCGTCGAGCTCCGCGAGGAAACCGGCCTCGAGCCCGATGCCGTCTCGTTGGTCCGCTCCGGGCGGCCGGTCGAATTCGAGGATCCGGATCTCGAGCGTGCGTGGGTCGTCCACCCCTATCTGTTCGACTGTGCGACCCGCGAGATCGAACTCAGCGAGGAACACGACACCGCCGAGTGGGTCTCCCCGACGACCATGCTCGCGGGAGTCGGCGACGACCGCGAGACGGTGCCGAAGCTGTGGGCCGCCTACGAGCGCGTCGCCCCCACCGTTCGGTCGATCGCGGCCGACGACGACCACGGCGCTGCATACCTGTCGGTGCGCACGCTCGAGGTGCTGCGCGATCGAGCGGGGCTGCTCGTTGCCGAGCGACGCGCGGTCGGCGCTGATCCCGACGGCGAGTGGGACGAACTCGCCGAACTGGCCGGGCGGCTGCTCGAAGCCCGGCCGTCGATGGCCGTCCTCCGCAATCGGGTAAACCGGGCGATGGCCGACGCGGATGGTGAAGACAGGGACGCACCGGCCGTCCTCGAAGCGGCGCTGTCGGGGATCGACCGCGCGCTCGCAGCCGATACGGACGCTGCGGCAACCGCCGCCGAGCGTCTCGATGGCAGCGTCGCGACGCTCTCGCGGTCGGGGACCGTCCTTAAGACGCTCCAGCAGGGTGCGCCTGCCCGGGTGTTCGTCGCGGAATCGCGGCCGGCCCGCGAAGGGATCGCTGTCGCAGCGGACCTTGCCGAGACGACCGACAGCACGGTCACGGTGCATACCGACGCGGCGGTCGCGCACGTGCTCGCACGCAACGACATCGATCAAGTGGTCGTCGGTGCGGATACCGTCCTCCCCGACGGTGGCGTCGTGAACAAGACCGGGACACGTACGCTGGCCCTTGCTGCTGCACACGAGGGAATTCCAGTCTCGGTCGTCGCGGCCACGGACAAGATCTCGACCCGCGACGACGTCAACCTCGAGTCCGGCGATCGATCCGCGGTTTATGACGGCGACGCAGCCGTCGACGTGTCGAATCCGACCTTCGACGTGACACCCGCCGACTGCGTGACCGAAGTCATTACCGAGCGTGGGGCGTTCGAACCCGGTGCCGTTGGGGATGTCGCCGCGGAGTTGCGCGAACTCGAGACCTGGCGTGACGACGGGGGCCCGACGGATCCGGAAGCGACAGATCGAAACCCCTCGAGGGAGTAGCGTCGGGTGGCGGCCGTGACGAAGTGTTACCCCCACTGAGCCCCTTGTGACGAGGGATTTTCCCCGAGCCGCCATTCTACTGACCCGCGGAGTCCAAAGTAAACACAGAATTCAGTACGTAGCGTCCGCTATCCCGCCCGGAACAGGGCGGTTTACCCCCAGATCGTGGCGTTCCCGACGCAGTAGAACAACGCGATCCAGCCGACGAAAAGTCCCGCGACCACCACCGCGAAGTCCGCCAGACACGTTCCGACGATGACGCAGTAGCCGATCCCGATTGTCAGCAACAGCAACGAGACGCCGAACAGAACGTGACACCGTCGCGCTACGTTCGGTTCCATGCACCACTGTATCACGATCGACTGTAAATATCTATGTCAGATGTGTGTGATATTGATGGCAGTCATAATTCGTCGGGGACCTGCCTGTGTAACACGGGCTCCGGTCGGAGCGAATCACGACGATGGCTGCTCTCAGTGTCACTGACTGTCTGGGTCCACACTGCTTGCACGGCCGCTGATAATGGGCTGTTGTTCGTGGACACAAAGCTTCAACCCGGATTCGTGCGTAGCGATGCCCATGACATTCGAACTCGAGCGACTTGGCGTCCACGAGTCAGTCGACGCTGTGTTCCCGCCGGCGGAACTCACGGACCTTCTCGCCGACCTTCCGATCGACGTCGCGGTGGTTGACGACGACGGCATTGACGACTGTGACGCGGTCGTCACCCTCGCCTACCGCGAGGCGTTCCTCGAGTTGGACTGGATTCACTCGATTCAGGCGGGATTCGATCGATTTCCGCGTGACGTCCTCGAGGACCACGATGTGATCCTCACGAACAGCGCGGGCATCCACGACCGGACCATCGGTGAGACGGTCGCGGGCTACCTCCTCATGTTCTCCCGGCGACTCCACGACTACGTCGCGAACCAGCAACAGCGTCGCTGGGAGCGTCCCGAGTGGGACGACGCCTTTACCCTCCCGGGGTCGACGGCCTGTGTCGTCGGAACCGGAACCCTCGGGAGCGGCGTCGCGGAGACGCTGGGCGCGCTCGGGGTTCACATGACAGGGGTTCGGCGCTCCGGCGACCCCGTTCCCGGCTTCGACGAGGCATACGCGAACGACCGGCTGCTCGAGGCGATCGGCGACGCCGACTTCGTGATCGTCACCGTTCCGTTGACCGACGAGACTCATCATCTGTTCGACGCGGATGCATTCGATGCGATGCGCGACGACGCCTACTTCGTGAACGTCGCCCGTGGCTCGGTCGTCGACGAACCGGCCTTAATCGACGCGCTCGAGGCCGGCGAGCTCGCGGGGGCAGCGCTGGACGTCTTCGAGGAGGAACCATTACCCGAGGACTCTCCGCTATGGGGGATGGACGAGCTCATCGTTTCGCCACACGCTGCGGCCTACACGCGGGACTACTTCCGGGACGTCGGCGAGATCGTCCGTGAGAACGTCGAGCGGCTCGAGACAGGAGCGGAGTTCCACAACCGCGTCGTTTGACGGCACTGGTTGTCCGATGACTGGGAGGGAGCACCACCGCAGTGACGATTTCGGATTCTGTGGCCGAGCACACGGCTCGAGTATTACGAGAGCCGTGTAACCCGGGGAAGGGCAGGCTTTTTACAGTAATCAACCGCGAGCGACCGTAGGGAGTGAGCGGGCCGACGACCGATGTGTAGGGACGTTTCACGTCCCGAAACGGAGGGAGGAGTGCTTTTCATCAACGCTAAGCGGGATCTTCGATCCCGCGAGGTCCGAGAGAGCTTCGCTCTCTCGAGATTTTGCCTAGGGCGCGGTTTTGCCGCGCCCGCAGAGCAAAAGGTTGGTTTAGAAGAATTTGAACAGGTCGTCACGGTTCTGCTCGTGCAAATGCTCTCGAACGGCCTCGTGCAGCGGCTCGAGTTGGCCCTTCTTCGCACTGATCGGCGCGATGACTTCTTGCCACTGTTTCCACGGTGGATACAGGCCGAGGCGGTCACAGAGTTCGTTCAGCCGCTCGTCTTCGTCGTCGACTTTGTCCATCTTGTTGACGGCGACGACGGTGGGGATGTCCAACTCTCGCAGGAAGTGGAACATCTCGACGTCGTAGGGGATCTCGTCGGGACCGGAGTGGCGGTCGATGATGTCGATGACGCTCTTGCCGTCGACGACGAGGACGGCGACGAGGATGTTATCGGCGTATGCCTCGAGATAGTGGACGATCTCGGTCTTGATTTCCTCGCGGAGGTCCTCGTCGACGCCGCTCATGAAGCCAAAGCCGGGGAGGTCGGTGATGACGAAGTCTTCGGGTGCCCAGTCGTAGTGGTTTGGCTCGCGGGTGACGCCGGGTTTGCCCCCGGTGTCGAAGCTGTGGCCGGTCAACTCGCGCATGAGTGTGGATTTGCCCACGTTCGAGCGACCGACGAGGGCGACTTCGGCCTCCCGATTGGGGCGGGTATCGAACTCGATCATACGGGTCCGTAGGCCGGTGTGACCTTTATAGGCGTTGTAACTGGAGCCGACCGCTCGAGGGCGTCGTCTCGAGGTCGACGTGGCGGCTGTCGCGGGCGGTCTGGACACCGACCCAGGCCAGTGGCGATCCTCCGGCAAGCATCGCTGCGGCGACGAGCCACGCCGCCGTCCCACCGTCGACGAGTGCGGATCGGATCGCAGAGAGCGTGACGACGCCAAAAGCGGAGCGATCCGTCGTTTCATGCCTAAACCTAACTAATTTGACACAAGTGGGTTTTGCGAGCGACGAACGGGTTCTCGAGCGACGATCCGACAGACGATCCGTGACAGAATGCCCCGAAGTTATACCCCCGGGGTCCGTCACCCCTCGACGTGCGGCTCGTACAGCTGACGGTCCCGACGGGCAAGCGTCAGGCGATCCTCGAGACGCTCGACGAGCGGAAGATCGACTACGTCGTGACCGACGAGAAGAGCAGTCGGGAGTATACGGCGGTCGTCTACTTTCCGCTGCCGGATGCAGCCGTCGAACCGGTCTTAGACGAGATCCAGGAGACGGGAATCGACGAGGACGCATACACGGTCGTCGTCGACGCAGAGACGGTCGTCTCCCGGCGGTTCCAAGCGCTGCGCGAGGAGTACGAGGACGGCGACGTCGGCTCGGACCGAATCTCGCGCCAGGAGCTACAGGCGGAAGCTGACGATCTGACGCCGAGTTTGCCCGTTTACGTCGTGATGACGGTCATCAGCGCCATCGTTGCGACCGCGGGGCTGTTATTGGACTCGCCGGCGGTCGTCGTCGGCTCGATGGTGATCGCGCCGCTGATCGGCCCGGCGCTGGGGGCCAGTGTCGGGACCGTCGTCGACGATGAGGAGCTGTTCACCGAGAGTGTTTCCTACCAGATTATCGGCGTCGTGCTCGCCATCGGAGCGGCCGCGATCTTCGCGCTGACCGCCCGCACGACGAACATCATTCCGCCGGGGCTCGTCCTGTCAAATGTCGGGGAGATATCCGAGCGGCTCGCGCCGGACCTGCTGTCACTCGTGATCGCACTCGGCGCGGGCGTCGCGGGCGTCGTCAGCATTGCAACGGGCACGTCCGTCGCGCTCGTCGGCGTCATGATCGCAGCGGCGTTGATCCCGCCTGCCGGCGTCGCGGGGATCTCGCTCGCGTGGGGTCAACCGACGGCTGCGATCGGCGCGACGGTGCTCGTCCTCGTCAACCTGCTCTCCGTGAACCTCGCCGGCCTACTGACGCTGTGGTACGCCGGCTACCGGCCGGAAAACCTGTTCTCGCTCGGTGAAACGGAACAGCGCGTGCGAAAGCGGATCATCGGGCTCGCGCTCGTCGTCCTCCTCTTTGCGGTGTTTCTCGGCGGAATCTCGTATGCCTCCTACGAGACCGCAACCTTCGAACAGGACGTCAACGACGAAGTTCAGCAGGTGCTCTCACAGGAGCGATACGAGGCCTACGAACTGCTCGAGGTCGACGTCGTCTTGGATACCGATTATCCGTTCCGCAACCCACAGCGGGTGATCGTGACGATCGGCGGCCCACCGGATGCGTCGGTACCCGAACTGGCCGACACCCTCGATGAGCGGATCAACGCCCACGCCGACGGGTCGGTCAGGGTCCAGGTCAGATACGTCGAAATCCTCGAGCGATGATCTCGCTGCCCGTCTCGTCGATTATAAAAGCGGCGTGCTCGACCGTGCCGGTTAGCCGTCGAACGGCAGTTCGGGTTCGTAGCCGATCGCCTCGACGGCGGCCTCGAGCACCGTTTCGACGTTCGAATCGGTCGTGACGCTCATGGTGTAGTCAGCGGCGACCGCCTCGTCGAGCTCGTCCGTCTCGAACCGGTCTGCCTTGTTCGCGACCGTCAACACCGGCACGTCCTCGAACTGGGCGGCGATCGAATCCCGAAGCTCGAGCTGTGAGTCGATCGGGTAGCCGCATTCGCCGGTCGGATCGACCATGACGAGCATGCAGTCGGCGAGATGCTCGATGGCGCTGACCGCCTGCGATTCGATCGCGTTGCGATCCTGTGGCGGGCGGTCGAGCAGGCCGGGCGTGTCGACGATCTGGTAGCGGATGTGATCGTGCTCGAAGTGACCGAGCCCGATTCCTTTGGTCGTAAAGGGATACGACGCGGTTTCGCCGCGGGCGCTGGTGACGTCGTTGACGAACGAGGACTTGCCAACGTTGGGGTAGCCGGCGACGACGATCGTCGGCTCGTCGGGGTTGATCTCGGGCAGGTCCCGCAGGTCGTTGCGCGACTCGTTGATATACAGCAGGTGGTCGTCGATCTGCTCGACGATGTCCGCGAGCCGGGCAAAGGCCTGCTTGCGGTGTTTGCGCGCGGTGTCGACGTCGGTCTTGCGCAGTCGCGGCTGGTACTCCTCGTGGATCTCGCGGGCTTTGCGGCTGGCCCACATCACTTCCGAGAGGCTCTGGCGAAGCTTGTCGACGTCGACGATCGCGTCCGCCAGCTCGTAGTAAAACGGGTGGGCGTCGTACTCGAAGTCCGGCCACGCCGTCACCACGTTCTCTAAGTTGTCGGAAATGATGTTTGCCGCCGTCTGGAGCATCGACTGCTGGGCCTCGAGGCCGCCTTTGGCCTTGCCGGCCCGCGCTGCCCGCGAAAACGCCTTGTCGATCAACTCTTCCGACGTGGGCGTCGTCGGAAGGTCTTCGAAAATCATGCTCCGTTGTAGATGCCGCGACCATAAAAGGGCGTCCGTTGGCCGCCGTCAGCTTATGCCTGCTGGTGTGCTAGCGTTCACTATGACTGACTGGCGTGCCGTCTTCATCGGGTTCGTTGTCATGACTGTTGTTGGGATCTTCGGGCTCGTCGTGCCGGGCATCGGCCAACTCGCTGCGGGATTGTTCGGCGGCTTCGTCGCCGGCTACATCGCTGGCGGTGGGCTCGGCAGCGGCTTCTGGCACGGGCTGCTCGCGGGCGCGCTCGGCGGCATCATCGGCGGGTTGCTCGTCGGTGTCGCCGTCGGCCTCGCGGGTCTCGCGCTGGGTCCTCTCGGCGGCGCGATCTCCGGCGCTGCCGGGCTCGGTATCTTCATGTTCGCCGTCACGATCTCGCTGATCATGGCACTCGAGAGCGCGATCGCCGGTGCCGTCGGTGCGGCGCTCAGTGCCTGATCACCGACTAAAACGAGGTCGCCTCGAGTGTGCGTTCTCAGGCCGATGCCATCTCCCGACAGCTTTCGGCACACTCCGGCAGGATCTCCGCGCAGGCCTGGCAGTGGTCGTGGTCGTGTTGCTCACACTCTTCGGCACACTCCTCACAGAGGTCCGCACAGAGCTCGCCCAGCTCGTCGTGATACCCCGAGTTGCGGGCCATGAATCGCGCGTGCAGCGACGCAATGTCGGCCACGTCGCGACAGAGCCGAATACAGCGGGCCATCTCCTCGCCGTCGTCCGCACAGGCGTCGGCACACCACTCACAGACCTGAGCGGCCTCAAGGCAGTGGTCGATACACGTCTGCATCTGTTCGTCCGAATGCGCGGTTTCGAGTTGTTTGATCGCCATCACCGATGCGTTACTGCCCCAGTCGATTCAACGCCGTCGTGGACACTGCAAGCACGGTGGCGGCTCCGACGGAATACGAACTCGTAGCGCTCGAGCCGGCTTCAAGTGGCCTCGTCCGACTCAGCGCCGAGCCTCGAGTTCTGCCTCGAGATCCGCTAAGTCCATGTCTTTCATCGAGAGCAACACGAGCAGATGATAGATGATGTCGGCCCCCTCGTGGGCGATTTCCTCGCGGTCGTCGTCTTTGGCCGCGAGGACGAGTTCGGTGGACTCCTCGCCGAGTTTCTCTAACACCGCGTTCTCGCCTTTCTCGTGGGTAAACAGCGAGGCAGTGTAGGAGTCTTCGGGCAACGTTTCCTTCCGGTCTTCGATGACGGCGAACAGTTCTTCGAGTATTTCGTCCATTTACAGCTCACCAGACACGTTGCGGAGGTCTTCGAGGTCGGCGAACTTCTCGCTGTCGTCTCGGCCATCCGCAAAGACCTCGTCGGTAACCTCGATCGGCGCGTTCGTTCGGGCCGCCAGCGCGAGCGAATCGCTCGGCCGGGCGTCAATAACCGTCTCGCCACGGGGCGTTTTGAGGTGGAGATCGGCGATGTACGTGCCGCCCTGCCCGTCTTCGCGGGCCTCGATCTCGTTGACGACGACACGGTCGATTCGGCTGCCCAGTTCCTCCATCACGTCCAGTAACAGATCATGGGTCAGCGGCCGACCAATGTCCTCAGCCTCGAGTCCACGGGCGATACTCGTCGCCTCATTAAATCCGATGAAGATCGGCACGACGTCGTCTTCGCCCTCGACGGCGAGGACGACAACCGGGACCGGCCCCTGTGGAGTCCCCGCGACGCGCACCGCGTCGATGGATGCCTGCATACCCCTACTGTGGGGTGGTAGGGGCAAAACACGTCCGGTCGCGAATGCATGCACGATGGCTCCGCTCGCTGTCTCGGCCCAGCATGCGGGGGCATCCGATCCCTGCTCATCGATCGAGCACGACGGGTGTCTCGCGTTCACGCTCGAGATTGAAAATTCGCCAGACACCGTCTTCGGGTCGCAGCTCGTACGATTGCGTCGCCTGATCCCCGTTGCACTCTCGGGTCAGCTTCAGCACGACTCGATCGTCGTCATCTCGAACGCGCTCGATCTCCCCGGCGATCGACAACTCGCCGTGTGAGAGGATCAGCTGCTCTTTGTGCGAGAACTCGTCGGCGAGCGCCCGGGAGTGGTACAGTTCGTGAGCCCGGTCGCCCTCGCCGTCGGCAAGCAAGTCGACAAACAGCCGGACGACGTCCTCGGGCGAGCGCTCGCCTGCCTGCTCGTCGACTATCCGATCGTCGTCGTCCGATTCGGTCGCGACGTCGACGCTTCGGAGAAGGTGGCTGTACTCGCTTGTCTCGAGCGGATAGAGCTGTCGCGTGCTGATATCGGCCTCGATCGCACGAACGACGTGTCGCATCTCGATGCATTCGTCGCGGGCGGCCATGATCGCCGCCATCCGGCTAATCTTCGCGATCTGGCCGCCTGTTAGCTCGATGGCTGCGAGGAGGTCGTACTCGAGGTCGCCGGTCGGTGCGTCGTCGGGGAAGGCGGTCCGCCAGATCGCTTCACGAACCGGCGGCTCGGGCGTTGGGAACCACACAGTGTGGTCGATCCGGCGCTCGAACGCGTCGTCGATGTTGGCTGCATTGTTCGTCGTTAGCACGACGACGCCGTCGTAGCGTTCGATGCGCTGGAGCAGGTAGTTGACCTCGGCATTGGCGTAGCGGTCGGTCGCGTCGGTTACGTCCGCACGGTCGCCGAAGACCGAATCCGCCTCGTCGAACAGCAGGATCGCGTTCGACTGGGCGGCAGCCTGAAAGATCCGTTCTAAGTTCTCCTCGGTCTCGCCGATATACTTCGAGACGACCGTCGAGAGGTCGATCTTGTACAGCGCCATCCCAACGTCGGCAGCGAGCACCTCTGCGGCCATCGTCTTTCCCGTCCCCGACGGCCCTTTGAAGAGCGCGACCACGCCGGTAGCTCGCGATCCGCCCGCATCGAAGCCCCACTCACCGTAGATGCGCGCCTGCTCTGTAATGTGGTCACGTACCAGCCGTAGTTTGCGGTCGGTTTCCTCGCGAAGCTGGATATCGTCCCAGTCGCTTGCGGGCTCGATCCGCTGGGCGAGGTCGTCGAGGCCGTCGTCAGACTGGGCGCGACAGCCGTCGTAGATATCTGCAGCGGTGAGGTCGTCACCGTCGGCCAGCGACCGGGCCGTTGTCAGCGCCCCCTCGAGTTGGCCCTGCGTAAGATCGAACGTGCCAGCCAGTGCCGCCGGCTCGACGTCGTCGGGCAAGGCGTTGGCGTGGTCCTCCCAAAACGCTAGACGCAGGTCGATCGAGGGCCGTGGGAACTCGAGGATGGCGTCAATATCGACGGTTGTTCCCGTCGGTCGCCACGCCGCAGTCCCAGTCACGAACAGCGGTGCCGCGAGGTCGGCAAATCGGTCGAAAATCGTCTCGAGCGTGTGCGCGGTCTCCCGCTCGCGGAGCGCGTCGGCGTTCGTGAGGTGGACCGGACAATCCTGGAGCAGTGCCTCTCGATGGAGGCGCTCGAGTACGTTCCCATCCCCCTCACCGCCCTCGTTCGTCTCGAGGATCGCCGGCAGTGACGCACGGAGCAGTCGATCGTCTGCCAGCGCCTCGATCGCGCCGTTGCGTTCGCTACCACCAGGTCCGTGGAAGTAGTAGCGGCCGCCGGCCGCATCTGTCGCTGCCAGCGACGTGAGTCGGTCGCGGACGTGTGGTTCGAGGCGAAGCTCCTCGAGGGATTGATCGGGCGGTATGAGGGTTGCGACCTCTTCTAGCGCAGGATCGAGATCGACGTGTCCCTCGAGATACGAGACGAGTCGAGGATCGACGGTTACGAGCTGATGCTGTCTCGAGTGACTCGGTTCGACTGGCGCTGAAAGCGCCACCAGATCGTGCTGGCGAAGCGGCGATTGCTGCCCCACCAGGGCGGTTGCAGCAAGCCGCTGCGTCTCGGTTTGGGAGAACAACTCGCCGATCAGGCCGACTGTCGGGTGCGTTATCGCGTTGCCGTGTAGGTCACGGAAGAACCGCTGGTAGTCGGCGTCGAGTTCGGGTGCGAGTGCCAGCATGAACACGTCGAGGTGCGCTCGAGACAGTCCGAAGCGATCGGCCAGCCGCTGTAGCCGAAGTGCAACGTCTGGGGACGACTGCTGACAGCGCTCGTCGATCTGCGCTGCGCGGTCGGTGAGATGATGAACCGTCTCGGCCGGCAGTCCGTATGACAGAGCCACAGGCTCGTCTGCCGATTCGACCTCGGTCACGGTCGCCGACGTCTCTCCCGTTGGAATCGTGTCCGTGGTTTCCACGCACGCCTCGAGGAGGGCTCCGATTCGCTCGAGTTCGTCCAACAGATGCGCTCGTGTGGTCTCGTAGGCCATTCGATCGATATGTAGACCAATACAGTACCCGCTGATAAAATTTAGCCGTGGTGAAGTAGTAAATACTAATACTTCGGGGATAAAATGAGTGACTATCACAGCGATGGGACGATATGCTCAGCGATCGCAGCGATCGTCCGACGAGTCGACGTCGTCGACGCCGCTTTCGATCCGACAATCATTGGACTCAGATAGCTCGATCCAACGGCCGAACGACACGACAGCAACCGATGCAGAGATGCCCAAATCGATCGGCGGATTCGGTGCTGCCGAACGGCTGCAGCGAGCGAAAGGTCAGGCCGGATCGGCCACCGAACGGGTACCGAGCGGTTCGTACCCCAGTGCTCACTGGAACGCCGGACGCAGTGCTCCGATGTCGCTCCAGCGAACCACGGCGGCGGCACGAGATACGAGTCCAGCAGGTGAGACGCAGGTTCCCGACTCGGTTCGGGACGTGATTTCCTCGCCCGGCCGGTCGCTGGATCCGTCCATTCAGCGCGCGATGGAAGATCGGATGGGCGACTCGCTCGGTGACGTCCGGATTCATATCGGGCCGAAGGCGGCGCAGGCCTGCGAGCAGATTAACGCGCGGGCGTTTACGGTCGGCAATCACGTCGCGTTTAATTCAGGTGAGTACGATCCCGACTCGCCGGAAGGCCAGCACGTCTTAGCCCATGAGTTAGCACACGTTCGACAGCAAACCGGCGGAGCGATTTCGATGTTGCCACAGGAGGATCTCGGTCTCGAGATCGATCCCGATCCACAGTTAGAGCGGGAAGCTGAAGAGACAGCTCAGCGGGTGATGGAAGGGGGTGAGTTCGGCATTCAGCGGATGGCCAAGACCGAGGTACATCTGCAGCGATACCCAGGCAAATCATTCGTCCAGAAGGGCAAGGACGTGCTTGGTAACGACCCTGCACCGGAGATGACCGACGTTCAGGGGAAAGGTCAGATCGCTGCCAAGGTCGAAGCGCTGGCTGAGAACCAACAGAAACTGTTCGCCGAGGTCAAAAACACTGGCCAGTCTACCGCCGAGAAGGTCGGCGTCGAAACTGGCAAAGGAACGCTGGCGGCGACTGGCGGACTTGTCGGGACGGCACTGATGGGCCCAGGGGTTGGCACACTTGTTGGCGGATTCGCCGGTGGCGCAGTGGGTGGCATCTACGAACGTCTCTTCGATGATGGCACGCAGGCGATGACCAACGCTGCCGAGTCGGCCAGCGATTTGCTCACCGTCATTGACCAGCGTGTCAAAGATGCTATGGAACGGTACACCGGAGAGGATACTGTACCTGGCGACTCGACTGGAGATGCGAAGAGTAGGAGGTGATACGTATGGATGCAATCATCACTGGAGAATCCGAGAGAATCGGCCTCAGCGTCTTCGATAACAATGACGTTGAGCACCTAATTGAGATGGATGAATCCGGAGATATCAAGTATCACGAACAAGATGGCTATCCCGATAAGGCAGCCAAGCGGACGCCGGAAGGTAACGAACACGTTAGTCAGACACGGAAGTTTGCCCAATACTACGTCTTCGCAGAGAGGGGTTACGACACGGTTCCACCGTTGATCCATCCGGAACGGCTGAACCTCGTCCGGCAGGCCATCGAGTCGATGTCCACCGAGAAGTGCATGGACCTGTTCGGAGATCTCTACCAGCAGATGGCGAGTCACCACATCGACACCGAGCGCATCGTGGATATTCCATCTGGAGTTGGCGAGGAGTCTGTTCTTTACCGGAAAGACATATATCTCGGCGTTGACCCGACTGAAACCGAGGTCGCTGAGGAGGCTATCTCTCTTGCGAGTGAGTATGGGATCGATCTTGACGAACCGGACGCCCACGAACAGTCAGTTACGGACCTCGATACTAACGAGCGGACTGCCTGGGAAGAGTTCGGTGACGCACTTGGCGATCTCGTTGCCGAAAACGACGCTGACGTCTCCGAAGCAGCGTACATCGACTCGGTTTCAACGTTGCACATGGCGTATCTCGACAGTCGCGGCCGCGAGCATGTGACTGAGGCAACACAGCCACTGGACCGTGAGCCAGACGCGCGCTTCGAACTCGTGCCAATCGATCTACAATCGCCTGAAGACTTCCAAGAATATCTCGCATTTAATCTCAAGTGCCAGATCCGCGATTGCTTCGTCCGAATGGGCGTCCAGCCACCCGGAGCGTTTCAGGTCCTCGGATACGGACGCTACGAAGCCACTGAACGGTACAACAAGGTCGAGTTCTATCCGAAATACCACGATCCAAAGAACGAGGCACTGCTGAAGTAACGGTCTTGTGTGGATATCTGCCGGAATCGTTGATTCATCACTGTGGTGTTCTCACACGCTGGTAGCGAATCAGGACTAACTGCAAGCCAAGGTCAATGAACTGTCGATCAAACCTCGAGGGGAACGTTTTCCAGAAGATGAGCGACGCCGGAACCGGGGAAGCCCTCAAGATGGGGATGACCCAAGCCGGGAAAGATTGATCCGCGTTCGCGCGAGGCCTTCTGCGAATATCTTGATCACGACCTCAAGTGTGTCCTCGGCAACGGCCGCCTCGAATCCATCGCTGCATACAAAATCCCCGATATGTAAATGGAATATCACAAACCCGAAGCGGAGACACTGCTATCGTAGTTGCCTGTGATCCCACGAATCAGCACCTATGCGCTCGTGTGGTCTCGCCATTCGATCGATACGTAACCAACACAACACTCGAGGATTAAAATTTAGATATAGAATAACAGTAAATACTAATACTTTGGAACTAAAATGAGGGGATATCACAGCGATGGGACGATATGCTCAGCGATCGCAGCGGTCGTCCGACGAGTCGACGTCGTCGACGCCGCTTTCGATCAGACAGTCGCATCCCGCAGACGCCACAGTCCAGCGGACGAGCGACACATCAGCAACCGGTGGAGAAATGCCCCACTCGATCGGCGGACTCGGTGCCGCCGAACGCCTCGAGCGGGTGAGAGCGCGGACCGAATCAGCCACCGAGCGGACACCGAATGATCCGTCTTCCGACAAGCACTGGCATCGTGGTGCGCCAACGTCGCTCCAGCGAACCGCGGCGACACGGGACACGGGCCCAGCCGGTGAGACACAGGTTCCCGACTCGGTTCGGGACGTGATTTCCTCGCCCGGCCGGTCGTTGGACCCGTCGATCCAGCGTGCAATGGAGGGTCAGATGGGTGACTCGCTCGGTGATGTCCGGATTCACACCGGGCCGAAGGCGGCACAGGCTTGCGAGCAGATCAACGCGCGGGCGTTCACGGTCGGGAATCACGTCGCGTTCAACAGCGGCGAGTACGACCCCGAATCACCGGAGGGTCAGCACGTGCTTGCACACGAGTTGGCCCACGTTCGCCAGCAGACCGGTGGTGCGGTCTCGATGCTGCCGCAAGAGGACTTAGGCCTCGAGATCGATCCTGATCCACAGTTAGAGCGGGAAGCCGAGGAAACTGCTCAGCAAGTGATTCGAGGCGGTGAGTTGGGCATTCAGCGTCTCGGTAAAACGGATGTTCACATCCAGCGCTCGATCAAGAATCGGGCATCATCACTGAAAGATCGATTGTTCGGAAAAACTGACGAAGCCAGTCTGTCGCTCAACGATATCGACGAGCAGTCCGGCGTCGACGAGCGTCTCTCCGCGCTGGCGGAGAATCAAAAGCAACTGCAGGCCAAAGTCGACGAACTGTCAGCCACACTCGAGGGGAACATTTTCCAGAAGATGAGCGACGCCGGAACCGGGGAAGCACTCAAGATCGGGATGACCGAAGCCGGGAAGAAGTCGGGGCTGCCCTTCGGTCAAATCATGGGATCGCTCTCGGGTGCTGCCCTGCAGGCAATTTACAACAATCGAAAGCAAGTGCTCGAGGCTCTCGGACTCAAGTCCGAATCCTCTCTTGATAAGGTACAGGAAACTGGATTGGGCGATTCGACTGGAGATGCCAAGAGCAGGCGTGATTAGTATGGACGCAATCATAACTGGTGAATCTACGAGAATCGGACTCAGCATAATTGACAATAATGATGCTGAACACCTAATCGAAATGGTGTTCAATGGTGAAATCAAATATCATGAACAGGACGGCTACCCAGACGACCCGGACAAGCGAACGAGCGATGGCAACGAGATGGTCGATCAAGCGCGGGATTACGCCAAGTGGTACGTCGCTCAAAACACCGAGTACGACACGGCCCCCTGGTACCTCCGAAGTGACCGGATCGAGCGGGTCAAAGATGCCGTCACGGATCTTTCCGAGGACGACCTGAATCGCTATTTCGATCACTACTATCGGCAACTGGCTGGCGCGTACGATGCGACTATTGCGCAGCCACGTCCAGATCCCGTCCCGCCCGGTGCGGCGATGAACGAGTACCGTGAGCACAAACTCGATGTCTACCTTACTGACGACGGGAGCGACATCGACGCCACGTCCGACGTCCACGTGATGTACTACGCTGCTGTCAACGACGATCGCCTCGTCCGTGGCGATGACCCCTATCCAGACCGAAAACCAGATACGCGCCTCGAGCACGTCGTCATCGACATTGACAGGGATCAGTTCCGAGAATTCCTGGTTTATCACCTCCGTTGTCAGATCCGGGATAGCTACCTCGCTCGTGGTGTGACCCCACCGGACGAGTATCGCGTTCTGGGTCCCGGGACGGACCACATGATGGTTCGGTGTATGAACCGTGACGCTGTTCCCTCATATCACGATTACAACGCCAACATCAGCGGGTACCGTGCTGAGGATACGTTCAATGCAGGGCTGTTCGCGCCATTGCTGAACCTCCTCTGAGCGATCAGTTGCGATGCACGCGATATAGGGGTACCACACAGAACGAGTATCCCACACGCAGCTGTGTCGGGCCACGAAGAGCGCACCGCTCGGGAACGATTTCGTGCGATCAGTCGTCCTATGCGGACTCCTCGAGACCCGGCACCGCTGCGGCCTCGTTTTCGAAAAAGGCCAGTCCGTGAATCCGGCTATCAGGCGTCAGTTCGGGATGGAACGCGGTGCCGACGACGGGGCCGTCTCGGACTGCGACCGGCCGATCGTCCCACGTCGCGAGTACCTCGGCGTCGCCAACCGAGTCGATTGCCGGCGCGCGGATGAACACTGCCGGATACGGCTCGTCGAGGCCCGCAACCTCAAGTGGCGCTTCGAAGCTGTCTTTCTGGCGGCCGAAGGCGTTGCGCTCGACTGTGACGTCGAGTAGTCCCAGTTCGTCGACTCGGTTATCGGCGGCGTCGCTCGAGGCGACGATGAGGCCGGCACAGGTCGCGAGCAGTGGTTTGCCGGCAGCGACGTGCGCTTCGATTTCGGGGGCGATGCCATCGCTGTGGAGCAACCGGGAGATGGTCGTCGATTCCCCGCCGGGCATCGCTAGCAGGTCGCAGTCGGGGACGATCCCCGCGTCGCGGATCTCGTGGACGGTAACCTCGCGGCCGTGGGCTGTGGCGGCGCGTTCGATGGCGGCGGCGTGTTCTTCGACGTCGCCCTGGACCGCGACGACGCCAGCAGTTAGGGACATGGCCGCGGGTATGGATGGCGTGTTCAAAAAGGTCGCGTCACGGGCTCCCGTGGCGAACGATGACTGAAGTCGATGTCCGGCGGCGCTGGCTGGTGTCAGTACAGTGCTGTGAACAGCTCGGTCGGGATATGTCTTGCCCCAGTCTTACTGGCGTTGACCACGTCTGGGAAAGCAGTGATGAGTCACTCCGACATGCGCCGATGGGAGTACAAGACGCTTAGACCACCCCGTGACGAAACGAAAAAAGAAGCCGAAGACCCGCAGGATGAACTGAACGCGTACGGTGATGACGGCTGGGAACTCGTCGAGACGATCGATTACACGAATGGCGGGACCAAGTTCCTCGTCTTCAAGCGCCCGGCCGGGGTCACCGGCAGTGCCACCGAGGAGTGACCTGACGTGAGTGATCGCAGCGATACCTCCTCTGACATCGGGACGGCAAACACGATGCGCGAGCGTGCCGGCGAGAGCCACCTCAAGATCTGGCTGCTCCTCGGCGCGAACCGCCTTCACGTAACCGCCGTCCTAACGCTGGTCGTCTTCGTCGGCTTCGTCGCGGCCGTTACCCTGCTCCCGAAGCCGCTGACGCCACAGTTGCAGACCGGCGACACGATCGAAACGATGTTCTCGACGATGCTCTCGGCTATCATCACCGGAACCACGCTCGTTGTCACGATCGGTCAGCTGGTCCTGTCCCAGGAGAACGGGCCGCTTGGCGATCAGCGCGACCGAATGGAGAACTCGATGGATTTCCGAGACTTCACCGAGGAGCTGATTGGATCGCCCAGTCCGGCCGATCCATCGACGTTTCTTCGGGAAATCGTCGGCGTAGCGCAGCAGCGAGCCGAAGACCTTCGCGAGCAGGTCTCCGAAAACGACGCAGACGGGCTCCAAGAAGACGTCGACGAGTTCACCGATAGTCTCGTCGGGAACTCCGAAACCGTCCGCGACCAGCTCGATGGTGCGTCGTTCGGGACCTTCGACGTCCTATTCGCCGCGCTCAACTACAACTACGGCTGGAAGATCTTTCAGGTCGAACGGATCGCAAACGAGCACGAGGACGACCTCTCTGAGGACGAACTGGCGCTGTTAGACGAGCTGAAGACGGCGTTGAGCCTGTTCGGCCCGGCGCGGGAACACGTCAAGACCCTGTACTTCGAGTGGGCGCTCGTCTCGCTCTCGCAGATGATCCTCTATGCGGCGGTGCCGGCGCTGGTCATCGCCGGCATCATGCTCACCGTCGTCGATGCGGGCACGTTCCCCGGACAGACACTCGGCGTCGCCAACATGACGTTGGCGATCGGACTGGCGTTTACGATCACACTCGTCCCGTTTCTGCTGTTTACGGCCTATGTGCTCCGAATCGTCACGGTCGCAAAGCGCACGCTCGCAATCGAGCCGCTCATTCTCCGTGACTCACAGCGATAAACAGCGGTTCGGATGATAAAGCACGCTCTGGGAGGGACTGCTGGAAGAGAACGAGTCGAGAAAGGGTGAGTTACGAGATGAACGTCAGCAGCTGGACGAGCACGCCCAGCATGACGCCGAACGCGATGACCGTCTTGGGGTCGATACGGATAGCGTTCGAGTCCTCGGAGTCGAAGTACCGGACGAGTCCGGCACTGGACATCAGCCCACCGGTGTTCTGTCCTTTGTCCATATCCGTTCCTATGGGCCCCCGGAACTAAACCTTTCGACCGACCGTCCGTCGAGAGAATGGGCTGCGATGGCAGTGGGAAACCCTTATGCGCAGCGCGTGGGAACTAGAGCTGACCGCATGACCGTCACACTCAAGGACTTCTACGCTGACTGGTGTGGCCCCTGCAAGACCCAGGACCCGATCCTCGAGGAGCTCGAGGAAGACTGGGAGGGCCAGTTCGAAGTCGAGAAAGTAAACGTCGACGAACAACAAGACGTCGCCAACGAGTACCAGGTCCGATCGCTCCCGACGCTCGTCATCGAAAACGACGACGGTATCGTCGAGCGCTTCGTCGGTGTCACCCAGCGTGACGACCTCGAGGACGCCCTCGAATCCGCCGGCGCGTAGACGACCAGCAGCGATTATTCTCGTTTCATTGACCGACGAGCGGCCGCGCTGTCACGGGTTGTTCGTTGCACAGAGGGGGACGACCGGCCGAGAGCCGCCGTCTAGACCCACTTCACGCCGACGTCGTGCATGTCGTCGTTGTACTTCGCGATGTTGATGACCAGCGGCGTGACGCTCTCGACCTCTGCTGCGTTGGCCAGCGGGCCGGCTGCGAGCGCGCGTAGCCCCTCGAGTTCCCCTGCGAGATTCAGGACGGTGTCGCGGGCCGCCTCGTCGTCGGCGACGACGAGCGTATCGAGATCAAGCTCTGTCTCGAGGTCTGCGAGTGCGCCGGCCGCGAGGTTGTGGAACGCGCCGACGACGGGCACCTCGTCGGGGGCCCGCTCGGCGACGAGTTCGGTCACGCTGCCGGCCGATGGTGGGTGGTAGTGGAGGCCGTCTTCGTCGCCTTTCATCCCGACGGCGGGGGTTACGAGGACGGTGTCAGAATCGAGGCTGTCGGCGACCGCATCGACGGTGTCGCCGACGTGGTACGGCGGGACGCTGCACACGACGACATCCGCGCGGTCGGCGGCCATCTCGTTGACGAAGCCCTTGATGTCGACCGAGTCGGTGTGGTCCTCGAGTGCCGCCTCGTAGTCTGCGACCGCGTCGCGGGCCTTCTCGGGATCCCGCGAGCCGATGAGGATTTCGTGGCTCGTATCCCGCGTGAACCGCAACGCGAGCCCTTCGCCGATATCACCAGTGCCGCCAAGTAGTGCAATTCGCATACCCATCTCTCGGGACGGAACGCGAATAAAAGGGCGGGAGGGCGGCCGATCTCGCCGGATTCTCGAGCGGCAGCTGCGCTCGACCACCCCTATGGCGCGTCGTCTTCGGTAGGGTTCATCGCTGCCCCGAGCCCGCTGTCGTAGGCGTCGCGCTCGGTCACCTCCCGAAGCCGCTGGTCGAGGCGCGTTGCGAGTTCCTGCCGGCGATCCTCGTCGACCTCGGAATCGTCGGCGAGCGTGCGCACGTCGTCGCGAGCCGCTTGCAACACGGCGACGGCATCCTCGGTCTCGAGATCGGCAGCGCGATCGAGTGCACGTTCGACGGTCGCGAGCGTGGGGTCGGTCATAGCGGCGGTTCATGGGGAACCGGGATCAACGGCGGGCCGGAACACGCCACGTCCGAGCGGGAGTTCCATTATAGTAACAACTGAAACGATTCACACACCGAGCGCACAGCCGCCGCGCGAGCGGGTGTGCATTGACTTTCAGTGGCTACTATACCCGGCCCGCCGACGGTCACCTATGGCCCACCCAGCCGTCATCGCACACCGTGGCTACGCCGGCATCGCACCCGAAAACACCGTCGAAGCGGCCACACGAGCGGCCGCCCACGAGGAGACCGCGATGCTCGAGATCGACGTTCAGCCGGCCGCTTGCGAAACCCCGGTGGTGATCCACGACGAGCGCCTCGATGGGAGCCGCGACGGCCGGCCGTTGACGGACGCTACCGGACTCGTCTGGGAGACACCGCTCGAGGACCTGCAGGAGACCCACGTGCTGGGGACCAACGCGACGGTGCCGACGCTGGCCGAGTTTCTCGCGGCCGTCCCCGAAACGGTCGGCGTCAACGTCGAACTGAAGAATCCCGGGACGACGGAACTGCGCGTCGGTGAGTCGCTCTCGCCGGCCGAGCGCGACCAGCGCCGCGAACTGTGGCAGCCGTTCGTCGAGCGCGTCGTCGCCGACTGTGCGACCTTTGGTGGCGACCTACTGTTCTCATCGTTCTGTGAGGGCGCGATCGCAGCGCTGCGGGCGGTCGCTGACTATGCTGTCGCACCGCTCGTGTTGGACGATCTCGAGGCCGGCCTCGAGATCGCACGGCGCTACGATTGTGAGGCGATCCACCCGCCGCGGAACGCGATCGCCGGGACGCACCTGACCGAAACGGCCTCTGCTGGCGTGTCGGCCGGTGAACCGGAGATCGATGTCCTCGAGGTCGCCCACGCGGAAGGGCGTGCGGTCAACGTCTGGACAGCGACGAACTGGGTGCAGTTCGACGCGCTCGCGGCGGTCGGTGTCGACGGCATCGTCGCCGACTACCCTGGGCTGGCTCGGGACTCGAGTGACTAGATCGATCTGTTTGGGACCGCGGCTTGCATTCCCGTTGCTTGAGTCACGATTACACTTGTCTTCCAGTCGGATTGCCACTGCGTGGTTCGGTCGATAAGTAGTGCCTGCAGATGCGTCGTGTACCTTGATACCTACTATCGTGGTAAGACGGCGAGTATGAATCTCTGTCGCGTACCGAGGTGCTGTCTCGGCCGGTGTTTCGAACCGCTTCGTCACAGCGTCTCCGACGTGACGATGGCTGTGTGGGGCGCTCCCCGGAGTGGGGGTGGTGACCGATGAGTGAGTTCCCGCCGCGAACGACGATCAAGCGCTGGCTGGTGACAACGAATCACAAGGACGTTGGGATTCTCTACTTGTTTACTGCGCTGTTCCTGCTGGTCGCCGGTGGCGTCCTCGCGTTGCTGTTCCGGATCCACCTGTGGGAAGCGGGCGGGATTGGCTTCCTGACGAACACGCAGTACAATCAGGCGGTGTCAGTCCACGGGCTCTTGATGGTGTTCTGGTTTATCTCGCCGTTTGGCTTTGCCTTCGCGAACTATGTCGTTCCCTTACAGATCGGGGCGAAAGACCTCGCTTTTCCCCGGCTAAACGCGCTGAGCTACTGGTTTTATCTCTTTTCCGGCATTCTCATCTTACTGTCCTTTTTCCAGGGGACGACGTGGGCCAACGGCTGGTACATGTACGCGCCGCTGAACGTCCCGATCTACAACCCCGGCTACACGCTGACGATGGGCGGGAACACGACGATCCTCGCGCTGACGCTGTTTGTCATGTCCGTTACCCTTGGCTCGGTAAACTTCTTGACGACGATCCACTGCTGTCGCGCTGAGGGGATGGGACTCTGGAACATGCCGCTGTTTACGTGGGGGACGCTGCTGACCGTCTGGATGATGCTGTTTGCCTTCGCAGCGCTGCTTGCCGCGCTGATTCTCATGCTCTCCGACCGGCTCTTTCTCACCCAGTATCTCTCCTCGACGGCTGATGGCTCGAGCCTGCTGTGGGCGCATATCTTCTGGTTTTTCGGCCATCCGGAGGTGTACATCGTCTTCTTCCCCGCGCTGGGGATCATGCTCGAAGTCGTCCAGACCTTTACTGGTCGCCGGCTGGTCGGGCGCAAGTGGGTCATCATCGCGATGGTGCTGGTCGCGATTCAGTCGTTTTTGGTCTGGATGCACCACATGTTCCTGACGACGATCAACCTCCCGATCAAGACGCTGTTTATGGCGACGACGATCGGGATCTCGTTGCCTTTCGACCTGATGGTCTTTTCGATGATCTATACGATGGTCAAAGGTCGAGTGCGGTTTACGACGCCGTTCCTGTTTGTCCTCGGCGCGCTCCTGTTGTTCATCCTCGGCGGGATCACCGGCGTCTTCCTCGGCGCGGTCGTCCTCGACTACGAACTTCGGGGCACCTACTGGGTCGTCGCCCACTTCCACTACGTGATGGTCTCCGGTGTCACCGCGCTGATCGGTGGCCTCTACTACTGGTGGCCGAAGATCACCGGGAAGATGTACGACGAACGATTGGGGAAGCTCAGCTTCGCCGTCTACTTCGTCGGCTTCAACCTGCTGTACTTCCCGATGTTTCTGGCCTGGGAGACGCCCCGCCGGGTCTTCCACTACAACGAAGGCGCACAGCTCTACCAGCAGCTCGCGACCGTCGGCGCGTTCGTCCTCGCCCTGTCGATCCTGCTGGTCTTCATCACGCTGGCACAGAGCATCCGCTCGGGACCGGACGCACCCGACAATCCGTGGCAGTTCGCACGCACTGCCGAGTGGGCAACGACTTCGCCCCCGCCGCTGGAAAACTGGCCCAATCGGCCCAGCTACGCCAGCGGAAGCCTCGAGTTCGTCGACGACACGACCGCGACCGATGGCGGTGCGGTTGCCCACGGCCGGACGGGACAGGCCGAATCGCTCGAGACCGAACACGAGGATCACGCGAGTATCTGGCCATTCGGGATCGGGATCGGGATGTTCGTTACCTTCCTCGGACTGTCGGGGCTAACTCCCTTCGTCGCCGAGTTCGCAACCGCACGCGGGGCGGAGTTCGCCGGGTTCCCGCCACCGAGTGGGCCGAATATTCTCTATCCCGTGCTTTCGGTCGTCGGCGTCGGCATCCTCGGATACACGCTCTTCGAGTACGGCCGTGAGCAGTTCCACGCACCGGAGATGGAGATCGCCGAACGCTGGCCGTTCGAGGGCGTCGACACGACCAAGATGGGTGTCTGGTTCTTCCTCGCGTCGGACGTTGTCGTCTTCGGAGCCGTCATCGGCGGCTACGTCTTCATGCGACTCAGCACGGGGTGGGGCCAGATCGAACCCGTTCCACCATCTGCGATCGTTGGACTGGTCAACACCTACGTGCTGTTGACCTCGAGTTTCACGGTCGTCCTCGCGTTGACCATGGCCGAACGCGGAAACAAACGCGGCCTGCTGGCGTCGCTGGGCGCGACGCTGGCACTCGGACTCACGTTCCTCGCGGTCAAGGGCTATGAGTGGAGCCAGGAGTTCGCCCACGACATCTACTGGTTTACCGACCTCGAGTACTCGATGTACTTCGTGACCACGGGCCTGCACGCCTTCCACGTCATTCTCGGCTTGCTCATCGCCGGGTTCATGGTCTACCGAGTCCTGACCGTCAACGCCTATCTCGAGGACGACCGACCGGTCGAGTACTTCGGGCTCTACTGGCACTTCGTCGACATCGTCTGGGTGATTCTGTTCCCGCTGTTCTACCTCATGTAGCCCAAGCCCGTTTTTTGGTTCGAACCGACGCACGCTCGAGTCGCCGGCACTGATACATTCGGCCGACGGGATGAAGCACTCGGTTACAAGGCAACCGTCGCACAAGAGCCGACCATGCAACTCTCGCGCGTCGTCGACCGACTCGACGAAGAGCTCCGAACTGCAGACTACGCCGACCTCGATGCGAGCGCGAACGGCCTGCAGGTCGGCCCGGACGAAGCCGACATCGAGCACGTGGCGTTCGCCGTCGATGGCGTCCGCGAGACGTTCGAGAAGGCGATTGCAGCCGACGCGGACCTGCTGGTCGTCCACCACGGCCTCTCGTGGGGCGGGATCGACCGCATCACCGGCCAGACCTACGACCGACTCGCGCCGCTGCTCGAGCACGACCTCGCGCTGTACGTCTCACACCTGCCGCTCGATGGCCACCAAGAACTGGGCAACGCTGCCGGTGTCGCCGACGTGCTCGAGCTCGAGGATCGCACGCCGTTTGGCGAACTCGGTCCCGAGTATATCGGTCAGCTCGGGGCGGCACCCGACCCCTACAGCCCCGACGAGTTGCGCGAGCGCCTCGAGGCTGACCTCGACACGGGCGGCCGGCCCGTTCCAGTGCTCGATTTCGGCCCCGACGAGATCGAGGACGTGGCGATCGTCACCGGCAGCGGGGTCGACTGGCTCGACGAGGCTGTCGCGGCCGGCGCGGACGCGCTGGTGACCGGCGAAGGGAAAGGGAAAGTCTACCACGAAGCCAAGGAAGCGGGCATTCACGTCTTCCTTGCAGGCCACTACGCGACCGAGACGTTCGGCGTCTGGTCGCTGCAGGAGGTTATCGAGGAGTGGGGGCTCGAGACGACGTTCCTCGACGTACCGACGGGACTGTAAGCGCCGCCCACTGGACCAGTGGGGCAACACCTGTGCCTGACCCGCTCGCGTGCGAGACCGCGACGTTCAAACCGGTGGCTCGCGCATGCGAGAACATGAGCGACGAGCACGATCACGACAGTGACGCCGCCGACGGCGACGCGGACGGCCACCACGAGCCTGAGCGTGAGACCTTCTCGCACGATCCGATCGGCCACGCCGAAGTCCGAGCCGGGATGACGGTCGGCGACCTCGCCGACGAGTATGGTAATGCTGGCGTCGGCGCGGCGAACCTCCACGAGGCCGTCGACATCACCGAAGCGATGTTCGACGACGACGTGACCGTCTTCTTCAGCCTCGCGGGCGCGATGGTGCCGACCGGCATGCGAGCGATCGTCGCCGATCTCATCCGCGACGGCTACATCGACGTGTTGGTCACGACGGGGGCGAACCTCACCCACGACGCCATCGAGGCCATCGGCGGCAAACACCACCACGGCGAGGTGACGGCCGAAGACAAAACCGAACGCGAACACGACGAACAACTGCGCGACGAGGGTGTCGACCGCATCTACAACGTCTATCTCCCACAGGAGTTTTTCGCGACGTTCGAATCGCACCTGCGCGAGGAGGTCTTCCCCACCCTCGAGGCGGAGGGCGTCGTCTCGATCCAGCGGCTCACCGAGGAGCTCGGTCGGGCCAACGCCGAGGTGAACGAACGCGACGACGTCCACGAAGATCCCGGCATCGCCGCCGCAGCCTACGAAAACGACGTGCCGATCTACTGTCCCGCCGTCCAGGACTCCGTGCTGGGCCTGCAGGCGTGGATGTACTCCCAAACATCGGACTTCTCGCTGGACGCGCTGGCCGACATGACGCCGCTGACGGACATCGCCTACCACGCCGACGAGGCCGCCGCGTTCGTCGTCGGCGGCGGCGTCCCGAAGAACTTCACCCTCCAGACGATGCTCGTCTCGCCCGATGCCTACGACTACGCCGTCCAACTGACGATGGACCCCCAACAGACCGGCGGGCTCTCTGGTGCAACCTTAGACGAGGCCCGCTCGTGGGGCAAACTCGAGAAAGACGCCGAGAACGTCTCGGTCTACGCCGATGCGACGATCACGCTTCCGCTCGTCGTCGCGGCCGCACGCGAACGACTCGAGAACTGAAGCGAGCGCAGTCGGACGAGCGTTACTCGATCTCGTCGTCGTAGGTCCGGTAGGTCGCCGAGCCAACCTCGACTCGAACTAGCGTGTTTTCGGCGTAGGCATCAGGTCCCGCACCGTACTTCTCGTTGATCCGGCGGCGAGCAGCAGCGGTTTCGTCCTCGTCGTCGATCACCGTCGCGGTTCCGAGTAGCGACACCATCCAGCGTGCCTGTCCTGCCATGTCTTTCTGAATCGAGAGAGAAACCCGCGGATTCTGCCTGATGTTCGCCAGCTTTCGGCCCGTCGTCACGATCTCGACGACCCCGTCGGCGTATCGATACCAGACCGGCGCGACGTGGGGTCGCCCCTCGACGCAGGTTCCCAGATGGGCCATCAGCGGCTCGCGCTCGAGCAATCGTTCTGCCTCCGGTGGAACGGTCGACACAGTGGGATCGTCGACGGCGACCGAGAAAAGCGTCAGCCCTGCCTGCCCGGAACCTCGGCTCGCGAGACGCCCTGGAAAATAGTCGGCCTCGTTTCGCGCCAGCCCCACGAAACCGACGTCCGTTACGGCGGCAGCGACTCGCTCGTCACGGCCATCGCATCGATTCCAGTCGGCCACCTCCCAGTCCCGAACGCGGCTCGACTGCTATCCCGACAGTGACATCTTCTACCATGGTAGTTGATTTCTGACACCATTTGCTCGAGATGAGGTTTATCATGAACTTTTATAACCATGGGGGCGGTATGAGGGTGTACAGATGTCGGTCGTACACGTAGCAGCCTGAGTTCATTGCCGACCAGTACCGATTTCGACGACATTTCCACCCGACCGACATGCACACAGAATACCTGACCCGATCCGAGCCCGACCCCGAGCCCGAACCGACGACCGACCGAACGCGAGCGACACCCGCGAGCACGACCACGACCCCGCTCGAGGACCCGCGAACGGCGACCGACCGCGCCCCCCGGATGTTCTCCTATCAGAACCGGGCGCGACTCGAGAACCTGGTCGACGAGTGGAACGCGGCGTTTGCGCCCGGAACAACCGACGAAGCGGCATAAGGGAATCCTGTTCTGTCGAATCCAAACCGTCTTTGGAGCGACGGCGTTACGTTCGCATGGCCGATGACGATGCACCCGCTCCGAGCCGGACTCGGCATCCGGTCGTGACGAGCCCTATGAGTGCCGAGGCCCAATCTCTGACACTATATTCCCCACTCCGACAAATCTGTCTGCGGATATCATTCGAAAGTAATGATCTCGGTTAGCGCTGGGGGCTGCCAAGACTCAATACGGTGGTGAATAGGACGGCGGCAACAACGATGAGGCCGCCGATCGTGGCCTTGTACTTAGCCGAACCGGGGATCGCGGAGAGCACATAGATACCGACGAATGCTGCGGTCCAAATAATGAGCGATGTAGTGATTCCGGTTGATCTCACACAATACAGATTGGCTGTGGAGAATTTTAAACATTAGGAGAGGAAAGATCTGACAATTCCAGTTAGCGCCATTAGGTATTTATTCTAATTTACTGAAAATGTTCTTAGAATGGACTTCAATGATGCCGATCTTGACATGGGTGCTCCTCAAATAAACCACAAGCGATACTTCATCTGTACCTACGAACTGCAAGGCGATCAAGATAGAATATATCATGAAGACCCGACGTGTCCACAAATCCATAGTGGGAGCGACGTTCCGTTTGGTGCCCTTGCAACTGTGTTTGTTCCTGAAGCAGCGAACGGGAGCGGGCTAACCTTCTGCTCCCAGTGCTGTGATGTGACTCTGTCGGAGCACGGCGAGTAAATCATAGCCTCCACTAGGGGCACAACATCTCTGATGTGACGGATAATCATCCTACATAAATCGGGACCAAACCGAGTGCTGCTCGACGTCGTTGAGGATCGAGCGCAGTTCCTCGAGATCCACGCCGTCGGAAGGCGGTGATTCGACCCTCGAGTCGCGCCCGCGCTCGACGAACGGCTCGAGGTCGAGCTCGTCGATCATCGCTGGCGAGGCGATCGACGCGATGAGGCGCAGAATCGATCGATTCACCTCTTTCATGGCGCGGCGCAGCTGACGAAGATCCGAGAGCCGTTGTCGGGTCTCCGCCGGGAGATCCGTTTCGGAGACGGACGTGTCCGGTTCGATGTCCAGTTCGGAGGGGTCGATGACGATGTGGACGTTCCCGATATCGTCGAAGTGAAGGCGTTCTCTGTGCTGTCGCAGCCGGTTGATCCGGTCGATCGTATCGTAGACCCCGAGCAGCGAACGGCGAACGTCGGGCGAGAGGCGAAGGAACATGCCAGTGTGCTTTACTTGGTCAAACGCCGTCGTCGAGAGGGAACTCGGAAACGAGACGACGTATCTGATCTCCAGTCTCGTTCCCGGAGGAACCTCAATCGGCAGGTCAACCTGCTGGCGCTGCAAGTCGCCCGTGAGGAGCGTGGCGAGATCCCGCATTCGTTCGGTGTTTTGCTCGAGTTCGGTCTGGATCGCCCGCAGCGACTGAATTTCCTGCCACTGATTCCGCAGGTAGAACGTGAGGAAGACGGCGAATAGCGCGGTGACGCCACCAGCGAGAATCGAGATCACAGCCTCCGTCTCCACCATGTGCTGTCACTCGTGAGCAGTGCACAAATGCTGCGTGGGCGGTCGTAGGCGTCCCACGCTCGTGCGGGCAGCAGCTACATGGCGCTTGCGCTGGTCTCTCACACATGGTCACGGAACGGTATCGATTCGAGTGTCGTGACGTTGCGGATTGCGACGTGGTCGTCTACAGCGAGTTCGAGGAGTCGATATACGAGGCTGCACGGTCTCATCTGAAGGATGTCCACGGCCGTGACGTCTCCGACGAAGACATCGAACCGTATATCGAAACGCTCTGATACGGGTTGTTGCCCCGAGTTCCCGGCGCACTCGCATGGTGGGCCGCGAGTGCGCAGAAACCCACTGACAGCAGTCCGTATGATCCTGCCAGCACACCACGGCCGGTCTCAGGTCACCTTCTATTACGGTTGCCGTTGGACATGAACACGGAGCAATGATGGGACCCGCGTTCGGAAGCAGTGCGTCGACCGAGGCCGATACCTCGATGCTGATCGATCGGCACCTGCCCGAGTTCGACGTCACGGTGGTCCGACACGCCGTCGTGGACGCCGATCCCGAGACGACCTACGACGCAATGCTCACCGCTGATCTGCTGGACACCGGGCCGATCGTCCGCGCCCTCGAGCGCTTGCGAACCGCCCCGATGGTGGTGTCACAGCGTCTTCGGGGTGTCTCCGGGGAACCGGAACCCGAGCAGCTTCGGTTCATCGACGTGTCAAAGACCGATGAGTGGCTGCATCTTGAGGACGCGCCCGGCGAGGAGTTCGTCTTCGGTGCGGTCGGAAAATTCTGGCAGCCGGCAATCGAGTGGCGACAGCTCGAGCCGGACGCGTTTGCGGCGTTCGACGAGCCGGGCTATGCGAAACTCGCGATCAGTCTCTCCGTCCGATCGGTCGGCGAGGGGCGGACGCTGCTGTCCTACGAGGCGCGGACGGCGACGACCGACGAACGCGCCCGCCGCAACTTCCGATGGTACTGGCGGGTCATCAGGCCGTTCGCAGGCTACCTGATGTCACGCGTACTCGAGCGCATCAAAGCTGATGCGGAGAGACAGGCGAGTCGGGACGCGACGGAGCCCAGTGCCGATGTGGACAATCGTGCTCATTCGAACGGGCCGAGCAGCCGACGCATCGCAACGGCCATGCTTGTCCTCGTGGCCACGTACCACTTCGGGGTTCGGCCCTGGCACCGTCGCTGGGGAGTCCCTGCAAGCGACGTCGAGGCACCCCTGCCCGGTGACGATCTGCTCCCGGACGCGACGGACCTGGTCACCCACGCGATCGAGATCGATGCCCCAACTGAAGCGGTCTGGCCGTGGCTCGTCCAGCTCGGTCAGGGTCGCGGCGGCTTCTACAGCTACGACTGGCTCGAGAACGCCGTTGGTGCCGACATTCACACCGTCGATCGAATCGTGCCGGAACTCCAGGACCTCGAGGAGGGTGACACCATCAGGCTGGCACCTGAAGACTATCCCGGCTCCTCACCCGAATCGGCACCGACGGTGGCGCATCTCGACCCCGAGCGAGCGCTCGTTCTCAGGCCGCCCGGCGAATCGCCGGCGTGGACATGGGCGTTCGTCCTCGAGTCGATCGACGAGGACACGACGCGGCTGTTCGCACGCATGCGATCGAAGCCGCGACAGTCGTCGATCGGCCCGTTCACGGAGGGGTCGCCGCTTCGCACGATCACCAACTACCTCTTCTGGGAGCCAGCGCACTTCGTCATGGAACGGAAGATGCTCACGGGGATCAAGCGGCGTGCCGAACAGGCGAAACAGATCGATTCGTTCTCGACAGCGTGAACGAGCGGATGATTATCCACGGTTCGGTGCGGCCAGCTGACTGCTGTTCACTCGCCAAACTGCTCGCATCGTACGCCAGCTGGGCTACGCCTGTGGCGTGCGAAACGTTCGAACCGTATCTCGCTTGCCGGACGTGGCCTCGACCTCGACGCAGCCCAACGCGGTAAACACACGGTTCCAGTCGCGGTGGTACAACGGGAACTCGTCGTTGACGTAGCTCACGTCGGGGTCCGATTCCGGTGACCGATCTCCCTCGCCTTCGTTTTCGATCGTAATGAGGAGGTCGCCACTGATTCGAGTCAGGTCCTCGAGCACCCACTCGACGTCCGGGTGGAGGTGTTGCAGCGTCTCGACTGAGTAGACGACGTCGAACTGGTTGTCGTCGAACTCGCCGACGGCGGCTTCGATCGAGTCGTGATAGAACGTTCCGTCGGCGGCAAGTTCGGGATAGGCCTCTGCCATGACGTCGAACGCGTCGTCGTTGACGTCGATTCCCGACAGGGTTTCGAAGCCATGGTCGTGGAGATGCGCGAGGTGACGGCCCGAACTACAGCCGACCTCGAGAACAGATGCGTCTCGGCCGACGAGCCGATCGAGAATACGACGGATCGTCTCACTCGTCTCGTCAGGCCCGTAGTAGGCGTAATATTCCGGTGAGTATTCGCCGGACCGGTCTGCCCACTGGCGACGGACCTCGGTAGAATTCACGTGTACTACTGCCGACGAACACGTAAAGTCTAGGTGGTCTCTCTCGTTCACTTTCACGCGTCAATGTCGGATTCGTCGCCGGCCTGTTCGCGGTCGGGATCGTCATTCCGTCCTGTCGAGAGTGCCGACCCGCGACGCCCGCTCTCGGATCCCCGTCACGCGGAGGACGGTCGGCATCAGCAACCCCTGTACGAGCGCACCGGTTACCGCGACACCGAAGACCACCGCTTGAATGAAGTCGCGGCGCGGCAGCCCCGCGGGCAGCCCGAGTGCCAGTGCGATAGGGACGACGGTGTGTAACCCTCCCCAGACGAGCATGTGTTGATAGCTCGGTGGCGTCTTCGGCGTGGCAATCACGTTCATGATGCCAACCAGGCTGTAGACGACCACCGCCCGCACGAGCAAGACGAGCACGGCGGCAACGAGGATGTACTCCAGCCGTCTGACCAGACTGTCGATCGGGACCTGTGCGCCAATGAGGACGTAGACCAGCGTCGACAGGAGAAACGCGCCGCCCTCCCAGGTGTCGCGGACGAACTCGAGGATGTCGGGATCGATCTTGATCCCCTCGCTTGGGGTCGTCTCCACGAACAGGCCCGCGCCCACCGTCGCGAGGATACCGCTGACGCCGACCACGCTCGTCGCGAGGACGTAGCTCCCGTATGCAACAAGCACGGTACTGAGGAGGATCGCCATGCGTTCGGGAACGCGACGCATGAACTGCGTAGCGGTGTATCCGAGGACGGCCCCGATGAGGAAGCCGCCAACGCCGACGACGAAGAGATCGAGCACGACTGTGGTGGCGATCTCGGAGCTGCCCGTCAGCGTTGGACGCTCGGCGATGAGCACGAGTAGGACGTTCACGATAACGACCGCGACGCCATCGTTGAACAGGCTCTCGCTGTCGATGATAACTGACAATCGCTCCGGTGCGTCGATCTCCTCGAACAGCGAGAGAACGGCGATCGGGTCCGTCGGCACCACGATCCCGGCCAGCAACAGCGCAATCAGCACCGGCAGTCCGAACACGGCGGCCGTCGCCGCGCCAAGCAGTGCAACCGCCAGCGGAATCCCGACCACGACTAAGACGAGCGGCACGACGATGTTATCGTGTAACAGCCTTCGATTCAGCTCGATCGCCCCGTTGAATAGGATGAGCGGGAGCACGAGGGACATGATCACGTCGTGAGACAGCCGAAGCCCGATCTCGATGGGGTGGATCGAAATCCCCACCCCGACCAGAATCAGCAGAATCGAGTACGGAATCTCGAGCCAGACGTCGACGACGACTCTGATCGCCAGCGCGAGAGCGAGTAGTCCAAGGACGCGATACAAGAACTCGAGCGCCGCACTCATCACTGCACTCCTCCACGCGGACGGGATAATACCCGGTGGATACACAGCCGTGGTAGTCCGTTGTAACTGAGTGTTTCGTTGTCAGCAGCGGCGTGATCATGTGACTGGCGAGTGATGCCTGTCGGTGAATTCATCCTGCCGGACAGCAGTCAAGACGACATCGAACGCCGCAGGAGACTCGCGTCGCGTTCCGTTCGCGGATCCGAGGGCCTACATGGCTCGCCCCCGGAGACTTCCATCGAATGCCGGCCGAACCGTCGCTTGGGAGTCGCGACCGTCGGGAGATCGTCCGCTTCTACCTGATCGACCACCGGACGCCGCTTGGAAAAGCGATCGACATCGCGCTGTTAGTCTTGAACGTCGTGTTCGTCGCCCTCTTCGTCGCGGAGACCTACGCGCTTCCGGCCGCACTTCGGGCGACGCTCTGGCAACTCGAGGTTGGGATCGCCGTCGTGTTTCTGGTGGAGTACCTGCTGCGACTGTACGGCGCTGCGAATCGCTTTGAGGAGGTTCTCAACCCCTACACCCTGATCGACCTGATCGCGATCCTTCCGACGTTTTTCGTGTTGCTCATCCCGGGGGCGACGATCGTCAACATCGGCTTCCTTCGCGTGCTTCGGGTGTTGCGTGCGCTTCGCTTCTATCGGTTCACGCAGGACGCGGAGTTCTTCTTCGGGACGATCTCGGACAATGCCTTGCGCGCGCTGAAGTTGCTGTTGACGGTCTTGGTCCTGTTTTTCGTCTCCGCCGGGCTGTTCTACAGCGCCGAACGAGCCGCCAACCCGGCGATTGCTACGTTCGGCGATGCGTTCTATTACATCGTGGTCGCGCTGTCGACGGTCGGATTCGGAGATATTACCCCGGTCACGGCCGCCGGTCGGTGGATTACGGTGGCGGCGATTCTGCTCGGGATCATCGTCCTTCCGTGGCAGGCGAGCAAGATCGTCCGTGAGTGGAGCCGCAGGGACAAAGTCGACGTCACGTGTCCGAACTGTGGGCTGTCGTCTCACGACCGGGACGCCTCCCACTGCAAGTCCTGTGGCCACGTCATCTACCAGCACGACGACTCGAGCGAGTGACCCATCACGGAGACAAACGACGCACACGCGGTGGGGAGTCACGTCGTGGTACGTCGACTGTCGATATCGTGTTGAGATACGTACCGAGACACTGGGTGAGAAACGGCAGTGGACGCACGACTATCCACTGCTGAAGTTGTCGGCTGCGGTGATTGTAAGTCGAACTGACCAACACATCGGCCGACAGCGCCGCTCTCTGTACGATTTCGGCGCTAAGCTTACAGTCGTCGATTCCAATATAGACAGTTGTCGAAAACGAGGACGAAAAAATATGAGTTATAGGTCTGGAGTCGAGCGTATGCAGTACCGACCCACACAACCCAATAATGTCTGGTAAATACGACCTAGTTATCGTCGGCGGCGGTATCAGTGGCGCATCCCTTCTGTACACGACCGCGAAGTTCACTGATATCGACTCGATCGCACTGATCGAGAAGGAATCGGAGATCGCAGCGATCAACTCCCACCACACCAACAACTCCCAGACCCTCCACTTCGGAGATATCGAGACCAACTACACGCTCGAAAAGGCCGAAGAGGTCAAAGAGGCTGCAGAGCTCCTCGCGGGGTATCTCGAGAACCACGATCCCGACCGTGAGATGCACTCCAAGCGCAGCAAGATGGTCCTCGGTGTCGGTGACGATGAGGTCGCCGAACTCGAGGAACGATACGAGGACGAAGGCTTCGGCGACCTCTTCCCGAAACTCCGGCCGATCGACCGCGAGGAGATCGCCGAACTCGAGCCGAAGGTCGTCGAGGGCCGCGACCCCAACAAGGAGATGCTCGCCCTGCAGACGCCCGACGGGTACGTCGTCGACTACGGCGAGACGTCGAAGTCGTTCGTCGACGAAGCCCGCGAGGAGGCAAACGTCGACGTCTACACCGGCACGGAAGTCACAGACATCACGCCAACGCTTGACGGCTACACGATCGAGACCGGCCGCGGGCGCTTCGATTGTGACGCCACCGTCGTCGCTGCCGGCTCGCACAGCCTGCAGATGGCGAAGGAACTCGGCTACGGGCAGGACAAGGTCCTGCTCCCCATCGCCGGGAGCTTCTTCCTGGCCGACACCGACGACGGCCTCCTGAACGGGAAGGTCTACACGCTCCAGATGAAGAAACTGCCCTTCGCGGCCGTCCACGGCGACGCGGACGTCCACGACGGCAGTGTCACCCGATTCGGGCCGACCGCAAAGCTCGTCCCGACGCTCGAGCGCGGCCGCATCTCGACGGTCAAAGACTTCCTCGACGTGTTCGGCTTGAACGCGTCGGCGTTCCTCAGTTACGCCAACATCCTCTCGGACCGCATCCTGCTGCCGTACGTGCTCCGGAACCTCCTCTATGACATCCCCGAGGTTGGCCGGAAGCAGTTCCTGCCCCACGTCCAGAAGGTCGTCCCGACCGTCGAACTCGAGGACATCGAACGCGCGAAAGGCTACGGTGGCGTCCGCCCACAGATCGTCGACACGAAGAACAAATCGCTCGACATGGGCGAGGCCAAGATCGTCGGCGACGACATCATCTTCAACATCACGCCGTCGCCGGGTGCCTCGACGTGTCTCAAAAACGCCATGCGGGACACGCACACGCTGCTCGACTTCCTCGGTGACGACTACGAGTTCGACGAGGAAGCGTTCCGCGAGGAAACGATCGGTCACTTCCCGCGTGCTGACGACTCCGACGACCCGAAAGTGGTCGCACCGAGCGCTGACGACGACTGATCGGCCAGCGCGGTCCCGTCCGTTTCAGTTTCGTTCGCGGGACTCGACCGTCCCATACTCCGATTTTCTCTCCCACCGCTAGGCCATGTCCTCGCTCGAGTCAGCCATGCGCTCGCTGTAATCCCAGCTATAGATCTCGTGGGGATCGATCCGAATCCGGAGTTCCTCTCGGTCGTCGTCGAGCAACCACGCGGCGAGCGCCGAGTCGGTCCCGCCGAGATACCGCTCGAGGAGCGCCCGCAGGACCGTCTTGTCGGTATCGGGCGCGAGGGAAGCGGTTCCGTTCCCCCTCACTCCGCGGTAGGGGACGTTGTTAGTCGAGACCTCGAAGGCGACCGCCGGATCGTCCCGGAGGAAGCGAACGAGCGCTGCGTTGGCACCGGTCGCACACTCGAGGGTGCCCTCGTGGTAGCGATACCACAGCGCGACGATCCACAGCGAGCCGTCGGGTCGCTGGGTCGCAAGCCGGATCGGGACTGTCGTCTCCTGGAAGAAGGTCTCGACCTCGGGTTCGGACCAGGCTCCGCGGAAGTCAGACACGGGCATACTCGAAACGACACGTCACAGTTGCAAAAAGCTCGACCACGAAGGTGATGAGCGCGCTACTCGGCTTCGGGGAGCGTGACCACGAAGACGGCTCCCTCGGGATCGTTGTCTTCGACCCAGATGTCGCCGCCGTAGGCGTCGACCAGGGTCTGGGCCAAGTACAAGCCGAGTCCAGTGCCGGCACTATCGAGTCCGCGCTTGCCTTTGCCGAAGATCTCGTCTTTTTGATTGTCGGGGACGCCGGGACCGTTGTCCGCGACGCGAACGGTGACGCCGCTCGCGTCGTCGCGCACCGAGACAGTCACCTCGGGAACCGCCTTGTCGTTGTGCTGGACGGCGTTTTTCACCAGGTTTCGGAAGACGGACTCGAGCATGTCGTTTGCCAGCACGGCCGTCTCAGGGAGTGGCTCCGCGACGGCGATATCCGCGTCAGCGTACTGTGACTGGACGTCTGCAACAACGTCCCTGATGAGGGGGCGGAGGCGTATCTGGCGCTGCCCGTCAGCGTTCGCGAGCATCACGTCGGCCATCTCCCGTGCCGTCGTCGTCAACTCGACGGCTTGCGACGCGCTGTCTTGGAGCGTCTCGAGATAGTCCTCGTCGTCGCTGCCCGCCTCGACGTGGTCGGCCAGCAGATCTGCATAGGCGAGTACGATCTGGAGGTCGTTGCGGATGTCGTGGCGCAACACCTGGTTCAGTGTCTCGAGGTCGTCACGCTGTTTCTCGAGTCGCCGTTCGTACGCCTGTCGGTCGCGCATATGGCCGTCGAGCGTCCGACACAACTGGTTGAACCCGCACTCGATGCGTTGCCACTCGTCGGCACCCTCGAGCGTGATGCGTGTCTGATACTCCTGGTTTTCGACCGCTTCGAAGCCAGCCAGCAACGCCTCGAGTTGCGCGAGGTTCCGCCGGTAGACCCACCACCCGAACAGGGCGAGCGTGCCGAGCACGAACACGAGTGCGCTGCCCTGGAGCATGGAGAGCTCTTGGCTCCGCTCCTGTATCGGAACGCGGCTCTCACTGACGGTGATCGTCCAGCCGGTCTCCGAGAGCGTGGTCTGGCGTTCCATCAGGTCGGCGTTCGGCGATGGCGCGGCCGTATAAATTCGCTCGCCGGACTGTGACTCGATCGTCAACCCCTGTTCGTCCTCGAGCGTCGACGCAAACTGTGGGAAGAAGTCTCCGTGTTCTAAGTGAAACGCCGCGTTGAGCGTGCCAACGCGTGTGCCGTTCTCGGACAGCGGCGTACTGATCGTCAGAATAATGTTTCCGGATTTGGCTTCGATCGGCTCGCTCACGTAGGTCTCGCCGTCCATCGCACGCCGAAAGTAGGTGCGGTTGCTGAAGTCGTCGCCGACGGCGGCGCTTGGTCTGCCGGAGTCGGCGACGATGGTCGTCATCGTTCCGTTGGCGGCGATGACGGACGCACCGGCAAACGACGACTGCTCGACGAACGTCTCGAGGGTCCGGCGCTGGGACGTGCTCCCGTGGCGTGTCAATTCTGGGTTCGTCGCTCCGATCTCGGTGGTGCGCTGGAGCGCGCCGAGTTGTCCGTCGAGTTGGGACTGGACGTGCATCGTCGCATGGTCGAGTTCCTCTCGCTCGTGGGTGTAGAGGGCGTCCTTGTGGTGTTGAAAGCCGACGACGACGGAGGCAGAGAGGACCACTGCGATAAGCGCGATGAGGAGAAGAAACAGGCGCTTGGTCTTCATCGGGTGTGTATTCGTCGTTTGGACAGTGAAAGTACTGATTTCGCCCGACAGCCGCGTCTTCTGCTGGCTCCCAGCAGCCGACTGTCTCACCCGACCCCGAAGACGCGACACCGCGATCTGAGCCGCTGCGGACGCCAGTCGATGTTCTTATAGCGACACGCTGGGACGGGAGAGAGTACAGGTGGCTGTCAGTAGCATAGTGTCCTGGTGGCGAACGCACGCGGGCGCTCTCGTTGGGGTGGCCGGTGGCGTCGGTGTGCTGTCTGTCATCCAGTTACAGAACTTCCTGCTCTTTCACAGCCTCGTCGAACTGGTCAGCATTCTCATCGCCGCTGTCGTGTTCCTCATTACCTGGAACGCACGCGAAGAACTCGATCGGTCGTTTCTGGTAATTCTCGGCGTCAGCTATCTGTTCGTCGGCGGCGTGGATCTGCTTCACGTTCTCACGTACAAAGGCATGGGAGTCTTCCCCGGCACTGGTCCGAATCTGCCGACTCAGCTCTGGGTCCTGGGGCGGTATCTCGAGGCAGGCTCGCTTTTGGCTGCGGGGACCGTCGGCCTCGTCCGTGGCGATCGAGACGCCCTCGAGTGGACCGGGAACACGCTGTGTGCGCTGGTGATGGGCTATGCTGCCGTCGTCGCCCTCGGACTCGGGTCGATCTTCGTCGTCGACTGGTTCCCACAGATGTACGTCGAGGGGAGTGGCCTGACACGAGTCAAGGTCGCTAGCGAATACGTCGTTATCGCCCTCTTCTCGGCCAGCCTCGGTCTCCTCTATGGCCAACGGGAGACGTTCAACCGGCGTCTTTTCCAGTTTCTCGCCGGCTCGATACTGCTGACGATGGGCGCGGAACTCGCGTTTACGTTCTATGTCGATGTCTACGGGATTTCCAACGCCGTTGGGCACTTCCTCAAGCTCGCCTCGTTCTATCTGATCTACCTGTCTGTCGTGAAGATGGGGATCAAAGAGCCACAGAAGACGCTCTATCGAGCACTGGCAAAGCGCGAAGCCGAGGCTCGCAAATTCAAAAAGGCGGCCGACTACTCGGGCCATGCCGTGTTGATCACGGACCGAGACGGCACCATTCAGTATGTCAACAGCGCGTGGGAGGCGATCACGGGCTACTCGGCAGCCAAAGCCCGCGGGCGGAATCCCCGACTCCTCAACTCCGGCGAGCACGACGAGGCGTTTTACGACGAGCTGTGGTCGACGATTCTCGCGGGGGACGTCTGGGAGGGAGAGATCGTCAACGAGCGTCAAGACGGCGACCGATACGTGATCCACCAAACGATCGCGCCGATCTTCGGCGAGGACGAGACGATCCAGAACTTCGTCGCGATCCACGGCGACATCACTGATCAGAAAGTCTATCAACGACAGTTAGAGAGCGACCTCCACCAGAGCGTCACGCAGCTTCAGGTGCTCGCCCGCGTGCTCCGACACAACATCCGCAACGAAGTGAACGTGATCGCGGGCAACGCCGAGATGATCCAAGAGCTGTCCGACGACACCAACGACATCGCGCCGATGGCTGGCCGGATCGTCGACGCGAGCGATCACTTGCTTGCCCAGGCCGACAAGCAACGTGAGATCGTCCAGTTCCTGTCTGCGCCGTCGACGACAACGATACTCGAGCTGTCGGCCGTCGTCGACGATATCGTGAGCCAACTCGAGCAGCAGTATCCTCGGGCCGATATCACGATCGACATCACGGCCGACCTCGTGCTCCGTACGCTGCCGGAACTCGAGCAGGCGATCGTGGAAGTCGTCGAGAACGCCATCGTTCACACCGAGCACGGAACGCCTGCGGTGACGATCAGCGCCCGCTCCCGGGACCGGGCGGTCGAAATCCGGGTCGAAGACAACGGCCCGGGGATTCCAGCCGCGGAACGGCAGGTAATCGCGGGGGACGCGGAGATCGACGCGCTCTTACACAGCAACGGCATGGGGCTGTGGCTCGTCGATCATATCGTCACGGAAGCTGGCGGCACGATTCGATTCGAGGACGCACAGTCCCGTGGAACTATCGTCACGCTGAGGCTCCCACGAAACGGGACGCTGAGCGACGGGCGCGATTCTTCCACCCCGATTGCCACCACCCAGTGACTCCTCTCTCGTCTCTGCCATGTCGTTTTCCTGGCCAAGCTATGGGTATCACTCGAGTGACGTCGCTCCGATTCATCGCCGATTCTCGTCGCTCGAGCGGGCCGCTATCGCGTCTCTCATACGTTGCGATTGGCGCTGACTCGACTGCTGTTCCTGTTCTTGTCCGGTCTCGTCGCTTACAGACTCGTTCGTGCTCTCGTTTTTCTGTCCGATCAGATCCGTTTCGAACGGCTGCTCGTACGAGAGAAACTCGAGCGGAACCGTCCGCTGGACCCCGCCGTAGGCAAGCGTCGCAGTGAACTCGACCGTCAGGGTCGACCGTTCGTCGTTTCGAAGGTGTGTCACCCACCACTCGTCGAGTTTGGAGTTGTTGATTGCTGCACTGGCCTCGAGCGTTCGAGTGTTGTTGGGCCGTAAAACGGTCTGTTGGCCGGCGATGCCTTCCCCGACGACGATCCCGTTGAGTCGGACCGTGTATCGAAGTTCCGTGATCGGCACCGGAACCGGCGTTGGATTAGTTACCGTCGCCGATGCGCTGATCGGCGTTCGGGTGGCGGTAGCGGTGCCCCACCGTGCGTTCGTCTCATCGACGACCAGCAGCGTTTGGCCGGCTACCTGCAATCGCTGACTCTCGTTCGCTTCGAGCGGCTCGAGCAGATTCGTGTGAACCGTTTGGACTCGAGTCCACTCCGTCGCCGGGAGCCGGATCCCAGCGTAGTTGACGACGACGTCGGGTTCGACTCGAACCGTCGTCGTCTCGTTTCTGTTGACGTGAGAGGCCCACCACTCGGGGATCTCGTCGTTGTCGAGCCACGTGCTGACGGCGACAGTCTTTTCATCATCGTCGAGATTGATGCCGTTTTTCTCTCCCGTCGCGACTTCGATGTCGTTCATCGAAACCGTATACGAGATGTCCGCTGCGGGGCCGCCGACGCGGAGCAACAGCGGATTATCGACGGTGAGCTGCGTCTCGACTTCGGTCCGGTCGGCCGTAACGGTCCCCCAGTCGTTGTCGACCGATTCGACCTGCGGTCGACCTACTGTGAGGACACCGTAGGCTACAGTTGCGACGATCAGGAAGACGACGAGGAGAACTACTGCTCCCGTTCTGCGACGAACCATCTACCGCAAGTTCGGTGCCACCGTAATTCCGACATCGCGTTACACATTCAGGCCGTTGAAATCCAACACCCATTCGATCGATCCTGGCAAGATGCGTCGTCATCGTCCCAGTTTTCTGTTGACTTCTGGGTGCGTCTCGATCGACCGTCTTTCATGCCGACCTGAAATTGAGATGTGGGTAACTATTTTCACGGGTGCCACCCAACGCTCGGTAGAGCCATCCGGCTCGCTCATCATGAACGTCGACGAATTTGTTACTGCAAACGAACCGAAAGCTGGCGGCGAGACGTTTCAACTCGAGAACTCGACGCTGCTCGATATCGACCTCGACGGAACCGTCATGGCGAAAGCCGGCTCGATGATCGCCTACGACGGAGACATCTCGTTCACGGGGAAATCGTCCGCCGAAGGCGGTATTACGGGATTCCTCAAGGAACAGGCCACGGGTGAGGGAACGCCGGTGATGGAAGCGACCGGGTCCGGCCATCTCTATCTCGCGGATCAGGAAAAGAAGATTCAGCTCCTCGAGCTCGATGCCGGACAGTCGATTTCGGTCAACGGCAACGACGTCCTCGCGTTCGAGTCGAGCATCAATTACGAAATCCGGACGATCAAGAGTATCGCGGGCTTTTCGGCCGGCGGCCTGAGCAACGTCTTCCTCGAGGGACCCGGTAGCGTCGCGATTACGACCCACGGCGAGCCACTGGTCTTGCAGCCGCCGGTTCGCACTGACCCCAGTGCGACCGTTGCCTGGAGTGAGACGACGCCTGGTAGCCACGTCGACAGTGCGCTTTCGAACATGATTGGCCAGTCCTCTGATGAGACCTACCAGCTCGATTTTTCGGGCTCGGAGGGGTTCGTGGTTGTCCAGCCCTTCGAGGAACGCGGGCCGCAGCAGTAGCAGGCACTACTGCCACTGCCACGGACGATTTATAGGACTTTGACCAATACGCAGTTCAGGATACTTCTATGAGACGACAAGCCTTCGGTGCGATTTCGGCTGCGCTCGCACTGACTCTTCCCTGGGTCGCCGTCTGGAGTGCGACCGATCTCTTCCCTCAGTTTGCGCCGGCTGCGCTTCGAACGCTGTCGACGCTCTGGACCGTGGTCGTGACCGGGCTTGCCGTCCTTGGATCGTCGTTTCTGCTCGCGTGGGCGGCCGAAACCGCCGAGAAAGATGTCCCGCGAGCGTTCGCGATCGCGGTACTGGCTGTGCTCGCAGTCGCCCCCGAGTACGCTGTCGACGCCCTGTATGCGTGGAATGCAGGCCAGTTCGCGGGCACCGAACGCGGGATCGAGGCCGGCAATCTGGCTGTCGCCAACATGACCGGTGCGAATCGCATCCTCATCGGCATCGGCTGGGCCGGCATCGCTCTCTTTACGATCTTCCGCCGGGGCGCATCGACCGATCCCGCCGTCGAGAAACGACCCGGCTTGCTGGCCGATGTCGTCACCCTCGATCGGGATATCGGTCTCGAGATCGTGTTCCTGCTCGCCGCGACACTCTGGGCGTTTCTCGTTCCGTTCAACGGCGGGATCGACATCTTCGACATGCTGTTTCTGGTCGGTCTGTACGTCTGCTATATCGCGGTGATTCTCCGCGGCGAGACCGAACCCGAGACACAACACGTCGGCGTTCCGGCGTACTTACAGCGGTTTTCACGGCCGTGGCGCATCGCGACTGTCCTTTTGTTGTTTGCCTATTCGGGGACGATGATCTTCACGGCCGTCGAACCATTCGCGCACGGTCTCGAGGAACTCGGCCAGCACGTCGGTATCCCCTCCTTTTTCATGATCCAGTGGATCGCACCGCTGGCTTCCGAGTCACCGGAACTCATCGTCGTCGTCTATCTGGTGAACAAGGCGCGGTCGACGGCGGGCTTTAACGCGCTCATTTCGTCGAAACTCAACCAGTGGACGCTGCTCATCGGGACGCTCGTCGTCGTCCACTCCCTTGCACTTGGCAGCTACGGCGTTCTCAGCTTCGACTTCAAGCAGTCCGCGGAGATCTGGCTGACCGCAGCCCAGTCGTTTTTCGCGATTGGCCTCCTCCTTCGGTTCGAAATCTCCGTCCGGGAAGCGCTCGTCTTGCTCGGATTGTTCCTCTCGCAGGTCGTCCTCGAGTTTCTCCTTATCCGCGAGGCCATCGCGCTCCCGGTCTCGAGTACCGACCTGTTGCTCGGCTACAGCGTGCTCTACGTCGTGCTCGGGACGGCACTGTTCATCAGCCGCCGTCGGTCGTTCGGTCGCCTCGTCCGACGAACCGTTGGAACGGTCAGCGACGCGATGCCGATCGGCGAGGAGCGCCCGCACGGCGTTGACGACTGATAGACTGCTGATTGGACCTGTTTCTTGGCCTAACTGCGGCCGGGGACGGCTCGATCGGAACTGACAGTCACAGCTCACATCCATCGCCGGCCACAGGTCTACGGTCGCGGCGGTGGTACCGTCGTCACCGATGCTCTTGATCGGATCGCCACGCTCCGACGCCGCAGTCGTCGCCGTGGCTGCGGTCGCCCTCTCGCTGACCCATCTCTTCGCCGGTCGACTCGGCGTCAGCGGTCGGGTCCCCCGGAGCCGGTGGCTGTCGATCGCCGGCGGCGTCTCGGTCGCGTACGTCTTCGTCCATCTCTTGCCGGACGTCGGGGAAGCCGCGGCGACGCTTGCGGAGCACAGGTACTTGACCGCCTTTGCCGAACACCACGGCTATCTGATCGCGCTGTTCGGCTTCGCTACCTTCTACGGCCTCGAGCAGCTCGCCCGTCGATCGAACGCCGATCCGAACGAACCCGTGCCAGCCAGCGTCGGCATCTTCTGGATTCACGTCACCTCCTTTGCCGCCTACAACGCGATCATTGGCTATCTGCTGTGGGATCGCGAACTCGGGAGTCTGCTCCTCTTTTCGGTCGCGATGGCGCTGCATTTCGTCGTCACCGACGACGGCCTCCGCACACACCACGGCATGACGTACCACCGCCGTGGCCGGTGGCTACTTGCGGCGGCGGTGATCGGTGGGGCCGTCGCTGGCTTTGCCCTCGAGAACGTCGACCTCCTCATTGCGGTGTTCGTCCCGTTTCTCGCCGGTGGGGTCATCCTCAACGTGATCAAAGAGGAGTTGCCAGCCGATCGTGACAGTCGATTCTGGGCGTTTGCCCTCGGTGCGGCGGGCTACGCTACGCTGTTGCTGTTCGTCTAATGAGTAGCCGGCCAGCCCGTGCCCGTCCCCGGTCGACGCGAGTGATCGGTGCTGCTCGAGCGGGAGCGTTTTGTCGGTCCACCGCAATCACCTGCTATGCGACTCCGACGACCGCGCCGTCCACAGCAGTTCCGGCTCGCGGACTCGGCACAGCAAACCGTCGGCGGGTTTCTGCTGGCGGGCCCGTTCGTCGTCACCGAGGAGGTTTGGACGCTCGCGGAAAACATGCATATCCTGCAGGCGCTCGTAATCGTGGCCATCGTCTTCGGGATCGGCTATGCGGCGCTCTATAAGGCGGACACGACCCGCGATGCCGACGACGAACAGGAGGTCGTTGGGATCCCGCTTCGCTTTATTTCGCTGATGACGGTGACGTTCGGCTCGGTAACTATTCTCGCGCTGTTATTTGGTGCTCCCTCGACCTTCCTCGAGACGGAATCGACCGGCGAACTCGCCGAGACCACGTTCAAGGCCGTCAGTGTCGGCTCGGTTTTCAGCGTCGTCGGCGCGGCGACAGCCGACACCATCTTTGCGAAGTAGTGCTGGCTTCGCTCGTTGATACACGGCTCCTGTCGGGACGACGTTCATGTTTCCGATGTAGCCGACTGGCTCGAGCGGCTCGGTCAGCGTTGTGACACACGGTTGCGGCCGCTGGTATTCACACACCAAAGAGTCCCGAAGCTTGACGGAACGTACCCACGAAGCACAGCAACATGGCCGATCCTGTCGCTGCCCCGCTTCAACTGTTGGTGTTTCGGGTGGCGATCGCCTTCGGGATCGGCGCGCTCATCGGACTCGAGCGCGAACAAAGCGAGTCGGGCGGCACGTTCGCTGGGAGTCGCACGTTTCCGCTGTTTGCACTCTATGGAGCGCTCGTCCAGGCGTTCTTCCCGATGCTGCTTCCGATCGCAGTCGGGACGCTCGTGGTGCCGCTGACGGTGGCGTATCTCGGCAAGATCTGGTTCGAAGGCGATATCGGGCTCACGACGGTGATGGCCGTGCTACTGACCGTCATCTTGGGAGCACTGACGACTCATTCGGAACTCGGGGCGATCCTGGCCGTCATCGTCGGCGGTGTCGTCACAGTCCTGCTCTCTGCAAAGGGACCCATTCATGATTTTGTCGACCGGATTGACGAGGCCGAACGCCGTGCGTCGATCAAGTTCATCCTCGTCGTGTTAGTCGTCTTTCCGATCCTCCCCGATCGGAAACTCGACGTCGCGCTCGGGCTCAATCCACGGTTCATCTGGCTCATGGTTGTGTTCGTCACCGGACTGAGCTTCGCCGCCTACATTTTGAGTCGGACGATCGGGACGGAACGGGGGATCGCACTGACCGGCATCCTTGGTGGGTTCGTCTCCTCAACCGCGACGACGGTGTCGATGGCCGAACGGACGAAAGTAGAAGGCTCCCTCTATCAGATCTGTGCGTTCTCGACGATCGTTGCGTCGATCGTCATGTTCCCGCGGGCACTCATCGAAGTCGCCGTCGTCAACAGATCTCTGCTGCCACACGTCGCCGTTCCGCTGTCCGTAATGACGGTCATCGGTGCGAGTATCGCCGCCATCATCTACTGGCAGGCGACTGCGACACTGGACGAGCAGACTGAGACCCAACTCACGAACCCGTTTCAGTTACGACCGGCACTGTTTTTCGGTGCTGTCTTCGCAGTGGTCCTGTTAGTATCTGAATCCGCCCACTCTCTGCTCGGTGAATCAGGGGTCTATGCGACCGCGTTCGTCTCCGGACTCGCCGATGTCGATGCGATCACGCTTACGCTGAGCAGGCTTGCAGCCGACGGGACGATCTCGAACCACGTCGCCGCAACGGGAATCGTCATCGGCGCGATCGCGAACACCATCGTGAAAGCCGGTCTCGCGTGGGTGATTGGGACCCGCGAACTCGGTCGCGTCGTGACTGCTGGCCTCGGCACCGTGTCGGCAGTCGGATTCCTCGTCGTCCTGTTCGCATAACCGACCACACGATCGGCTACGTCGACGTGGTCCGGCCGGTCATCGTGTCGATCTCGAGTTCGAAAATGCGGATATCGATCTCGTCGATGTTCTCGTCGAAGACGCGGATCGGGGCGAACTGCCGGTTGATTTCGGCCGTATCGAACCGGTCGTAGTCTGATTCCGGGATTTCGGACAGGTGGCCGGTGACCATCACACTCCAGGAGTCGATCTCGCGTGGATCATCGGTCGCTTCCGTCCCGTAGCAGACGTAACACGCCGTCTCGGTCGCCTCGATGAACGCCTGTTTTCGGCTTCCCTCGGTGACGCCGAGCCGGACGTAGAGCCCGTCACCGTCGTAGTAGTGTGCCAGCGGGATGGCGTAACTCTCGTCGTCTTTCGAGAGCGAGAGGACGCCGGTCTCGCCGGTCCGAAGCCGCTCTTCGATCGCCGACTCGTCCATGCCGAACGTATACGCGTAGTCGATGTGTTTCATCAGCGGGAGACGGCAGTAAAGATGCGTACACGGCCGTGGGCTATAGTTGTTCTCTCATACGGTCTGCTGTCACGAGTGACCGGTGGGACCGCAGCGCGGGTCGCGGGCCCTGTCCACTAGAGGTACGAGTCGTCGTACGATTCTGTAGATCGCTCTGCGTGGGAGTTTCCACAGTCGTTACACTCGAGGCGATCCATGTTGTCCATCGAGACCTCGAGCGAGCCGCAGTTCGCACAGTAGAAGCCGTGCCGTTCGGTGTGGGTATCATCCTCGTAGGCCGCAAAAAACGGCGCTGCGGTGCCGGAATCTGCCTCGTCGCGGGCGATGTACGCCGTCGTTCCGTCGTCGGCCGTCGTCACCTGGCCGTCGACTCGCTCCGTGTCGGGAAACTCCTCGTCTGTTGCGTCCTCCCCTGTCGAACCAGGAAGGGTTGCGTCGACGTCCGGTTCCGTGTAGACGTAGTTGACGACCGACTCGTCGGCGATCTCGACCCGCCGGTCGCCGTCGTGCTCGAGGCCGAGCCGTTCGACGAAGTCGTGTCCCTCCGTGTTGGCCTCGAGCACGGTGACACAGATGTGCTCGGCCCCGCGGTCGCGGAGCGTCTCGGTCGCGGTCTCGTACAGTTCCGTCCCGATGCCCTTCCCGCGATGTTCTGGATCGACGACCAGCCACCTGACCTCGCCCCAGCCGTCCTCGAGTCGTCCTTCGACGAACCCGGTGATGGTCGTATCCTCGATCTCCGAACTGGTTTCGGCGACCTGCAGCAGGATTTCCTCGTCCTCGTGCTTGTCGGTGACAGCCTCATCGGCGAACTGGTCGTCGACCAGCCCGTCGATCTGTGCCGGGCTGAGCCTGACCGATGTCGTCAGCGAACTATCGACGACCTCGCGAATCCGGTTGGCCGCTGCCGGTGTCGGTTCCCGAATCTCCATAGCGAATGCCCGGCATCGACGCGGATAAGATGGCTGCCGGCGGAGCCATGCGGCCACTCCAGCTGATTCGAACCCTCTCCGGCGGGTGGGTGACACGGTCCCAGAGTGGCGACTCGGCTCGAGCGCCCCTGGAAGTCGAAGACTGGCAGTTGGCCGTGCCCACAGATCACGTGTGACCACCGCCTGCGATGACAGTGAGACTCGAGGCCGACTAGTCGGGGCGAGTTACTCCTTGCTGCCGGTGATGACAACTGGCCGATCAGTATTGAGAAGCACGCCCTGAGAGATGCTTCCGAACAGTGCTTTCCCGACGGGCGAGCGCTTCCGGCCGCCGAGGACGATCGTGTCGACATCGTGGGTCTCGGCGTGCTCGAGAATGTCCGCTTCGGTGTCGCCGCTGTCCTCGACGATCGTCACGTCGATGCCAGCGTCCTCGAGGGTTTCCTCTGCGCGGCGGACGGCATCGATCTCGGAGGCAGAATCGTGATCTTCAGCCTCCACCTCGCTTTCTTCCGTGAAGACGAACAGAACGTAGGCCTCAACTGCATCCGCGGCAGTCGGCAACGCCGTGACGTAGTCGACCTGTGCCAGTGCACGCTGCTCGTTGGTGTCAACAGGAATCAAGACGCGATACATAGGCACGTGTTAGCAGTCTTTAATTATAAACCTCGTCCCAACAGAGGGTCACCTCGCGGTTAGTCCTCGTCGTCGCGCTCTCGCAGGGAGCGCCGTTGGATCTTGCCCGTCGTCGTCGTCGGGAGCGTTTCGACGAACGCGATGTGTTGGGGATACTCGTATTCAGCCAGCCGATCACGGACGAGCGTCCGGATCTCCTCGCGAAGGGCGTCGGGATCGTACTCGTCGCGTGCGGGCTTGACGAACGCTTTGATCGCCTCGCCACGGGTCTCGTCGGGAACACCGACGACGCCGACCTGTTCGACAGCGTCGTGGGTCAGAATCGCGTCTTCGACCTCCATCGGCCCAACGCGGTAGCCGCTGGTGAGGATGACGTCGTCGGCCCGCGAAACGAACCACAGATACCCATCCTCGTCACGTTCAACGAGGTCGTCGGTCAGGAACCACCCATCCGCAGTCTGCTTGTTCGCCGTCTTCTCCGGCAGCCCGTGGTACTCGTTGAAGAAGACACGGCGATCACCCGGTTTGATTGCGAGTTCACCAGTCTCGCCACGCTCTTTGCGCTCGTGCGTCTCGGGATCGAGCACCGCGACCTCGTAGCCCGGGAAGGGCTTGCCCATGCTGCCCGGCCGCGTGTCGAACCAGGTTTCGGAGTTGCCGACGACGAGGTTGAGTTCTGTCTGGCCGTAGAACTCGTTGATCGCGACGTCGTCGAACGTCGATTCAACCCACTCGACGACCTCCGAAGTGAGCGGCTCGCCGGCCGAGGCGAAGGTCTCGATCGAGAGATCGAACCGGCCTTCTGGGTCGTCGACGCCCATCAGCATCCGGAGCGCAGTCGGCGGCATGAATGCCTTGGTCACGTCGTGGCGCTCGAGCAGGTCGTAGACCTCGTGGGGGTCGAACCCGTCGCGAGGCCAGCCGACGATCGTACAACCGTGATGCCACGCCGCGAAGAGGGTCCCACCGAGGGCTGCACCCCAGGCCCAGTCGGCTGGCGTCCACAGCGTCGCCTCGCCCTCTGCGAGCCCCTGATCAAAGTAGTTGTACGCCGCGCTCGCCCGCCCGAGCCAGAGCGCGTGGCTGTGCCGGACGCCTTTCGGTGGGCCCGTCGAGCCGCTGGTGTACATGATCGCCGTCGGCGTCTCGGGGGTGGCGTCGTAGACGTCGATCCCCGGCTCGTGGGATGCGACGAGCTCGTCGAAGGCGTGTGCCTCGCCCGCGACCGCGTCGGCGTCGCCGAGTTCGATGACGTGCTCGAGTGCCGGACACTCCTCGCGGATCTCGTCGATCGTCTCCCGGACGCTCGGGTCGACGACGACGGCTGTGGCCTCACTGTCGGCGAGTCGGTATTGAAGTGCATCACGGCCGAACAGCACCGTCAGTGGCACCGACACCGCGCCGAGTTTCCAGTTGGCGAGGTGGGTCAGCGGGTTCTGCGGTTTCTGTGGGACCACGACACCCACCCGGTCGCCAGCCGTGACGCCGAGGTCAGCCAGCGCGGCGGCGAGGCGGTCGGATCGCTCGTCAAGGTCGTCGAAGGAGTAGGTCTCGAGGCCGCCGTCGGGATGGTCGTATCGCAGTGCCGTTCGACTCGTGTCCTCGTGTTTTCGAAGGAAGTCGACGGCAGGGTTGTACTCGTCGGGAAGGTCCCACGAAAACTCCTCGCGAGCCGTCTCGTACTCGTCGTAACTCGGCATTACCGTCCAAGTCATGCGATGCCCTACCGGTGCCAGCACATAGCCTTTTTCGACATGCGCGACCCTCGAGGTGGATCGAGGACCGCGGGCATGCGCAAGCGAACGTGGTGTCTCGATTCAGTCCTCGTCCTCGTCGTCCTCGTCCGCTTCTTCTTCCCCGTCTTCGCTTTCTTTCGCTTCCTCGTCGGTCTCACCCGATTCTTCGTCAATTTCACCTTCGACTTCGACCGTCGCTTCGACTTCGATCGTCAACCCGCTGGCCTCGAGTTCGGCCTCGAACTCGCGTTCGTCTCCGACCTCGATCTCGAGTTCGTTGGAATCCACTTCGACTTCGACCTCGACGTCCACGGTGACTTCAGCGTCGTCCATACCGATTCTTCGCTCGGCCATCCTATAGGAGTACCGCGCGTCGTCGGCTGTCGAACGACCTCCTCGTCGTCGGTGAGCGATCCAGCCCGGAACGTATTTTTAGGCTGGCCGAAAATATAGAGTATGGCCGATTCCGTCCGGGTGACGCTCGAGGGAGCCGACGAATCGACGTCGGTTCGCGTCTACGGCGACGAGGGCGACGTTTCGACCGACGACGCGACGTTTCGCTTCAGCATCGATGGTGGATGCGACGAGGATGAAAACGAGGATGCCGACAGTTCGTTCGCGGCCGAAGCGACCGAGTGTAACGACCCTCGTCGTATCGCCCCGCTTGCAGATATCCCGACCCACGGGACGCTCAGGTGCGAGGCCCGCTCCGGGAATCGGGGGACGGAACTGATCCTCCGCCGAGTGGGCGACGACGTGACCGCGTGGCGAAACTCGTGTCCGCACAAACCCGAGGTTAGGCTCGACCCCGGCTCCGGCGCGATCATCCGCGACGAGCAGGTGGTGTGTCACGAACATGGCGCGCGCTTCGAGTGTGGCAACGGCGTCTGTACGGCGGGTCCGTGTCGTGGCGACGCGCTCGATGCCATCGCCGTGACCGTTCGTGACGAGAGCGTTTACCTGACCGACGATCGGTTTGAGTCGTGCCGGCGACTGGACGACCCGACCGCGTGACGATAGCCGTCCTCTCTCCGACGAACAATTGTGACCGGGCGTGTCGCCTTACGACTCGAGCCAGTCAGGAACCGCGTTGACTGACTTCAGCACCGCCGCCGCACCTTCGCGCTCGTACTTCCGTCGCCCCTCATCGCCGGTCAAGCCGCCGGTCAGGACGCCAATCCCGTGGTACTCGCGGTCGGTATCGGTCTCGCTTGCGTTGACTGCCGTTCGGATGTCGTCTAACGTGTCACCGACGAACGCGACGCTGGTCACGTCGAATCGCTCTGCGAGGGTCGTCAGCGCTTTCGGATGCGGTTTGCCCTCCTCCCAGTCGTCCATCGTGAAGCGACGGTCGACCGGAATCGCCTCGTCGAGTCCGACCCGCTCTAAGGCGATCTCGGCTTCGGCCTCCGGCCGGCCGGTCAGCACACCCACGTCGTATTCCGCGAGCAACCGGTCGCGGGCCTCGCGCTCGAGCAACACTGGTTCGTCGTGGATGAATCCGGGCGTCTCCCGCTCGAGATCCGGCTCGCCACCCTCGAGGCCGCGATAGAGTTCATCGCCGAGATACAGCTGCTGGAAGACGTCGCGGAGTCGCTCGCGGTCCCACCGCTGGGTCACGCGCTGGGTCGCCTGAGCACCGATCGCCTCGCGGACGACGGCGTCGGCCGCCTCGAGTCCGCCGCCTGTCGCGGCGATCTCGTCGGTAAACGTCTCGAGCGACTCGTTATATCCTTCCTCGGTCGCGAGCACGTAGAGTGCAGCGGCGTAGGTGAGCTCCCAGTCGTTGTTGAACCCGCCCGCGTCTTTGAACTCTTGAATGTCGTCCTTGTGGATCGTCCGCCCGTAGACCGCGTCGACGGACTCGACAATCGCGCGCCGGTAGGAGTCGGCGACGTCGACGAGCACTCCGTCGATGTCCAAGACGACGGCATCTGCGTTCATACCCGCCCTGACGAGGCGCTGGGAATAAAGGCGGTCGGATTCGCTTGCGGACACAGCGTGGCTCTCCGATCGAGACGAACGGCACTCCTCGTTTTCGGTTACTCGTTTTCGACCATCACCTCGGTCGCCTTGATCACCGCGTTCACCTCGTCTCCCTCCGCGATTCCGAGGCGCTCCACCGAACTGGTCGTGATCACTGCTGTCACCGTCTGTCCACCCGTTGTTTCGATCGTGACCTCGGCCATGATACCATCCGTCTCGATCGACTGGACGGTTCCATCGAGTCGGTTCCGAGCACTCAATGCCATGCCGACCACCACCAGCACGGCGGTATTAGAACCCATCCCGGCAGCCTCAACGGGCACGATTGCTGGCCTAGTACGGCGGCCACATTGCGACCGACAGGCCGTTCGGTCAGCGAATCGCTCGAGCGACGTACAGCGTCCCACTCTCGACGGTCTTGCGCTCGACCGGCACCGCGGGCTGGTCACCGCCCAGGGTCGTAAACAGGAAGTCGGCACCGGCGTTTCGGGCGACCGCAAGCGCCGGACGGTGAAGTTCCGGCGGCAGGTTCCGCGCGTAGATTGCGTCCGCGTCCGCGTAGACCGACGACTCGGGATCGACGATATCGTCGCGAACGAACGTCACACCCGCCGGCACGTCACGGTCGTAGATGTCCGTTGCGGTGACTGTCACTCCGCGCTCGGCGAGCGCTCGAGCGAGGTCGGGCCGGCGGCCGATCCCGATTTCGACGACTCGCTCGTACGCAGCGAGGTAATCGATTATTGCGTCGGGATGCTGGCGAGAGTCGGCCATGGCGGGACGTTTATGCCACCCGCGGTCATAGCACTTGCTATGCTCGTCGATATCGTGCCGGTCGGAAACGTCTCCGCCGAGGTCAAGCGGGCGGCCTCTTCTGCACTGCGATCGGTCTACGACTGCGACGTGTCGATCAACGACTCGCAGTCGGTTCCAAACGGTGCGTATGACTCCGACCGGAACCAGTACTCCGCCGAGACGTTCATTCAACTGGCCGAACGCGTCGGCCGCGGCACGAAGAATATCGCGATCACACCCCACGATCTCTTCTATCGGCGTCGAAACTACGTGTTCGGACTCGCGTATCTCGACGGCAGCGGCAGTGTCGTCTCTACCTACCGGCTCCAGACCTCGAGCGACGGCGGCTTCTCGAATCAAAGCGCTGCCGACATCTTCGAGGATCGGGTCCGCAAGGAGATCGTCCACGAAATCGGCCACACCTACGGCCTCGAGCACTGTGACAACAACCGCTGTGTCATGAACTTCTCGCCGACGGTCCGCGAGGTCGATATCAAAGAAGAGAACCTCTGTGGGAGCTGCCAGCGGCTGATTAGTTAACCCCATTCCGCCACTGTTTGCCGGTACGATATCGAAACAGTAGCGATCATTGTCTCGAGTCGTCGGTCACTGCTCACCGCTCGAGCAGCCGCGAGATCGCTTCCCGCCCCCGCGCTCGCACCCGCGAAAGTCGGCTGAGCGAGACCGGGCCGACGACCGGAAGCGTCCACCGGGCGTCGGCGGCAGCCTCGAGTGTCGATTTTTCGTATTCGCTGACGAACCGCCACAGGAGACGACTCGCGTCCGGCCCCTCGGGTGCGGTGAACCGCCCATTGGGACTGCCGCCGGACCACGCGTGGCCCATGCCATCGACGAGCCATTCCTCGACGACGAGGGTTCCGGTGCCATCGCGATACTGGCGTCTCGTATACTCGTATGGGCCACTCACGTCCGTCTCGACTCGGTCTGGCTCGAGCTCGAGTGTCTCCACCTCGCCATTGACGCCACGGTGGCTTGCACGGAGCGTCCCCTCGGTGAGCTGCCGGGCGTTGGTCACGTCGACCACGTCGTCGTCGGTTCCGTGGAAGACGATCGTCGGAATCGCACGCGCGCGGTCGGCCATCGCCTCGTACGCTTCGATTCCTGCCTCGTGTCCGTCCTGCCCGTCGCCACGATACATCTGTGACAGTGCCGCGAACACACTCCCGACGGCGTCGTACGCAGGTCCGCTGTGAACGCCCGCTGCAGCGAACAGGTCGGTGTATTCGACGATCGCCCGAGCCGCCATCGACCCGCCGGCCGAGAGACCGGCGACGTACACCCGATCCTCGTCGACGGCAAACTCGTCGATCACGCTGCGCGTGAGGTCGGCGAGCCAGGCGAGTTCACCGGCCCCGCGTGTGGCCGCCGTGTCGTCGTACCAGTTCCAACACCGGAGCGGGTTTCCAAAGCGTGACTGTTTCGGGTAGGCGACCAGAAACGTCTCGTCCGCTGCAACCTCGTTCATCCCGGTTTCGGCTGCAAACGCCGCTGGCGTCTGTCGACAGCCATGAAGGAACACGAGCAACGGCACCGGCTCGTCGGCGTCGTAGCCGGGTGGCACGTACAGCCGGTACGATCGCCCGTCGTGGTCGCCGCCCAGGAACGCACCGGCAGCAGAACCTGGCTCCGAAACCGCACTCTCATCGCCAGCCTGGACGGCGCGTTCGGTACCGAGCGGGGACGACTGCCACAGCTCCTTTGCACGGAGCAGCGTTCGGCGACCGACGGCGTCGTCGGTCGCGTCCGTGTCGTCACTGGCGGGCATATTGCAGCCATGACTATCCACTCGAGTATAAGTTCTGGGCTCGGCGACCGATTCCGTCTCGAGAAGGGCCGATCTGCGACCCTACGGCGCGTAGTAGTACTCGCCTTCGCTTTTCTGCTGGCGGTCCAGCTGTGACTCGGGCTTGTTGATCCGCGGGCGCGAGGTGCGCTCGTCACGACGGAACGTGACCTCGAGGTTCGCGAGGAACTCGTTCATGCCGTCGCGCATCGGCTGCGGTTGGCCAGCACGACCGTGGACGGCGGGTTCGCCGTCGAAGACCATCAGCCGGTCGGCGAGCAGGTCCATCATGTAGATGTCGTGGTCGATGACCAACACGGTGGCGTCTTGCTGTTCAGCGTACCGGCGGATCGCGCTGGTCGCCTGCACGCGCTGTTCGACGTCCAGGTGCGCCGAGGGTTCGTCGAGCAGGTAGAGGTCTGCCGAAGCGGAGAGACAGGCCGCGATCGCGACCCGCTGGCGCTCCCCACCGGAGAGATCCGAGAGGTTCTGCTCCATGATCCGCTCGAGTTGCAGCGGCTGGGCGATCTCGGTGTTCCAGTACGAGGAGCCGAACTGATCGGTAATCGACGAGAGGAACGCGTCGACCCGCATCGGCTGGTCGATGGTGACGTACTGGGGCTTGTAGGCGATCTCGAGGTCGAGATCGGCATCGCCCTCGTCGGGCTCGAGATTACCCGTCAGCAGCTTCGCGAACGTCGACTTCCCGATCCCGTTGGGACCGACGATGCCAAGCACTTCGTTCTCGCGGATCTCACCGCCTTCGATCTCGAGGCTGAACTCGCCGTCGCCGTAGCTCTTGGTGAGATTGGGATACTCGACGAGCGTGTCGGCGTGGCTCGCCGTCCGAGGGGCGTGTTCCTCGAACTCGATCGGGTTCGGGCGGATCCGCATGTTCTCGTTCTCGAGATACCCCGAGAGATACTCGTTGATCCCGTTGCGGACCGATTTCGGCGACGTGACGACACCGTAGGCCCCGGGCTCACCGTAGGCGACGTGAAGCGTATCGGCGAGCAAGTCCAGGATTGCGAGGTCGTGTTCGATGACGAGCATCGACTTGTCCTCTTCCTCGGCGAGTTCGCGGATCAACCGCGCTGCCGTCACACGCTGGCCGATATCGAGGTAGGGCGTGATTTCGTCGAGGAAGTAGAAGTCCGTATCTCGAGCCAGCGTCGCCGCCAGCGCAACCCGCTGGAGTTCGCCACCCGAGAGGTCGTCGATCGACTGGTCCATGACCGGACCGATCGAAAGCCGCTCGACGAGCGAGTCGAGCGCACCGCGTTCGTCGGTTCGCTCTAACAGTTCGCGAGTGTTCCCATCGAAGCTGTTGGGAATCTGATCAACGTACTGGGGCTTTCGCGCGATGGTGACATCGCCGTCGCGGACGTCCGCGATGTAGTCCTGGAGTTCGGTCCCGCGGTAGGCCTCGAGGACATCGTCCCAGCCCGGCGGGTCGTCGTGACGACCGAGGTTGGGCTCGAGTTCACCTGCCAGAATGCGGACGGCGGTTGTCTTCCCGATTCCGTTGGGGCCAAGAATGCCGGTGACCTGTCCGTCCTGGGGTGCAGGCAGCCCGTACAGCGAGAAGGCGTTCTCGCCGTAGCGGTGGGCGGGATCGTCCTGGAGTTCCTTCGGGAGGTTGATGATCTCGATCGCGTCGAATGGACACTTCTCGACGCAGATCCCGCAGGTCTCGCCCAGACAGATCTCTTCGGAGATGTGGATCTGCTCGGGTTGGCCCTCGTCGGTCTCCTCGCCGCGGAGGGTGATACACTCCTTGCCCGTGCGATTCGGTGGACAGTAGTTCTTGCACTCGTAACTACACCGGTCGGGCTGACACCGGTCTAGGTCTACGACGGCGATGCTGTCGTCTGCCATCTTAGGACGCCTCCGCAGTCAGCAGGATGCCCCACGTGACGAACCACAGCGCGAAGGTCATGAACGCGACGAACAGGTAGTGTTTCGTCCCGAACTCGTCTTCCTCGTAGATCCCCGCAGCGTTGATGAGAACGTACTGGACGAAGATCGCGCCGAAGACGAACGCGAGCGCCTGCGTGTCCTGGGCGGCTGCCTCGGAGACCCCCACCCAGGCCGCAGAGGCCAGCGCAGCGGCGACGCCCAGCAGCGCGGACAACGCCGTCACGCCCACCGAGCGGATGTGTTCGCGCCGGTCGCTGATCGATTCGGTCGACATGGGTGGATGTCTGCGGGCGGGGCTGAAAAGGCGTTCGCATCGCCGTCAATTAAGCTCCATTCCCGACTCCATTGTTTCCGCCCCCATTCCCGACTCCATTGTTTCCGCCCCCATTCCCGACTCCATTGTTTCCGCCCCCATTCCCGACTCCATTGTTTCCGCCCCCATTCCCGACTCCATTGTTTCCGCCCCCATTGTTTTTACAATTCACGCTAATCGTATCTGCAGTCGTCCGCCCCAGTTCTATTCGAGGGTTTCTATCTGTGATTAATTCAATCGTGACAGTTTCTGTCGCTTTCCGATTAGAACTCCCACATGTTACTATTACTTCATAGTCATTTTGGCCGCTATCGTCCTTTACGCTTGCTTCAAATCCTATATCTCCGGTATCTCCACTGAACGCGATCACATTGGCGCTGATGTCGTTGGCACTTGATAGTGTACCTGCGTTGTCATTGAGATCGTACACCGAGCCACTATTGCCCTTATTTACTTTGATATCATTCGAGACTGTATTGTCAATAATACCTAGATATGCGTTTGGATCGTCTGAAGTAGCTACCTGAACTTCTCGATCAGCTGCGGCCGACGAAAACCCAAACGTGGGTCCGGCCATGGCGATCATCCCAAGGACAATTAACCCAACCGCGACGGTTGTAAGCGCTCGTTTCATTGATTACGGTGGCTTCTCCATTTCGCCGAGTCGCATCCGCCGGTTCTGAACCACGTGGACGACCGCCGAAACAGCAAACAGCGCGAACACCAGCGTCGCCCAGCCGAGTTCTGGAACAGCCTCAGTTGGAATCACCTCGAGCCACAGCCCACCTATCACAACCGAACCGATCACGGTCAGCCCCAAGTAGTAGACTCCCCAGGGAATCGAATCACCAGGCACGATATCGAGGTAGACCTCGAGTTCGGCGGCCTCGTCAGTCAGCTCGATCGTTCGGTTGTCGAACTCGATGATGTTAGCGCGCTCGAGCGTCGGCAAGTGGGTCTGTTGTAACGACGTATAGACGCGCTTTCGCTCGGCGGAGGTGATTTCGTCGACCTCTTTGTCGAGCTCCCAGGCGGCAACGTGTTCGGCGAGGTCACCGAGCGTGACGGGGTCGCCCTCGCGCTTGCAGTAGTGAATGGCGTAGCGGCGGCGCTGATTACTCAGTAGGTCGAAAATTTCCCCCTGACTCGGATCCGACCGTGTTTCAGCCTGTGTCGCCATTGACGCCCCTGTATCGAACTACGGAACTCACGATCAATAAGCATACTGTACTATCACGAATTCGTGGGAATCGCGCTCGAGCACGGCATGGCGTCCACGTCTGCGAATCGCCGTCCCACAGGTAGCAACATCAACACTGGACGCCGGGCAGATCGGTCTGATTTTCGGAGATTGTACCGGTGACGACCGCGTTGTTCCTGACGGTGACTGTCCCACAAGCCATGACGTCACCGTCGATTTCGGCGTTGTTCCGAATGTCGATGTTACCACCAGCGATGAGGTCACCGCTGACGGCGTTGTTCCAGATTGTAATATCGCCCTGTGCGGCGATGTTTCCGCCGACGTTCGCGTTGTTGGTGATCGTCACCGAACCGCCGCTTTCGATGTCACCGCCGACATTGACGTTGTTGTCGACTGTCACATCGCCACCGGAAGTGACGTCGCCGTCTTCGTCGACCGAGACTACGACCGGCTCGGCAGTACAGTCCACGGGAACGAGCGCGGTCGTTTCTCGAGTCGCGTCCACGCTCGAGGCGTCACTCGACGCGACGAACTGTAGCAGCACGCGGTAGGACCCATCAATCGACGCCCCATCCTCACATGCGAGGACGACATCGAACGTCTCGGCGTCGCTACCGGGCTGGACATTGACCGACAGCGCCGTCGACGTGATTGGAGCATTGCTATCGTCGGTAATCCCGACGATCGAGGCGTCGACGGTGGCCGAGCCACTTCGGACGTTGTCGGTCACGGTGTAGACGACCGTCTGCTCCCCGGGCGAGTCGATCGACGCTGACGTTGATTGGTCTTCGAGGCCGAGATAGGCGCTCGAGTCGTCGGCCGTCGCGACGTTCACCCCACGGTCAGCGGCGATCGTGGCGAAGCCGAACGTCGGCCCGGCCATCGTCACAACTCCGAGGAAGATGAGCACGACCGCGAGACCCGTGATTCGACGTGTCATGTTGTGATATTGTATAGTATGGGGAGCCGGGTGTTACGAGACGGCTTTAAATCCGGTGTCGTGTACCTGTGCCCGTACAATAGCTACGTGGCGAGCAAATATAAGATTGCTGCACAGTCACGGAATCTCGTACATCGGTTGCGACTCGTTGTGTCGTGATATTGCGGTCAGTTGCCTGTCTCGTGTGCCAGCGACTGCCCAGGCGTGACAGTGGTCAACGATCGCGAGTGTCTCGAGGTGTCATGGTGCTCGAGAGTGTGTGGCTTGTCTACACCCCAAATTCTCGAGACGCCCGATTTCGGACGTTCAGGCCGGGCTTGAAGCTGATAGCGGTGTCGCTGCAACGGGTATTATCAACCTTGAACAGTATCTCGGTACTCAATACAAAGTGGGTAGCGTTCATTGGTGTAGGTAAGAGCCGCGTTCTGCCCCGGTATCGTCGGGACGGCGCGGTCACATGGAGGCTACAAATATGAGCATGAACCGACGCAGTGTGTTAGTTGGATTGGGTACGATTGTCGCTGGCGGCGGAGCTGCGCTTGGAACAGGTGCGTTTACTACTGTCGAGGCAGACAGAACTGTCAGTGTCTCTACTAGTGGGGACGGGAGTGCTTTCCTTTCCATCAGCGGGAATAGTGAATACGTGACAGATGGAGATAATGACACCACAAACGAATTTGTGATTGACCTTGGATCACATGGATCTCAACAAGGCAGCGGCTTCAATGAAAATGCAAAAACAGTCCTAAATGACGTCCTCACGATTACTAATCAAGGATCTAGTGACGGCGTTACTATTGGATTTGCAAAGAGCATAGGCTCGGGCAGTAGTAGTTCAGAAACCATTGGTGTCTCTGGGGTTGGAGAAGTGACATTTACCATCGGCAGTGGCTCCAATCCGTTAGCTGCTGCCACTGGATCTGATGATGGAGGTGCCTCTCTTAATGTAGACATCACTATCGACACTACCGTTGACTCTCCGTCTGATGATGGGAGTATCGTAATCGTAGCGGACACAGCATAGATCGTCCTTTGTATCTAAGCTCAGAATATAAATCACATATATACGAGGGTGGTGTTAGAAATACGCTCTTAGATAATCACATTCGAATTAAATGAGACTCTCCAAAATCCTCCTCGCTGCTGTGGCTACTTGTTTTCTTCTTATGCTGGCAGTTCCAACGATCGCGATTACGGTAGGTGAAGACACGACAACCGACGATGTCGTCCTCAAGCCGGTCGGCGCCGAGTATGCGACCCTCGAGGACAGCGAACTCGTCCTCGAGTTCGCGGCGCTGAACGACCGCGCAGAGACGACGTTCGCTGAGGTGTTCACGGTCGAGGTGGGTGAAAACGCCGACGATGTCGAGACCATGTGGATCGACCACGACCTCGAGGGTGTGACCTTCTATGCGGACGGGTCGGCGATTACGAACGACTCGCGGCTTGAGCTCGCTGCCGGCGACACCAAGACCGTCGGTGTGAGTGTCGATACCCGCATTGCACAAGCGACGACAGAGACGTTCACAGTCACGGTGCAGTACGCCGACAACGAAACCGAGCCGGACCAGTTTGCGGGAGGTTCGGGAGGTGCAAGCGACTCGAGCTCATCGCCCTCACCAGCGATCGAACGCGCGGACCTCACTGTCTCGCCAACGACGGCCGACACAGGTGACACAGTCACGGTGACCGCGACTTACCGTAACGTCGGCGATGCGCCGGGCCAGACGACGGCGCAGGTGACCGTCGACGGTATCGTCGTCGATCAGCGGACGATCGTCCTCGAGCCGGGCGAGGAACGAACGGTCACGTTCGAACGCACGATGGACTGGTCTGGCACCCACGAGATCGGCATTTCGGGAGCAGGCAGCCAGTCGGTGACCGTCGGGGGGCCGCCGATCGACGTTGTCAACGCCAGCGTCGATCGCACAACGGTCACCACAGGGGACGCGACCACCGTTCGAGCAACCGTTACGAATCCGACCGACAGGGGGGTCGATCGGACACTCGAGGTGGCTGTCGACGGCATCGTCGTCGACAGCCGGGCCGTCTCGATTCCAGCAAACAGCGAGCGGACGGTGACCTTCGAGCGGGAACTCGAGACACCAGGAACCTACGAGATCGCAGTCAGCGGTGTCTCCGCGGGCGAGGTAACAGTCGAGGAGTCGGGGGGATTCTCACTGCAGAACCGTGAACTCTCGCCCGCGACGACGGCGGCGCTCGCACCCCCTGCGACGGCGGGGCTGTTGTTCCTGGCAGTCGCCGCCAACCGCCGGTGGTCGATCTTTGGGTAGTGACGCCGTCACAGGTCGATGGTGCCAGTCCGTCCCGTCGCAGAGGGGCGTCGACGTGTCACCTCTCGAGTCTGGTAACTCGCGCGGGCTTTAAGACTGCTGGACACGAACAATCGCTATCCTGAACAGTCAGCCACGTATGATCGTCACCGCTCCCGATCGATGACTGCGTCCACCATCGTCTCGAAGGCGCTCGGGTACGCCGCTGCGCTGTTCGTCATCCTGTTGCTCGTCGGCCAACTGCTCGGCCAGCCGATCCTGCTCGGCTACGTCGCGACCGGCAGCATGGAGCCGACGATGGACGCCGGCGACGGCTTCGTTGCCATCCCGAATGCCGTCACCGGCGACGTTCAGGAGGGCGATGTCGTCGTCTTCCAGGCGAGAGAACTCCACGACGGCGGGCTGACGACCCATCGCGTGGTCGGCGAGACCGAGGGTGGCTACATCACGAAAGGCGACGCCAACCCGTTTACCGATCAGGATGGTGGTGAACCGCCCGTCACCGACGGGCAGGTCGTCGCCAGAGCCTTGCAGATAAACGGCGAGGTCGTGACGATCCCGTATCTTGGGACCCTCGTGATGGGCATTCAGGGTGTGGCACTGGCAGCCGCCAACGCCGTCACATCGGTCTTCGGGATGGCAACGACGTCGTCGAACGGCCTCGGCTCCATGCTGGTCGCGATCGGCGTCGCCCTGCTTGGCTTCGGAACCTTGCTCGATCGACTCGGCCCCGCGCGGCGCGAGACGACCAGACGGCGCTCGCGCGAAAACGTGCTGGCGTTCTGGACCGTGCTGGGGCTTATCCTGCTCGTGTTTGTCACGCTTGCGACTGCGGCGATGGTCGTTCCGTCGGGGACCTATGAGTACGGCCTCATTAGTAGCGAGTCGCCAACCGACGATCCACAGATCATCGAACCGGGTGCGACGACGGAACTCACCCGGTCGGTCAACAACGCCGGCTATCTGCCGGTGGTCGTCGTCCACGAGGCCGAAAGCAACGGGATCAGCGCAGACCCTGGATGGCAGACGATCGGCATCCGCGGACACAGTGAAACGACAGTGCGACTGTCAGCACCCAAGGAACCCGGCGAGTACACGCGCTCTCTGGGTGAGTATCGCTATCTCGCCGTGTTGCCGCCGTCGCTGCTGGTCTGGCTTCACGGCCTGCATCCGTTCGCCGCGATCGCGGCGGTCAACGGCGTTGTCGTCGGCGTTACCGTCGCGATCATCATCCTACTCTTTGGCAGCGGCGATCTCCGGCTGCGATCCGGCCCCGATCACGTGTCGCTCTCGACCCGACTCGAGCGGCGGCTTCGACGGTGGCTTCGCGACCGAGAGTAGCTCGGGCCACTATTCTTATGATGATCGATTGCTTCGGGGTACGTATGTATTGTCCCGATGACCGACCAGTTCGAAACCGAACGGGTCGGCCAGCGGGCAGGTTCGACCGACGAGGCCGAATCGGGGGAGACAGGGACGGTGAACACGACGGATGATCGACAGTCCACGACTCGAGTTAGTGCTTGCCAGATCCGGACGGGAGATCGCGATCGTGCTGGCTGTTGTCGGCGTCCTGTCGATCGCTGCGACCGGCTGGGCCGTCGCGAATCCGGTGACGACGACGACACCGCAGTTCGATGAGGAACACGTCACGACTGACGTCGGGACGAGTGCCGTCGTCACCCAGAACACCACACTCTGGACGGAAGGCGATCGGCTCACTGATAGCCCGGTCTATATGCTTAACGAGTCGCCGGAGCTGACGATCCACCCCGAGACGCGGGTGCAAAACGCAAGCGGGGGGACGCCTATCGAGGACGGTGCTGTCCGTCACGAGCTGGTGCTTCGGTTCGAAGCGGTTCGCAACGGCGAGCCGTTCTGGAACGAAACACGGCCCGTGTTGCGCGAGTCGCCGTCGATCGACACCGGCGTCGCGACGTCGAACGCAACGATCGATATCGAAGCCCTCCGCCAGCGACAACGGCAACTCGAGCGTGAGGTCACCGGCGTCGGCTCGATCAGGCTAACGATGGCGTTTCACACCGAGTACGATACCGGCCGTCATCAGGGATCGATGACGACGACGACGCCGGTGTCGATCACGGACGAGGCCTACTGGCTCGGCGGGTCGCTATCGGATTCTGCAACCCACAGTCATCAAAGCGGCATTACGCGGACGACCGAGTCTCGGAGTCCGGCACTGATCGGTGGACTGTCGGTGCTCGGGACGCTCGCACTCGCCGGTGCCGCATTCGTTACCCGCCGGTCGCCCGCGGATATCGATGCCGCTCGCCGGGCGGTCCACGAACAGCGCTACGCCGAGTGGATCTCACAGGGGTCCATTCCGATGTGGATCGGCGATCATCACGTCGCGCTCGAGACGCTCGAGGACGTCGTCGACGTCGCAATCGATACGAACGAGCGGGTCGTCCACGACGAACAACGGGACCTGTTCGCGGTCCTCAGTGACGGCGTCATCTACTACTACACCGACCGCGGCCTCTGGGAAGAGACCGCCTGGCCGGAGATGGACCTCCAGAGCCAGTCGACCGTCGTGGACGCTGATGGGGAGTTGCCCCCCAGCGACGCCTCCGAACTCGAGGGGATCGACGAGTTCGCGGACGCTGACGATCCGGATGGCTTCGAGGACGACGAGGAGATCTGGAACCAGCTGTGACTACTCCCACAACTGAAATCCTGTCTCTTACCCATAACTCAGCACCAGCGAGAAAAATCAAGTAGATGCGTCTGAAATCAAAGAATTAGTCGGGATGTTTTCATTATCTGGACTGGCTCACCGTTTCTGAGGAGTGGTCAGTCTGTAAAATTGGAACGAAGTCTGAATTCACGTTGAGGTCCGCTGAATGAGTCGCCGTTGGCGCTCATTCAGCACCGAGTTCGTACCCTTCTGCCCACATGCGTAGCTTCTGGAGGCCTTTCCACATCGTTTCCCATCCTGGAGGAGGATCTGATCCGCGGTCCAGATACCCGCCAAGCTTCGCTACACTCACAGCGTAGGCTTTCCCGTTCTGGTCTTGCAGTTCTGGAAATTTTGTTTCCAGAACTGCGCGCTCTGCTTCGCTCAACAAGACATCAGGTGCAGTCGAGGTCTCTCCCCGAGCAAGCTCTCGTAACTCCAGGACCTTCCAGGCAATCACCGAGTACAGACTTAGCAAGACTTCCATTCGTTCCCAAGTCTGGAGTTGCCGTTCTTCGATGTTACAGCCACTCTTCAGCACTTTGTGCCAGTCTTCGATTCGCCAGCGAAGACCATAATAGTCGATGACAGTCAGCGTCTCGTTAAACTCTTCGACCGATTCAGTGGTGAGTAACACCCACTGAATCGGGTCGTCAGTTTCACCGATCTCATCGACTCGTACGACATTTACTGCCACTGAACCGTCTTGATCAGGATTATTCCGCGGCGCACGCAACTCACAGGTTCCCGTTGCAATCGACAGCTCTGCTGTCCTGGCTTCTCGCCCACTTGCCTGTTGAATCTCGATCGTTTTGCGACCTTGCTCGGCAAGGTCGCTGCTCCAGTCAAAGAGTTTCCCAGATTCATCGTTTTCTGTCCAAATCCGTCGGTTTTGGTTGGCTCGAACGATGAATCCAGCGTTCTCTATCTCTTCGACAACGTCTGTATAGAACGCGAATGCATCTGCTCCTCGATCATGAACAAACAACGGGCGAACATCGTCGGCAAGCCAGTTTCTGGCTTGCCTGTCACCACGAGCCCACTTCTCCTGTTCACTCTCCAACGGAATTGGCTCTGATTTCCCGTTTGTCTCATACTTTTTGTCAGCCTGTTGGTCCTCGATCAGCGCCTGCTGATCGAGGACCCCTGTCATTCGATGTGTTTGTGGATGAATGCCGATCGTTGAGTGGACTTTGACGCCCTCAAGGTCCATCTCAGAGTTACCAATGTCGCCGAGTCCGTCCTTGGATGGATGTCTCGGAAAGACAAGTTCAGTGGTATCGGAGACGATCACGAGTTCGTCTAACTGACTCACTCGTGATCGTTGTGCTTGCTTGTGAGCGGAGAGGATCTCGTTCGGTTCCACATTCTCATTATCGCAAAATCGGTACGTAGCCTTTGTGGAGGCCCAGTCTTCGCAGGCAGTTGGGATGGACTCGGCAGGTGAACTGCCGAGTTCATCCCCAAGTTGCACCAGTCGATCGGTGAGGCGCTTGTCTCCGAGATTAGCTGAGCGAAACTCTGTTCGAATCCAACCTGATACATCCATGTCACACAACTCTCCGTCATCGTCTAAATCAGGCTGCCAACTCCGTGACCCCCGTCCCATTTTCCCGTCTCAATTCGTCAGCTACGGGGTTAGAACTTGTGGGTAAGAGACAGAACTGAAATCGTGGGCTGTCTCCTCGAACCTCTATACCGCTCCGTTTTGTCTTCATACGGCCACAGAGCGATGCCAGGCAGAAATCGATACTGGCTAGGCCACGGCTGAGGGTGATGCGCCCGCACAGCTGTTTCTGATCCGTTTAAACGACTTTTACCGAAAGACTCCCTATCGTTTTCACTGTCCGCGTCACTGTTGGAATCCGAGAAGATGCCTGCTGAGCGACTGACGGCATACTTTACGGACAGAAAAATACAGGGTAGTATCATGATCTTATTTTTGGTAAGGCTCAACTTTTATACTGCTGGGGACGTTCGCTTCGTAGTATGGCAGAGACCGACGGGGAGGAGATCGAAGACTTGCCACCAAGCGCGAAACTCGTCTTCAAGGTCCTCGAGTATGACGGGCCCTTGACACAGAAACAGATCGTCGAGGAATCGATGCTCTCAGCCCGGACGGTGCGATACGCGCTCGAGCGTCTCGAAGGGATCGGAATCGTTGACGAAGATATCTACTTTGCGGACGCTCGGCAGAGTCTCTATCGGCTCGAGGAACCGGTCGCAGCCGACGGAAACGGTGTCGAAGAATCCCCGAAAAAAGACGCTTGCTGCGCGGAATAACGGCCGGAACGTCAGGATTATCCCCAAGCGGTGACCGTCTTCGATATGGACAAAGCGCGGCTTCCGCGGTGGGTCTGGCTGATGGTCGGGCTGTTTCTCGCGGTGCTGGGTTCGAATCTGCTTAACCTGCTCGTGCTGGTGCCGGCAGTGCTTCCGGAGACGTACCGATCGATTACGGTCATCGCCGCGATGGCACCGGTCTTGATCTACGTCGGCGTCTGGTACGACGAGGAGCGCCAACCGTACTGGGCGCAGTCGCGGGCGAAAATCGTTGGAGACGTCCTGTTCGTTGTGACGGGAGCGATACTGGGATCGGCGATCGCACTCGTGGCACTGGTCGGTATCGGGCTCCCCAGTACGGTGCTGGACATCCTTGCGATGACCGCTGGTTTCCTTCTGGCATGGGGGCTGTTCTGGTGGCGCAATCCGACGCTCTACGACGTCGACCTCGAGCGCTAACGCCGTTCTCTCGTGTGAGCGTTCGACGGGCAGTCAGTCCAACTGGGTTGCCGTCCTGTCGCGGCCGGCGATCCCCGGCGTCGGCGGAACGGTGCGTTTGTGTTCCGTCTCGGCGTATCGAGAGACGATTTCCGCGGCCGTCTCGCGGTCGATTCTGAGTCCGACAACGGCCTCCTCGAGCGGGCGTCCCTCCTCGACGAACCGATACAGTAAGGGATCGATGACGTCGTAGCGTGCGCCGAGTTCGCCGGCGTCCGTCTGGGTCGCCCAGAACCCCGCCGTTGGTTCTTTGGTGATGATTCGGCGAGGGAGACCGACATGTTTGGCAAGCGCCCGGACCTCCGTCTTGTAGCAGTCGCCAAGCGGATGGACGTCGGCCCCACCGTCGCCGTACTTAGTGAAGTAGCCGAGGAGCCGCTCCGAGCGGTTCGCCGTCCCGAGGACGACCCGTGACTGGCGGTTCGCCGCGTAGTAGGCCGTCAGCATCCGCAGGCGCGCCGTTGCGTTCCCGAGTTCGTGGTTGCGCTCGTTGGGCCGCTCGTCGTCGGTCGATGGTTCAAGGTCACGTCCGACTGTCTCTGCGAAACACTCGAGTAGCGGCCGCAACTGGAACTCCTCGAAATCGATCCCCATGCCGTCGGCGATCGTGCGGGCATCGCTGACGTGGACGCCGTCGGTCATGTGACAGGGCAGCCCCAGTCCAAGGACGGTCTCGCTGCCGACAGCTTCGACCGCAAGCGCCGTCGTCAGCGTCGAGTCGAGCCCGCCGCTCATCGCGACGACGACGCCCTCAGCGTTCGCATCGGCAACGGCGGCGCGGATTTCCGCTCGGATCGACTGTCGAACGTGTTCCAGTTCGACCGTACTCGTAATGAACGGTCCAGTGTGGGTCTGTTCCCCGTCGATGGCGGGTCGGCGATCGTTCGTGACTACGTCGCCTGTCATGGATTCTCGATCACAATCATTAATCGATTTGACCAAACATTCGTCTCGTATAAGTGTATTCTCCTTAAATAGCTATAGGCCATATGCGTTCTGGCGAAACGTTCGGTGGTATTGGGGCTCTGAGACGGGGTTCAGATTCACGACGTGGTGGATGCTCGAGAAGGTCTGGCCGCTCCGGGCAGCGTTTTCACTTCGACGCCGATGCGAGATACTGGCTGGCAACGTAGACGGCACCGGCACTGATCGCCGCTGCCACGCCGACTGCGATCACGGGAACCGGGACGCCGGTCTGTCCGTACGGGTTTCGGGGCGCGGTGTCGATGACAGCCTGGAACGTCTCGCCGCCTGCGTGGCCGAGTGAGAAGAAGCCGACTGTGAGCAGGATGGCGAATCCGCCGGTCGCCAATCCGAACATCGACGCGACGTCCTCGATGTTCAGTAACACGTGCGCCTGTGACTCCGAGAGCTGCGGTTCACGGCTTTGGCGAACGATCGCGACCGCGACGAGACACGCTGCGGTTCCAAGCTCGATGCCGCCAGCGTACATGCCGAGCCAGAGGACGAGCGGCGATGCCCACAGGGGCTCACCGCCCGGGAAGGCTGCTTGGACCGATGTCGGGTAGGTGGCCGTGATCGGCACGACGAGTGCAAGCGCGAGCAGCAGGCCGCTCTGGTAGACGAGTTTCTGTGGAATCCGCCGCTTGATCAGCGCGTATCGCTCCACTCGAAGTCGTTCGTACGTCGACTCGCCGAGGAGTGCGTCCGCAATCGGGTCGTTCGGATCAGTCGAGGTCATCGGTTTGGGGCGTGATCGGCCGTCGGGCTAGATGGCCGAACACAGGCCGCCAAAATATACACTCCGATTTCGTGCCCAGCGTTAGAATTCTGGACATACAGTCCTGTCTACGGGTTATCTTCGTTAGGCCCAATTGGTATATTATGTGCGATGCTACCCTTAGCCATGACCGCACTAGTCGGTCCAGAATCCCTGTGGCTGTGGATCGGAACGATCGGAATGACCCTCGGAACCTTGTACTTCATCGGTCGGGGGCGCGGTGTTCGCGACCCGAAGATGCAGGAGTTCTACATCATCACGATCTTCATTACGACGATCGCCGCGGCGATGTACTTCGCCATGGCAACGGGCTTCGGGGTCACCGAAGTGATGGTCGGCGACGAGATGCTCACGATTTACTGGGCACGCTACGCCGACTGGCTATTCACGACGCCGCTCCTGTTGCTTGACCTCTCGCTGCTGGCGGGAGCAAACCGTAACACGATCGCGACGCTGATCGGCCTCGACATCTTCATGATCGGGACCGGTGCGATCGCGGCGTTCGCGGCGACCCCCGGCACCCGGATCGCGTGGTGGGGCATCAGCACCGGTGCCCTGCTCGCGCTCCTGTACGTGCTCGTCGGGACACTCTCGAAGAACGCACGCGCCCAGTCTTCGGAGGTCGCGTCGCTGTTCGGCACCCTGCGCAACCTGGTCATCGCGCTGTGGCTCCTCTACCCAGTGGTCTGGATCCTCGGCACCGAAGGAACGCTCGGCATCCTTCCGCTGTACTGGGAGACGGCCGCGTTCATGGTGCTTGACCTCTCGGCGAAGGTCGGCTTCGGCGTGGTCCTGCTCCGGAGCCGCTCCGTCCTGGAACGGGCCGTCACGCCGTCCACTGCGGCCGCGTGACGACTCAGCAGGACGCTTCCCGACGACCGCTGGCGTAACGGCCGATCACGGAGCCAACGCCGCTTCGACCGATCGCCGTCCCGCGCGACCGGTTCAGTGGGCATGGGCGTCCCGTGATCGAGTCGGCAACGAACGCTCGAGACAGCCGAGTGCGACGGCCACGTACTGCTCGGCTCTCGATGTGAGCAGTACTGGCCGCTCACCGCACGCTGACCGCTCAACACTCATGATGTTCCGAAACGGGACGGACACTCGTTTATGGGTAATGATGGTGCAGTAACGTGTAGGCATGCAGCCACTTATTGCGTCCGCGCCCGCCGTCGGGGCACACGCGCTCCAAACCGGCCCGACAGACGCGGAACTGTTCGAGTACGTCTTCGGTGGCGGCAACACCCTGCTCGCGCTGTCGTTCGTCGTCAACATCGCCCTTGCCGGGCTCACAATCCTCGGAATCGTCTATCTCGGACGGTCGCTTACCGATCCGCGCTCGAAGACGATCGCGACCGCGCTGTTGCTGATCTCGGTCGTCTCGATCTCGAGTTACACCGGCCTCACGTCGGGGCTGACGCTGAGTGTCATCGAGATGCCGGCGGGCCACCCGGCCGCGGGTGCGACGACAGCAGGCGAGAGCGGCGTGCTGGTGATGTGGGGTCGGTACCTCACGTGGACCTTTTCCACACCGTTCATTCTGATCGCGCTTGGGCTGATCGCCGGGTCGAACTGGACGAAGATCCTCACGACCTGTGCGTTTACGATCGCGATGTGTGTCACCGGCCTGGCGGCTGCCCTAACGACGTCCTCGCTGGTGCTGCGCTGGTGGTGGTTCGTGCTGGGGTCGATCTTCTTCCTCGTGATCGTGTACGTTATCCTCGTCGACTGGACCGCCGAAGCCGAACGGACGGGAACGTCGGAGCTGTTCCGAACGCTCAAACTCCTCACCGTCGTCGGCTGGTTTGGCTATCCGATCCTCTGGATGCTCGGCGTCGAAGGGATCGCGATCTTGGACGTCGCGATCACCTCGTGGGGCTACAGCATCCTCGACATCATCACGAAGTACATTGTGACGTTCCTCGCTCTGTTCTATATCGTCGACGAACCGGAGTCGATCACCGGCGGCTCGGACTACGGTGCTACCATCCCCGGGTCCGGGGTGTCGGACGACTGATTGTCCCGGTCCTCGGTCGGTTCGGGAGCCATGTCGGCACCGGCGCGCCGTCTCGCGCCCTCACCTGGCCTAACCAGTTCGGATTTGGGGCTTTGTCGGTACCGTCCCTAGCACGGCTACAGGGCCCGCTCTCTGCGAAGAACCGGCGATACACGCTGCCACGCTCATGACCGTTCCACTCACGTACTTCGGCGTTCACCTGATGTTCATCCTCCCGCCGCTTTTGATTCTGGGCTGGCTCGCGCATCGACGCGATCGGGCCTGGTGGGGCGTGCGGCCGCTCTCCGGACTCGCCATCATGATCGGCCTCGCAGTCGTCTACACGACGCCGTTGACGAATCACCTGATCCCTGCGGGTGTCTGGTGGTACGGTGAGGGTGCGGTTATCGCGACGATTTGGCACACGCCGATCGAGGAATATACCTTCTTCATCCTTCAGCCGATGCTGACCGCGTTCTGGTTGTTCCAGCTGCCGGCAACCGCCGATCGATCGCTGGCGATCCCCCTCACACACCGGCTGATCGGCGTCGGGAGCGGCCTGTCGATCGCCGGCATCGGCTTGTTGTTGACCGCTAACACCCCGACGTACTATCTCGGATGGGTGTTGCTCTGGGCTGGGCCGATCCTCGCTATCCAGTGGGGGTTCGGCCTCACGTACCTCTGGGCCGTCCGTCGACCGCTGGTGGCCGCGATCGCTGTTCCGACGCTCTACCTCTGGATCGTCGATCGCGTCGCGATCGAACTCGGCATCTGGGTCATCTCGGACGCCCACACGATCGGCTTTGCGCCCCTGGGACTCCCAGTCGAGGAGGCGCTGTTCTTTCTCGTGACCAACGTCTTCCTCGTTCAGGGACTCGTCATGTACGTTTGGCTGCTCGAGCGCATCCACGAACTCCCGTCTCTCACCAGGCTGGCGACCCGACTCGCCGCACGCTCCGATGAGCGGTGACACAGCCTCGAGTGGCGGTATCCCCCACACGGATGCCGCGGCCCGTCGACTGGCGGCCCGCCTGAGCCTCGGCGTCGGGCTGGTACTCATCGTCGCCGTCGTCTCGATCACGATCATCATGGGCTCGCCGCCGCTTGCATACCAGTACGTTCCGCTGGCGCTCAGCGTCGTCGTCCTCGGGCTTCCTCACGGAGCCGTCGACCACCTCGTGTTGTCACGGGCTCGAGGCGATCCCGTCACCCCGCGGTCGCTCGCGTTCGTCGGCGGCCTCTACCTGCTGGTCGGCTCCGCGTACGCCGCCGTTTGGTTTCTCGCCCCCGCCGTCGCGTTCGTCCTGTTCATCCTCGTCACGCTCATCCACTGGGGGCAAGGCGATGTCTACGCCCTGCTCGCGCTCGTCCGCGCCGACCACCTCGAGACGCGAGCCAGTCGCCTTCTCGCCCTCATCGTCCGGGGTGGGCTTCCGATGCTCGTTCCGCTGATCGCGTTTCCGGCCCAGTACGCGTTCGTCGCCGAGACGCTCGTCGGACTGTTCGATCCTGACGCAGCGGCCGCACTCGAGCCAGCGTTCTCCCAGCCGGTCCGGGCGGCCGTCGCGATCGGCTTCGGTTCCCTCATCGTGCTCGCGACGGGTTTCGGCTTCGTCCGGACGAGCAGCGGCGATCGCGGCCCGTGGATCGTCGACACCGCGGAGACGATCGGACTCGTCGCCTACTTCGCGATCGTCCCGCCGATTCTCGCGATCGGGCTCTACTTCTGTTTCTGGCACTCTCTCCGGCATATTCTCAGAACGATGCTCGTCGATCCCGCCGCCGGCGCGGCGCTCGAACGCGGGGCACTCAGTGCCGCATCTCGTCGTTTCGCCCGCGATGCAGCGCCACTGACCGCAGGCGGCCTGCTCGTCCTCGTCGGGATCGGGCTCTTGGTCCCGCGCACGCCTGCGACCGTCCCCGACGTGCTCGCGCTCTATCTGGTGACGATCGCCGTCCTGACGCTCCCGCACGTGGTCGTCGTCACACTGCTCGATCGAGAACAGCGCCTCTGGTCGCCGTAGGCCCCGGCCCGAAGCGATCGATCACTCGGCCGGCCCGCGGACGCTCGCATGCACACCGATTTCAAGATTCAGTCACTCCGTTCGCGGAGCGGTCCGGTAAAAAACGCAGCAAAAAGTCACTCACTCACGGCGTTCGCTCGCGGTCTCCTCTATGACGGGACGACCGTGATCGGCGCTTTCCGGTCGATCGCTCGCTCGAGCTCCTCCGCGATCGCACTTCCGCGCGACACCTGAATTTCGCCCCCGCGGCTCACCGTCGCCGTAAAGAGGTAGTCGCCGGCGGCCTGGACCTCGACGGTTTCGCCGTGGTTGCCGTCGACGGGGATAACGATGTGCCGGGAGGTGATCTCGGGTTGGACCATCTGACCGGCTTGTGACCCGCCAGCACCACTCGTGTTTGCGCCACCGCCGCCGCCACCACCAGCGCCGGCACCGTAGTGGGGATTCTCGTCGTGGGTGCGAACGTCGATATCGATCCCCAGCCGGTTTTCGATGTCGGTGATCCGGCCGCCGCCTTTGCCGATGACACTCGAGATATCGTCCTCTTCGACGTAGACGACGGCTCTGTCCTGGCTTTTGAGTTGGACGTCGACGTAGCCGCGGGCGACCGAGCGGATCTCACGTTCAATCTCCTGTTTGGCGATGCGGTCAACGCCGGATTCGCTACCGGGGCCGCCCTCCTCTTCTTTCAGCGGGACGGTGACGACCTGGCGGTTGAAGGTATAGATCTCGTATTCGGGTTCGCCGGTCTGGAAGTTCGTCACCTGGATGACCGGCCGGGCGAGGTCCTCCTCGGTGAGCCCGGCGGGCACTTTGACCGTCGTTTTGACGTCGTAGACCGTCTCGACTTTCCCGGCTTCGATGTAGACGACCGTGTCGGCGACCTGGGGAATCATCCCGAGTTCGACCCGGCCGACGAGTCGCTGCAGCGAGTCGATCGGACGCGTTGCGTGGACGACACCGATCATGCCCACACCCGCAAGCCGCATGTCGGCGAAGACCTCGAAGTCGTCGGTCTTGCGGACCTCGTCGTAGATGGTGTAGTCCGGTCGGACCATCAACAGGGCGTCGGCTGTCTTTGCCATCTCCCCGCCCAGTTCGGTGTACTGGGTGATGTCGGGGCCGACCTGCAGGTCCCGTGGTTTCTCCATCGTCTTGACGGAGTAGTCGTGATCGGAGATGTAGCGGGCGACCGCTTGTGCGAACGTCGACTTCCCGGCCCCGGGTGCACCCGAGATGAGGACACCGCGCTGGCGCTCGAGCAGGCGTTCTTTGAGTTCGTCGGCATGCTCGTAGTCGTCGATGTCTGTCTGGGCAATCGGGCGGACGGCGGTGATCTCGATGCCGTCGGAAAACGGCGGGCGGCCGATCGCGATCCGGTAATCCCGGAACTGGACGATCTTCATGCCCGGCTCTGACAGCTCGATGAAGCCGTCGTGGGCCTCTTTGGCACCGTCGATGACCTCGCGGGCGTACTCGTCCATCGTCGCCTCGTCGAGTGGCTCGTCGGCGATTTCTTCGTAGTGCATCGCGCCGAGTTCGCCGCGTTTGGCCCGCGGGATGGCATCGGTTTTCAGATGGACGCTCATCGTCTCGTCGTCGAAATACTCCTCGACGGCCAGCGTGCCGACCCGCCGAACCTCGGGGGAGACGTGTTCGACGTCGAGTCCCTTCGCCTGTGCGACCTCCGCCTGGACGACGTCGCTGGTGACGAACGTCGCGTCGAGTTCCTCCGCGAGATCGCGGATCAGGGCGTCGATTTCGCCTTCAGAGGCGTGGCCTCGTTCGATCGCACTCGGGCGCTCGCCGACGTACTCGAGGTCAACGACGCCCTCGTCGGCCAGTTCTGCCAGCTGCTGGAGCTCCTCTAAGCCGTCCCAGCCGCTATCGAGTCCGTCGTTGGCCTGCGCCTCGAGTTCCGCGACGACTGCTTCGGGGACACAGATCGTCGCTCCCTCGAACTGCCCGTCTTCGATTGTCGCCGAAACGCGGCCGTCGATGACCACGCTCGTATCCGGCACGACGTTCATACGTAAACTGGTTCACGTACGCCTATAAGGGTTTCACAGAACACTACGGGACCGATGCGACGAACCGGCCGTAACGTGGGGGTCTATTGAGATACTGAAACACACTGCACACCCGATCCCCCAGCCTGCGATCGGTATGAACATCGTTTCAATTGTTATGGTATGTCTTCTTATTCAGCGGGAACATCAATGGAACCTTAACTGACCCACTCACTAGCAGTTTCGTATGCAACCGGAGCAGACGTTTGGTAAGGGGGGTCTCAATGGTTTTCTTGACGTCGACGAACTCGTCGATCGGATCGGACTCGACGAAGACGAAGTCGAGTGGCGAAAGCACTTCATCGGATTCGATGAAATCGATGAAGAGCGGCTCTCGGACCTCGAGCCACTGTTGCGGGACAATCGCCAGGAGATTTCCGACGACTTCTACGAGAACATCCTGCAGTACGAGGGCACGCGGAAGGTCATCAACCGGTCGCCGAAGGGTGTCGAGGGACTCAAACAGACCCAGCAGGCGTATCTCGTCTCGCTGGCGACGGGAGACTACGATCTGTCGTATTTCGAAAACCGGACCCGGATCGGCAAACTCCACGAACTGCTCGATATGCCCCTGAAACACTACGTGGGGCAGTATGGCGTCTACTACAATCTACTTCTCTCGCGGATGAACGAGCGGGTCCAAGATCAGGTCGTCGATGCGATCGAAACGTGGGCCGCTGAACGCGACGCCGACAGCGGCGAGGGTGGACTCGGGAGAGTCGTTGGCGCACTGGGATTTGGCGGCGACGAGGAGGTCGACGACGGCCTCGAGGAGTCGTTCGAGGCGGCTGTCAGGGATGCTATCGACGACGGCATGATGGACATCCTCTCGCTGCTACGGATCATCAACCTCGATATGCAGATCGCGACCGAAACCTACGTCGACTCCTACGCCAAGCGACTCGAGGAGTCGATCGAGCGTCGGAAACGCCTCGCCAACGAGGTCGAAACCGACGTGCAGGCCCCGCTATCCGAACTTCACGAGTCGAGTGAGGTGGTCTCGAAGCGCGCCGAGGCGATCAGTCAGCACACCGAGTCGCAGGCTACCGGCGTCACGCGAGCGGCACGCGAACTCGACGAAGTGAGTGCCGCGGTCGAAGAAGTCGCAAGCGTCGCCGACGAAGTCAGCGACGAGAGCGCCCGAACCGAGCAACTCGCCGCTGAAGGGGTCGAAGCGGCCGACGACGCCTTGGACGAACTCGAGGCGATCGAGAACGCGACCGACCGCGTCGCCGACGCCGTCGACTCGCTCGCAGAGCGGACCCAAGAGATCGACGAAGTCGTCGACCGGCTCGACGATCTCGCCGAGCGAACGACGGTGCTGGCAGCGAACGCGAAGATCGAGTCGTCCCGTGGGGGTGGTGGAGACGGCGACACGATGGGTGTGATCGCAAACGAAGTGCGCTCGTTCGCCGAGCAGACGAAATCGGACCTCGCGGAGATCGAAAGTGCCGTCGAAGCCGTCCGTGAGGACGCCAGCGCGACGGTCGCGACGACCGAGGAGACGGTTGCCCGCGTCGATGCCGGTACCGATCGGGTTAGAGAGACCGTCACCTCGCTCGAAGCGATTCACGAGTCGGCACAGCAGACGGCAACGGGAATGGAAGACGTGACAGCGGCCGCCGACCAGCAGGCCCGTGGTGTCGAAGCAACGGCCGAGACGCTTGCAGACCTGTCACAGTCGGCCGACAAGGTCGCGAGTGCGGCGGAATCGGTCGCTGCGGCGAGCCAAGAACAGACGGCCAGTCTCCGCGAGGTACGCGACTCGGTCGCGCGGCTCACCGACGAGGAACAGGAACAGGAACCGCCAGTCTACGAACAACTGGACTGACCACCGAACGGTTTTCATCGCTTTCACCCGCGAGCCAGCAGCCGCCACTCGTTTCCGGTGTACTGAACACGACAGCCAGCGATCGTCTCCGCATGACTCTCGTCGAGTTGACGCGCGAACTCGTTTCGATTCCAAGCCACGGCGACGAGACTGCTGCCGGTGAGTTCCTCGAGTCATGGCTCCGCCAGGAGACCGACGCCGACGTGCGACGAGACGAAGCCGGGAACGTGATCGCGCGGAAAGGCAGTGGCGACGAGACGCTCGCACTCGTTGGCCATCACGACGTCGTCGAGCCGGCCGATTCGCAGGTTGCCGAGACGGGCGACGAGTACACCGTCGAGGAACGCGACGGCCGCCTTTACGGTCGCGGAACCGCAGATATGAAAGGCGCGCTCGCGGCCGCCTTGCTTGCGTTTCGCGATGCTTCCCCTGCCGGTGAACTCGTGTTCGCGAGTTTCGTCGGCGAAGAAGTCGGCGGCGTCGGCGCACGGCATGCGATCGATCAGGGATTCATCCCAGAGTACGCCATCGTCGGCGAGGGCTCGACCAACTACTCGGGGCCGGACGTCACCGACGTGGCCGTCGCACACAAGGGCCGACGCGGAAGTACGATCACCGCACACGGAACCGCGGCCCACGCCAGCGAGACCGACGCCGGCGAGAACGCCATCTACCGCGCGACGGACGCCATCGACCACGTTCGCGAACTCGAGTCCCCGTCGGTCGACGTCGCGGGCGAGACGCTCGAGGGACGCCTCACCGTCACCGAAATCGAAGGCGGCTCCGCGTGGAACGTCGTCCCGGCCCGCTGTTCGTTCACCGTCGACGAGCGAACGGTGCCCGGCGAGCGCGCGCCCCTCGAGCGCGTCGCGGATCGCGCGGGCATCGAGTGGACCGTCGATCAGGACTGGCCGCCGATGCAGTGTGGGGACGCGGCCTTTGCTGACGCAGTGCTCGAGGCCGCCACGGCGTCACAGACGGCCGAGCCCGAACACGTGACGAAGCCCCACGCGACCGACGCGGGCTGGCTCTCAGACGCCGGCACGGAGTGTGTGATCTACGGCCCTTCCGAACCCGGGGAGGCCCATACTGACGACGAAAGCGTCTCGATCGGTGTCCTCGAGCGCTGTCGCGAGACCTACCGGCGGGCCGCGGAGACGTGGCCGCCATCGCGATAACACAGGCGACGGCACTGCCCTCGGTCGGTCAGAGACCCGGGACGCCGACTGCACCGAAACTCGTGATGCCGACGACCGCGAGCACGTAGAGGACGATCAGGACAGTCACCCAGGCGACGAGGCCGATCATCGCCGCGGCGGTCCAGTCCCCGGGATACCGCCAATTGATGACCGCGACGTAGGCGACTAAGACGAGCAGCGGGCCGACGAGCGGAATCCACCCGACCAGAAAGCCGACGATCGCCCAGACGATCGCGCCGATCAGCGCAGTGACGATGGCGTGATCGTAGCTTGTCCGTCCGACGATGACGCGTGCGCCAGCGTAGATACCGAGTGCACCGATCAGAAGGCTTACGAGAAAGACGATGACTGACGCGAGTGGTGATGCGATTGCCATACTGATAGCTACGTACCTCGGCGGAACAGACCGTTGCTTGCACGTTCTGCCCGCTCTCACGGATTTCCAACCGAGAGGCAACTCTCGACTGCGACTGTCCGTGCGTCCCTCGAGACACCCGGAACCACGACGTTGATACCGTATCCGAGCGAATAGTACGGCTATGGCGACCGATCAGGCCGGAAGCGACGCGAGCGAAGGTGACGCCTACGAGCAGTTCGAAAACCGAGTCCGGCGGATCTCGAACGTTGGCAACGCCGCCGGCATCCTGCGGTGGGATCAGGAGGTCGTGATGCCCGACGAGGGGACGCCAGCGCGTGCCCAGCAACTCTCGACGCTGTCCTCGCTCAGTCACGAACTCCTGACCGCCGACGAGACGGGGCAGTTGCTCGACGACCTCGAGGACACCGCCCTCGGAGACGAACAGGCCGCGGTCGTCCGCGAGATCCGACGCCAGTACGACCGCGAGACGAGCGTTCCCCAAGAACTCGTCGAGGAGATCTCAGCGACGGCGTCGAACGCCCACCCCACGTGGAAGCAGGCCCGCAAGGAGGACGATTTCGAGGCGTTCGCACCGACGCTCGAGAAACTGGTCGACCTCAGACGCGAGTACGCCGCCCACATCGACCCTGACGCCGATCCCTACGCGGTGCTCTTTGCGGACTACGAGCCCTACATCGACCTCGAGACCGCCGAACAGGTCCTAGAGCGCCTGCGCGAGGAGGTCGTGTCGCTGATCGACGCGATCCAGGACAGCGATGCCGACCTCGCCACGGACGCCTTCGCGGGCGAGTTCGACGACGACGATCAGGAAGCGCTCGCCCGCGACGTGCTCGAGTCGCTCGGCTACGACTGGGACCGCGGCCGTCTCGATACCGCACCACACCCGTTCTCCTCGGGGACGCAGTTCGACGCGCGTGTGACGACTCGCTTCGACGAGGAGGACCTTCTGGGTTCGATCACGTCGACGATCCACGAGTTCGGGCACGCAAACTATACGCTCGGGCTTCCCGACGAGGGCTACGGCACCCCGCTTGGCGAAGCCCGTGACCTGTCGGTCCACGAGTCCCAGTCCCGTCTCTGGGAGAACCACGTCGGCCGCTCTCGGCCCTTCTGGGAACACTTCCTGCCGGTCGCCCGCGAGCGGTTCCCGAGCCTCGAGGACGTCACGCCCGAGGAGGCCTACGAGGCCGCCAACCAGGTCTACGACGACAATCTCATCCGGGTCGAAGCGGACGAACTCACCTACCACCTCCACATCGTGATCCGTTTCGAGATCGAACGCGACCTGATCCGGGGCGACCTCGAGGTCTCGGAGGTCCCACAGGTCTGGAACGACAAGTACGAGGAGTATCTCGGTGTGCGTCCGGAAACGGATGCGGAGGGTTGTCTCCAGGACATCCACTGGTCTCACGGCGATTTCGGCTACTTCCCGACGTACTCGCTGGGCTCCGTTCTCGCCGCGCAGTTGTACGCCGCCGCCGAGGACGATCGCGGGAGCGAGGCGTCACACGCCTCGGAAACACCGAGCGGCGATGAGCCGCGAGGCCCGTTCGACGAGGCCATCAGCGAGGGCGAGTTTGACGCCCTCAACGGCTGGCTCCGCGAGCACATCCACCAGCACGGCAAGCACTTCGTCACGCCCGAGTTGATCGAACGGGCCACCGGCGAGGAGTTGACCGCCGATTACTTCCTCGAGTACGCCACCGCGAAATACGGCGACCTGTACGACCTCGAGGACTACTAAGCGCCGCCGAGCCGTCGCTCTTTGGGGTCGTACTTCGCGACCCTCGGCTTTAGGTCGGTGTCGGCCGATTTGTGACAGCATGTCCGAGTCACTCGAGCAGGACACGGTGATCGTCACGGGTGCGAGTTCCGGGATCGGCGCGGCGACCTGCCACGAACTCGCTGCAGCAGGTGCCAACGTTGTCCTCGCGGCGCGAAGCGAGGAGCAACTGGAAGCAGTCGCCGACGACCTCGAGGCCGACCACGATGTCGAGACGCTGGTCGTCCCGACGGACGTCCGCGAAGAGGACGATGTCGACGTGCTCATCGAGGCGGCCGTCGACCGCTTTGGCGGGATCGACGTGCTGGTCAATAACGCGGGGCTGGCTCGCGGGAGCGACGTCGAGTCGCTGACCACCGACGAATACGAGACGATGCAGGAGACTAACGTCGACGGCGTCTTCTATGCGACGCGGGCGGCGATCCCCCACGTCCGCGAGCGCGACGGCCACCTGATCTTCGTCGGCAGTTTCGCCGGCCAGTACCCGCGGCCGTTCAACCCCGTTTACGCCGCCTCGAAGTGGTGGGTCCGGGGCTTCGCCAAGAGCGTCGCGGCTCAAGTCGGCGATGACGGCGTCGGCGTCACGATCGTCAACCCCTCCGAAGTCCGATCCCAGTTCGGGGCGGCCGGTGGCGATCCCTTCGTCGAGCGCTTCGACGAGGGGGAGGCGACCGAACCCGGGGAAATCGCCGAGGCGATCCGCTTTGCTGCAAGCCGAAATGGCTCGAGCGTGACCGAACTCGACCTCTACCGGCGGGACAAGTTCGCCGATACCTTCGAATAAAACGAGGGTGGGTGTGCCGGGTGTAGACTCACCCGTACGTGGCTCTCTCCCTCGAGTATGCGACTCTCCATTCCGGGCATGCCAGGCGTCTACTTCGACACCGACGGCGAGTCGACGGCGAAAACCGTCGCACTGACCGCTGCCGGCCGTCGAGCACCGAAACCGCAGGGCTATGCCCTCCAGTTCCTGCCGTATCTCTGGTCGTTCGACCTCGACCTGCGTGAGGTCCCGACGGAGCATCCGATTCAGTACCTCCATCCGGAGGGCGCACGGAGTCTGGGGACGCTCACAGACCAGCGTGGCGTCCGCGAGGTCGGCACGGAACTCGAGTCGGTGCTCCGATTCGCCTGGTCGGTCAACCAGGAAGTCGAGTCGGCGACCAGCCAGCTGTTGGGGGGATCGTCCGACGACGACGGCGTCACCATCGAGATTCAAGACGGGGCTATCACTGCCGGTGGCTCGTCGCTCGAGACCGACGAATTCGACATCGATGATACCGGGATCGACGACGCCGACGAGTTCGACACCGGCGACGGGCTGTAAGAATCGATCGAGGTCGTCATCGGATCGGTCTCAAGGCCGACGACCTAATTCTCGCGCTGTCTCCGCATCGCTTGCGTCTGTCCGCCGCCACAGCGAACAGTATAACTCGCTGGCCCCGCTGGATCGACTCGAGACCAAATGGGACGCCGCGCGTTTCGGATCGCCTACGACGGTACGGACTACTACGGCTACCAGCGCCAGCCCGACGTTCCGACCGTCGAGGATTCGATTTTCGATGCGCTCCGGGCACTCGGGGTCCTCGAGTCTGACACTGACAAGCCAGACGGCTACGCTGCCGCCGGCCGCACTGACGCAGGGGTCTCCGCGCTCGCCCAGACGATCGCGCTCGAGGCCCCCGACTGGCTCACGCCGCGGGCGCTGAACGCTGAACTGCCAGCCGACGTACGCGCATGGGCGAGCGCCGATGCGCCGGCTGACTTTCATGCGACCCATCACGCGCGTCGCCGGAAATACACCTACCAGCTGTATGCACCGACCGACACGTCGGCTGTTCCCGACACGCCGCCTATCGACGACGAGCGCTTTCTGACTGCCTGCGAGGCACTGTCCGGCACACACGACGTGCACAACCTGACGCCGGACGACCACAACACCGAGCGCACCCTGACGCTTACAGCGACCAGAGACGGCGACTACCTCATTGTTACCGCCAGCGCGGGTGGCTTCGCTCGAGAGCTCGTCCGGCGACTTGTCTCACTGGCCTGTGAGATCGCCACCGGCGAGTCGCCGCTTGCGAAACTCGAGCGGGTATTCGACCCTGAGCCGCTGCCCGGTCCCGAGGGAATCGCGCCGGCACCGCCGGAGCCGCTCGTCTTGACCGACGTGGACTATCCCGCCCTCTCGTTCGAGATCGACGCCGATGCCGCTGCGAGTGCTCGTGCCGTGTTCGACCGCCGCCGTCTCGAGCGACGAACAGGGGCACGAGTCGCCGGCCAGATCGCCGACGGGATGCGGTAGAGTCTGGCAGATGGACCGCATCAGACGCCGACCCATCGTCGTGTCTTCGCTCCCTCGCTCGAGCGCAGTCACGACTTCTGTGCTCTCATCGCGGACTCATCACTGAGACATACCGTGAAAGGGTCCGACACGCTTTACCGCTGGGGCTCCGAAATCGGGGCTATGAGTTCCGTTCCCGACCGCTCCGAGGTCGACGAGGAATATACCTGGGACCTCGAGAGCATCTACGCGACCGATGACGACTGGGAGACCGCCTACGAGGCAGTCGCCGAGCGCGTTGAGGACCTCGCATCCTACGAGGGACAGACGACCGACGACGCCGAGACCCTGCTTGCGGTCCTCGAGTTACGCGACGAGCTCATGCGCGAGGTGTCGACCGTCGCGGCCTACGCCCGCATGCGCCGCGACGAGGACACGACCGACCAGCACTATCAGGCGCTGACCGCGCGCGCACAGTCGCTGGCGGCCGACGCCCAGTCCGCCGCGTCGTTTATCGACCCTGAAATTCAGGAGATAACTCGCGCGGAGTTCGATGAGATGATGGCGGTTGAATCCGACCTCGAGACCTACGACCACTACGTCGACGACGTCCTCCGGATGAAACCGCATACGCGCTCGGCGGAAGTCGAGGCGCTGCTGGCCGATTTAAGCGAAGTGACCGGCGCGACCGGCGAGGTTTACACCATGCTCTCGAACGCCGACATGGCGTTCCCGACCGTCGAGGATCCCGAGGGCGAGGCCGTCGAGATTACCCAGAGCAACTTCACCAATCTGCTCAAGCGGCCCGACCGTGAGTTCCGCAAGCGCGTCTACGAGAACTACTTCGACGAGTGGGAGTCGGTCCGGAACACGGTCGCAGCCAGCTACAAGAACAGCGTCAAAGCCGACGTCAAGACTGCACAGGCGCGCAACTACGACACGGCACGCGAAGCCGCCCTCGACGGCCCGAACGTTCCGGTCGACGTCTACGACACGCTCGTCGACACTGTCCACGACAACATCGACAAGCTCCACCACCACGCCGAACTCAAGCGGCAGGCACTCGACGTCGACGACCTACAGATGTGGGACCTCTATATGCCGCTGACCGGCGACGAAGGCCCCGATCTCGAGTACGAGCAGGCCACCGAGTACGTCGTCGACGCGCTCGCGCCGCTGGGCGATGAGTATCAATCCCGCGTCGCCGAGGGGCTCGACTCCCGGTGGGTCGACGTCTACGAGAACGAGGGCAAACAGTCCGGCGCGTACTCGGGTGGCACCTACGACACTCAGCCGTTTATCCTGCTGAACTACCAGCAGGACATCGCCTCGATGTACACGCTGGCCCACGAACTCGGTCACTCGATGCACTCCGAGCTCACCAAAGAGGAACAGCCCTACGTCTACTCGAGTTACGAGATCTTCGTCGCCGAGGTCGCCAGCACGGTCAACGAGGCCCTGCTGACCAACCACTTACTCGAGACCGTCGACGACCCCGAGTTCCGGAAACACGTTCTCAATGAGTTCCTCGAGCGTGTGCGCTCGACGCTCTATCGCCAGACGTTGTTCGCAGAATTCGAACACGAGACCCACCGCCTCGAGGAAGAGGGCGAACCGCTGACCGCCGATCGGCTGGATGACCTCTATCGCGGACTCAAAGACGACTACTACGAGCCCGCCGTCATCGACGACCGGATCGCCCGCGAGTGGATGCGTATCCCGCATTTCTACCGGGCCTTCTACGTCTACCAGTACGCAACCGGTATCTCCGCCGCGCTCGCGATCGTCGACGACGTCTTGGCACGTGGCCAGCCCGCCGCCGAGGACTACCTCGAGTTCCTCAAGCGGGGCTCCCGTGAGTACCCCCTCGAGCTGCTGCGGATCGCTGGCGTCGACATGAGCAGTTCGGCCCCGATCGACCGCGCACTCGAGACCTACGGCGAGCGCTTAGACGAGTTCGAGTCACTCCTCGACTAATCCGAGGGCCTTTCAGTACCGGTCGCTTGCAAGTGCTGGGTAGACAGTAACAATATCCGACACCCCTGCCTCCGCGACCCAAAGGCACATTTACTGTCCATATCTTATCGGCGTATATCAGGATGTCTCGAAGCCCGTCTATTCCCGACCGACCTCACCGCGATATCGATTCCGATCTTCCCGACGACGAGCGGCTCGAGGCGCTTCGCGGGCACTACGAGGACCTCGTTGATGTCAACGAGCAGCTATCGGAGCAGCTCGACGACGCCGAGGACCGCCGCGAGCGTTTGCAGGGAAAAGTCGATCGGATCGAACGCGAAAACGAGATGCTCAAGAGCTCGTCGCTGTACATCGCCACCGTTGAAGACGTCCTCGACGACGAGCAGGTCATCGTCAAACAACATGGCAACAACCAAGAGGTGCTCACCGACGTTTCCTCGCGGATGGTCGACCGCGTCGAGGCCGGCGACCGCGTTGCAGTCAACGACTCCTTTGCGATCCAGACCATCCTGAACGCCGAGACCGACGCGCGTGCCCAGTCGATGGAGATCACCGAAAAACCCGATGTTACCTACGACGACATCGGCGGCATCGACGAGCAGGTCCGCGAGGTCCGCGAGGCTGTCGAGCAGCCGCTGTCCGAACCCGAACTGTTCGACGAGGTCGGCATCGATCCGCCAAGCGGCGTCCTCCTGTATGGTCCGCCGGGCACCGGGAAGACGATGCTCGCGAAAGCCGTCGCACACGAGACCGACGCCACCTTCATCAAGATGGCCGGCTCGGAACTCGTCCGCAAGTTCATCGGCGAGGGCTCGCGACTCGTTCGCGACCTCTTCGAGATGGCCCGCGAACGCGAACCCGCCATCATCTTCATCGACGAGATCGACGCGATTGCGACCCGCCGCACCGAGTCCAAGACCTCCGGCGACGCCGAGGTCCAGCGGACGATGATGCAACTCTTGAGCGAAATGGACGGCTTCGAGGCCCGCGGCGAGATCCGTATCATCGCCGCGACCAACCGCTTCGATATGCTTGACCGGGCTATCTTGCGACCCGGCCGGTTCGACCGCCTCATCGAAGTGCCCGAACCCGACGAATCCGGGCGCGAGCAGATCCTCGAGATCCACACCCGCGACATGAACGTCGCCGACGACGTCGACTTCGCCGAGCTGGCCGCCAACACCGACGGCTACTCCGGTGCCGACATCGAAAGTCTCGCGACCGAAGCCGGCATGTTCGCCATCCGTAACGACCGTGACGAAGTTACCCACGCTGACTTCGTCGACGCCTTAGAGAAGATCGAAGAGGACGACTCGAGCGACGTGGTCTCCTCAGCTGGCTACTTCTACCAGTAGCGCTGTCGCTCCTCGCCGCTTTTTCGATTCGGAGACACGCAATCGCCACCACCTTGGCACACCGCCATGTAGCAGTGCCGCTCGGATCGCAACGCCTTACGCCGCTCGGCCCCCAGTTCGGATATGAGCACGATTCGAGTCGTCTGGGGAACCGCATCGGGTCCCACGGCGATGTCGTCCTACGACGCCGCGCTTGCCGACGCCGGTGTCGAGAACTACAACCTCGTTTCAGTCTCGTCGGTGATCCCTGCCGAGACGTACGTCGAGGCCGTCGGTACCGCCCCCGACCTCGGCCCCGCCGGCGAGCGCCTGACCGTCGTCGAAGCACGGGCGACTACCGCCGGCCCCGGTCGCGCGAGTGCCGCGCTTGCATGGTCGCAGTCCGTCGACGACGGCCCCGGCCTGTTCTACGAAACGTCCGGTGAGATGGACCGCGAGGACGTCGAACGCCGGGTTCGCGAAGGGCTCGCCGCGGGCCAGGAGCTTCGCGACTGGGAGTTTACCGAGCCTCGCGTCGCCATCGAGAGCCACCAGGCCGAGTCGGGCCGATACACGACCGCAGTCGTCCTTGCGGTCTATGGCGAAAGCGACCCGATCTTGTAGACTGCTCGAAGGCGAACCCTTTTCATCCGGCAGTTCGTTGCTACGGGTACACACTTCTCATGAACGGAAATACGCCGTATGCAGGGCTACCGGGCGAGACTGGGGCTGGGCAGCGTGCCGCGGCGGACGTTCCGGACCTCTCGAGTGCGCAGAAACGACTGCTTCACCGCGACGTCTCGCGGATCGCTTCGCGCACGCGCGAGTTCCTGCCGAATGAATACGTCGTCGACGCCGATGTCTCGAGCGGGATGACCGGCCCACAGGTCACCGTCGCCGTTCGGCCGCCGGTCGGTCACGCCGTCAGCGCCGGCTTCACGCCCGACCTCGAGGATGCCGTTGCTGCCGAGGAGGTTATCACCGCCGACGAACGTGACGAGGTCGCCCGCGGGCTGGCAGCCAGTGCCGCCCTGCAGGTGAAACAGGCCGTCAACGATAGCGTCCGTCCGACCGGAAAGTAACCTAGTAGAGCAGTTGCTCGAGTTGGTGGCGTCGGCGCTCGAGGTCGATCGCCGGGTCGATCGATTGATCGGCAATCAGCCGATCGAGCACCAGCAACGGATCCGTGCCGACTCGTTCGACTTCTCTGAGCAACAGTTCGATCGCGGTGCGGTTCGTCGCGAGTGACGAACATAGGCCTATTGCGAGCGCAAGCGGAATCGCACGCTCGGGCTGAGTCGGAAACGAATCGCTGATGCGTGCGAACTCGGGGTCGCTGCTCGCGGCCGCCGCTCTCTCCGACGCTGGTTCAAGGTTCAGACAGTGGGGACAAAACGTAACGACGCTGGCTTCCGACGGCGCGTCCGTCTGGTAGTCGTCCGGAACGGCAAACGAAATCGTGGCCGTACCGCAGTTGGAACAGGCCATCGGAATCGAATTCGTAGATGCCGGCCGTGACACTCAGCGTGCCTTACTGGTTGGCTGCCGGGGATTGTGCCGCGGTATCCGGCTGGATGTCCTCGAGGTCTTCTTCCGTCTCTTCGGTCTCCTCGTCGACTTCCTCGGCTTCTTCCTCGCGGGCCTCCTTCTCTTCTTGCTCCTTTTTCTCCTTGATCTTCTTCAGGCGGAACGTCTCTTCGCGTTCTTGCTCTTCGAGTTTCTGTTCGATGTACTCCTGGTTCTCGTAGAGTTCCGGGAGGAGCTTGAACTCGAGGGCGTTGACGCGCCGCTTGGTCGTCTCGATCTCACGGAGCATCTTCTTCATCGCCGTCTCGACTTCGGCGGCGAGAATGATGCTCTCGAGGAGATCCTCGTAGGCCTCAGCAGCCTCGTCGATGCGGGCGGACGTGCCCATGATCCCGTAGCCACGCTGGTCTAAGCTCTTCGAGACGCGCGAGGACTCGATCTGCGGGACGACGACGCCCATGATGTTCTTGGACTCGGTCGTGATCTCGGGGTTTTCCTGCAGTGCCGCGGCAGCACCGCGGACCGCGACGTCACCCTCCATCGCGCGAGCCATATTGATCTTTTGCTGGGCCTCCTCGTAGTCGTCGGCGAGGTCACCGCGGACGTCCTGGGCTTTGTCCAGAATGTCCATGAACTCCATGATCAGCCCGTCGCGTTTCTTCTCGAGCGTGCCGTGTCCCCGCTCGGAGAGCTCGATGCGATCCTCGATCGCCATCAAGTTCTTGCGGGTGGGCTTGACATCGTTGGCCATCTTGTGGGGGGATAGCAGTCCCAGTCGGATAACTGTTTACAGTTTCCGCGCGTGCTCGCGCCCGTGTAAGGGAAATCGATGTCGATGCGATGTCGTCGAACCCACTCGAGCGGACAGCTATCCGAGGAAGAGATCGATCATGTCGCCTGACGACTGTCCCTTGTAAAGCTCCGAATAGCCACAGTTCGTACAACTTACGACGTGAAACCGTCGATTCTGGATGTCGAGCATCTTCGATAACCCGCCTCCGGTCGTCGAGATTTCGTCGATTTCTGTCTCCGTGTTGCCACATTTCGGACAGCCGCGCTCGTCGTCTCTCATAGACGTCCCTTCCTGTCAACGCCATAAAATCTTTGTGCTCAGACCGCCGAGAACTCACCAAGCTATGGCAGTCGTTTTGGGCCTCGTCGTCGTGATGGCGCTCGTCGTTCCGTTCCTTCTCTGGCTATTGATCGACCAGGAAACGTCGAACCCGACCATTGTCGACCGCGCGGACGCAGAACGGATCGCGAAGGAACGCGGCGGCCGACAGTCATCGACCGACAGGACATCCGACGATGACGACGACCGAGATTCGTCTCGGTCGTTTTGAGCCGACGGCCACTGGGTGGACCGAACCGGGATGGCCGCATTATCCCTGTCCAACCATTCGGTCTTCGTCTTCCCACTCTTCCTGCCGGAGTTCGTACTTCTGGACTTTGCCCGTCGCCGTCGTCGGCAGCTGCTTGACGAACGCGACGCGGTGGACGGTCTTGTAGCCCGCGAGGTTCTCGCGGGTAAACTCCTCGAGTTCTGCTTCGGTCACGCCCGGCTCGGTCGGATCGCCGCTTGCGGGAACGACGAACGCCTTCGGCGTCTCGCCCCATTCGTCGCTGGGTGCCGGGATCACCGCCACGTCAGCCACCTCGGGATGGTCGAACAGCGTGTCCTCGAGTTCGATACTCGAGATGTTCTCGCCGCCGGAGATGATGATGTCTTTCTTGCGGTCCTGGATCGAGAGCATCCCGTTTTCGTCGATGGTGGCGAGGTCGCCCATGTGGTAGTAGCCCTCGATCCGATCGCTAAACGCCTCCTCGGTCGCCTCGGGCTTGCCCCAGTATTTCTCCATGATCTGGCTGCCGCGGACGACGACCTCGCCGAGTGTCTCGTCGTCGCGTGGAACGTCGTTGCCGTCCTCGTCGACGACTCGGATTTCGGTGCCGAGGTAGGCAAGCCCCTGCCGTTTCTTGATTCGGAAGCGGTCGTCACTGTCGTCGGAGAAGTGCCGTCGAGCGTCGGAGGTGGTGATCAGCGGTCCGGTCTCGGTCGCGCCGTAGACGTGTTTCATGTACCAGCCGAACTCGTCTTCGACGGTTCGGATGGTCGCCTCCGGCGGCGCGCTGCCGGCAGTTGCGAGCCGTACGTCGGCGTCGCCGGTCGTTTCTGGTTCGTTCTGCTCATAGTAATCGATCAACATATTCAGCACCGTCGGCGCGCCACACATGTAGGAGACGTCTTCCGAGCGGACGGTCTCGAAAATCTCCCCGGCGTCGATCCCGCGCGTACAGATGTGTTTCGCGCCGATTCCCGTCACCGCGAAGATGTGTCCCCAGCCGTTCGCGTGGAACATCGGCAGCGTCCACAGGTAGACATCGTCGTCGGTCAGGCTTTGATGACCAACCGTCAGGTACGCGTGGATCGTCTCACAGCGATGGGTGCGACAGACGCCCTGTGGATCGCCTGTCGTCCCCGAAGTGTAATTGATCGTGATGAGCTCGTCTTCGGCCATCTCGGGGCGGTCGTAGTCGGTACCAGCCTCCTCGAGCACGTCGTCGAACGACTCCCAGTCACCCTCGACTGCCTCGGTGTCGTTCGTGATGAATGTCTCCGTCGGCACCTCGTCGCGGATTGCCTCGATTTTCTCCGCGTAGTCGTAGTCGGCGTAAATCGCGTCGACGCCTGCATCCGATAGGATATATTCGAAGTCGTCGGGTGTGAGCCGGTAGTTCAGCGGTGTGTGGATCGCCCCAAGTTGCATGATTCCGTAGGCCGCCTCGAGATGATAGTGGGTGTTCGGGTCCAACACCGCGACGCGGTCGCCTTTCTCGATACCCCGTTCCTGAAGCGCTGCGGAGAACCGATCGGCCCGCTCGCCGAGTTCGGCGTACGTAAACCGTTCCCCCGTGGTGGCGACGACTGCCTCGTCGTCGCCGTAGTGCGTTCGCGTCCGGTCTAAGAACTCCGGCACGAGTAGTGGTTTGTGCATACATACCACAGGTTGTCAGCACGATATACGATAGTTTCGATTAGACAGATTGCTGATGATGACCGCCGTGACTGCCACTCGGTGAGACGTCTGTCACTACTGGTGATCTCGCGAGCCACGACGCGCCGCGGTGACGACACCTGAAAGAAAGAATCGAAGCGATGAACGAAGCGAGCGGCGGCTCAGTCAGCCTGTACGGCTTCGGCCGTCTCGTCTTCGCGGTAGTGCTCTTCGATGAGTTCCTCGTCGATCCGGTTGAGTTCCGTCTTCGGCAGGTCCGAGAGCAGATCCCAGCCGAGCTCGAGCGTTTCGTCGATCGAGCGGTTGGTGTCGTACCCCTGCTGGACGAACTCTTCCTCGAAGCGGTCGGCGAAGTCAAGGAACTTGTTGTCCCGCTCGGAGAGTGCTTCGCGACCGACAATGTTCACGAGGTCGCGCAGGTCTTCACCCTCTGCGTAGGCGGCGTACATCTGGTCGGAGACGTCGCCGTGGTCCTCACGCGTGAGGCCCTCGCCGATCCCGTCGTCCATCAGCCGCGAGAGGCTTGGCAGGACGTTGACCGGCGGCTCGATACCCTGGCTGTTTAAGTCCCGATCCATCATAATCTGGCCTTCGGTAATGTAGCCAGTCAGGTCCGGAATCGGGTGGGTGTCGTCGTCGCCGGGCATCGTCAGGATCGGGATCTGCGTGACCGATCCTTCCTTACCCTCGATCCGACCGGCACGCTCGTAGAGCTGTGCCAGGTCTGTGTACATGTATCCGGGGTAGCCACGTCGACCCGGAACCTCCTCACGTGCGGCACCGATCTCGCGCAGTGCCTCACAGTAGTTGGTCATGTCCGTCAGGATGACCAGCACGTGGTAGTCCTCCTCGAAGGCGAGGTACTCGGCCGTGGTGAGCGCGAGTCGCGGCGTGACCTGCCGCTCGACTGCGGGGTCGTCCGCGAGGTTCATGAAGACGACGGAGCGCTCGAGTGCGCCCGTGCGCTCGAAGTCGTCCATGAACTCGTTTGCCTCTTCGGCGGTGATCCCCATCGCACCGAAGACGACAGCGAATTCGGAGCCTTCGCCGTCGCCTTCCTCTTCTTCAGGCACCGTTGCCTGACGGGCGATCTGGAGTGCGAGTTCGTTGTGGGGCAGCCCCGATGCGGAGAAGATCGGCAGCTTCTGGCCCCGAACCAGCGTGTTCATGCCGTCGATGGCCGACACACCGGTCTGGATAAACTCCTCGGGATACTCCCGGGAGAAGGGGTTAATCGCTTCGCCGACGATGTCCTGTCGTTTGTCGGGGACGATCTCCGGGCCGCCGTCGATCGGGTTCCCGGAGCCGTCGAGCACCCGCCCGAGCAGATCCTCGGTGACGGGCATCTTCATCGTCTCGCCCAGGAAGCGAACGGAGGCGTTGCGGTCGATTCCGCCCGTGCCTTCGAACACCTGGATCGAGACGATACCCTCGCTCGATTCCAGTACCTGTCCGCGAAGGGTGTCGCCCTGTGGGGTCTCGATTTCGACGATTTCGTCGTACCCGACCGGCTCGTCGACCTCGGCGAACACCAGCGGACCGCTGATTTCCGTGATTGTCTGGTACTCTTTCATTGTTAGTACAGTGCGCGGAGTTGTTCTTGGAGGTCGTTCTCGATCTCGTCGATGAACTCGTTCCACTCTTCGGCCGTGCCCATCCGGTTGAGCCGCGGCGCAGCATCGACGCTCTGGATCTCCTCGACCGGGACGCCAGCCTCGAGTGCCTCGAAGGCCTCGTCGCTGAACGTCTTGATCGCCTGGAGCATCCGGTAGGTCTTATCCGGTTCGCAGTAGGTGTCGACGTCGTGGAGCGCGTTCTGCTGGAGCCACGCCTCACGCAGGTAGCGTGCGACCTCGAGGGTCAGCTGCTGGTCTTCCGGCAGCGCGTCCTTACCGACGAGCTGAACGATCTCTTGGAGTTCGTCCTCCTCGTCGAGCACGTCGACGGCCCACTGGCGAACCTCGGGCCAGTCGCTTTCGACGTTCGATTCCCACCACGGGTCGAGCTGGTCTTTGTACAGCGAGTAGGACTCGTTCCAGTTAATCGCCGGGAAGTGTCGCCGTTCTGCAAGGTCGGCGTCCAGCGCCCAGAACGTCTTGACGATACGCAGGGTGTTCTGGGTGACCGGCTCGGAGAAGTCGCCGCCAGGCGGCGAGACTGCACCGACGACCGAAATCGACCCTTCGCCGCCGTTGATCAGCTGGAACTTGCCCGCGCGCTCGTAGAACTCGGAGAGTGCAGCCGCCAGGTATGCGGGGTAGCCCTCTTCGCCGGGCATCTCCTCGAGTCGGCTCGAGATCTCCCGCATGGCCTCTGCCCACCGCGAGGTGGAGTCGGCCATCAGTGCGACGTCGTAGCCCATGTCGCGGTAGTACTCCGCAATCGTGATCCCCGTGTAGATACAGGACTCACGGGCTGCGACGGGCATGTTCGACGTGTTGGCGATGAGGCAGGTCCGGGCCATCAGCGGGTTCCCGGTCTGCGGGTCAGGCAGTTCCGGGAAGTCCTCGATGACCTCGGTCATCTCGTTGCCACGCTCGCCACAGCCGATGTAGACGACGATGTCCGCGTCGGACCACTTGGCGAGTTGCTGCTGAGTGACGGTCTTCCCGGAGCCAAAGGGCCCAGGAATCGCTGCCGTCCCACCCTTCGCAAGCGGGAACAGCCCGTCCTGAATGCGCTGTCCGGTCACGAGGGGCTCGGTCGGCGTCTCCTTCTCACCGGCGGGCCGGGCTTCACGAACCGGCCACTCCTGGTGCATCTGGATCTCTTCGCCGTTGTCGAGTTCGACGATGGTCTCCTCGACCGTGTACTCGCCACTCTCGACGTTCGTGACTTCGCCACCCTCGTAGTCCGGCGGCACCATGACCTTGTGGTCGATGGTGATGGTCTCTTCGACAACCCCGACGACGTCGCCGGGTTCGACCGTGTCGCCTTCCGTGACTTCAGGATTGAACTCCCACTTCTTCTCGAGGTCGATCCCGGGGGCGTCGACCCCGCGGTCGAGGAACGCCGTCCCCATCTTCTCCTCGAGGACGTCGAGCGGGCGCTGGACACCGTCGTAGATGGAGTCCAGCATACCGGGTCCGAGGTCGACACTCAGGGGCTCGCCCGTGTTCTGGACGGGCTCACCTGGGCCGACGCCGGAGGTTTCCTCGTAGACCTGAATCGTGGTCAGGTTTCCTTCGATCTCGATGACCTCACCCATCAGTCCTTCGTCGCCGACGTAGACGACGTCGTTCATCCGGGCGTCGAGGTCCGTGGCGGTCACGACAGGACCACTCACGCTTTCGATTACACCGTCTTCGTCGACGGATTCGATGTCTTCTGCCTGGCTCATAGTTTAGCTGTCTTCGTCCTCTTCCATCAGGTCGATACCGATCGCGCGTTTGATCTGCTCGCGCAGGCCGCCGCCACCGGTGCCGCTCCCGATCGTGACGACAACTGGCTCGACGCTCGTTTCGACCTCCTGGCGAACGTTACGCGACAGGTGCTCGAGGTCGTCGTCGTGCATAACGACGATCCCAACGCCCTCGTCTTCGAGAGCGGCTGTCGCGGCGTCGTCTAGCTGTTCGTCTTTCTCGTCGTCCGGCACGTTCTCGAATCGACTGACTCCCGCAAGGCGGAAGCCGGTCGTAAACTCCGGGCTGCCGACGACTGCGATTTCCTGGCTCATAGCACCACCAATTCCTCTTCGATCTCGTTTTCATCGAGTCCGACCTCACGGCCCCGTGCGATGGCACGGATGTTCTCGACCTCGCGCTCTTTCGCGAGGATGTACGACAACACGGCCGAAACCGAGGTCGGGTAGATGCTCGAGAGCGTATCCGAGTACTCGAGTAACGCAGCGTCTAGTGCGTGCTCGAACTGGATAAGGCTGTCAGCATCGCGCAACTGATCGAGCGCCTCCGAGAGGCGGTCGCCGTAGCGGCGGTCCTCGGAGATGTGATCGACGAGCGCGTCGTAGTCGCCGACGAGCCGGTTTAGATCGGACTCGTCGAACAGGACGCCACCGTCGATGTAGTACGCCGCAGGGTCGAGGTCGGCACCGCTGCGGGCAAGCCGAAACGCGTTCCGGGCGTTCCGGAAGTCGATCTCGGCCTGCAGGAACTCGATATAGTTCGCGACTGGGCCTTCCTGTGGCTCGTCGCCAGCTCCACGGGAGAGGTCTTCGAGCAAGTTCTCGTAGAACTCCCGGTCTAAGGCGTTCTCGAGGGGGACGAGCGCGCCCGCCTCTTCGTATTCCTCGAAGGCCTCGGTCAGCGCCTCGTAGTACATCGTGCCGTAGAGCACTTCGATCGCGTCCTCGATCGTGTCGGTCTCGAGGAGACGATCGATCGTCCGGTCGTCGAGTTCGCCGGCGCGGATGAGGTCCGTGCGGATCTCTTCGGGATCGCTATCGGTGTAAATCCCACGGAAGATCGTCTTCAGGTTCCAGACGTCGAACTTCCGGAGGTACCGAGCGATGAGGTCGTAGAGTCGCCCCTGCGACCAATCGATCATGTCCTCGAAGTGCTTTGCGAGATTGCGGTTGAGCGCGTACTCGATCAGGTCGACGCCCGAAAAGCGCGTTCCGAGCTCGTTGATCTCGCGCTCGTACTCGGTCTCCTCCATGAACCGCGCGATCTCGCTCGGCCCCATCCGGATCAGCTTGCGGTAGTCTTCGTCCGAGAACAGCGAGGCTCGGCGTGACCGGACGCGAGCGTTCACGTATTCCGGATTTGAGGCACCTGCGCTCATTGCTCGAAGAGTCGGTTGCTGATCTCCTGAAGGTTGTCTTCCCACACGTCCTCGAGAACCGAGTCGAACGTGTTGTTGACTCGGACGCGGGATTGCTCGCTCTCGACGACGACGCCGCCGAGACAGTCGACGCTGCCGGCGTACTCGTAGCCGTCGTATTCGTCGACGATCGACTCGAGCAGTGCCTGGTCGTCGCTGCGACCGTAGACGCTGACGTCGTCGCCCGCGTCGAACTCGTCGCGTGCAGCCTCGAGCAGGTCGCGGGTCAGCTCCTCGCGAGTGTCGCCCTCGAGGGCGGCGAGTTCGTCCTCGACGGCCTCGTTGACTTCTCCGAGGACGTCACGACGGGCCTCCAGACGCTTCTGTTTCGCCTCCAGCTTCGCACTGGAGAGACGCTGTTCGCGGAGTTGGTCGATCTCGCGCTCAACTTCCGCTTCCGCGTCGGCGAGGATTTCCTCGGCGTCGGACTCGGCGGCCGATTCGATCTCCTCGGCGCGCGTTTCGCCCTCGGCGCGGATGTCCTCCGCACGCGCGTTGGCCTCTTCTCGAATGTCTTTGACGACTGTGTCCAAACTCATTGGTGAAGAAGGGGGGTGGCTTTTACACGATGAAGACGACGACCAGGGCAAGGATCACGAGTGTCTCTGGGAGGACGGTCATGATCAGACCTGGAACGAACATGTCGTCGTCTTCAGCGATTGCGCCGACTGCCGCTGCGCCGATACCACGCTCGGCGTAGCCCGCCGCGAGCGCCGCGAGGCCGACAGCGATTGCCGCTGCGCCAGAGTTTTCGAGAGTTGGTCCGGCCGCCTGTGCCGCCTGCATTGCGATGTCAAGTTCACTCATTGTTAGTAGTCCTCAATGTGGTTTCGATCGGTTCCGAACGGTTCGTAGTTCTCCCCACCGCCTTCATAAAACTTGTTAAAGAATTCGACGTACTCGAGACGAACGGCCTGTAAGCCGGCGCTTGTCACGCCAAGTGCTAGCACGACCACGTGCCCGAGTACGAGAATCACAAGTCCGCCGAGCAGGGCTGCGGTGCCCGAGTGCATGAGGCCGTTGAAGACGACCTCGGCACCCTCGCCGTAGTGTTCGGCGACGTAGCTCGGCTCGTGCGTTCGAAGGAAGTGGAACTCGCCGTTGGGGTCCTCGTACGCGCCGAAGAACAGCAGGTTGACCACGAACGCCATACCGGCCTTCGCGAGCAACACTGCGCCCATCCGGGTGTACGAGAAGACGTTCACGACGACGTCGAGCGCTTCGACGGCTTCGACGGGTTCGCTGACGATCAGCATCACGAGCCCAATCAGGAACATGAGCAGCGGTGCTGTCAGCTCGAACCCGAGTCCTGGGACGGTGAACAGTCCCAGTCCGGAGAACCCAGTGAAGCCGATCGGGAACGGTCCGCCGCTTGCGAACGTCTCGAACAGGAAGTCCGGCTTCGCGGCCTCGCCCTGGGTCGAGAAGATCCAGATCCAGATGCCGTTGAGCATCAGGATCCACGATCCGCTGTGGAACAGGGCATCCTTGAAGCCGTGGCTAAGGTTCTCGAAGAAGTCCAGGATGTATCCAATGTTGAGGTGGAGAATCCCGGCCAGCACGCTAATGACCATCCAGCCAAGCGCGAAGTCGGCGGCTGCCGGCTCGAGTCCCTTGTTCAGCGGGAGCAGTTCGACGTTGCTCCAGACGACTGCGCCCAGGACGTGCAGGCCGAAGATTTCGCCGTACACGAACCCGAAGATGGTCGTGAATAGACCAGCCCAGACGGCGACACCGCCGAGACTGGAGATCGCGTCGTTGTCGACCTGCGTTACCATGTAGCCTCCGATGGCCATGTAGATGATGCCGTAGCCGGCGTCACCGATCATGAACCCGAAGAACAACGGGAACGTCAGGAACAGGAAGATCGTCGGATCGAACTCGCTGTATTTCGGCATGCTGACCGCCTGCACCAGCACTTCGAACGGCTTCGCTGGACCCGGATTGTCCTGTACCGTCGGCGGCTCGTCGCCCATCGTGACCGCCGATCCGCCGTCGGTAACTGCCTTCTGCTGCTGCTCGTCCGCGTCGGCGGGCGATTCGTCTTCGTCGGCCGCCGGCTGCGTGCCCTCCAGATCCGTTTCAGTGTGGGCGTGTGCGCCGTGGCGGTCGTAATCCGCCCGCTCGAGTTCTTCGATCTCGACGCTGTCGCCGACCGCGTCGTTCAACGCAGCGACGAGTCGGTCGTAGTCGCCGGTCGGGATCCAGCCTTCCGAGACGAACGCGCGATCTGTCGTCGCGAACTGTAGCGGCGCTTCCGCCTGCTGAACCTCCATCGTGAGGTGTTCTTCGACTCGAAGGAGGAAGTCGGCTTCCGCTTGCTTGATCTCCTCGAGCTCCGTGTCGATCTCGTCACGTCGCGACTCGAGGGACTGCTTTTCGTCCTCGAGCTCTGCGACGTACGCCTCGGGGCTCTGTTCGGTCTCGGGAACCTCGTGGCGGGTGACGTCGACGCCGACGAGCGCGTCGTCGATCGGAGCCTCACCGGCGTCTTCGGTGGGTGCGGCGACAACCGCCACGACGTCACCACCGGTGAACGTCTCGAAGGCCCGAATCTCGTCGGACGCGCCGACGGCGTCGTCGATTGCGTCGACGTTGCCTTCAACGACGACGACATCGACCGATTCGTACCCCGACAGCAAGTCGAGGTCGATGCCCAGTTCGGCAAAGGGCGCGACACGGTCGATCTTCTCGTCGACCTGCCGCAGTTCGTTGGTGATCTCGCCGCGGCGATCGTCGAGTTCGTTGACCCGCGTGCGGATCTCCTCGAGTTGCGCTTCCCAGCCCTCGTCGATGCTCCCCGGTTCGGCGTCGTCGGCCGACACGTCCAGGGTGCTCTGAAGGGCGCGGACGGTCACCAGCTTCTCGGATGCCTGATCGGCACCGGCGATGGGATTACCGTTGTCGAACCCCTCCCATGAGCCGTCGTAGTCCGAGAGATGTACCAGGTTCAGTCCGTGGATCGTCTCGATGACCGTGGGCATAACGCCCCGGGAACCGGTCACCGAGACCTTGCTCATCCGTTCAGGTCTGAGCATGGACGTCCTCCTGGAACAGTTCGACGACGTGGTCGGTCACTTCGTCGACCCGGTTTCGGGCGCGCTCGGCGAGTGCCGCGCGCTCCTGTTCGCCTTCTTCGAGGACCTGCTCGCATTCTGCATCGATCTCTTCGCGAGCCTCCTCCAGGCGGCGCTCTTTGAGCTCCTGCGCCTCCTGTTCCGCTTCTGTGCGAATTTCCTCGGCACGTTTCCGGGCCTCGGCTATTCGCTCGTCGCGGTCGTTTTCTGCCAGTGCGACGATCTCGTCGGCCTCGTCTTCGGCCGACTGAATTCGTTCGAGAACCTCTGGCCTCGGCATACTCTAAGCAATCAGACGTTTGCCAGAGCGTGTATATGGTAGTTGCGAAAGTGACTCAGTGGCTGTCGTTCTCGAATATCTGGTAATACCGCATTAGTCGCAGCTCATAGCGCCGAGAACAGCAGACATATGTCGATTGGATCGAAATCGATTACTAATGGGACTTCTCGAGAACAAGGCCCGTGCCCGACTGTTTTATAAGTACCTCTCGCGGGTCTACGATCAGGTGAACCCCTTCATCTGGACCGAGGAGATGCGCGACGATGCCCTCTCCCTGCTCGATATCGAGGAGGAAATGACCGTCCTCGACGTCGGCTGTGGGACCGGCTTCGCGACCGAGGGGCTGCTCGAGCACGTCGACGAGGTCTACGCGCTCGACCAGAGCGAACACCAGCTCGCACAGGCCTACGAGAAGTTCGGCAAACACGCGCCGCCGGTGCACTTCCACCGTGGTGACGCCGAACGACTCCCGTTTGCGACCGACACGTTCGATGTCGTCTGGTCCTCGGGCTCGATCGAGTACTGGCCGAACCCGATCCTTGCGCTCCGGGAATTCCGCCGCGTCCTCAAACCCGGTGGGCAGGTGCTCGTCGTCGGCCCGAACTATCCCGATAACGTCATCAGCCAACTGCTTGCCGACTCGATTATGCTCTTCTATGACGAGTACGAGGCCGATCAGATGTTCAAGACCGCCGGCTTCGAGGACGTGAAACACGCCTTTATGGGCCCGTCGTACGAACCTGACGTCGCGATCACGACGATCGGCCGCGCACCCGAATAGCGGCTTAGCTCGCCGTCGTCTCGAGTGTCGCCACCTGTCGATCGTCGACGGCGAGCGTGACGGTGACCGAATCGCCTGCTGTAAGCGTCGGCCTGTTCGTTCCCGCGATCGACACGCCGGCACGTTCTCCTGCTGTCCACGTCGAATCGCTTTTCGCATTGAACGGGCCGTCGGGCGCGCCATCGAACCCGCGCGCGCCGACGAACGGAACCGGCGGTTGTGCGGCCAACTCCGTGCCGTTGATTGCGATCGTCACCGACAGCGTCTCGACGTCGATGTCATCTCCTGCGAGGTGTTCGATCACGATCGCGGCGCTGTCGCCGTCAGCCGAGAGCTCGAACGTCGCGGTTGGGCCGGCTGGCTCGAGCGTCCACGCACCAGCACCAACGGCGACGATCGATGCCAGACAGACGGTCAGCGCTAGCAGCAAGATGACACCAAGACTCTGGCTGATACCGCGCGACCTGCTATCGGCGATCGTGCTTGCCTCTTCGCTCGCCATCACGACCGTCTGGCCGCGTATTACCGTATAAAGGTCAGCTTGCCCGTCGACCGGGCGCTGGCCGGCACCACTAGCTATTCGAAACTGGGACGGTGACGTTGGATCCCGTCGGCCGCTCTATCGTGAGTTCGTATCCGCCACTGGGTGGGACATACCAGAGGCTGCCATCCGCGTTCGTCTCGCCGACGTTGAAGCCGCTGATCGTGATCGTTGCTGTAACTGGCTCGCCGCTCTCTCGGTTGGTGACAGTCACTTTCTGTGGGCCGTTTGCGGCCGTCTTGTCGACGACGACCTTGAGCCCGTCTTTCTGCCACTCTTGCTGACGAACCGTTGGCAATATCTCTGGGACCAGTGTCTGTAGCTCACGATGAATATCCCCTGTGCCGCCATCAAGGTACGCTTTGAGCTCACCTTGCTCGTGGGAGATGTCGATCTGGTACAGCTGTGCCGTCGTGTATTCGCTCACCGACGGTGACTGCCCCGTGTCGTACGCCCAGGGATAGAGGTCATCGCTGTGCCCGTATGCCTCCGGGAGATTGGCGAACTGGGTCGACGTCGATGTATCCCGGTTGTCGAATCGGGTCGCTTCGCGGAGGTAGTCCTCGTCGAGCGTCTCGAGAACGTATCCACTCTCGGATGTCTCGACGGAGATATACGCGATTGCGCCGTTTCCATACGCGCTCGACCAAAGCTGGTCGCGGATTTGGGTGCGATGCATCTTGAGTTTGTCTTGCTGGTCTGCGACCGATAGTGAACTCCCAGAAACACGATCCGACCGCTCTTCGAGTGTATCGAACGCTTCGGAGAGGGCTGCTGCCTCCTGATAATTTCGGAGCAACGTTTTCAGCAATTGTCTACTCGAGAGGTCCCCAGCAGCGTGTGCTCTCACCGCCTGCTTTTCGCGTTCCCTGAGGGTATTCGAGCGGTCTTTCAGCCGGTCGTATGTGGTTTGGAGTAAGGCACGCCGTTCTGCAGTGGTTGCATCGGTGAACTGTCGATCGAGCGTGACGTACTGGGTATGATCGATCCGAAGCTCGTCGTCCGTGCTCGCGAGCGCGACACCAAGGTCAGGGCCGTACTCGGCGTACTCGCTTCTGGCTGCACCCCCGAGCGAGAGCCGGTTCGTCGTATTCGACACTGGCTGGAGCCCGGAGTCAGCCGGGTCGATAGCCGCTACCTCATGCTGAACCGACATCGTTGCGGGTGCGCCTGCTGAAGATCCGGATGTCGCCATCCCTGGGACGACAGTCAGGGATGAGACGAGAAGTAATGCGAGGAGGGGCGGAATCGAGCGGTTCATCGTCGAATCGTAACCTCTCCTGATACAAAAACTGGTCGCACTGCTATTGACCCACGAGGATGAGAAATGACCGTGCCCTAATCATGTATTGACACTGAATTAGAAGCGCTCTCCGCCCTCGAGCCGCTTCGCTTCCGCTGGTAACGCTTTATTTTTCGATGGAAAGTGTTTTTTCCCCCGGGAAACCACCCGTTGATACGCATGCGGGTATCCACCGCCATCACAGTTGCCCTCTCAGCCCTCCTGGTGGCGTCTTTCCTTGGGACGGTGGTCGCTATACCGGGTGCAGCCGCTTCCCCCGCGCCCGAACAGACGGCTGCAGATCCCGATCGGCCCCGTGTATCACTGGATCATGTCACGTCCCCGCTTTCGAGTGATTCTCACGCGTGGTCAGTCGAACAGTCAGTATCGGTTCCCACTGCAGTGCAGTCGACTAGTTCGACTCCGGAAGCGACGCCAAAGCAGGTCATTCGGCTCACCGTTCGCGATAATGGGGACGTTCGATGGACAATCGAAAGTCGGTTTCTCCTGACGAACGAGAGCGACGTTGAGTCGTTTCGAGCGTACGCCGACCAGGTCACGGCCGGCGAGCGAATTGTTGGTCTCACACCCGAGCAGTTCGAACGTTTCCGTCAGATCGCTCAACAGGAAACCGGTCGCGAGATGTCGATCAAAGACGCCCAGTGGGACGAACCGCGAATCACCGAGCCATCGGCCGACGGTGACGGCAGCGACGAATCGAATCCCACCACCGAGAACGCTCGGCTCGGAGTCATCTCATATTCGTTTACCTGGACTAACTTTGCGACCGTCGACGGTGATCGAATCCACTTCGGTGATGCGTTTCAGACGGATGATGGAACGTGGATGGGACTGACCGAAGGACAGCGTCTCGTCATTGAAACACCACCTCAATACGCCCTCGAGACGCCGACATCGCTCACCTGGGATGGTCCCTACGAGTTTACCGCCGACGAACTCGAGATCGTGTTCGTTCGGACCGGAACCCTTCCGTCGTCGATGTCTGGCTGGCTGATCGGGGGTGTCCTCGTGCTTATCGCTACCATCGGAACCGGTGGCTACCTGTTGGCGAAACGTGACGGCAGGACCGAGCTTCCGATCCCGATCGATCGACTGCCGTTGCACGAACGGCTCGGATTCGGCGACCGCGATACCGACGAGCACGCTGCTCGAGCGGCGGAGACCGCCAGCAGGTCCGAGTCCGGATCCGAATCTGGGGACTCCTTAGCCGGCTCAGAGCCAGCTGACGGGGCCGTCACAGGAGAGAACGATGCTGACCGTGGTCGCGGAACCAGTCTCGAGTTCGAGGAATCCACCCATCAGGATGTCGACCCCGAGCTGTTAAGCGACGAGGAGCGTGTCCTCCGTCTCCTCCAACAAAACGGCGGCCGAATGAAACAGGCGTCGATCGTCTCGGAGACCGGCTGGTCGAACGCCAAGGTCTCGCAGTTGCTATCGAAGATGGACGACGACGACGAGATCGAGAAACTCCGCATCGGGCGGGAGAACCTCATCACGTTGCCGGGCGTCGATCTGACTAATTTCGACTGATCGGCTCGGTACGACCGTGATGAGGTGGGCCAGTGCTTAGTTCTCGGCCGATTCCGAGTCGGAGGCGGTCGAACTCGAGCCGTTAGCGTCCGTGTCCGGGGTGTATTGAATCTCGGTACCGACCGCGTCGTAGATATCATCCCAATCTTTGTCTTCGTCCATCAGGAAGACCTCGACGGTCAGCGAGCCAGCGCCGAATTCTTCGATCCCTGCCGGTCGAACGTCGATGTGGAACGTCCCGTTTTCGTCCATCCTGACCTCGTCCGTTCGTTCGATAATCTTCCGGTTGTCCTCGCCTTCGTTGATCTTGACGAAGAAGTACGGCTCGCCCTCTAGGTCGCCGTGTTCAGCCGGATCAACGTCTTCCATGCTGGTGTTGGCGACGACCTCGAGGTTGAAGTTCGAGTATCCGTCACCGCTTTCGGCGGGCACTTTGTCGACGAACGTGACGGACTCGATTCGGTCCTCGCGTTTGTCTTCCAGCGGCCGATTCGGCTCTTCGGGCGGATACCATGCTGCATCGGCGGTGTCATCGCTACGATCCGTGCTCGTATCGTCCTCGGTTCCGTTCGGTTCGACAGTCGAAGTGGTGTTCGCATCGGCGGTTCCGTTTGTGACTGGGTCGGTCACTGACTTCGTGTCGGTCTCGTTTGCCGGTTCACCGGCTGGGGTACCTCCGAGGGCACTACACCCGGAGAGGGCCACAAGCAGTGCAACGGCGACAACTGCGGCGTTTCGGAATTGCATCGTAGTCACGTCTTCCGGGACAGCGCCATTACTACACCCTCGATAAGTGGTCGCCACTCGATCGACTGCGAATAGACCAGAAACGGGCTGAAACGGCTATTTTCGGGACGTTGTACGTTGCGGGACGAACATTATACTGTGCAAAAAGTCGCTTTGACTGCGCTGCCTTCCCAAAAACCGCTTGCGGCCCCTAGGCTAACGGCGTCCGCTCAACGACTTGTCCGTCGTAGGTCGGATACTGCTCGACGATCTCACCGTCCTCGAGATCGCCTTCTTCGATCATCTCCTCTAAGAGCCACCAGGCGACCTCGACGTGGTTCGTCTTGACTGTGTAGAACTCTTCGGGGACGCCAAGCGCCTCGAAGCGTTCAGGATCGGCATACGTTTTCCCGTAGACGAGCGTGCCGTCGTCGGTGATGTCGTCGAACTCGCGGCGGACGTTGCGGGCGATGCGTTTCAGGCGGCGGCGGTGCTGGGCTGCGTCCTTGAACACGGAGGTACAGAAGTAGACTCGCTCGTGATCGCCCATGACCTCGAGAATGTCCTCGCGGTCGCCGTCGACAGCGCTCATGTGGTCCTCTTTGAGCTCGTATCCTTGTTCCTGCATCCGACGGTAGTTCCCGTCGCTCATCTCGAACTCGTTGATGTTACAGAACTCGGCTGCGCCCTCATCGAGGAACTCGAGGAACTCCGCTTCGGCGCGGATGCCGGGAATCTCGAAGGCGGGCGTGAGCCCTTCTTCGCGAGCGATATAGAGGATCTCCTCCCATTCGGTGCCGTGGAGCTCACCCCACTGTTCGTAGGGCGGATGGAAGCGAATCTCGTCTAAGCCCGCTTCGGAAAGGCGACGCATGTTCTCGCGACCCCCGGTGATCCCGGTGTAGAGGTGGGTGTGGTGGTCCTCGCCGAACTCGTCTTTCAGGAGCTCGAGGTAGTGACAGGTCCGCCCCAGCGCCTCCTGGGGCTCGCCGCCAGTGATCGATGTGCCGAGTGCGTCCATTCGGTGGGCTTCGGTGAGGACGTCTTCGTCGCTTTCGACACGTCGTTCGTTGGCGTAGACGTCGGTGACGTTTTTGCGATTCTCGCCAAGCGGGCAGTAAAAGCAGTCGCGCTGGTCGCAGTAGCCGTAGACGAACAGCACCATCTTCCCCCCTTTCGCGCACTGCTCACAGCCCTTCGAGATCATTCGGACAAACGTACCCGTCCGAGCCTCAAAAGGGGTACGAATCCACGTCGTCGCTGTGCCCCGTTGATCCGTGTCGTGGGTCGACCCGTTGGTGTGTCTCGATGCGATCCGACGCCCATCGGACACGGACTGGGATGGTCCGTCCCAGAAGACGGAAATAGCGCGGTGTGCAACTATGAGCCGATGCTGCTGGTCCTCTGTGTCGACCTCGACGACGATCTCGGCCGCAAGACCGGCTTTTCGACGCCGGTCATCGGTCGCGACCCAGTCGAGGAGGCGGCCGTCGCCCTCGCGACCGCGGATCCGGAGGACTCGGACGTCAACGTCATCTTCCAGGGATTGCATATCTACGACGACCTTGCCGAGCGCGACGAGAGCGTCGAGGTCGCCGTCGTCACCGGCAACGATCAGGGCGATGTTAGCGCCAACCGCGAGGTCGGTAACGAAGTCGATACCGTCCTCGCGAGTCTCTCGACCGGCGAGGACGTCACTGCGCTCGTGATCACCGACGGTGCACAAGATGAATCCGTCATTCCGATCATCCGTTCGCGAGTCCCCATCGACGGCGTCCGGCGGGTCGTCGTCCGGCAGGCCCAGAACTTAGAGTCGATGTACTACACGATCAAGCAAGTGCTCGACGACCCCGAGACGCGCGGAACGGTCCTGATCCCGCTTGGCATTCTCCTGTTGATCTACCCGCTTGCGCTGGTCGGAGCCGTCCTGAACCTCCCAGGAATGGTGTTGGGAACGACGTCGACACTGCTTGGACTCTATCTCATCTCGCGTGGACTTGGCCTCGGTGACCGGCTCGATACGGCTGTCGAACGCGCTCGCCGATCGCTATACGCCGGCCGGACGACCCTGTTTGCGTACGTCGTCGCCGCCGCTCTGTTCGTCCTCGGTGGCGTCAGCGGACGCGACAGTCTCGCGGCCATCCGGGCGTCGTCCGGTGGCGACCTCGAGGCTCCCGTCATACTCGCCGCACTCGTCTATGGCTCGATCCACTGGTTTGCCGCGGCGGGACTGACGACCAGTCTCGGTCAGATCACCGACGAGTACATCGCTGGCTCGCTCGAGTGGCGTTATCTCAACGCGCCTTTCTACGTGCTCTCGATCGCGGTCGTCCTTCATGCGGTGAGCGCGTTCTTCCTCGGCACTGTCGAGATGACGTATCTCGCGGTGGCGCTGACTGCAGGGACGGTACTAGGAATTATAAGCACACTTACGTTTGCTGTCGCGGAATCACGACTATCCGACACGGAGCGCGAGGAGGGAACGCAACAGGCTGAGCGGATCTAACGAGTTGTGTTACCGTTCACGCTGAACGACGAATTCCGCGAGCTCGAGGAGATACTGTCGGGCGTCGGAATCAGCGACCTCGACACGATCCAAGGCGTCGATCGCGCGGTCGGCTTCCCGCCGGGCGGCGGCGTTGGCCTCGTCCGGCGTGAGATCAGTCACCTGAACGACCGACGGCCGCTCGAGGGCAGCGTCGTGGCCGGTCGGTTTGCCGAGCGCTTCGGGATCGGCGACGGCGTCTAACACGTCGTCTCTGATCTGGAAGGCAACGCCGACCCGTTCTGCGTATTCGCCTAGCGCATCGACGGTGACGGGGTCGGAGTCGGCAGCGATCGCGCCCAGTTCGGCGGCAGCCCGGAACAGCGCGCCGGTCTTTCGGCGTGCGAGCGTCATATACTCGTCTTCGTTGGCTGGCTGGGCTGCCAGTTCGGTCGCCTCGCCGACGCCAAGTTCGACCATCGCCTCGGCGACGACGCGCGTCGCGTCCGGATCGGGTGAAAAGAGCGCGAACGCCTCGCCCAGTAAGCCGTCGCTGGTGATAATCGCCGGGCCGTGACCGAACTCAGCCCAGGTACTGGTCGTCCCGCGTCGCAGTTCGGAGCGATCGATGATGTCGTCGATGACAAGCGACGCCGTATGGACGAGTTCGATGCCGACGCCGAACTCGACGGCGTCCTCTGCCCGTCCACCCACCGTTTCGCAGGCCAACAGCGTCACCATTGGCCGGACGCGCTTCCCCCCGGAAAGCGCGATGTGGCGAACTTCGTTGGAGAGCGTCTCGGGCTCGACCCCTTCGACCACCTCGACGAGGCGCTTTTCGATCAGTGCCCGTCGGCGCTCCAGCAGTTCCATCAACCGCGCTTAGGAGTGGGTAGAAAAGTAGCTGACGGATCCGAAACGAAACTTTTGCACAATCAGTGATCCATACAAAAAATACCGGACAAAAACACTGGAAGAGTGAAGCGCTGTCGCGCCCTCGTTCACGCCGTTTCCGAGGACGACTGCTCACTCGCGCTGCTCGTTCGCGGTTTGGCTACTGGAATTCGTCGATGAGTTCGGGGACGACATCGAAGAGGTCGTCGACGATCGCGTAGTCGGCAATGTCCATGATCGGCGCGTTGGGGTCGGTGTTGATCGCGACGATCGTATCGGAGCCTTTCATGCCAGCGACGTGCTGGACGGCACCCGAGATACCGATCGCGATGTAGACGTCGGGCGTGACGACCTTCCCGGACTGGCCGACCTGCCGGTTTTTGGGCAGCCAGCCGTTGTCGACGATCGGGCGCGAGGACGACAACGTCGCATCGAGTGCGTCAGCCAGTTCGCGGATCATCTCGAGGTTCTCCTCTTCTTCGATCCCACGGCCGACCGAGACCAGCAGCTCGGCTTCGCTGATGTCGACGTCGCCGCCGCCGACTTCCTCGAAGCCGGTGACGGTCGAGCCGACCGTGTCCTCGTCGATGTCGGCATCGAAGGCTTCGATCGCGGCGTCGCCGGTGCCCTCGGCGGCGGGCCATTCGGCACCGCGGATCGTGACGACGGCGTCGCCCTCGAGTTCGGTGGTCGTCTCGACTTTGCCGCCGTACATCTCGCGGGTGGCGACGAGCGTCTCGCCGTCGGCCTCGAGCTCGACGGTGTCGGTGACGACCGGCAGATCGAGATCGTTCGCGACGGCGGGCGCGTAATCGAGTCCGTTGACGCTGTTGGGAGTGAGGACGTACTGTGGGGCGAGTTCGTCGTAGAGCTGCGTGACCGCTTGTGCGTAAACGTCGTGGTTGAATTCTTCGCCGTGGTCGACGGTGTGGATCGCGTCGACGCCGTCGCGGTTGAGTTTGTCCGCGAAGTCGTCGACGGTGCCGCTGATGACCGCAAGGTGGAGGTCGCCGCCGGTTTCGTCGGCGAGTTCGCGGCCGGCGGTGATGATCTCGTAGCTGACATCGCGGAGGTCACCGCGTCGGTGGTCCGCGACTGCGAGGACGTCGCTCATTGTGCCACCCCCTTGTCGCGAAGCAGGTCACCGAGCTCTGCAGCCGTCTCGTCGGCGCTTCCCTCCCAGACGGTCGCGTCGCTTTCGCTCTCTGGCTCGTACATGTCCGTCAGCTCGAGTTCGGTTTCGATCGCGCTCTCGTCGACGCCGATATCATCGAGCGTCTGGACGTCGAGTTCCTTGCGTTGGGCCTGCCGAATGCCCCGCAGGCTCGCATACCGGGGCTCGTTGATCCCGGTCTGGATCGTCAGGACCGCTGGCAGTTCGATATCGGTCAGCTCCTCGACACCGCCCTCGAGTTCGCGTCGAACCGACGCGACGCCGTCCTCGAGATCGTGTTCTAAGTGATTGACGACGGCACCCCACTGGAAGCCGATTTCTTCGGCGACCGAAACGCCGGTCGCGCCAAAGCTGTCGTCGCCAGCCTGAACGCCCGAGAGCACGAGGTCAGGCTCTTCGGCCTCGATGACGGCGCTGAGGATTTCGGTCTTGGCGTTGACGTCGAGCAGGTCGACGTCCGCTAAGGCGTCGTCCCAGACGCGGACAGCACGGTCGGCACCCTTCGCGAGTGCCTGCCGAATGGTCTGTTCACAGTCTTCCGGCCCGATTGTGACCGCGACGACTTCATCGGCGAGTCCGTCTTCTTGGAGCTGGACGGCCTCTTCGATCGCGTAGTCGTCCCACTCGTTCAGGTCGGCACCGAGGTACTTGTCCGCGATTTCGGTTCCCTCGATTTCGAACTCGTCTTCGACGGTCGCCACCTCTTTGACCGTAACGAGAATTTTCATCATGGGATAGTGCAACGCCCACCCCGTAAACCTTTTCGAAATCGGAAGCTATTCACCCCCCGTTCAGCTACCATATTTTAATAATTATTCGATCTGAGTTAGATCTGCTTTCACTATCTCTATTGTTTGCTACCAGCGTTTTGTTCGTCTTCCGTCCCCGTCTCGAAGACGGAAACGGTTTAACACCGCCGCCAGTAGTACTGTGCATGGCAGACTGTCCACTCGCCGACGACTGCCCGGAGTTCTCCGAACGGATCTCGGGTATGGGATGCCAACACTACGGCGACCGGGGTGGCAAGGAGTGGTGTAACCACTACAACCAGCCGATCGAGGATCTCAAAACCCAGCCGGTCAAGGCAGGCGAGGAGGTCGTCATCGACGTCGTCGACATGCACGAAAGCGGTGCCGGCGTCGGCCGAACCGAGGACGGATTTATCGTGATGGTCGACGGCGTCCTGCCGGAAGCGCGCGCTCGCGTCGAAATTACGCGGGTCCACAGCAATCACGCCCGAGCAGAGGAACTCGAGCTCCTGCCGATGGAACCCGCCGAAGACGAGGACGACGAAGACGACGAGCCTGCAACGGCAGACGATGTCGACGACGAATCCGATGACGGTCGCTCGCCCGACCGTGAGCGACTCGGTAGCCGCGAGAACTTCTGGGGCTCCTAGCGTCTCGAGTGGACAGTCGACGCGGGCCGTGGCGAGTCCGGACAGGACGAGATAACCGCTGATACGGCAGACGGCATCGACGGCTCGATTGTAGTCATCGCTGACCCTACCGACCGCACGGTGGCGGCCGTTCTCGTCTCGGCCACCGTGCTTGTTGCCGTAATACCTATTCTTTGCGCGCGGGAATCCGACTGGTCGCAAACATGGGCTCGGCTCTCCTGTGCCGCTTCAGGTAACGTTTTCTCAACTAGCGTGTGATACGTGTTCATGGAACGTCTTTCGCTGTCGAACGCCGCGTTCGAAGGTGATAACAACGCATATCTGTTCGCGGATGGCTCGGCGGTGACGCTGATCGATACCGGTGACTGGATGGCGACGACTCGCGAGCAACTCGAGACGGCACTTTTTCAGCACGGCCTCGGGCTGGCGGATATCGACCGGATCCTTCTGACTCACTGGCACCACGACCACTGTGGGCTGGCCGGCGAGATTCAGGCCGAAAGCGGCGCTGACGTGTACGTCCACACCGACGACGCGGCGCTTGTCGAGGGCGACGAAGCGGCCTGGAACGCGATGGACGACCGCTACCAGCAGTCCTTCGAGGAGTGGGGAATGCCCGAAGACAAACAGACAACCCTTCGTGAACGGTTGACCGACGGCGAGACGACCGTCGAGACGCCGACGGTCACCACGTTCGAGGACGGCGAGACGTTCTCAGTCACCGGCATCGACCTCGAGGTCGTTCACACCTCCGGACACGCCGCTGGGCTCTGTATGTTCGAGACGGAGATGGACGGCGAGCGACAGGTCTTCTCCGGCGATGCACTGTTGCCAGTCTATACGCCCAACGTCGGCGGTGCGGACATCCGCGTCGACCGACCGCTCGAGAAGTACCTCCGCGCGCTACAGGGAATCGTCGACGCCGACTACGACCGCGCGTGGCCGGGGCATCGGACGCCGATCGATGACCCGGCTGGTCGTGCCCAGTACATCATCGAGCACCACGAGGAGCGTTCCTGGCGGGTTCTCGACGCGCTGGACCGACGCGGCCCCTGTGATGCCTGGACCGTCAGTGCCGACCTGTTCGGGGAACTCGAGGACATTCACATCCTCCATGGCCCCGGTGAGTCCGGCGCACACCTCGAGCACTTAGCGCGCGAGGGGACCGTCGTCAGAGAGGGAGCCGAGTATCGCCTCGCTGACGGCGTCGCCGATACGCTCGCCGAGCTCGACGAAGAGCGCTGGGAACTCGCGTTCTGAGAGTCGGCGGGAACTCGAGGTATCTGTCCGTCGTGCCTGCTCGGAATGCCACATCTTGCGGGCCGGCTCACTCGCTGCTCCTCGCGTACTGTTCACTGATCCCCTGCACCCAGCAGCGTCACCGTCGACCGCCGTGTACCGGCGTGGAGACGATGGCCGGGACCGTGGAAGCTTTGATCCCGCCGACAGCTAGAGTCTACTATGGCCACGCGAGCCTGCAACGTCTGCGGGGGCGGGTCGCCGTGATCGACGAGGTTGCGGACCTGCTCGAGGAGATCGGGTTCGATCCTGAGACCAGCGTGTTGACCTACCGGCAGGCACAGGTGCTCGCGTTACGCGAACGCGACGTCTCGCAGGCCGACATCGCCGAGGCGCTGGGGACCTCTCGAGCGAACGTCTCATCGATCGAGTCAAGCGCCCGCGAGAACGTCACGAAAGCCCGTGAGACGGTCGCGTTTGCGGAGGCGCTTCGCGCGCCGGTCCGGGTTCGCGTTCCCGCCGGAACCGACCTCTATGACGTGCCCGAACTGGTCTACGACGCCTGCGATGAGGCCGGCGTCAAGGTCGATTACACTGCGCCGGACCTGATGAAGGTCGTCAGCGACGCCGCCGGCAGCGCGGTTACGGGCCGACAGATATCGACGCCGCTGATCGTTGGGGTGACCTCGGAGGGAATGGTTCGGGTCCGCCACCAGGACTGAGACGGACGCCTGTCAGTCAGTGCCCGCTCGAGACGACGTTGAGACCGACGACCCCGACGACGATACAGCAGATGAAGGCGAGTCGGGCGACCGTTGCTGGCTCGTCGAGCAACACGATGCCGAGCGTTGCCGTCCCGACCGCGCCAATCCCCGTCCAGACTGCGTACGCGGTACCGATCGGTAGCGTTTGAACCGCGTTCGCGAGCAACACCATGCTCAGGACGAGTGCAATCGCTGTTCCGACCGTCGGCACCGGTTTCGAGAAACCATCGGAGTAGTGGAGCCCGATTGCCCATGCGACTTCGAACAGTCCTGCACCGAACAGCAGCGGCCATGACATCGGTGCTACCACTCGGCTCTCGCCGACCTATAGTACAGCGATACCTGACGGCCACAGCGAGATCCCCTGCCGGCTCCCCGAGAGATTTGTACGCGCCTGTCGTCGAGTCAGGCATGGACCTCGAACTCGACGGCAATTCGGCGTTGGTGACCGCGTCCTCGAGCGGCCTCGGTTTCGCGAGCGCACAGGCACTCGCCGAAGACGGCGCGAATGTCGCAATCTGTGGCCGCAATGAGGAGCGACTCGCGGACGCCCGCGCAGAACTGGACGCGGTGGGAACGGGTAACGTGCTCGCGGTGCAGGCCGACCTGACTGACCCGGATGCTGTCTCCCACCTCGTCCGCGAGACGGTCGACGCCTTCGGCGGCCTCGACCACCTCGTCACGTCATCGGGCGGGCCGCCGAGTACGACCTTTCTCGAGACCGACGAACAGGACTGGTACCGAGCCTACGACCTGCTGGTGATGAGCGTCGTCTGGACGATCGAGGAGAGCTACGAGCACCTGCTCGACTCTGAGTACGGGACGATCACCTGTATCACCTCCAGAACCGTTCGGGAAGTCGTCGACGGCCTGCTGCTGTCGAACTCGGTTCGCCGCGGCGTGATCGGCCTCGTCAAGACGGTTTCCCGGGAGTTCGCACCCGAAATCCGCGCGAACGCGGTGTTGCCGGGGACGATTGAGACGTCCCGAATCGAGGAACTCATCGATGCCAGAGTCGAACGGGGCACCTACGACGACTACGAGGAAGGACTGGCGGCGATGGCCGGCGACATCCCGATGAACCGCATCGGCGAGCCCCGCGAGCTTGGCGACGTGGTCGCCTTCCTCTCGAGTCCACGCGCGAGTTTCGTCACCGGAGCTGAACTTCCGATCGACGGCGGCCTGCTTCGAAGCTAGATCTCCGATGTCCGTTCGCCACTCCGACGGTCAGGACTCGCGTGTCGAACCGTAACCCACTCCCGTCCCCTCGAGCGAAGATCGGTGTGTGTACGGTCCGGTTCGATTCGTCGGTTACGTCGCGTTGCTCGTTACGCCCGCCGCGTTACTCTTTGGTGCCGTTCGCGCGCCGCCCGACCTCTCGACCGGGCTCCTGAGCGTTCCGTTCGGGGTCGCGCTCGCAGGCACTGTCGTCGCCGAGACGGAACGCCAGCGCCTCTCGAGCGCCGACGCGATCGGTCTCGATCGAGCGGATACTGTCGACGCGCTCGCGGTTGCCACGGCGGCAGTCCTGACGTACGGACTGAGCGTTCACGCCGGCCTCGGGCCAGTCCGTGCCTCTGCACTCGTCGGACTGGCCGTCGGCCTCGGACTCCCGCGAGTCGACGGTGCGGCCTACTGCGGGTCGTTCGTCGGGATGGTCTCTCCGGCCGTCCTGCCGTCGCTCGAGGGAGTCGTACTCGCGGGGACGGTTGCCGGGCTCGCGTTTGTCGCGACGGCGGACGTCTTCGGCGGTTTCGGTGGCAAATACGGCACGCTCGCACTCTTTGGCTGTCTCACGAGCGGTGCCCTGCTCGGTGCCGATTACGCCGCTGGCAGCACACTCGTCTGGGACGTTGTACCTGCGATCGTCGCAGTCGCCGTCGTCGCAGCGGTCGCAACTGTCGTGTTACGTACGCACGCCGGCGCGAGCGCGGTCGTCGCGTCCGCAGCGGTCGGGGTGGCTGCTGGCCTCGTGTTTCCCGTCTTCCTCCCGACAGTGGGGCCGACGCTGGCTGCTGTGGCCTACTGCGGGTCGTTCGCCGGGATGTCAAGTGCCGACCGGCTCGAGACCCACGTCCAGGTCGCGGGGGCCGGCCTCGTCTGTGGGCTCGTCTACGTTGTGGTCGCGCCCGCCCTCGCCGGTGCGGGCGGCAAACTCGGGACGACCGCGTTCGTCTCCTGTCTCGCCGTCGCTGGCGGACTGGAGCTACCGACCCTCGTGCGCTCGCGCGTCGGTCAGTCGCCGCTCGGTCGATAGTGGTCTCCTCGAGACACGGCTCGCCAGTCAATCCGCCGAAATCTCGCAGGTTCCCTCGTAGGCCACGTCCTCGACGGACTCGATCTCGGGGTCGTCTCCACAGACCGGACACGCCGGGTTCGACTGTACCGGCACTTCCTCGAAGGTCATATCCATCGCATCGTACATCAGCAGGCGGCCCTCGAGCAGGTCGCCCTTCCCGATGAGGTATTTGACGACTTCGGTGGCCTGAATGCAGCCGACGGTGCCTGGAAGGACGCCGAGGACGCCCGTGGTCGCACAGTCGGGGACGGTGCCCGGCTCGGGGGCTTCGGGGAAGATACAGCGATAGCACGGCGGGTCGTCGTCGCCGCTGCGATCGTTAGTAAACGACGTGATCTGGCCCTCGAACCGGTAGATCGCGCCGTGGAACAATGGCGTCTCGGTGAGCACACAGTGGTCGTTGAGGAGGTATCGGGTGGCGAAGTTGTCGCTGGCATCGAGGACAACGTCGTAGTCGGCGACCAGTTCGTCGACGTTCGACGCGGTGACGCGGGTTTGGTGGGTTTCGACGTCGATATCGGGGTTTAGCGCTGCGACGTGGTCGGCCGCGCTCGCGACTTTCGGCCGGCCGATGTCGTCGTCGCCGTGGACGATCTGGCGCTGCAAGTTCGAGCGTTCGACGTCGTCGTCGTCGACGATTCCCAGCCGGCCGACGCCGGCCGCTGCGAGGTACTGAATCGCCGGCGCGCCGAGCCCGCCAGCGCCGACGATCAGGACCGATCCCTCGAGCAGCCGCTGTTGACCTTCAGGACCGATTTCGTCCATGATGACGTGTCTCGAGTAGCGATCGAGTTGGGTGGTATCGAGGCGGAGGTCGCTCATACCGTAGTATTCGGACGAGAGCGAGAAAAGAACGCGGGTCGTTTGGCTTGCCCGGCACATGGTGGCTCGGTTGTTGTCACTTCGCCAGCATGGGCTTGTGGAGGGGGCAGTATCTTCACCGACCCAACGATTTATTACTGTGGTGTACGTTCACACACCTATGGCAACCTCACCCAATGATGCCGGTGACGACGTCATTGATCAATTCCTCGCCGATCGCGGTCACTCGGTCGAACGAGTAGGGTGGGAACGCGACTATAACAAAAAGCAGTGTCCGGAGTGTGGCGGTCTTCACGATACGTCCGCCAGCGCCTGTACCGTCTGTGGCTGGGAACCAGCGTCGTAAGACGTCTTTTTCCTCGGGACACGACACACAGCACACGCTGCTGTCGTGATCCGTCCCGGCCGTTGTACTCAGTGGAACTAGCGCACTCGCCGTCGTTTATCATGTTACCTACAATATAATTATGGGTCACTGTTCGTTACTGTCAACTGAACTGACTATGCCGGAATGCCAGAACTGTGGCGCGTTCGTTACCAAACGATACGCACGAGTGTTCACCCCACGCGGCGTCGACGAGCCACGCGTATGTCCAGACTGTCAGGATAAAATCCGCGACGGTGCTGACGTCCGCGAGGCCCGCTCTGCACGCGATCCGTGAGCACTCGTTTCTGTCGACGAAAACCCACGTCACTTATGCGTGTCGCGCTCTTGTACAGCTACAATGGCTACGACGGACACGACGGTTACCCGCCTGTTCGGTGGTCCGGGAAGCGGGAAGACGACAGCGCTTCTCGACCACGTCGAGGACATTCTCGACCAGGACGGCGTCACCTTTCGAGACATTCTCGTTGTCTCGTACACGCGAGCGGCAGCGCAAGAGGTTCGAGAACGACTCGCCGAACGTCTCGGCGAGAGCCCGCGTGCGCTGCAGGGCAACGTCTGTACGATGCACGCGAAGGCCTACGAGCTCCTTGATCTCTCTCGAAGTGACGTCATCGGCGAATCCGACAAAGAGGACTTCTGTGACGAGTACGGCATCGAGTACGAAGACGAGTACTCGGGTGCTGGCCGCCGGACCGCCCGGTCGACGACGATCGGCAACAAAGTCATCGCGACCAGTCAGTGGCTCCAGCGAACCAGCCGCGACGTCTCTGACTGGTACGACGTCCCGTTCCAGTGGGACGAAGAGGAAGTTCGACTGCCACCCGAGATCGATCCCAACGCCCAGGAAGGGAACAAATACACCCCGACTTGGCCAAGCGACGACGACCGGATCGACGTCCCCGAAGCGATCCGCGCCTGGCGTTCCTACAAGGGCGAGCAGGGCAAGATCGGCTTCGCTGACATGCTCGAACGCGTCGAACAGCGCTCGCTGCTGCCCAACGTCGACTACCTCGTGATCGACGAGTTCCAGGACATCACGACGCTGCAGTACGACGTCTACGAGGAGTGGAAACCCCACATGGAACAAGTGCTGATCGCCGGCGACGACGATCAGGTCGTCTACTCCTGGCAAGGGGCCGATCCCGCGCTCTTGCTCGAGGAGGAGGTTGACGACGACATCATTCTCCCGAACTCCTATCGGCTGCCATCGAACGTCCTCAACGCGGTCAACAAGGAGATCCGCCATATCGACCAGCGACAGGACAAAGACCTCAAGCCCCGCAAGGAAGGCGGGGCCGTCGAGGCACGCACGAACGCGTCGATGCTCGACGTGGTCCGGATGGTGCGGCGTACGCTCGTCGAGGGCGACGGCACCATCATGGTGTTGTTCCGGGCTCGCTACCAGATGTTCCAGTTCATCGATGAGTTCATCACCGAAGGCGTGCCCTTTACCTCGCTGACCGACCAGCGGATGTGGACCGACCGACTCACGCAGTACGTCCGCGCGGTCGAAGCGATCGACGCTGGCGAGGACGTCACCGGCCTGCAGGCCCGCAGACTCGCCGATATGCTCCAGGACTCGGCGTTCGGCACCACCGACCGTGACGACCTCTTTGACGAGATCGACGAACGCCAGGAAGACGCTGGCATCGACGATCTCGCGGAGCTCATGATCCCGGCCGAGGTCATCAGCGACCACGTGCCGTTCATGCCCGGCCCTGCCTCTGCCTCGGATATGCTCCGAAAAGTGACGAACTTCCAGAAAAAGAGCGTTCGAGCCTACTTCGCGATCGGCGAGTACCAGGGGATGGACACCGACCGCGTCCGCCTTGGGACGATCCACTCCGCGAAGGGTCGTGAGGCCGACCACGTCTTCGTCGGCACCGACCTCACCGAAAAAGTCGTTGAGCAGATGGTCGCCACCGTCGACGATCCGACTGACGTCCCCCACTGCGAGGAGTTCACCAAGACGACCTCGCCAGTGCCCGTCTTGACGGACAACGAACGGCGCGTCTTCTACGTCGGCATGTCTCGCGCCCGCGAGCGGCTCGTCCTCCTCGAGAACTTAGTCGATGGCGCTCCCACGCTGCCGGTCGACGTCCTGCTGAAAAACGAATTGACGGAGCTCACCCTCGAGGAACTCGTCGAGGAGGCCCAGCAGCCAGTCGACGACGCAGACGCCGACGAGATCGAAGCCGAAGCGCCGTGACCGGCGCAGACGAACACACTCTCGAGTACGGCCAGCGGGCCAGCGTTCCGTCGGCGCTCGCCCGTGAGCGGCACGACCATGCGGCCAGCGTGCTGGCTGCGACACTCGAGAAGCGAGACGCGACCGCGTTCGTCCACGCCGGTTTGGAACGCGATCCGGCGATCCGTTACAGCTGCGAGTCACTTCCAGACGGGCGTACTGCCGTTGCGTACGACAGCACTGCCGACGAGTGGCTCGCCCGCTCGGCTGACGTCTGCGACGGCCATCCTGCTGCCGACCTCGCGGCGACGCTTACAGATCGCGGTTGCGAGGGGACGATCCTGACCCCGCCGCACGTTCCACACGATGCGGCGCTCTACCTCGAGAACGCGGGCTTCGAGTTGGCCTCGACGGACGCCATCGCGCGGGCACGAGCGACGAAGACCGCCGGCGAGCGCGACCGAATCGCAGCCGCACAACGCGCGGCGAGCGTCGGGATTCGACGGGCCGCGTCGGTCCTGGCCGACGCGGCGATCGTTGACGGTCGGCTCGCGGTCGCGGATGGGAACGGTGACACCGTCCCGTTGACGCCCGCTCGCCTGCGAATCGCCATCGACGAGGCGATCGTCGGTGCGGGTGCGTTTCCGGCCGGCAACACCGCTGTTAATCCGGATACTGCCTCATCTCCAGACACCGACGACGCGGCGCTCCGGCCCGACAAGCCGGTCGTACTCGCGGCCACACCCCGCGGGCCGACCGGCTACTACGGGGGACTCGTCCGGACGCTCGTCGTCGACAGCGACGGCGGCCGGGAACGGCGCGTCCACGTCGCCGTCACCCAGTCGTTTCGCTCCGCGCGGTCGCTGCTGACGACCGGCTCGGCGTCCGTGCGGACCGTCGCGGCCGATCTCGAGGCAGAAGTTCGCTCGTTCGGCTTCGACGATAGCGACGAGATCGAGGCCACTGTCTCCGGCATCGGCCTCGAGCCCTGCGAAGGGCCGAGTGACGGCAGCGACGAGATCGAACCCGGGGCCGTCGTCCGACTCGATGTGGCTGCCCGCGTCGACGAGACGAGCCGCCTTCGGATCGCTGACGTGCTGGTCGTCACCGACGAGGGCGAGCGACCCGAGCGACTCGCGGCACCCGCACACTCGCTATCGCCAGCGGCGCTGCTCGAGCAATAGCAATCCGGTATCAGTTCGGTTCGTCCTGTCGCGTTATCGCTCGTCTTCGGCGTCGGGCTCTGGCTCCTTTGAGACGACTCCGACGAGCCGTTTTGCGAGCAGTTCGGGGATGTCCGTCGGAAGCGTCAGCCAGTGTTGGATGACGACGAGTCCGATCGCGAGTCCGATGAGGGCGATGCCGATCGTCGTCTGTCCACGAATCAACACGAGCTCGAGCCCGGCGATCGCAGCCGGAAGCGCGAGGACGAGCGTGCCTGCGAGTTTGATCGTGTCGATGATGCCGGCCATTGGCGGTATATCGCGCCTGCGGCGTAAAAACGCGACGACAGTGATTTCAATCGCTTCCGTTGGCGCTGTCGACATCCGGTTGAATGGAGTTACTTTCGGTATGCGGAATTGACTATTCACTAAAACTTTGAAATAGATGGCGCTCGGGGTACGAGTATCGGCTCCGAGCCCGACGAATGCACGTCATGCCACGCCAATCGAGACAGCGATACGAAGCGATCTGTGAAGCCTCCCCTGATGCCATCCTCCTCGTCGATCACGATGGTCGGATCACCTACGCGAACGCGCGCGTGACCGATCTGTTCGGGTACGAGCCGGCCGACCTCCTCGGTGAGCCGATCGAAATCCTCGTTCCGGAGTCCGTTCAAGACGAACATGTCGCCCAGCGAGACGCATATATTGCTGACCCGGCGGTTCGTCCGATGGGCGTCACCCTCGAGCTCTCGGGCCAGCGAAAGGACGGCTCGAAATTCCCGGTCGACGTCAGCCAGAGTCCGATCGAGACCGACGGGAACCGCGAGTTCATGGCTGCCGTCCGAGATATCAGCGAGCAGGAAGCGCTTCGAACGAAGTACCGGACGATCCTCGAGGCAGTGCCGGATGCGGTCCTCGTTGCGGACGCGGAGACGGGCGAGGTCATCGAAGCGAACCGGCAGGTAGCCGACCTCTCGGGATACGAGCCAGCCGAACTCATCGGTGAGCCCCAGACGGTCGTCCACCCGTCGGGCGAAAACGCGTCTTACCGTGAGCTCTTCGAAAACCACGTCGGTGCCGGCCAGTCGATCTTCACGCAGTTTCCGGACGGCTCTGACATCTACGTCGAAACCAAAGACAGCAAACGGGTCCCGGTTGAGATCAACGCCCACGTCTTCGAACTGCAGGAGCGACAGCTGGTTGCAGGGGTCTTCCGGGATGTGACGGCCCGAAAGGAGTACGAGCGACAGCTGCAGGCGCTTCACACAGCGACGCGCTGGCTGATGGAGGCCGACGACAGCGAAGAGATCGCGCAGCTCGTCGCCGATGCTGCGAGTGCGATCCTCGGCTACGAGCACAACGTCGTTCGACTCGCCGACGAAACGTCTCTGCAGGCGGTCGCCGTAACAGAGCAAGCGGAAACGGAGCTAGGTGAGCGGCCGGCGTATCCGGTCGACGGTGACTCACCGGTCAGCTGCGCCTACCGAAGCGGTGAGCCGATCCGGTACGATGACGTTCGATCGCTCGAGGACGACCACGATCGCGGCGAGGCCCACGCTGCGATGTACCTCCCGCTCGGTGACCATGGCGTGATCAGTATCGTCGATCCCGACGCTGGCGCGTTTGACCAGTCGGATGAAGACCTCGCGTTCGTGTTGTCGCTGAACGCCGAAATCGCGCTCAACCGACTCGCGTACGAACGGAACCTCGAGCGTCAGAACGATCGTCTAGACGAGTTCGTGAGCGTCGTCGCCCACGACCTTCGCAATCCCCTGAACGTCGCTCAGGGCCTCCTTGCGACCGCACAAACCGAAGCTGACCTCGACCACTTGGACGACCTCGACGACGTCCTCGACCGGATGGCGGGGATCATCGACGATGTGTTGACGATGGTTCGGTGTGGGTACGATCTCGAGTCGATCGACGCGCTCGCGTTCGGTAACGTCGTCACGTCCTGTTGGGACACCGTCGCGACTGCCGATGCCTCGCTCGAGATCGAAGCCGATGGGCAGTTGTTCGCCGACGCGAGCCGCATCCGGAACCTGTTCGAGAACCTGTTTCGAAACGCTGTGGAGCACGGCTCCACAAGCCCTGCCTCGAATGCTCGGCAGGACGCCGTTGAGAACGGTGGCAAGGGGGTTACCGTGACTGTCGGACTCGTCGAGGATGGATTTTATATCGCCGACGACGGGCCGGGGATTCCGCCGGACGAGCGCGACCGCGTCCTCGAGCCCGGCTGGACCACGAACCCCGACGGAACCGGACTTGGCCTGAATATCGTCTGTGAGATCGCACAGGCTCACGAGTGGGACATCGACGTTACCGAAAGCGCGGCTGGCGGCGCGCGGTTCGAGTTCTCCGGCGTACGCACCGCCGTCGGCGACGAGTCGGTCGCGCCATCATCCTGACGTCCAGACCGCGAACACCCGGACGTGGCTCCGCTGTGGGCTGGACCCGGAACGGCTTTCCCCCATCGCCCGTCACTTGTAGATATGTTTACGGGGATCGTCGAGGAGACCGGCGAGATCGTCGCGCGCGAGCGGACCGACGACGGCCTTCGACTGCGGATCGGGGCCGACGAGGTCGCGACAGGCCTCGAGCACGGCCAGAGTATCAGCGTCAGCGGCGCGTGTCTCACCGTCGAGCGATACGACGAGGGCGCGTGGTTCGAGGTCTTCCTGGCGACCGAAACCGTCGAGCGAACCTATCTCGGCGACCTCGAGGTCGGCGACGCGGTCAACCTCGAGCGGGCGATGCCGGCCGACGGCCGATTTGATGGCCACGTCGTGCAGGGCCACGTCGATGCGGTCGCGACGGTGACGAACGTCGAGTCAGTCGAGGAAGACTGGTTCTTCGAGTTCGAGCTTCCGGAAGAGTACGACCGCTACGCCGTCGAGAAGGGCTCGATCACGCTCGATGGAATCAGTCTGACCGTCGCCGATCTCGACGCGGATGCCGGTCGGGTTACCGTTGCGATCATCCCAACGACCTACGATATGACGACGCTTTCGGAGAAAGAACCCGGCGACCCGGTGCATCTCGAGGTCGACGTGCTCGCGAAGTACGTCGAACGGTTGCTCGAGGCACGATTTGAAGACGACTGAGTCGCGAGCCCGACGCTCGACCGTGTGAGTCAGCGCTGTGGCGGCTCGAACTCCGTCAGCTCCGGGCGCGGTGCGTCGACGTTGTCCTCACTAACCGTCAGATAGGCGTCCCGGTAGCGGGCGAGTTTCCGATAAAGGTAGTAGCCGATCGTGAGGTCGTAGCCGATTACGTACCCCACGAACGCGACGCCGTAGCCGACGGGCAAGACGTCGGCGAGGAGTTGTGGAACGATGCCGACCGTGACGTTGTACGTGCCGTGGACGAACGCGGCAATGAGCAACCCTTTGAGGACGATCGGACCGGCGTACTCTCGGTTGAACTTCGCTAAGCCGAGGTAGTAGCCCGCGATCGCTGAATAGATGACGTGACCGGGACCGGCCAGCGCGCGAACCGTCGCGATCCCGCTGGCGGTAACGAAGAGGTTTACTTCGGGACTTGCTTCGCCGATGACGCGGCTGATATAGACGGCGTTTTCGATGGCTGCAAAGCCAAGCCCGGCGACGGCTCCGTAGACTGCCCCGTCGATGACGGCGGTGAAGCTGCTGCTTCGATAGGCAAACACGTAGACAGCGAGGAGCTTGACCGTCTCCTCGACGGGGCCGACGATCAGGTAAAAAAAGAGCACGCCGCTGCCGAAGCCGAGAGCGACCTGACTGAGCGAATTGATGAGTGCTGCAAACGTCGCGAACAGGACCGCGAGCAGAAAGGTCGCGACGAGCAACCCGAGGGGTTCGCTCGTCGTGATGTCCGCATACCAGATATACCCCGCGAGCAACCCCGCGGGAACGACCGAGAGCCCGAAGAAGATCGCGACGAACGGATCCTCGAGGACGATTGCGGCCGGCGAGATGAGCAACGAGACGGTGATCGCGATGGCAGTCAGCAAGACGAGCGCACGGAGCGCGTAGCTAACCGTCCCGTAGAGCGTGTACGCGAGCAAATCGATGGCCGACCGCGGCTCCCACGTCGAGATGTCGTAGAGATCGACTGGTCCATCGCTCCGTCGCTCCTCGGCCCGCTCGACCGGGTCGCGCCTGCGCTGCATGGTCGTGCGTTGGTGCGCCGGCCCGGTATAGGTTCGGCAATCGGCGACGCGAGCGTTGCATCGCCGGTCTCTCACATCTGGATCGTCGTGGCGCTGCTCGAGTCAGCGGTCTACTCGCCGTGGAGGAGCCCCTGAATCGCGACGGCAGCGTCTTCGAACGCGTTGACGTCCATACTGTCGATCGTCAGCAGGACGCCGACGTCGCGCTGGAGCACCCGGACGACGAACCCACTTTCGTGGAACCGGACGGTAAATTCGTAGTCCCCGATGTCCGAGCTACTCTCTTTGCGGGCGATCGCCGTCCGAACAGGGACCTCGGAAAAGCCGGCTTGTTCGAACTCGACCAGTTGCGCTTTGGCATCACGGGCGTCGGCTGTCGAGTCGTAGAGGTCCTGCCGGAGATACAGGATGTCGAACGCCGACGGCGTGAAATAGAGAACGCTCCGAAGCGTGTCACCGAGACTGGTCCGTGCGGCACTGACGATCCCGGTTGCGAGTTCGTCGTTGAGGTCCGTTCTGTAGAGTTTACCACTCATGCGCATTGTTGGCTGTTCCCAGTATCAAACGTTTCGCCTACAGTACTCGTGACCGGAACGACAGCCAGGCTGATGGGTCCGGCAGCCGCGTGGATACGCAACGCAGCGACCGGCACGAACTCGGAATGATCAAAGGTCTCCCGGCCCAACCGGCGGCTATGCATTTCGACCAGCGAACTCAGCAGGCGCTTCGCGACGTCGGCCTCGAGATCGACGACCTCCGGGCCGCTTCGGAGGCCGTCGTCGAGGCCGTCGCCGAGGACGCGGCAGCACTCGAGGATTTTTTTGACGAACACGACACCGTCTACTCCGACATGGAGATGGCCCACTCGAGTGCCGAGTATCCTGAACACACCGTCGAGTATGCCGACATCACGACCCACGCCGACGAGATGCGCGGCTGGCTCCGGTTCGACACGTGGGGGGTCTCCATCGAGGACGGCCGACTGCTGGACGATGGGTCCGTCGAACTCACGCTCGGGTCGACGATCGACGATCGGGTGCGGTTCGCGCCCGACCGCGAGACGCTGCGGTGATCGCCATGTTCGCGGCCACCAGACGATTGCACTCGAGTGATCCACGACGCACGACGGAGGGCGACCGATGACGACGGCGCGCGTCCGCGGGATCTACACGACGGCAGTTACCCAACTCCTGAGCGAGGCCGATTTCGAGGTCGTTCAGGCCTCCGACCCGATTCGGGAGCGGTTCGATCAGTCGTTCGACACTGTTCCGGCCGACGTCTCGATCGAGACCACCCGCGACCGACAGGGTGTCGAGGTGTCGGGCGATCCCGACGCGGTCGAGACGGCCATGGCCGAACTCGAGGGACTTGCGATCGACACCTTCCGCTGGGACGACGACGCCGCCCGTGGCGCGGTCTTCGACGCCGAGGTGCTCGAGGCCGACGGCGGCAGCGGTGCCGTCGTCGACCTCGGTGATGGCCGACGGGGCTATCTCAGCTACGACGACGTCGATGGCTACGTTGAGGCCGGCAATCGCTACCGGGTGCAGGTCACCGAGCCCACACCGCCGTGGGACGACGACCGACCACTCGTGCGGCCGACCCTCGAGGTGCAGGACGGGCTCTGTACCCTTTCGCGGGACCGGAGCGGCGTCTCAGCGGCGATGCGCGGCGAGCGCGCGGACGAACTCGTCGGTATGACCGACTTCCTCTCGGTCGAGGTCCCCGATGGGTGGGGGATCCGCTGGCAACACGCCGCGGCCGACGCTGACCTCGAGGCGATGGGCACCGCGCTCGAGGACGCGGCGAATCGTGCGCGCCTGCTCGAAGACGAACTTACCGACGCATCCGACGAACCCGGCGAGCCGGCGCTGCTTGCCGCTCCCCAGCGAACCGCGTGGGGCTGGTTCGGCCGCCAATCCCGGTTTGCACTCGATGGGGTGCGCCGGCGCGTGGAGACGACAATGCCGGGCCATCACCGGACGAAGGCAGCCGACCGCGCCGCGAGTGCGGCGGTCGACTTCGCGGAGGCAGTCTGTGGGCCGGCCGACGATGCCGCAGACGGCGATGACTTCCCGTTTGCAGCCGTCACGCGCCAGTTCGGCCCCACGACTGGCGACCGCCTCGAGATCGGCCACGGCAAACCCGACGGCCGACTGATCTCGCTCGGTCGCGGCGAGGTCACCGACTGGGACCCCGAGGGCAAGCTCACGCTCGAGCGCTCGATGCGTGGAGGCGGCAGCTACGACGCGCTCGGCACTCCTAAAGACGACGGCGACGTGGCCGTGACGAAGTTCCGCGAGGGCCGGTGGTGGTATCCGACGACCTACAAGGCCGCCGACGGCACGTCGAAAGGGACCTACGTCAACGTCTGTACGCCGGTCGAACTCTTCCCCGACTGCGTGCGGTACGTCGACCTCTACGTCGACGTAATCCGCCAGCCTGATGGAACGGTCGAAATCGTCGACGCCGACGAACTCGAGGCCGCCGTCGCAGATGGGCTGGTGTCGGACGAACTGGCTGCCAAAGCGATGGACGTCGCGGAAGCCGTCGAGCGCGCGCTCTCATAGGACGGTCGACGGGCGGTTCAGTCTGAGAGGGTCGACACCTCGTCGGTTCGGGACGCGGTCGGCAACAGACCAACGTACTCGTCGAGCTCGAGTGCGAACGCCTGCGCGGTCGTCGGCCGAACCCAGCGAAACGAAAACGTTGCGCCGTGTTCGCCTCCGCCGTCAGTGACGATGTGGGTCCACCGGTCGCGGGGTTCGTGCACCGTCGCATGAAAGAAGTGGCGGACGTACCGCCTTCCCGCGCGTCGCGTCCAGATGTCGGTCGTCAGATGGCGGGTGTCACTCAGCGTGCCGAGTCCGCTCTCCTCGCGAACTTCCCTGAACAGCGCCTCCCGGGGCGACTCGCCGGGCTCGAGGGTCCCTTTCGGAATCTGGAGCCCGTCGTGGCCCGGCCCTTCGAAGACCAGGAGTTCGTTCATTCCGCGAGTGATGTAGGCACACGCCTTCTGGACGTACGTGACCTCGTTCATGTTACCAGTTACCACGACGTTCTCTCGTAAAAACCTATCATAGGGGATATTAAAGGAGGCTAAGGACCCTCTGTGGTCTGCAAGCCGTGCTTGAGAAACGGAGGGCCGTTCGAGCCGTCGATGGCGCGTCGATCCTGTGGTTCGCCGCTCGAGTCCTCAGAGTGCGAAGTTGCCTTCCGTCACCGATCGTCCGCAGACCGGACAGCCGTTGGCAAGCGTCGCCGCTCGCATCGGGTCTGTTACCGTGATCGACCGCTGGCAGTCCGGACAGGTAAACTCGTATGATGTCATAGGTCTGAGTGTGCTGGCACGTCTAGAGAGAAGGGACTGTTCGGGTTAGACGAGGGGCCCAGATATGGAGGGGCATATATAAGTTATCGACCCTGACGCTCGCCGCTGTCCGCAGCCAGTGTAGCAAACTCTGTGGATTGCTCGCGATCCTGTATGCGCTTCGAATGCCGATCTGAACGCACCGAATGAGTTACAGGACCCGTTACGAGGTCGACCGAACAGGGTAAACCGTTACGGGGTGGTATCACATACCAGTATCTATGAGTTCGCTCAACGAGGAGATGGCCGACGTGCGGTCGGATATCGACGACGTCAGAACACAGCTTCGGGAGGACGTGCCGGAGTTTTTCGAGTTCGACGTGACGGTGGGGAACATCTCGTACAACGCCAACAGCAACAGCGTCTCCGTCACCATCGAGCCGAGCGCTCGAGCGCGGGATCAGCTCTCGGAGCAACTCGGTGGCGTCGACGTGCGGACGGACGGCAAACTCGAGTTCGAGTTCCGACTCACGGAGTCGTCGTCTCCCAAAGAATAGCTCCGTCCACGGGTGTGACCGCTCGCGCCTGCCGCAGTGGCTCGATCAGTCAGCTGCGAGCTTGTCCAGTCCGGCGGACTCGATGTCTTCGCCGTCGACCGACGAGCGCAGCGCGTCCATGCCGTCGTCGCGGTCGATGTCGAAGTCATTCGCGTAGAGGTCTGCGACGCGATCCATCTCTTCGTCGGAGAGCTTTGGCACGTCGCTTGCGGCTGCCCACTCGTCGATGTCCGCTTTCGTGCGGAACGTCGGGGTGACGGTCGCGACAGGCTCGTGGGAGAGTAGCCACGCGATCGAGGCCTGCCCCATCGTGCGCTCGCCGTCACGCTCTAAGAAGCGCAGTTGCTCGAGTTTCTCCCAGCCGGTCTCGTACCACTCGTCGGGGCGGAAGCCGCGGTGGTCGCCCTCGTCGAGTTCGGTTTCGGGCGTGACCTGCTCGTTGAGGATGCCCGAGGAGTGTGGCACGCGGGGGATCAGGCTGGTCGACGAGCCGGTCCGCTCGATCGTCTCGAGGAAGTGGTTGCCGACCTCCTGTTCTAAGACGTTCCAGACGAGTTGCACGGAGTCGAACTCCTCTTCGATCGCGAGGTCGCCCTCGGCGAGCCAGCCGATCGAGGGACCCAGCGCGAGGCCGGTCGCGTCGATCTTGCCTTCCTCCTCGAGTTCGTCGAACAACTCGAGGACATCGGGCGTGATCTCGTCGACGTCGGCGTTGTGCAGTTGGAGCACGTCGACGGAGTCCATCTCGAGGCGCTCGAGACTCTTCTCGACGGCCTCCCGGAGATACTCGGGGTCCATCTCCTTGGGGAGTTCGCCGTGGCCGGCCTGGGGGTTGTTGTAGAAGTCATAGCCGACCTTGGTCGCGATGGTCACCTCGTCGCGGACCTCGGCCAGTGCCTTCCCGACCAGTTCCTCGCTGTGGCCGTGGCCGTAGACATCGCCCGTATCGAAGTAGGTGATCCCCTGCTCGACCGCATACTGGAGCATTTCGATGGCGTCGTCTTCGGAGCGGTCGCCCCACCAGTCGGTACCGACGGTCCATGCGCCGAAGCCGACTTCGCTGACCTCGACTCCGGACTCGCCGAGTTCGCTGTAGTGCATACGTGCTCCTTTGCAGCGGGGGAACTTAGGGTGACCGGAACGCCTGAATTTCGTGCCGAACCGACTCGGTCGCATTTTGTGAGGCGAATCGCTCTTGGGTGTCGGTTGAGACGTATTCGTATGCCCAGTTCCCGCCGCGACTCGCGCGATCCCAGATGGGTCCTGCTCGCCGTCCTCCTTGGCAGCCTGTCGCTTGCCCTCCTCGCTGTGAGCCGACTCGAGATTCCGAGAGACCGACTTTCGATTGGCGCGGTGCTCGTCGGGACGTTGCTGGTCGTCGGCACGCTTGCACTACCCGCGTTGCTCTTTGCTGGGTGGCAGTCCGGTCAGGAGTGAGTACCTGTCAGAACGGCCCAGTAACACACACGTTAGTTGGTCCGGCAACCACGGACGCACAACCGAACCCCTATGAACTCGGCGGGCAATACGTCGGGGTATGACAAAGCGGTACGTGTCGCTCCCCGAAGAGGCAGAAACGGGGATGCGCGAGTTCATCGATGAGGTCGATCGACGGCTTGCGAGCGACGAGGACACCTGCTCGGTCGTCGAGGACGTTCTGATCGACCTCTCGGGCGACCGCGAGGCCTACGAACGCTGGCAGCGCGGCGAGTCGGTGCCACCAGCCGAACGCATCCGCCTCCAGAGCTACGATCCCTGTAACACGACCTTAGAGAGCGAGTACTACGCCGAGAAAGACGAGGCGACGTTTCGCCGCTCCAAGCACCTCCAGTGGCTCTGGCGGCAGTTCGATAGCCTGCCGATCGCGGACAACGTCGAGTTCGCGCTTCGGTTCCGGCGGATGCTCGCCAATCACCTCTTCGAGGAGTGTGGCGACAACTGCCGCTTTTTCAAGGGCATTACGTTCACCTACGGGCACAACATCTCGATCGGCGACAACACCGTCGTTCACGACGACGTCCACTTGGACGACCGCGGGAAACTCACCATCGGCGACCGTGTCTCGATCTCCGACGGCGTCCACATCTACAGCCACGACCACGACGTCGTCGACCAGACCGAGGTTCGCAACTATCACACCATCGTCGAGGACGATGTCCGGCTCACCTACGACTCGATGGTCCGTGCGGGCAACAAGGTCGGCGAAAACGCCGTCGTTGGCGCGCGTGGCGTCGTGCAACACGACATCCCCGCCCACCACATCGCCGTCGGTATGCCCGCACAGAGCGTCAAAATCAAACCCGGCTGGGAGGATGTTGCGACTCCGATCAACGAGGCCGGCGTCAATCGCCAGGACGAACGTCACCTCGAGTACGACCTGCCCGACGGCCTCGAGGTCTTCGACGAGTTCGGCCGTGACCTGCAGCCGCCCCAGTAGTTCTCGTCGACCTGACTCTCGTCAGCCCCGACAGCGGGGAATATCCAAGTGCCTCGAGACCGTATCGCACACTGATGGCACTCTGGGGCTGGCTCATCGGCTACGTCGCGCTGTTTGCCCTGCTCCACCTGTTACTGTATTACCTGTACGTCCGGCGCAGCGACAGCGAGAACGAGCGAACGCCGTCGTTTGCCGATCCCAACCACGCGAGCCTTCGCTCGTCGCCCGGTCCCGATCGCTATCCGCGTGCCACGGACGAGGGACACGATGCTGACCGGGATCACGACACTGATCGCGAGTTCGACGGGGAGACGATCCGCTGTCCCCACTGTGGCGCACCAAACGAGGCCGATCAGACGTTTACGTACTGCTGGAACTGCGCGTCGGGCTTACGGCGATAATTGGCGTCACTGACGCGGCCGCCGAGTGGTGGCTGTCTTATTGCGCCAGCGCTGTCGCAAGGCGGTCGAGGTGATCGACGCCGACGACAGCGACGGCCGCGCCCGGCTCCGAGCGGATCTCCTCGAGTCGCTCGATCATACAACGCTCGCGTGTGTCGTCTCGGTACGCCAGGGTGGTGCCGCCCGTGTCGACGCTGCCAAGCAGTGCCTGAATGCTGGCGACGTGGGCGCGCTCGTGGGCGGCCTGTCGATCCGGCGAATCCCCGTGATCGACATCGTATTCGACCGTGTCGCCGGGCACGACGGTCATCGATGTCGCATGGGTCAGCGTCGCGGCGATCCGATAGGTGAGTGCATCACGGGTCGCGTTACCGACACTTGAGAGGACACCTCGCGCCGTCGCGGGCGAGACACGGTCGGCGACCAGTCGCGTGACGAGCCGGCGAAGAAACGACCAGTTCGGGGCGTCGATGCCGACGGCTTCGGCGTCGGGCGCAGCGCGGATCGCTGCACTCATTTCACCACCGAACCGTGGCGGCGTCGACGCTGTCGACTCGTCAGCATCGCCCGTGCGGCCGTACACGCGGTACAGTGGTAGCGCGATCGGCGGCAACTCGAGTGCGAGCGTCGTCGGGTCGACGTGTTCCAAGACGCGCTCGACACGGGCGACGCTGGCGGGATGGTCGTGGACGACGCCGATCAACACGAGGTCGCCGGTCGTGTCGGGAAGTCGGCGGCAGAACTGGGCGGTGATCCGAGGATCGTCGAACGATTCGGCGAACGAGGAGGGCTCGTCCATTGCTCGTAGAGTAATACGTGACTACCGCTATAACGCTTCCGCTGTATTAACTCGAGTTCGAGTTGTCTATCTTACTCGTGATGGCGGACCCACACGCGTCGTGGCTGGCGCTCGAGTGACCTAATAAAAACACTCTGTCACTGACCGATTGGGAACGAGTAACGACCGACTTCAGCCGAGCAAAACCGTCGACATCGTCCCGCACTGCCACGGTTTTCCTCGATCAACGACCGAACAGGCTGCGATCGGAGTGTGAGAGAATAGGGAAATGCTTATATAGAATCACAATCAATCACTCGACCGACTATGAGTCAGCGAATGCAGCAGGGTCAGCCGATGATCGTAATGAGCGAGGACTCCCAGCGCGTCAAGGACAAGGACGCGCAGGATTACAACATCAGCGCCGCCCGTGCGGTCGCTGAAGCAGTCCGTTCGACACTCGGCCCGAAAGGGATGGACAAGATGCTCGTCGACTCCATGGGATCGGTGACGATCACCAACGACGGCGTCACCATCCTCAAGGAGATGGACATCGACAACCCGACGGCCGAGATGATCATCGAAGTCGCCGAAACGCAGGAAGACGAAGCCGGCGACGGCACCACGACGGCCGTCGCGATTGCCGGTGAACTCCTCAAGAACGCCGAGGACCTGCTCGAGCAGGACATCCACCCGACGGCGATCATCAAGGGCTTCCACCTCGCCAGCGAGCAGGCCCGTGAGGAGATCGACGACATCGCAACCGACATCGACACCAGCGACGAGGAGGTCCTCCGCAAGACCGCCGAAACCTCGATGACCGGCAAGGGCACCGAGGTCAACAAGGAGTATCTCGCCGAACTCATCGTCGAGGCCGTCCGCCAGGTCACCGTCGAGAGCGAGGACGGCGAGAACGTCGTCGACCTCGAGTTCCTCAATATCGAGACCCAGACCGGCCGCGGTGCCGGCGAGTCCGATCTGCTCGAGGGCGGCATCGTGGACAAAGACCCTGTCCACGACAACATGCCCACGTCGGCCGAAGACGCCGACATCCTGCTGCTCAACGAGGCCATCGAGGTCGAGGAAACCGACATCGACACCGAGGTCTCCGTTACGGACCCCGACCAGCTCCAGCAGTTCCTCGACCGCGAGGAGAAACAGCTTCAGGAGAAGGTTGACACGATCGCCGATCTCGGTGCTGACGTCGTCTTCTGCCAGAAGGGCATCGACGACCTCGCACAGCACTACCTCGCCAAGGAAGGCATCCTCGCAGTCCGCCGCGCCAAGAAGTCCGACCTCGAGTTCCTCAAGGAAGTCGTCGAGGCGAACATCGTCTCCGACCTCGAGAGCGCCGAGGAGGACGACCTCGGCTTCGGTGACGTGACCCGCGACGACGAGGACGAACTGTTCTACGTCGAAGGCGAGGACGCCCACGGCGTCACCCTCCTGCTGCGTGGTTCGACCGACCACGTCGTCGACGAACTCGAGCGCGGCGTCAACGACGCGCTCGACGTCGTCGCGCAGACCGTCTCCGACGGCCGCGTCCTCGCGGGCGGCGGTGCGATCGAAGTCGAACTCGCCTCGCGACTCCGTGACTACGCTGACTCGGTCTCCGGTCGCGAGCAACTCGCCGTCGAAGCGTTCGCCGACTCGCTTGAGCTCGTCCCGCGCGTCCTCGCCGGGAACGCCGGGCTCGACTCGATCGACACGCTGGTCGACCTTCGTGCGGCCCACGACGACGGTCAGATTACGGCCGGCCTGAACGTCTTCTCGGGCGATGTCGAGGACACCTTCGAAGCTGGCGTCGTCGAACCGGCCCACGCCAAGGAACAGGCCGTCACCTCCGCTGCCGAAGCGGCCAACCTCGTGCTCAAAATCGACGACATCATCTCCGCCGGTGACCTGTCGACCGACAAGGGCGACGACGAAGAAGGCGCACCCGGTGCCGGCGGCATGGGCGGTATGGGCGGCGGCATGGGCGGCATGATGTAAGCGAGGGCTTGCCCACGCACCCATAGACGAACGGACCGCGAAACGTCGATCGGCACTTTTCAGGTGCCGAACAACGCGTTTCAGCGCTGATTCGCTCGCTGAAACACGACGGACCCCGATTTTTCCGCCAGTCGGTACGTCGACGAATCGGACGATTTCTCGAACGATTGACTCCGGTTTGCATCCAATTATCGACAAATAAAATGCAGCCCCGGAAGAGTATTTACCGGGTGTGATTCATCGAGGGCTGATCCCTCATCGATCCGCGTGGCTGGCCTACCACGAACCAGGCGGGCCGAATGCAGGTGGCGGACCGGCAACATCGGTCCCCTCTTCGGTGGGGAGGTTGGACTCGACGGCGATCGTCAGCTGCTGGGGTTGATATCGCTCGGGCGGAGACACGACGGTTTCCGCAGGTGACTCCTCCGGCGGCTGGCTGTCAGCATGGTGACGTTCCGATTCGGCTGTCTCGGTGACGACGTCGACGGGTTCCGAGTCGTGGGTCGTGATCGTTATTTCCATTGTGTACTCACTACCGTCTGACGACGTATTTGACGTCACAGTCGACCGGTGAATTGGACCGCTTGTTCTCCATGCGGATTCGATAATAGATCCCGCTGTTCGTTTTGTACACCGACTCGACCGAACTGCTTACCCATCCGTCCGTCGTGGTCGGGATCGCATCGAAGTCGACGTTGTAGCGGTCGTTCCAGGGGCCACTCCATCGGGCGATCGTCTGTCCGCCCTTGAGCGTCATCGAGAACGTGGTCCCCGTAATCCGGAGGTCGTCCGGGTCGACCAGTTCTCGGCCGGTCATCGGCTCGAGCTGCCCGTGGAACTGCTGGACGGTGTCCATCGGGATTCCGAGCGTCAGACTGCTACTTCCGGCAAACAGGAGGCTCGTGCCGTAGAAGCCGTCGGCCCGCTCGAGACCAATGAGGCTCCCGCTGTCTCCGCCGGATGCGATCGGCTCGAAGACGTCGAGCCCGACGAATTTGGCGGTGCCGTGTTTGGACCCCACGTTGAACGTGGCGTTTCGTGCAGTGCATTTCCCGGCAGTCACCGAGGTCGTTCGACCACTTTTCGTGTGCCGTTGTCCGAGCTCCGCGTCGGTGAACGCTCGCAGGTCCGACTCGACTTCGAAGATATCCGATTGGAGGTGATCCGGGCGGACCTCGACGAGCGCGCTATCGGTGGTGTTGTCCTCGCTCGTCGAGATTTCGCTGAAGTCGACCAGGGTCCCGATGATATCGTTTGCCCCGCCGCCATCGTACGTGCCGGGCTGATACACGTCGTCGCCCTGACTTGCGTCCCCGCTGTCTGCGGCCACGTGCGAGTTTGTGAGGAAAACCGTGCGTCCGTCTGTCGTCCGCAACGGTGGCGTTCCGAGTGTCCCCGCAGTCACGTTCGGGTGGCCCACGGAGACGCCGGCCGGCGCTGGTCGCCACTTTTCTTTTCGAGAGAGACTCGACGGGATCGCCTCGAGTTCCGGCTCCGCTTCGGCGATCTCCATCGGTGGTTCTGCCGGCCGCAGCGCCTGCTCGAGCATCTTCACGTCGCCTGATTCCTGGACGTCGACTTTATAGGTCTCGTCGTCGATTTCGAGTTCCTCGGGGAGGATCTCCTCGTCGGCCAGTTCCTCTTCCGGCCGTTTCTCGTCGACGTAGACCACGATCGCTTCTGTATCCGTTATTCCCTCGTCTCGAGTCTGTTTCAGCCCGAACGCCGTTCCAGTTACGTTTTCAGTCGATTCAAGCTCTTCGCGGATCGATTCTGGGATTTCCATTGCTTGTATCTGTGCCATTGTAGGACCTCCGTGTCAGTACTCGTCGTCCGATACTGGTCGTCAGCCGCGTCCGGCAAGGCATGCCCACCATTACTACGCACAAAAATATAATTATTAGTAATATTACTTGCTTATCAGCGTGGGTGAACTCTCAATCCCCGCAATACATGTGCGGGATTATTTTCAGTGGTGACGAGTCGACGCGACCGCAGTCGGAAGCGTCTCGGGTTGAAAAGTGGGTTCCCGTTCGATGGCCCCACCAAGGCAGGCCCCCTCGATCAGTACGGCGTTATCCTTCGATCGGTTCGATGACGCCTTCGTGGACGTGAAATTCGACCAGCGGCGTCGACATACTGGTCACGACGAACCAGACCTCGTCTTCGCGTCGGTACGTGTCAGTGACCATCATGTTCTCGGCCGGAAGCGGTGGGCGTGTCCGTGGAGGAGTTGTAGATTGCGTGTCGGAACTATCGTCCATCCTGTCCACCCGTATCGGCGGTGAGATAGTCAACGCTTCGGCTTCGGAACACGCCGTTTGCAATCCGAAAGAACAGTGGCGTCGTACTGACCCGCCCGGCACAGATACACTTAAAACAGCAGTCGATACCGCTGCACACATCGACCTCGTCGAGAATTTCAGTTTCTTTTCGCGTTCAGGAGTGTTTTCGGCTGCTCACTTCCCCCTCCGGTGTCCCTCCGAATTAGGCCGCTTCCTCGTCGACCTCGAGCTCGAACTGTTCGTTCTCGGAAACGGCGTTCAACACGACGCTGGTGTTCGAGGCTTTGATATCGGGGTCGGTCAGCAGTTCTTTGATCTGGTCGTTCATGCCGTCAGTGTTTTCGAACTTGCCGATGGCGATCACGTCGTAGTCGCCGGTGACCTCGTAGACGCTGGTCATCTGGCGGTGGTCGCGTAGCGTGTCGGTGACGTCAGGCAGGGCATTCCCCTCGACTTGCAGCTGGATGACGGCGGTTACGTCGTAGCCAACCGCGTCGTAATCGACGCGGGGGGTATAGCCCTCGATGACACCCTCTTCCTCGAGATCGGAGAGGTGATTCGAGACGGTCGTCACGGAGACGTCGAGCTCCTCGGCGAGGCTGCGCAGGCTCGCCCGACCGTCGCCGAGAAGTGCATTCACTAGTTTTGCATCGAGATTTTCGTACGTCATCACATCGACTCACTCATTGAAGCCTTTAGAACTTTACGAATATGCAGTTTGGGACGGGAGAGAGAAGATTTGCTCGGAACAGTAGTGTTTTAGTAAGCGGGTTACGAGAATACGACGACGAGAAAGATGACAAGCGGAAACCTCACAGAAACAGAACAGGCGGTGCTGGACGAGATCGAGGAAAAAGACGTTGACTTCCTCCGACTGCAGTTTACCGACATTCTCGGAACGGTCAAGAACGTCTCCGTCCCAGCCCGTCAGGCCGAGAAGGCCTTTGAAGAGGGGATCTATTTCGACGGTTCTTCTATCGAAGGCTTCGTGCGCATTCAGGAATCGGACATGCGGCTCAAGCCCGACCCAGAGACGTTTGCGATTCTGCCGTGGCGCAAGAAAGAGGGCAGCGCTGCCGCCCGAATGATCTGTGACGTCTACGACACCTATACCAGCGAACCCTTCGAGGGTGACCCGCGTCGCGTCCTCAAGAACGCGCTCGACCGCGCCAACGAGATGGGCTATACGGTCAACGCCGCACCCGAGCCGGAATTCTTCCTGTTCGAAGAAGACGAAGAGGGCCGCGCGACGACCAAGACCAACGACGCCGGCGGCTACTTCGACCTCGCGCCGAAAGACCTCGCCTCCGACGTTCGCCGTGACATCATCTACGGCCTCGAGAGCATGGGCTTCGAGGTCGAAGCCAGCCACCACGAGGTCGCTGAAGGCCAACACGAGATCAACTTCACCTACGACGACGCCCTGACGACGGCCGACAACGTCGGTACCTTCCGCACGGTCGTCCGTGCAATCGCCGCCCAGCACGATCTGCACGCGACGTTCATGCCCAAGCCCATCCCGAAGATCAACGGCTCGGGGATGCACACGCACATCTCGTTGTTCACCGAGGACGGCGAGAACGCCTTCCACGACGACGACGACGAGTTCAACCTGAGCGAGGAGGCCCACGCCTTCACCGCCGGGATCTTAGAGCACGCACCTGCGATCACGGCGATCGCAAACCCCACTGTCAACAGCTACAAGCGACTGGTGCCGGGCTACGAAGCTCCCGTCTACGTCGCGTGGTCCGACCGCAACCGCTCGGCACTGATCCGCCGACCTGCCGCACGCACGCCCGCCGCGTCGCGCATCGAACTGCGCTCGCCCGACCCGTCGTGTAACCCCTACCTCGCGCTTGCGGTCATGATCCACGCCGGTCTCGACGGCATCGAGCAGGGACTCGAGTGTCCCGACCCGGTTCGCGAGAACATCTACGACTTCGACGAACAGAAACGCGAGGAGTACGGCATCGATACGCTGCCGGCCAACCTCGGCGAGGCCGTCGACGCCTTAGAGGAAGACGAAGCGATGTACAGCGCGCTCGGCGATCACGTCGCCTCCAAGTTCATCGAGGCCAAACGCCAGGAGTTCGAGGAATACCTCATCGACGTCTCCGAGTGGGAACTCGACCGCTACCTCGAAACGTTCTAACCCGGTTCCTGCTGTTCCCATAGCGTCGGTTCTTTTATATTGCGGTCGGTCAGTCGCTAATCGGTCGTGTCGTGGCCCTCGAGCGTGCTCCCACGCGGGCGCGAGATCCACCGGATAGCACCACTGGCGACGTTTCCCGGGCAGCTGTTGGAGCGACGGCCAGGCATTGCACACCCGACGCGCACGTTCAAGGTCGAAGCGTAGCGGTGTGGCCGTCTGACGACCGCGTATGGCTAACACCCCTGATATCAATAAAGTCGAGACGGAAGACGACTACATCCACGTCCGGTTTCGCGATCTCGATCGATACGAGGAGATTCGGACTCCAGACTGGACGGAGCAACCGGCGCGGTCGGTCTCGGCAGGCAGTGAGGTCCGCACGGGAAGACTCGAGGGTGAAGACGACTGGGAGGTCACGGGCGTTCTGATCGACAAACACGTCGATGAGGACACAGCGAAAGAAGAGGCGCGTGAGATCGTCGACAAGATCGAATCGTAAGCTCGCTCTGTCGACACACCCGGCTCGAGCCGCCGCGTGGGCACGCACAGTCGATCAAATCATCGTTTCGGCACCCGCGAATGTAGCCGCGGCGTGATTGTCACATCTAACACACTTCAGTATTATATGTCTGATCGTTGAGCACGCGGACATGGTTGACAGGCGAACCTACGCGTTCGAGGGGACTCAACCGACGATCGATGAGACAGCACAGGTAAGCCGAGAGGCGACGCTCGTTGGTGATGTCGACATCGGTGCCGACGCGAGCGTCTGGCCCGGTGTCGTGCTTCGCGGTGACGTCGGTCCCGTCCGCATCGGCCGTGAAACGCACGTCGGCGATAACGCGACGATTCACGCCTCCCAGCTCGGGGAGCAGGTCATGGTGGGCCACGGGGCCATTCTCAACGAGACGACCGTCGAGGATCGGGCGCTGGTCGGGTTCAACGCGACGACTAACTCCGACGTCACGATCGGCAGCGGCAGCATCGTCGCCGCAGGCACCGTCGTCCCAGACGGCTACGATATTCCGCCGGAGTCGTTCGTCCGTGGCGTGCCGGCCGAGATTACGCCACTCGAGAAAACGGGGATCGACGCCGAGGCGATCCTCGAGGAGTACTCCTCGGGCGAGTACACGGATCTGGCCAAGCGCCACGAAGAACTGTTCGAGTGATCGGTCTCATACGGACCGCTGTCAGTCAGTTCCGGCGCAACCGCGACCGTGCTGCGGTTGCGACGGGAACCAGTGACAGCAGACCGTATCAGGCGTGCTGGGTCGCTGAGCCGAGTTCGAAGATCTCCCGGTAGAGGCTCTCGGCGAGACGATCGATGTTTGCTTCAGCCTCGCCGGCGGCCATCGTATCGCCGATGCCCTGCCACTCGACGGACAGCTGGGTGATCGGCACCAGTGCGACCCCGCCGATGACGATCTCACCACCGGGCGTGTGAACGTGCCACGCCGTCTCCATCCCGGCCGACGATCGAGTGACGGCTTCGATTTCTCCACCGGCAGCGACCCACCGCTCAACGAGGTCGTCGGTGAGGCGGCGGAGCTTTCGTTCACCGAGCAGATGGAGGGCGATGCCGCCGCCCGAAAGCAGTGCGAACGCGACGGCTGCCATCGCCAGGCCGCCATAGGGGACGTTAATCGACGCGGCGAGGGCGGCCGTCACGACGACCAACCCGAGCACCCGCACGTCGATCGCGCTCGGCACCGTGCCGCTCCAGTTTCCCGTCGTCTCCCGAGACGACTGCTCGAGTTGCATCTCGACTGCACTTCGATGCGATGACCGGGTAGCCGTTTGCCTGTCCCATTGCGGACTTTATCCGATCGATTGCGAGTTTACTCGTCCTCGAGTAATGCGTCGTCGCCGTGGGTTTCGCGCAACGTCTCGAGAGACTCGTGTTGGGCCTCGAGCCGTGGCGTCGGCTCCGCGTAGGTGTACTCGAACATCTCGCTGGGATCTTCATCGATGCCTTCGGCGCGCTCGATCAGCGACGCCAGCGTCTCCTCGATCTCGGACTCGATCGCGTCGATCCGCTCGTCGTCGATGACGCCCTTGTTTCGCAGGTATGTCTCGAACCGATCGATCGGGTCCCGCTCGCGCCATCGCTGGACCTCTTCGTCGTCCCGGTAGACGCTGGGGTCGTCCGCCGTCGTATGCGCGCCGTAGCGGTACTGGACGGCCTCGATCAGCGTCGGTCGGGACTGGTCGCCGGCTGGCTCGAGTGCTTTTTCCCGCGCGGCCGCCGTCACGACGTAGGTCGCGAGCGGATCCATGCCATCGACCTGGACGCCCGCAAAACCGTAGGCGTGGGCTTTCTGCGCGATGGTCGCGCTCGCGGTCTGGTTCTCGCGCGGGACCGAGATGGCCCACTGGTTGTTGTGACAGACGAAGACGGTCGGCGTGTCGAACACCCCTGCGAAATTCATCGCCTCGTGGAAGTCTCCCTCTGAGGTCGAGCCATCGCCGAAGTGAGCGACGCCGACGCGCTCGTCACCGTCTAGTTTTGCCGCCCACGACCAGCCCACTATGTGAGGCAGATGTCCGGCGATCGAGATATTCAGCGGGAAGACATCGATTTCGGCCAGCGCGGCGTTGCCGTCCTCGTGGCCCATCCAGTAGAGCAGATATTCCCACGGCATCCCCCGCGCCGCAAGCGCGCCGTGTTCGCGGTACTGAAAGGAGATGGTGTCGTCGTCGGCCAGCGCGTACGTCGACCCGATCTGAGACCCCTCCTGGCCGGCCAGCGAGGAGTACGTTCCCAGCCGGCCCTGCCGCTGGAGGCTGATCATCCGCTCGTCGAACCGCCGAGAAAACCGCATATCCCGGTACATCGAGCGTAACGTCTCCGGCTCGAGCTCCGGTTCTAGTTCGGGTGCGACGACGGTCCCGTCGGCGTCGAGCACCTGTATCCGATCGTCCGGTGCCCGCTCGAGAAGGTCGCGCTCGCGGCCGTCTCCTGCCATGGATTGTCACTCGAGTGCGGCCTATATAACAGTGGTTCCGAACGCGGGTTAGCTCCGCCCCACCCGATTACTCATACACTGGCAGCCGATCCGACCGGTCTGAACCGTCGACGAACGGGAGTTCCGTGCGGGTCGCAGCAACTTCATCGCCGCCAACCCGGACCGTGAGTTCGTCGCTCTCGAGGCCGTAGTCGACGAGCGCGAGCGCGAGAACCGCCTCGCACATTGGACTCTCGCCCGCGCGGGTGATCTCGCCGACCGACGCGTCACCGTCGAAGATGGCCGCGCCGGACTCGGGGACCGCCTCGCCTTCGAGGGTCAACCCGACGAGTTGGCGGCTGGGCTGTCCGCGGTTCTCAACGCGGGAGACGACCTCCTGACCGACGTAACAGCCCTTCTCGAAGTCCAAGGCGCTTTGCAGGCCGAGAACGTTCGGGAGCGTTCCCTCGAGTTCAGTGTGAAACAGTGGCGAGCCGGCCTCAAGTGCGAGACTCTCGAAGGTCCGGTAACCGAAGGGGGCGGCGTTCAGCCCCTGATTGAGCAGCGTGTCGTAGACGGCCTCGGCGTCATCGGCGGCACAGACCACCTCGTAGCTCTCCTCGCCGGTGAGCGCGTCGGTGCGGATGACGGTAACGCCTTCGTCACCCATCGTCCCGCGGACGAACGAGTAGCGCTGCTCGGGCGAACCGGCACCGTTGAGGACACTTGCGATCTTCTCGGTGGCCTGTGGGCCGTGAATTCCGAAAATCGCGTACTCGTCGGTTGCAACGCGAATCTCGACGTCCTGGATGAACACCTTCTCAGACCACTCCTCGGCCAGCCCCTCGGCGGTCTCGGGCTGGGTAAACAAGAGGAGTCGCTCGCCCGCATTGTAAATGTAGAGTTCGACCTCGATCCCGCCCTGTGGATCGAGCACGAGCGCGTAACACCCCTGTCCGTCTTCTGCTGGAACGCGGTTCGACACCACGTTGTCGACGTACTCGAGACGGTCGTCACCCTCGACGACGAGTACGCCGTAAGCCAACTCGAGTAAGCCGACGCCGTTGCGAACCGCCCGATGCGTGCGCTCCGGTCGCCCGTAGTGTTCGACGATCCGCTGGTCTGCGCGCTCGCCGAACGTGGCCCCGAGATCTTCGTGGATGGACTCGATGACGCTCATGGATACCCTCTGGGCGCTGCGCGTATCAGGCGTTTCGATTCAAAAAGGCATCCGATCGCGCAGCCACTCGCCGATCGATTGCTCGTCGTCCTCGTCGGCCGGCTCGTCGGGGACGACGCGGTCAGCGGGCTTGATCACCGTCTCTGAGTTCGACTCGACGACGATCAGATCGTCTTCTTTGAGCATCGACAGGGCCTGCTCGAGTTCATCGATGTCGACCTCGACGGCCGCCCGGAGTTCGAAGACGGTCATGCCGTCATCGGCGCGATCGACCAAGGCATCGAGTATCGCCACCTCCGTCCCCTCTCGGTTCCGGTACTCCCGCTTTGCTCTCATCCATGTTCCCATTCGACGACCCGGGATTTGACGTTTGTCGTTCTGACGACGTGGCGATCGGCTCGATTCACGATACTCAATCACAGTATTGGGATCGGACCTGAACGGACACCGTTGCGCTTTTCGACAGGCTGGAACCGCAAGACAGTTCGAATTACTTTCACGAATAGCAGACATACAGGCAGTACGTTTTTTATGGACTGGATCGGTACGATTGGACAATGGTCCTGCGATGTTCGCTGCTCGGACACGACTTCGGCGACACCGAAGTCGAACACGAGCGCGAAGAACGGGGCAGTGAGGTCGTCGTCACCGTCCAGGAATTCGAAGAGTGTTCCCGCTGTGGCGAGCGCAACGTCATCAGCGAGAACACTGAGGTGACCAGCCTTGCCGCCGGAACAGATGCCGACTCACTCCCCAACGATCACGATCCCGAGCCAACTGAACCGCCCCTCGAGCCAGACGCTACTGACGAACTCACGTCCGAAACGGACGCCGCGGTCATCGATACTGACGAATCCGTCACTGAGACGGATGCGGAGTTCATCGACGCCGACGAACCCGATTCCGGAGGGGACGCTGCGTTCGTTGACGCTGACGAACCTGCCATCGAGTCGGATGCGGAGTTCATCGACGCCGACGAATCCGGTTCCGAGACCGATGTCGATGGTATCGACGACACCACCGAGTCGACCGCTGAAAGCACAGCCACTGACTCGGACACGGTGACTGCCGCCGCGGAGACCACGGCCACCGACGATATCGATCTCCCGACCGACGAAAACGGCGACCCCGTCGTCGATGACGGCGAGATCCTCGAGGACGACGATCATGCCCCCGAACGGGACCGCGAACACGGTGAGTGGCCCGACTCGAGCGACGTCGGTCCACCGGTCGGTGCCGACTCCTCCCCGACGGCATGGCCCGATGATGACACCGACACTGAGACTGACACCGAAGACGTGGCATCCGACCCGCCCTCGACCGACGACGACGCGGTCGTGATTGACAACGACGTGCCAGCAGATACCAGAAACGACGCTCGGTCAGTGACCGCAGCGCCCCCGACCGACGCGACTGACGACGCGACCAACGACGCCTCGTCCGAGTCGGCGAGCGGTATCGAGTGGGCCGACTCGGTTCCGACGCCGACCGAACGCGAAAATGACACCGCAGATGACGTTCCGACCGAGTTCTACTGTCCGCGGTGTGACTACGTCGCCAGCGGCGACCGCACCTCGCTGCGCGCCGGCGACATCTGTCCTGACTGTCGCAAAGGCTATCTCAGTGAACGCGAGCATCAGTAGCCGTCACCCACCAGTTGTGGTCGTCCGTTCACTTACACCGCTGCTGGCCGGCCGATCGGTCGACGACCCACCCAGCCGGTGGTCGAATACGCACCCCCGTAGCCCGACAAGCGCGTTCAGTAGCAGTGATCGGTCAGGAGACCGAAACGTCGGCTATGAAAAGAGGTAAACGCTCCGCCGTGTTTCTCCCAACCCATGAAGGAGTACAAGATGCGCCGCGGTGAATATCTCGAGGAGCGAATTCCGGATCTGGAGTCGACCGTCGAGGACTACTTCGGTCCGATCACGGGCACCCAGGAGTACAAGGGCAGCGAGCTCTTCTGCATCGAGGAGCCTGCCAACCCTGTCTTCGAGAAGATCGTCGTCGGTGCCGTCGAGTACTCCGGCAAGAAGGACAAACTCGGCGTCGAGTTCCACGAACGCGACCCCACCGAACTCGGCCCCGACGAACTCGAGGCCGCCGCCGATGCCGTCGACGCCAAAAACGACTTCCTGCTCGAGGCGACCGGCCGCGACGCCAAGTCTCGCCGCGACTCGATGAAGCGGAAAGTCGAAGACGACGGCGACCACGACTTCTAACACCCTTTTACACTGCGGTCTGTCGCGAGCGAGCGCGTAGCGTCTCGCTCGCGACGCCCCTCGGTGAAATCTTGAGAGAGCAAAGCTCTCTCGGACCTCGCGGGAGCGACGCTCCCGCTTAGTGTTGATCAAAAGCACTCCTCTCCCCTACGGGTCGGTCGTCGGCCCGCTTGCTCGTTATCCCTCGTTGAGCGGACGCTCGCGTCCGCGACGTCGTCGGCGTAAAGCGCCGACTGTTGGTCCCTCGCTGCTCGGAAGAGCGTGTGCTTCCGTTGGGTCGGACGGCTCTCGGCCACAGGCCGCTGTATTCGGTGTGAATCCAGTGCAGTACGCTCGTCGGTTGAAGATGGAAGACGAGTCGACGTTTGATATCGCGACGATTCAGTCGCCTGAAGCCTCAAGACCGATATCCGTGCGGTTCCCTCACTCGACCGGCTGGGCTTCGGGGAACTGATAACTTCCGTCGATGATTGGTTCGCGCGGTTGGTAGAGCCGGATGATATAGTGCCATCCTTCTGGCGTGTAGATGAAGTTCGGCTGGTCGGGGTCGCCACCGAAGTGGATCGTGACGCTGCCGTCGTCGTTTGGTTCTGCGGTCACGTTGTTGACCGAATACGCGTCGAACTCGTTCTCCTCGAGGAAGAGATCACTGTTGTAGACGGTGACCGACCAGAACGCGTCGACCGGGACATCGCCAACGGTGAGGGTGTATGGCGTTGTGCCGTCGTTCTGGGTTGGAATCCGTTGGAGGAACAGCGCTTCCGATGGCTGCGGGGGGCCGGTCCACCCCGACGGGCTGGCGACGAAGAATTTCACCGGGTCGACCTGGTCGACGTCACCATACGCGCCCGAGAAGTCTTCGAGCGTTCTAAAAACCGTTGTCATCGCCTCGTCGAGCTGTTTGAACGATTGCTGATCCCAGTTGGGGATCTCGAACGAGCCAGACGATGCTTGTTCGACGCTGATCTCGTCTTGGAGTTGCCGGACCTGGTCCAGATCAGTCGGATCGTTCGGGTCAACAAACATGCGGATCAGGACGCCAGCATACCGAGTCCCAACCATATCTTGTGTGATCGTGTACTCGCCGGCGTCGGTGGCGAATATCTTCACGTATTGATCCTCGTTCTGGACACTCATTGACTGGTAGCGGTCACCACTGTCTGGGAGCGTGATAGAGACTGGTTCGGTCAAATCGAACACCCCGAGTGAGTAGACCGTGTCACGATTTGGCTCGACGTCCAACTGCTCGCTGACTGGAGTTATATTTCTGAAATTATAGAGCTGTCCGAACCCGCCCTCGTCGACGGTTGCCTGGAACGAAGCATGACAGTTGGCGCGTGGGTAGTTCTCCCACGTCACTGGGATCGACTCGTCAGCTGCTGACGACTGCTGGTCCGTCTGCTGGGTGTTCGCCTCCGAGGAGTTTTGGCTGGCAGTGGCACTGCCACTGGCTAGCGCGAGTATTCCGGCGAGACCTGCCCCGCGAAGCGCGGTTCGACGCGTTGCCCGAAGCGGTTCGAAGTCCGATTCTGGTGTCGTGTCATTTGACTCGTTACGCATGGCTCGTGCCTCTCTGAGTGGCCCACAGCAGCAGTTGCGGCCGACTCACACGCATCCACTCCAGCATTCCATATAATACAGTGACACGACTCGAGAATGATTTCATGATGTGATGTTGGTAGTAGATTGCTGAGTGTTTCTAAATTCTCAATGGACCTCCTGTCCCTGTAGTGAGCGTTCACGGACCCCGCTATTCACCCGTCAGTTCGTGTTGCACTTGCGCTGTGTATCTCGCACGCCTCCCAAAACATGTGCTCCAACTGGGAGACAATTCTGCGATACGTTCGCAGAGACACTGATCAGTTGATTCATTCGTCTCTATCTGAAATCAATACCTTGTGAGGAATTGGATGCTGTCCTCTTCGTAACGGCTTTGATCGCTGCGTCGAACCCTCGAGTCATGGACCCACAGGCGTTTGTCGTTGCAACGCTCGTTGCCCACGTCGGGCTCGCACTGTTCGTGACCGGCCACGCGCGCCTGACTGAGACCGAGGCCGGCAAGTGGCCGTTCGTGACGCTCGCGTTCGGGTTAGCCGGGGTCGCCGCGTACTTCTTCTACGACGAGTCGTCGGACGCAGGCGCGATTTAAGCTCGAGTCTCGATCTCGAGCCGGTCGGAAAAAGCGCCCAGTGTTCAGGCGAGGAAGACGTGTCGCGGCCGGTCGGCGAGGACGTCGCGACCGAACTCGACGGTCTCCGAGAAGGCGTCGCTGCGGAAGAACTCCATGGCGTCCTCGCGAGAGTCCCAGCGGCTGGCGATGAACATGTCGTTTTCGTCCTCGCGGTTGACCAGCAGGTCGGTCTTTCGGTGGCCGTCCATGTCGGCGAGCATGTCGGCGGCGTCATCGAACACGCCGGTGAAGTCGCTGCGATGCTCCGGCTTGACCGTGTAGAACATCCCCATCGTGCCCCACGAGTCGTCCTCGTCGTCGCCCGCCTGCCGGACGATATCAGGGAGGTCCGCGAGGAAGCCGGCAGCCGTGTTCGCAGCGCGTTCGGTGTCCCAGAGGCTGACGACTGCGGTCTCGCTGTCTTCGTCCCGTGCCTCGTAGACGGCCGTCTTCACGTGCGTGTCGTAGTGGTCGAAGTTCTGGCGCAGCCCGTCGACTTCGTCGGAGAGCTCATCGGCGTTGGCCTCGGAGTAGAGCACGACCGCGTGGACGTCTTCGCCGTGTGGTTGGCCCGCGTAGACGCCCTGCTCCTTGAGTTCGCTGCGGACGTCCTCGTCGTCGCCGTGTGAGCCGCCGGAGCCGCCATGGTGGCCGCCCGACTCGCCGTGGTGGTGGCCTTCGGTGTCGCTGCTCGCATGGGGGTGGCCGCCGTGTGCATCGTCTTCCTGTGGCACCGGCTCGCCCGCGAGATAGGCATCCAGATCGGTGGGATCCATCCGGCGGGCCGAGAAGAACTGTCCGAACTCGGCGAAGCGGGAACTCGAGGGATCGAAGCGCATCTCGTAGAGCAGTTCCTTGACGTCGGTCGGGTCGTCGCCAAAGAGGGTGATCCCCCACTCGAAGTCGTCGAAACCGATGCTGCCGGCGATGATCTGTGTGACGCGACCGGCGTAGTCCTTGCCGATCTCGCCGTGGTTCGAGAGGTAGTCCGCGCGCTCGTCGAAGGGCAGCTCGTACCAGTTGTGGTCGGGCCCGCGGCGCTTGTCCATCGGGTAGAAACAGAGGAAGTCGCTGTCCGGCAGCTCTGGCTTGAGCCGGGACTCGATGTAGTTTGCGATCCCGGTGTCGGCGGTTTCGCCCTCCTCGAAGTAGTCCTGGGACATATAGCCCGAGACTTCCGTCACCGAGAGATAGGAGTCGGTCCGCTCGGTGAACTCGGCGAGGGCGGTGTGTTCGAACCGGCGCTCGAGCGTGTCGATGTCGGCGAGCGTCGGCCGCAGGTGCAAGACGAGCAGGTCGGCCTTGTGGCCGAGCACCGCGAACGTTGCCGACTCGCCCTCGTCGGCGTCGTCGACGTGTTCACAGGACGTGAGATACTCCATACCCTCCTCGATCGCCCGTTCGCGCCGTCGCTCGGGCGCGTCTCGCCAGGCGTCCCAGTCGATCGACCGGAAGTCGTGCAGGACGTACCAGCCCTCTTCGGTCTGTGGTGGTTGCCGTCGTTCCATAGACGCGGGTTAGGACGGCGACGCTAAGAAGGGCCGGGTTTCTCCCCAATATCGTGTGATGATCCTCCTGTCTGTGAGCGGTCGCGCACACTGCGCGTTATCGGCTGTTTCGTCGGCTGACCGCCCCAGCTCCGGGTTCAGCCCGCGAGCAGTTGCGGCCCGAACAGCAACATGAGGAAGCTGACGAGCATCGTCACGCCGATCGTGGTCGTCACCACGCGGACCATGCCACGGGTGGCGTTGATCGGGAGCCGCGAGACGATCGCTTCGGTGCTCGTCCGGAGGATGTGCCCGCCGTCGAGCGGGAACGCCGGGATGCAGTTGAAAAAGCCGAGCTGGACGTTGATCCAGCCGGTCCAGAACAACAGGTTCGCCAGCAGGAAGATGCCTCCGTCGCCGAACGCGCCGAGTGCGCCCTGGACCTCGTAGAAGTTCTGAATCCCACCGGTGAAGCCGGCGAAGTTGAAGGGAAGCACGCCGCTGACGCCGATAACGGGCAGCAACAGTGCCACGCCGATCTTACCGAGGAAGGTGTCGGCAACCGGGCCGAACCGCGTCTCGCTGTCGCCACCGAGCAGGCCGAGATATTCGCCTGCGGGGTAGAGCTGGACGCCGATATCGCTCATCGAGATGCCGGACGTTCCCGGCTGGGGCTGAATGCCGAGGAACCCGCTGTCGGTGCGCGGATGCTCGTCAAGGGTGACAGTGTAGGTCCCACGCTCATCGCCGAAATAGCCCTCGACGGTGACCTCCTGGCCCGGCTCGGTGTCCTCGAGCAGCCCGGCGAGGCTCCCGTAGTCGTGCACCCGTTCGCCATCGAAGTGGGTGATGACGAACGTCTCGTCGGTCGGCCCAGTCTGAGACTCGAGTGGCTCGTCGTCGACGATCGAAACTGCAGCACCGATCGTTACCTCACGTTCAGTGCGCTCCCCGCTGTTTTCGGGTTCGATCGTCAGCGTGACGCGCTCGTTGTCGCCGACAGCGTCGGTGAAGCCGCGTTCAGTCGCGACCGACTGCCCATCGACCGCCCGGACCTTATCGCCAGCGGACAGTCCTGTCGGCCCGTCGTCGGTCGCCGCGGTCACGAGCAGCGCGCGGTCAACGGGGACCGTCTCCTCGCCGTTGAGTTCGACACGCACCTGCTCGCCGTTGGTGGCCTCGAGTCGGTTCGCAAGGTCGCCGTTGCTCTCGACTGCGGTGCCGTTGATCGCCGTGATGCGGTCGTTGGGTTCGATCCCGGCGTCGGCAGCAGGGGAACTGTCCGCGACGCCGCCGACGGCAGCGCCCGGTGCGATGGCGATCGAGCCAGCAACCGGACCAAAGAGGAGCGCAAAGGCGAGGATCGTGATCGCGAAGTTGTTCGTGACGCCGGCGGCGAACATCCGCGTCTGGCCGCCACGGGAGGCCGCCTTGCTGCTCTCTTGATCGGGTTCGACGAACGCACCGACGGGGAGGATGGCGAGCATCGCAACACCCATGGAGTCGATGTCGATGTCCTCGACGCGACAGAGCAGCCCGTGGCCACCCTCGTGGACGACGAGCCCGACGAGCAGCCCGAAGACGATGCCCGGTGTGGCCGCAAGCGGCAGGAAGTCGTTGACGCCGGGGATCACGAGGACGTTGCGTGGCTGTCGGACTGCCGATGACGACACCTGTGGCGACGAGAGCGTGACCATCGCCGCACGGATGAGGAACACGAACATGCTCACCATCACGACGATCGCAATGCCAACGCCGAGATTCGACCACGCACGCCAGAACCGCTTTGGCTGTGCGAGCCGGTCGAGCAGGGCACGGCCGCGTTTGGTGTGGAACGTGAGAATCGGCCCCTGTGTACCGATGTAGTCGGGCAAATAGCCGCCATTTCGCAGGCTGAGGACTGCGACCCAGTAGAGGAGGAGGCCGACCAGAACCCACGTCAGCACCTCCGATCCGTAGATCTCGGGGGGTGAGACGACAGCGGGGAAACCGTGATCCATTGGTAGTGATTCGGGCCGGCAGTCTCAAATGGCTTTTGTCTATCCCATTGGTCGGAACCGAGACTGGTACCCCTCTCGAATCACGTCTCGAGCGCAGACGACCGCCCGTTGGGCCGGCTGCTGCAAGTCAGTTGCCTGTCACTAATTGTTGGTTTGTCGTCCGGGACCGGCTCAGCGTTCGCGCCGGAGCCGGTCGACGACGAATTCCTGGTCGACTTTCGCGAGGAAGGGGCCGAGTTTCGGTCCCTGGTCTTCGTCGAAGAACAGCCGGTAGCCAGCCCCGAAGAAGTCGCCGACATCGACGTCGTTGCGTTTCGCGGTCTCGTAGATCTCGCCCTGAATCTCGTCGGGCTCGTGGCCCTCCTCAATAAAGTCGGCTAGTTCCGCGAGTGCGGCTTCGGTGTCCGCACCGAAGTCGTGGGCCGGAATCTCGCTGCGCTTGAGTTCGTAATCGAACTCGTTGCCAGTTCGGCGCGCCCAGTTGCGGGCCCGCTCGACGCGCTTTAGGGCACCCTCGACGGCCCACTCGGGCGGATCGTCGGGAATGTGGCCCTCGCGGCGGGCGATCTCTTCGCGAAGATCGGGATCGTCGGTCATCCCGAGCACCGCCGCGAAGGTGTAGGGCAGTCGAATGCGTTCTTCGCGTGGCTCCTCGACCACGAACGGATAGACGCGTTCGGCGAAGGCCTGCTCGTCTTCGTCGGCGTCGATCTCCCCGAAGTAGATCGCCTCGAGCCGGTCGAACTCGTCGACGAGCTGATCGAGCCGTTCGATGCTGAAGTCCCGCGCTTTCGAGGGGTCCTTCGCGAAGAAATAGCGCAGGACTTCGGGCTCTAAGAGTTCGAGCACGTCCGAGACGAGGATGACGTTGCCCGCAGAGGAGGAGAAGGGCTCGCCCTCGAGGGTGAACCACTCGTAGACCATCGGCACTGGTGGCTGAATCTCGAAGACGTTCCGCGCGACGTCCTGGCCGCTGGGCCAGGAGCCCTCGGCGTGGTCCTTGCCGAAGGGCTCGAAGTCGACGCCGAACAGTTGCCACTGGGCGGGCCACTCGAAGCGCCAGGGGAGTTTGCCCTCACGCAGCGTCGCCGTGCCCTCGTGGCCACAGCCGTCGATCGTCTGATCGCCGGCGTCCATGTCGGTACAGCGGTAGTCGACGGTTCCGGCGTCGGCGTCGACGCTCGTCACCGTCTCCGTGATCTTGCCACACTCCTCGCAGATCGGGTTGAAGGGAACGTAGTCCTCGTCGACTTTGTCCTGGTACTGTGCGAGGACTTCGCGGGCGCGATCCTGATGCTCGAGGACGAAGCGGGTGATGTCCTCTAAGTCGCCGGATTCGTAGAGTTCGGTGTTCGAGACCAGCTCGATCGGCACGTCGACGGCGTCGGCGCTGTTCTGGATAATGGTCGAGAAGTGGTCGCCATAGGAGTCACAGCAGCCGAATGGGTCCGGAATGTCGGTGTAGGGTGCGCCAAGATTTCGGCCGAGTGCGCCGGCGTCGACCTCGCCGAGATCGACGAGGTTGCCCTCTAAGTCACAGAGCGTCCGGGGCAGCCCTCGGAGTGGATCGCGGTCGTCGGCGGTGAAGACCTGTCGGACCTCGTAGCCGCGGTCGCGAAGGACTTCGGCGACGTAGTAACCGCGCATGATCTCGTTGACGTTGCCCAGATGGGGCACGCCCGAGGGCGAGATGCCGCCTTTGATGACGATCGGCTCGTCCGGTTCGCGCGCTTCGATTCGATCCGCAACGGTGTCGGCCCAGAACGCATGCCGCGTCTCGCTGGCTTCCTCACGCTGGAGCGTGTAGGGGCTGATCGCCTCCGACTCCGGCGTGTCGTCTGCGTCGCCGTCGTCGCTCATTGCTCGTCGCTTGCCCAGTAGGTCGGTTCCGCACCGACACCCTCGGGGACGATGTCAGTGCCGCCGTGTTCGCCGTGTCGGACCGCGCGGGCGATCCGGTCGGGGTCCGTTCCATCGAGGACGATCGTCCGCATCCCCGAGCGCTGGATGATCTTCGCCGCCAGCAGGTCGACGGGCGCGGAGGCTCCGGCGTTCATCTCGAGGCCGGCGATGGCGTCGACCAGTTCCGTCGCGGAGAGTTCGTCGTACTTCGTTGCGTCGTCGTCTTCGTTCGGGTCGGCGCTGTAGACGCCGGGAACGCTCGTCGCGTAGACGAGCAGGTCGGCGTCGATATACTCCGCCAGCGCGGCCCCGACGGCGTCGGTGGTCTGGGCCGGCGCGACACCGCCCATGACGCAGATATCGTCTCTGCGGAGTGCTTCGCTTGCCTCCTCGTAATCCAGCGCGGGCGCGGTCACGGACTCCTCGCTCAGCGCAGCGATGAGCAGCCGGGCGTTGAGTCGAGTGACATCGATCCCGAGCTGGTCGAGTTCGATCTCGTTGGCCCCGAGATTCCGTGCAGCAGAGATGTATTCACGAGCGACACCGCCACCCCCGATGACGGCACCGATTCGACAGCCCTCGTCGATGAGGTCTTCGATGACGGCCGCGTGCTCGGCCACCCGGTCTGCGCCGGGTTCGGGCACGAGGACGCTTCCGCCGATAGAGACGACCACTTTCATACTACCCCGGTGTAGCGGAGTTGCTATCTTAAGGGTTGCCAACTGCCCGGACGGCATGGTGACACACCCCTCGAGCCGCGAATCGGTATCGAGCCCGTCTCGCCGATCCAAGCCAGCTACGCCTCGAGCGAGAGGACGAGTGCGTCGCCGTCCCGGTCGAAGGAGGTCTCGAACGGTTCCGAGAGGTTCCGCATCCGGTTACGGGACCACTCGGCCGTCCCCGAACTCGCCTCGTGGACCGCACAGTCGTCGATCTCGGTCGGGTGCAATCGGAGCTCGACCGGGTCGCCGTCGGCAGTCACCGAGAGGACGAATAGGAAGCTCCGGTCGTTTCGCAACTCGGGGTCGACCCGGTAATCGTCGACGAAATCCCCGGCATCGTAGATGATTGGACACCCTTCGTGAACCTCGATCGCCTGGAAGACGTGGGCGCTGTGGCCGTGCACGACGTCGACGCCTTCTTCGACCAGCCAGCGGCCGAACTCGCGGAACGAGTCGGGCGGCGTCGTGACCATGTTCGGCCCCCAATGTAGCGAGGCGACGACCAGATCCGGATTCGTCTCGCGTGCGCGCTCGAGGGCCGCTGCCACGCGCTGTCGCGTCTCCGTGTCGTCAACAGCAATATCGATCCAGGCCGTTCCCGGCGAATCCTCACTGGCGGCGTACTCCGGCGTGTTATCGGTCAGCGAGATCACGGCGACCTCGAGCGTGTCGTCGCTGTCCGCGTTCGAACCGCTGATCGTTCGAACTGCCGGTTCGAGGGCCTCGTCGATCGTCTCGCCGGCACCGGCACGCGCGATGCCGGCGTCGTCGAGCGCCGCGAAGGTATCTCGCAACGCTACTTCCTCGTAGTCGAGGATGTGGTTGTTCGCCAGTGTACAGACGTCGACCCCGGCGTGCTCGAGTGCGGGAATCGCCCAGTCGGGGTCGGCCCGGAAGTGAAACGGCCGGTAGGTGCGTTGCCACTGCTGGCCGCGCGTCGAGAGACAACACTCGAGGTTGATCACCAGCCCGTCAAGGCTGCGTAGGCGCTCGAGGGTCGATCCCCACACCGCGTCGACGGAGCGGCGACGCTGGCGATCGTCGACGACCCGTCCGAGCATGACGTCGCCCGTAAAGCCGATTCGAAGGACCATAGCCGTATTGACGGGCGCTGTGTGCAAAGATCTCACACTCGCCATCGACTGCCGGCTCCCGCGACCGGCGATAGCTACAAACCCTGAGCCGACCATGTCTCGGACATGCACGTACTCGGTGTCCGGGAGGCGGGAGCCAACCACGACACGCTCGAGGCGGTCGTCGATCGGATCGTCGATCGGCTCTCCGAACGCGGGCGGGTCGGCGTCGTCAGATACGATGCGACGATCGCTGACGGAACCCATGCACGCGAATCGCTCACGTTCGACGAGGACATCACCACGGTCGGTGGCGACGTGACCTACGACCTCGGCGTCGACGGCGACTGGACCGCCTCGGGAACGGGGATGTCCGTCGGTGACGCACTCGATAGCCTCGCGACCGACTGTGACTACGCCGTCGTCGTCGGTGTGTCTGCGCTGCGGTACCCCTCGGTCGTCGTCGGATCGGCCAGCGCTGCCGACGAGACCGACGACAAGACGATCGCGAGCGTCGACGGGCCCGGCGACCTCGAATTCGATGCCCTCGTGACAGCCCTCGAGTCGGCCGAGCCCCACGAGACCCTCGAGTCGCTGGTGACGCGGATCAAACGATCGCCGCGAGCCGACCGGGCCGGGGCGATCGCGACGTTCACCGGACGGGTCCGTGCGAAAGACAGCGCCGACGACGCGCGCACACAGTATCTCGAGTTCGAGAAGTACGACGGCGTCGCCGACGAACGGATGGCTGCCCTCGCAACCGACCTCGAGGCGCGAGACGGCATCTTCGACGTCGAACTCTATCATCGGACGGGGGTCGTCGAGGACGGCGAAGACATCGTCTTCGTGGTGGTGCTGGCCGGCCACCGAGAGGAGGCGTTCCGGACCGTCGAAGACGGGATCAACCGTCTGAAAGACGAGGTGCCGCTGTTCAAAAAGGAGGTCACCGTCGAGGACGAGTTCTGGGTCCACGAACGATCCTGACTGTTATGTTCGTTTATCGAAGTGGCTGAAATATCGAAACAGTATCGAAAGGGGAACAGTGTCTAACTCGTGATCGTAACAACCGAGATAATATATTAGCAGCTGTTTTAAAATGTCTCGAGCTCTCTCGTCCGTTTATTAATCGTTCTTTATCGAAGTCTGAAACGCCGCTTACCCCCCAGATAACTGAACACAATCGAAACGTCGCGAATCATCCTTCCTTTATAACAGCTATCGGCCACAAGGAGTGAACGTCGATGAGTACGACTGCCCACCCCTCCACGGAAAGCAAGGAAAGCCGCCTGAAACGCTATCTACGCGAACGTGCCGAAGACGACGGTGAGCTGTACTTCAAAGGTAAGTTCATCGCAGACGACGTCGGCATGTCGCCCAAAGAGATCGGCGCGCTGATGGCCAAGCTCTCCGGCTCCGTTGCCGACCTCGAGATCGAGAAGTGGTCGTACACGAGTGCGACGACGTGGCGCGTCGCACCCGCCTAACACGCATTTGGCTGGTGAGATCGGACCGCTCGATTGACTGCCCCCGCTCGTTCTCCATTTCCCTCGGTGTGAGCGAGACATGCGTCTCGCGGCCGTGTTCGTCGTGGTCATGGGCTGTGACCGCTTGCGAGTCACAGGTTCCCGATGCACCCGCGACTATCCTGCGGTCCCACCGGCACTGACTGACAGCAGCCGTATCAAACCCGCTTCAGGGAAACGGAGACCCCTGCCGACGGCAGTCGATTTATACTCGGCGAGAATGAACCACATATGATGGACGACGTCGACCGGCCCGGATTCGACACGGCAGGGCGAGGGACTCACTCGCTCGAGGATGGGCCGCCGATCGACCGAATCGAGTCAGTGTTTGCAGTCTACGAGGTTCGCCGCGAGGATGGACAGCTCGTCTACTACGGTGATCCATTGGCCCACCCCGAGCGGGTGATGCGGGAACTCTGGCCGGCGTTTCGTGAGCGCGGTTACGATGCGACGCTCGAGCGTCGCCACGGCGAGTACGCGCTCGTCGCCGAGCCGACGACCCTCGGCGTCGACGGGATTCCGTGGACGAACATCGTGTTGCTCCTGTTAACGGTGTGTTCGACGCTGTTTGCGGGCTCGTTCTGGTATCAGCTCGATCCGGTCGCTGACCCGACCGTGATCTGGCAGGCCTGGCCGTTTACCGCAGCGATTCTGGGCGTGCTCGGCATCCACGAGATGGGCCACTACGTCATGAGCCGCTATCATCAGGTCAACGCCTCGCTGCCGTATTTCATCCCGGTCCCGACGCTGATCGGGACGATGGGGGCAGTCATCACGCTGAAAGGCAGGATGCCCGACCGGAAAGCGCTGTTCGACATCGGCGTTGCCGGGCCGCTGGCCGGACTCATCGCGACGCTCGTCGTGACGGTGATCGGCCTGCATCTGCCGCCCGTGACTGTCCCCGAAGCGGTCGTCCAGGATCCCAATTCGATCCGGATCGAACTCGGCTATCCGCCCTTGCTCGAGTTACTCGCGGCGGGGTTCGACCAGCCGCTGTACCGGAACGATCCGGCGACCGGGGTGAATCCGGTCGTCATTGGCGCGTGGGTCGGGATGTTCGTCACCTTCCTCAACCTCATTCCAGTGGGCCAACTCGACGGTGGTCATATCCTCCGGGCGATGGCCGGCGAGTTCCAGGAGACGATCGCGGCGCTGGTTCCGGGCGTGCTGTTCGCGCTCGCCGCGTACCTCTACTACGTCGACGGCTACAGCGTGAACACGGTGTTCGTCTGGATCCTCTGGGGGTTGTTGACGGCGTTTCTCGCCTCGAAGGGACCGGCCACGCCGGTTCAAGATGAGCGACTCGGTCGGGGGCGATTCGTCCTTGGGACCGTCACGTTCGGACTCGGATTGCTCTGTTTCATGCCGGTGCCGGTCATGATCATCGGCTAACTCAGCCGTGCGTGTAGCCGCGATCCGCGAGCGGTTCGCCATCCATGGTGAGGCCGTCGTCGGCTTCGCGGACCGAGCCGATCACCGACAGCGGGACGTCAGTCGCCGCTCGGACCGCTGACAGTGCAGCTTCGGGAAGCGTCGCGACGAGTTCGAAGTCCTCGCCGAAGGTCGTCGCGAGCTCGAGCGCCTCGTCTTCATCGTCCGTGACGTCGTAAACGGCGTTGTCGATCGGGAGCCGATCGGCCTCGATCGCAAACCCACAGTCGCTGGCTTCGGCGAGCTGGTGGAGCGAGCGAGCGAGCCCGTCGCTCGAGTCCATCATCGCGGTCGCGTGGGGGGCGAGCGCTCGGCCAGCGGCAATCCGCGGCGGAAACCGAAACAGGTCGTTCGCCCGCTCGAGGAAGGCATCGTCGTCATCGATCGCACGATCGAAGAACTCGAGTGCAGCCGCGCTCCGACCGAGCGTGCCGGTCACGCAGACGACGTCGCCGGGCTGTGCGCCGCGTCTCCGAACGGGATCGTCGGTACGGCCGATCACGGTCGTCGAAACGGTGAACTCGTCGTGACCGTCTAAGTCGCCACCGACATACTCGGTGCCAACCAGTTCGCAGACGTCGCTCGCGCCGCGGACGAACGCGAGCAGTTCGTCACGGTCGAACTCGGGGGCGGCGTAGGCAGCAACCGCAGCAGTCGGCTTGGCACCCATTGCGGCGACATCCGATACGGACGCGCCGACAGCGCGCCAGCCGGCCGTGTAGCGTGTCGTTCCATTCGGAAAGTCCGTCCGCTCGTGGAGCATATCCGTCGTGACGACCAGTCCGTCGACGACGGCGGCATCGTCCCCGGCAGCCTCGAGTTCCCCATCGAGCAGCGCCAGAGCGGCTCGTTCGTCCATACCTCCCGTTTCGACTCGAGCGCGAAAAACGGTCCGGGCCGACGCGGCGCTGCCGAGATACGATGCTCTTAAATGCCGCCGACGGGAACCACACGCCAATGGCTACGATGTACGACGTTCCGGCGGACGACCTCATCGAGGCGCTCGCCGACGATCTCGCGGATCGACTCGAGGAACCGGACTGGGCCAAGTTCGCCAAGACCGGCGTCGACAATGAACTCCCACCCGAACAGGAGGACTTCTGGGCAACTCGCGCTGCAAGCCTGCTGCGCAAGGTCGCCGACCGCGGTCCCGTCGGCGTCGAACGACTCTCGACGGAGTACGGCGGCGCGAAAGACGGCTCCAACCGCTATCAGGTCGCCCCCGACAAACGTGCCGATGGCTCGAAGAACCTGATTCGGACCATCCTCCAGCAGCTCGAGGAGGAAGACCTCGTCGAGACCGCCGAAGGTGAGGGCCGTCGCGTTACGGCCGACGGACAGAGCCTGCTCGACGACACCGCCGGTGCAGTCCTCGAAGACCTCGACCGTCCGGAACTCGAGCGCTACGCGTAATTCCCGGGATCGTTTTCGTGCCGGTTTCACCGCCGAGAGCCATCGCTCTCTGGCGTCCGTAATCATTTTCCCGCCTGCGAAACAAGTGAATCACAGCTATGAGTGGCTCACCCGACGACGAACGACTCGAGGAGCTCCGACAGAAAAAAATGGAGCAGCTGCAGGACCGCGCCGAGGGCGGTCAGGGAGACGAGGCCCAAGAAGCGGCCCAGCAACAGGCTGAAGCCCAGAAGAACGCCCTGCTCCGACAGTATCTGACCGACGACGCCCGCAAGCGGCTCAACACGGTCAAGATGAGCAAACCCCAGTTCGGCGAGCAAGTCGAACGACAGGTCGTCACCCTCGCCCGCAGCGGCCGCATTCAGGGGAAAATCGACGACGACAAGATGAAACAGCTCCTGAAAGAGCTGCAACCCGACTCCAAGAGCTTCGACATCCAGCGCCGGTGATGGAGCTCGGATTGCTCTACAGCGGCGGCAAGGATTCGACGCTCGCGGCGCTCTTGCTCGAGGAGTTCTACGACGTGACGCTCGTGACCGCACATTTCGGTATCAGCGACGACTGGAAACACGCCCACGAGACGGCCGAGACGGTCGGCTTCCCGTTCGACCGACTCGAGTGCGATCCCGACGTCGCCCACGAGGCCGTCGATCTGATCCGCGAGGATGGCTTTCCTCGCAACGGTATTCAACTGGTCCATGAACACGCCCTCGAGCGACTCGCGGCCCGGGAGTTCGATGCGATCGCTGACGGCACCCGCCGCGACGACCGCGTCCCGACGGTCTCGCGGGCCCAGGCCCAGAGCTTAGAGGACCGCCACGATATCGACTATATCGCGCCGCTGTCAGGGTTCGGCCGGTCCGCCGTCGATCGGTTGGTCGAAACACGACTGGACGTGACCGCCGGCCCCAGCGAGGAGATCGACAGGGCCGATTACGAGGCCGAACTCCGGGCACTCATCGCCGCCGAAGAGGCCCCGGAAGCGATCGCGGAGTACTTCCCCGATCACGATCAGACGTCCGTGACGAACGTTCGGTGACGGTCACCAGCCGTCGCCGAACGAAAGAATAGAAGGTCGTCGTCGCCCAACGAGTGGTCATGTACGACCGGATCAAGGGATTTCGTGACTTCTATCCCGGCGAGATGTCGTCACGGCGGGCGACGACCGACGTATTAGAGGAGACGGCCCGCGAGTACGGCTTCCGCGAGATCGGGACGCCGGCCGTAGAGCGTGCCGAGATGTGGACGGACAAGAGTGGCGACGAGATCGTCGACGAACTCTACTCTTTCGAGGACCAAAGCGGCCGCCACGTCACGCTGACGCCGGAACTGACGCCGACAGTCGCCCGGATGGTCGTCGCGAAACAACAGGAACTGTCGAAGCCGATCAAGTGGGTCTCGACGCGACCGTTCTGGCGCTACGAGCAGGTCCAACAGGGCCGCTATCGGGAGTTCTACCAGACTAACGTCGACATCTTTGGCTCCTCGGAACCCGAAGCCGACGCCGAGATCCTCGCGTGGGCTGCCGACGCGATGACCGGCCTCGGGCTCACCGGCGAGCACTTCGAGTTCCGCATCTCCCATCGCGACATTCTCGGGGGCGTCCTCGAGAGCTACGACGTCGACATCGACACCGAGGCGGCGATCCGCGCGGTCGACAAGTCCGACAAGATCTCCCAGGTCGAGTACCACGACCTGTTGATCGATGCCGGGCTCTCGGCCGACCAGGCCGCCGAGTTCGCCGACCTCATCGCCGAAGGGGACCTCGAGGCCGTCAAGGCCTTCGCCGACACCGAGCGCGTGACCGCTGCTGTCGAGAACCTCCAGAACGTCCTCGACGCTGCCGAAGACTTCGGCGCACGCGAGTACTGTACGATCTCGCTCGAGACCGCTCGCGGGCTGGACTACTATACTGGCGTCGTCTTCGAGTGTTTCGACTCCACGGGCGAGGTCTCCCGGTCGATCTTCGGCGGCGGCCGCTACGACGACCTGATCGAGAGCTTCGGCGGCCAGCCGACGCCCGCAGTCGGCGTCGCACCCGGCCACGCGACGTTGTCGCTGTTGCTCCAGCGGGCCGGCGTCTGGCCCGAGGAGGAAGTGACGACCGACTACTACGTCCTCCAGATTGGCGACACGCGGGCTGAAGCGGCTCGAATCGTTCGCGACCTTCGCAACCGTGGCCACGTCGTCGAGACCGACGTCGCCGGTCGCTCCTTCGGTGCGCAACTGAACTACGCGGATTCGATCAACGCCGAGACCGTCGTCATCGCCGGCGAACAGGACCTCGAAAACGACGAGGTGACGATCAAGGACATGGAATCCGGCGACCAGACGCAGGTCTCGGTCGACGCGTTCCCGGGCGACCTCGAGCGGCCGACGCTTTCGGACTTCGAATAAGCGATTCGGATCGGTCGTCAGTAACCGCGAGTGAGACGCGAGCGCTGTCGCCGCCGGCAGGCCCTCGAGAGCAGTACGTTTTTTGAACCCGTTTGCCAAGCATCACCGGCTGATGGACCGATCAGACTGGCAGACGGTGGTACTCGTTACGACGTGGCAGATCGCCGCGAGTATCTGTTATTACACCGTGTTCGCTGCAACGCCGTTTTTCCGGGACGCATTCGGACTCTCCCGGTTTTCGGTTGGACTCGTCGTCACCACGCTCACCCTCGGCTACGCCGTCTTCTTGATGCCACTCGGCGCGCTGACGGACCGGTTTGGCGAACGGGTGACGCTGACATTCGGTCTCTTCGGGCTCGCAGCGGGGGCGGTACTGGTCGCTGGTGCGCCGACGTACGCGCTGTTGCTTGCAGCGGTGTTCGTTCTGGGATCGATGTACGGAACTGCGATGCCCGGCACGAACAAGGCTGTCTTCGACACCGTCGACCCGAACCACCAGAACCTCGCGATGGGCATCAAGCAAGTCGGCGTCACCGGCGGCAGCGGTAGTAGCGCGCTCCTGATCACCGGCCTCGCCGGTGTCCTGTTCTGGCAGGTCGGGTTTCTCGTCGCCGCTGGTGTCGGTTCCGTCGTCGCCGTCGGCTTCTCTCTGACCTACTCGAGCGATAGCAGTGGCAGTGCGGACGGGTATCCCGACTTTCGGGCGCTGCTTTCGAACCGATCGTACGTCGCGTTGACGGCTGCTGGCTTCTTTCTTGGCGCAGCACTGTTTACCACCACCGGGTACACGATCCTGTACGTCGAGGAATCGATCGGGGCGTCCGTCGCCTTCGGCGGCGTCATACTCGCGCTCGTTCAGCTGTTTGGCAGCGTCGGCCGCGTGCTGACCGGCTGGCTGAGCGACGTGCTGCCCGGCGAGCCACGCGTCAGGATCGGACTGGTGCTCATCGCCCAGTCGCTCGGCAGTGCGGCTATGTTCGTCGTGGTCGCGGCGACGACGGCCGAACGCGGTGCCGCGATCGCGTTTTCCGCCCTCGGCTTTTTCGTCCTCGGGTACACCGGCGTCTACTACTCCGTCATGGCGACGCTCGTCCGGGCCGACGAGATGGGCGGTGCGACCGCGGGCGGCCAGCTCGCGCTCACAAGTGGGGCGCTCGTCGCGCCGCCCGCGTTCGGCTCGCTCGCCGACACCGTCGGGTATCGAACTGGCTGGCTGTTTTTGGCCGCTGTCGTGGCGATCGCAGCCGTGCTCCTCGTCTATGTCGTCCGGACGCCACCGTCGGTCGCGGCCCCCGCTGCGGCCGACACGTCCGAGTAGTCGCCCTCGAGCGCCGCCGACCGCCAGCAGGCTCCGTCTTACTCGAGTTCTTCGACGAGTTCGACGACGTAGCCGTCGGGATCCTCGACGAACGCGACGCGGAGGCCGAGGTCGTCCATCGTCGTCGGTGGTCGCTGGATTGGCGGATCGACGCGCTCGACCAGTCGCTCGACGGTTTCGTCGGTGTTTTCGACGCCGACGGCGACGTGTGCCATCGTCCCCGAATCGATGTCGGGACTGCCCACGGGATCGTACTTGAACTGAAACTCCGCGTTGTCGCCACCGATGTAGACGTTTTCGACGCCGTCGTCACTGGTGAACGACCAGTTTTCGGTCAGACCGAGTGTGTCGACGTAGAACTCACGCGTCCGTTCGATGTCCGAGACCCACAGCGCAGTATGAATGACGTCCATATCGTGAGCAAACGGTCGACGGTCAAAGTGTTACTGGCGTGTCGCCGTCACTGCTGGGGCCGCTCTGCCTCGAGAAGGGCGTCCATGAGCTTCGTCTGGGCCGCCGCTAAGTGTTCGGTAAACGTCGACCGTGCAACGCCGAGGTCTTCGGCAACGTCGGTCGCGTTCGCGCCCTTGGGATATTCGAAATAGCCCATCTCGTGGGCGGTCTCGACGATCTCCCGTTGACGAGTCGTGAGTTGATTTCGATCGACGACGACCGGATCGGCGGTGACGTCCCCGTGATCCTGCGAGAGTTCTTCGACGATGATCCCATCGAAGGACGCGCGCAACTGCTCGACGATTTCGGTGATCGTATCGAGCTCGAGCGTCCGAAAGGACAGGTACAACGAGCCGTTCTGAGCACGGACGGACGAAACCGGCGTTCCAGTCTGTTCGATTATTTCACACGCACAGTTAGTATTGCTGTCACGCTCGAATCGGTAGATCGCTTCGCGATCGTTGGCTTGGACTGGCGTCATTTCGACGCCGTGATCGCCGGCAATCGATGCGTCCGCCGCGACGCCGAACTCCTCGACGATCATCCCATTGGCTGTTGGCTGTGACGATCGGGAGACGCTATCGATCTGTTCGCCGGCAGACGCCGAGACATCGGCGAGCGGACAGTCCATTGGCTCGTTGACCACGACCGTTGCACGAAAGCCCGTCATATCGGCTCGAACGGATGCACATGGCATAATCAGCACAGGCAATTCCCGCCGGATGAAAATTCAGCGTCCCGTCCGACAGGATGGCATCGCCGGTGTCCGATCGTGTCTGAACCTGCTTGATCGGCAGTCTCGGCGGCGACTACAGTTTTTCGCGACTGATTCGGATATCGGTCGGCGTGATGATCATCTGGTCGTCGCCTTTCCGGACGATGTCGCCGTCGACCTCCTGGGCGACCTGTCGGAGTTCGTCGACGATGTGTTCGACGGTGCTGTCTTCGGTTCGCAAGCGCGTAATATCCGCGATGACGATGTCGCCGTCGTAGATGGCGTCTTTGATATCGATCGCATCGGCTTGCCCAGCGACTTCCGCGATGCGTACCTGCATTGTTGCCTCGGCTGAACTCGCAGAGACGTCTTCGAGATTCAGTTCGGCGTAGTCCTCGACAGTTCGCGACTGGTTCCCACCGAGAATTTTGCTCATCAATCCCATAGGCGAGAGAGTCCGTCGCTGTGTCCATAGTTCTTACGTCAGACGTGACCGTTCACATGTCGTGAACGAATCTCTGGCTGCTCGAGGCGCTCATACGGTATGCTGTAACGATGCACCGGCCATGGGGCGCGGTTTCGCCGGAACTGACTGACAGCGGTCCGTCTCAATCTCCCACTGTGAGTTCGTGACTGTCGGCCGAGTCAATGTGCATCGATTCGTCGTGTGGCTTGATCTCGAGGCGGTGTCGCGAGAGGTACGGCGCAAGCGTCCGGACCGAAAGCAGGCCACAGTAGTTGCCGTCGTCGACGACGGGGAGATGTTTGACGCCGGCAGTTCGCATCGTTTCGGCGGCTTCAGATAGCGTCGCGGTCGGCGAAATCGTGGTCACTGGTGACGACATAACCATCCGAACGGCCGGCCTGTCGTCCGTTTCCGCGACCAGGGCGACGATATCCGATTGGGTGACGATGCCGACGATCGACCCGTCAACGACAACGGGGAGTGCGGACACGTCAGCACGTCGGAGAGACGTGGCTGCCTCGGACATGGGTGTGCCGGTGGTGATCGTCCGCGGCGAATGGAGGCGAACGGCGTCGACTGTCAGTTCGATCATCTCTAGCCCGTGCTACCACGTACCAATATTTAAGTTCGGTGGGCATACGTCTTCTAGGAACTAGTATTACTAGTCATACTTACACCTAAATTCCGAATATATTGACAAGTGTCTTTTACTACTGTCGTAGAAGAGACATTTGGGGGCGGAGCAACAGTTTCTGTACGGGACCCGAGCCGGTGGTCGATCGATAGTGGCTGTCTGACTAGCCGGTAAACTCGTAGAGTTCGTCGCCGACGTGGTGTAGCGAGTCGACGACCTTCCCTTCGTCGCCGACCATATCCGCCCCGTCGACGCGGGCGCGGCCGACCGCGAGCACCTTCCCGTGGGATTCCTCGGCAATGACGACCAGATCGTCCGGTGAGATATCGTCGGTGGCCGCCGTGATCCCGGGCCGCATCACGTCTGCCCCGTCGCTGACGAACGAAACGGCCCCCGCGTCGACGGTGACCAGCCGCTTGTCGGGCTCGTAGGCGTTGGCTCCACGAACCGTCGGGAACGGTTCCTCGTCGAAGTATGCGACTTGTGGTTCGTCGTCGATGAGGACGACCTCCCAGTCGGTGTCCTCGAACTCAACGAGTTCGTAGGTGTCTCCCTCGGGCGAGACGCCGAGGTGTTCCTCGAGCGCGGTCTCGAGTTCCGAGACGGCGTCGCTACGGAGGTGGTGTCGTGATTTAACCTGCATACCCGTGCTACCGCCCGTACGCATTTAATAGATAAGATTCGCGTCCTGTCTCGGCGACCGAGCCCCCTGCCAGCAGTGCCGAGCCAGACCAGCGTTGGGCCACCAGCCAGCGACACCGGTCGCGGTCGCTCGCCCGGCCTGACCGTCACGGCGACCGTAACCTGTGCCAATCGCTAAGTACTCTCATGCCGTTGGCCTGCGTATGTGGCCCTCTCGGAACCGGGTGAGAACGGTCACGTGCGTCGCCTGTGGTACCGAGCGACCGCGCGATGAGGCCCGCGAGTACGACAAGCACGGCGATCGCTGGGATCGCGAGGACAAGACGTTCGAGTATCTCTGTAAGCCCTGTCACCGCGAGCTGTGTCACCATCCGCGCACCGAACTCGAGGCACTGTTAGTCGAGCTCGACGCCGACACGCAGAGCCAGGAAGCGTTTCTCGCGCGGTATCTCGCGGCTGTCGAAGAGCGATACGGCACGCTCGAGGAACACGAGCGGTAACACCGCATTCGTCTTATCGTGGGGTGTCGAACGCCTGGCCCGCGTCCCGACACGACTTTCACCTTCACGTCCGTAGCCGTCGCCATGAGTGACGACGCACAGGCCGAGGCCGGCACGGTCGACGGCCAAGGCCCCGTGGAGGTCTCGGAGGATCTCGCGCGCCATCTCGAGAACAAGCGCGAGGAATTGTTCGAGAAGTTCGAGATTCCCTACGAGTTCCCGCCGGAGGTTCTCGAGGAGGCAGAGGCTCGGACGGAAGGCGTAACACAGGAGATCAGCGACGAGATCGAGGAGCGAAAAGACCTGCGTGAGCTGACGACGTGGACTACCGACCCGATCGACGCCCAGGACTTCGACGACGCGCTGTCGATCGAAGAACGCGACGACGAGTACGTCCTCTGGGTGCACATCGCCGACGTGACCCACTACGTCACCCCCGAGACAGCGATGTGGGACGAAGCCGTCGACCGCAGCAACACGGTCTATCTGCCCGGCTACACGGTCCATATGCTGCCGCCGGTGCTCGCCGAAACGGTCTGTTCGCTGGTGCCAAACGAGGAACGACTGGCCCACACTGTCGAGATGCACCTCGATAAGGAGAATCTGACCTACGAGACCATCGACATCTACAAATCGGTCATCGAGTCCGACGAGCGACTCACCTACGCCCAAGCCGAGAACCGCCTCGATGACCCTGACGCACCCCTACACGAAGAGAACAAACTGGTCTACGACCTCGCCGACCGGATGCACGAACAGCGCAAGGAAGACGGTTCGCTCGTCCTCAATCCGAGCCGCGACCGCGCCCACACCATCATCGAGGAGTGCATGTTGAAGGCCAACAAGGCCGTCACGCACGAACTCATGTGGAATCGCGGTGTCTCGGCCATGTACCGGGTTCATCCCCAGCCCAGCCCCGACGAGTGGTCCGAAGCCCTCCAGGAGATTCAGGACTTAGATGGCGTCTCGATCCCCGGCAGCACCTGGGACGACCCGCGAAAGGCGGTCAACGCGACGCTCGAGGAGGCACCCGGCCGCCAGCTCGACAAGATCCAGTGGGCCGTGATGAAGGTGATGCCCCGGGCCCGCTACATGAACGATCCCTTTGGCGGCCACCACGCGCTGAACTTCGAGATCTACGGCCACTTCACGAGTCCCATCCGCCGGCTGTCAGACCTGATCAACCACTGGATCGTCTACCAAAACGACGTGCCGGAGAACCTCGTCGAACTCTGCGATCGCGCAAGCGACAAGCAAAAAGACGCCGAGCAGTGTGAACGCGAGTACAAGACCTTCCTTCAGGAAGTCGGCCTCGACCCGATGGCGGTCAACAACCGCGGCATCGAGGTCGTCGATGAGGAAGAAGCAGAGAAGACGCTGTAACGACGCATCACAACTCCTTCTCGTAGACGTGCTCTTCGAGCCCGGCCGCCAGCCCGGACGACCGCGTCTCGACGCGATCGAAGCCCCGCGATTCGGAAAACGAGATCCCGACCGCGTTGTCTGTGAGGATGGGCAGCCGAACGCGGTCGAATCCAGGAGCGAGACCCGTCTCGAGGGTCTCGAGCAACACCGTGCCGGTCCCCTCGTTCCAGACGGCGGGCCGGACGTACAGGCACGCGAGAAATGCGACTGCGGTGTCCTCGGGCCACGGAACGACGTGCGCGAAGCCATCGAGTTCGGGGGCTGTTCGGCAGCCGGCCCCGTGGGCAGAGGCGGCGTTCGATGCCGTCTCAGCGACGAGAAACGCGGCGTCGTCGCGGCTTTCGGTGGTGGTCATCGCTGACTCGAGATCACCGATCGCATACCAGTCGTCGACGACGTCGTCGACTGTTTCGGAGCCGAGGACGTCGTCGTAGACGGCATGCCAGCTCTCGCGTGCGATTTCGTGGACGGCCCAGATATCGTCGACCGTCGCCTGCCGGACGACTCGAGTCACGGGGGTGGCTATCACGGCAGCCGGTAAAAAGCGGCGGGCAACTGCCACCGATCCTTTACCGTCGCAGTGTGCGAGAAATCGATCCGAGCGGGAGCCAACAGCTGCAAACAGGATGGATCGTTCGGGCAACCGGACTACCGAGAGATACCCTTGCTACTGTCTTTGACGACGGCGTCGACCTCGTCGGCGGTAACGAGGGCTGCGTCGCCGGGAATCGTCCGCTTGAGCGCGGCCGTCGCTGCGGCGTACTCGAGGGCGGTCGGGACGTCGTCGCCGTCGAGTCGGCGGGCGATGAACGCGCCGGTAAAGGCGTCGCCGGTGCCGATCGGATCGACGGTGTCGGTCTCGTAGGCCGCATGATCGTGGACGACGCTGTCGTGCCAGCCGACCGCGCCCTCCTCGCCGCGAGTGACGACGACAGTCGTGAAGTCGTACTGGGAGCCGAGTTTGTGCGCGAGCTGGCGCGGGTCGCCTTCGAATCCGAGGACGGTGCGGGCGTCGCGGGCGGCGATGACGAGGATGTCGATCCCCGGAAACAGTTTCGTCAGCGTCTCTCTGGCCTCGTCGGGCGACCAGAGCTTGCGCCGATAGTTGAAATCGAAGGCGGCCGATGTGCCGCCCTTGCGGGCTGCTTTGAGCAGGTTTAGCGTCGTGTCCCGAAGCGTCGTCGAGAGTGCGGGCGTGATCCCGGTCGTAAAGAACACCTGCGCGTTCTGAATCAGGTCGATGTCGAACTCGCGTGCCTCCGCGGTCGAGATGGCGGTGTTTTCCCGGTCGTAGATCACGTTCGTCCCGCGTGGCTCGCCTGCATGCTCGAGATAGTAGGTCCCTTGTCGCCCGTGGTGGCTCCAGACGACGTCTGTCTCGATGCCGTGGCCCTGGAGTTCGCCGACGACGCGGCGGCCAAGCGGCGTCTCGGGGACCTTCGACAGCCAGGTCGCCGACGCGCCCAGCCGACTCGCCGCGATGGCGACGTTGCTCTCTGCACCGCCGGCACGAACCTCGAGCTCGTCGGCGTTCTCGAGACGCTCGGAGCCCGGTGGCGACAGTCGGAGCATCGTCTCGCCGAACGTAACGATATCGCTCACGGAGTGACCACCCGGGTCGCGAGGGCGCAAACGGCAGTCTGTCCGCCGGTCATAGTTCTGTCAACGGACGGCACCGATATAAGTTATGGCGGTCAGTCGACGAACGAACCACCGAATCGCCCGCTGGCGACCGGCTGCGGATTGGGTGTCCAGAGCCGAAGACAGCTGCAGTCGGTCTCGAGCTACCGGTTCTCGGTCAGCGGCGACGTGACCGACACGACCGTCGTCTCACCGTCGGGTTCACGGTCGACGTCGATCCCGACATCTTCGAGCAGCGCACAGCCGGTCTCGACGTGATCGGTGACGGCCGGGATACGAACCCGTCCGCCAGCGACTGCGAGGACGACCAGCAACTGGTCGGCCATATGACGGTCGACAGGGGCGCTCCCCTCGAGAAATCGGATCGCGGCGTCGGCGGCGTCTTCGCCGACGCGTTCGGCTGGCGTGCCGCGCTCGCCGAGGGCCGACACGCCGGCGATGCCGGTCCCGTGATCGATTCGGAGCACCAGCGCGGAGCCCGGACAGGCGCTTTCAGCAGTCGTCTCGCAGCGTTCTTCGAGGTCGGGTGTGGCGTCGTGAGCCAGCCGCTCGAGCGCCCCCGCAGCTTGGCGGTGTGCCACGTCGCGGTCGGCCAGCGATGCCGATTCGGTCGAATAGATCCGGAGGCGCTCGATCGGGCCACGATCGACGAGTTCGATTCGCTCGAGCGTCGAGGGCGCGAGGTGCAGCGTCGCTCGGCCGCCGCCAGCGGGGTAGAACCCTCGGCGGTCGACCTCGCAGGCAGCCGCAAGGCCGAATCGGCGAAGCAGGGGCAGTTTCACGTACCGAACGTAATCCAGCGGCGGCGACCACGCTACGTCCGTCCCCCCGGTCACGGTCACCGACAGCGGCGACTCGAGGATCGTCGCGAGCGGCAGGAGGGTATCGAACAGCAGCGTGGCGCTGCCCGCAGTTCCGATGTCGACCGTGTACTCGCCGCCTGCGAGTCGGCCACGGACCGTTCGATCAGCGGCCGGCTCGAGCATCGGCTCGAATTCGATCGTCTCCGCACCGAGTTCGTCGCCCGACACGTCGGCGTCACACACGTCGGCGATCGTCTCGAGGGCCGCCAGATGCTGGTGGGCCAGTCCCGGATTCGGCCGATCACCGCGGACGTTCTCGAGGCGAACCGGTTCGTTCTCGAGGACCGACAGCGCGAGCGCGGTCCGGAGAAACTGGCCGCCGGCGCTCGCCCCGTCGAGGACGCGAGGGGAAGTCATAGGCGGTGCTACGGGCTCGAGAATCCTATACTGTTGGACACCGACAGTGACGACTCGGGTGTTTTGGACGGTGTGTCGACAGCAGAAAGGAATCGTCCCCAGCGCGGCGGTCTGGTGGAGGGCGCACTGGATACGACAGTCAGCTACCTGTGGGTGCCGATCAGTCGTCAGCGACGCTCATCGAGTCCTGGCTGGTCGGTTTCGACTTGAGCGGCTGGCCGCCCAGCGGGAGGACTTCGGCGTCGAAGCTCCAGTTGGTCACTTCCGCGACGCTGATGTAGAGTGCACCCGCGCCGGTGACGAGTCCGAGGTAGCCACCGAGGGTGACCAGCGACGCGATCCCGAGGATGTCGCCGAAGGCGAGCAGGAAGAACGTGATCGAGAGCACGAGGAAGACGCTCCAGAGCGCCCAGTTGAGCTTGAACGTGCTGATCCACATTCCAACGGTGAACAGCCCCCAGACGAGGAGCACCACACCGATCGCCTGTGCGCCAACCGACGGGAGAATCCCGTTGTGAGTCATCGTGATGAGGAGGCCAAACCAGATCCAGAACGCACCGTAGCTGGTAAAGGCGGTCAGTCCGAAGGTGTTGCCTTCGTTGTACTCCAACATCCCGACGAGCAACTGGACAAAGCCGCCAAAGCCGAGTGCCATCGGAATCAGCGCCATTTCGAGTTCGAGACCGAAGAGTCCGGAATTAACGAGGCTCAGCAAAATCGTCGTGAGGCTGAACGCAGCCAGGCCAAGGGGACCCGGGTTTCCGGTGTTGGTATTTGCAGGCATCAAAACATCATAGTGAATACCGGGTTATAAAGCATGATGTTTGGACAAAAATGGTGACAGACTTCAGTAGTATGATGCGCTAGCTAGGCTCATAGACCGCCACCGAGCATGTCTGATAGTGACACACAATATAGGTATTCTTTGCCGCGGTAATATATGACACAAACGAAATTCGCATGCAGGAGTCGCGGTCACTGACTCCACCTCCGTTGTGAACTTAATAAAATAATAATGATGAATCTATCGATTTGTATTTCGCTGGCCGCTCGAGACATATCTAACGTATATGATACCTAATACCAAAACTAGCTGATAATATGTTCCGGATGGCGAGGACTGACGGTTTCTATCCTTCCGACAGTTGACAAACAGACGACAGAACGACGGAGTCGGTTACGGGTCCTGTGGATACGACCCAACTCGTTTGTCCCGCGGTCGCCGATGCGCTCGTCTGGAAGTATCCGGATGGTGAATCTTTTCGGCACTGCGGGATGGAGAGGGTGGGACATGCGACGCTGGCGTGATCCCGTTCGGTGGCGGTGGGTTCTCTGGGCGACGATGGGTATCGCCTTTCTGCTCGTCAACACCAATCGGCTCTCGACTGCGGTACTCGCAGCAAATCTCATGGCCGCGTTCGAAACGACGGGCACACAGTTGGGGACGCTTCACGCCGTCTTCTTCTGGGTGTATGCTGTGATGCAGATCCCAACCGGCTTGCTGGCCGACCACGTCGGCCCGCGGCGTACGGCGACGATCGGCGCGGCGGTGATGAGCGTCGGCACGATCGGATTCGCCATCGCCGACTCGTATCTCGTGGCCGTGCTCGCCCGCGGCCTCGTCGGCCTCGGCGGCAGCGTTATTTTCGTCTGTATTCTCCGATTCTGTGCGACCTGGTTTCGCGCCGATGAGTTCGCGACGATGAGCGGCCTGACGTTTACGCTCTCCGGGTTCGGCGGCGTCCTCGCGACGACCCCGCTTGCGATCGCCGTCGGTGCCGTCGGCTGGCGAGTCTCGATCGGCTCAGTCGGTGTGGCTGGATTCGTCGCCGCCGTGGCTGTGTTCGCCCTCGTCCGAGACACGCCAGCCAAGGCGGGATTCGAGCCGCTCGAGGGCGTCCCCCAACGGGAGACGGTCACGAACGCGCAGCTTCGCTCGTCGCTCACAGCCGTACTCTGCGACCCGTTGGTCTGGGTCGTCTCGATCATGCTCTTCTGTATAACTGGCGTGAATCTCACCCTCTTCGGGCTCTGGGGCGTCCCGTACGTCGTCCAGATGTACGACGTCTCCGTCACGACGGCGTCGACGATTACCTTGCTCGGCAGCGTCGGGATCATGACCGGGCCGCCGGCGATCGGCTGGCTCTCGGACCGCCTCGAGCGCCGGATGGAACTGATCGTCGCCGGAGCCGGCTGTTTTACGGCCTGTCTCGCCGTGATCGCAGCCGTTGGATCGTCGCCGCTCGTCGTCGTCGGCGCGGTCTTTTTCCTGACCGGCTTCCTGCAGGGCGCGTTCTTGCTTGGCTACGCTGTCGTGAAGGATCGCCACCCCAGCAACGCGAGCGGCATCTCGACCGGGACGGTCAACTTCGGTGCGTTCGTTGGGGCTGCGATCTTGCCAACGGTGATGGGCTGGGCGCTCGATACCTACTGGACCGGCGACCTCACCGGCGGCGTGCGCGTCTATACGCCGCTTGGCTATCGGATCGCGTTCGCTATTGCTACCGCCGCCGGCGCGATCTCGTTTTGCTGTGCGATCTGGCTCTATCGACACGAGCGCACGGCCTGCCGCACAGCTCGAGGAACCTAGCTGCCGTGACCTGGATAATCCCGCTCGAACCGCGCTTCGAGCTCGGCTTCGTCGAACTCGACGAGTACCGGTCGCCCGTGCGGACAGGAATAGGGGTTTTCACAGTCGTCTAACGCCTCGAGCAGGTCGATCACCGATCCCTCGGTCAGCGACGTGTTCCCCGTGATCGAGGGATAGCAGGCCAGATCGCCGAGAAACTGGTCAGCCAGCGCATCGATCGTCTCGGCCCCCGCCTCGTCATCGCCGTCGACAAAGGCAGTGAGCACGTCCCGCAGTCGATCCGGCTCGAGCGTCTCCTCGAGCACCGCGGGGACGGTCGTCACCGCGACCGTTCGATCGTCGACTCGGTCAGCATAGAACCCAAGCCGCGAGAGCGCCTCGCGGTAGTGGGTGAAGGCTTCCGCCTCCGCGGCGGTCAACTCGAGTTCGACGGGTTCGGCGAGCGCCTGTGCGGTCGGATCGTCGGCGAACGCGTCCTGCAGGCGCTCGTAGTTGACCCGTTCGTCGGCGGCGTGCTGGTCGATTAAGACGAGTCCAGCGGGCGTCTCACAGACCAGATAGGTATCGTGGAGTTGGCCCAGTATGCGCAATGACGGCAGCGAGTCGAACTCGATTTCGTCGCCCGTCGCAGCGTCGCCGGTCAGCGTCCGCTGTTCGGTGGCGGCACTGAACGTGCGCTCTTCGCCAGAACCGATGTCGCGCTCGCTGCTCGAGCCGTGACTCGGATTCGAATCCGGCTGACTCGAACTGGCTGCCGTCGCCGTCGAATCGGCCGTCGCCTCGCTGCCCGTTCCGCGCGCTGGATCAGTGTTCGGCTCCGCCGCGGTCGTCGACGACTCGTCCGGTTCGCTCGTGGTCGCCGTCGGCCGCAATGTGCGCTCGGTGCTGGCATCGCCCCCACGTGAGGCGACGCCTGTATCGGTACTCGCCGGCTCAGGGTCAGCGGTCGATGGCACGTCGTCCGTCCCGTCGTCGGCCGTGGCTGCCGGATCGCTTTCGTTACCATCTGCGCCGCTGGTCGGTGTCACATCGCCAGTGCTCTCCTCGAGCGTCGCCGACTCGTAGTCGGGCGTCCCAGTCTCGACTCCGGGCTCGACCCGCGCCTCGCTCGGTGCTGACCGGCCCCGTGGTGCACGCGAGCGCAGCAGGCCGTGCTCGAGCAGCGCCGACTCCACGGCAGCGTCGACTTGCCGGCGGACCGCATCGTCGTCGTCGAAGCGCACCTCTCGCTTGCGCGGGTGGACGTTCACGTCGACCGCGTCGCCGGGAACCGACAGAAAGAGCGTCACGAAGGGATAGCGGTCGCCGCCAAGTTGCGTGCCGTAGGCACCCATAATTCCCTCGCGGACGGCATCGGCAGTCACGGCCCGGCCGTTGACGTAGGTTGCGAGATAGTCCCGACTCGAACGGTTCGTTTCGGGATGTGAGACGAGCCCGGAGACGGACTCGAGCGGGCCCGGCGGAAGTTCGTCGCCGTCAGCCTCGACGGGGATCATCGCCGAGGCGACCTCGCGGCCGTAGACCGCCAACACGGCAGCCTGGAGGTCGCCTTGCCCGGTCGTCGCGAACACCTCGCGGCCGTCGTGGGTCAGCGAGACGGCCACGTCGGGGTTTGCGAGCGCATAGCGCGTGACGACGCGGTTGACGTGGGCGAACTCCGTCGCCGTCGTCTTCAGGAACTTCCGGCGGGCGGGCGTGTTATAAAAGAGGTCTTCGACCTCGACCGTCGTCCCTGCCGGACAGCCCGTCGGCTCGACACTCGTCACGTCGCCGCCCTCGTAGACGAGTTCCGTTCCCGCGCCCTCGCCGTCGCGCGGGCGCGAGCGGATCGTCAGCCGTGACACCGACCCGATCGTGTGCAGGGCCTCGCCACGAAAGCCCAGCGTGGCAACGCCCGACTCTAAGTCCTCGAGGCCGTCGATCTTGCTCGTCGTGTGCTCGCGGACGGCCGCGCGGAGATCGGCCTCGCCCATCCCGTGGCCGTCGTCGGCGACCCGGATTAGTTCGGTGCCGCCGCCATCGACGGTGACGTCGACGCTCGAGGCGCCGGCGTCAAGACTGTTCTCGACGAGTTCTTTGACCGCGCTGGCGGGCCGTTCGACGACCTCGCCGGCGGCAATGCGGGCGACGGTGTCTTCGTCTAGCTGGTGGATCTCGGTCTCGCCGTCCGATGGAAGAGGCTCCTCACTCATGATAGACAGCGTCGGCACGCGACGGGGGAGACGCGCCTGATGTGCTTGATGGCTCTACAGATGGCGGCTGGTTAGGTCTTACGTCCCGGCTGGATCGACTGTCCCGACAGCAGAGTACTGCCCAACGCTCGAGGAGACGGATCACAACGGATATAAATCTTTTCTAAGTAGTTTCGCTATGGATTTGCATACGCTGGGGCGATTTTTGGTGACGCTGATCGTCTCGAGCGCCGTTGCGAACCTCATAGCGGGACTCGTCTCACCACCTGATCCGTACACGCAACTGCTCTATACACTTCCACTTCTTGTGCTGGCGCTGGTGTTCTCGTATCTGTGGACGTACACGGCTGTTTTCGACGCACTCGAGCGCCGCGTCTAACGCCAGTCAGTCCTCGAGTCGCTCTTGTAACTCTTGGACCTTCGAGACGAGTTCGATCGGCGGTGTCGTATTCACGTCGATCGACTCAAGGTCTTCGAGAACGGCCTCGGTGTCGGGATCGAGCGCCCCTCCAACGTCTGCCTCCGTCGGCCCGCCGTCGGTCGATGCAGCCTGCCCCTGTGTCTGCATGGTTCCGCTGCCCAGATCGAAAACCGCCTGGACTGGTTCGCTCGAGCCGCCACCTTTGGCTTCGATGGCTTTCTCCTCGCGCAGACGCTCTAAGACGTCTCGAGCGCGGTCGACGACGGGATCGGGCACCCCTGCGAGGTCGGCGACGTGGATCCCGTAGCTGCGGTCCGTGGGGCCGTCCCGAACCGTTCGGAGGAACGTCACATCGCCGTCGCGTTCGTCGGCTGCGACGTGGACGTTGGCGACGCGCGGGAGGTTCTCCGCCAGCCCAGTCAGCTCGTGGTAGTGGGTCGCAAAGAGGGTCTTGGCCTGGACCTCGTTGTGCAGGTACTCTGTCGCGGCCCACGCGATCGAGATTCCGTCGTAGGTCGCGGTCCCGCGGCCGACCTCATCGAGGATGACCAGCGACTCCTCGGTCGCGGTATGGAGAATGTTCGAGAGTTCGCTCATCTCGACCATGAACGTCGAGCGCCCCTGTGCGAGTTCGTCCAGCGCACCGACACGGGTGAAGATGCCGTCGACCAGCCCGATTTCAGCCTCCTTTGCCGGGACGAAACTGCCGATCTGGGCGAGCAAGACGATACACGCGACCTGGCGCATGTACGTCGACTTGCCCGACATGTTAGGGCCGGTGACGACCAGAAAGCCCCGATCCTCGTCGAGTCGCACGTCGTTGGGGACGAACTCAGTCGTCTGCTCGACGACTGGGTGGCGTCCTTGATCGATCTCGAGGCGATCGCCCTGGTGGAGGTCGGGCTGGACCCAGCGGTTCTCGGCAGCGTGGGTTGCCAGACTTGCGAGTGCGTCGACGGTCGCCAGCGCCCGGCCGACATCCTGGAGCAGTTCGGCATGGGAAGCGACCGACTCGCGAAGCTCGCAGAACAGCTCGTACTCGAGTTCGCCGCGTTGTTCCTCGAGTCTGAGGATTTCGCGCTCTTTTGCCTCGAGTTCGTCGGTTGTAAACCGTTTGGAGTTTTTCAGCGTCTTGATCTGCTCGTAGTGATCCGGGACGCCATCGGCGGCGGACTTGCCGACCTGGATGTAGTAGCCGTCGGTCTTGTTCCGGTCGACAGTGACGTGCGAGAGGCCGTGCTGGGCTTTCTCGCGGTCGGCGAGCGTGTCGAGCCACTCTTTGACGGCGTCGTGGCGCTCGATGACCTCGTCGAGGTCGTCGTCGTATCCCTGCTGGAGGAGTTCGCCTTGCGTGACCGTCGACGGCGGATCCTCGGCGATGGCTTCCTCGAGCGTCTCTCGAAGCTCGGCAGCGGCCGCACGATCCGGTCGGGCGACGATCTCGGAGAGCGGGGAGTCGGCCAGATCTGGGTTCGATGCGACGATTTCGGCCAGCGCAGGCAGGACCGCGAGCGTCTCCTGGACCGCAAGCAGATCCCGTGCGTCGGCGCTACCGTGGGTCGCCTTCGAGGCGAGTCGCGCCAGATCGTAGGCCTCGCCGAGCGCATCCTGTAGCTCGTCGCGAGCCAGCGCCGCCGTCGACAGCGCGGCCACGGATTCCTGACGTTGCTCTAAGGTCGTGAGCGACCGACGGGGACGCTGAAGCCACTCTTTCAGCAGGCGACCGCCGGCACTGGTCTCGGTGTGATCGATCGTCGCGAACAACGAGCCGTCGCGCTCGCCTTGCATCGTCTCGGTCAACTCGAGGTTGCGCTGGGTGGTCGCATCCAGCGTGACGTGATCGTCGCCGTGGTGGGCCTGGATGCGGGTCATCGAGGCCAGCACGCCCGCACCGGTGTCCGCGACGTACGCAAGGACGGCCCCGGCGGCGGCGATGGCTGGTTCGTCGACGGCCAGTCGGTCGACGGTTTCGGTGCCGAACTGTTCGCGCACCTGATGGGCTGCACGCTTGGGCGCGAACGCCTCCGTCTCGTGGAGTGTGAGGGTTGCATCGCTGCGTTCGCGTACCCGCCCGAGGAGGTCGTCGTCGGTTCGCACGTCCGGCCCCGGCAGGACCTCGACCGGATCGAACCGGTAGAGTTCCGTCAGTGCGTCGTCGGCGTCGTCGGCCTCGGCGACGAGAAACCGGCCGGTCGTCACGTCCGCAAAGGCAAGGCCGTACCCGTCTCCGCTCCCGCTCGAGCCACTGGCACCGTTGCCGTCGACGACCGCCGCGAGGTACTGGGCATCGGCATCGCTGGTCTCGAGCAAAGTCCCAGGCGTCACGACGCGGACGATCTCGCGAGCGTGGCCGGAGTCGGTCTCGTACTGGTCGGCGACGGCGACCCGGTAGCCACGTTCGACGAGGGCCTTGAGGTAGGGCGTGAGGTCGTCGATCGGCACGCCGGCCATCGGATACGATGATCCATGGGAGGACTTCTGGGAGACCTTGAGATCGAGTTCCTCGCTAACACGTTCGGCGTCCTCGCCGAAGAACTCGTAGAAGTCACCACACTGCATCGCCAGTAGATCGGCGTCGGTCCCCTCTTTGAGGGAGAAAAACTCTCCGACGATCCCCGTCGCCTCAGTCATACTGGATGCGTATCGTTCCATCTCAAAAACCCTGCGGGATCCGCGGTGAAAGTGATCGCGGTGACGCTGGATCGGATCGATCGCAACGGCGTTCGCAGGGAGTCAGCTTCGGGTCGAACATGCGTTTCGAAACCAGTTGCCGAAACCGACACGGACCCGAACACCCCCTGCCGGGTCCGTGTGCGGTGGATGGGCGATCGGAGCGTGAGGGTGTCACTAGACGTTGGGACGTGCCCCGATCGGTGGCGAGGGTTCGGCGATGTCTCGGATGATCGGACGGGTTCGGTAGGGGGGAACGACCGAATCCGGTCCGCCTCGCCACGTCGTTCGTTCGCGGTGGCTCAGTATACTTATTAGGTTGTTAAGCCGCTTGAACGGACTCGTGATAGTGAAAATGGTGTCACCCCACCACATGCCGGTTCCGAGAACGGGTTGGCGTCGATCACGTCGCCGCCCTCGAGCTTGACGCCGACAAACTGAGTGCACACCTGATCGCACGCCAGTTCTGCGTCAGTGTATCAATCGGTTCGATTGGTACGATCGCGATCACTTCTCGAGAGACGACGGTCGACAGGGGGTATATATCGCTTACCGTGGTAGGGTAGTAGACAACATTTCATGTCCGCGCCTCGCGATCACCGCGTTCTCATTCCGGTCGACGTTCTCGAGGGTGAGTCCGTTCCGGAAACGATCGTCGACGCGTTCGCGTCAATTCCGGTTGTCTTGCTTGGCTATCGCGAAATCCCGGACCAGACCAGCCCGGAGCAGGCACGCGACGAGTACGGCGATCGCGCACGAGCCGACCTCGAGGAACTACGGACGGTTTTCGAGGACGCCGGCTGTGACGTCACCTCGCGACTGGTGTTTACCCACGACCGGTTGCAAACGTTCGAGCGTGTCGCCGTCGAGGACGCCTGCGACGCCGTGTTGATACTCAATCCAGCACCCATCCTCGAGACGGTACTCGTCGCACTCCGGGGCGATGTCAACGTCGATCACATCGCCCGGCTGCTCGCGACGATCCTCGCCGACACGACCCTCGAGCTGACGCTCTTTCACGTCGCGCCCGACGACGTGCAGAAAGCGGCAGGAACGGCCCTGCTCGAGACGGCTCGATCGGAGCTGGTCGCTGCAGGCGTCGACGACGATCGGATCGACAGCACAGTCGTCGTCGACGACTCGCCGACGGCGGCGATCGTCGAGGCGTCGGCCGACCACGACCTCCTCGTCGCCGGCGAAAGTCGGCCGTCGATCCGTCGGGCGATCTTTCGGGATCGAGCGAAACGGCTGGCGCGGCGGACGGTCGATCCAGTGGTCGTGATTCGCGGCGAGTACCTCGAGCCCGAAGCCGACGAGGCGACAGCACCCACCGAGGACGGCTAACAGAGCAGCGGCGCGCCACCAGCAGCCGGTCGATTCCCGGCCGGGGGCGAGACGCACAACGGTTAACTCGGGTGCGTCCATGGCCCTCGGCATGCGTCTGTCGGCGTCGGCATACGAGACGGTGTTCGACGAAGCCCCTGACGCGCTCGTGATCGTCGATCCAGAAACGAATCGGATCCGCGAGTGCAACGCTCGGGCCTGTGAGATAGTCGGCCATGAGCGCGCGGACCTCCTCGACCGCGACGTAACGGCGCTCATAGACGGGGTTCAGGGACCGGGGGACGAGCCGGTGCCGCCGCTCGAGCGAGACGACGACGCCACTCGGACGTGGGTGCTCCGAACCGGCCAGCAGACGGTGGCTCCGTTCGATGTCCAGCTGTCACCGGTTTCGATCGACGGCGAGCGCTACATCCTCGCCCGGCTCACGGCGGCCACAGACGAGGCTGACCGGTCTGATGATGCGGTCGACCGCGAGTTGAAATCGCGGGCGATCGACGCCGCACCGATCGGGATTACGATCAGCGATCCCAGCCAGCCGGACAACCCGATGATCTATACCAACGAGATGTTCGAGGAACTCACCGGGTATTCGGCTTCCGAGGCCGTCGGGCGAAACTGTCGGTTCTTACAGGGGCCGGAGACACGAACCGAGCCGGTCGCCGAGATGCGTGGGGCGATCGCAGCCGCCGAACCGGTCACGGTCGAACTCAAAAACTATCGTAAGGACGGCACGCCGTTTTGGAATCGCGTCACGATCGCCCCGGTTCGCGACGACGATGGGACGGTCACACACTACATCGGGTTCCAGGAGGACATCACGGAACGAAAACAGAGCAGACAGGCGCTCGAGCTCGCCGATCACCTGTTAGAGACCGTCCCCAGCGGCGTGTTTCGGACCGAGCCCTCGCCCGATGGGACCTTCGAGTATGCCAACCCGGCCCTTGCGTCGCTTTTGGGCGTCGACTCCCCCGACCAACTGCAGGATCGTCGTGTCGCTGACTTCTACGCGAATCCGGACGCGCGGATGGATCTCGTCGAATCACTTCGGACCGCCGCCGACGACGCCGTCACACACGAAGTGACACTCGAGCCGGTTGCGGGTGACCCGATCGACGTGGTGATTACGGCTTCTCTCACGGTCGACGAGTCGGGTTCCGAACACGTCCACAAGGTCGTCCAGGACATCACCGAGCGCAAAGCACGCGAACGGCGACTCGAGCGCTACGAGCGCCTCGTCGAGAACCTCCCAATTGGCGTCTATCAGAACACGCCCGGCTCCGAAGGTCGGTTTCGCCTCGTCAACGACGCGATGGCAGACATCTTCGATGCGGACTCGACGGCCCACCTTCGCGAGCAGCCCGTCTGTGAGCTGTACGCCGATCCCGACGAACGTGCCGCCTTTAGCGAGCGTCTGTGCGAGCGAGGCGTCGTGACGGAAGCGGAACTCGAGTTGACGACGCTTCATGACGAGCCACTCTGGGGTGCCGTCACGGCGATCGCCCGGGAGGTCGACGGCACGACCGTCTTCGACGGCGTGATCCAGGATATCACGGAGCGCAAGCAGTACGAACAGCGGCTGAAAGAACAGCGCGACGACCTCGACGTGCTGAACCAAATGCTGCGCCACGATATCCGCAACGACCTCCAACTCGTCACCGCCTACGCGGACTTCCTCCGCGACCACGTCGACGACGCGGGACGCGACTACCTCGAGACGATCCACGAGAGCGCCGATCATGCCGTCGAGTTGACCCAGACGGCACGCGACATGTCCGACGTGATGCTCTCGACGGACGAAAACCGGACCCGCGTCGACCTTCGACACACCCTCGAGAGCGAACTCGAGCGGGTACGCTCGGAGTATGCAAACGCCGCAGTCACCGTCGACGGGACGATTCCGCAGACGACGGTCGTCGCCGACGACATGCTCCACTCGATCTTTCGGAACCTGCTGACTAACGCCGTCCAACACAACGACCGGGAGGTACCCACCGTGACAGTCTCCGCGAGCGAGCGCGACGAAACTGTCGTCGTTCGCGTCGCCGACAACGGGCCAGGTGTCTCAGACGAGCAGAAAGACGAGATCTTCGCCAAAGGAACGAAAGGCGGGGAGAGTGCCGGGACGGGACTCGGGCTTTATCTCGTCGAGACGCTCGTCGACACCTACGGCGGCAGCGTCCACGTCGAGGACAACGAGCCTCGTGGCGCTGTGTTCGTCGTCGAACTCCCGACCGACAGCTAACACGCAGGCGACGACTGCCCGCTGCCCTCACTCGACTTCGGTCTCGTTGCGGTGCTCGCGGACGACGAGGACCGGCCCGACAGACTCGGCTGCGATCCGTTCGGCGTCTTCACCGAGGAGGAACGACCGTAGCGACGGTGCCTGCTCGCCCATGACGATCGCGTCGTGGCCGGCTGCGGCCGCAAGCAGCGCCTCGAGTGGCGGCTCGTCGACCGCAAGCTCGGGTTCGATGTCGATGCCGTGCTCGGCGAGGGAGGCGACAGCCCGCTCGAGGACAGTCCGCCCGCGGGGTTCGTCGTCAGTCGCGAGCAGGAGTGTGACGCCGATTTCACGGTCGCCGATCAGTTCCGTGACGAAGCTGGTGAGCCGGTCGACGGCGACGTCGCCGGTCAGCGTCACGAGCAGACGATCGACTGGCCCGGTCGTGCCGGTGATGGCGTAGGCATCGGCGGCCGTGTCGTCGGCGATCCGCTCGACCGTTCGGTCGCGATCGTGGGTGAACACGAGGCGGTGGTCGGCGCTCCCGCCAGCGGCGTCGAACGCCGCCTCGAGATCGACAAGCGCCCCAGTCGCTCTGTCCTCGTACTGCAGTCGTGCCTGATCCGGCGGCGTCTGTTCTGGCAGGACGTGATAGCCAAGCACGGTTACGTCCATCGTCGCAAGCAGCGTCGGGAGGCCGGTCGAGACCGATTCGCCCTCGAGGATCGCCAGGGGAACGAGGACGCGCGTCATTCGATCGCCCCCTTGAGCCTCACGTCACGGCCGTAGTAGGCGTACCAGCCGGCGGTTACGAGCATAATGGCAATGCCGACGAGCTGTGACACTGGTTGCATGAACGCGAGAAGGGCGAAACTGGCGAGCGCGCCGAGTACCGGGACGATGGGATAGCCGGGGACACGGAAGTCGGGGTCGTACCATGCCGGGTCGGCGCGCCGTAGTGCGAGCAACGCCACGCAGAGCAGTCCGTACGTGATCAGGTGGAGAAACGACGCGACCTCCGCGAGCAGTTCCACGCGCCCGGTCGCGACCAGGGCGAGGATCGGCCCGCCGGCCATCCCCAGCGCGACGTGTGGGGTGCCGTACCGGAGATTGATATGACTCGCTCGCCGCGGCAACAGGGCGTCTTTCGAGACCGCGTAGATCGCTCGCGACGTGCTGAGTACCGACGCGTTGGCACTTGACATCGTCGCGAGCAGGCCGCCGAAGACGATCGCGACCGCGCCGATCGAGCCGAAGTAGTGGCGGCCCACCTCGACCATCGCCGTCTCGCCGAACGTCGCGAGCCGCTCGCTGCCGAACGCGCTGGTCGAGACGAAGATCGCCGCAACGTAGAGGACGCCGACGATGAGCACGGAGCCGACCATCGCCAGCGGCAGGTTCCGCCCCGGATCGCGCATCTCGCCGGCGACGGTCGCCACCTGCGCGAAGCCCAGATACGAGGTGAACACGAGCGCCGCGGTCGTCAACACCGGCATCGCCCCGAACGGGGCAAACTGTTCGGGCGTGGACGGATCACCGATGAGTCCCACCGCGTCGAGGCCGCCGTACCCGAGGAAGACGGCCAGTATCGAGAGCAACAACGCGACGATCCCGTTCTGAAGTTTCGCCGCGTTTTCCGTTCCGGTGATGTTCAACACCGTAAAGCCCGCCCCGAACAGCAGCGCCAGCGGGATAACGAGTCCGTCACCGACCGTGACACCGAGTTCCGCGAGCGTGTCGACGGCGTAGTAGCCGAAGCCGACGAGATAAAACGCCGTCGCGAACACCAGACCAAACCACAGCGACAGCCCGACAACGGCACCGGGCAGCGTCCCCAGCCCACGCGAAATATAGTAGTACCCACCGCCGCTTTTGGGCATCGCCGTCGCGAGTTCGGAAGCCGGCAGTGCGACCAGTAGGGCAACCAGCGCGCCGATCGCAAACGATCCCGCCGCGGCGGGGCCGGCCCGGCCAGCCGCCAGTCCCGGGAACACGAAGATTCCCGCGCCGATCATCGTCCCGATCCCGATGGCGAGGCCGCCAGTCAACCCGAGCGTCCGCTCGAGTTCGGCGTCGTCGGTGATCGTCGCCTCGTCGGTCTCGATCGTCGGCTCGATCTGTGGTGACTCTCCCTCGACGTTGGTCCCACCGACCGACGATTGATCACTCATATCAGGGGCGTCTCACGCCTGCCGTATAGCTCTGCTGTCAAGTGCGGGCATCTGAACACGGCATGTCGGTCTCACCCGATCCGGATCGGTTCTTAGTCGGCGAGCTCGTTGGCCAGCAACTCGAGGCTCTCGTCTTCATCGGCGGCCGCGTCCGGAACCGCGAGCATGACTTCCTCGATGCCGACGTCGGCGTAGTCTGCGAGCCGGTCGCGGACCGCCGCTGGCGTTCCCGTAGGTGCCGTCTCGAGATAGCCCGCGAGGAAAAACTCACGGGGCTCGCTGGGCTCACCAGCGAGGACCGCCTGTTGGAACTGCTCGCGCTTTCGTTCGGCCGCGGCGGTCGTCTCGCCGACGAAGACGAACAACTCGGCGGATTTACGGATTTCGTCGTACCGGGTCTCGCTTTCGCAGTGGTCCCGGAGCACGTCGAGTTTCTCGGCGAAGCCGTCGGGCTCGAGGGTTCCGAAGTTCCAGCCGTCGGCCAGTTCGGCGGTGTATCGTAGCGTGAACTGCTCGCCGCCGCCACCGATCCAGATCGGTGGATGAGGGTCTTGGACGGGTTGGGGTTCACAGAAGGCCGCCTCGAGATCGACGTCGAGATGTGTGCCCTCGTGGCTGTAGGTGTCGTTGGTCCACAGCCCCTGGAGGATCTCGACGGTTTCGGCGAGCCGGCGCAGGCGTTCGGCCGGCGGCTCGCGGAACTCGTAGCCAAAGCGGTCGTACTCGTCCTCGTACCAGCCGCCGCCCAGACCGAGGTCGAGCCGCCCGTCACTGATCTGATCGACCGTCGCTGCCATCTTCGCAAGCAGGGCCGGATGGCGATAGGATTGGCTCGTCACGAGGGTTCCCAGCCGGATCCGGTCGGTCGCCTCGGCGACGGCACTCAGGGTCGTCCAACACTCCTGGGTTGCCCGCCGCGGGTCGCCGATCCACGACTGGAAGTGGTCCTCGAGCCAGACCGCGTTGTAGCCCAGCCGTTCGGCCTCGAGTGCCGTCTCTCGAACCGTGTCGGCGTCGGTTCCGTATTGGGGCAGAATGACGCCGACGTCGAGGTCGGTCGCGCTCATTCGGAGACCGCCTCGTCGAGTGCCAGCACCTGCTCGGCGAGCGTCTCGGGGTCGGCAGCGACGAGTTTCACGATCGCCTCCTTGCCGATCTCCCCGCGGTCGATGATGGCAGCAGGCGGCTCGTCACGGTCCTCGAAGGCCTGTCGGGCACCCCAGCCCATCGTGCTGTCCTCGATCTCCGCGACTGCGTCGGGCTGTTGGCTCCGATCGTACTCGGCGACCGGCCATCCGAGGGTCTCGAGTGCTGCCTCGACGTCCGCGTCGAACCGGCAGTTGACCGCAAAGCGGAGATCCGGGAAGAACTCCCGCGCAGAGAGGAGGAAGCGAGCGACGTGGCTCGAGGCCCCGAATCGGACACCGCGGTTAGGGTGGACCCCCGAGAGGGTGCGGGTGATCCGGCCCTCGACGGCGGCCGTCTCGGCGACGGAGTCGGCATACGGCGTCGCGCCGACGACGTTCATGCCCACCTCGGGAACCAGCGCCGACACGTCGGCGTCGACGAACCGATCGACGACCGCCTGAACCATCTCGGCAGTGGGTTCCCGGGCCGCTTCGTTTCGCAGCGCGGCCATGTGGTTGACCGCGCCGTGGCCCTTGCCCACGTCGTAGTAGTAGCGTACCGCACGCGCGAGGAAGTCCGTCGCACCGCCGACCGCGGGCTCGAGGGCTTCTCCCTTCGCCAGGCGGGCCGCGATCGCCGCGGCGAGCGTACAGCCGGAGCCATGCGTCGCATCGGTGGCGACGCGTGGGTGTTCGAACGTCCGGACGGTGTCGGCAGTGACGAGCGTATCCCGTACCTGCTCGCCAGGGACGTGGCCACCCTTGATCAGGACCGCGTCGACGCCCGTCTCGAGGATGGCTTCGCCGGCCTCGTGGGCAGTCTCTTCGTCGGTGACGGCGACGTCGGTCAGCACCTCGGCCTCGTCGGCGTTGGGCGTCGCCACCGTCGCCGCGCTCAGCAGGTCCTCGTAGGCGCGCTCGGCTTCGGGCTCGAGCAGTCGGTCGCCGGAGGTCGCGACCATGACGGGGTCGACCACCAGCGGGAAGTCGAAGCTCTGTGCGTGGTCGGCGACGGTCTCGATGACCTCGGTCGTCGCGAGCATCCCCGTCTTCGCCGCGCCGACTGCGAAGTCGTCGGTGACCGCCTCGAGTTGTGCGTCGACTTCGTCGACCGGCAGGACGTGCGAGGACGCGACGCCGCGGGTGTTCTGGGCCGTGACGGCGGTGATCGCCGATGTCCCGAAAACACCGTGGGCGGCCATCGTCGCGAGATCAGCCTGGATGCCCGCGCCGCCACCGGAGTCGCTGCCGGCGATCGTCAGCGCGACCGGCCGGCTCTCGGGTGCTGGTGTTCGCATACGATATCGTATTCCGCGGTTGTACTAAGCCATGATGGTCCCCCTCTCGGCAAGGACGGAGCCTTTTGGCGCTCGGGATGTATTCGTTCGTATGGTACGGCGCTCGCGGTCCCGAACGCAGTCCTCGACTCCCCGCCGGTCCACTCCCAGCGCTGGCGAGCAGCCACCCGCTGCGGCGGGGAGCCCGAGTCCGATCCTCGAGCTCCTCGTCGTCTTCGTGCTCGTTTTCGTCGTCCAGGGACTCACGGCCTTTGCAGGCGTGATGGGCACGCTGTTCGTCCTCGCGCCGCCGCTGGCGACCAACCCGTGGACGATCGTCACGAGCGTCTACGCCCACAGCGGTTTCGGCCACCTGCTCTCGAACAGCCTCGCCTTGCTCGTCTTCGGCTGGCCGGTCGCGCGGGCGACCACGCGGCTTCGCTTTCACGTCTTCTTTGCGATCGCCGGCGCGATCGCCGGCGTCGCCCAGCTCGTTCTGACGGGGACGCTTGCCGCGCTCCCAATCGTCCCCGTCGCGCCAACAGCCGGCGTCCTCGGTGCCAGCGGTGCCGTCTTCGCACTCCTGGGCTATCTCGTCGCGTCGAACCGGCTCTCGAGCGGCCTCGCCTCGCTCGTCGACGTCCCGAACTGGCTGTCGGCGCTCGTGTTCGTCGGGCTCGCAGTCGCGCTCACGCTTGCGACCGCCTCACCCGGCGTCGCCGTGCTCGCTCACTTCGCCGGCTTTCTGGTCGGTGCACTCGCCGGCCGCGCTCGCGTGCTTGCCGTCGGTTCGTAACCACTCGCGGCGCACTGCGATGTGCAATTGTCTTGAGTGGCCACCATGGTTCGCTGTCTCGAGTCGGCTCCGAAACACAAGCCTCAAATAGAAACCACGGATAGGAACGTGCGAGGGCTCGTAGATCAGTGGCAGATCGCTTCCTTCGCAAGGAAGAGGCCCCGGGTTCAAATCCCGGCGAGTCCACTTCTTCGCGTCACTTCGCTCGTTCAGTCGTGGACTCGCCGTACATCGCAATCGCTTCGCGTTTGCTCAGTCCCGGCGAGTCCATGCCTCTGTTTTGACAGTTCGAGCTCTCCGCTCAGTCACATTGCCCTCGCGAAGGTGATCGCGAGGAGATTCCGGTCATGGTAGACCTCGTCGGGAAGCTTCTTGTCAATCGGTATCAGGTTGTCTGCACCCATGCTCAGATGGGTCGCTCGAGCAAGTGATTGTGTTCGGGAATATCACCGTCTCGTACTGGTGAGACCACTGGTTAAACAGATTCAGCATCAGTTGAAAACGTAGCCATGCTGATCCATCAGTTGACACAGGTTGGTCGTACGTCGGGCGGTGTTGTGCTCCCGAAAAGCGAGCTTCGGGCGCTTGGATTGGTCGACGACGAGGGCAACGTGAAGGATCAGCCAGTGCGGGTGACACGGATGGATACGGGGACGTGGGGGGGTGTCCGTAATCAACCCAAATGACTTTCGGGAAGCTGAGACGTGAGAAACCGGAACAAACTGAGCGTTGTAGTCACGAATTGGGCCCTATACTACAGTCAAATTCTGTTTTCTAATGGGTGTATGATCTGTTTTCAGAAAATGGTCGATAGCCAAACAACTTGCGTCTGTTGAGTCGGTATCCTCGTCAATCGATATTTTCCACCCACAAACCTCACAGCGTAGCTGTGCTCCGCTTGTCTCACTCATTCGCCATCTGCTCCAGACAGTAGTATCTCATTAGAGGTACTCCCGGTGACAGTTACCTCATATCCAGCGTATTCAAACATCACATCTCCTTTCATTCCTCTTTTGAAGAGTGTATCAAGCGCCTCTGGATCAATCACCTCATACAGCGGCTGCATCTCAAATGGACTTGTATTATCTCGCTTGGCGATTTCCATAACAATCGATTCGCTGGGGCTTGACGTGGCGTCAATCGTGATTTGGTCAGCATCCGTGTTCATTACTGTTTTATAGACAGGTTAGGATGATGAGGGTAGGGCTTTCCCTGGCACCTTTTTAAATAGGGATCGGTGAGTTGGATGTCTACTCCTTCCTACCGGCTGATATAGTGAGTGTTTCGTCGATGAGTTTACTGGTCGCTCGTCGAAGCAACTCTGAGAGGTTTTGATGGGACATATCAAGTTCGTCTGCGAGGTCTCGAGTCGAGACCTTGCGCGGAACCTCGTAGTAGCCATGTTCTTTGGCTGCGCTGAGGGCCTCGCGCTGGGCTGCAGTCAACTGTCCGCCCATATGACGAGGCTCATTTGGTTGGCTCAATCCTATCAGTGTGTATTCACACCCTCGATCAGCCATTCTCTCGCGAAATACGTCGAACTGATCGCGAGTCCCAAACCGAATCCGCACTCGCCATCCATCAGCGGTAGCTTCTGCGTGAAGAATCGTTCCTCCTGTCCCAAGATAGGCATCAATTCGGTCTTCCACATTGTCGCTCCACTGAACCTGATAAAAGCACTCGTCTTCGAATCCCTTATCCTCAACGATGGAATCGACTGACGGATCCTTCATCAGTGCATTATTGATGCGTGACTGCTCGACATTGGTCATCCAGAGACAGGGCATCGTCCATTTGGTGCTGTGAGCAGCGATCTGCTCGGCCTCAATTTCAAGGTTTGGTAACCGTTCGAAGGTCTCCTCGAGAGAAATGGCGCTTGTTTCCAGCTGAAACGTCGCGAGTAACATGGTCTATCTATCGACTGCAATTGGCATCGTCTGTTCGCCTTCTTTGGCAATGTTGGTAAGTCTGACAGTCCTCAGTTGGTATTCACGGTGAATGTCTATGTTCGAGAGCTACTCACGGATCGGAGATAGATATTCAAGAACTCGCATAGGATCGGACAGATAATTTCGAGTTAGCAATAAGTACAAGCGAGTTATTGAGCGTCTCCTGGATGGACGTAAGAATCCTCGAGAGCAAGGACCAACTTTGTATGTAGCTCACCACCTGTTGCATTTCATGGGAAAACACACACTTATCAGCTTTTCTTGGGTCTTCGATTAAGACAGGGATAAGTTCATTTTGATCCGAAGTATCGGTTGAAGGAGCGTTTTTAGGTATTTTATTGACTGTCCGCGATACGTTCGACTGCCAGTACAAGCCGGTAAAGCAGAGAGACAGCAACGAGCCCGATTCCGATCGAGAATAGCCCACCCCAAAAGACGAGCAATGCAAACAGCGCTGTCGATGTGAGTACGGCGTACAAGAGGCTGCTAACAAAAAGCACGATAATTATGGGGACAGTCGCCCGTGGAGTCTTTTCTTGGAGGGTGGCAACACCCATATTCCGTTGTTGTCACTCAATATTAAATCCCTTATGAAATTCAACATTTCATATCCTGTTCGGATAGTACGCAGCTGTCGTTACCACGAGCGCGGTGTCCGAGAAATCGGAGAGGATCGGACTGGCGATCTCGGGTTAGCAGTAAGTACAGAGCAAGTAGCTGCCGTGGCGGTTACTTCTTTACTGAGATTTCGGTTTTCTCTTGGGATCGATACCTAAATCAGCGAATGATGGGGTCTGTTCAACGGTTTCACCGCATTTCGGACACACGACCATGTCATTCTTAATGTATGTGATCTTACAGTCTGAGCACGTATAGAGGTCAGTAGAGGAACTCTTGTCAGAATTCGGCTTTTGACTCTCCACCGATGACTCTGACTTAGTAAAGAAATCTATGATCCGGCCAATTATGGGCAACGCCATATTCTCACAGTAGCAGAAGCAACGACTCGCATGATAAACGCAGTGCTCATTCACACACTGTGTTACAAAGGCTGTGTTGAATCACTAGACGGCGTCGGGATAGGTCGCTAAATCAAAGGAGTTGAAGCGGAAGAGTCGAGTTGTCCATGACCCAAATCTCCCGCTTCATTGAGGCAGTTGTGCCGATTGCTCAAAACGTTACTGGCGATGGAGACGAATCCGCCGCCCCGGAAGGTGGCGGCGGATTCGCCGACTATGCCCTTGTTTCCCTGCACTGTCTGCGGATTTACCTCGATGCGTCCTACCGAATGACGATTGACCTGCTCAAGGAGATGCCACAAATAACCGGGGAGATCGGCCTCAGCGCGGCCGATCTCCCCTCGCCATCCACGTTGTGTAAGGCGTTCGATCGGATCAGCATGAGCGTCTGTCGAGTGTTGCTGCGCCAGTCGGCGCAGCTACACGATCCATCCGAACACGCTGCTATCGACGCAACATTCTACGAACGAGATCGTGCGAGCCGCCACTACTGCCAGCGAACGAATTATCGCGTCCAGACGCTCAAAGTCACAAAGCTCGTCGATACAGCAACGCAGGCTGTACTCGACCTTCACTGTTCGACGACATTAGAAGGCAGTGACGCGGATCTTTGTGAGCAGATCGCCCGCCGGAATGCGGGCGATCTGCGGTCGCTTGCTGCTGACAAAGGCTATGACAAGCAACAACTCCGAGAACGACTCCGTGAACTCGACATTCGACCGCTGATCAAACACCGGATCTTCGCGCCGTACGATCACGCGCACAACGCTCGTATTGATGAAGATCGGTATGCTCAGCGGTCAATGACCGAAACCGTCAACTCAGCCGTCAAGCGCTCGCTCGGCTACGCCGTGCGAGCGCGTACCTGGTATCGAGAGTTCCGTGAAGCCACCCTGATGTGTGTCGTCTACAACATCAAGCGTGCCATCAAACAGTGAAACCCACCGCCTTACAGCGATTCAACAGAGCCGTTACAAAGGTCATATTTCAACAGAAGTTGCGTAAGGTATACTATTTTATATGAATACGGGACGTTAGTATACAGGTGTACTCATCGTAGGTTCGCACCAGAAGAGCAAGCGTATCGGATTGGATATTATCGGTTGAAAATAAGAGTGGGTGTTATTGGCTAGATCTAATCACGGTCAAATCCACCCGTCTGGAAGTTCATTCCGGTGGTTAGAGATTAATTCAAGTAAGGGCCGAATCTCGTCAAATTTGGGACCTTTGACTACTTCGTGCGAGTCTCTTTTCCACCTAATATACCCCTCTTCCTCCAATTTTGGAAGATGGTTATGGACAAACTCTGTTTGTAAGACTTCTAATTCCTCTTCACCAATCTGAACGCCCTCTGGGATATTCACCCTCTCTTCTTGTGGATTGTGTTCGATTAGGTTCATTAATAAACGACGACGGCTCCGGTCGGCGAGGACAGTCATCATGGTCTCCCAATCAGTTGACTGGTTCACAGATTTGCAGCCAATATCCATACAGTAAATGGTTGGGCCAAAATGAGCCGTGGGTTCGCATCCGTAGTTACCGCGAACGCGGTGTCTAAGAGCGACGGTAGACGCGGATGAATAATCTGTCGCCTGTCAGGGAAATTCGACAGTAACGTCACCAGTCGCACGGTAGTCGGCTCCAAGAAGACTGTCGGATGAGAGTGTGGCTTCGGCCCCGATCCAGAGTTTTTGTGGGTCTTGTGTGTGATCTGCAGACAGGAGCAACTGAACGACCACGCTCCCATGGCCGATGTCGGTCGTCTCGAGGACGTTTAAGATGGTTGTCGATGGATCGTCTTCATCTCGAGAGAGCGTCGCTTTGTGTGCGTGGGCGTCTGCTTGAAGGGAGATCCCGGCCGGTGAGAAGCCACTCGTGTACGGCGGAGAGCGAAATTCGAGTCGGAGCGAGTCTAACCGGACTCCGTCTCGTTGCCACGAAGAAACGTAGAATGGATAGTATTCGCGCTTCTCGCCGTCGAGGAACTGTTTCTGGAGCTGAATACTCAGTACGTCTTCGCCATCGGTCTCAAATGGCAGCGTGGCGCTCGAATCGTCAGCAACTACATCGTCAGCCGTGAGTTGTGTCTCCCCTCTCACCCTCGTACACCCCGCAATGCCGACTGTCAGTAACCCACTGGCAGCGAGATAGTTTCGCCGAATCATAGAAGCAACTTCCACTGTTTACTGGTTAAATATTGGTAATAAACAGATCACACTCTAGGTGCTGGCAACCCACATCGACTTACCGCACGTGCTGTGTCTGAGAAGGAGAACAGGGTCGGACAGGCGGCTTTAAAAAATAGCGACAGCAGTCAGACAGATGTTGATTTCAGATCCAGTGTAAGTGACATCATGTGTGTTCTATATAGATTTGCTGTCTGCGAATCCAATCTTCGAGGGAAAGGTGTCTCCCATCATTGATTTCTGGCCACTAGTCTCTTTACCCTCATCGTGTGACTGCGTCCTATGGAGCGGGTTAGTCTCAACGAGGTCGACCGGTGGATGAGTCCAGCACAGAGCAAGCGCTCACTTTCGAACGCACTCGGAGCCGAACACCTCGCAGTAAATCACTACATCCTCGAGCCCGGCGAGAGCTTCGGATTCGGCTATCATCGCCACGCTGACCAGGAAGAACTCTTCTACGTCCTCGAGGGGACGGCGACGTTCGAGACGGAGGAGGGTGATGTGACCGTCAGCGCGGAGGAAGCGATCCGCTTTGCGCCCGGCGAATGGCAACTCGGCCGCAACGAGACTGACGAACGGGTCGTGGCGCTCGCACTCGGTGCACCTGCCGAGACCGGCGAGACAGACATTCGCCGGCTGTGTCCTGACTGTGGCGAGCGGCAGTTGGTCCGTATCGAACCGACCGCTGACCGCGACGCTCTCGTTGCCATCTGTGAGGAATGTGGTGCGGAGACGGTGCGTCACTCCTGATACTGTCGGCCAGCAGTCAAGCCGAAGGCGGTCGGAATTCGCGGCCGTCTCCACTGGTGACGGCCCCAGCAGAGTGACTGATCTTCACGTCGTGCTGTCCGACAGGATGTGCCTCGTGCTTTAGTGCTGTGTCTGCAGGTCCAGCTCGAGGACGTCGGTGACTGGCCTCGGAGGGGGAGTGTCAAACAGTGGAATACAAACTTTCGCTGGGACGCCCGTTTGCACGTCACGGTGACAGAGCGCAGACGAGCACGGCCTTCCGTCCTCGAGTGACCGCTCTCAGCGAACGTCCTCCTCGAAGACGTCGTCTGCCTCGACGATTCGAAGTGATGGATCATCACACGAACAGGTATTGTGCGGGCTGATGGGGTGGATCGTTCCGTCTGGAGTAATCCAGACCGTCAGCAACTCGCCACAGGTGCTGCAGACGCCGGGCGCTTTCTCTTTGCGTTCGTCAGAGGGGGTCATCGAAATCGGCTCATTGTGAGTTAGTCACAAGGGGCCGCAGACGGAAAGTACCAGTGGCGGCCAAGACGACCGACGCTTGGTATCCCGCACCGCTGGTCACGGTGGGGCGCAAGGCGTGTCGTGATTCGACTCGTGTGACGTGAGTTAGACGGACTCCTGTCAGTCAGTGCCGGCTGGCCGCGCCCCGCACTGCGGTCGGGCCGGGACAGCGGGACAGCAGCCGGTCTCAGTGCGCCTCGAGTCGTCACCGGCTTCGAGTACGAGGTCGGTTCGGGACGTGAAATGTACCAAGAGAATGGAATTCTACCCTGCTGAGAGCTCCCCTGCGTGTTTATCCCAGTCCTTGATGTGCCGACGCACATGGGTGAACTCGAGACTGAAGCACAGAAATCTCGGTCGGAGGTTGCAGCGTCTCTCCGCGAGGTGGCCGATCAACTCGACGGTGACGGCGACGTAACTCTCGAACTCGGTGAGACCACCGTCGCGATGACGCCGTCGGAGCCGATCACGTTCAAATTGGAAGGCGAGTCGGACTGGTCCGAGGGCGACACGGAGGCAAAGCAGAGTATCGAATTCGAACTCGTCTGGTGGCGTGAGGCCCACACTGCAGACGAGGGTACGCTCGATATTCGTGAGTGATGCAGGCTGACAGAGACAGATGTATACCCAAATCCTCTTTCCAACTGACGGTAGCGAGGGATCGGCAGCCGCGTTCGATCACGTCCTCGAGATCGCCGACAGCCACGACTCGACGGTTCACATCCTCAATGTGGCAGATACGACACAAGACAGCGTGCTCCGCCGACAAGGCGAGGTCGTCGATACGCTCGTCCAGGAGGGCGAGACGATCGTCGACGATGCCGACGATCGAGCCAAGCAGCGGGGGATCGAGACGGTCACCGAGGTCCGGCAGGGCGTCCCATACAGTACGATCGTCGACTACGCAGCGTCACACGATGTCGATCTCGTCGTCATGCCAACCCACGGACGGCAGGGGCTTCGCCGATTCCTACTCGGCAGTACGAGCGAACGCGTCATCAGGCAAGCCGAGACGCCGGTCTTGACGATTCGACCGGATACCGATACGATCGAGTACCCCTACCGGAACGTACTCGTCCCAACGGACGGCAGCGAAGGCGCACAGGATGCACTCGCCATCGGAGCCGACATCGCGACCACCGAGGGGGCTGCGTTGCATCTCCTCTCGGTCGTCACGACCGCGACGCTTGGCGTCGACGTTCGAAACGAGATCCAGCTGTCGATGCTCGAGGAGAGCGCGACCCAGATCCTCGACGATGCGTCGGCGTTCGCGACCGAGACTGGCGTCGAGCCGGCCGCCGAAGCGGTCGAGTTCGGCTCGTCGATCCCCCAGACGATCCGGACGTACATCGACGACCACGACATCGACCTCGTCGTCGTCGGCACGCACGGCCGTACGGGATTCGACCGATATCTGCTCGGTAGCGTCACTGAACAGCTCGTTCGGATGTCGCCGGTTCCGGTACTGACCGTTCGCGGGGAGCGCGACGAGACGTAACAGCAATTCCTGCTCGTCTCGCTCGTGACGACCAAGCCGGGGCACGACTCATACGTCCCGCTCCCGTGCAGACAGATATGGGAACAGTGCTCGTGGCTGTTCGAGATCGATTGCTCGTCTGTACGAGCGACGGGCTCGAGCCGGACGGCTGGACGACGGCGTCGCGACTCGAGGGACGCGCGCTCGAGTGTGTCGGCGCACATCCGAGCACGCCCGAGCAGGTGTTCGTCGGCACTCGCACTGGACTGGTCCGTTCCGTCGATGGCGGGGACTCGTTCGACCGCTTCGAGACGCAGTTCGTGGCCGAGGATGCGGCTGGCGGACAGGCGGTCGCGCAAACCGATGCAGCATCGACCGCCAGCGAGGGCGACCGCGTGATGGCCGTAACCGTCAGCCCGCACGATCCGGCAGTCGTCTACGCCGGCACCGAACCTAGCAGGCTCTATCGCTCACGCGACGGCGGTGACTCCTGGACGCATCTCGAGGGGCTTGCCGCCCTTTCCTCGGCCGACGAATGGTCGTTTCCGCCGCGGCCACACACCCATCACGTCCGCACACTCGCGGTCGATCCGTTCAACCGCGACCGGCTCGCCGTCGGGATCGAGGCCGGTGCGTTCGTCACCACGTCCGACGGCGGCGAGACGTGGCACGAGCGGCCGCCCGGCTCGCGCCGGGACAATCACAGCCTCGTGACCCATCCCGACCGCGAGGGACGGCTCTACGCCGCGGCTGGCGACGGCTACGCCGAGAGCGACGACTTCGGAGACTCGTGGCGACATCCACAGGACGGACTCGCACATCGATATTGCTGGTCGATCGCCCCCGATCCCGGTGACCCGGACTGTGTCATGATCTCGAGTGCACGCGGCGCGAGGACGGCACACACCCCGCGCAGGGCGAACTCGTTCGTCTATCGGCGTGCGGGTGAGACGGAGTCGTGGGAGCGCCTCGAGGGACGTGGCCTGCGGACCGGCGAGGGCGTCGTCCGAACGGTGCTTGCGACGAGCGGCGAGCCGGGTGTAGTCGTCGCGGTCAACAACCGCGGGCTGTTTCTGACGCGGGATTTCGGTGACTCGTGGACGCAGGTCGACATCGACTGGTCTGAGGGACTCAAGGAGGAGACGCCGCGCGGGCTGGTCGCGCTTCCCTGAGCCGTCAGCGACCGCCGTGACCGTCGGTGGCTGTCTCCCGAACGACGGCCACCGTGACGGCGTGAACGGAGCCGACGAGGGCGGTACTCAGAATCGTGCCGACCCATGGAACGAGTCCGAGAAGCCACGCTGCGAGGCCAAATGCGACGACGAGCGCAAGAATCGACCAGCCACGACCGCGAGTTGCGCGTCCGCTCTGCTGGAGTGCAGTGACCGGTCCCGATCCGCTGACGATGAACGCTGGCGCAGCGAAGACGCGAACGAAGACGGCGAAGAGGGGAACGAGCAAGATGAGTCCGGCGATCAGCCCGACAGCATCTCCGACGAGCGCGGTAAGGATGCGAAACGCCACGTCGAACGACGCGACGAGGCCGACGTACGCGAGCAGTCGCCGCAGCGGCGTCCCGCCGCTGTCGGCCGACAGCCCGCGAGCGATCGTCACGGTGCCAGCGGCCGCAATAACGAAGACGGCGACGACCTCGAGTGTGATTCCCCAGACGAGATAGGGAAGTTTCAGATCGATCAGGGACGACAGCGCTCGTGCTGTCTCCGTCACACCGGTCGGGTAGCCAGTGTACGCGACGGTCACCGTCGCGTCGGTTTGCTCTGCCGGAATCGTTGGGAGCGGGTCGTGGCGTCGAATCCAGTCGAGGAGCCAGAGGCACACGCCGGCGACGACGAACGGCACGAAAAGAACGGGGTCGCGCCGGAGTCGATCGAGCGTCAGCGAGAACGGCGAGACCGGATGGCCGACGCCGGCGCGATCGCTTCCACCCGGTGTTGGATCGAACGGTTCCTCAGTCATGGTTCGTCCTCCAGCGCAAGCACCTGATCGCCGTCGACGACGTAGAGCACGCCGTCACCAACCGCTGGCGGGGAGAAGTACCACCCCGATTCACGAGTAAAGCGTCGTTCGCCGGTCGCTGCATCGAACGCGATGAGTTCGGCACCGCTCGTCATATAGACGACGCCGTCGGCGACGACCGGTGTCGCTTCGTGACTAAACGCGACTGACCACACGTCGGCACCCGTCTCGAGGTCGAGCGCATACAGCGACTCGTCGCCGTCGCTGACGAACACGCGCCCCTCGGCAACGGCGACAGCCCCTTCGGTCGCGTTCCCGTCTAGATTTCGCGTCCAGCGAGCGTCACCGCTGTCCTCGTACAGTGTTACGCCACGTCGAGTCGGGACGACGACGCCGTTTTCAGTGGCCGTTGGCGGCCGGTTGACATCGGCATCGTCGAGTGACTCAGCCCACTGCTTGGAGCCGGTTTCAGCGTCGAACGCCGCCACGTCACTGGGCCAGCCGGTCGCGTACACGGTGTCACCGCTTACTGCGGGCCGGAAGGCGGTGCCACTGATGTCGCCCCCGGGAAATCGTCGCCGCCATCGCTTGCGGCCGTTGTCCGCCTCAAGCGCGACGATATCGCTTGTGGTGGGTGCCACAGCATACACTGTCTCGTCGACCGTGACTGGTGGCGGTGCCTTCGAGGGGCCGAAAACGGACGGTTCCGGCTCGGTACCTGGCCCTCGCCACCGTTGTTTGCCAACATGAACGCCGAACAGCGCCATCCCGCCGCCGGCGTTCAACCCGACGGTCCCTCCGGGTGAACTGATCGCCAGCGTCTTCGTTCGATAAATCGATGTCGCGGCACATGCGGGACTCGAGTGGGAGACGCCGTAGTTGCCGTAGGAAAACAGGACGTCACCCGTGGCGGCATCGAGTGCGAACAGGTTCTCGGTGCCGGCGTAGACCGTCCCGTCGACGACCACCGGTGGATCGGGTTCGAGCCCGCCGGTCCGCTCGAGGTCTCCGGCCCACGCGACTCGCGGATCGTCTTTCGGCCCCGACGCGTCGGGGTTGTAGCCGGTGCCAGCGGCGTCGTACCGGGCCATCGGCCAGCCGAGCGTCGCCGACGCGGACTGTGCAGCCGTCGTGGCGTAGCCACCGACGAGGCCAGCCGCGGCGAGTCCGATACCGGCGAGTGTCTGTCGTCTGGAGGGCATTCGATTCGACCTAGTTGAGTTCTAATTGAAATACATTTATGAATTTATATATCACTCGGAGATTACATGGCGGCGAAACCGTCCACCGAGTGCGTTTTCGTTCGAGACGGGAGAAACGAACAGAACACGTCGCAATCGAGCGCCGAAACACGGGTGGGTGGTTCGAAATCCTTTTAGGCGCTACACGGGGATAGTAGAGTAACTGAGTGATATCATGGACGTCGACATCATCTCCGAGGAGGAGAACCCCATGTTGCATCGAACGGACGTGACTTTCGAACTGTCCCACGAGGACGCCACCCCCGAGCGCCTGCAGGTTCGGGACAGCCTCGCCGCGAAGCTGAACAAGGACGCCGACGAGGTCGTCATCCGCAAGCTCGACACCAAGTTCGGGATGCGCAAGACGGTCGGTCAGGCGAAGGTCTACGACACGGCCGACGACGCCCGCGACGTCGAGCAAGACCACATGCTCGAGCGCAACAAGATCGGCGCTGAGGAAGACGCTGACGCCGAAGCGGAGGAGGCCTAAGATGGCGCGCTACGACCTCTACAACGACGACGGCACCACCAGCGGCGAACTCTGCCCGCGCTGTGGCGACGTCTTCCTCGCCGACCACGGCGACCGCAAACACTGCGGGAAGTGCGGCTACACCGAGTGGGAATAACCTCTGAGTGATGGCCGACGTGCCGCGGACAGCGCTGGCACGTCGCTTCTTACCCGTTTTCACCCGTGAGTAATTCCATCCGTATCCTCGGGATCGAAGGCACTGCCTGGGCTGCCAGCGCAGCGCTTTTCGACGCCGAGACTGACGACGTAGTCATCGAAACCGACGCCTACCAGCCCGAAAGCGGCGGCATTCACCCCCGCGAGGCGTCCGAACACATGCACGACGCCATCCCGGACGTTGTCGGGCGGATCCTCGAGCACGCCCGCGAGACCCACGACGGCCCGGTGTCGGAACCGCCCGTTGATGCCGTCGCCTTTTCCCGTGGCCCCGGGCTCGGACCCTGTCTGCGCGTCGTTGGGACCGCCGCCCGGGCGCTGAGTCAGGTCCTCGAGGTACCACTGGTCGGCGTCAATCACATGGTCGCCCACCTCGAGATCGGTCGCCACACTTCGGGATTCGACTCACCGGTCTGTCTCAACGCGAGTGGGGCAAACGCCCACCTGCTGGCCTACCGCAACGGCCGCTATCGCGTCCTCGGGGAGACGATGGACACGGGCGTCGGCAACTCGATCGACAAGTTCACCCGCCACGTCGGCTGGTCACATCCCGGCGGACCGAAGGTCGAGCAAGCGGCCAAAGACGGCGAGTACGTCGACCTGCCCTACGTCGTCAAGGGGATGGACTTCTCGTTTTCGGGGATCATGAGCGCTGCCAAGCAGCGCTACGACGAGGGCGTCCCGGTCGAGGACGTCTGTTACTCGCTCCAGGAGAATATTTTCAGCATGTTGACCGAAGTCTCGGAACGCGCCCTGTCGCTGACCGGCAGCGACGAACTCGTCCTCGGTGGTGGCGTTGGGCACAACGCCCGCCTGCGCGAGATGCTCGCCGAGATGTGTGCCCAGCGCGGGGCCGAGTTCCACGCGCCCGAACCCCGATTCCTGGGTGACAACGCCGGGATGATCGCCGTACTCGGTGCGAAGATGTACGCCGCGGGCGATACGCTCGCACTCGAGGAGTCACATGTCGACCCCAATTTCCGGCCCGATCAGGTGCCGGTGACGTGGCGTGGGAGGTCCGAGCGAAGCGAGGACCTCGACAACGCGAGCGGTGACGCGAGGAACCGCGAGCGAGCCGCCGAGCCCGAGCTCGCGGCCGGTCGTGGCGTGGATGCGGCCGACGACAGTCAGGTCCGTGGGGCCGAGGCGCTGGTCGATCTCGAGCCCACTGGCGGCCGCGTCACGAAGCGTCGTCGGGCCAAGACCTACCGCCATCCCGCTCTCGACGAGCGCCTCCGTAAAGAGCGAACGACGCTCGAGGCCCGCCTGACCAGTCTGGCCCGCCGTGAGGGGGTTCCGACGCCGGTCCTGTCGGACGTCGATCAGACCGAGGCGCGACTCGAACTCGAGTACGTTGGCGAGCGCGACTTACAAGCGGCGCTGTCGTCCGACCGCGTCCGTGACGTCGGCCGCCACCTCGCACGACTCCACCAGGCCGGGTTCGTCCACGGCGACCCGACGACGCGAAATGTTCGTGTTGACGGCGAGAAGGCGTATCTCATCGATTTCGGCCTCGGCTACCACACCGACCACGTCGAGGACTACGCGATGGACCTACACGTCTTCGATCAGAGCCTCGTCGGCACTGCCGACGACCCCGAGCCACTTCGTGAGGCGGCCCGTGATGGGTATCGCGACGTTGGTGACGAACGGGTGCTCGAGCGCCTACACGACGTAGAGGGACGTGGCCGCTATCAGTCAGACACATAAGCGGACCCATATCGGTGGACTGCTGTTGGCGACTCGCAGCGCTCGTCGCAGCACACAATATCTTTATCGGGGGACGACGTATCACCGTCCATGGCAGACAAGCCGACTTCCGGTGAGATTCTTGGGATTCCGTACAATTTCGAACGACCGAGCATCGGCCGCATGCTCTCGGCGTACTGGCAGCCCGGCGAAGGCATGCTCGTCGAGAAACCCTTTGGCGTCGGCTACACGCTGAATCTCGCTAACTGGCGGTCGTGGATCGTCGTCCTCATCGCCGGCGGCCTCCTGTGGCAACAGGAGCAGGGCTCGAGCGACGACAGTGAGGAGCGAGCGGACGAGCCAGTCGAAGTCATCGTCGACGAGACCGACGACTGAGCGCGAGACTGTTCTTTCTCGCGACCGCGTTTGCGACTCGCCACACAGCGGCCCGTATGCGGAGCCGCCGCGCAACCGATGACGCTTTGCCGCCGACGCACCGTCGCTCGCATATGGCCATTCAATTTGTCACCGGCAACGAGGGGAAAGTCCGCGAGGCACGCGAGTATCTCGAGGGGATCGAACCCGTCGAACAGATCGAGTACGACTACACCGAGGTCCAAAGCGACTCGCTCGCCGAAATCGCGGCTCACGGGGCCCGCGAGGCGTTCGAGGAGTTGGGAAGTGACGAGCCAGTACTGGTCGACGACGCCGGGCTGTTCGTCGACGCGCTGGGGGGCTTTCCGGGGCCGTACTCGGCGTACGTCGAGGACACCGTCGGCGTCGAGCGGCTGTGGCGACTGGCGAAGACCGAGGAGAACCGCCGTGCACGCTTCCGAACTGTCCTCGCCTACGCGGACGCCGACGGGACGGAGACGTTTTCGGGCTCGGTCGCCGGCACGCTCGTCGCCCCCCGCGGCGAGGGCGGGTTCGGCTACGATCCAATCTTCGAGTACAACGGGCAGACGATGGCCGAGATGAGTACCGAGGAGAAGAACGCAATCTCTCACCGCGGGCGCGCGCTCGCGGCGTTCGCAGAGTGGTATGCCGACCGTGAGGCGTGATCGACCCAACCGCTGGCCTGAAACCTATAAGCGTCAGTCGGTGGTGAGACGAGACGCGCCGGCATGTACGATACGATCCTTGTTCCGACCGACGGCAGCGACGCGGCGAACCGGGCGACCGAACATGCAGTGAGCCTCGCTGACACGTTCGGTGCCGACCTCTACGGACTCTACGTCGTGGATACCCAGCGCTATGGCAAGCAAGCGCTCGGGACCGAAGACGTCCTCGAGGAACTCGAGGAACGGGGCCGTGAGGTCCTCGCGGAACTCGAAGAGCGGGCCGACGCGGATCATGTGCAGGCCACGATCGAGATCATCGACGGCCGCCCCTCGTCGGAGATCATGGCGTACGCAGACGAGATCGACGCCGACCTGATCGTCCTCGGCAACCGCGGACTCGGCGGCATCGGGGGGACGATCGGGAGCAACGCCGAACGCGTCGTTCGGTACGGGGATCGGCCGGTCATTACGGCCTGACACTCAGCTACAAAGATGTATCACGCGACTGCGTGTGAGCTATTTCTCCCGGTTTCGCGTGGACCGTACTGCGACGATGTACGATACGATCCTCGTTCCAACCGACGGCAGCGACCCGGCAAACCGCGCCGTCGAACACGCACTGGCGCTGGCCGAACAATACGATTCGCACGTCGACGCCCTCTACTGCGTCGAGACCTACCGATACGGCGAACCCGCACTCAGCAGCGCCGAAATCGTGCTCAACGACCTCGAGGAACGCGGCCAGGCGCTGCTCAATGAACTCGCCGAGCGCGCCGACAACTACGGGGCAGAGGTCTCGACGTGTCTCTGCCATGGCCGTCCCTGGGAGGAAATCCTCACGCGGGCCGATACCGTCGACGCGGACCTCATCGTAATCGGCTACCAGGGCCAGAGTCACTCTCGTGGCGGCAAGATCGGGAGCGTCGCCGAACGCGTCGTCCGATCGGCCGACCGACCAGTGTTGACTGCCTGATGTGACATACGCGTCACAGCAGCATTCGAACAGCCATCGTCATTGCTCGAGCCCTGATACGGTCTGCTGTAAGTCATTTCCGGTGCAACCGAGACCCGTCCTGCGGTTGCACCGGTACATCGGTACAGCAGACCGTATGAGCGACGTTACTCCGATTCTGATTCCGAGTCAGGATAGAAATCGGGATGTGGCTCGAGGGCCGCGAGCCGTGGCGGCGATGTCTGGCGGACGATGTGGACGTCGTAGGTGTTGTCGGCGGCGACGTGGACGCCGACGCTCGCCAGCGGCGTCACGACGCGGCCGACGTTGTCGCTGCCGAGGAACATGACTGTTGGATCGTACTGCTGTGCCAGACGCTCGATTCGGCCAGCCAGTCGCTGTTCGGGTGGAAACTCGCGAATCCGTTCGTACTCGAACGTGGCGTCGGGCGCGATCGACGCGACCTGCTCGCGAAGGGTCTCGACGACTGCGTCGACATCGAACGCCTCGTCGGGACCGATCCAGCCCTTCTCGCGTGCGTAGCCTTTCCGTTCTGGGACGACGCTGATGGCTGCGACCGGCTCCTCGAGGGCACGGCCGTACTCGACGGCCCGTGCAAGCGCCGTTTCGGCCAGTTCCGATCCATCGAACGGGACGACGAACGTCATACCGACAGCAATGGCGGGGACGATAGTAACGTTGTGGGCCAGTGCCCACTTCTCGAGGCCGGCCGGTTCCGAGCACGTCTTGAGAACAGTCACTAGCACTATCGGTGTACGCGTGGTGGTCGCCACTGTATGCGATCGATACGGCGGCTCGTGCTCGCGCTTGGCGGTCTGCTCGCCGCGTGGGTCGGCTGGGGCGTCTACGTCAGCCGGACGACCGAACGCATCTCCTCGGAGACGCTGGCTCGATTCGACGGCGTCGAGATTCGGCGGTATCCGCGATCGGTGCTTGTCGAAACGACAGCGCCGAACAACCGAACGGCGTTCCGGCGGCTCTTTCGCTACATTTCGGGTGCGAACGCACGAGATGAAGACGTTGCGATGACCACACCGGTGGCGACCCAGCGCGAATCGATTTCGATGACTACGCCCGTCCGAACCGACGCCGACGGCGGCGGCGTAACGATGGCGTTCTATCTCCCGGAGACGTACACGTCCGAGACTGCACCGATCCCAACCGACGCCGACGTTCGACTCGTCGTCGAACCGGAACGAACGGTCGCTGTCCGGCGGTTCTCGTGGTATGCGACGGCCGACCGCAGCGACCGCCAGCGGAACCGGTTGCTCGAGACGCTCGAACGACGGGAGATCGAGACGCGTGGCCAGCCAGTGGTGCTCCAGTACAACGATCCGTGGACGCCGCCGTTTATGCGGACCAACGAAATCGAGGTTCGGATCGAGGAATCCGGCAACTGGTCCCGTCCCGACTGATGGCGGGCTGTGCAGCGACAAGGCCGACCGGCTGAGCGCGTTCGGTTCAGGCGTCCGGCTCGTCCGCGCCGGTTTCCTCCGGTTCTGGTTGCGGCCCGCCGCCGGTCTGTGCTTCCTCGGCCTCACCCCAGCCACCGGCGTCGATCACTTCGAATAGCTTCCCCCAGTTCTCGTCGTGCTGGTCCTCGGGGAGCTGATTTCGGAGCTGCTCGAAATCAGAGGGTGCCACCAGGGTCTCGACGAGATCAACGATCACGCGGGCGTGATAGGCCGCGGTCGACGGATCGGTCTCCTCGATCTCGCTGACTCGCGAGACGAACTCGCTCCAGTCGAATCGCTGGCCGTGATCGGCGACGGCACCGGTCATATACCAGCGGATCTCCATCGGGAGCGACGCGGCGAGATCCTCGGCTGCACCCGCCGGAATGCGCTGTCCGAGCGTCATGAGCGTCGCCCGGATCGCCCGCACGGTCTCGCCAGTGCCTGGGAGTTCGAGTCGGTGCTGGATCTGGCCGGTAAACTCGTCGAAGTTCATCCTCGTTCCCATCCGACCACGATCACGGCCATAAACCCCTGTTCACACGCAGTGACCTGATTCCGAGAGCGCCGGCGTCGCCGATTCATACCGCGGGGTAGCAGTCCCACGGCATGACGAAATCCACGCCTTCTTTCGCTGTCGATTGAGTACGGTCTCCCACGATGGACCGTGAGTCAACAAAAGACGTCGATCCGACCGACGCCGAACACCGCGAGATCGGACGCGGATTACTAGAGGAGGAGATGGGGCCAAGCTCGAGTCTGGCCCACCTCTACCGGGGCGAAATCCACCGGATGAAGTTCTGGCGTGAGCGACTCGATCAGACGACCTACTGGGCGATCGTCATCATGAGCGCCATCCTGACGTGGACGTTCTCGAGCCGGAACAACCCTCACTACATCCTGCTGCTGGGGACGGCGGCGCTGACCGCGTTCCTGGTGATCGAGGCGCGTCGCTTCCGCGGCTACGACATCTGGCGCGGGCGCGTCCGGACGCTCCAGAAGAACGTCTTCGCGTACGGCCTCGACCCCTCGGTCGGGCTCGAGGATCCCAACTGGCGCGAGCAGTTGAGCCGGGATTACCGACAGCCAGTGATCAAGATCTCCTTCGAGGAAGCGATCGCGCATCGATTGCGCCGGATCTATCTGGTGTTGTTTTCGATCACGCTGAGTGCGTGGGTCATCCGAATCGCGGCCTTTTCCACCCGGCCGTGGCCCGAAAGCGCCGCCGTCGGCAGCATTCCTGGGCTGGCGGTCACCGCGGCGGTCGTCGCGTTCTATCTGCTCGCGGTGTTCGTCGCGATGCGAAACCGGACGTGGCAAAGCGAGGACGAACTCCGTACGGAAGCGGTCGGGCAGGACCGCTGACGCGGAGTGCTGTGGTCACTGACTGGTAACTGACAGTATACTGAAGGAGCCGTCCGTCGAAGGACGAACCAATGTACGACCGCATTCTGATCCCCGTCGACGGCAGCGACGAGGCCACACGGGCCGCACGCCGCGGCCTCGATCTCGCCCGGCGGTTCGACGCGGCTGTCGACATCCTCCACGTCATCGACCGGCGCTCGAGCACCCGGACGAGCGACGAGCAGGCACAGCTCCGAGAGCGCGGGGAAGAAATCGTCGCTGAAATCGAGTCCCTTGCCGCGGACCTCGATCAGCCTGTGACGACGACGGTAACCGACGGCTCGCCCGCGGCACGGATCGCCAGACTCGCGGCCGATTACGAGACGGGACTGATCGTTATCGGGCGACAGGGGATCACGGGCCTGGGAAAACGGCTTCTCGGCGGCGTCACTGAGGGGGTTCTCCATCGGAGCGACGTGCCCGTCCTCGTCGTGCCGACCGGCGACCGATCGACCGGCGACTCGTTTGACTACGACCGATTGCTCGTGCCGACCGACGGGAGCGAAAACGCTACCCGTGCTGCCCCCCACGCCCGTGCCGTCGCACGGCAGTGCGGGGCGACCGCGAACGTCCTGAGCGTCATCGACTTGCAGGCTGCCGGCGGTGCGTTTAGCGCGGGCGGCCTCGAGAAATCGCTTGTCGACCGCCTCGAAGACGAAGGCGAGACGATCGTCGACGAACTCGCGGCCGAAATCGACGCGGCGGGCGACGTCGAGGTCGAGACTGCCGTCACCAAAACGTCGCTCGATGGCGTTGCGGCCGAAATCCGTGAGTACATCGGGGCCCACGACATCGATCTCGTCGTTATGGGATCGCATGGCCGGTCGAACCTCCGGCGACAACTGCTCGGGAGCGTCTCTTCGGCCGTGCTCCGGTCGGTCGACGTGCCAATGTTGATCGTGACGCGCTCTTGAAACGTCCGCTTACGAGTCGTCCGTCGGACGCTCGTCGCGAACGACCGTCACCGTCCCGGGGGCACGGCGAACGACCCGTTCGGCGACGCTACCAAGCAGGAACCGCGAGAGACCACGTCGTCCGTGGCTCCCGAGGACGATCTGATCGACGTCGTGATCCTCCGCGTAGGAGACGACCGTATCGGAGACGATCCCGACTTCGGTCACCGTCGTGATCTCGGTGTCATACTCGCTGGCGATCTCCGCTGCCTTCTCGAGGACGGCTTCGGCAGCGTCCTTCGATCGCTCGAAGGCGTCGTCCGCGTAGAAGACCCCATCGACGCCGGCAGAGCCGGCCCACTCCCGTGGATCGTTGACGTGGAGAACGTGGATCTCTGCGTCATCGGCATTCGAGAGCGCGTGATGTAGTGCGGCGGTCGCTTGTGGTGATTCGTCGAACGCAACCAGAACTGTCGTTGTCATACGTGATCCGTCGGACGCCAACGGCAAATCGCTTGAGGATTCCGCCCCGTGATGGGAAGGCGACGGCACTGTGTCGGTGTCTCACCGCTTTTCGCTTTGCCAGTCTCAGTCGTCTTCCGCCGATGCGTCAGCAACGGCTGCCCCCTCTGACTCGGTCGTCTCGCTGTCGACGGCCCGACCCATGCTGTCGACGCTGACGCCCTCCCAGTCGTGATCTGCGTGATAGCCCTCGCGTGCTTTCGCGCTCGGGGCAACACGGATGAACTCCGCGTTCTCCCGGGCCGCAGGGATCGTTGCCCCACCACAGTAGGAAAGCCCCGACTGAATGCCGGCACGAAACTCCGTGATGACGTCCTCGAGCGGTCCCTTGTACGGCGTCAGTGCTTCGACACCTTCGTCGGCGCGCACGTCGACGTCTTTGTCGTCGCGCTTTTCGGCAGCAATTGTCGTTGCCATCCCCCGCGAGCGCTTGTATCGTGTGCCGTCGACCTCGACGACTGCGCCGGGCGATTCCTCGGTGCCGGCGAGGAGACTGCCGACCATCACGGTGTCGGCTCCCGCCATCAGGGCCTTCACCGCATCGCCGGAGGTACGGATCCCGCCGTCGGCACAGATCGTCACGCCGAGCTCCTCGGCCGCGTCTGCACAGTCGTCGACGGCAGTCAGTTGTGGGACGCCCGCACCGGCAACCTTTCGGGTGGTACAGTGCGAGCCCGGCCCGATGCCGACTTTCACGCAGTCGGCTCCCACCGCTGCAAGGTCTTCGACACCCTCCGGCGTCGCGACGTTGCCAGCGACGAGATCGGTCTCCGGAAATGCCGACCGAAGCCGTTCGACGGCCTCGAGTGCGCCCTCGAGGTGGCCGTGTGCAACGTCGACCACGAGCGCGTCGACGCCGGCCGTGACGAGAGCGTCGCTCCGTGCGACGTAGTCCTCGTTGATACCGACGGCTGCGGCGACGCGTTCGCCAGCGTTGACCACCTGCTCGACCTGACTGGCCTGTTCGTCCGGCGTGAGAAAGCGATGGAGGACGCCGAGGCCGCCGGCACGCGAGAGGGCAATCGCCAGCTCGGCTTCCGTGACGGTGTCCATCGCAGCAGAAATCAGCGGCGTCTCGAGTTCGATACTTGACGTAAACGACGTCGAGAGATCCACGTCGCGGCGACTCTCGACTGGCGAGCGCTTCGGGACGAGAAGCACGTCACCGTAACTCAACCCGGTGCGAAGATCGTTCATGACCCCCTCCGGATTAGGGGTCCTGTCGCATAAGGGTCTCGCCGGTTTCTCAAGGGATGCGACTGCCGTTTCTCGCCCGGAACTGCGACTACGCTCGCGGATCCCGATCGGGGCCCGGATACACGCCACCTTCGACGACGTCGTAGAGGCTCTCGGGGTCGAATAGTCGTGCGAACGCGTCCGGTGGTCGGACGCTGACAGAAATACGGGGCTGGAGAGTCAGTCCTGCTTTCGCCGATCGAAGCCGCTCGTCGTACGAGAGGAGATGTGCCGCGTTCCCCTGATAGGCCGACGCCAGCCCGGGATGGTCGCCGTCGGGCTGGTCGACCGCAACGCGTTCGGCCTCGAGCCGTTCGCGGTGATCGGCTGCGAGGTCGGCGTCGGCCAGCTGCGTGACGAGGCGTTCGGTCTGGTCGAGCAGCGGATCGCTCGCGACCAGTTCGACCCACGAATGACGGCGGACGTGATCCAGCGCCTCGCGGGCGTCGCCGCCGACGAGCAGATCCGCTGCGAGCACGTCGGCGTCCGCGACGATGCGGGCCGGGTTCGGCTGCTCAGACATCCTCGTCCTCCCGCAGCGTCTCGAGTTCAGCTCGTACGGCCTCGAGGTCGCCGTCGTACTCCGCCCCGCGATCGAACAGCTCGGCCCAGCTCGATGACATCAGCGGCGATTGGAGCCGGAGGCTGAAAGCTCTCCGGCTTTGATCGCCTATGACCGTCGCGAGAGCAGCCAGAACACGGCGGTTCCGAGGGCGAACGCGACGCCGACGTTCACCAGCAGGCCGACGACGCCGACTGCCACAACGACTGCGAGCGATTGGGCGTCGGAAACAGGCTTGAACGCCGCGCGAGCGAGCTCGAGGGCCACGACGACGAGCAATACGCCCAGAATCGCCATCGGGAACGCGGCGAGGACGGCCCCGGCGGCGACGAGCGCGAGCGCGAGATAGCCGACCCCCAACAGGACGTTCGCGCCGCCGGTTCGCGCGCCGAAGGCGTACTTGCCGGCGAGTCCGCCGCTGCCGTGACACATCGGGACGCCGCCGAACGGAACCGCCGCAAGGCAGGTAATGCCCATACTCGTCGAAAGCGTATCCGCTGAAATCTCCCGGTCGTAGAGGTCGCCACAGAGCAGGGCCGTCGCGATCGCGGCGTTGCCGATCGTCATGCCGAGTTGCGCGACGGTTCCCTCGAGTGCGGCCGCACTGATCGACGGCGGGCCGGCGGGAAAGACGGCGAGCGTCGGCACTGTCGGCGTCGGAACGCCGGCCGTCGCGACGGCGACGACGCCGCCGATTCCGAGGACGACCAGCACGCTCGCTTCACGGTAGCCCACGAGCGCGAGGAGGCCAATGACGACCAGCCCGGCCGCCGCGACCGGCAGGTTACCAAGCGAGAGGTCGACGGCCGCCTCGAGCAAGAGCAGGGCCACGGCGAGTTGGACGCCGCGGATGACGGGCTCGCCGACGACCTGTTGGAGTCGACCGACGAGCCCGAACTGTCCCACGGTGAATAAGACGCCGCCGGCGAGTAATCCGGCGGCGGCGAGTTCGGCGTAAGTGAGCGTCCCGACGATCGCCAGCCCGATCAGTGCTTTCATCGGCTCGACGGAAAGCGGCAGGCCGTAGTAGACTCCCCAGACGATCTGGAAGAGACCGAAGCCGATCAAAACGTGGGGAAGCGAGACGTTGGTCGTCGCTCCCAGTGCAACCAACAGCGGCAGTACCGTAACCGAATCACCTAGCGCACCCGTAAGTTCGCTCGTTGTAAACTCGAGGTCGGTATCGGCCGGTGATTCGACGGCATGTGCCATCAGTCACCGATACGCACGGAACGGACTTGACTGTTGGTAGTAACGATGATTGGTTTCTTCTGCCAGTCCACGTCGAGGGATTCGATTATAACTGCTGATTCGGTCCCGATGGACATGTGATCAGGATACGACGTACTATGGAACGACCGCCGAACTGGTGATCAACAAGCAGCTGACACCGCAAAAACGGAAAGCACTCGAACTCGAGTCGCGATCGGTCCTTAGTCTTCGAGGACGATCTCGATCGAGACGTCGTTTGGCACCTGAATGCGCATGAGCTGGCGGAGTGCGCGTTCGTCGGCGTCCAGATCGATCAGGCGCTTGTGGACGCGCATCTCCCAGTGCTCCCACGTCGCAGTGCCTTCGCCATCAGGCGATTTCCGGGTCGGCACCTCGAGCGTTTTCGTCGGCAGCGGGATGGGTCCGCTCAGGTTGACGCCGGTGTTGTTCGCGATCTCGCGGACGTCGTCACAGATATCATCGAGGTCGTCTGGACTCGTGCCCGCGAGTCGAACGCGTGCCTGCTGCATTTATTTCTCGTTGACGTCGAGGACCTTGCCGGCCGCGATGGTCTGACCCATGTCGCGGATGGCGAAGCTCCCGAGTTCTGGGATCTCGCTGGACGGCTCGATGCTGAGGGGCTTTTGCGGTCGGATGGTGACCACAGCAGCGTCACCCGCCTGGATGAAGTCGGGGTTCTCCTCGGCGACCTCGCCGCTCGAGGGGTCCATTTTCTTGTCGATGGACTCGATCGTACACGCGACCTGTGCGGTGTGGGCGTGGAAGACCGGCGTGTAGCCGGCGGTGATGACCGAGGGGTGCTGCATGACGACGACCTGTGCCTGGAACGTCTCGGCGACGCTTGGCGGCTCGTCTGCAGGACCACAGACGTCACCACGGCGGATGTCGTCCTTGCCGATGCCGCGGACGTTGAATCCAACGTTGTCACCGGGTTCGGCCTTGGGCACCTCTTCGTGGTGCATCTCGATCGTCTTCACTTCGCCGCCCACGTCAGAGGGCTGGAAGGAGACGTTGTCGCCGACGTTCATGATACCGGTCTCGATACGTCCGACTGGGACGGTACCGATACCGGAGATCGTGTAAACGTCCTGGATGGGGAGTCGGAGCGGCGCGTCTGTCGGTGGCTCCGGCTCTGGCAGGTCGTTGAGTGCCTCGAGGAGGATTTCGCCGTCGTACCACGGCGTGTTGTCGGACTCCTCGGCGATGTTGTCGCCCTCGAACGCCGAGATCGGGATGAACGAGGCGTCCTCGGTGTTGAACTGGACCTGCTTGAGCAGCTGGTTGACTTCGTCGACGACATCGTCGTAGGTCGACTCTTTGTAGTCGACGACGTCCATCTTGTTGATGCCGATGATGAGTTCGTCGATACCGAGGGTACGAGCCAGGAAGACGTGCTCCTGGGTCTGGGGCGCGACACCGTCGTCAGCGGCGACGACGAGGACGGCGTTGTCCGCCTGGGATGCGCCCGTGATCATGTTCTTCACGAAGTCACGGTGGCCGGGACAGTCGACGATGGTGAAGTCGTAGGCGTCCGTCGAGAACTCCTGGTGTGCGATGTCGATGGTGACACCACGCTCTCGCTCCTCAGCGAGGTTGTCCATGACGTAGGCGAACTCGAAGCCACCTTTGCCCTTCTCTTCTGCTTCTTCGCGGTGCTGTTCGATGACGTGCTCTGGTACGCTCCCCGTCTCGTAGAGGAGTCGTCCCACGAGCGTACTCTTCCCGTGGTCAACGTGGCCGATGATAGCCAGATTCTGGTGTTGTTCGCTCATTGTTGTAGCTCACGCGCAGAGGCGCTTATATCGGTCTCTTTCGCCCGTTGCGGTTAAAACCATTTCGAAAGCGTATTCAGCCGATCCCGCCGCCGTCTTGCGGTTTGGCTAGCATTCACACGCCACTGAACGTTCGATCGTCGACGACAGGGTGTCGCTATCGTCCCGACTGAGACGGTCTGCTGTCCCGCTGTCCCGGCACACCCGCATGACGGGTCGCGGGTGCGCCGGCACTGACTGACAGGCGTCCGTATGAAACGCGTGCCACACCGATACAGGGCTGTCGTGCGATCGGCACAACGCGTCTCATCCGACTGGTAACAACTGGTAGTGAAGCGAGGGAGCCACCAGCAGAAAGGGTACGTCGTGACCGCGTTACAGCGGTGGGAGTCGACCGACGTCGGAGAGCACCGCCGTCGCCGTCTCCGGGCCGCCAGCCCCGCGACCGCTCGTGTGGAGCGAGCCGGCGTGTCGCGTCTCGATCTGGACGATGTTTCGCGTTCCCGTCACTGCGAGCGCACCGTTTTCGGGGACGAGCCGCGGGCCGACGCGGACGCCGTCGCGGGTCGCCTCGCCGATGAGCCGGATCGTGCGGCCGTCCTCGGCGGCGAGATCGAGTGCGCTGCCCGGAATGTTCTGAATGCCCTCGACCGTCGCATCCTCGAGCGAAAAGCCGCCGTCGGAGAGCACGTTCGCGAGGATGACGAACTTCAGGGCGGCGTCGGTGCCGTCGACGTCGAAGGTGGGGTCGGCCTCGGCGACGCCGAGATCCTGAGCTTCGGCGAGGACGTGCTCGTAGTCGAGCCCCTCGGCGGCCATCCGCGTGAGGATGAAGTTCGCGGTCCCGTTCAAGACGCCTCGAACCGCGGTGACGGCTTCCGGCGTACTGTCTTCGATCGTCGAGAGGATCGGAATCGCACCGCCGACGGTCGCCTCGAACCGAATCGACCCTGCGCTCTCGGCCTCGAGCGCGCGCAGTTCCTCGTAGCGTTCGGCGACCGGCCCCTTGTTCGCGAGCACGGCGTGGCGGTCGGCCTCGAGTGCACGCTGGACGTGGGAGAAGCCGGGTTCGGCGTCGCCGAGCGTCGTCGGGGTCGCCTCGACCAGCACGTCGTAGTCAGTGTCGAAGACGTCCTCGGGATCGGCAGTGCCGACGGCTTCGCCGCCGACCTTGCGCTCGAGTGCAGATTCGACGGCGATCCCGTCCGGATCGACCGCGGCGTGACTCGAGTCGGCGAGCGCGACGACATCGTGGCCGTATTCGCCGGCGAGATCGGCGACCGAGCGGCCGACGTCACCGGCACCGAGAATGGCGAGTTTCATGCAGCATCACCTGCGAGCAGTGGTTCGACGACAGTCAGCTCTTTGTCCGTCCCGATCGCGCGGATGGTCTCCAGTGCCTCCGTGGAGCGCCCGGAATTGATCGCGAGTCGCGCGCGGGCGCTCGCGACGCCGTCGGTTCCCTCGGGCGATGTCAGCGAGAGATCTTGCACGATGGCATCGGCCTCGTCTTCGATTCGCGAGAGCGTATTCGAGAGGTCGGTCTCGACTAAGTGGCCGATGAGCACGACACTGATTTCCTCGCCGTAGTGTTCTTCGCCGGCCTGAATGACGTTGATACCGGCATCACGAAGCGCCTCGACGATGCCGTCGAACCGGTCGGGGGGACACTCCATGTCGACCTCGACGGGGATGTGGCCGCGAGGCGTGATGTTGCCGCGTTCGTGGTGGATACTCAGCAGATTGCCGCCGTTGTCGGCGATTGGGGCGAGCGCGCTCAGTAACTCGCCGGGTTCGTCGACGAGCTCGAGCCGGACGGTATAGGCGCGGACGCCACCGTCGGTCTCGGCGTCGGGGTCGTCCTCGTCGCCGGACGCGGGTACGTTACCCATCGTCGTCACCTCCTACCTGCGGACGGTTACTCATCATGGTGTACGAGTCCGTAACGGGCGCATAAAAGGATATAGGACTTCCCAACGCTCACCGCCTGTCAACGAGGGACATAGCCTGCTCCCGCGCTCGGACGGATTGCGTCACGAGTTTCCGGGACACCGGAACCCACTGACAGCAGCCCGTCTCAGTCTGCAGCGTGGACCGATTCGGCAGGTTCGTCTTCGCGGATACTCTGGATACTCGCCCAGATGACCGCGCCGCTGACCAGCAGGGCCGAGCCGAAGATGAGCACCTGACTCAACTGGTTGAAAATCCCCATGTCGTAGGCGTTTCCGAGGTTCCGGCTGGCCACCGCGGCCGATCCCGCGAGCAACATCGCGGCGAAGTACTCGGTGATGTCGTCTTCGTCAACGAGCGCCGTTGCGCCAGCACCGATGCGAGCGCCCATCGCACTCCCCGCAAGCAGGGGCAGGACGATCGTCAGGTCAAGCGCACCGGACTGGGCGTAGGTGAACGCGCCGAACGCACCGGAGGCCGTGATCTGGAACACGTCGGTCCCGACTGCGACCGCAGCGGGAACGCCCAGTCCGTACATCATCGCGGGCATCAGCAGGAAGCCGCCGCCGACGCCGAGGAAGCCCGAGAGGATGCCGATGGCAAACGCCATCGCGAGCGTCACCCACAGCGACACTTTGGTTCCGCCTTTGATCGAGATCATCGGCGGAATCTCGATCGACTGGAATTTCTCGGCGAGGGCGGACTCCTCGTCGTCGTCGTCCGAGCTCTCCGTGCGGGCGTCTCGCAACATGAGCAGCCCGACGATCGCCAGCAAGCCGATATACGAAATACTCACCACGAGGTCAGCGAAGCCGAGTGCTTTCAGGTAGTAGACGACCCCCTTTCCGACTTCGATGCCGGCGGTCATCCCCACGATGAACATCAGGCCGAGCTTGTAGTCGACCTGTCCGTGGTCGCGGTGGCGAAGCGCCGCGATCACCGAGGTCCCGAAGACGAACGCGAGGCCGCTCCCGACCGCAGTCGTCGAATCGTACCCCATCACAAGCAGTGCGGGCGTGACTAGGAACGACCCGCCCATCCCGAAGAACCCGAACAGGGTTCCGATGAGCAGCCCGAAAGTGACGAACAGGCCGAGTTGCCCTGCTGCGATCCCGAACAGTTCCATTGCCATGATTAGTTCCCCCCGAGAGCGCTTTTGAGCGGCTCACTCAGCGCCGTCGTGAGCGCACCATACACGACGTACAGCACCATTGCTTCGACGAGGACAGCACCGACGCCTGTGATGGCCTGTCCAGTCGCGCCCATCGATTCGAGCCCCATCATTGTTCGATCACTCTGCTATCGCAGTCGCGTGTCGGTTGCATCGATAGCGACGTCTCATCCGATCCTGGTTTAATAGCCTTGTGGAGATCGCGCAAGATAGAATACGCATGGGTTCATTATCACGTCGCATGGGATTTCTATAACTTATCGTCGCTGAGGCCCGCGCTCAGCTAGGTGATATTTGCCTCTATCTATGACAAAACTCGCTCGCGCGCAGCCCACGTACCGCCACGAATCCAGCCGTATACGGCTGGCACTCTCGATTGTCGCTTGTACGGGCTACTGACAGTTGTTTCCGGCGCAGCCCCGATCCCAGGACGCAGTGACAGCAGGCACATCACGGGTGTCATCCGGTCTGCTGTAACGATTTACCGGCGTATCCGCAGGACGGATCGCGGGTACGCCGGAAATGACTTCCAGTAGTCCGTATCAGGCCTCGTCACCGGGGATAACTCGTCCTCTTCGAGGGGCCGCCACCCGCTCGAGATCACCGGTCAACGATCACCGGCATCGAAAAGTGCGCGCTTAGAGATGGTCCTTTCCTGGGTTCGATGACCCCCAGTCGCCGCGGCCGCCTTCGGTTCTGTCGATCCCCATGATCGACTCGGGCTGGTCGGGGCCACCGAGGCTGTCGCGGGCGTCGGGGACGCGAACCGTCACCTCGTCGATCTCGGGCCAGGTGAGCAGTTCGGCCTCGATGTTGCCCGTCGTCACGTTGCTGACCGAACAGCCCTTGCAGCCGCCACCGAGTTCGATGATGACCTCGCCGGTCTCCGGATCGGCTGCACGCACCGCGCTGGTCCCGCCGTGCATCTGAATGATCGGCATCTCGCGTGTCAGCCACTTTTCGACACGCTCTCGCAGCGACGGCTCGGTCTCGGAGTCACTCATGGCTCAGCCTAAGTGCTCGAACGGGGAATAAGTTCGGTCACGCGGCCGAAATCACGCGAATTAATCCTGAACGTTTCCGTGGCGTCGGCGCAGCCACTCGAGTGCAACGCTGCCACCGACGACCCCGGCGACGCCGGTGAAACCCGGGCTCGAATCAGTGTCATCGTCAGATTCGTTTCCGCTCGTTTCGTTCGCGTCGTTGTCCCCAAGCCACTCGGCGGGTGGTTGCAGTGACGGCGGATCGGCCTGCGTCCCGGCCTCGGCCGGGAAGGTGTAGAGTGCACCCTCGAGCGACGTGTTCGGAATCGCCGCCGTGCTCGAGGCGATGAACGTCTCGCCCGGTTCGACGACCTGTGCGGTCCAGAACCCCGTTTCGGCCGGGTTGCGCCACCAGGCGAGCCGCTCGGGGGCAGTGGGATCGGACACGTCGTGGATTTGGACACCGGCGCGGTACCATGCCGAGTAGAGTCGGCCGCCGCGTAGCTCGAAGTTGTGCGAGGTCGTCCAGGTCCCGCCGCGATAGGATTCGTCGGCCGTCCGCGGGGCGTCGATCGATCCCCGGTGGACTGGCTCGGTCGGATCGCTTACGTCGTAGAGGTCAATCCCGCCTGGATGGTCGGGTTCGGCCCCGCCAGTCGCCCACGCCTCCCGGCCGACCGCCATCAGGTCGCCGTCGTCGTCGACCGCCGCGTAGTGATCGTTCCCAGGCAACCCGTAGACGCCATCTCGAAAGCCATCGAGCTCGCGTTGGGCCTCGAGTGTCGTGTCCGCGACGTGGGAGATAACCGAGGGATCGGCCGACTCGCTGACGTCGAGGAGGTAGGTTCCGGCGTTCCAGCAGGGGAGGTAGGCCGTCTCATCTTGGACGTAGACGTCGTGGAGATAGCGCCCGAGCCAGTGGATATCGCGCCAGCCAGGCTCGTGGTCCAGCAGCGACCAGTCTCCAAGCCGTGTGATCTCGTCGCCGCCGACGTCGAAGATCACGAGTCGGTTTTCATTGCGCATGTTCTCGACGACGAACAGCCGGTCACCCTCAAGAAAGCAGTTGTGAATGTGGAATCCTGTTTCGAAGGCACCGGTCGGGGCAGGCTCGGCAGGATCGCTCACGTCGTACCGCCGAAAGCCAAGAAACAGGTCGCTTGCGCCGGCGGTTTCGGCCGGGCCGGCGACGATCAGCCGGTCGCCGTCGACGGTCAGATCGAGGATCTGCGTCAGCGGCGCGTCGTCGATCTCGATGTCGCGCTCCTCGGTGAGGACCGTCGGCTCGGCGGGATCGCTCACATCGACGATTTCGAATCCGGTGGTTGCGGCGACGTACACGAGCTCGTTGTCGCCGACGACGGCTTCGGCAGCGCCGGTGAGAGCGGTCTGTCCAAGCGGCTCGTATGGTTCCTGTTGCTGGGATCTCGCGGCAGTCGATCGGGATGTCACGGCCGCAGACGGCAGGGACAGACCGAGCCCAGCGACACCGCCTTTCGTGAGGAACGCTCTCCGCTTCATAGTTAGAACAGCGGACACAGCTACATAGAAGGCGGTGGACTCGGCGACGGACACCGCGACCGAGCCGTGCGAACGAGTCAGCCGCGGAGCCGACGCCGATCCCCGGTTCCCTCGGTCAGCGCGCTGGCGAGTGCTCCTTCGACGACGACGTCGTCGCCCAGTTCGGTGACGTGAATCTCCGGCACGTTCGTCATCACCATCTCCGAGACGCGCTCGCGGATGGGATCGACGACCAGTTCCTCGTTGTGCAATGCGACTGCGCCGCCGAAGGAGACGACGATCGGCGCGAATGCGTGGATCACGTTCGTAACGCCGATCGCGTTCCAGTGGGCGAGTTGGTCGATGACGTAGTCAGCCAGTTCGTCCTCGCCGGCGAGATCGAAGACATCCTTCGCCGTGAACTCCGGTCCCTCGAGCGGGAGGTCGGTCGCAATCGTCGGGTCGTCGTCAGCAAGCAGTCGGGCGAAATCGGGAATGGCGTTGCCCGAACAGTAGGCCTCCCAGTGGCCGTCGTGGCCGCAGCCACAGGTCAGCCGGCCATGGGGGTCGACGACGTAGTGGCCGACCTCGCCGGCGTTGCCGTCCCAGCCACTGACGATGCGGCCGTCGGAGCAGACGCCGGCACCGATCCCCGAGGAGATGGTGATGTAGACCATGTCGTCGGGGTTGCTGGCGGCGTGAAATCGCTCGCCGATGACGCCTGCGGTCGTATCGTTGTGGAGGTAGACGTCGTCGCTGTCGATCAGCTTCGAGATCGGGCCGGTCAGCGGGATGCGGTCGATCGAGTCGGGCAGGTTCGCGGGATCGATCACCGCCCCTTCAGCGAGGTCGAACGGTCCGATCGAGCCGATCCCAGCGGCAGTGATTCGTTTGGGATCGACCCCGGCCTCGTCACAGGCATTGCGAAGCGTTCGCAAGACTCCTTCCGTCACGTCGATACCCGTCGGCCCACGCGGCGTCGATCGGCGGCTCACACCGATCCTCGTCCCGTCCGCCTCGGCGACGACAGCCCGGACGTTGGTCGCGCCGAGATCGACGCCCGCATAGTAGACCATGCTACTCTAGAGACGACCGCGACCGTACTTAACTACCCAGATTGTACTCGACGACGAGTATCGATTTCGATACGTTCGAGGCAGACAAGGTAGCCTCCCGTCGTCTCGGGTGGCCGGCGACATATGTATGTCACTACGTAGCATACGTATTGTATGGCCACCGATGACTCACGCGCTGATACGGACGCCGAGTCAGAGCCGGCGACGGCGCTGTCCGAGACGGAACTCGAGGCCCTCCACGAGGTCGAACTGGGCCTCGAGTGGGCTCAGCGCGCCCAGGGCTGTCTGCTCGAGTTCCACCACGCGACGGGCCACGGGATGGATCACCTCTGTCGGGCTGAAGCACAGCTCAGAGCGGCCGGCCACGACGACCTTGCCGACGCGATTCGGGATGACCTCCTTCCCCACGGCGTCGTCGACGAGGACCGCTGGTCCTACGACATCCTCGAGCACTTCCAGGAGAGCCTGCTGGCCGAAACGCGAGCACTCGAGCAGCGGGTCCGACGGGAACTGGCCGACGGGAAGCGCCACGTCCGCGAGCGGAGACAGGAACGGGAGTGGAAACGACAGGCAGGGAGCGACCACTGATACGGACGCCCGTCAGTCAGTGCCGGCCGGCTGCGACCGCCCTGCGGTCCCACCGGGAAATCGTGACAGCAGGCCGTATGAGCCGAAGTCGATCATCAGTGCGCACTGCCAGCCGACATCGTCGTCGAACGGAGCCGGGACCGGCGTCTGGTGGACTACAAAGAGAGGGCGAAAAGCGGGATCGATCCGTCCGACAGCGTCAGGTCCGTCGCGTTACTCCATGACGTCGAGGTCGCGGAAGTAGGTGACCGGACAGGGAGCCGAGAGGATGATCTCTTGCGAGACGGAGCCGAGAACGGCCTTTTCGGCTGGGGAGCGGCGGCGGCCGCCGACGACCATCCGATCGGCGTCGACATCGACTGCCATGTCGACGACTTTGGTACTGACTTCGCCGAGTGCACCTTTGATCTCGTACTCGACACCTGCCTCCTCGAACCGTTCGGCGAGTTCCGGCACCGGCGCGCGCTCGGCGGCGACCTCGTCGGGATCGACATCGTCGGCGCGGGCATCGAAGCCGATATCCTCGTGGATGTCCTCGTACTCGTCTTCAGTGAACGCGTGTCCGATCACGACTTTCGCGTCGAGTGGCTCGGCGATCTCGAGCACGGTCTCGGCGAGTTCCGGCGCGCGTACTGTGTCCATCGGTCCGACTGCAAGGAGTACCGTATCGATTGCCATGTCCCCACAGTGGTTGGGCCACCTGCATAAGTATTCTCGTCGGTGGAGGGGTCTAGCACTGACCGCAACCGTTTTACTGGTGCCAGTGCTGGGCCTGTGCCGTCGCCATCCTGACACTGGTTTGATAGCTAGCGGCCAGGAGTCGAGTCATCACTGCGGACGAAGGTGACGGGACACGGTGCCGACAGGAGCACTTCCTGTGCCGTCGAGCCGAAGACGGCTTTCCCGGTCGGCGATCGCCGCCGCCCGCCGACGACGACGCGGTCGGCATCGGTACTCGCTGCGAGGTCGACGATCGACTGGCCGTGATCCCCGACAACGCCACGGATCTCGTAGTCGATGTCGTGCTCGTCGAAGATGGTTTGTAACTCGCGAATCGTCGAGTGGCGTGTTGCGACCACGTCGGGATCGATCTCCTCGAGGGTGCGGTCGAACTCGAGGCGCTCGAGGACCTCGTCGTACTCGGTGCTCGTAAAGACGTGGACGAGGACGACGGTGGCGTCGGCGGGCTGTGCGACCGCGAGGACTGCCTCGGCCAGTCGCTCGCTGCGGTCTTCGTCGCCGGGACCGACCGCGAGTAACACCGTGTCTAACATGGGTAGTGAATCGATCCACAGCATCGTAAAGCCGCGGCAGGATGGCGACGGGATCATTGTCGACGGAACCCCGGACAGCCGGCACTCCCACGCCGTCATCGTTTTCAGCGCTGTCGCCGAGTATCGACGCATGGACGGACCCGATCTCGACGGGAAAACGGTACTCGTGACGGGTAGTGGACGGGGCGTCGGTCGCGAACTGCTGTTGGCGACGGCCGACTGCGGCGCGGCGACGGCGGTCCACTACCACACCAGCGCCGATGCGGCCCGCGAGGTGGCCGATCAGGCCCGCGAGCGTGGCGCATCAGCGGCGATGACGGTCCAAGCCGATGTTACCGATCCCGACAGCGTCGACGGCCTCTTCGCAGCTATCGAGGCCGACCTCGGCGACGTCGACGTGTTGGTCAACAACGTCGGCGACTTCGCACCTGCCCGCTGGGACGACCTCGCGTTCGAGGAGTGGACCCGCGTCCTCGAGACGAACCTCACTGGTACCTATCTCTGCTCGAAGCGGGCGCTACCCGGGATGCGCGAGGCCGGGGCTGGCCGAATCGTAAACATCGGCTACGCCTCGAGCGAGCAGGGACTTGTCAGCCCGAAGAACTTCCCCTACTTTGTCGCGAAGAAGGGCGTGTTGATGTTTACGCGTATGCTCGCGGCGGACACCCAGGACGACGGGATCACGGTCAACGCCATCTCGCCGTACGTCGTTGAGAACTCCGACGAGTTCCCTGACGAGTTGCCACGCGATCGGCCCGCAAGCTTCGAGGATCTGATCGCGCCGTTGTATTTCTTCCTCGATCCGGACAGTGCGTACGTCAGCGGGGAAAATATCGAGGTCGACGGCGGCTGGTTGCCTGAGACTGTGTAAGCGATCGGACCGCGGCGCTGTGTGTCGCGGGACGTTTTTGGGCCGGATTTTTGTGAGAAGCGGGGCTCGAGCACAGCGAGAGCCCCCGACGAAGTAAAAAGGTGGGTAGAGAACAGCGAGGTCGACGGAGGCTGGGTGCCCGAGTATGTGTAACGGGTACCGGACGGGTCCCGACGCTTTTGTGCCATCGGCGAATTATTGGCGGTATGAGTAGTCGGCTGCGCGAAATCGGTATCGGTGCGATCGTGGTGTTCGCTGCCGGCTTCGTTCTCTGGCCACCTGACGAGCTGTTCTGGCAGTGGTGGACGGTACTTCCGGAGGCCGCACAGACCGAATCACTCGTGCTCGTCCTGCTGACGGTTCTGGCGGGGGCTGTCGGAATCGCAGCGACGGCGCTCAGTGGCATTCGACCGTCGAACCTTGCTATCGGTGGTCTCGTGGCGTACGCGGTCGGAATGGCGCTTATCAGTCTCAGTATGTCGCCGGAGAGTCCAGTGCATCTCCTCCTCTATGGATACATCCTCGTCGTCGTGTTGCTCGGTGCTGGCGGCTGGAGTCGGATCAGGACGGCCGACGAGACCGATTCAGCGGACGCCACTGACACAACCTAAGACGGTCGAGCGATCGACGGCCGACAGCGTCCGATCGTCCACGCGGGGACAGTCGTTTGACGACGTTTGGCTACAGCTTTTCATCCCAGTGCCACCGAATTTCAGTATGAGTCTCCCGATCGCGATGGGCTGGCGACACCTGCTCTTTGCTAACTGGCCGGTCGATCCCGACATCGTCGCGGCTCAGCTTCCGGATGGCCTCGATGTCGAAACCTACGACGGCCGGGCGTGGCTGTCGGTCGTGCCGTATCTGAACGTCGACGTTCGCCCGCGCGGGCTTCCCGCAGCGGCGGGCGTCGCTCTTCCCGAACTCAATCTCCGGACCTACGTCAGCCGGGACGGCGAGCCCGGCGTCTACTTCTTCAGTCTCGACGCGGAGGGTGCTCTCGGCGTCGTCGCCGCCCGTCTCTTTCACCGGCTGCCCTACTACTACGCTGACATCGAGTTGGCGGGGACCGACCGTGGCATCGCGTTTACGAGCGAGCGACGCCATCCGGGCGCTTCGCCGGCGACGTTCGCGGGCACCTACGAGCCGGTCGGTGACTCGTTCGTCCCCGAACCCGGCTCGCTGGCGGCGTTTCTCACCGAACACTACCGATACTACACGACGGCTCGAGACGGCACCCTTCGCTACGCCGACATCGACCACGAGCCGTGGACGCTGCGGCCGGCGACGGTCTCCATCGAGACGAACACGCTGTTCGCGGCCAACGGGTTCGACCGGCCCGCCGGCTCGCCAGTCTGTTACTACAGTCGTGGCGTCGACATCACCTCGTCGCGAAATCGTCGCTGGGAGTGAGACGGTCTGCTGTCCCGATGTCCCGGTGGGCCCGCAGTGCGGGTCGCGGGCCCACCGGCACTGACTGACAGGAGTCCGTATGAACCGGGCGACAGGAGAGCGATCGATATTCCTCGGTCGCGGCCCTCGTCCAACCCATGACAGCGACGGGAACGATCCGGGCGATCCACATCGCGTCGGAACAGGGCGCACCGATGGAACGCGTCGAGCAAGTGACTGCAGTTGCCCAGCGAGGGCTCGAGGGCGATCGCTACTACGCCACCGAGGGGACGTTCGCCGACCGCGAGGGCAGCGACCTCACGCTCATCGAGGCTGAAGCGCTCGCGGCGGTCGAACGCGACTACGGGATCGACCTCGAGTCCGGCGTTCATCGTCGGAATCTCACAACTGCGGGGATCGCTCTCAACCATCTGGTCGGCGAGCGGTTTCGGGTCGGCGAGGTTGTCTGCGAAGGGATCGAACTCTGCGAGCCGTGTTCGTACCTCGAGCGCCACCTCGAAAAAGAGGGGATCCGCGAGGCGCTGGTTCATCGGGGTGGGCTTCGAGCGCGGCTCCTCGAGGACGGCGTCGTGACGGAGGGCGACAGTATCGAGCGTGTCGCCCGGCGTGGAACGACCCAGCGCTGATACCCGTCGTCGAATCGACGGTTCCCGACGCCGGTGCGTTCCGGCCGCGGCGCGACGGAGCACGCTTGCAACCGGCGCGTCGAAGGAGACGACCACAAGCTCGTCGTAGCGCGCGCGAGCGAACAAGCACCATGACGGTCGCTATTTGTCCCGTTTCCCCGCGTCTAATCGGAGAAAAGACATCGTGTTCCGAGCTGCGAGAACGGGAAATCAGAAGTATTCGTTGCTACTCCGACCGGCGGAAGCAGAAACTACATTTTCGTGAGGTCGAAGAGAGAGACACGATGAACGAACCGGGCATCCAGTCGCTGATGGACCAGGAAACGCTCGATCAGCGCGTGCAGGCCGGAGAAACGCCGGAGTGGGTCGCTGATCACTGGCACTCGTTTCGCGACGGACTGCTCGGCGAGCGAAACGAGACGCCGTTCCCCTGCTTTTTCGGCGCTGAATCCGTCCAGAACGGCGAGCCGATCTACACTGCGGTCCCCTCGATGAGCGACGCGGATGCGCTCTTGGGCCTGCGCGATCGCATCCTCGAGTACCTCGAGATCTTCGAGGATCACTCGGAGCGCGCCTCGCTGGTTACCTTCTTCAAACCGCCCGAAGAACCGCTCTCGGAGGCGGAGTATCACGAGACGCTGTGGCACATCCTCCAGACGCTGCACTGCCACGATCCTGAGCCGTGGCCCGAGGACATCCCAACTGATCCCGACGATCCCTACTGGGAGTTCTGTCTCGGCGGTGAGCCCATGTTCCCGACCTGTCGGGCCCCATTCTATGAGACACGCAAGAGCCGGTACTGTCCGATCGGCCTCGAGATCACGTTCCAGCCCCGCGCGCTGTTCGAGAACCTCGACGTGACAGCCGACACCGAGGCCGGCCAGCACGCTCGCGACGTGATTCAGGATCGCCTCGAGGGCTACGATGGAGTCTGTCCTCACGCCGATCTCGGTGACTGGGGTGTCGAAGGCGACCGCGAGTGGCCCCAGTATATGCTCTCGGAGGACGAGGAGCAAGCACCGTCGACGTGTCCGATCACGATTACCCGCACGCATCCGAAACCCGGTGCGAAGTTACCATGACCGACGATGAGGGCGGGGCCGACGGACTCGCAAACGCCGCCCTCGTCCTGATCGACCTCCAGCAGGGCTTCGACGACCCCGTCTGGGGGGAGCGCAACAACCCCGACGCAGAAACGAACGCGGCGCGGCTCCTCGAGCACTGGCGCGAGACTGACCGACCAATCGTCCACGTCCGCCACGACTCGACGGAACCCGACTCGCCGCTTCGGGGCGACCGGCCTGGCTTCGCGTTCAAACCCGAGACGGCTCCCATCGAGGGCGAGCCGACGATGGCGAAATCGGTCAACAGCGCCTTCATCGGGACGGACCTCGAAGCCTGGCTGTGCGAGCAGGGCCTCGAGACGGTTGTCATTGCCGGGCTCACGACGGACCATTGCGTCTCGACGAGCACCCGGATGGCCGAGAACCTCGGGTTCGATCCCGTTGTCGTTCGCGACGCGACCGCGACATTCGAGCGCTCACTCGACGGCGAAACCTTCGATGCGGAGACGGTCCACCGCACCGCGCTCGCCCAGCTCGCAGGCGAGTTCGCTGAGATCGCGACGACCGCCGCGCTCCTCGAGTCCTGATCTGTCGATCGCGATCCACCGCTATCGATCCGCAGGTCGCAGTGCGCTTATGGATCTGCTCGTGGCAGAACCCTGTATGCGAGTCGTCGTCGCCGGCACGTTCGGGCCGCTCCACGACGGCCACCGGTTCCTGTTCGAACACGCGCTTCGGTTCGGCGCGGACGGTGTCGTCGTCGCGCTGACCAGCGACGATCTCGCGACCGAGACGCGCCACGAACCACGACCGATCCCATCGTTCGACGAGCGAGTGGCTGCCGTGACGGACGCGATCAGCGACCTCGACAAGTGGGATCGCGACGTCGAAATCCGACGACTCGAGACCGAACCCGGGATCGCGGCCACCGATCCTGCGATCGACGCGCTGGTTGTCTCCCCCGAGACGGCCCCCGAACTCGAGGACATCAACGACCAGCGGCGTGCGCACGGCCTCGAGCCGCTGTCGGGGATCGTCGCGCCCTACGTCTACGCCGACGACGGTGAACGGATTTCCTCGACGCGGATCGTCAACGGCGAAATCGACGAACACGGGCGGGTACTCGAGTAAGGTCCCGTCGGAATCGCTGCCTGTCCCGTCTGTGATACGGACTACTGGAGTCAGTTCCGTGCAACCGCCACCGGCCTGCGGTCCCACCGGAGACCCGGTACAGCAGGCTGTATGACACAATAGTAATGGATCGGGAGACTGTCGTTTTATATAATGAGTAACGATCGCAGGCCGCTGTTGGTCGTGTTGCTGGGCAGCGCGGTGCTCGTGACGGGTGTTCTCCACCTGTCGTTCGTGCCGCGCTATCTGCCCGATGACGTGCTGTTGACCGTGCTGACGCTCGGCGCTGGCTGGGCAACGTACACGCTCGTGTTCTACGCACTCGGACGGGTGGTCGCTGTGCCCGCCGGACAGGAGTTTCCCAATATGCGCTTTGCGGACCTCGGAATCGCGGTCCTGCTCGTCTCGCTGCTGCTCTTGTTGGCCTTCGACGCGGTCGGCGTCCCGCTCGAGGGACTCGTCAGTGTCTACGCCCTGCCCGCGCTCGGCATCTACGTCGGCCTCGCGCTGATCGGCTGGTCGATCGGCCGCCGAACGGAAGCGATCAACGAGATCGCCCGGTAGGGCCGGTCGGACACACCGCTTACGGCGCGTCCTCGTCGGGATGCCCTTCCGATCCCGAGTTCGCCACCAGCACCGGGATCTCGCCGAACCGAACGACGTGATCGGTGACGCTGCCCATCGCCAGCCGGTGGACGCCGCCACGACCGCGTGTGCCCATGACGATCACGTCGGCGTCGATCTCCCGGGCGTACTCGAGTAGTTCGTCCTCCGGCGGGCCCTCGAGGACCGTGCCAGTGACCGCGAGCCCGGCCGACTCGGCGCGGTCGACGATCGCGTCGACGTGCTCTTGGGCCCGGCTGCGCATCGCGTCCTCGGCACTTGTGGCGTCACCGGGGAGCCGAAGGTCACCAAGCGGGCCGGTGTCGGCGACGCAGGCAACGTGGACCGTCGCGTCGTGGACGGTCGCGAGTTCGATACCGGTCTCGGCGGCGGCCTCGGCGTGGTCGCTGCCGTCGGTCGGAATCAGAATCGTCTCGAACACTACCCATCCATACGGCGAGACGCGTAAAATTCCTGCCGGAACGGGAGACTATCGGACGAACCGATTCGTTCAGCACGACTGACGAGCCTGGCGAGTCGTGAGCGCTCAGATGAACGCCAGCGGCACCATAACGAGAACGCCGACGACGATGCCGCCGGCGAGTTCCGGCTTGCCGCCGCTTGGAAGCCGCGCACCGATATCGAGCGCCTCCGGGATGAACTCCGTGAGAACGAGGTAGATCATCGCGCCGGCGGCGAAACCAAACCCGTAGGGAAGGAACTCGCGAGCGTAGCTGACGAAGCCGAACGCGATGACGGCCCCGAGCGGCTGAGGGAGACTCGAGAAGACGGCCCACCAGACCATCTTCCACTCGGAGACGTTCATCGACTGGAGCGGGATCGAAATCGCCGTTCCCTCCGGGATGTTGTGGATCGAAATCGCGATCGTCATGAACACCGCCAAAAGTGGCACGGTAAACCCGAGGACCTCGGCTCCGCCCTCGAGTCCGAGGTCGGCAAAGGAGACGCCGACGGCGATGCCTTCGGGGAAGCTGTGGACGGTCAACACCCCGAGGATGAGCACGAGCTTCTTGAAGTCGGCCTCCTCGTACTGTCGCGGGTCGATCTCGGCGTCCATCAGGACGTCGTGGGCGACGACGACCAGCGCGACGCCGGCGACCATGCCGATCCCGATCTCGAGGGGCGTCCCTTCGGCCAGCCCCTCATCGATGAGCCCGAACGTCGACGCCGAGAGCATGATCCCAGAGGAGACACCCCAGAGAACCACGTTGTATCGGTCGCTGATGTCGTCGAAGAAGAAAAACGGGAGTGCGCCGAGCCCGGTCGCCAACGCCGTGATGAAGCCGGCAACGAAGACGAACACGAGGTTCTCCAGCAGTGGCATCTGCCAAACGATTAGTGCCAACGTATAAATCGACGGCGGTCGCGGCGTTCGTGTCGGGCTCGCTGAACGAATCCAGCGACGGGGCCGCGAGTGCCAGCCATCGGCTCCAGCCAACCCGTCGGCGACCGATACCATCAACAGCCAGCCGTCGAATGGATGTGTATGTCACTGTGGCGCTCACGTCGAACCGGCTACTACATCCTGCTGGTAGCCGTGACAACCGTCGTCGCCACGCTGCTCTACAACTACGGGATGGCGACGCTCGAGAACCGTCCACAACCGCTGTACCGGTCGCTCGAGGTCGTCTTCCAGACGTACACGACGACCGGCTACGGCGAGGACGCAGGGTGGGAGACACTCCAGATGAACCTGCTGGTGATCGTGCTCCAGCTCACCGGAATCGGGCTGATCCTCACCGGTGTCGATATCTTTGCCGTCCCGTGGCTCCGACGCGCGCTCGAGACGACGGCTCCGACGACTGCCCCCGACGTCGAGGACCACGTCATCATCTGTGAGTACACGCCTCGCGGTGAGGCGTTCATCGAAGAGCTCGAGTCACGCGGGCGGGAGTACGTCGTCGTCGAACCCGACGAGGAGACGGCGACGGAACTCCACGAGAGCGATCACCGGGTCGTCCACGGCGACCCGGAGTCGACGGCGGTGCTCGAGAACGCGGGTATCGAGCGAGCGACGGCGGTCGTAGCCGATTCGGCCGACGACACGAACGCGAGTATCGTTCTCTCGGCACGGGAGGCAAATCCCGACGTGCGGATCGTGACGCTGGTCGAAGAGCAGCGTCTCGGCGAGTATCATCGGATTGCTGGCGCAGATGAAGTGCTCTCGCCCCGTCAGATGCTCGGTGAGAGTCTCGCCCATCGGGTGCCGACGGCGGTGACGACTGCGGTCGACGATGGGGTCGAGATCGGGAACGATCTGGAACTGGTCGAGCTGTCGATCGCCGAGGGGAGCGAGCTGGCTGGACAGACTGCTGGCGAGATCAGGCTTCGAGAACAGTTCGGTGTGGACGGGATCGGAGCGTGGTTCGACGGGACCTTCGAGAGTCCGATCCCGAACGACCGGGAACTCGACACCGAGACGCGATTGCTCGTCGCGGGGGAACCCGAGCGGATCGACGAACTCCGGGCGGAGGCGACGTCGACGGTGCTGCCGTTCGCAGTCAAACGCGCCATCATCGCCGGCTATGGCGAGTCCGGGGCGGCAGCGGGTGCTGCACTCGCGGCGACGAACACGAACGTGACCGTCCTCGATATCGACGAGATGGAGGGGGTCGACGTGGTTGGCGACGCTCGCGACCCGACGACGGTCCGCGAGGCGGGGATCGACAACGCGTCGACGATAATCGTGACCCTCGACGACGATACGACCGCTATCTTCGCGACGCTCGTCGCGCGGGACATGAACCCGTCGGTCACGATCGTCGTTCGAGCGAACGACACGGAGAACGTCCAGAAGTTGTACCGTGCCGGTGCCGACTACGTCCAGTCGCTGGCGACGGTCAGCGGCCGGATGCTCGCTTCGACCGTGTTCGAAGACGAGGAGGTCCTGGCCGTCGACAGGCAGATCGATGTTGTGAAGCTTCCCGTTGGCCGGCTAGCGGGGCAGACGCTCGTCGACGCGGCTGTTCGGACCCGGACGGGCTGTACCGTCCTCGCCGTACGCAGAGACGATGAAACGATCACCGAGTTCGATCCGGCAGGGTTCGTCTTCGACGCCGACGACGAGGTGATCCTCGCGGGAACGGATGACAGCGTTCGATCATTCGAAGCGCAGTTTCTCGCGTGAACGAGACCGACAGCGTCGACGGCCTACAGAAGGGAGCTGAGATCGAGATTCAACTGCTGTTTCGCGAACCGGGCGAGCAACGGTGCGTCATCGACATCGAGCAATTGCGCGATGGCAACGGGACTGCCACTGTTTGCCTTGGCCAGCGTATCGCTGTCGAGTCGCTGAAGGTCCCGCATGAGCTTGTCATAGCGCTCGTTCGGTGCGAGATAGAGGAGTTGCGTCATCAGCAACCGCGTTTTCGCGCTCGGCGCGACGTCGCGATGCCAGAGAGTCTCGTAGACTTCGAGGTTCTCGGCAGTCGGCTCGACGCCGTCGTGTTTGAGACAACTGTCGGCAGTGGCGGCGGCCGCGCGACCGGACTGCATACACTTGTTGATGCCTTCGCCCCAGAGCGGATCGAGGCTCGGAACGGTGTCGCCGATCGCCATGAACCGATCGGTGTGCATCGTTCCTGGTGACTGAATGTGGGCCGAGCCGCGGTGCTGTTTGCCCTCGAGTCGCGTGGCGTCCCGGAATCGCGGGTCCGTCTCGAGCCAGTGGTCGAGGTAGTCGTCGATAGTGAAATTGCTCCGGTTGTAGCGCTCGTGGCTGTCGTTCTGGATGTAACAGAGACCGACCTTTGCGGTGTCTTCTCCCGTGTGGAAGATCCAGGAGTAGCCGCCGGGTGCGATTTCGTGGTCGAGTCGCAACATCATGGCGTCGTGGAGGTCCGCAAAGCCAGGGCGGTCGATGTCGATCCCTTCGAACTCGTATTCGATCCCGATGGCGTGGTTCTCGCGTTTGAGGTCGACGATGCCGAGTTTCTTTGCGAGCGGTGCGGCCGGTCCCGTCGCATCGATGACGATGTCGCCGTAGACCTCCTCGTCGCCGTTGTACGTGACACCGACGATTTCGCCGCCCTCCATGATCGGGGCGGTGACGCGGGCGTCGAACCGGTATTCGGCACCCTTTTCGTGGCTATCGCTGACGAGGAAGCGTTTGAAATCCGCAAATTCGAGCACTGCGCCGGTCTGATCGCGGACGTAGTGTTCTCTGGGGGACTCGAGGACGACGCTGTCGGTATACTGCATCACCACGTCGTCGGGGATGCCAAACGCGGCCATCATGGAGTGGAACGTCCCCGCAGTCGACTTGTTGCTCTGGCGGGGGAACTCCGATTCAGACTCGGTCTCGAGGACGACGACGTCGTACCCTCGGGCGGCGAGATCGCGGGCACATTGCGCGCCGGCGGGACCGGCACCGGCGATGACTACGTCGTAGCGGTCGTTCATGTAATCGGGACTGTGGTGGTCCCTAATGAGTTTGTCCTGTTGCGCCGACCGGCCGACTGTGTGGCCCGTTACCGTACGATCGTCACTGGCACGGGTGCCTGTCGAGCCACCCGTTCGGCGACGCTGCCAAGTAAGACCCGCGAGAATCCCGATCGACCGTGGCTGCCCACGACGATTAGATCGATCGCGTTTTCTGTCGCGTAGTCGACGATGGCGTCCGCCGGCTGGCCGACGGCCACTGCCGTCTCGATCGAACACCCCTCATCCGCTGCTCTGGCTTCGGCATCGGCGAGCAGTTCTTCTGCATCCTCGCGTCTGTGCTCGAGCAGTTCCGACGGCCCGAGGTGTGCGACTTCGCCGTAGCTGCTGTTCGTCGGGTCGATGGCGTGGAGGGCCGTCATGTCGTCGTCGGCGTGTTCCGCACACGCGAACTCGAGTGCCGCCCACCCCGGGTCCGAGTCCTCGAGGGCGACTAGTAAGTGCATACTGATTCGTACGAGGACCAGTTACTTGAGTGTCAGCCATTCACATCCGATCCGCAGCGACTCGAGTCGGCCGACGGGACGGCGGTCGCGATCGACCGGAGCCACGCCTCGCGGTCGTCTGCCTCGACGGCCGCGGAGGCCGCCCCCGTCGCGTCGACGCCACAGTCGAACGCGCGGGTGACGTCGTCGGCGGTTCGGACACCACCGCCGACGAACGTCCGCGTCTCCGGAGCCTCGTTGGCAACCGCTTCGACGAACGCCTCGATGCGCTCGGGATGCGTTCGGACCATCCCCTCCTCGGTGGCGATATCGGCCGGTCGCTCGAAGAGCAGCCAATCCGGGCCGGCGGCCAGCGCCATCCGGGCCGTCGTCAGGCTCTCGACGGCGACGATCGACTCGAGGCCGAGTTCAGCACACCGGTCGACGGCCCGATCGACGGCAGTCAGTGCCGCTTCGTGTTCGGGATGCGAGACGAAGACTGCGTCAGCACCAGCGTTTGCGACCGCCTCGAGGGTGACATCGCCCATCCCGCTTTCGGCTCGTGGGACGCCTGTCTGTGCGACGATCGGCAGGGCCGTCCGCTCGGCGACGAGTCGGAGGTCGGGCAACTGAGGGGCGACGGCGAAGCGACTGCCGGTTTCGTCGCGGACCCGCTCGATGGTCTCCGCGAACGCGAGCGCGGCGTCGCCGCTCGTCCCGGCGTAGGTCTTGTAGTTGACGAGGAAGATGGGATCTGCGATCCCCATCCGTCTATTCGGAGTAGCCTTCTTGCAGGAACGCACCTTCGGTCTCGTACATCGCGACGAGTTCCTCGACGAGTTCTTCGGGTGTCTCACCCTCCTCACAGTGGCTTTCGAGTCGATCCATCAGGTCGTCGCTGATCTCGAGTGTCTGTGTCATGGATTATCGGCCGCGGTGTACCCGCGTCGGTCAACGTATCGGTGTCCGTCGCCAAATAGACGGGGGCCACACACATAGCCGTTGGCGGGTGGCACGTGCACGCGGTCGGCTACTCGAGCGACCCCTCCTCGAACGACTGTTCGCGCCAGGTCGTCCAGTCGTAGAGGCGCTCGAGTTCGCCCCCCTGCTGGCGGATCGCCACGGCGGTAGTAAAGAGGAACGCGGCGACGAGCGTCGTCCCGACGAGCCAGATGGCGTCGGCGAGTGCCTCGTAGCCGGGCAGGACGTTCGTCAGCAGGTCGACGAACACGACGGCAGTAACACAGACGATCGCCGGTAGCAGGTGGCGGGTCAGCGCGGCGAAGGTCGTCCCCTCGTGGACGCGGACGGCGCGAACGCCGTAGAGCACCGCCCACGCGGAGGTGACAACCCAGCCGACCGCGACGACCAGCCGCGTCGCAGCGGTCTCGATCAGGAACGAACCCCACCACGCGGCGACGAAACTGCCGATGACGACGAAGTCGGCCCACGCGGGCAGCAACGGGGAGCGATCGCCCGCGGCCGGCTGGTCGTAGTACACCGCGCGGATCGACAGCGCGAGAAAGAGGATGAAAAAGAGGATCGCGCCGTCGACGAACCGGCCGATCCAGGCTGGCTCGAGCAGTATCGAGGCGACGCCGGCGACGGCGTAGACGATCGCCGCGCCGATCCCGGCCAGCAGGTACCACTGCTCGGTCGTTGCCTCGATCGCGAGGACCTCACGGAGATAGATGAGCGCATAATAGAGCAAGACGACTGCTGCAACGCCCATCGCGAGGTACGCGAACAGCCGCCCGATCGCGACCGTCGTGGCCGGATCACTGGCATCGAACGTGATCGACGAACTCGGAGCGAGCACCATAGGTGGAGCGTGGCCGCCGGGCCCGGATAAGTATACACCCCTGTTGCAGCCGGTCGGGAAGTCCGCTTACTCGGTCTCCGTCGACGCAACTGCCGTTTCGAGCAGTGTCTCGCGCTCGTCGAAGTACGCCGGCGCGTCGGCGTCGGCCTCGAACTCGAGGACCTGAGTCAATGCTTCCTGTCCGTCTTCTGTCTCCGCCGCGAGGTCTTCTGCGAGGTCGGTGTAGTCGGCGGCTAACTCCTGAAAGGCCTGCATTCGGGCCTGTTTCGCCTCGACGAGGAGTTGCTTCTCCTCGAGCGTTTCTTGTCGCTCCTCGATCGCCGCAACGTCGCTCTCGCTGGTGGCCGGGAGCTCCGCAGTCGAGGGGGTTTCGGTCCCGGGTACCTCGTCGGGCAGTGCCTCGAGGCGTGATCGGAGTTCGGCCATCTCCTGGTCGATTTCGTCTAAGAGCTCGTCGGCCTCTGCACCCATCTGTTCGACGCGGCCCGAAAGCAAGCCAGCCTGTGTCCGGCAGTACTCGATAACCTCGTCGACCGCGAATGTGTCCGCGGCGTCGTCGCTCATAGGGTCCCTTGGGACTGCCGGCCGAAGTCACTTTGGTCCGGCCGCGAGCGGCTGGTCACGGACTGGTGTCCGGCAGTATTAGGAATGGGCACGCACGAGATGTCCCCATGATCCGTCGTCATGCGCTTGCAGCAGCGATCGCTCTCCTGGCGTTCGTTCCCATGCCGGCCGCCGCACAGCGCGGTTTCAGAGACACCCTCGCGAGTCCCACAACTCCCGAGGAAATAGCGCTCGCGTTCGGCGTCTACGTCGCCGCCACGCTCGTCATCGGTGCGATCGTCCTGACCATCGATCGCTCGTACGTGCGGTCGATCGAAGCGCGGCTCAGCGATGATCCGGTGAGTGTGGGTGTGATCGGACTGGGCGTGCTCGTTGGTGGGTTCGTCGTGTTCGCCGCTCTGGGAGCCGTCGTGGCGCTGCTCGTCGACGCCGGCGCGCCTGCAGCCCTCGAGGCTGTCCCCACACTCGTGGGGATCGGTATCTCCGTCGGACTGACCGTCATCAACACGATCGGGATGATCGTGGCTGGCCTGATCGTGCTCCGCCGACTCCGTGACGAGCCGGAGCCGAACCCGTGGCTCGCGCTCGTCGTCGGGGCACTCGCCGTCCAGATCCTGTATCTGGTGCCGCTGCTCAATCTCGCCATCGCCGTCTTCGTCGTCGCCCTCGCAACCGGCGCGATCATCGGTCAGTGGTGGCAGGGACGAACCGCCGACCCCTCCGAGTCGGAGCCACACGAGCAGCTGCTAGATGGCTGAACTCGAGCGCTAGTTGCCAACACGGGCCACGCTATTTGCCTTTCAGACTCGTTAAGTCCGTCCGGCCACTGATTCGGATACAATGAATCTGGACCCGTATCGACACGAGAGACAGTCTACGATCGTGAGCGAACGATGAGCAAGGACACCATCGACGTTCGCGGGGCGGAGGAACACAACCTCAAGGACATCGACGTGACGATCCCACGCGAGGAGTTCACTGTCGTCACTGGCCTCTCGGGGTCGGGCAAGTCCTCGCTGGCGTTCGAGACGGTCTATGCCGAAGGGCAGCGCCGGTACATCGAGAGCCTCTCGGCGTATGCGCGGAACTTCCTCGGACAGATGGACAAACCGCAGGTCGAGACTGTCGAGGGCCTCTCGCCGGCGATCTCGATCGACCAGAAAAACGCCGCGAACAATCCCCGCTCGACCGTCGGGACGGTCACCGAACTGCACGACTACCTGCGCTTGCTCTACGCTCGCGTCGGCACACCCCACTGCCCCGAGTGTGGTCGCGAGGTCGGCGAGCAATCGGCCCAGAACATGGTCGAGCGCATCCTCGAGCTCCCCGAGGGAACCAAGGCCAAACTCGCGGCACCCGTGGTCCGCGACCAGAAAGGAGCCTTCGAGGACCTGTTCGCGGAACTCGTCTCAGAAGGATATGCCCGCGTCGAGATCGACGGCGAGGAACACGATCTGACGCTCGAGGACCCGGATTTGGACGAGAACTTCGATCACACGATCGACGTGATCGTCGACCGCGTGAAGGTCTCGGTCGAGGATCGCCCGCGGATCATCGACAGCGTCGAGACGGCACTCGACGAGGCCGACGGCGTCTTGAAGGTCATTCTTCCTGATGCTTCCGAGGAAGTCGCCGAAGATCTCGGCGCAGAAGCCCGCCGGACGGGCGCGCTCGGGGACGAGGTCGAGGAAGACGACCGCTTCGTCGTCGAGTTCTCGAAGGATCTCGCCTGTACCCACTGCGGGATCGACGTACCCGAGATCGAGACCCGCTCGTTCTCTTTTAACTCGCCCCACGGTGCCTGTCCCGAGTGTGAAGGACTGGGTGAGACCAAGGAAGTCGACGAGGACCTCGTCATCCAAGACGAGTCCAAGCCCCTGAAACACGTCTTCGAGCCGTGGAGCTACAACCGGTCGTACTATCGGACTCGGCTTGACGCCGTCGCCGCACACTTCGATGTCTCGCTCGAGACGCCCTTTGCGGAACTCGACGACGAGATTCAGCAGGCATTTCTCTACGGCACCGACGAGCAGGTGCTGTTCAAGCGACAGACGAAAAACGGGACCCGCCGGAAGAAAAAGCGCTTCGAGGGCGTTATTCCGAACTTGGAGCGCCGGTACATCGAGACTGACTCGGACTCGACGCGCGAACACATCGAGGGCTACATGTCGGTCACGGAGTGTCCGGCCTGTGACGGCACGCGCCTGAAACCCGCGAGTCGGGCGGTGCTGGTCGACGACACGGCGATCACGGAGATCAACGCGATGAGCATCGGCGACGCCTTGGCGCACTTCGAAGCGATGGAAGCCGACCTTACCGAGCGCGAGAAGGTGATCGCCGAGGAGATCCTGAAAGAGATCCGCGCGCGACTCGGTTTCATGACCGAGGTCGGCCTCGAGTACCTCACGCTCGATCGCGAGGCCTCGACGCTCTCTGGTGGCGAGAGCCAGCGCATCCGGCTCGCGACCCAGATCGGCTCCGGGCTGGTCGGCGTCCTCTATGTGCTCGACGAGCCCTCGATCGGGCTCCACCAGCGGGATAACGACCGCCTGCTCGATACGCTCTGTGAACTGCGCGACCTCGGGAATACCCTGCTGGTCGTCGAACACGACGAGGAGACGATGCGCCGCGCGGACAACGTCATCGACATGGGGCCCGGTCCGGGCAAGCGCGGCGGCGAGGTCGTCGCCAACGGCCCCGTCGAGGAGGTCAAGGCAACCGAGGAGTCGATCACCGGTGACTACCTCTCCGGGCGCAAGCAGATTCCCGTCCCTGACGAACGGCGCGATCCCGACGGCGCGCTGACGATCCGCGGCGCGCGCCAGCACAACCTGGCTGATCTCAACGTGGACATCCCGCTTGGCTGCTTTACCGCCATTACGGGTGTCTCGGGCTCCGGGAAATCCACCCTCATGCACGAAGTGCTCTACAAGGGCCTCGCTCGTGAGATGAACGACAACACGAGCGTGATCCCGGGCGACCACGACGATCTCGAGGGACTCGCGGAGATCGAAACCGTCCGCCTGATCGACCAGTCGCCGATCGGCCGCACGCCCCGGTCAAACCCCGCGACCTACACCAACGTCTTCGACTACGTCCGCGAACTGTTCGCCGAGACCAAACTCGCGAAACAGCGCGGCTACGAGAAGGGGCGCTTCTCGTTTAACGTCAAGGGCGGGCGCTGTGAGGAGTGCGGTGGCCAGGGGACCGTCAAGATCGACATGAACTTCCTCTCCGACGTGTACGTCCCCTGTGAGGAGTGTGGCGGCGCTCGCTACAACGACGCCACGCTCGATGTCACCTACAAGAGCAAGACCATCGCCGATGTCCTCGAGATGTCCGTCGAGGAGGCGTACGACTTCTTCGAGTCCTCGAGCCAGATCCGTCGCCGACTCCAGTTGCTGAAAGACGTCGGCCTCGATTACATGAAACTCGGCCAGCCCTCGACGACGCTCTCGGGCGGTGAGGCCCAGCGGATCAAACTCGCCGAGGAACTGGGCAAGAAGGATTCGGGCGAGACGCTCTACCTGCTCGACGAGCCCACCACGGGCCTGCACTCGGCCGACGAGCGCAAACTCATCGACGTGCTCCACCGGCTGACCGACAACGGCAACACCGTCGTCGTCATCGAACACGAACTCGACCTCGTGAAAAACGCCGACCACATCATCGACCTCGGCCCCGAGGGCGGCGAGCACGGCGGTGAGGTCGTTGCCACCGGCACGCCGGAGACGGTCGCGCGCCGCGAGGATTCTCACACCGGCCGCTACCTGCGCGATCTGCTGCCGAAGGTCGATCTCGAGGGGCCGCGTGGCGAACGGGTCGAGCCCGTGACGGCACCGACGGACGACGATTGATCGGGTGACCGTATCAGAACGGCTAACTGCGAACCCGACCAACCCGCTGCCAGATGACCGGACTGAAGACCGTCGTTCGCCGTGGATTCGCCGGCGGCGGGGCCGCGACGCTGCTGCTGGCCGCTCTCTTTGCTGTCGGTAGCGGAACGGAGCCGACGACACTGCTGTTGGCTGGCTGGCTCGCCGTCGTCGGCCTGTCGTTGCTGCTGGCCGGCCGCCGGGAGCACCTCACCGTCGGCGGCCGAACCCTCGGCTGGCCCCGCGTTGCCGCGATCGGTATCAGTGTCCTCGCTATCGGCTCGAGTGCGTTCGGGCTCTCGAGACTGGGCCAGTTCGCCGTCGGGAGCACGATGTGGCTGCTCACTGGCTTCGTGACACTGTTCGTGCTTGGCTATCTCGCCTGGTTCGCCCTCGAGTGCTGGCGCGGCGGCTGGCACCTCGACGATGCGATGTTCGCCGTCGAGTGAGGCCGTGATGCTTGGTGGGCGTCACTCGAGTCCTCTGAACACGCAATCGGCAGTACAGCCAAGGCCGTTGCCGGCCAATCACTATGTATGGCAGATGATGACACTCGCGACGAAGAGCCGACGCCGATCGAGGAAAAACGGACGGATTCGTTCGATCTCGAGTTATCCGAGCGCGTCGAGATCGGCGTGACACGGGGTGAAACCGACCTCGAGATCGGCCCGCCGCGTGACTATCCCGATCGGGCCGACGTCTCGGTTCGACCGGAGTCGGAGACGGACCACCGCGTGATCGTGAGCATCGACGCGATGGTCGGTGATCACGGGACGGGCCACGCCGATATCGCGTTGACGCCAGCAGAGGCCCGCATGCTTCGGGAGTATCTCGACGAAACGGTGCGCTGGATGACCGAAGATGACGACGACGCCGACCGCTGACTAACGCGGGCGCAGATAGATGACCCGTCACCCAAAACGGCGTGGCGATCCGATCGCTCGTGCTTATTCGGCGGGGCTTGGCGATTGCACGCGCGAGATGTAGCCTGCCAGATCCGAGGTCGTGATCATCCCGATTACACCCTCGTCCTCGTCGACGACTGGGGTGTGGTGGAAGCCGTGTTCGATCATGGCGTCCGCCACGTCGCGGATGCTCTCCTGGGCCGTGGTCGTGACGACAGCCGTCGTCATGTACTTCGAGACCGGCGTCTGGTCTTTCGGCTTCTGTTCGGCGACGATCTCGACGAAGTCCGTCGTCGTCAGGATACCCTCGAGATGGTTCTCCTCGTCGACGACGATGACCGACCCGATTCCGTTCTCGAGCATCTCCTGTGCGGCGTCTTCGACGAGCGTGTCCGGCGTGACCGTGTGTATCGACGTGGACATCACCCTGGCGACGAAAATGTCTTCCATACTGTCCGATACACGCCCCACATTATAATGATTGTTGGTGAATGTCCTTCTCGAAGACGGATATGGACGTCTCGGGTCGCTGTCGCACTGCTCGCGACGAGATCGATAGCGTCTCTCTGTGGCGGCGCTCGAGCCTGATCGAATCGACTGCCCGCGCCCCCGGTCGGGTGTGGAGATAAGTGTCCGGTCGACGAGATGACCGTATGGACGTCAGCCGAGGAGTCATCGAACGGCTGGTCGAAAACGAGGTCGATACCGTCTTCGGCGTGCCTGGCACACAGACGCTACCGCTGAACGAGGCCATCGAGACGCGGGACGACATCCGGTTCGTCATGGCCCGCCACGAGACGGCTGTCACCCATCAGGCGTGGGGATATGCGGAAACCAGCGGGCGGCCTGCGGCGACAGTCGTCGTGCCCGGTCCGGGCGACATGAACGCGATGAACGGGCTGAAGAACGCGTTCAACGACTGCACGCCGCTACTCCACCTCGCAGTCGAGACCGAGCCCGAGATCCGCGGCGGCGACGGTATCCACGAGACGCCACCCGATACCTACGACACCGTCGTCAAAACAAACGTCCTCGTCGAGCGTCCTGAAAGCACGGCTGTCGTCCTCGAGGAAGCTATTGCGACCGCCGAGACGCCGCCGAAGGGGCCGGTCAGAGTCGGCATCCCGAAGAATTTCTTGACGATGGACGTCCCCCTTGCGACGCCGGCGACGTACAGCCGCGAGTCCGTCGTAGGCGTTGCCGACGCCGATGTCACGGCCGCCGCCGAGGTTCTGGCTGCCGCCGAACAGCCAGTGATCGTCGCCGGTGGCGGTGTTCGCGCCGCCGCCGCGAGCGACGAACTGCGCCGCATCGCCGACCGACTCGGTGCGCCCGCCGTCACCACCTACAAAGGCAAAGGAGTGCTTCCGGACGGTCCCGACGGTTACGTCGCCGGAACGCTTGCCGGCAGTGCCGCCCCCGAGTTGCTCGCGTGCCTCGCGGACGCCGATGCGGCGCTGGCCGTCGGGACGGATTTCGACGCAGTCGCCACCCGCGACTGGTCGGTCGATGTTCCCGACTCGCTGGTCCACGTCACACTCGAGCCTGACGACCTCGGGACCGGCTACGAGCCGACCGTCGGGATCGTCGCCGACGCCACCGTGGCACTGTCTGCCCTCGAGACAGCCCTCGACGACCGCGCGGTCGCGGCCGGTGACGATGCCGTGGAGCGCGCGAGCGCGGTTCGGCAGGCAACCAGTGATCGGGTCGCGGAGTTGCGCACGTCCTCGCCGCCGCTTCCCTCAGTCAGCGCGCTCGAGGCCGTCCGCGAGGCAGTGCCACGAGAGGCGATCGTCACCGTCGACGCCGGCGGCTTTCGCGTCTGGGGACTCACCGTCTTCGAGGCGGCGGGGCCACGCTCTTACGTCAATCCGGGGTCGTGGGCGACGATGGGGACCGGCCTGCCGTCGGGCATCGGCGCGCAGTTTGCCAACCCCGACGACGACGTGGTCGTGCTCACCGGCGATGGTGGGCTCATGATGTGTGTCCACGAACTTCACACTGCTGTCGCCGAGGACGTGCCCCTAACCGTCGTCGTCTTCGTCAACGAGGATTATGCGATTATCAGCGACGATGCCGACCGGAATTACGGCCTCGAAGCAGGCGAATATGGCTGGCCGGACGCCCCGATCGATTTCGTGGCGCTCGCCGAAAGCCTCGGGCTGCGCGCTGAACGTGCGGCAACACCCGCCGAGATTCAGTCGCGGCTCGCAGCCGCGATCGACGCCGACGAACCGGTGGTGCTCGCGGTGCCGACGGACCCACACGAGCCACAGGCGAGCGATTGGATGCGCGACTATAGTAACAACTGAAACGATTTACACCGATCGCACAGCAGTCGTGCGATCGGGTGTGCATTGACTTTCAGTGGCTACTATAGCACCAGTACTCGAGTGTGCCTACATTTAAATAGGAAATCGGTCATACTCGGTGACGTACGATCGATGACTATGCCGCCCACGCTCGAAGGTACCTGCAAGCTCCTCCCCGCGCCTGCACCCGGGAGCGACGTCTTCGCGGCCGTCGCTTCCGAGTACGCTGCGCTCGCCGACGAGTATGGCCCGCGCAACGTGTTAGTCTTGAAACGGCACCCGACGGGCCTCGAGTCGCTGACCGAGGCGCTGGCCGACGCTGATCTCGCGCGGGCCGACGGGGGGCCTCGCTCGCCCCGTATCGAGTCGCTGCCGGAACACGCCTCGAAGACAATCGAGGAGTACGATCCAACGCTGGACCGCCTCGAGTACGAGGAACGGATCGAACTCATTTCGCTTGTGATCGACGGGGCGAGCCGTTCGGTTCCGGACTATCTCGAGCGGGCGGCCGCCCACGAGAGCTTTACGCGCGACGTGGGGCAACTGCTGCTCGCGGCGACCCGTCAACGGCTCCGCCTCGACGACCTCGACGATCCCCACGACTGCCTGGCCTTTCTGTACGCGATGAACGACCGCTTCCACGCGGAACTCGACGATCGGGGCTACGTCGAGCGGGCAGACGTGATCCCGCAGGCAGTCGACTTGCTCGAGGCTGACGCCGATGGCCTTCGGACGCGCGTGACAGCCTCCTTCGATGCCATCCTCGCCGTCGAGTTCGAGGAATACCGTCAGCTCGACCGCCGGTACCTCGCTGCGCTCACGCGCGACGCCGAGCTGGTCTGTCTCGGCGAACGCCACGTCAGCGTCGAGCGGACGCGCGTCGAACCCGGTTCGGTCGACGAAATCGCAGCTGCCGCGGGGCTTACAGTCGAGTCGCTCGAGCCCGAGACAGTGCGCACAACGGATGCCAGGCCGCCACACCAGTCGATCGTGCGGTTTCTGGCGACCGGTGAGCCGCCGGAGCAACCCACAACCGCCGACAGCGATCCAAGGGGATGTGCACGACGCATCCGCACCGAAACCGCCCGCGAACAGGTCCGGGCGGTCGCCACCGAGATCCAGTCGCTTCGCGACCGCCACGGCTGGTCCTACGACGCGTTCGCCGTCGCCGCCCCGCGGATCGAACGAGTTCCCGAGATCAGACGGCGACTCCGTGACGCCGGCGTTCCGACCGCCACGATCGGGACCCCCTCACTGGCCGAAGACCCCGCTGTAAACGAACTCTACGCTGTCGTCACGTGCCAGTGCGAACGGGACCGTGACGGAGACTCCCTCGAGCGACTCGCATCTGCCACGACGCAAGGCGCGAGCGATCCGCGAGCCGCGTCGATCGACCGCCTTCGGGCTCGTGTCCCCGACTTTTCGCCCGCCCTGCTCGCGGACACTGCCGGCGCGAGCGTTCGGCGCTCGCTCGAGCGCTGGATCCGCCGCACCGACCTGAAAGACCGGATCGCCCGCGAGGAGGAATGGGTCGACGCCCGCGAGCAGTACGAGGGCATCCGTCGGGTACTCGAAATCGCCGACTTCGTCGAGGAGACCGACCTCGTCGGGCCGGACTGGCAGGGATTGCGCCGGATGCTTCGACGGACGATCCGGTACGACGCACCCTACGTCCACGCAGTCGAGACGCGGCCGCCGACCGGTGGCGTCACCGTCTGTGCCATCGACGACCTGAAATACGACTCACGGAACGCGGTGTTCCTGCTCGATCTGATCGACGAGACCTATCCTGGCGAGCAGTTTCTTACGCAACTGTTCCCGCAGGCGTGGCTTCGGCAGATGACTGCCTATCCGGCTGTCACCGATCCCTCCCTCGAGGCGATCACCGACACCTTCGCGACAGTCGACACCGCCGATGTCGGCGACCCCTTCGAGACGTACCATGCCCAGCGCTCCCGCCGCCAGCTTGCACTCGGTGCCCGCGCTGCCGAGCGGGCCCTCTACTGTTGTTCCTACGAACGCGGTGCCGGTGGTCTGCGCCGGAGCTACGACGAATCCCGCTATCTGCAACTGATCGACGCGACGCCCGGACTCACGCTTGCGGACGTCGACGCGAGCGCCGGTGTGGCGATCCACGGTGAGACGAACGCCCTCGAGGCACTGCTCGCCCAGCCACGGGGCGAACTCGAGCGGGTGCTCCGGAAGGCCAGTACCGGCGGCGAGGCCGATCTCGGCGAGACAGAAGCGCTGTTCGAGGAGATCGCGGTCGTCCTCGAGGAGGGTGATGTCGACGCCGACCTCGCTGATGCGGTCCGGTCGCAGTTCGAGTTCGCCGCGGGTGAGGTGGTCCGCGATGACTGACACGGCGACCCGAGGCGATTCGCTCACCGTCGACGGTCTCCGAACCTATCTTCACTGTCCGCGCCGGTACGAGTTCGCCCACCGCCACGACCTCGAGATGGGCGACGATGACACGGTCGGCGACCGGATCGCGCTCCTCAGAGCCGCGATCTGTGATGCGCTCCGACATGGGGAGACAGACCCTGACGCACTCGAGCAGGTCGCCCGTGACCGGCTTGCGACGCGCTGGGACGAGTACGACGAGCGCTTTCACTCTGTCGCCCAGCGCCGCCACGAACGGCGGGTCCTTGAGGCGACGCTCGCTGCCTACGTCACGAAGGTTGGAACGGACCACGCCGCGGGGATCTCACAGCTCGACGCCACGGCGGCCCGCGACGAACTGATCGGGCCTGAATTGGCGCTCTCGAGGACGGTTTCGCTTCCGGAACTGAACGCTGCAGGCGATGCGGACGCGGTAACGATCGATGCGACGGTCGACTACGTCTCCGGCGACGGCTCGTCGCTCGTCGGCGTCCGGTTCGTCCCGACGCTTGCGTCGCTTGGCTGGCTTCGCTATCGATCCGACTGGGAGGGCGACGTTGCCGACCGCTTTACCGACCACTTCGACGACGAGTCGGACGTGTTCGAGCCCGGTCCCGTCGGTGCGCTCCTCGAGACTGCCGTCGTCCTTGACGGCCTTCGCGGGCTTCGTGATCGGCTCGGACTCGAGGATCGAACCTGTCGATACCTCCAGATCCCGCTTGCCGACAGGTCGGGACTGACGGTCAACTGGGTTCGGGACGCGGTCGAGACGGGTCTCGAGGTCGCCGATCTGACCGAGGTCTACGTCGACCACCACACGTTCGGCATGACCCACGAGCACCGAAACGAGACGGTCGATAGCCGGCTGGCGGCGGTCGTTGCGGACCTGTGTTCGGGATCGTTCGATCCAGCCGACAGCTGGGATCGGATCGCAGAGCACGCCTGTCCTGACTGTGAGTATACGGTCTGCTGTCAGGACCACATCGCAACGGAGGTGAGCTTTGATGGCTGAGAGACCGCGCCGAACCGACCGCGAGCGCGACACGCTCGCACCCGCGGACGAGATCGAGCCGAAGGGCAACCAGAACGCAGTCATCGAGAGCCGCACAGCCTGTACGTCCGTCGACGCCGGTGCCGGAACCGGGAAGACGACGACGATGCTCGTTCGGCTCGAGCGCGCCATCGAGCGAGGTGACGTCGAGCCCGACGACGTGCTCGTGTTGACCTTCGCGAACGAGGCCGCTGCGAGCATCCGCGCGGCGGTCGCCGAACGGCTCGACCCCGACGCAGCGGCGGCGATCGACGTCTACACCTACCACTCGTTCTGTTATCGGCTCGTCCGAGAGTACGCCTACTATCTGGGCTACTCGCCCGAGTTCGAGGTCGTCACCGAGCGCAAACGGCGACGGCTCGTTGGCCGCCTGCTTGCGGACAACGACTACGGCTTCGCAGCTGCGTCGAAACACGACGGTTCACCGGCCGATCTCACGGCTGCGGTCGACCAGTTCATCGGGACGATGAGTCAGGAGAACGTCACGCCCGATGCGCTGCAGGCGGCGCTGCCGCCGGTGCGGACCCTCGAGCTCTGTCACGAGTTCGTCCTTTGGCTCGAGCGGCGCGCCGACGAGACCCTGTCGTTCGACAACGAAGCGCTGCGGTATTTCAACCGGGAGGAACACGTCGAGCAGGCCCGCGAGTCGCTGATCGACTACGGGAAACTCGTCTCGTACTGTCGCGAGAAGATCGCGGAAGCGCCGGCGGCCTTCCGCGAGGCCGAGCTGGTTCGTGATGTCGATCGGTATCTCCGGGTGCTCCAGCAGTGCGTGACGAACGCGATCGAGACGCTCTCGCTCGACGACCCCACTACGAAACACCTGCCGCGGGCGTTGTTCGGCAACCAGATCTGGGGGACAGCGACGAGTCGAATCGAACAGACGCCGTTCGGGCGGCTGAAACACTACGTCGAGTTCCTTCGGCTGGCTCGTCACTATACCGATGTCTATGCGGACTACCACGACGCTCTCGACGCAGAGGACGCGCTCGATTTCGACGAGCTCGTTCGGACGGCAACTTGCCTGCTCGATGACACGGCGATCACGGACGAGATCACGGACCAGTGGACGCAGGTCTACTGCGACGAGTTTCAGGACACCGACGAGACGCAGTTTTCCCTGCTCACTGCACTCACGGACGGCCCCGATCGGCCGGACCTGCTCGCGATCGGCGACAAGGACCAGGCGATCTACGGCTGGCGTGGCACCGACCGCGAGGGACTCGATCGACTGGCTGACGCTTACGACGACCACGAGGCGATCGAGCTCGAGCGTAACTTCCGATCGCGACAGGAGATACTCGATCTGACGAACGCCTGTGACTATGGGCCGCAGTCATCGAAGACGCTGCGCGAGGACGGCCGAACGCGAGGCACCTACGCCGAAGCTGATCCGCCGGACCGCGTCGTCAAGGTCGAAAGCGACGCGATCCCAGGATCGACGGCTGCGGGGGTCGCGACGACGGTCTCGCGGCTGCTCAATGGTGCGGCCGCGAACGTCCCACAGCGCGAGCTGGGCGATATCGCGGTTATCGTCCGGACGAATCGCCACGCCCAGGCGATCGCGGACGCCCTCCGTGACCAACAGCTCCCCTACGAAATCTCCGGCTCGCCCCGTGGCGACGTTTCGCCCGGACTGCAAACGGTGCTGTCGTATCTCCGGGTCCTCGTCGACCTGGATGCCGATGCCCACCTCCGGCGCGTGTTGCTCGCCCGCTACCGGTTCACGGAAGACGATCTTGCGACGCTGCACGGACAGCCGGGATCGCTGCACGACGCCGTGATGGCCATCGACGCCGAGCGGCTCACACAGCCCGATCGGCTCGAGCGGGTTCGCGATCATCTTGAGCAACTCGAGCGATTTCGGGACGTCTACCCGCTGGCGGGCTTTCTGCGCCGGTTCCGTGATCTGACCCGAATCGAGTGGTTCTGTACGAGCGAGGAGCGAGCCGAGTTCGATCGCATCGAGCGGTTCGTCGAGGTCTACGACACCGACGGGGTCATCCAGTCGCTATCGACTGAATTCGTCGACGCGCTTGCCGAGACACTTCAGGGCGGCGACAGCGATCGAACCCGCGGAACGCAATCCGCCGACAGCGTCGACGTGATGACGGTCCATCAGGCCAAGGGTCTCGAGTTCGATACGGTCTTGGTTCCGTACCTCTCGGATGAGGAGTGGTGTGTCGACGGCGATTACGTCGAGCGGGCCCGCCACCGGCTGTTGACCGCCGCGCTCGATGACGACGTTGACTCCCCGCTCTGTGCGGATCTGGCAGCCGAGACGGTCGGTGAGGAGTGGCGGGTGCTCCACGTCGCGCTTACCCGCGCCGAGAACCACCTGTTCCTGTTCGGCTCGGAGTATGCCTACGACGGCGACGAGACCGAACTCGCGGTGTCGACTGCCGACGCCTGTCTGGCAAGCGACATCGAGTGGTCGGTGGCCGGCCGGCGGATGGATCTGTGGGCGTCGCTGACCGAGAGCTTCGAGCGAGTGCGGGAGATCTACCCCGAGACGGTCGTCGATCGAACCGACGAGATCGCCGCCTCGGCCAGTGAGAGTCCGGGGACGATCACCTACTATGCTGACTACGGTGACCGGCCCGTCGAACCCCTCGAGACGCGCGAGGCGATCGAGACCGTCCACCGGCTGGGACGATTGCTCCGGGACGGACAGTTGTTGCCGGCGGCCGACGCGGCGAGCTACGGTCGGCCCGTGGACGGCCGCGACAGTGCTGGTCCGGGGGGCGAGATTCAGGTTCCGGGCAGCCGGCAACTCTCTGCGTTGACGACCGAGACCGTCCGCTTCCCGGTCGAGACGCTCGCGTCCACGACGGAACTCCCGGTCGCGATGCGCCACAGCTACTCCGCGATCGACACCCATGAGACCTGTCCGCGGAAACACTACCTGGATCACGTCGTTCGGGCGATCGACGATCCACATCCCACATCGGCGGCCGGCAGCGAAGTGACCGAGACGAACGGCGGACCGGTCCCAGCGACCGACGACCCAGCGTCACGAATCGTCGGCACCGTCTTCCACGACGTCGCCGAAGAGGCCTTCCATCGCGAGTACCACACTCGCGAGGCGTGGCGCGAGGCCGCGATTCGACAACTCACCGCACGCGATTTGCTCACTCACCGCGAGGCCGTCCTCGCCTGTATCGACCGCTACTTCGAGGCGAGCGCACCCGATATCGATCGCCCGGTCGCCGACTGGGAGCCACTGGCTGCTGAGCTTCCTTTCTCGCTCGAGGATGTCGTCGGCGTGACGGGGGACGTGGTCGGGTACGTCGACTCGATCCGGCGACGTCCCGACGGTGGGCTGGCGCTCCTCGACTACAAGGCGACCACAGAACGGATCGCGCCCGACGACGCCGTCCAGATTGCGCTCTACCTACGTGCCTGTGCGGACCGGTTCGACGACCCGATCTCGGCAGCCGGCTACGTCTACGTCGGTGACGTCGACGGCCCTCGTGTCGACCTGTTCGAGCGCGACGCGCTCCCGTCGTGGGACGCGGTCCGCGAGACGCTCGCGGCAGTCGACGAGCCGTCGTTTCACGAGACGACACCGGGCGAGCACTGCCGACGCTGTCCGCATCGGTCGCTTGGCTGCGGGCCGGACGAGCACGCTCCCGGTCGTGCGGAGACGATCGACTGAGCAGCAGCTATCGATTTGGCTCGACGGATCGAGAACGGTTCGTTACTCCGCGTCGGACTCGTCCGGAAGGTGATCGACACCGCACACCTGCATCACCTGCCGAATGTGAAAATCCTTCTCGCTCGGATCGTCGGTTTGTAACGCTTGCTCGAGGTGTTCTCTACAGTTGTCGGATAGCTTCCTCATCCTCGTGTCGTGGTAAGGAACCGAGACACTAAACCTATATGATAACCAATACGTGTTGCGAGTGGCTATTACTGACGAGAACGGCCGTTCGAACGGAGGGGAACCGGACAGGGAAGCGGTGGATTACGACTGCCAGTGAAACCGCGTTGGATCGCGCGCTGCAAGCGCCGTCCGAACCGCGGCGACGTTCTCTGCGACGTCGTGGATACGCACGATGTCGGCCCCGCGATCGGCCGCAAGTGCCGTCGCAGCGACGGTTGCCTCGAGGCGGTCGCCCGGCTCGCGACCGACGTGTTCGAACATGGACTTGTGGGAGTGGCCAAACAGGACGGGACAGCCGAGTGCGTGGAACTCGTCGATCCGCTCGAGGAGTTCGAAGTTCTCCGCTGCGGTCTTGCCGAAGCCGATACCGGGGTCGACGATGATCTGCTCGCGATCGAGGCCAGCCTTCTCTGCGAGTAACACGCGTTCGGAGAGCTGATCGAGGACGTCCGCGACGACATCGTCGTACGCGACGTCGCGGTCGGGGACGACCGGCGCGTCGATGCTATGCATCACAACCAAGTTCGCGTCGTGGTCGGCGACGACAAAGCGCATCTCGGGATCCTCGAGCCCCGAGACGTCGTTGATGATGTCCGCGCCGGCCGCGAGCGTCGCGTCGGCGACGGCGGCTCGGCGGGTGTCGACCGAGAGCATGGCGTCGAGATCGGCGAGCTCCTCGATCACGGGCAGGACCCGATCCAGTTCTTCGTCGACTGAGACAGGATCGGAGCCTGGCCGAGTAGATTCGCCACCGACGTCGATCACGTCGGCCCCGGCGTCGACCATCGCTTCGGCGCGGGCTACCGCGTCCTCGAGTGCGTTGTATTGGCCGCCGTCGTGGAAGCTGTCGGGCGTGACGTTCAAGATGCCCATGACGGCCGTCTGATCCATCCAGGGAGTGTCCGATCTGGGCGGCTCGTCTGCAGAAGGGGACGCCGACCGGGACCGTCCCGCGGTGTGACCCGCTGCCGGTGTCGGTCGATCCGCGGCGTCAGCGCCGGCCCCGAGCGCGAGGGTATCTCGCAGTTCCCGGGCGACATCTGCCACTCCGTGGGGACGCGATCGGCTCTCGAGCGCCTCGACGAGCGACTCGAACTGGGTGAGCGTGCCCATCAATACGGCGTCGACGGCCTCGTCGTCGCGCTCGATGCCCGACAGGGCACATTCCCCGCCCACTCGCAGCAACTCTTCTTTCAGGACGCTCGCCTGTCGGTCCCGCAGCGCCGTCCTGACGACCCGGTGGACGGCGTCGCCGTCCAGCCGCTCGATGTCGCCTGCGGCGACGTTTGCCCCCTCGAGTGTGTCGCGGGCATCGGCGAGGTCGCGGACACGCTTTGGAACGTCAGTTCGGGTCCAGCGAGAGCGTGCCTCCGCGACGACGAACAGCGAGCCAGTGACGAGCACGCAGTCGTCGCCGTCGGCCGCCTCGAGTGCGCGTGCGAGCCCGTCTTGAACGGTGGCTTCAGTCCGGACCGTGTCAACACCAGTGTCGGCGAACGCCTCGGCGAGGACGGCAGGATCTTCGGCGCGATCGAGCGTCGGCTCGGTCGTCACGACACGCTCGGGCGTCGGCAACGCGGCGGCCATCGCACGGTGTTCTTTCTCGTGCATCGCACCGAAGACGATGTGGAGGTCGTCGTAGTCGTAGGTCGTGAGCGTCTCGCCGAGTCGCTCGCAGGCACCGGGATTGTGCGCCCCGTCGAGGACGGTCAGCGGCTCGGTGTCGATCACTTCGAACCGACCCGGCCAGTGGGCACTTCGCAGCCCGCGGGCGAGGGCCGACGCTGAGACGTCTGCGAACTGCCGAGCGAGAACTGTCGCGATTCCGGCGTTGACCGCCTGATGTTCGCCCAGCAGCGGGATCCGCGTCTCGAGGTCCCAGTCGTCGCCGTCGATCGAGACGGTTGCTTCGATGTGGTTTGCCCGCCCCTCGTAGGTGACGCAGACGTCGGGCTGTGTGTCCGTTCCGACAGTCACCACGTCACCGGCGACGTCACGAACCGCCTCGAGTGGCTCGCCGGTCACGCCCGTGACCAGCGGCGCGTCGGCGGGTGCGACGTGGGCCTTGTCGCGGGCGATCTCCGCTTCGGTGTCGCCGAGGATGCCCGTATGCTCTAACGTGACACTCGTCACTGCACTGGCGACGGGATCGACGACGCTCGTCGCGTCGTATTTGCCGCCGATGCCGACCTCGAGGATGGCGACGTCGACGTCCTCGCGGCCGAACTGCCACAGCGCCATCGCCGTCATCGCCTCGAAGAAGGTGGGCGACTCGCCGTCGGCGGCCTGCGTTGTAACGTACTCGCGGATCGCTTCAACGTACTCACAGACGGCCGACCGGGGAATCTTCCGGCCGTCGACGCGGACCCGCTCGCGGAGGTCCTCGAGATGTGGCGAGGTGTAAAGGCCGACGGAGTAGCCAGCCTCCCGCAAGGTTCGCTCGAGCATGCGGGCCGTGCTCCCTTTCCCGTTGGAGCCGGCGATCTGCACGAAATCGACGTCGGCATGAGGGTGCTCAAGGTGAGACAGCAACCGGGCCGTCGACTCGGTGCCCGGCTTCGGGCGGAACCGTCGGAGATCGAATAAGAAATCCGCCGCCTCGTAATACTCCATACAGTGACCGAGAGCCCGGTCGTTTTTGATACTGTCGGACCGGACAAGGGGCGGTGTCCCGTCGATCACAAACGTCGGCTGTCGAGCCACAGGCGACGGTGTCACGTCCCTCGAAGCCCCGTTGGCGGCCGGAAGAAAACGCCATCGAACAGCGCGAGCGCCGCGATAGCTGCGCCGCCGAGAACGGCCGCTTCGAAGGGAAGACTGAGTAATCGACTAGCGAGAAACGCAACCACGAACGCTGTCGGGATCAGTCCCAACAGGAGATCGTACCGGTCGATCGTCAACGGCTGATCATCGATTCGAGAGCGGTCGACGATACCAGTGATGTCTCTCGTCACCATCGATTCTCACCTCCGTACGACTGTACGATGTCTTGCCACTAAAACGTAGTGGACATAACTCCTCGAGAGGGGACGAGACGCCATTTAAGTGGCTCTCTGTCGCCGAGAAGTCAGTCCAACGTGTGCTCCCGTGTGTGTCCTTCGTCCGTCGGCTCGCGAGTGATCTCGAGGAATACGTCCTCGAGACTGCGTGCGTCGCCGGTCTCGGCGCGGGTCTTGAGCCGTTCGGGGTCGTCCTCAGCGACGAGCGTCCCGTTGTGGAGGACGCCGATCTCGTCGGCCAGTTCGTCGACGACTGGGAGGATGTGCGTCGAGAGGAAGATCGTCATTTCGTGGTCGGCGAGGTCGGCGATGGTCTCGCGCATCGTCCGGGCCGCGCGGGGATCGAGCCCGCTGGTCGGTTCGTCGAGGAAGGCCACGGCCGGTTCGTGCAGGACTGCCTGGATGACGCCGACCTTCTGGCGCATTCCCTTCGAGTAATCCTCGATGCGCTTGTGGGCGTCCTCGAGCAGGTCGAAGCGCTCGAGCAACGCGTCGATGCGCTCGCTTGCCTCGGTCTCGGGGATGTCTCGGAGGCCGGCAGCGTACTCGAGTTGTTCCCGGCCAGTGAGTTCGTCGTAGACTGGCGGCTCTTCTGGCAGATAACCGATGTGTGGGGTAATCGACTCGCGATCCGTGATCGAATGGCCGGCGACGCGGGCCGTCCCTGCGGTCGGTCTCGTCAGCGTCGTCAGTATCCGCATCGTGGTCGTCTTCCCCGCCCCGTTGGGTCCGAGAAACCCATAGACGGTACCGCGTTCGACGGTCATCGTCAGCTCCGAGACGGCGGTCGTCTCGCCGTACCGCTTCGTCAGTCCGTCGGTTTCGATTGCGGGGGCATCGGCAGGGCGCATACGCGTTCGTTTGACGGTGTCTAATTAAAAGTGTGTCATGTTTGGGCGGTCGAATGACAGATATCCAAAGGGTTTACTGCCAGCACACCCCGAACACGACTATGAGCCCGGAATTGCTCTCCTCCTGCCGACCGACTCGAGGTGTTTCGTGATGGCACACGCTGTGCTGACTGTCGCTGATCTCGATTTCCGCCGGACCGTTCGCTCGATCGCCGGTGACCGGACGAAGTTACTCCTGATGGCCGTAGTCGCAGTGGTCGCGCTCGGCCCGATCACGGTCCTCGGTGTGTCCCTCTTGCCGACGCTGGGCGAGCAGGCCGTCACCGCCTCGCTCACGACCGACACCGCCACGACGGTACTCGAGTACGTGACAGGCGGGATCGCGGTGCTGTGGGTGCTCCTGGCCGTGATGACGGTCATGCGAACCGTCACGGCAGTCGCTGCCGTCGACGAGCCCGCGTTCCTCCTGTTGTCGACGGCAGTTCGCAACGCTGTCGTCGGCATCGTCGCCGCCGAAGTCGCGCGCTACGCTGTCGTCGTGCTCCCGCTCACTGCACTCTTCGCCGGCGCGTTCGCGGCCGGTGCGGGAACGCCGATTCCCGTCGTCACCGCGACGCTCTCGGTTGCGCTCGTCGTCGTCACCGCCGTTCCGGTCGGCTTCCTCGTTGGCATCTGGGTACGGCACCTGATCACCGTCTACGAGCCGATCGCCCGCTATCGAACGCTGCTGTTCGCCGCGTTCTGGCTCGCCTACTTCGGTGCGATCGCGACCGGTGGCCTCAACGCGGTCATGGGGACGCTGTTTACCGCGTTACAGGCAAGCCCGCTGGGCTGGCCCGGTCACCTGCTGGTGATCGGAATCCCCGGCCTCGAGCCTTCACTACCCGCGATCGCTGGGGCCATCGTCGGCACTGTCTGTCTTACGAGCGTCGCCCTTGCGGCCGCCGTCCCCGCCGCAGACCGCCACTGGTTCGCGGATCCGGCTCGTACCGACGACGACCCGGTCGACGAGGGATCGTCGTCCGATCGGCTCACTGCGCTCCTCGCAGGGCGCGTCTCGCGGCCGGTTCGAACCGTGACGGTGACGGCGATCCGCCGGACGAAACGCGCCCCGATCCGGTTGGCCTACGCCGGCTACCCGCTGTTGGGCGCGCTCGGGTTCATCCAGCAGATCGTCGAACTCGGGACGGTACCGGCGTTTCTGGCCGTCCTCTTCTGTCTGTACGCCGTCTGGGCTGCTGGCGTCCTCTTTACGCTCAATCCGCTGGGCGATCTCGGGCCGGCCCTGCCCGCCGTCGTCACGTCGACGCTGACTGGCAGGCAGGCGATTCGCGGCCGGATACTTGCCGGCGCGCTCGTCGGCGTCCCGCTCGCGTTCATCGTCTCGCTTGGCTTTGGGATCGCGAGCCCGCTCGAGCTCGAGCAAAGCGCCGCCCTGACCGTCACGACCGTCGCCGGAGCAATTGCGACGCCGGCGCTCGCAACCGGGATCGGCTCGGCGTTTCCTCGCTTTGGGAGCGTCAACGTCACCAACAACCGCGAGGCGGTGATGCCGAGCAAGACCGCCTTTTTCATCTATACGCTCGCAATCGCACTGCCGTCGGGTGCCGCCGCCGTCCTCTATCTCGAGGCCCCCGAGTTGATCGCCGGCTTGATCGCATCGGTGTCTGCGTGGTCGCCACTGCCGTCAATCTCGATTTCCGCCCACACGATCACGATCGGTGCCTGGACCGTCCTGATCGGCGGCCTGATCGCGCCGATCGTCTCCTATCTGTACGCCGTCGAGCGATTCGACTGGTACGACTTCGAGTGAATCGGCTGTCAGGTCGGGCATACCTGGTCCACTGCTCCAGCAGCGTGATCACGCACCGTCGGATGCTCGACCGAACAGGAGTCGAGGGAGAATCTATATAGATGAGGCGACGTCCGGACGCCGTCCCGCTCGAGTCACGCGACTCTACCGACCCGATCCTTTATTTCGTCAGCGGCGAAACCCGCCGACCGATGCCACAACTGTGGCGGCTGACACGCAACCGGTACGGCCGCGCCGCCTACGACGCGCTCGTACGGGCCGGGATTACGGCGACGGTGATGGACGAATACGTCACAAGGCTCGAGGAGGAAACCGCGTTCGATGCGACCAGCGACGGCTCGTATACGGTCGAAACCTGTCTGCCAGCGCAGGTAGCGTCGCTCGACGCACCTGTCGACGAACTGGGCCCCGACGAACGGATCGTCGCGGCGCTCGAGGACGGCCGCCCTCTCGGGTACTGTTTTGTATCGCTCGATGCCGCCCACGAGATCAAGCCGCTAGAGCGGACGCTGGCGTTTGAGGGGGCCTACATCAGACGCGTCTTCGTCGACCCCAACCACCGAAATCGCGGTATCGCGACGGCGATCGTCGCCGAGGCCTGCCGACACGCACGGGCAGAGGGTGCCAGCCGTGCCACCGCACTCGTCGCTCTCGATAACAGTCCATCGCGTGCGCTATTCGAACGCCACGGCTTCGAAACACGGCGGCGTCGGCGCTACGTCAGGGTCGGCCCGCTCTCGCATCGAGCGGCTCGAGCGGTGTAGTTTTCGGCTGATCGAACGCGCTGGGGACGCAGTCTTCCACTGCCTGCCGACCGCTACCAAGGAGAACGTAGCCGACAATAGCTATATAGAATACTTCTAAGTAAATAGTTCACGGGGCAGATTTATACTGATTGCTGCACTGTCTCCAGCCGAACGGATGACGAGTGAACTTCGCGAGGCAATCCGAGGGGTTCGAGACCGGGTCAAACTCGCCGATCGGCGGGTCGTCAACACCACCGACAGAACGAACGTATTCAGACAGCTCACGGGTGCGGACTACATCAGTCTCGGCGCGCTGTTCGTCGGGTGGGCGAGCGCGCTGTTGTTCGTTCGCGGGGAGCCAAACTGGGCGTTACTGGCTATGTTCGGCGCGTTCTGTCTCGACAAAGCTGACGGCTGGTATGCCCGTCGGACGGGAACGTCGTCGCCGTTCGGTCGACAGGTGGATTCGTTTATCGATATTTTCGCGTATCTCGTTCCTGCGGTACTGCTGTATCACTTCGTCCTCGCACCGAGCGTGTTCGCTAGCCTCATCGTGGGCTTTCTCGTCCTCGCCTTTGGGGGGCTCCGGCTGGTTCGACACAATAACGACGGGTTTGGCTCCGACGATGGTGCCAGCTACTATCACGGAACGACCGTCGTCCACACGAACCTCGTCGTCGTCGCGAACTACTTCGTCGCGACCTTCGTCGGTGGCTGGAACGGCTGGCTGGCAGGCCTGCTGATCTGTGCCGCCTGCCCGCTGATGGTCTCGGACTACAAGGCCTACAAGACCGATGTCAGCCACGCACTGGCCGGCCTCGCCGCGGTCGTCGCTGCCGGACTCGCGCTCGCCCTCGAGTTCGGCTACCTATGACGGGCCACGCTGTCGGCGACCGACAACCGCTAACGCTCCGCATTGACCCACACGTTCATACGTCGGCGTCCTACGACGGCGTGACGGCCCCCGAAGAGCTGCTCGAACAGGCACGAGCCGTCGGACTCGACGGCGTCGTCGTCACGGATCACGATACGGTCGACGGAGCCGTCCGCGTCGCGGAACTCGCAGCCGATCGTGATCTCACTGTCATCGTCGGATGCGAAGTCTCGACAGCCGACGGCCATCTGCTCGCGATAGGTGTCGACGCTGCTCCAGCCCCCGGCCGCCCTCTCGCCGAGACGGCACGCACCGTCCGGGCAGCTGGCGGCGTCGCGGTCGTCCCCCACCCCTTCCAGCGGTCTCGACACGGGGCCCGCGGGGCAGCGATCGACGATGTCGACGGCGTCGAAGTCTACAACGCCCACGCCGTCACGAACGTCCGTAACCGACAGGCAGAGCGGTTCGCGACGGGCCATGACTATCCCCAGTTCGGTGGCAGCGACGCTCACCGACCCGGAAACGTCGGTCGTGCCGTCACCGAAGTCCGGCTTCCCGCAGCCGCCACCCCGACGGCTGACGCGATCCTCGAGTCGATGCGCGCCGGTCGGACTGCAGCCGTCGGACGGCGCACGACGACCTGGCAGTACCTGACCAAAGTTATCGGGAACGCAAAACGAAAGACACCGTCGTTGCTCTGAGCCGCCATCGAAGGGACCTGCGTGGCAGGACCGGCTGGCTCGCACCCGGTCGCGCTCGTGGCCGGCGTTCCTAAACCGAATCGCGACCCGTTCTTGCTCGACGACTCAGAGCGAGTTCCAGAGTGAACCTGTGTGACAAGCCGTCAGTTTATCAGTATTGAGAACTACATACTGATCAGTATCGCTATGATGGCGCTTACGCACGGCTTTGCGAGTCTCGCGGTGGCTGTGGTCGTCCTTCCGGTCATCGGCGACCACGTCGGTGGCCCGCTTTTGCTCGCGGCGTTTCTCGGCGGCCTCGCACCGGACGCAGACCTGCTTGCGAGCCATCGGAAGACGCTTCACTATCCGGTCGGCTTTTCGGCCGTCGCACTCTTGCTGTTCGCCGCGTTCTCCCTCACCGGGTGGTCGGCGCTCTTGCTCCTGACGGTCGCCGTAGGGGCCGCAGCACTGCACGCCGTTTCCGACGTGCTCGGTGGCAGCGCCGAGCGCGAGCCCTGGAACCCCACTATGGACACCGGCGTCTATAACCACGTTCTCGGCCGCTGGCACCGACCGCGGCGATACGTCCGCTACTCGGGCGCGCCGGAGGATTTCCTCGTTTGTCTGGCGTTTGCGACCGTCGCGGTCTCGTCGGCCGTGACACCGGCAGCCGCCGATGTCACCCTGTTCTGGCTGGTCGCGCTCGCAGGACTCTACACGCTGTGTCGGAAGCGGCTCGCGGCGATCAGCACGGGACTCGGCAACCTCGTGCCGACGCAGGTGCGCACACTCCTCCCGACGGTACGGATCGAAGAAACGGAAACCGACGGGACGACCGTCGATATTCGGTTTGGTCGCTAAGATGCTAGTGACTCCCTGACCCCGTGACGGGCAAGAAAGAACTGCTGAGACTCGAGCGGGCGGACGGCCAGCTCGATGCGCTTACTCCGAACTGCCCCACTCGGCGACGTTCTTCGGACGGTCCGTCACGGCGGCGACCTCGAGGTCACCGTCGAAGCTCTCGAGGGCTTCGACGTAGGCCTCAGCGCTGGCCACCGTCGACAGGTAGGGGATTTCCTCCTCGACGGCCATCTCGAGGCTGTCGCGGTCGCGGCTGACGATGAAGTCGACCTCGTTTTCGCGGATCGCCTGTGGCACGTCGTCGAACTCCGCGACGTCGAAGAACTGCTCGAAGCCGTCGACGTCGAGATCGACCACGGCGGTGCCCTCGCTGACGGCGTTGTCAGCCGCCTGCTGGGACTTCCAGTAGGCCGTGCCGAAGTCGCTCGCCGTGCCCATGACCTCGCCAGTGGATTTCATCTCCGGGCCGAGACGTGGGTCCGAACCCGGCAGGCGGTCGAACGGCAGAACGACCTCCTTGATCGAGGTGTGCTCGGGGATCTGTTCGTCGACCTCGAGACTCTCGAGCGTCTCGCCGGCCATGACCTTCGCGGCGAGTTTGGCGATCGGGACACCGGTCGCCTTCGAGACGAACGGGACGGTACGCGAGGAACGCGGGTTGGCCTCCAAGACGTAGACCTCGCCGTCGCGGACGGCCAGCTGGACGTTCAGCAGGCCCTTCGTTTTGAGTGCCTCGGCGATGTCCTCGGTGACCTCGCGGACGCGTTCCAGGGTGTCCTCGTCGAGCGAGCGCGGCGGGATCATACACGCAGAGTCGCCGGAGTGGACGCCGGCGGTTTCGACGTGTTCCATGATGCCGCCGATGATGATGTTGCGGCCGTCCGAGACCGCGTCCACGTCGAGTTCGACCGCGTTCTCGAGGAAGTCGTCGACGAGGATCGGTTTCTCGGGGCTGACGCGAACGGCTTCCTCGATGTAGGTCTCGAGTTCCTCGTCGTTGTAGACGACGTCCATCGCGCGGCCGCCCAGCACGTAGGAGGGGCGGACGAGGACGGGGTAGCCGATGTCGTGGGCCAGCTCGAGGGCCTCCTCCTTCGAGAAGGCGGTGCCACCGTCGGGCTGGGAAATACCCATTTCCTCCATCAGGAGGTTGAAACGGTCGCGGTCCTCGGCTAAGTCCATCGCTTCGACCGAGGTCCCCATGACCTCACAGTCGAGGTCACGGCGCTGGAGCTCGTCCTCGAGGGGTTCGCCGATGTTGACCGACGTCTGGCCGCCGAACTGGACCATCACGCCGTCGGCACCGGTCGCTTCGGCGACGTCGGCGACCTCTTCGGCCGTAATCGGCTCGAAGAACAGGCCGTCGGAGGTGTCGTAGTCCGTCGAGACGGTCTCGGGGTTGTTGTTGACGACGTAGGCGTCGATGCCCAGTTCGCGCAGTGCGCGAACCGCGTGGACCGAACAGTAGTCGAACTCGACACCCTGTCCGATACGGATCGGGCCACCGCCGACGACGATCACGCTCTCGATGTCACGGTCGACCTCGAGTTCGCCCGAGGCCGCCTCTCCGACGAGCGGGCCTTTCTCGAACTCGTTTTTGCGCGAGGAGTAGTAGTACGGCGTCTCGGCTTTGAACTCACCCGCACAGGTGTCGACCTGTTTGTAGGTGCGGCCGGGGACTTCGGTCTCGACGGTCTCGACATCCGAGCCGGCGGCCGCGGCGATGCTGGCGTTGGTGTGGCCGGTGATCGCGGCTTCGGTGAAGTCGCCCTCCTGGGCGGCGACCGTCGAGTCGGCGATATTCGCGTAGCGCTCGGTATACCACTCGAAGATCCCGGTCAGGTCGACGACTTCATCGACCGTGTAGCCGCGGTCGAACGCCTCGAACATGGCGTACGGACGGTCCGGCGACGGACGCTCGAGGTAGCGTTCCTCGAGGTCCTCGTCGCTTACCTCGTCCCAGTCGACGTCGGGTTCGTACTCGCTCGAGCGAAGCGCCTTCAACAGCGACTCCTCGAAGGTGCGGCCGATGGCCATCGCCTCGCCGGTCGACTTCATCGCCGTCGTCAGCTCGAAGTCGACGTCGTCGAACTTGTCTTTGGGCCAGCGTGGCACCTTGGTGACGACGTAGTCGATCGCGGGCTCGAACGCCGCGGTCGTCTCGCCGGTGATCTCGTTTTCGATCTCGTGGAGGCGCTTGCCGAGTGCGACCTTCGCGGTCACGCGGGCGATCGGGTAGCCGGTCGCCTTCGAGGCCAGCGCCGACGAGCGCGAGACACGCGGGTTGACCTCGACAACGCGGTACTCGCCGCCAGGCGTGCCGTCGTCGTGCCAGGCGAACTGGATGTTACAGCCGCCCTGAATGCCGAGTTCGCGGATGACCTCGAGTGCGGCCGTGCGCATCTCCTGGTGACCCTCGTCGGGGACGATCTGGGACGGCGTGACGACCGTCGACTCGCCGGTGTGGATCCCCATCGGGTCGATGTTCTCCATGTTGCAGATGATGATACACGAGTCGTCGGCGTCGCGCATCACTTCGTACTCGTACTCGACCCAGCCGGCGATCGATTCCGTAATGAGGACCTCGCTGTTGCGCGAGAGGCGCAGCCCCTTGCGGACGCGACGAAGGAGTTCGTCCATCTCGTGGACGACGCCCGAGCCGGAGCCACCCAGCGTGTACGTGGTGCGGGCGATGACCGGCAGGCCGCCGACTTCGTCGACGGCGTCTTGGACGCGCTCCTCGAGGTCGTCTTCGGTCAGTTCCGAGACTTCCTCGCCCTCGTCGAGTGCGATCGTCGTCGACTTCGGGACCGGCTGGCCGATCTTCTCCATGCGCTGGCGGAAGAGGTCGCGGTCTTCCGTCGCGTAGATCGTGTCCAGGGGCGTCCCCATGATCTCGACGTCGTGTTCCTCGAGAACGCCTTCCTCAGCGAGCTCGGCGGTGACGTTCAGCCCAGTCTGGCCGCCGAGGCCGGCGATGACGCCGTCGGGGTTTTCCTCGCGGATGATCTCCGCGATGGCGTCGGTCGTGATCGGCTCGATATAGACCCGGTCGGCCATCTCCGGGTCGGTCATGATCGTCGCAGGGTTCGAGTTGACGAGCACGACGCGAGCACCTTCTTCCTGAAGCGCCCGGCAGGCCTGTGCACCGGAGTAGTCGAACTCGGCTGCCTGTCCGATCTGGATCGGGCCACTCCCAATCAACAGGATCGTGCGTCCGTCCCCCGTCTCGCCGTCTACGGCGGTGTCCGTACTCATTTGTCCTGTCGAATCGAAGTTCGTACATCGTAATAAGCCCCACGATACAGTACGAATCTCGAAATGGCTTTTCGAAATTCGAACTCGAGAGAACGCCAATCCCGAAACGTACCGAGTGTCCAACCAGCGGCCGGTTCTATCGATAGAGTGTAATCCACATACACACTATTGAGCGCTACTCGAGGCTCGTCGTGACGGACCATCGGCGACACACAATCCGTTCTCGCTCGTCGCGTCGTGGCTCCAAGCCGATCAGATCGGCTGGTCGTACTCGCTTTCGAACTCGCGTTGCGTTCGGTACTGGTCGACGAACTCGGCAACGTCGAACTCGAGCATCTGGGACTCGAAGTCGGTGATCGCGGCGTCGTCGTCGGCGTGGCTGATCGCGTGTTCCATGAGTTCGACGACGAGCTCGACGATGATCTCGTGGAGTCGCCGGGCCTCGAAGTCGGCGATCCACAGCAGGGTGTAGCCGACGGCCCCGTCGTCGGCCGCGTCGTGGACCGCGATGTCCTCGGGGAACTCCTCGAGGACGACGCCCATCAGGTGTGGCGTGCCGAACTCCTCGAACTCGTCGTCGGTGTCGATCGTCTCCTGGAGGATAGCCACGAGTGACTCCGGGAAAAAGCGCGAGGGCGGATGCACGTCGGTCACGACGGCGTGGACGTCACCACAGGAACAGTGGTACTCGCGCATGCCCAAGTCGATCGCGTGAGGGTCGACGGTCTCCCCGCAGGGAAGCTCGAGGTCGTCGCTACCGTCGGAACCCGGAACGGGGGGTGGTGTCATTGCTCGTTTTTCGGATGGACAGGGGATAAGGGCGACGACTCGGGGCGTCGAACGACGCGATATCGTCGGCGTGCGCCGGGACTCAGTGAACGGCAGCCGGTCTCAGAGATCGGACGCGTCGAACCGGTAGTAACCGACGGCCAGCGGCACGAGCAGCCACAGGAGCAAGATGGCGATGCCGATCTCGGGACTCGTATAGAAGGGGTCGGCCGCGTCGGCTGCCGCCTGCGCGCCGGCCCCTGACTGGCCCGACTCAGCATTGGCCGCGTCCGCGAGGTTGGGCAAGAGCGCAACGACGGACGAGAAGTACGCCGCAGAGGGCGACAGCTGTAACAGGGGGTACAGCCAGTCGGGCATCGTTGACGGGATCGAAAATCCCTCGAGGACGTAGAGGATCCCCATCGGGATCGCGTCCCAGAGCAGTTCGAAGACGACGAAAAAGCCAAGCGCGAGCGTCGTCGCGCGCGATGTCGACCCTGTCGTCGCCGAGAGCCCCACCACGATCGTCGCGTAGACGGCCACGAACGAAAGCGTGGCGAGGACGAAGACGACGAGCGCGACGGCCTCGAGATCGCCGATCAACGCGGCACCCACGCCGAGGCCGACGACGAGACCAACGCCGAGGCCAAAGGCGAGGACGGTAGCCCGCCCGACGACTTTGCCGACGAAGACCTGTCCGCGCGTGGTCGGCAAGGAGAGCAACAGCTTGATGCTCCCGAGTTCGCGCTCGCCCGCGAGTGATTTGTAACAGACGACGATCGCAGACAGCGGGACGAACAGTCCGACCAAGCCGATGGTGAAGAAGATCAGTCCACCGAACGTCGCCTCCGTTGCAGCGCCCAGCAGTGCGGGAGCCTCGACGTACGCGTACGTCGAGAGGACTGACAGCACCACGAAGACGCCGACGAGCGCCCACAGCGCCCGCGACTGAACGGCGTCGCGGAAGTCCTTCTTCGCAACGGCGGTCCAGGTCATGCCTCGACCTCCTGCCTGTCGTTCGTGTAGCGGACGAACAGGTCTTCGAGCGACGATTCGACGACCGAGAAGTCCTGGACGGCGGTTATCTCGTCGATAGCGTGTAAAACGGCGAACTTCGAGACGCCGTCGACAGTCACCCGTAGCCGTCCGTCGTCGATCGCCGCCGTCCCGACGCCCTCGAGTGTTCGAACGCGCTCGAGGACGCTGTCGTCGAGTGCCGACACGTAGACGTACAGCGTCTCGCCGACTTCCGTCGCATCGCGGAGCCCGTCGATCGTGTCGACGGCGACGAGGTGGCCGTCGTCGATGATCGCCACGCGATCGCAGACCGCCTCGACTTGCTCCATGATGTGACTCGAGAAGAAGACGGTGGTGCCGCGGTCGTTCTCTGCGCGGATGATCTCGCGCATCTCGCGGGCACCGTTGGGATCGAGGCCGGTCGAGGGCTCGTCTAAGATGAGCAGCTCCGGATCGCCGACCAGCGCCATGGCGAGTATCAGCCGCTGGCGCATCCCCTTCGAGTAGCCGCCGGCTTTCCGGTCGGCGGCGTCGGCGACCCGGACCCGCTCGAGGAGCGCGTCGGGATCCTCGTCGACGCCTTTCATCTCGATGGCGAACTCGACGTGTTGGCGACCGGTCAGCCGATCGTAGACGTGGTAGGCGTCCGGAAGTACGCCGATCCGGTTTCGAACGGCCAGCCCCTCTGACTGGGCGTCGTAGCCGAGGACGGTCGCGGTCCCGCCGGTCGGTCGGATGAAATCGAGCAGGATGTCGATCGTCGTCGACTTCCCTGCCCCGTTCGGCCCCAGAAAGCCGAAGATCTCACCTTCTTCGACGGTGAGATCGAGCCCGTCGACAGCGACGACGTCACCGAACCGTTTGGTCAGCCCCTCGAGTTCAATCGCCGCCATGCTCGATCCTCCGAGTCGGCGTCGCGTCACACACTGTCAATGAGACGGTCTGCATACTCACTCGTACTCCACAAACGGCATAAGTATTGTCGTAATTATTACATATTGACAACAGCTTACGAACGAGGATCGAGGCGCGTTCGGTTGCCGAGTGTACTAATCCCGTCAATGACGTCCTGATCGATGCGCATCTCGTCTCCGGCAGTCATAGCTGGGGAAGTCTATTGCGGCGACAAACAGTGAGTACACCTCGAGATAACAGTCCACAACGTGATCGATGGCCGGCCCTGCGTGCTCGTCGACTACTTAGGGCCAGTCATCGCGAACCTGCTCGTCCTCGTCTCCCTCCTCGTCGGCGTGGGTCGCCAGGATCCAGTCGGCTGCTTCGGCGGCGTCCTCGACGGCAAGATACTCCCAGTCGACCGCATCGGCGAGTGCCTCGTCTTCCTCGCTGGCACCGATGTAGACGTACCGATCGGTGTCGAACTGGTCTTTGACACCCTCGAGGCTCTCTTCTTTCCCGCGGGGGCCGGAGAAGAAGTCCTGTCGGACGCGGTTCTTCCGCGTGAAGTTCGTCACGACGTAGGTCGGCTTCTCCGAGACGACGCCGATGTACTCGGTCCACCCTCTGGCGTCTTCGAATACGCGCTCGGGCGAGGCGAGTGCCTTCAGCGCCTCGAGTTCGAACGCCAGCGTCATGTCGCTATCGCCGTTCATGTGCCACCGAACGCGCGCACGTGGGAAAACGACTTCGATACCGCACACTCACACCGAGATGCTGGCGCTCTCATCGCACGGTCTCCCAGCGCCGTTCATACTGTCGGACAGCAGTCAGTGAGAAGGCGCTCGCGAAAACCGCCTGTTGCCGGCGGTGACGGCCGAATATGAACGAGCGATCTTCAAATAGTTCTGTCCGGCAGTATCAGGCGCGCTCGACGCGGAAGTAGTCCGTGAAAACGATCACCTCGCCGGGCTCGAGCGCAGTCCCCGCAGCCGGAACGGATCGATCCGCCGACAGAGCCGCGTACACGGCCTCCAGCGTGTCCGAATCGAGTTGGTCGACGTGGCGAACGGTTGCATCCGGCGCGACCGATTCGACACGCTCGAGTCGGACGTCGACACGTTCGAGTTGTACTGATCGGCGGCGGGGTTCACTGGCTGCCATGTTCATTGTTACCAAATGTATTACTTCAACTTAATAGTTCCGGCTAGAGAGCCTGTCCAAGAATCCAGTTGACCGGTTCTATCATATACGCGGGCGACTCCACTCCTGTTCACCATCGACAAAACCAAAAGATCGGGAGTG
>NZ_FOIC01000008.1 GCF_900111485.1 Natrinema hispanicum | reverse complement strand
TCGAACGACTTGTAGATCGTGCTGTAGTCGGGGAGGTTCTCTCGATCGAGACCGAGTACGTCACAAATCTCGGTCATGTACTTCAACCGATTCGGCGTTTCACGGTAGCTGTGACCTTCTTCGAGCCGAAAACAGTGTAGGACGACATGGACCCAGCGGGCGAACCCGCCGCTGGCGGGCTCGCCCGCGTGCTTCCCCAACGCTTGTTTGGCTAGGTCACGACACTGCTCAATGAAGTCGAGGAGATCGATTTCCATAGGACAGAATCGAATTCCTCGGCTTCATCCTTCTAAGCCAGTGATATCGGCTGATTAGATCGCTGTTCAACAGAGCACAGCAAAGGTCTTTCCAGCGCGGTCGCGTAGTAGCTGACCGTTCGACCGACGATGCTATCCGATCCAGACGCCGACGTCTCCATCGAGATCCGCCGCGCGACCCACGACGATTACGACGCCGTCGCCGGCTTCACTGGCGAGATTTGGCCCGACCGCGGCGGCGACTACATCCCGCGGATCTACCACGAGTGGCTCGAGGACGAACCCGGACAGGGCAAGAAAACCTTCCTCGCGGAAGTCGACGGCGAGGCCGCGGGCATCGTGCAGGCCGTCATGCTCTCACCCGACGAGGCCTGGTTTCAGGGAATGCGCGTCGCAGCCGACTACCGCCGGCAGGGCGTCAGCCACCGGCTGAACGAGGCGACCTTCGCGTGGGCCCGCGAGCAGGGTGCGACCGTCGGTCGGGTCCTGATCTTCTCGTGGAACGCCGCCTCGCTCGGTGCGGCACGCGCAAGCGGCTTCGAGCCGATCACCGAGTTTCGGTTCGCCCATCCGGAACCCGACCCGGAGGCCGACGGGCCCGCTCGAGTCACTCACAATCCCATCGCAGCCTGGCGCTACTGGACCCACAGCGACGCCCGCGAGCACCTGTCCGGACTCGGCCTCGCACCGGGGGAGTCGTGGGCCATCCGGGAGCTCACACGGGCCGACTTCGAGCGGCTGGCCGACGAGACGGCTGTCTTCGCAGTCGAGGGCACCGATGGACTCGCCGGAACGGCTTACCGATCGCGAACGTACGACAGCGCGATCGGGACCGACGACTCGAGCGAGTCGGAAACGACACTCAAGACGTGGGCCGAGTACGGCGTCGCCGCGTGGGACGGCATCGACGCCGCCCGCTCGCTGGTGGCCGCGATTGCCCGCGACGGCGCCACCTGCGGTGCCGACGCCACGCGGGTGCTGATTCCCGAAACCGCCCGTCACGTCACCGACGTACCGTTTGCAGGGGCCGATATCGCCGAGGAACCCGACTTCGTGCTCGGGATCGATCTCACGGAATAGCGCCGACTTGCGCCGATTCGAGCCGTCGTACTCGCTCGAGTCGAGCGTCACCCACCACTGACCGGCGGAAACAGCGCCAGCTCGTCGTCACCCTCGAGTTCCGTGTCCAGTCCCTCTTCTTCGACCAGGACGTTCGTGCCGTTGCGAAGCACATTGATCTGTGAACGCAACTCGCCGTCTTCGAGTACGCGATCCTCGAGGGCCGGCTTCGCCGCGAGCAGCGCATCGAAGGCGTCGCCGACGGTGTCGCCGGCCGCGGCGTCGACGGTTACGTGTTTGTCCCCCGCGCGCTCGGCAAGATCGGCGAACAGTTTCCACTCCGTTGGCATACGTGGCGCTATCGCTGCCGACGGCAAGTAGCTACCGCTCCCCTGACTGTTCGAGCCTCGAATCGGGCTCGTGACCCACGCTCGTCCCGCCAGCGCGGGTTTCGAGTCGATCCTGCTCGAGTACATCGCCGTCTCGCGGTTCGACCAGCGTCCGGTCGGTCACCCGTCGGAGCGCGTCCGGCCGGCCGAGCACGTAGGCGATGTCGCCGGCTGCGAGCCGAATGTCATCAGCCGGCAGCGGCAAGGCTGTCTCGCCGTCGTCAGTCTCGCGCTCGAGAGCCACCACGAGAAGCGGCAACGCGCCGACTTGGTGGCCGATCAGCGGATCATCCGGCGCGACGGAAATCGCCGTCACTGTCTCGTCGGCCGCCCGGAGCAGGGACACGAGTTGCCGTTCGGCACCGGGGCTTCCCGGCAGCGTCGTGAGGCGGTACGCTCGGTCTGACTCGAGGTCGCGGGCGCCGGCGGCGTCGACGGCGACCGTCGCGACGTCATCAACGGCGGCTCGCAGTTCGCCGCCGGCGACCCGTCGAGCGGTGCCGTCCTCGTCGCGCGTCCAGATGCGGACCGCATCGCCAGGACTGGCATCGGCTGCGGGATCGGCCTCGAGCGCGACGGCGACCGTTCCGGGTGCGAGCGTCGGGCCGATTCCTGCCAGTCGACTCCCGACCGCGAGGTATTCGATCGTTCCGTCGGCAGCCAGTTCGATGTCGACGTGCCCGACGCCGAAGTCACGCTCGAGGCGGGCGACCAGTCGCTCCCGAAGCTGGTCGATGGTGAGCCGGCGCGGAAAGAGCAAGGTATGACCGGCGAGATCGTCCTTTACCGACTCATCGACGGGGTCGTAGCCATCGATGTCCGCGATCTCATCGGGGAGGTCGACAGTGACGACACGGCCGGCCGACCGGACGAGTTGGGTGACGTCGGTGATCGTCCGCGGCGTGGCCGTCAGGAACACGTCTCGAGCGAGGTGGTCGCCGAGTCGGCGGCCGCCGTCGGCGGCGATCGCGCTGGCGACAAATACCGCGACGGTGTAGACGGCAGTGCCAGGTTCGGTCAATCCGGTGTTCCCGATGATCGCCTGTTGCAGTGCAGTCTGGGTGTTGAGCCAGAGCGCGACGATCGTGACGCCGACGAGAACGGCGACGCCGTCGGGGATGCTCTCTGCGCTGTACCACCGATAGGTCGCCGCCATGGTGGCCGCCGTGCCAGCCGACAGTACGGCGAACCCGACGACACGGAGAACTGCGGTCAGCAGCGTCTCTGTCGGAATTATCTGTGCAGTGATTGGATCGATCACAGGCACAGGCGGGCACCTCCTCGAGCGTCGCCGAAAACCCGGCTCATCGCGCGACCGCCTCCACGAACGCGTCGACCGTGGCGTCCGGTCCCGCAACGAACGCTTCGTCGCCGGTCTCGAGTCGGCGTTCGATACCGGGAGCGAACACCCAGCCGTGGCGACGACTGCCGGTTTCGCTCCCCTGGCGTCGGACGGCGAGAATCGTCACGTCCGGCATCGAGGCGGGTTCGGTGTCGGCTTCCGGCTCGCCGTCTGCACCGACTGTCAGCCGACGGATCGCGTAGCCCTCGCCTTTGAGGAGTGCAAAGGCCTCGAACTCCCGGCTCGTTCCTCGAGAGCGGACGACGAGACGTACCGACTCGGCCTCGAGAAGGGGTTTCACGTCCCGGCGAGCGATAGCGAGGGTCACGCGGCCGGGTCCGCCGGCGGTCGCCGTGGTCGGTCTCGCTGTGGAGACGACCGAGTCGCTCGCGTCGCTCCCGTCGGCGTCGCCTCCATCGGTCGCCACGTCGTCTGCGGGGTCGTCCGGGACGGGAGCCACAACGCGATCGTCGTCGTGGTCGGTCCGGACGCTCAGCACCGTTCCGGTGATCGACCGATCGTCGGCGCTGGCGGTGACCTCATCGCCGCGGGCGAGGCCCGTCGGGACGAGCGTCGCGATCGAGACGGCACGTTTCCCCGCCGATACCCGCCGGGAGAGGCTGCCGGAGGGCGGTGCTGCTGCGATCGTTGCCCGCGCCCGTTCGTCGATCGCGATCTCGACGGCCGCGAGGTCGTGGTCCGTTCGGAGTCGTTCCTCGAGCCGAGCCTCGAGTTCCGAGAGCGGGAGATCGGCAGGGAGTCGCCACGAGTTGGCTTTGAGCCGCCTACGGAGATCGGGCGACAGTGGCGGGTAGCCCTCCATGTCACGGATCTCACTGGTCGGACGGACCGTGACCTGACCAACCGAACCGACGAGTTCGACCACGTCAGCCGAGAGAGTGCGCTGTCGAATGGAAGTCAGGGAGATCCGGCGGGGGAGTTCAGCCCCGAGTTTGTCGCCCTGATTGTGGGCATAGAGTGCGAGCATGAGCACGACCAAGACGGCGACGAGTAGCCGGGGCGACTGGGCGATCGTGGGTTCGACGAGGCCGAGAAGGCCACCCTGCACGCTGGCGATCGACAGCGCGAGGACAACGACACCGAACCCGGGAAGCGTAACGCCGGTGAAATACCGGACGAGAAACCCCAGCGAGCCGGCGACGAACGCCGGGACGATGCCAGTCAAGAGCCCGAGATAGAGGCCGAGCAGTAGTTCGACCGGAAGGGATGGCATTGTGGGCAGGTGGCGCGGAACAGATAAAGGAGCATCGGCGACCGAACTTATCGGTTCGGTCATCATAGCGATCGTATACTCTCTCGACTCTCTCGCGTTCTCGTTCCAATGGACGGCTCCGAGCTATCCGAGCGGGCGCTCGAGTACGCACTCGAGAACCATCCCGACGCAGCGGTAACCGTCCTCACGATCGTCGCAGAACCCTCCGTGATGATGGGGGAAGCGATGAGCATCGCCTTCGAGGACGACATCGAGGCGGCCGCACAGGAGCGCGCTGAATCGGTGTTCGACCGGGCACACGAGATGGCTGCCGACCACGACGCTGAGATCGATACCGTCGTCGCCATCGGCCGCCCCGGGCGAGCGATCGTCCGCCGCGCAGACGACTACGATGCGGTCGTGATTGGTAGCCACGGCGACGACATGATCGACCGGCTGTTCGTCGGCGACGTCGCCGATACCGTGTTCAAGCGCTCGCCCGTGCCAGTGACCGTCGTCCGTTGATCGCACGCGAGTGCGTCTCCGGTGGTCCGAGGCCGGTCGGTTCGGCCAAGACGGAGACGTTTAACTAGCACCACCGCCGAGCGGTGTGTATGGTCGACGGCCGGTCGTTGCGAACGCGCCTGCCGGAGAACTGGCGGCGCGTTCTCACGACGCGGACAGCCGTGGTACTCGTCTTGCTCGTCGCGTTACTCTCGGTCGCGACTGCCGTCGTCAACATCGGGACCAACGCCGTCGGCGGCCCGCTCGAGGAATACGTTCCCGACGCCGTCCGAAACGCTGCGGCCTTTACCGGCGCGCTCACCGGCTTTCTAATGGTCGGCAGCGCGCTGTCACTTCGACGCGGGCTCCGAGCGGGCTGGTGGGCGACGCTGCTGTTGCTTCCGCTGACCGCAGCACAGGGACTCCTCCAGTCGAGTCCGTACTCGTTCCCGCTGGTCGTCTGCTCGATCGTGTCGATCCCGTTTCTGCTGCTCACCCGCGAGCGATTCGACAAGTCGCTCTCGCTGTCGACGACCCAGCTCGCGGCCGGTGCTGCACTGGTCGGAGTCCAAGTGTACGGGACCATTGGCGGATACACCCTCCGGGAGCACTTCGACGGGATCAGCAACATCCTCGATGCCTTCTACTTCACATTGATCACCTCGAGCACGGTCGGCTATGGCGACGTGACACCGAACACGGGGTCGGTACAGGCGATGCTGTTTACCATGTCCGTGCTCATCCTCGGCGTCGCGAGCTTCGGTATCGCCATCGGGGCGCTCGTCGGCCCGCTGATCCAAGATCGTATCTCGAGAACACTCGGAAAGATGACCGACTCACAGCTCCAACTCTTAGACGAGCACCTCCTCGTGCTCGGCTACGGCGAACTGACGGAACCGATCGTCGACGAACTCGCAGACACCGGCCGTGAGTTCGTCGTCGTCACTAACGACCAAGAGGCCGCAACGGCACTCAGGAACCGAGACATGCCGGTCGTCAGCGGCGATCCGAGTGACGAGGACCCGCTTCGACGCGCGAAAATCGATCGTGCAGCCGCGACCCTCGTCGCCACGAATCACGACGCCGAGGACGCACTGACCGTCCTCACCGCTCGCCAACTCGCCCCGGAGATGCGAATCGTCGCCGCGGCGACGGACCGCGAGAACGTCAAGAAACTCGAGCGCGCCGGCGCGGATGCGGTGATCAGTCCTGCACAACTGGGCGGCCACCTGCTCGTTCGGTCGGCACTCGGAAGCGACGAAAGCGGCCTGATCGACCGGATCCTCGAGAGGTGATCACAGACGACGGAGAGTGGTTCAGAGGACCGTTCCCAGAACGTCGTTATGAACACCTGATTCGATCAGTACAGCACCCTCTGTTACCGGGAGGCATCGACGAGCGTCGAAGACGCTCGCCTCAACCCCCGGCAAAACCCGTCGATGCCAAAAAGCCGGCGTCGCGGGGTTTCACCCCACTCCGCCGGTGAATCGCTCGCGAAGCGAGCGGCTGCTACTCATTATCCGCAGCGGGAAGTTCACACACCGACGTATCTTCTGGTTCGCTGTGAGATCGCATAGAACCAACCCATGAACAGTACTTGTGAAATCCATCTCTATCATCCTCGTCACTGGGAGAGCGAGCCAGCCACCCCTCGCACCGAGTGAGTGAGTGAGACGGGCTGTTGTCCCGCTGTCCCGGTGGGCCACAAGACGGGCGCAGGATATCCCGGTGGGCCACAGAACCGGCGCGGCCGGTCGGCACTGACCGCCAGGAGTCCGTCTGAGACGACAGTTGTGACTGTCGCGCCAGCAAAGGACCACTCGCACTTCAGAGGATATCAGGGACCGTGATCAGCGTTGAGGGCATTGAACACGATATCCGGATCACGCATCAGCCGATGAACGAGATAACTCCCCTCTCGATCACCACCACCAGTATGCTCGCTTTCAGTAATCCCCAGGAACGCTTGTTCTTTGAGGAGCCGTCTAACTCGATCGTGTGACAACGGGTCCGATCCCTCCTGGGTCGCGATCGTCGTATAGAGATCGTATATTTCCGCTGTCCGGAACTGTTTTTTCTCCTCTGAAGCAGTCAGTGCAGCAAGCGCTCGTAAGATGTACTTTACATGTGGTGTCTGGCCACTCACGAGGCGATGGAATCGGTTGACCTCTGCTTGGGTAATCGCTTCATCAACGTGCGCTTCAGTTACCTGCCCGTCTCCGTTCTTCTCTGCAAGACGGCCTGCTTCGTAGAACGTCTCGACAGCTTTGCGTGCATCACCATGTTCTCGAGCTGCAAGCGCTGCCGTCTTCGGAATGACTTCGTCCGATAAGACACCAGGTTTGAACGCGTCTTTCCGGTTTTCAAGGATCGCGCGTAATTGTTTTGCGCCGTATGGATCGAACACGAGCTCGTTGTCCTGCAAACTCGAATCCACGCGCTCGTTCAACCGTTCTCGGTATTCGATCTTATTACTGATACAGATAACGCCGATGAACGTGTTTGATTTCCCACTCTCACGAGCTCTCGAGAGGCTCCGAAGCAGATCTTCGTTCTCGAGCTTATCGATTTCGTCGAGGATGACAACAAGTGAGTCGACATCGTAATCAGAAAGCAGGTCCCACGTGATGTCACGATAATCCACGGCACTCAATCCAGTTTGCGGGATAGACTCCCCTGCTTCGAGATGTTCGTTCAATTCCCGGGCTAATTCACGGCTTGCTTGCGTTTCTGTCTGATAATCTGAACAATCCACGTATGCGTATTTGAGCGCGGCTCCATTGGTAGCGGCTCGTCTGGACGCTTGACGCGTGACACATCTCGAGACGAGCGATTTCCCGGTCCCTGTTTTCCCGTAGATAATCGTCGTTTCTGGCGGCCCACCTTCGGTTGCAGCAGCAAGCGCACTCCCAACCGATCGGATTTCCTCGTCACGGCCCACAACGCGGTCAAGTTCAGGAACGTGACCGACTCGAACCAGCTCTCGATTTGCGAAGATATCACCAGTATCAAATATATCAGTCAGTTCCCCGTCCTCTGCCATGGACCGAGATTACGTTCTAGGAAATTAAACGCACCGAACCAGCCGCTGACTGAGACTCAAAATTCGAGCGCAAGGGACCCTGTTAACGGCATCCACTAGTCATTAATAAGGAGAGTCGAGAACAGCCCCACCCCTCATACCGAGTGAGTTGCGAATCCACTTGGTAGCTAACTCATACAGCCTATATAAATACTCCGTAGATCGATAGGCCGTATTCAAAAAACGGCTACTGTACTCTACTGTACCGGGATAACTAACAATAATATAGTAAGATATAATCATATATATTAAACTCCCATCTCTGAATGATCTCTGAATGGGTGCGAAACTTCTTTGAAAGACTGTGGCGGGCGTTCCACAGAAAGACACGGCTCTATTTGCGAAGACCTCACTCGGTACGAGGGGGGTGTCCGGCGAAGGAGTATCACGACACTGACTCACTCGGTACGAGGGGTCACAACAATAACTGATAATCATACAGAAACAACCGGAACCATCAGCGGTGCCGTCCACGATGAACGATCGCCACGTCGGCCTCGAGGTCGCTGAGTTTGCGAAACGTCGGCGGCGAGACGAACCGCGAGGCGGCCGATCGGTCGGTACTCGAGCCGACGAAGCACACGTCGTACCGGGGTGCGACACGGGAGAGATAGGTCTCGACCGGCGCGGTCACGACGTGTGTTTCGAATCGGCCCGAGAACGCATCGACGAGATCGGCGAGCGTGTTTTCGGCCGGTCGACGACGCGATTCGTCGTCGATACAGGTACTGACGGTGACGGGGCGTCCGGGTTCGGTGATACGGATCGCGAAGTCGACCATCGCGCGAGCGGTGTCGCCGGCACCCCGAACCGCGACCAAGCTGCTTCGCCAGTGTCGCCGCCGGATACCGTTCGACCGGAACGCGATGACGTCGATCTCGCTGTCGAACAATCCTTTGAGAAACGACGAGAGCCCGCCGTTCTCGTGTTCGGCATACGGCGCGACGACGAGATCACAGTTCTGCTGGCGGGCGGTTCTGAGGACGAGACTCGCAGACTGGTCGCGTGCGGCCGCGACAACGGCGTCACAGGAGACGCCGTAGGCGGTCTCGAGATCGGCCGCCAGTGACTCGAGATGACGGGCCGCGTCGTCGGCTGCCCGTTCGATGGAGGGGGACTCGTCGTCACTGTCGGCATCGATGTCATCGTGCTGTTCGTCGATGACGTCGAAGAGCACGACCCTGCCAGCGTCGTGGGCGGTGGCGATCGACGCGGCGAACCGGGCGACAGTCTCGTCGGCGTCGGCCATCGGGACGAGCACGTGATCGTCACCGCTCGTCGTCCCATAGAGATAGCGGGCGCGCTGTTGGTAGAAGTGACGCCGCCAGACGACGAACGCGACCGCGACGAACGCACTTGAGATGATGATCCCGATGACGTACGCCAACTGCGCGTTGCCGGTCAAGAGTACGAGCAGTGCCGTCGAGAACGCCGCCGGCTCCTCGAGGTCGAGCGCCCACGTACAGACGCCGGTGAAGAACACGCCGAGTGCCGCACCAGTTGCACTGACACGGCCACCCCCGAGTCCGACCGTCGTCGCCAGCGCGAGCGCGACCCAGCCACAGAGCGCGCCGACGGTCATCCCCCCGACGAACGTCGACGGCGTGGCGTACGTTCCCTCGGGATCGGCAAAGAGCGTGTACGTCCCCGACGCCAGCGGCGGAAACAGGAGGAACGAGACCGCCGCGGTTGCGTTCGCCAGCCACGTCACCACCGCGATCAACAGCGGGACGAACAGCAACACCGAGAGATGCAAGAGATTGCCCGTCCGCTCGATCCAGCGCAAGAAAGCGTCGAGTTCGCGCCGCTCGAGGCGTCGCAGTCGTCTCGCGAGCGCCCACAGCCGCTCTCGAACCCCCTCGAGCATAGCGTTTCGTTGGTCCGGGCACAACCAAAACTGTTTGGCTACGCCTGTGTCGGTGCGCCCTCCAGGATCGCCACACCACTCGAGGCACCGATGCGGTTAGCACCGGCTTCGAGCATGGCGACGGCCTCGTCGTAGCTGCCGATGCCGCCGCTTGCCTTGACAGGGAGGGACTCGCTCATGAGGGCGACGTCGTCGACCGTCGCACCGCCGTCGGCAAAGCCGGTCGAGGTTTTGACCATCGCCGCGTCGGCAGCCGCGGCAGCTTCGCAGGCCCGGCGTTTCTCCGCGTCGGTCAGGAGCGCGGTTTCGATGATGACTTTCACAGGAATCGGGACGGCGGCGACCAGTTCTGCGAGTTCGTCCCTGACCGCGTCGTCCTCGCCGGCTTTCAGTCGGCCGACGTTGAGAACGACATCGAGTTCGTCAGCACCAGCCCGCCACGCTGTCACACCTTCGTCCCGTTTCACAGCAGGGTCGTGGTGGCCATGTGGGAAGCCGACGACCGTCATGAGCGTCACCTCGGGAGCGTACTCGACAGCCAGCTCGAGCGCGTACGGCGGGACACAGGCGTTCATTCCGTACTGTCGGGCCTCGTCAAGGGTCATGCGAACGTCGTCGGGCGTCGTCGCGGGACCGAGAACGGTGTGATCGATCAGGGGCGCGAGGTCGCTGCGATTCATACCGGTGTGGACTCGCCGGACGAGGAAAAACCCGCCCGGTCACTTTTCACGACCGGTGTGCAATCGACTCACATGGATGGTCCCGAATCCGGTGTCGTACCGGCCGTCGAATCCACCGCCGACGACATCACTGCGATGCGGATTCGCGGTGCCGCGGCGATCGCCGATGCAGCCGCCACAGCGCTTGCAACGCAGGCCGAACGCTCCACGGCCGACAGCCCCGCGGCGTTCGAACAGGAACTCCGGGCAGCGGCGGCGACGCTATACGAGACGCGGCCGACCGCGGTGAGCCTTCCGAACGCCCTCCGGTATGTCCTTCGCGGGATGGACGGCGACACCGTCGCTGCCCTTCGCTCGTCGACGATCACCCGGGCCGAGCGCTTCACGCGCGATCTCGCACAGGCCCAGGATCGCCTCGGCGAGATCGGTTCCCACCGGCTCCAGGACGGCGACACCGTGCTGACCCACTGTCACTCGACGGACGCGCTCGCATGCGTCGAGGCCGCACTCGAGGCAGGCAAAGAGCTCGAGGCGATCGTCAAGGAGACCCGCCCGCGCAAGCAGGGCCATATCACGGCCCGCCAGTTGCGCGAGTGGGACGTGCCGGTGACGCTGATCGCGGACAACGCGGCCCGACGGTATCTCGACCGGACGGATCACGTCCTCGTCGGCGCTGACAGCATCGCAGCCGACGGCAGCGTGATCAACAAGATCGGAACGAGCGGGCTGGCGGTCAACGCCCGCGAACGGGGCGTGCCAGTGATGGTCGCAGCCCAGACGATCAAACTCCACCCGGACACCATGACCGGCCACACCGTCGAGATCGAGATGCGATCGGAACGCGAACTACTGTCCGACGAGGAGCGAGCGGCGATCATTGGCGACGCGACCGACGGGGATGCGGATGCTAAGACGAAGCCGACCGGAGACGTCGACCAGGCACCAGTGACCGACAGCGGGCTAACCGTCGAGAATCCAGCCTTCGACGTCACACCGCCGCGATATGTCGACGCGATCGTGACCGAACGCGGCCAGTTTCCGCCCGAAAGCATCGTGACGCTCATGCGCGAGCTGTTCGGCGAACCGACGGACGATCCATGGGAGAGCTGAGACGAGCTGCTACACCACCGTCTCGGAGCATCCATACTGGACACTGCGCTCGGCATCACTGACCGCCACCGTCTCCCGATCGCAACGGCCCTGTGATCGCTGTCTCATCCGTTCTACCACCGATTCCGTTCGCGTTTCTCCGGCAATCGGAAAGTGTTAGTTACTGGTGTGAGCAACACCTGGCTATGGTAGTTCCCGAGGGGTTCGTCGTCCCACCATGGTATCTGCTGGTTCCGGTCGTCGTGATACTGGGGGGCGTCATCGCACTGCTGTGGGCGCTCGAGCCGCCGGTAACTGATCGCACGGTGCTTTCGTTTGCACCCTGGATGATGTTCGGCTCGAGTCTCCACGTGCTCTACAAGCTGGACGCGTTTCCAGCGACCATCGAACCCCTGTTCAGCGCCCCGATGGTCTATGCGGTGACCGCGGTCATCGCAGGGCTCGCCTGGATCGTCGCGATCTTTCTCCACGTCGGTGGCCTGCAGCCGACGATCGCGCGGTTCGTCGGCATCTCCGGCACGGCGTTTTTCACCGTCTTCGCGATGTTTGCGATCTTCCAGAGCGTCGAGTTGGGGACCTTCGCGCCGTTTTGGCCCGTCGTTTCAGTCATCGTTGCCGGCATCCTCACCGCCATCGCGTGGCTCGTACTGGGCCTCTGGTTTACCGACGTCGCGGCGACGACGGGCATGACCGGGGCGCTCGTCGTCTTCGGGCACACGTTAGACGGCGTTTCGACCGCGGTCGGCTACGACGTCCTCGGGGCCAGCGAGAACGTCCCGCTCTCGTTGCTGATCTTAGAGACCGGGAAAGCGCTTCCGACCGCTGGCGTTATCGGTGCCGGGTGGCTGTTCGTCCTCGTCAAAGTCGGCCTCGCGACGGTCATCCTCGGGCTGTTTCGGGAATACGTTGAGGAGCGCCCCCGACAGGCCCGGACGCTGCTCGCGCTGGTCGCCGCGGTCGGCCTCGGTCCAGCCGTTCACAACACGCTGCTGTTCATGGTGGGGTGATACGGACTACGACGTCAGTTCCGGTGCACTCGAATGACAGTCACCGTCACTAGGTTTTTATCGACGGCTCTCGTGCACCTTCTATCATCGAATGGCTTCTGTATCGGTTCTCGTGGCCGGCCACGTCAACTGGGACGTAACCCTTCGGGTCGACAGACTCCCCGAACCCGACGGCGAGGCCGCGATCCGCTCACAGCGCCAGTCTGGGGGTGGCAGCGCCGCAAACGTCGCCGCCGCACTCACCGGGTTAGGCATCGAAACCGAGCTGATCGGCAGCGTCGGTGACGACGACCATGGCCTGCTCGCCCGCCGAGAACTCGAGACAGCGGATGTCTCCGTCTCGGGCGTTCGTGTGATCGAAGACGCCGACACGGCCGTCAAGTACCTGCTTGTCGACGAGGACGGCGAGGTCGCGATCCTTGGCAACGACGGCGTCAACGAAGCCGTCACGCCCGACGACCTCGAGCCAAGCCGGATCCGGGCGGCCGACCACGTCCATCTGACCGGCCAGCGGCCTGACACTGCCGCGGCGATCGCACGCACTGCCAGCGAGGCCGGGGGGTCCGTCAGTTTCGATCCCGGCCGCCGACTCGTCGACCGGGACTACGGCGATGCGCTCGCGCTCGCTGACGTCGTCTTCGTGACCGATCGAGAGGCGACAGCACTGCTCGCAGACGAGTCGCCGGCGGCGCTGGTCGACGATCGGATCATCGTCGTCACCTGTGGTGCCGACGGCGCGGAAGCGTACACCCCGGAGGGGTCGCTCGTCCATTCTGGGTTCGACATCGAGCCGGTCGATACGGCCGGTGCAGGCGACGCCTTCGCGGCGGGCTTTCTTTCGACCTGGCTCGCGGATGGCGGCGTCGATCGCGCACTCGCCTACGGAAACGCCTGCGGGTCGCTGACTGCGAGTCGTGACGGCGCGCGGAGCGCACCGACGGCCGAAGCCGTCGAAGACGTTCTCATAAACTGACATACATGTGAACGGTTCTTGTGGACGTTGGAGTCACCGTGATCGGCTGCCGTCAGGTGGTTCTCACCGGGTGCCGTCTGACGGTAGTTATATACGGAGAGGCGTGGGCCACTCGAGTAAGACGGTCACGATTTCGTGACTGAGAGACATGACGAAAGGAAGGGTAACCGAGTCCCACGGATGTGGCCTCAGACGGCACATCCAGTACGAACGAGACGCTGACGAGCCGCCGAGTATCGCCGCTGCAATGGCACTGGCCCAGTACTTCGGTGACGACGTTACTGCGACCAGTACACGGCTATACGACTACATCGATCCGGACGCACTCGATAGCCTCTTTGCCGAAACGAATCGGGGTGCTAGACGGCCGACTGGAACAGTCGAATTCGAGGTCGACGACGCCGTCGTCACGATCCGATCCGACCGCATCGACGTGTGTCCCGCGAGGTAACCGCCGTGGGCGCACGTCGGTAAGGGCGGGGTTGGGGGATAGCGCGAGAACCGAGACGACGAACCTTTTTTCTCAGTACCGACGGAAGGCATCGGTATGGCGACGCAGCCACATCTGCTGGTCGACGACGGAGAGCTGACGGATATCGCGCTTATCCCGGGCGATCCCGGGCGGGTCGATCGCATCGCCGATCACTGCGACGAGGCCGAAACGATCGCCCAAAACCGTGAGTACAAGGTCGTCAACGCCACCTACGAGGGGCGAGAACTGACGATCTGTTCGACGGGAATCGGCTGTCCGTCCGCCGCGATCGCCATCGAGGAACTGGCAAACGTCGGCGTCGAGACGTTCCTCCGGGTCGGCACCACGGGGGCACTCCAGTCGGACATCGAGATCGGCGACATGATCGTCGCGACCGGCGCGGCGAAAAACGAGGGGACCACGAAGCGCTACGAGGCCGTCGAGTACCCCGCCGTGCCGGACTACGACGCGCTGTCGGCACTGGTCGACGCCGCGGAAGCGAACGACGAGGACGTCCACGTCGGCCCCGTCACCTCCGACGACGCCTTCTACGCCGAGACTGGCGATACCGTCGACGACTGGGAGGACGCTGGCTTACTCGCCGTCGAAATGGAAGCCGCCGCCGTCTTCTCGCTCGCCCGCCGCAAGGGTCTCCGCGCCGGCGCGATCTGTACCGTCGACGGTAACCTCGTCGAAGGCACCCAGAAGGGAACCGACACCGCCGACGACGAACTGCCCGACAAGGCCAAGAACAACGTCGGTCGCGCGATCGATATCACACTCGAGGCAGCGACCAACCTGTAGCTGGCGACGGCGAGGGTCTCGTTACGTCTCCTGATTGGACCGCGGCAACACGACGAGCGGCCGATCGGCCTGCGAGAGGAGTTTTCGTTCGACGTCGCCGGAGAGCAGCTTCAGCCACCGGTTCGCGCTACGGGGCGTAAAGACGATCGCCGTTGCGTCGAGTTCGTGTGCAGCGTCAAGAATCGTCGCCGCAACGTCGGTACCGTACAGGAGTTCCGTCTCGAGGGAGACCGGCTCGTCGGCCAGTCGTGCATCGACGCGGTCGAAGATGCGCGCAGCGTGTTCTTCGCGCTGTTCGACACCTGCTTTGTCGGGTGCGCCACCGGCCTTTTCGATCACATGAACGACGTGGATCGCCGGTCGCTCGTCGTCGTCGATCGCCTGCAAAATCGCCTGACACGTCTCGTCGGCATCGTCCTCGCTCGCGATCGGGACCACGATCGTCTCGAGGAGGCTACCCATCGATCCACCTCCCGACGTAGCTGCGTTCGAACTGTTCAGTCATCGTCCAGGTGTTCCGCCGGTGTGAGTATAAATCTCCGCCACTAGCCGTATGCTCATAGCTCCGCCGTGAGCTGTGTTGCGAGTGCCGTCGCCCGATCGGTCAGTGTGTCGGTCGTCTCGGAAGCGTCCTGCAGCGTCTCGTTGATCGTGCCGAAGAGTCGATCGAACGCGATCGACTCACCGGGATGGTGCCAGGCAGCCGTCTCGCAGGCCTCGAGTCCACAGGTCGAACACGTCTGCCCCTCGAGTGAGTCGAAACAGCCGTGACAGCGCTCGAGTGCTGACACGACCGTCTCGCTCAGTTCGACGGCCTCGACGAGCCGCGACTGGAGGGCTGTTGCCGTCTCGGTGAACGCTTCGAGCGACGGCCGAACGTCGGGGGCGACGGCCGGTTCGAGGGCAGCGAGTTCCTCGAGGTGGGCGTCGACGATCGCGATCGCAAGCAGGACGTCGCGCCGAGTGCGGCGGTAGTTCGACACCGCGTCGCTGTCGACCTCGGTCCCGTCGTCGCAAGCGGACTCGAGGGTCGCGGGCAGCGATGTCGACAGCGACGCAAAAGTCGCGACGTCCGAAATCGTCGCTCCCTGCAGCCGGGTCGTCTCGCGAACGCGGTGAAACAGCGTCTCGGCGGTGGCGGAGGGCGTCGCCGGAGCTGTCTCGAGTGTCTCGAAACAGTCCGCACAGACGGTGACGAGCGCGCTTTCGTGAACGGTCCCCTCGCGCGGCACGTCACCGACGGGAGAGAGTCGAAGCGCCGTCGCGTCGTCGCCGACGGTCTCGCAGTGGCGACACGTGAACGCGTCGCGGTCGAATACGGACTCTCGGTCGGCGGTCCAGTCGCGTGCAGTCACGAGCGAGCGAAGACAGCGCGACGACAAAAACACACCGGCAGAAGAGACGATCGGGACACACCGACGGTGAGAACCAACCACTAACTCACAGCGCCACGAAGTTCCACTATGACCGACACACCGAACGATGCCGATCGATCGGACGACACAGACACAGCTGCTAGCTTCGCCCTCGAGCGGGCGTACGACCGCATGGACGTTGCGGAGCTTCTCCGCGAGTTGACGGCCGCTGCCGAGTCGGGACGACCGGTTACCGTCTCCGACGACGGGCAGACGGTCAGAATCACGATTCCGGACCGCGTCGTCGCCGGACTCGAAGCGACGAGCGATCCGACTACCGACCACCCGGTCGCCGATCTGACCCTCGAACTCGAGTGGGACGATCCCGACGGCTCGAGTGTTCGGGTCACCGATCGTGATGACGGCGACACGACGGACGCCGAGCCGACGAACGGCACCGAGCGAACCAGCCGCTTCGAGGTCTACGAGGATGTGGCGGGCGAGTGGCGCTGGCGGCTCGTCCACTGGAACGGCAACATCATCGCCGATAGCGGCGAAGGCTACGCCTCGCGGTTCAACGCCGAACGGGCGGCTCGCGGCGTCATGCGCAACGCGCCGACGGCGACCATTCAACGGCGCGACTGAGTACTGTCGCCGGCTCCCGCACCTGCGGCCGATGGACTACCGCCGGACGTCGTTTCCGTCGAGATCGACGTCGAGATCGGCCGACCAGTCGATGCGCTCGTACTCGAGCGACGGGGTAGTCTCAGCCGGAACGGCGTTGTACTCCCGGAGGAACGAGACGATCCCGCTCGTCCCGCCGAAGTCCCCTCGATACTGGCGGAACAGGCGCGGAATCGTCGCTTTGGCTTCGTCGGAATCGTAAGAAACGTTCTCCTCTAAGAACCACTCGATGGCGATATCCAGTTCCTCGTCGACGTCACGGGGCGAGTAGACCGCGATCGGCGGACAGTGATCGGCACCGTGACTCACCGCGAAGTGGATCCGCGGATCACATTCCCCGAGGCGGAACTGCCGTTCAAACGACGACGGGAACAGTCGTGGCAGATAGCCCATCCCCCACGGCAGTTTCGAACTCCGAAGCATCCCGTGTTCGATGTCGTTGAGACTCAGCCAGACCCCGCTAATCGGGATCTGATCGCGCGCGAAGAACTTCCATTCGTCGAGCAACCCGCCATCGAACAGGTCGTCGTCGGCCTCCTCCTCGAGGAGGAGCTGGGCGTACGCGTTATAACAGTTGAGCCAGAACGCAAGCTTTCCCTTGCGACCGGTCAGTGCCCGATCCAGGAGTGACCGCTCGAGCGTCGCGAGGCGTTCCCGCAACGGGTCCGCGTCGCCCTCGGTCTTGACAGTATAGAGAAGATCCGCCGAGAGCGAGAGTGGATCGAGCTGCGTCGACATTCGAGTCTCACTTCACGAACCAGGCCCTTGAAGCCGTGTGACGCTTCGCGACGACAGTCCTGACTGGCAATACGTTCAGGCCGTAGTTTTATCTCACTAACACTGGAAATAACAGCCGTGAATCTCAGCAAGGGATTTCTGCTGGTCCTCATCGGTATCTTCGCATATCTCTCGTTGCTGCTTGTGCTCCCGTTTTTCCAGTACGTTCTCGGTGCAATCCTCGTCGCCTACGTCCTCTTCCCGATTCAAGGACGGCTCGAGCAGCAGGTTCCGTCGCCGGTCGCCGCCCTCGGACTCGTCGCCGTGACAGTCGCAGGTGTCGTCGTTCCGCTGCTCGTAATCGTTGCACTGGTCGCCAGCGACGCTCGACAGCTCGTCGAAAACACTGATACGGCATCGCTTGGCGCGACTGAACTCGAGCGATATATCGAGGAACAGACCGGCATGACCGTCGATCTGACGGCCACACTCACCGACTCCGCACAGGGAGTCGGCGGCACGGTCCTCGAGCAGTCGACTGCGTGGTTTAGCGCGCTGACACACACTGCCGTCGGACTGGGGGTCGCGATCTTCCTGCTGTATTACCTGCTCAAAGACGGGGCTGCGCTGTTGGACTGGATCAGGAGGCTGACGCCGCTACCCGACGATGTCCAGGACGATTTCTATCGGGAACTGGACGCAGTGATGGGGGCCGTCCTCGTCGGGCACGTCCTGATCGCGATCATTCAGGGAACGCTCGCCGGACTGGGGCTGCTCGCGACCGGAATTCCGAACGCTGCGTTCTGGACGGTGATCATGATCGTCCTCTCGTTGATCCCGCTGGTCGGCTCGTTTCTCGTCTGGGGACCGGCTGTGGCCTTCCTGTTGCTGACGAACGAGCCGGTGCTTGCGGTGGCACTCCTCGTCTACAGTACGATCATCGTCGGACTTTCCGACGACTACCTCCGACCGATTCTCGTCGATCGCTACGCCGATCTCAACCCCGCTGTGATCATCCTCGGTGTCCTCGGCGGCGTCTACGCGTTCGGCGTCATGGGGCTGTTCTACGGCCCTGTCGTCCTCGGCGCGCTGATCGCGACGCTGAACGTGCTGAACGATCACTACAACCGACTCGAGAAAACTCCCGGACTGCAATAGGAAAACAGCGGTCCGACGACCAGCCGACTGTTATACTGATTCGAGGAGAACGCCCACGACTGCAGTCGTGAGAGGAGTTACTGTGCGTCAGACGTGCCTGCGAGCAACTCGTCGACGAGTCGCGTGAACCGATCGACGAACCGATCGGGGACCGTCGGCGTCACCGTCGTCAACAGCCGACCGGTCTCATCGGGGTTTGCGAGCTCGAGGACGACGCGGTTTTGCTCGTCGTAGCGCTTGTCGACGATGTCGTGTTCGACCAATCGGTCGAGGTGGTACTCGAGCGTGCTCCGGGCGATTCCGAGGTCGTCGGCGATGTCGCCAGGCGCGGCGGGTTCGTTCTCGATCAGATGCGTGACGATCTCGCGGGCGGTTTCGCGACGGAACAGCGCCAGCGCGCTTCGTTCCCACGCGTCGTACTCCGGCGGGTAGTAGTGGGTCCGGCCGTACCACTCCTCCCGGACGAGGCGATCGTCCTCGAGCAGCCGACGGATGTGGTACTGGACCTGTCCCGGCGCGAACGCCGACTCTCTGACGAGTTCGTTGAAATGAACGCCGGCGTTGGCTCGGACGTGAGCGTGGATCTCATCTCGCGTATCGGTCATATCACTGTTTCCCCCCTGATGGGTCGTATCCGTGCCTAGCGGTGGGGGGCATATAACGGGTTTCCCGCGTTCCCACTCGCCGAGAACCGCCCGCGTCCGATGTACGAACCCGAAACAGCCCGGAAACAGCCGTGAACGCCGTTTTTCGGGCCGCTAACCGTCATTGCGGTCGGTCACGAGCTTTTCACGGACGGACCAAAGGGAATAGGTTACTGCCCCGCCCAGTTCACATGTCGATCACATGGTGCTCGCGCTGTCGTTTACCGACGAGTGGCTTGATCCGCAACTCGCGCCGATCCTCGTCGCCGTCATCATCCTTGCCGTCATCGGAACGACGGCACTGTTCGTCATCGGCCTTGTTGCGTACTCGCAGCGTCGGTCGGCCCGCTACGTCCTGATCACAGCCGTGCTGGGAATCCTCGTCGTCCGTTCGGTGATCGGACTGGGGACCGTCCTCGGACTCACCCCGATGACTGTCCATCACCTCATGGAACACGGGTTCGACTTCCTCATCGCGGTGTTGCTCCTTTATGTGGTCTATCGGAGCGGCTCCTCGAGCCGACGCGTGTCTCGAGGCTTCGACGACTAATCGGCGGATCGGGGTCGCTTGTAGCTGCTCCGATCCGTCGGGCTTTTGCCGTCCGGTCCCCGACAGTTGGACGAAACGGATGGCCCGGTATCACATCGAAACGTATGGGTGTACGTCGAATCGCGGGGAGAGTCGCGAGATCGAGCGACGGCTCCGTGATGCGGGTCACTACCGGGTCGACGGACCGGACGAGGCTGACGTCGCGATCCTCAACACCTGCACCGTCGTCGAAAAGACCGAGCGCAACATGCTCCGACGGGCTGAGGAGCTGGCTGACGAGACGGCCGATCTCTTTATCACCGGCTGTATGGCTCTCGCACAGGGCGAGGAGTTCGCCCAGGCCGACATCGACGGCCAGGTCCTCCACTGGGACGAGGTCCCCGAAGCCGTCACCAACGGCGAGTGTCCGACGACGACTCCCGACGCCGAACCGATCCTCGATGGCGTCGTCGGCATCCTCCCGATCGCGCGCGGCTGTATGTCCGACTGCTCGTACTGTATCACCAAGAAGGCCACCGGCAAGATCGACTCCCCGCCGATCGAGGAAAACGTCGAAAAGGCCCGCGCGCTGATCCACGCCGGCGCAAAGGAGATCCGCATCACGGGCCAGGACACCGGCGTCTACGGCTGGGATGAGGGCGAACGCAAGCTGCACCGCTTGCTTGAGGAAATCTGTGCCATCGATGGCGACTTCCGAGTCCGCGTGGGGATGGCTAACCCGAAGGGCGTCCACGGCATCCGTGAGGAACTCGCCGAGGTCTTCGCTGCGAACGACGAACTCTACGACTTCTTACACGCGCCGGTCCAGTCCGGAAGCGACGATGTCCTCGGCGATATGCGCCGCCAGCATCAGGTCGAAGAGTATCTCGAGGTCGTCGACACCTTCGATGCGGCGCTTGACTACTGGACGCTGTCGACTGACTTCATCGTCGGCTTCCCCACCGAGACCGACCACGACCACGAACAGTCGATGGCGTTGCTGCGGGAGACACGCCCGGAGAAAATCAACGTCACGCGCTTCTCGAAGCGCCCGGGCACCGACGCCGCCGAGATGAAAGGGCTTGGCGGAACCGTCAAAAAGGAACGCTCGAAAGAGATGAGCGAGCTCAAACGCGACCTCGTCGCCGACGCCTACGGAGACATGGTCGGCGAGCGTCGTGAGGACTGTCTCGTCGTCGAGGAAGGGACCGCCGACTCCGTCAAGTGTCGCGATTCGGCCTACCGACAGATCATCGTCCAGAACGCGAGCGAGCACGGTCTCGAGCCCGGCGACTTCGTCGACCTCGAGGTAACGGCCCACGAGACGATGTACGCGTTCGGCAATCCGGTCTGAGACGGTTGCTGTCGCGAGATGCCGGCCTACCTGAATCGTGCGGGAATGGACTGAGAGGAATCCGTCTGACGCCGGACGATGGGTTCGATTTGACTCGAGAGAGTCAATACATGACCTAATCTTCAGTTCGCGGGAATTGAAACCGCAGATAAACAGCCCCGCGGCGACCGATCGTGCATGAGCGAGACAGCCAGGCAGCTCTCACCGTGTACGCGCGCCCAGCGGGACGATGAACTCGGGTGCAATCCCGGCCAGATCATCGACTTGCTGAGTGACGATGACGCGCGGGCCATGTTCCTGTCCGCTGACGAGCCGACGACGGTCCGCGAGCTGGCGGCGGAACACGATCTCCCGCTCTCGACGGCCTATCGAAAAGTCGACCGACTCCACGAATCCGGCCTGCTCACCAATCTCAACCGTCAGTCCGGCGAGACACCCGCTGTCTACGTCCGGTCGGCCGACCACGTGTCTGTGACCTACGACGAGCCGCTCCGGATCGAGTGTATCCGGAATGGCAAGACGCTGTACTGCGAACCCTGACGGTCACGTTCGTTCGGACGATTCCAGTTGGTGATGGCGGTTTCGAGCCCCGGCGCGATCGCAAGGCACCCCGCAGTCGCGCCGGCACTGCGTGCCAGATGTTTGTCTGCGACGACCCGTCGACGAACGCCGCTACTCGATGACGACTGCGCTGTCCGCGTCGGGAACAGTCGTTCCCTCCTGTGTGGCAAACGCCTCGTGGACGTGCTCGTACGTCGCCTCGAGCGCTTCGACGATTACTGTGGTATCGCTTAGCACAGGCATGAAGTTGGTGTCCCCCTGCCAGCGTGGGACGACATGAGTGTGCAGATGGTCATCGATCGAGCCACCAGCCCCGTTTCCGAGGTTCAAGCCGGCATTGAAGCCGTCTGGCTCGAGTGCAGCCTCGAGTGCATCGAAGGTTCGCTGTTTCAAGCGGGCATGATCGAGGAGCATCTCGTCTTCAAGCGCTGCATACTCGCCGGTGTGTACGTGAGGGATCACCATGGTGTGACCCGGATTGTACGGGTAGTTGTTCAGCATGACGAAGGCGTGGTCGCTTCGCGCGACGATCAGGTTCTCCCGGTCGGTGTCCTGCTCGGGCAGTTCACAGAAGACACAGTCCTCGATCTCCGCGTTTTTGTCCTCACGTCTGATCCACTCGATACGCCATGGTGCAAACACCTGCTCCATACTACTGGTCTCTCGATGAGGTCTTAAAGGGTTTCAGCCTGGCTGCCTGCTCAAGCAGTTCGATACACCCTGGATCGGTGGGATAGATGACTACAACTAGGTCTTGAACGAACGCGCGGTTCTCGTAAACGGTTCGAGCGTTCGACGAGGATTTTCGGCGATGGTGCCGCCGTCTTGCGATTTTTGTGTTTCGCACGACAAAATAAAGCAGGGTTTTAAGATAATGCTACGGCAGGTAATATGACAATGGCAACGACTGACGATTCCGTTAATGGGATGACTGAGTACTGCGATGAATGCGATCTCGAAACTCTCCATGAAGTGTCCGTTCAGCTCCGAACCGAGAGTCTCAAGAAAGAGAACGCGCAGTTCTCTCGCGAGCCCTACCGCGTAGCCGAGTGTCAGCGGTGTGGAAACCGCACGAGTCAGCGGATGAACAACGCCTAACTGCCTCTCACGGTTCGACCACCAGCGGCCGTTGCTTGGTCTCCCGGGTTCGTCGCTTCCTCCGTGGTGTCTCCCGTCTCACTGCGACGATTACCGATGCCGATAACCGATCGATTCGTCCTTACTTCGTCGTCACTTCGCAGCCATCCTCAGTGACGATAATCGTATGTTCTTTCTGACTGACGAGGGAGCCGTCGTCTTCCTTGAGAACAGGGTAGCCGTGGACGATGTCGTTTCGCTTGAGTCGACGCAGTGCCATCTCCGGGCGATCCGTCTCGAGCCAGCGCGTCGCAAACGGCAGCGTCCGGAACTCCTCTGTGATCTGTTCGAGCGCGTCGCGGGCCTGGCGGTTGCGGACCGTTCCCTCGCGCTGGAGCGAGAAGATCTCCTCGCTTGCGCCTTCCGTGACCTTGCCGCCGCCGTCGGTCGCGAACGGCTCGATCGCGACGACGTCGCCGACCTCGAGTGTCGTCCCCTGCGAGACGGCTCGGTTGGGAATGTTCGGACTGGTGTGTTGTTCCCAGTGACCCAGTCCGTGGCCCGTGAGGTTGACGACGGGATTGTAGCCGTAGCCGTCGATCACGCCCTCGATCTCCGCGCCGATTTCGCCGGTCTCGACACCTGGTTCGACGATCTCGAGGGCAGCCTCGAGTGCCTGCTCGGAGGCCTCCGCGAGCTCGGGAGTGCCCGACAGGTCGACGGTGACGGCGGTGTCAGCCAGCCAGCCGTCGACGTGCACGCCGATGTCCAGATTAACCATCTCCTCGCCGAAGGTCGTCTCGTCGCCGATCGACGGGGTTGCGTGGGCCGCCTCCTCGTCGACGGAGATGTTGACGGGGAACGCGGGCTGGCCGCCGAGTTCCCGAATGCGGTCTTCGGCCCACTCGGCGACCTCGAGTTGGCTTGCACCGACCTCGACACGGTCGGCTGCCTCCTCGCGTACCTGTGCGAGGATTTCGCCCGCCTCGCGGTGTTTCTCGTACTGCTCTGACTCGAGGTCGACCTCGGATTCGGCCATGCACCGGGGTTGGTTCGGTCGACAAAAAGAGGTTCCGTCTCCTCGTCGGACGGCCTGCCACCGCGTTGTCGCCCGTGTGGCCACCGCGACCGGACGCGAGCGGGGAGCGAACGGTGTCGCGCTCCACTGTTACAGGAGTAATGCAGTATAGTATCCTGCCGCTCGATGAAACGGTCGCCACGGGTTATACCGGATGCACGCCTCGAGTATGATGGCGTGAGAGACGCCACGAACCGAGCACGTCGTCACAGACGCCGGGTCGAGCCACCAACTGTCGCCACGGGACCGCACTCAGGCACGAACGCTCCCGGCGGGTCGCTCGAGCGGTCTCGAAGCGGCAGTTGGAGGAGCCATTGACAATCAGTGCACCTGATCGCACGAGACAGTGCGATCAGTGTGTAACCAGTTTCAGGTGTCACCGAACAACGTATCCGTATGAGTAATATAAAACGGCAGTTACGTAGCCCCTTCATTTAACGGCATTCTACATTATTTACCATCCTATTTCTGAGGGCTCGACCCCTCAGACCCTCGTTTTCGGCATTTTCAAGAAATACATCTCGTGTAAAGATCGGGCAGGTTTTGCCAGTCGGAGACAGAAATGGTAGACCTTTTACCCCCGTCGGCGAACCGTACAGACGAGATGAGCTACGACAAGATCGACGTCCCCGAGGACGGGGAGAAGATCACGCTGAAGGAAGGAACCGAAGACGAGCTCGAAGTGCCGGACAACCCGATCATCCCGATCATCTACGGTGACGGTGTCGGAAGCGACGTCGGCCCTGCCGCACAGAAAGTGCTCGAGGCTGCCGCGGACGCGACCGGTCGCGAAATCAACTGGATGCGCCTGTACGCTGGCGAGTCCGCCCGCGAGAAATACGACGAGAACCTCCCCGAGGAGACCGTCGAGGCGATCAAGGAACACCGCATCGCCATCAAGGGCCCGCTGACGACGCCCGTCGGTGCCGGCTTCCGTTCGCTGAACGTCGGCCTGCGCAAGAAACTCGACCTCTACGCGAACGTCCGCCCGACCTACCACCTCGACGGCGTCCCGTCGCCCGTCAAGGAGCCGGGTCAGATGGACATGATCACCTTCCGAGAGAACACGGAAGACGTCTACGCCGGCATCGAGTGGGAAGCCGGAACCGACGAAGTCGAGCAGGTCAAGGAGTTCGTCGAAGACGAGATGGGCGCAACGGGCGTCATCCACGACGGTCCCGTCGGCATCGGTGTCAAGCCGATCACGGAGTTCGGAACGAAGCGACTCGTCCGTGAGGCTATCGACTACGCCCTCGAGAACGACCGCGACTCCGTGACCCTCGTCCACAAGGGTAACATCATGAAGTTCACCGAGGGGCAGTTCCGCGACTGGGGCTACGAGGTCGCAGAAGAGGAATACGGTGACGAGGTCATCACCGAGGACACTCTCTGGGAGGAGAAAGACGGCGAAGCGCCGGACGACGCTGTTGTCGTCAACGACCGCATCGCCGACAACATGCTCCAGCAGATCCTCACCCGCACCGACGAGTACGACGTCGTCGCGACGATGAACTTGAACGGTGACTACATGTCCGACGCCTGTGGTGCCCAGATCGGTGGTCTCGGCATCGCGCCCGGCGCGAACTTCGGCGACGGCCTGATGCTCGCCGAACCCGTCCACGGCTCCGCACCCAAGTACGAGGGTCAGGACAAGGTCAACCCGACCGCCATGATCCTCTCGGGCCGCATGATGCTCGAGTACATGGGCTGGGACGACGCCGCCGACCTCGTCCGCGACGCCGTCGAGGAGACCATCTCCTCGGGCAAGGTCACCTACGACCTCGAGCGCCAGCTCGAGGACGCCGAGAAGCTCGCCACCAGCGAGTTCGCAGACGAAGTCGTCGACAATATCGAAAAGCTCGCATAACGCGAGCGTTTCGTCCTCTCATGGCTTTGCCGTGAGAATATCGAGACGCAAGCTGGCGCGGACATCTCGGACGATCTGCTCACGCTGAGCAGATACCGAGACTGTCATAGACGGTTTTCACTCTCGCATTCTTTTGTTATCGGCATCACTGACAGTGAGTGATCCACTCTTCCGACAGCCTGCCCTCATTGCCTCATACGGTCTGCTGTACCGATGTACCGGTGGGACCGCTGCGGGTCGCGGACTCACCGGCACTGACTGACAGGAGTCCGTATCAATCGAGACGACCGTCGCGGGTCCTCGAGACGAAATGGCTGTGTGTCGTGAACGTATCACGTTCGAAACTGAAACACAAGCGTGAAACCGAGTTGTCTGTGTGACTGCACACGACATCGAGGACGACGTTACAGTCGGAATGGGACTCGTGAGACGTGCTGGGGATAACACTGTCGACACGGCCTCGACCGCGTTTTCTCTTGCGCAAGACTGTTCCAGAAGTCAAGTATATTGTTCTCGAACCAATTAGCTATGGTTATTTGTTGTGCTATTGAAGTTAGTACGCTGATATATGGTGGACAAATACCAGCCATCGGCGTCGAGACGGTCGTTTCTCGCAGGATCAGTCGGGACGACAGTTATCGGAACGACCACCGTAGCTGCGACGGTGGACGAACAGCGGAACGAACCGCCGAAATCAACAGCATGGAAGCCGGCCGCCCACGATCTGACCATGAACGATGGCCATCAACTTCGGGTCTGGGAGCGGACGACCGTCGACGATCCGGACGAAGCCGTGCTCTTCGTTCACGGAATGACTTACGGCGGCGTGTCGATGTTCGACCCACCCCTCACCGAGGAGTTCGGCTGGCTGCGGTACGCTGCGGCACAGGGGCAGGCGACGTTCGCACCGGACATGCGTGGCTACGGTGACACCGAACTCCCGCGCGAGTACAGACAGCCACCAAAGGTGAATACGCCACCACTGTCGTTTGAACGCGAAGCGCTCGATCTCCTCGCGGTGACGCGGTGGCTGCGCGAGGAACGCGGCTTCGATCGCATACACTACGTGGGCCTCTCGGGAGGGACGTGGCGCGGCCGTGCGGTGTACACGCTCGGTGAACCCAACTACGCGACAGTCACCCTCGCCGGCGGCTCGTTCGACACACTTGAGGTCGGTGCGGATCCCAAAGGCCCGGCGTATTTATCACAAGTCCGTGATGAGTTCATTACAAGATGGAACGCGGAGGTCCCCGATGGCGCTGACACCGATGACTGGATCGGTGGCGACGAGTTCACTGCCACGGCAGTGCAGGCTGCAGTCTGGAAGGCGATTTTCGATACGAACCAGGCGATCGATGATAGCCCAGAGACGATCATTGCCCCGCTCGTACGCCAAGAGCAGACGTATCACCCGACACATATCGACGATCCAACGCTCGTGATTCGTGGCTCGAGCGATGGGATCATTTCCCGCGAAGGTGCACTGCAGTTGTACGATGCTGTAGGTTCGACCGACCATCAGAAACGGTACGTAGAGATCACGGGCGGCACGCATTTTATTTTCCTCGAGCGCAAGCGACGGGAGTTCTTCGACGCGGTCCGCCACTTTCAGACGCGATACTGACCAGAATCGAACCGTGGCGAAACGCTCTCGGCAAACTACGTCGTACGTGTTTGCGATGGTCGAGGTGCACGTCGCCGATTCCGAAGTAAAACGGGAAGACGCCTTTGCAGTCCGTCATACGGTGTTCGTCGAGGAGCAGGATGTCGACGAAGAACTGGAGTACGACACACACGACGAGACGGCGACCCACTTCGTTGCGTACGACGGCGACGAACCAATCGGCGCGGCACGGCTTCGCGAGTACGAGGACGATATCGGCAAGGTCGAACGCGTCGCCGTCCGCACATCACGACGCAACGCTGGCATCGGTCGTGCACTGATGGAGCGACTCGAGAAGCAAGCCGAGGCAATCGGATTCGACACACTGACACTCCACTCACAGACGCAGGCGGCCGACTTCTATCGCACCCTCGGCTACGAGCGCCGCGGTGCAGAGTTCGAGGAGGCCGGCATTCCCCACGTCGAGATGCGGAAGTCGCTCGAGTGAGCCGTGCGACACTCGAGCGGCGCTGAGACGTGGCGTCTGTCACTCGTCTGACTGACTTTCAAGGTCTCCGATATGGTAGACACTACCACATGTCAGCTATACAGACCCCAACAAAGGCGATGGCAGCCATGATCGCCGCGATATGGCAAGCTGGCCGAATACTCGTTCCGCTCGGGATCGCGGCCCTCGTTACCGGACTCGGGCTGCTCGTCTTTTTCGGTGTGGTAACCGCGCTTCCGTGACGGTTCGATTTCGCCCCGGCAGTGACGACGTCCGGGTTAGACCCCGCTGACCCGATCGCGGACGTATCGTCCCGCCAGTCCGAGGAGTGCCAGGGCCATCGCGACCGCGAAGGCGACGACGAACGCCGAGAGCGGGTCAGAGATCGTCTCGAGTTCCCCGCGGACGAACTCACCTGCGAGCATGGCGGCGACGGCAAAGAGTACGAATCCACCGAGGTTCGCCACACGGGAGTTCGTCGTCGGGACGACGTCGGGATCGTTCAGCAGTATGAGGATAACGGCGATGGCAAAGGGGGTCCCGACGAGGCCAAAGGCCAGCGTGAGCACGAGCAACTGGAAGAACGCGCCGCCGAGAAACGCACCGACAGCGGAGATGAGTGCGACGCCGGCGACGGCGGCGCGATATCGGTTGTCGTCTGTCGACTGCTCCCAGCCGAGTTTGTCAGCGAGCAGATACGGTGGAACGATCGTGTTCCCGCCGAGTGTCGAGACTGCCGCACCGAGGAGGCCCGCGAGGAACACCCAGGTCGCATACTCGCCGGCGACCGGGCCGAGGGTCTGGGCGGCGCTGATCCCGTCGATCGTCGCGGGATCGACGCCGGCCGCCGGGAGGACGCTCGCCGCGACGAGAAAGACTGCGAGGCTGAAAACCCCGAACGCGCCCAGCATCGAACTCACGATGTCGACGATCGCGGTGTCGGCGTCACGGACGGTCCAGCCGCGGGCGCGCATCGTGTAGCTTTGCATCGTCAGCAGCGTGATGTGGACCGCACCGCCGAGAATGCCCGCGGCGACGAGTGCGCCATCGACGCCTGCGGGAATCGCCGGCACCAGTCCGCCCACCGCGGCAGTGGGGTCGATTGGGACGATGAACGCGGCTGCAACGAACGCGACGACGACCATCGAGACGAGCACCTTAGCCCCGAGTTCCGCAACCCGGTAGCCCCCGCCGGCGAGTCCCAGCGCGAGGATCACGGCCCACGTAACACCCCAGAGGCGTGGATCGGCCAAGACGGCGACGTCGACGCCTGCACTGGCAACCATCGTCGCGCTGACCTCGGCTAACGTTTTCATGATGATTACCTGCGCCAAGCCGGCGGCCAACACGACGTCGACGACGAGCACCCAGGCCCAGGTCGATCCCAGATGGCGTTCGACGACCGAGACGATTCCCGCCTCAGTGAGTAGTCCCAATCGCATGGCGAGATACTGCCCGACAGCACCCAACACCGCCGAACAGACGACGACCCAAAGTAGGGCATAGCCGAAGCTCGCGCCGGCGACCAGCAGACTGCCCATCGTCGCCGGCCCCGCCGCGATCGCGCCGGCGAGCCACGTTGGCCCGAGTCGCTCGAGCGCCGTTCCGATCCATCCGCGTCCCACCGACCGCTGTTCAGTTGCCATGGGAGTATCTTGCGAACCCAGTGATATAACCTCGTGGTATCAAATGGTGGTAGTCAACAGACACGACAGTCGGTAGGGCTACTCCTGCCAGCTCGGGTTCTCCCGTGGCGGGCTGAAGATGTCGACACCGCGAACCGTCTCGTCGCCGCGGTTTTCGGCCGCGTGAGGCTGCTCACCCGGGATCGCGTAGGAGTCGCCGGGGCCACAAACGACCGCCTCGCCATCGACGAGGAAGGTCACCTCACCCTCACAAATGAAGCCGGTCTGTTCGTGGGGATGGCTGTGTTCCTCGACGACCGCGCCCGGTTCGATCTCGAAGTGCTGGACGTTCATCGACTCGGTGCCGGCAAGCAGCGCCAGGTGGACACCGTCGGCTGCCTCTGAGGGCTCGCTATCGGTCAGGGAAACGCGCTCCATACGCCTCGAGACGAGGGCAACCGTCTAAAATCCCACAGCAAGCCCTGTTTCACTTTCGCTCCGGTTGCCGAAGGTTGAACTGCCGGGACATCCCACTGGCAGCTATGTACGCCGTCGTCGGCTGTAGCGAGTGTTCGAACCTCTGGATCCTCGAGGGGCGATCGGAGACGAGCCAGTGTCCCCGCTGTGGCGCACGAAAGGCCTACGAAAAGCGCAAGAAGTTCGTCGAGACCGACGACGCCGCCCATGCCCGCGACGTGCGCGCATCCATGCTCGCAAACCGCCAGGGCGAGGGCGAGGCCTTTGCCAAACTGGATTCCTTTGCCCAACTCGAGGCCGATGTCGCCGACGGCGTCGTCGACGAGACGGAGTACCTCGAAGAAGCGGGTCTCGATGCCGACGAGATCGAGGCGGCAGGCGACCGCGATCCGCGCGGGCCGACCCGTAGTGGGAGCAAACAGGAAATCGTAACGGGGGCACTCGAGGCCCTTGAGGGGCCGACCGAAGACGAGATCGTCGCGTACGCGGGCGAGCGTGGGGTATCAGCCGAGTACGTGAAGAAGGCACTCGAGAAACTCACGCGACGTGGGGTCGTCAGCGAGAGCCGTGGGCGGTATCGGTTACTCTGATGGAGTGAGAGGGTACCCAGGGCGGGTGCCTACCGACCCAAATCCTCGTGTGCGCTCGCGAGGTGTCGCGACGACAGCGCGCCGAGCAAGGAGAGTTCGCCAGCGAGTGCGCCGACGGCGATGATCTCGGCGAGTGCATCAGCGTTCGAGCCCGGTGGGTCGCCACCGCCGCGCAGTCCGAGAACCTCGAGGGCTTCGGCCTGTGTGGGCAGTTTCGTGCCGCCGCCGACGGTCCCAACCTCGAGGGAGGCAAGCGAGACGCTGGCATAGAGGTCGGTGGTGCCGTCTTCGCGCTCGCGGGTGTCCATCGTGGTGATGGTGTTGGCTCCCTCGACGACCTGGGCCTCGTCTTGGCCGGTCGCGAGGAACGCCGCGCCGACGACGTTAGCGGCGTGGGCGTTGAACCCCAGACTGCCCGCTTTAGCGCTGCCGATCAGGTTCTTGCGGGTGTTGGCCTCGGCGATCGCGTCGGCGGTCGTATGAAGCCGCTCTTCGACGAGTTCACCGGGGATCACGGCGTCGGCAGTCACGGAGCGACCGCGGCCCTCGACGGCGTTGATCGCGGCGGGTTTCTTGTCCGAACAGAGGTTGCCCGACAGCGCGACCAGCGAGGCAGGCGTTTCGGCCTCGACGACCTCGCAGGCCTCGCCGGTGGCGATCGTCGCCATGTTCATCCCCATCGCGTCCTTGGTGTCGTAGGCAAAGCGCAGGTAGACGGAGTCGCCGACGACGTAGGGTTCGACGTCGAGCAGTTCGCCGTGGCTCGTCGTCGACTCGGCGGCCTCACGGAGCGTCTCGAGGTTGTCCTCGACCCATTCGACGGTCTCGGCGGCCTCGGCGACACCGTCAACTCGGAAGACCGGTGCGCGAGTCATCCCGTTTTTCGTCACGCGCGCATCTGCGCCGCCGGCCGCGCGGATCACGCCCAGCCCGCGGTTGACAGATGCCAGCAACGCGCCCTCGGTCGTCGCCAGCGGCAGGTAGTGGTCACCGTCGGCTGCACCCCCGTGGACGGGAACGGGGCCGACGACGCCCATCGGAACCTGTGCCGCACCGATCATGTTCTCGATGTTCGGCTCCGCTTGCTCGGCGGGGAACGAGTAGTCGCCGACGGCCTCGAGATCGGCACCGGTCTCGCGTTCGACGATCAGCCGGCGTGCCTCGGCCGCGGTGTCGTAGTCGGCATGGTCCTCGAGTTCGTGAATGCGAACGTCGCCGTCGCGCACCCGCGCGGCGAGGTCCTCGGGATCTGTCATGGATGGGTCGAGACGGTCGGCTACCCTAACAGTTGCTGATTCTCCTGACTCGAGAGTCACCGATTCTGGAGATCAAACGAGACATCGTCGCTGACGGCACGATATCCCGAAAGCGCCTCATAACAGAGCAGCCCAAGCAGCGCGCCGGTGCCGATCGTCGAAAGCAGCAGATAGCGCGCGCCCGCTGCATCGTCAGCGAACGCGACCGCGAAGGCCGCCGTGGTGACAGCCGCAAATCGGAGTCGCGTCCGCGAGCGTGCCCCCGTCTCCGTCCACGCAAGATACAGCTGCGGAAGGACAATGGCAACACCGCCGATCAGCAGGAAAGACACCAGTGGTCTCTCGCGGAGCGCGATCCCAGTCTGGCGCTCGAGGACGACCGAGCACGCAACGACGATCACGAACGCCAGCAACGAGCCGAAGACAATGCGGCCTTCCCGATCGATCATAGCGACGAGTCACCGGCCGAACAGGTCAACTTTGCGCTCAGTTGCAGTTTCGGCGGCCGACGGTGCGAACGCGCGGCGACTCAGCGCGCGAGATCCCGTTTTGCCTGCTGGATCTCGTCGCGGGCCTCGTCTGCGCCGTCGACGCGGGCAAGGCCCTCCGCAGCCTCAAGGGTGCGGACGGCGTTGTCGAGAAATGAAAGAACGTCGCCCGGATAGGCATACACCATGTAGTCGTCGGTCATCACGTCGACGATCGCATCTGGCCCGAGCCCCTGTGCACGCAACTCGAGCAGGTACTGGATGAACTTCCGCTCCGGGCAGCCACAGTAGGGGTTGTTATCACAATCACAGTCGAGAAAGTCCTGCGTGAAATCGAGGACGCGATCACGGGTCGCGTCGTCGAGTTTCTCGAGGCCCTCGCCCTGAAAGAGCATATCGAGCGTTGCCCCCTTGAACGCTCCCTTGGGGATATTCGTCTCGAGCTGGGAGCTAAGCTGGCGGTGGTTCTTGATGTAGATCTTGTCGGTGATGGCCACGCGTTACCGGTGGTACCGGCCGTGTGCCGAAAAACGTCTCGGTCGCGAGGAGTGCGATCGAAATCGCGCGGTACGGAGTCGCACACCGCGATCCTCGAGTCGTAACGTATTTCAGGCCAACCGCGTGTAGGGTATGATGTAAGCGTGTCCGGGTTGGGGTAGTGGTTATCCTTCAGCCTTGTGGAGGCTGAGACGCGGGTTCGATTCTCGCACCCGGACCTTTTCCGACGACCGAAGTGAGGAGTGAAAAAGCCGGCAGGCGAGATCGAACCAGACGAGTCGCGCGCAGCGAAGTGAGCACGTCTCGACGTGGTTCGATTCTCGCACCCGGACGTTCTATTGTGGACTGCTCTTCGAGCCACGGAACTCGTCAGGTATCGCTGGGCTCTCGAGGGTGCATCCCGTTTGCGTGTGTTCGGGCCGAGTCCCGGTCTGGAACGCACGGACACCAGTAACCCACCGCCTCCAGACAGTATCACCCATACGTGTGCACACGCTATCTCAGCCGATGACCAAGACGGACGATCCCTTCGACTGCCAGTCCTGTGGTGAGACGGTCCCGTTCGACGAGGCGCGCCGAACGAAGACGATGGGCGGACTGGATCCAACGAAATGGCAGACACTGTGCTGTCCGTCCTGTGGCTCGCGGCTGCAGACGATCTACGTCGGCGAGTGAGACGTGCCGACGGTACAACAACTCACGCTGCAGCCTCGGTCAATCGCCGCACCTCCGCGTCGGACAGCGACAAGCGTGAGGCAGCAACGTTCGACTCGAGATGGCCGCGGTTGGCCGTGCCCGGAATCGGGAGCATGACATCGGCACGCTCGAGCAGCCACGCCAGCGCGATCTGCCGGCGCGTCGCGTCGTGGGCCGCAGCGATCTCGTCGAGGAGGTCGCCGTGTGCGGCCAGATCATCGCCGTCGATCGGTGCCCACGGGATGAAGCCGATACCCTCGTCGGCACAGATATCGAGGACTTCGCGGCTCCCGCGGTCGTGCAGGTTGTACCGGTTCTGGACGGTCGCGATCTCGACCTGTTCGCGAGCGCGGTCGAGGAGTTCGGCCGAGACGTTGCTGACGCCGACAGCGTCGACGAAGCCATCGTCTTTGAGTTCCGCAAACGTCGCGATCGAATCTTCAAATGGCGTGTCGTCGTCAGGCTTGTGAAACTGATAGAGGTCAATGGAGTCAGTCCGCAACCGATCGAGTGAGGTGAGTACCTGGTTGCGAATGTAGTCCGGATCACCGTGGGCGATCCAGTCGCCCGCGTCGTTGCGCAGCAGGCCTGCTTTGGTCGCGACGACCACATCGTCAGGATCGCCGATCGCCTCGCCGATCAGCCGCTCGCTGACCGCCGGGCCGTAGGAGTCGGCCGTGTCGATAAAGTCGACACCACAGTCGACGGCGTGCTGGACCACCTCGCGTGCAGCCGTCTCGTCGTCGGGCGCGCCGATGATCTTCTCGCCACAGAGTCGCATCGCACCGAAGCCGAGTCGGTGAACAGTCGTCTCGCCAATCTCGAACGTCTCGCTCTCGTTTGTGATCGAGTTGTGGCTCATAGGTTGGGTACCGAGACGTAACGGGAAAGTCGTTGGCGGTCGCGAGCGGTTTGCCAGCCCCGGCACTGTTCAGCGCTCCAACCAGTGGACAGCACTAAACAGCCCGCGGCCGTAGTACTTTTGTGACCACTCCCGAACAGATCTACGCCGCAGTGGTCATCGGCCTCTTACTCGCTGCGATCGGGATCAGTATCCCAGTGCTCAAAGGCATCTATCGGGACGGCCTCGAGCGACAGGCCGAGCGACGACACAACGATATCGAGACGGAGACGACGGGCGCAGAGCCAACGGCGTCTGACGACGCCACTGGAGACCGCAAGCGACTCCCGTGTCAGCAGTGCGGTGTGGAAAACGATCCCGCGTTTACGTATTGCCGAAACTGTCTCGAACCGCTGTGACGTCCCCACGGCATCGCGGCCAGCGCCTGTAAACGGGACCGCGACGACGATTGGCGACACCCTGCGAGCGTACGTTTCACGTTGATAGCGTCTGCCGAGCAATCGCGTTGCGAGCGAGAATTACGTAAACTCGGGATACCGACTCCCGGATAACCTCCGCCCAGAAATGCTCACTCCGCTCTTTCGCTGGTTCGCAGAAAAATGGGCTCAAAAATCACAATCGGGCTGCAGATTTGTGACTCTCGAACATGCTCGCCGCAAAAGTATGCCGCCTCCCGGATTTGAACCGGGGACAGCTCGATCTTCAGTCGAGTGCTCTCCCAGTCTGAGCTAAGGCGGCCTGCCTCAATCTCTGTCCATGATATAAAAAAGGATTTCGAATCGCGATCGCCGTTTCACGCTGCTTACAGGAGACTGCAGCGAGGCCCAATATATTGAGTATGGTACTGAAAAACCAGTAACGGAGACAATACACGGAGGTCTATGTGGGATTACCGTTCGTCTGTTGGATTATCGGATATTCAAGACACCCTTTTCCGCCCCGGGAGGTAATACCATGTTATGGAACCTCTTACCTCGAGTCAAGAACCTACCGAACTCGATGCCGATACGATCCTCGAGTTACTGGCGAACCGGCGGCGACGGTACCTCCTCTATGCGCTCCGGGGACAGGACGACCCCATCGAGCTGTCGACGCTGGCAGAGACAGTCGCCGGCTGGGAACACGACGTGCCACCGGAGGAGGTGGCGAAAAACGAGTACAAAAGCGTCTACGTCTCATCGGTCCAGTGTCACGTCCCGAAGCTGGACGACGCGGGTGTCGTCGAGCACAACGAGGACAATCACACCGTGGTCCTCGCGGATAATTTCGAGCAACTCGAGCCGTATCTCCGGGTCGTCGTGGGGGACGAACCGGAAAACTCGACACTGCATTCGGCCCTCCAACCCAGATCGGGAGACGGCCTCCTCGGCCAGATTCGAGAAAACGTTGCGCGGCTCAAACACTGACGACGAGCAGTCGGCCGAATCGGGTACTCGAGGGGACCCATGCGAGATCGGCGGTGTATGACTTTCTGTCCGTGACGTGCGCTAGAGAACGTTTCCTCGGAGACAGGTCTGTGATCCACTGTTGGTCCCCAAAGCTGGGCTCGGGCGGGTTCGAACGACGCGAAGACGGTCGCTCTCGCATTCGCTCGAGCGCTGCGTCTTCTCTTATTCGAACCGCCGCTCGCATCACACACCTGCTGCTCGCGGCGTTGCTCGCAGCAGGAAGTGGGCTCGGGCGGGTTCGAACCACCGACCTCGGCCTTGTAAAGGCCGCGTCATGACCAGCTAGACCACGAGCCCGCATCCGAGACGAGTAGGTCCGTCCGAATAACCTTTACTCTCTGGCCGTGCAGCTATCGGGTATGACAATCGGGCGCGTCGGGAAGGGACTGCTCGCCATTGCGATCCTCTCGATCGCCGGTGTCGTCCTCGTACAGGCCGGGCTCGTCTCGACGCCGTGGGGGCCCGACAGCGGCGAGGTACGGGTCGCCGACGATGCCGACAGCGACGAGCCGAAAGCCGTCATCGACGTCGAGGTCGCAGACGATCCTCAGGAACGCTACACCGGACTAAGTAATCACGACTCCCTCGAGCCGGGTAATGGCATGTTGTTCATCTACGGAAGCGAGCAAGACCTGACCTACGTGATGCGCGAGATGGATTTCGACATCGATATCATCTTTATCAGCGCGGACGGCGAGATCACGACGATTCACCACGCTCGCGCGCCCGGCCCGAACGAAGACGGCAACGACCTCGAGTACTCCGGCCGCGGGAAATGGGTGCTTGAAGTGCCACGCGGTTACACGAACGAGACCGGGATCGAGGTCGGCGACGAGGTCGGCATCGACCTCGAGTCGAATCAGACGACCATCACAAGCCTCGGTGTCGGTGACAGCGCGTAAGCCACAGCGAAAGCGAGCGTGAACCACAGCCGCCGACGCTGGATCTGGTTCGATTGGTCGGCAATTCTTATTGCTGGCGATCCCTGAGCCCCGTGCAATGAATCGCCCCGACGGAGACGAGGACGATCCATTCGAGGACCAACGGGCGGAGGTCGAGAACCCGATGAAACGGCTGTTCCTCGAGTACGGCGTAAACTACGTCGGGGCTGCGGTCATCGGCGTGATCGCGAGCGTCGGCGCTCGAGTCCTGGATCTGTTGCCACCGCTGATGCTCGGGATCGCAATCGACGCCGTGATCCGTCAAGAGATTGCATATGCAGCGGCGTTTCCGGTAGGTGGCGGGCTCATCGAACCGTATGTCCCAACCGGACGAGTCGACCAGTTCTGGTTGACAATCGGGATCATCGCGAGTGCCTTCCTTTGTTCGGCGATCTTCCACTGGACCCGAAACTGGGGGTTCAACACGTTCGCCCAGAACATCCAACACGACATCCGGACCGACACCTACGACGAGATGCAGCGCCTGGATATGGGCTTTTTTGCCGACAAACAGACCGGCGAGATGATGTCGATCCTCTCGAACGACGTCAACCGCCTCGAGAAATTCTTGAACGACGGGATGAACTCCCTGTTTCGGCTGCTCGTGATGGTGGTGGGTATCGGCGGCTTACTACTGGCGATTAACTGGCAGCTCGCGCTGGTCGCCTTGCTGCCGGTACCGCTGATCGCCGGCTTCACGTATCTGTTCATCCAGACCATCCAGCCGAAGTACGCCGAGGTGCGCTCGACCGTCGGCACGGTCAACTCCCGGCTCGAGAACAACCTCGGCGGGATTCAGGTGATCAAATCCAGTACGACCGAGTCCTACGAATCCGACCGTGTCGAGGACGTTTCTCAGGAGTACTTCGACGCCAACTGGGGGGCGATTCGGACGCGGATCAAGTTTTTCCCCGGACTGCGCGTGCTCGCGGGGATCGGCTTCGTCATCACATTTCTCGTCGGCGGCCTCTGGGTCATCTCGGGCCCACCGGGTCCGTTCTCGGGTGAGCTCAGTACCGGGATGTTCGTCGTCTTCATTCTCTATACGCAGCGGTTTATTTGGCCAATGGCGCAATTCGGTCAAATAATCAATATGTATCAGCGCGCTCGCGCTTCGAGTGCGCGCATCTTCGGATTGATGGACGAACCGAACCGGGTCGATGAAGAGCCCGACGCGCCCGACCTCACCGTGACCGACGGCCGCGTCGAGTACAACGAGGTGTCGTTTAGTTATGACGATCGCGAGACCCAGACGTCGGAGTCGACAGAGCCGATCCTCGAGAACATCGACTTTAGTGTCGAGGGCGGGGAAACGCTCGCGCTGGTCGGGCCGACCGGTGCCGGCAAGTCAACCGTCCTCAAGCTCCTCTTGCGGATGTACGATGTCGACGAGGGCGAGATCCGGATCGACGGCCAGAACATCCAAGACGTCACCCTCCGGAGTCTTCGCGAATCGATCGGCTACGTCAGCCAGGACACCTTCCTCTTCTATGGCAGCGTCGCAGAGAACATCAAATACGGTACCTTTGACGCCGATCGCGAGGCTGTGATTGAGGCCGCAAAAATGGCCGAAGCCCACGAGTTCATCCAGAACTTACCCGACGGCTACGATACGGAGGTCGGCGAACGCGGCGTCAAGCTCTCCGGCGGGCAGCGCCAGCGCCTCTCGATCGCCCGTGCGATCCTCAGAGATCCCGCGATCCTCGTGTTAGACGAGGCGACCAGCGACGTCGACACCGAGACCGAGATGCTCATCCAGCGGTCGATCGACGAGCTCGCGGAAGATCGAACCACGTTCGCCATCGCGCACCGACTCTCGACGATCAAGGACGCAGACGGGATCCTCGTCCTCGAAGGCGGTGAGATCGTCGAACGCGGGACACACGAGGAGTTGCTCACAAACGACGGGCTTTACTCACACCTCTGGGGGGTGCAAGCCGGCGAGATCGACGAACTCCCACAGGAGTTCATCGAACGCGCACAGCGTCGACAGGCACAGACCGAAGCCGACGACGACTAAGAGTGCCGGCCGACAGCCATCGTCCGACGCGATGGGATTGGGGCGATGCGGCACCTAGAATGACTCCTGCTCGCTGTACCCATCATTGTCCGGTGCACCCTCGTCTTGCCGCTTCTCGCCCATTGCAGGCGGTGTGCGGTCGCTGTAGTTTTTCCGACCGATGGCCTCGTCGCCAACCATGTTCATGATCGCTCCCTCGACCTCACCGTAGTCTTGGAACTCATCTTCGCCAAGCGATCCGATGACCTCCTCGAGTGTCATCGTGGTATCGCTCAGTTGGATTCCCTCGTCGCCGTAGTCCTCGAGTAACTCGTCGCGGCTGATTGGATACGTCTCGTCCTGGAGCTTCCCCCGTAAATCGCCGAGTTCGACGCCGCGCTCGCGGCTCTTGTCAGACATAGATGACGGAACGCGACGGGGCCGAAAACGGATTGGGCCTGCGCTCGCCATGCGAGCCGGCGAACCGCCATACTGACGTACAGCCGATAGTATACTCGTGCATGGATCTCACAGCGGCGACGTGGACGGACGTTCGAGACCTCGAGACCGATCTCGCCGTCGTTCCCGTGGGGAGCACGGAACAACACGGGCCACATGCTCCGCTTGGGACGGACGTGCTGACCGCGGAGGCGGTCGCCGACGCGGGGATCGAACGCGCCGATCGCGAGGTCGTGCGCGCGCCGGCGATTCCGGTCGGCATCGCCGCGGAACACCGCCAGTTCCCCGGGACAATGTGGGTCTCCGAGGACACCTTCCGGGACTACGTCGGCGAGGCCGTCGAAAGCCTCGCTTACCACGGCTTCGATCGCGTCGTCATCGTTAACGGTCACGGCGGCAACGTCGACGCCCTCCGAGAAATCGGGGGCCGGCTCACGCGAGCCGGCGATGCCTACGTCGTTCCCTTCACCTGGTTCGAAGCCGTCGGCGAACACAGCGGTGATATGGGCCACGGCGGCCCCTTAGAGACAGCACTGCTTCGCCACTGTGAGCCGGAGCTGGTCCGAGAGGATCGGATCGAGACGGCCCGTGCCGACGCGGCCGACGGCTGGGGCGACTGGATGAGTCACGTCAATCTGGCCTACGACTCGGCGGAGTTTGCGGAAAACGGTGTCGTCGGCGATCCGGCCGATGGCGACGCCCAACGCGGGGAAACGCTGCTCGAGTTAGCGGCCGACTCGCTGGCTCGGCTGCTCGAGACGGTCGCCGAGCGTGACGTCTCGCGGCCCGACCACCGGTAAGGATCGGACGGCGGGTCGGCCGAACGGTATCATTACTCCTCGGCTTCGTCCGCGTCGTCGCCCGCGTCATCGTCAGCTGCGTCGTCTGTGAGTCCGGCATCTTCGAGCGTGCCGCGAAGCGCCGGAATCGTCGACGTGAGGTCGCCGACCTGCTCGCTCGCCCGTGAGAGGTCCGCTATTGCCGCTTCGAGGTCGGCGATTTCTGCCTTGAGGTCGTCAGCGTCATCGAAGGCGTCGGCACGCTGGCCCATGGTGAACCACTTTTTCGCATCGCGGAGGTGAGCCTCGGCGTCGCCGACCTCGAGCGCCGAGTTGAGGCCGTTGAGCACACCCAACACGTTGTCGGCGTCGGTCTCCCAGACGTCGTCGGCGTCGGGGAGTGCCCCCCAGGCGTCTTCGAGCGAGGACTCGACGTCCGCGCGCATTTCGGTGGCCGCTTCTCCGAACAGTTCCTCGTCGTCGCCGAGCGTCGCTTGGCTCATGTCATCGTGTTCACGGGGACCATGGTTAAAAGGTAGCCCGAAAGTGAAAGTGAAATCGGGCCGGAGCGGATCAATACCGGGAGAACAGCGATCGGATTTCGAAAGGGAGGCCTTCAATTAGAGTTCCTCGAGCGACCGCAGTTTCTGCTCGACGCCCGGCGGCGCGGCGCTTGGGCCGTCACGAACTCGATGGTCCGGAATGAGAATCGGGGCCGGGTTCTCGTCGAGTGCGGTCCGGACGAGGATGATATCATCGTCGTCTTCGTGATCGAGCCCCGAGGTCATCCGGGCGAGCGTGTCGACGGTGACCTGATCGCCGTAGGGGATCTCCCGGACGCTCTCGAGGACAGCCCGCTGGTCGGTCGGCATGGTCATCGCGACCTGCACGTCGTCGAAGCTGACCGGCTCGAGGCCGTCTAAGTACTCGAAGATCTGATCGAGAACGGGGTGGTCGGTCTCGGCGTCGGCGTCAGGTACGTCGGGGAAGGAAACGCTGAGGACTCGCCCGCTTGCAGCACCCACTTGCACGTATCGATCGAGATACGTCGATTCCCGCGCGTAGATTCCGGCGTCCGTAACGTCCTCCATGCGGCCGTGTAGGTGATCCGGCCTTGAATAGCCGCCGGTCGCGCCCCCGCCTGATCCAGGGCGAGTGAGGGCGACTGGTCTCGCTCACGACCGACGGTCGGTCGCCGCCTCAGTCGAACGGGACCCGCCGGCCCGTCTCAGCCAACTCGTAGGCGGCATCGATCGCGCGCAGGTCGGCCAGTCCGTCCTCGCCGGTGGGTTCGGGATCAGCCCTGACAGCACACAGTAGCCAACGTCGTCGAACTCCTCGCGGGCTTCGTCGACCCGGGGCCGGTGTACTCCATGCGACCGTCGCCGCTCTCGAGGGGCCCACTCGGCTGCCGCGGTCGCGTACTGCCCGAGGTCGGTTCGTCCGCGAGTCCATCGGAGGACATCCGGGACGGCGACCTCGAGTGCCATATGCCACTCACGAGCGCCACGATAAGGACCACAGCGGCTCAGACAGTGGCATTCATACCAGAGAGACGTTCACAGCGCCGCATTCTCCGTTACACCGGTTTCGGTCGTCATATTCACGGATGGTATTCACCCGAATTTCGGTTTCGAAGGAAAAAGTTATTCAATAGTCGCGTGTGATGTGGGACTACCCATAGGTGACGTGAAATGGCCAATATGGAAACGGCGGAGTTCGAAACCGATCTCAGTTTGTTCAAATACGACAATCTCGAACAACTCCCGCCACGATACCGCGATCTCGAAGAAAACGAGCGGACAGAACGCATCGAGGCGGCGCTCGCCGATCTCGGCGACGACGTCGTCATTTTGGGCCACAACTACCAGCGACGGGAGATCGTCGAACACGCGGACTTCATCGGTGACTCCTATCAGCTCTCGAAGCAGGCCGCCGAGGCCGACGCGGAGTACGTGATCTTCGGCGGCGTGACGTTCATGGCAGAGAGCGCCGACATCATCACGGACGACGACCAGTCGGTGATCCTCCCGAGCATGGAGGCGTCGTGTCCGATGGCGGGCATGGCCGAGGCGCTCCAGGTTGACAGCGCGTGGGCCGAGATCACCGCCGCCGCGCCCGACGCCGACATCATCCCGATCACGTACATGAACTCCTACGCGGACCTCAAAGCCTTCTGTGCGAGCCAGGGCGGGCTCGTCTGTACCTCATCGAACGCCCACAAAGCGTTCGAGTACGCCTTCGACAAAGGCGACAAGGTGCTGTTCCTGCCGGACAAGCACCTCGGAGAGAACACTGCTCACCGACTCGGCATGGCAGACGAAATCGCCCAGTGGGACCCCTGGGATCCCGAGGGCAAGGACGCGGCGGAGGTCGCAGAACGCGACATTATCCTCTGGGACGGCTACTGCCAGGTCCACGAGCGATTCCGGGTCGAACACATCGAGCAGGTTCGCGAGGACAACCCCGATGCGAAGGTCATCGTCCACCCCGAGTGTCGCCGCGAAGTTGTCGAGGCCGCGGACAAAGCCGGCTCGACGGCGACCATCTGTGGGACGATCGAAAACGCCGACCCCGGCGACACCTGGGCGATCGGCACCGAGGTCCACCTCACGAACCACCTCCAGCGCTGGCACCCCGAGGTCGACGTCGTCCCGCTCTGTGGCGACGCCTGTATGGACTGCAACGCCATGCGCCAGATCGACCCCAACTATCTGACCTGGGTGCTCGAGGAGCTCGCCGAGGGCCGCGAACACAACGTGATCGAGGTCGCCCCCGAGGAGAAAGAACTCGCGGGCGTCGCACTCGATCGGATGCTCGAGATCTAAGATGACTGAAACCACCACCGGTACGGCGACGACGACAGACGGCGAAACGACCGACGTGCTCGTCGTCGGCAGCGGGATCGCGGGCTGTGCGGCCGCTCTGTCGGCCGCACGGGAGGGCGCGGAGGTCCTCCTGCTAACGAAAGCGACGAAACCCGAGGACGCCAGCACCGACTGGGCGCAGGGCGGCATCTCGACGACGCGCGGCGATCCCGAGAGCCTCAAACAGGACATCATCGCGGCCAGCGACGGCACTGCCGATCCAGACGCCGTCGACACCCTCGTCAACCACGCCGACGAGGCCGTCGAGGACGTGCTCATCGACACGCTCGAGGTCGACTTCGACGAAGCCGCCGACGGCGACCTCGACTATACGCGCGAAGCCGCCCATTCGGAGTTCCGTATCCTCCACGTCGACGCCGCGACGGGCACGCATATCCTCCGGCCGTTCCTGAACTTCCTCGACGACCACGATCGAATCGAGGTGAGGCAAGATACGGCCGCACTCGAGCTGATCACCGCCGAGGGGCGCGTTCACGGCGCGGTAACTGACGAGGAACCAGAGGGGCACCCGATCTACGCCGGCGCGACGGTGCTGGCGACCGGCGGGGTCGGCGCACTCTACGGCCGGTCGACAAATCCGGACGACGCCACCGGCGATGGCATCGCCATGGCTGCGCTCGCAGGCGCGGACGTCACGGATATGGAATACATCCAGTTCCATCCGACCGCCTACGACGGCGAAGACCCGTTCCTTCTCTCCGAGGCGCTGCGCGGTGAGGGGGCCATCCTCCGCAACGGGGACGTCCCCGAGTCAGGAGACTCGGGGGCTCGGGAGACGGAGTCTCCCGGCGGCGAGCGGTTCATGGACGACTACCACCCACAGGGCGATCTCGCACCGCGGGATGTCGTTGCCCGCGCGGTTGAGGCCGAACGCGAGGCAACCGGCGAAGTCGTGCTGGATGTCAGCCCGCTCGAGTTCGAGACCGACTACCCTGCCATCGCCGAGAAGTGTCGCGACCGCGGGATCGAGGGCGACGAGATTCCGGTCGCCCCCAGTGAGCACTTCCTCTGTGGCGGCATCGACGTCGACGACCGCGGTCGCACCTCGCTCGATCGGCTCTACGCCGTCGGCGAGTGTGCCCGCACCGGCGTCCACGGCGCGAACCGGCTGGCGAGTACCAGCCTGCTCGAGGGCCTCGTTTGGGGCCTCCGTGCGGGCGAAGATGCAACTGGGTTCGCCCCCGACGTCGTCGAGGCTCCCGAACTCCTGAATCGGGACCCCGACCTGCCCGCACGCTTCGCCGCCGAGAAGTTCACGCGCCTCCAGCAGACGATGGACGAGTACCTGGGCCTCGAGCGCGACCCCGACGAGATCGCCCGCGCGAGTGCTGTCCTCCGACGGCTGAAAGGTGAGGTCGACGCCTACATCCGCACGCGCACGGCGCGCGAACTCTACGAACTGCGCAACGCCAGCGTCACTGCGCTGTTGATCGCGCGTGCGGCCGGCGAAAATACGGAGTCCATCGGCTGCCACTACGTCGCGGCGGACGCCGGCGAATCGATGGCCGAACCGCCGGCAGACGATTGAGATGATCACCGACACACAGATCGAGCAGTGGCTCCGCGAGGACATCGGCCACCACGACGTGACCAATCAGGTTCCTGGCGAGACGGTCGGCCGACTCGTCGCGAAAGAGTCGGGCGTCGCCGCCGGCCTCGAGGCCGCAGCGGCCGTCTTCGAGTACCTCGACGTGCCCGTGACCGATCGGCTCGAGGACGGCACCGCGGTCGAAGCCGGTGACGAACTGCTCCGGGTCGTCGGGGATGCCCGTGAGGTGCTGCGTGGCGAGCGCGTCGCCGTCAATATCGCGGGCCATGCCTCGGGGATCGCGACGCGGACCCGCGAGGCGGTCGATGCGGCCAGAGACGAGTCCGACGACGTCGCGATTGCCGCGACCAGAAAGACCACGCCCGGCCTACGCGGCGTCGAGAAGCGCGCGGTCGTCGCGGGCGGCGGCGACACCCACCGGCTCGATCTCTCCCACATGGTGATGGTCAAGGACAACCACGTCGCCGAGCTGGGACTCGAGAACGCCGTCGAACGCTTTCAGGAGCGAACGTCGTTCGCGACGAAAGTCGAAGTCGAGGTCGAGACCGTCGCCGACGCCCCGCGGGCAGCCGAGGCGGGTGCAGACATCGTTTTGCTCGACAACATGACGCCCGAACAGACGGAAGCGGCCGTCGACGAACTCACAGACTACGATGGTGTGCTGGCCGAAGCCAGCGGCGGCATCACCCTCGCGGACGTGCCCGACTACGCCGCGACCGGCGTCGACGTGATCTCGATGGGGTCGCTTACGCACTCCGCGCCGTCGCTCGACTTGTCGTTTCGAACCGGGGAGTGACTATCACTCCCCGTTCCAGGCCCGAACGTCCGACTCCTCGAGAAACAGCGACGGATCGTCGTGGGAGAAGCTGACCCAGCCGTCGTCCGGATCGGCCAGTACGTGCACCAGCAGTTGTTCCTCGCGCAGCGCCGTTTCGAAGACGGGGCGAACAGCCGTGATGTCGTACGCAAGCGGGACGAAGACCGCCGTCTCGCTGTCGTCATCGCGCTCGACTGCGAGAGCGACTCGCTGGTCGGTCTCCGCCTCGGCGAGCGGTCGATAGTACACGTCCGCCGCGGTGATCGTCACGTCCCCACCCTCGATGAGTCCCCCGACGACGTCGTACTCGTCGGCGCTGACCGTCACCTCAAGGCCGACTCGCTCCTCGCTGTCGACCGGTGCGATGTCGGTCGGCTCGAGGACGACGACGTCCCAGCCGTCCTCGCGGTACTCATCTGCAACCGCCCGTGTATCGTCGAGGAGCTCGTTCCACAGGGATTCGGCCAGGTCCGGCCCGTCATCGGCTGACTCGTCCGTCGTCATTGCGCTCCCTCCAGTCGTGATCGGTTCGTCATATGCGAGTTGAACACCGCGAAGCGAAAAAACAGTATCTCACTCTCTCATAGCGATTCGATCGAAACGGCTGTCGCGTCGCCAACCAGCGCGTCTTCGATCGCCGCGCGAACGGGCTCGGGATCGGACGGCCCGCCCGCAGCCGCGATACTCCCCACTGACGCCGGCTCGAGCGCCACGTCGAGCGCGTCGTAGACCGCCTCGAGCACGGCCGAGAGGTCGCCACGATTGGCCACCAACACGATTCCGGCGACGAGGGCGGCGTCACTGCGAACGCGCTGGGCGATGCCGACGATCTTGCGCTCTCGTCCGTCCGCGCGCGTATTGACAGAAAGCGAGTGCGTGCCGGGACAAAACGAGTCGTCGGGCTCGCCGTGGCTCGGCTCGAGGCCGAGCGTCCGCAACGCCTGCTCGAGAGCGGCCGTAGCGCGCTCGTACCGCTCGGTCGTCCCAGTTCTGCCGTCAGTAACCGGCTCGGCACGGGCAAAGGCCAGCGTCGTGGCGCCGTCGTAGGCCACCGCGCGGCCGCCGACATCGCGCTCGATCGGCGGGAACCCACGTTTGTCGGCAGCCGCGCGGGCGCGGTCGTATCCCTCGCGGCGAGCGTCTCGACGGCCGAAGGCGATCTGTCGATGGGGCGTCCAGACGCGGACGGCGGGGTCGCCGTCAGCGGCGATCGAAAGCAGCCGTCGACTCACGTCGCGATCAGCCGCGATGGACCCTGCCCGGCCACGAAAGACGCGCATACCACGGGTTAGACCCGGTGGGTCTAAACGCTCCCGCCGCCCAGCGTTCATATCCGATGGCCGTCACGCTCCCCGAACCCGTACTGGCGCAGTACGAGCGCTTCTCGCTGTACAACTCGCCGTATCCCGCCCATGACGGCGGCTGTGCGATCGACCTCTATCCCGGGACGCTGGTCGACGGGCGGACGACCGCCGCGCCGAGCCCGGTCGCCGGCACCGTCCGCGAGACCCGCACCGTCCGTGCGCCGCCGAAACCTTACGCCCCCGAGCACGACCACCTGATCCTGCTCGAGCCCGCTGACTCGAGTCTGCTCGCGGGACTGACGGTCAGAATCCTCCACGTCGAGCCATCGGTCGCGGCCGGCGACATCGTCGAACGGGGGGAGTCGCTCGGCCGACTCGTCCGAGCAGGTTTTTTCGCCCCCTGGGTCGACAATCATCTCCATGTGGGGGTTCGTAGCCCCGACCAGAACCCCTATCGGGCGTCGGGCTCGCTCCCGATCGAACTCGGCGTCTCGGTTCGGCCGCTCGCGTGGGACGGCACCGGCCGCGTCGTCGCGACCGGCGACACCTATGCGGTGCTCGACGCACCCACACACCCCGCCCCCGGCGCTGGTTTCGCCGGCGTGCGCGCCGACGGGGGCGGCGTCTTGGATGGCGGGTTGCCACACTACGAGGGCGGCGGGGTGCTCGAGCGTGACGACGATCCCAACCCCGTGGTCGCGCTGAACGGCGATCGAGTCGGTATCGCCGACGGCCGCACGATCACGTGGGACGACGTGACCGTGCTGGCAAACGACGAGCCGATCACCGGATTGTCGCTGTTCTGTGCGCAGGATGGTGATTTCGGGGCAAAACTGATCTGTCCCGAGCGGTCGTTCGCGGTCGGCGACCGGGTTCAGGTGCGGATTCGCTCGAGCGACCGGGACTGAGAGGGAACATCGAGAAACGTAGCCGTCAAGACTGTCGCTCACAGACGGGAGGCTATGACCGAGGAGACGCCACCGGCGGACGTGTTCGACGAGTTCGACGACCTCGAGAGTCTGCTCCAGTATTCTCTCGAGGAGGACCACGAGTTCCTCGCGTGGCTCAATACGAGCGTCGACAACGTCGGCGATGGGACGATGACGATGTCGATTCCCTACGACGAGAAGCTGACGAACACGCGGCCAACCGCCGACCCTGACGAGCCGGCGGACCTCCACGGTGGCGTCGCAGCGACACTTATCGACACCGTCGGCGGCCTCTCGCTTCGGACGGCGATCGACGATCCCTTCGAGACGAAAATCTCGACGATCAACCTGAACGTCAACTATCTGCGCCCGGCAACGGGCGATCTCGTCGCGACCGCGGACGTGATCCGAGCCGGCAGCAGCGTCGGCGTCAGCGAGATCACCGTCGAAAGTACGACGCCTGACGGGGAGACGAAAATCGTCGCCATTGGACAGGGCGCATACCGGATCTTCCGATCGCAGTAAGAGCGGGCTTACAGCCCCATTTCAGGAGCCAGCAATCAGTTTTCGAAGCCGAACTACGAGCACGACCGTCACGAGTCCGAACGCGATCGCGTACAGATTCGAGCCAGCCGTGGCGAAGTACCAGAGCGCGTATGCACTGGCTGCAATGCCGATCAAATACAGCGGTCGCAGCTGTTGTTGGTTCATCGAGTGTCACCGTCCGTCCGCACCTGGATCGTCGAGGTCGCACGACGTGGCTGCAAGCCGTTCATACCGCACGTTGGATCGGCGGCGACGAAAAAGCCGGTGGGACGGCTGTCGCAATTAGGCGAACTCGAGGTCGGCGCTCGATTCGACCTCGCCGAACAGCCAGTCGGCGTGCTCTAAGGCGTACTCGTGGTGCTCGTCTTCGAGTGCGCCGATACAATCTTCGACCAGGATCGGGCGGAAGTCCCGCACTCCCGCGCTGCCGCCGGTATGGAGCACGCAGACGTTCGCGAGGGTGCCACAGATCACCAAATCGTGGATGCCGCGGGCGTTCAACCACCCCTCGAGTTCGGTCTTGTAGAAGGCGTCGTAGGTGTGTTTCTCGATGATGTGATCGTCCTCCATGACGGGGAGTTTGTCGACGATTTCGGCTTCCCACGAGTCCTCGAGGACGTGTTCGCCCCACTGCTCGAACTCGTCGTAGTAGTGGGCATCGTCGAACTGTTCCGGTGGGTGGACGTCGCGGGTGAAGATGACCTGAACGCCGGCCTCGCGGGCGCGCTCGACCAATTCGGCGATCGGCTCGATGACGGCCTCGCTGCCCGGTGCGTATAGCGATCCCTCTGGGTGACAGAACCCGTTTTGCATGTCGACGACCACCACTGCCGTGCGGTCTGGCTCGAGGTGCATAGCTAGGCGGTCGTACGGCCGGGTTCGTGAAAACGTTCGTGCCCGCGTCGGTGCAGGACCGCGGTTTGGTCGTTCTCGCGTGAGCCGCGAGAGCCACACCGCATCCGTCGCGACCACGAGCCGCCCTTTCATGTGACTGCCGAATAGGGAACGCGCTGGAACGGTTATTCATGACTCGTCACGGTCCGTGCGCGAACTGACCCACGAGATGTGAGCATGCAATACAACCGCCTCGCTGAGTACGGCGTGATCGGCGACGGTAACACGGTCGCCCTCGTCGGTCGCGACGGCTCGATCGACTGGTGTCCGCTCCCACACGTCGAGTCGCCAAGCGTCTTCGCCGCGTTGCTCGATGCCGACCGCGGCGGCCGCTTTGCCGTCCGGCCGACGAGCTCGTTCGACTCCGTCCAGCGGTATCGCGACCGGACGAACGTCCTCGAGACGACGTTCCGAACCGCCGGCGGGGAAGCGACGGTGACGGACTTCATGCCCATCGCGGACGCAACTGGTTCGGACGACCCGCCGCCTGCCGTCTACCGGCGACTCGAGTGTGTGGACGGGCCACTCGAACTCGAGATACGATTCGAACCCCGGTTCGACTACGCGCGAGAGATTCCCGAGGTCGAGTCGATAGGGGATGGCGTGGTTGCGACCGGCGACAGCGATCGGGCAGTCCTCTCGAGTGACCTTCCGATCGAGCCGTCGGCCAGCGGCCATGCGGCGAGCGCGACGGTGACGCTCGAGGCCGACGAGCGACGCTGGCTGGTGCTTGGTTACGGCGAGGGAGTCCCGCTTGCGCCGGCCGCACACCGGGAGACGCTTCAGCGAACCCTCGACTACTGGCAGGAATGGAGCCACGACTGCAACGGGACGGACTGTTCCGTCGGCGGCCGGTGGCACGACCTCGCCGTTCGCTCGTCGCTCGTCCTCAAACTGCTCATCCACCGCCAAAGTGGCGCGGTGTGTGCGGCTCCGACGACATCGCTTCCCGAGAATCTCGGTGGCGTCCGTAACTGGGACTACCGGTATAACTGGATCCGCGACGCGGCCTTCACCGTCCGGGCGCTGGCCGAACTGGGCCACCTTGCAGAGGCCCGGTCGTACTTCCAGCTGTGTCTCGACCACTGCCGCCAGCACGACCCCGCCGCGGTGCCACCCGTTTACGGCCTCCACGGAGGGAGCGACTTCGAGGAGCGCGTCCTCGACCACCTCGAGGGCTATCGCGGCTCCGCCCCCGTCCGCGTTGGCAACGCGGCCCGAAAGCAGCACCAGCTCGATGTCTACGGCGAACTGATCCTCGCGATCTACGAGGCAATCCGCTACGGCGAGGCGGTGACGACCGACGACTGGGCAGTGATGTGCGACCTCATCGACCACGTCTGTGCGGGCTGGGACGAGCCCGATGCGGGCATCTGGGAGGTCCGAAGCGATCCACAGCAGTTCGTCTACTCGAAGGTTATGTGCTGGACCGCACTGGACCGCGGGATCAAGCTGGCCGAAGCCGCCGACGGTATCGACCCACCCCTCGAGCGCTGGCGGACGTGTCGTGACGACGTCCGGACGGCGATCCTCGAGCGCGGGTTCAGCGAACACACGAACAGTTTCGTGCGCGCGTTCGGCGACGACGACACGCTCGATTCGGCGAACCTGCTCGTTCCGATCGTCGGCTTCCTGTCGCCGGACGACTACCGTGTCCAGGGGACGATCGACGCGACGCTCGACCGATTGGCGACCGACGACGGCCTCGTCCGGCGCTACGAGGGTGACGACGGCCTTCCGGGCACCGACAGCCCGTTCGTCGTCACCTCGCTGTGGCTCGTCACCGCACTCGCACTCGCGGGGCGAACCGACGAGGCGGCCGACCGCTTCGAGTCAGTCCTCGAGTACGCCAGTCCGCTCGGGCTACTGGCCGAGGCGGTCGATCCCGAAACCGGCGAACAGCGCGGTAACTACCCACAGGCGTACAGCCACATCGGGCTCATCAACGGCGCACTCTCGCTGGCCGATGCAGCTGGCTCGAGTGCCCCATCGCCGGACACACCGACACCGCTCGGCCGCGACGAGTCGCTCGCAGCCCTCGACTCGAGCGAGGAGATCATCCGCCGACCGACACGGAGTGAGAGACAATGAGTGACGATAGCACCCACGACTCGATCGACGAACGGACCGCTGACACGACCGACGCACGTAAGCGCCGCTTGCGGGCCGACGGCGGCGACAGAAACCGAGACGAGGCCGACAGACAGGACGGCGACTCGATGCGGCCAGGCGAGATGATGCTCAAGCATCCGACAGCGGAGATCTGGCCCCAGTATGCCGTCGTCTCGCTTGGGATCTGGCTCATTGCGACCGCGCCGGCACTCGGCTACGAGAGCGCGCTGGTGTTCTGGAACAGCGTGGGAAGCGGACTTGTTCTGATCGCGCTGGCTGGCCTCACGATCTTCCGCGAGAGTGGCTACGCGAACTACGCCAACGGTGTCGTCGGCCTGTGGCTGGTGTTCGCGCCGATCGTCTTTTTGGCACCGACGGCAGCGGCCTACGCGAACAGCGGCCTCGTTGGCATCATGGTGATCACGTTCTCGGTCCTGATCGTGATGCGCTCGGAGATGGATGGACCGGCCGTTCCGCCGGGCTGGTCGTACAACCCCTCGACGGGCGCACAGCGCGCGCCGCTGATCGCGCTCGGGATCTTCGGCTTCGTCGCCTCGTGGTACATGGCCGCCTTCCAACTGGGCTATATCGGCAGCGTCTGGGACCCGATCTACGGCTCGGGCTCCGAGCAAATCCTCACGTCGAAGGTGTCGGAGGCGTTCCCCGTCTCCGACGCCGGCCTCGGTGCGGTGGCTTACTCGGTCGAGGCTCTGATGGGATTCATGGGCGACCGGCGGCGCTGGCGCACGATGCCGTGGATGGTCGCCTTCTTCGGCGTCGTCGTGATCCCGCTGGGCTTCGTTCAAGTGCTGCTGGTCATCATGCAGCCGATCATGGTCGGGACATGGTGTACTCTCTGTCTCCTCTCGGCCTTTGGCATGCTGTGGATGATTTCGCTGACGGTCGATGAGGTCGTCGCGATGGGGCAGTATCTCGTCCGGCTAATGCGCCAGGGCGACAGCCTCTGGACCGCCTTCTGGATGGGTGGGACGATCCCCGAAGACGAATCCGGCGTCGACGAGACCGCGGAGCGACCGATCGGCGACTCACCGATCGGCGAGCCGTTCTGGGGCGTCTCGATCCCGTGGACGCTGCTGGCTGCGATGGCACTCGGCGCGTGGCTCATGCTCTCGCCGACTGTTTTCGGGACGACCGGCTTCATGGCCGACAGCAGCCATCTGGTCGGCTCGCTTGTCGTCTCCTTTACCGTGATCGCGACCGCAGAGCCCGCCCGCGCGATCCGGTTCCTGAACGTTCCGCTGGCCGCCTGGATCGCCGTTGCCCCGTGGCTGGCGACCGGTGTTCCGACGCTCGCCGCGATCAACGCCGTCGTCGCCGGCGCGCTCGTGGTGTTGCTCAGCGTCCCCCGCGGCTCGTTCGAGGACCGGTACGGCGGCTGGGAGCGCTACGCCACCCTCGAGACGGTCGACCGACTGAACCCCCTCAGTAGCTAACCATGGCAGAAGCAACAGACTCTGAAGTCGTTGTCGTCACGGGTGCATCGGCCGGCGTCGGACGAGCTACCGCTCGCACGTTCGCCGCCCGCGGCGCAAACGTTGGCCTGCTCGCACGCGGCGAAGACGGCCTCGAGGCCGCACGCGAGGAGGTCGAACGAGCCGGCGGTGAGGCGGTCGTCGTCCCGACGGACGTGGCCGATCCCGACGCGGTCGCAGACGCGGCCGAAACTGTCGAGGACGCGTTCGGACCGATCGACGTCTGGGTGAACAACGCGATGGTCTCGGTGTTCTCGCCGGCCGCGGAGATGACCGCTGAAGACTACCGCCGCGTCACCGAGGTTACGTATCTGGGCTACGTTTACGGGACGCAGGCTGCACTCGAGCGGATGCGCCCCCGCAACGAGGGAACGATCGTCCAAGTTGGCTCGGCGCTGGCGTATCGGGGCATTCCCCTGCAATCGGCCTACTGCGGCGCGAAGCACGCGATCCAGGGGTTTACTGAATCGGTTCGAACGGAACTCATCCACGACGACTGTGACGTCCAGCTGTCGATGGTACAGATGCCCGCAATGAACACCCCGCAGTTCGAGTGGTCGAAAAGCCGGATGTCTCGAAAACCACAGCCGGTGCCGCCGATCTACCAGCCGGAAGTCGCCGCGCGTGCGATCCGATGGGCTGTCGATCACGACAAAGACGAGTTCTGGGTCGGCCGATCGACGGTGAAAGCGATCCTCGGCAACCGTATCATGCCGCGGCGACTCGACACCTATCTCGCACGCGGTGGCTACGACTCCCAGCAGATCGACGAGCCGGTCGATCCCGACCGAGAGCACAATCTTCACGACCCGGTATCGAGCGACTTCGGTGCACACGGCCCGTTCGACGATCGGGCGCGCGACCGAAGCTACCAGCTGCAGGCGTCGATGCACCGGCGGGCGCTCGCCCTGCTGGCTGGCCTCGTGGCTGCGATCCTGAGCGTCCTGTTTGGCCGGCGGGCCGCGTCGACCGACGCCGAGTGAGTGGCGATCTGACCGTCGTGCTTTTTACACTTCTATTCAAATGGATCACTAGTCACGTCAGATGCCATCGACGCGCCCCCGCACGTCCGTCGTCCTCCTCGTATTTGTCCTCGCTGGAGCGCTGGTGACAAGCGGCCTCGCCGGCCCGGCCCTCGCAGCCAGCGCAACCGCGGCTTCCGGCGGGACGACCGCCACCAGTGCCGATCGAGTCGAGCTGGCTCCGCGTCTGGACTCGGCCACGACAACGAACGCAGCGGTCGCCCCGCCGGACGACCGCCCCGCGAGCCCATCAACCGAAGATACCGTTGGCTACGTCGACGGCTACTGGTACGACGACGAGTTGCCCGTCGACAACCAGACGGACGCGGTCGTCGACGACGACGACCTCGAGCCCGTCGTCTACCGAGCGATGGCCCGCGTCGAGGTACTGCGGAACCAAACGTTCAAAGAGGGAGTCGACGTCGACGTCGTCTCCCGCGAAACATATCGGCAGACCAACGACGAGCGCTTCGAGAACTATACGACAGCCGAGCGGGTAGAACAGAACATCGGCTACGAAGCGTTGTTTATGGTCGGTCGGGACACGACGGCAGTCAACGCGACCAAGACAGTGTACGGCGGTGCCGTCAAGGGTTACTACGACCCCGAGACTGACGAGATCGTTATCGTCTCCGAAAATCCCGAAACACCGGCGTTGGACGAACTCACGCTCGGCCACGAGCTCGTCCATGCCCTGCAAGACCAGCGATTCAACCTCACGGAGCTCAACGGCTCGACACAGGACGCGACCCTGGCGACGAAGGGGTTGATCGAAGGGGATGCGAGCTGGGTCGAACGCGAATACGAGCGTCGCTGTGGTGTCACGTGGGACTGTCTTACACCCCGTAGCGACGGAGGATCTGGCCAATTCGACGTCAATTGGGGCATCTACTTCGCGATCTACCAGCCCTACAGCGACGGGCCAGACTACATCGACTCCCTGCGCCAGCAAGGCGAGGGCTGGTCGGCGGTCAACGCGGCCTACGACGAGCCGCCAGCAACCACGTCGGCAGTCATCCATCCCGGCACCGGGCGCGAGCCGGCGAATGTCTCGGTACCCGACCGCTCGAGCGACGGCTGGCGACAGCTCACCGTCGACGGTGAGGTGGCAAACGACACCATCGGTGAAGCAGGGATGGTGGCGATGTTCGCCGCCGACGCGATGACTCAGGACCAGCCGTCCGTGCTCGACGGGACCGATCTCGACGTCCTGGGCGGCGGGCGTGGGTTCAATTACGATCACACCGTCACCGATGGCTGGGCCGGTGACAAGCTGGTTATCTACACCGCTGCGGAGATCGATAACGCGACCGATCCCGCCGACGCGGCGGGCCAGGCCGGCTACGTCTGGCGAACGGAGTGGCAGTCAACTGAGGATACCGGCGAGTTCCTCGAGGGGTATCGAGAACTGCTCGCGAACCACGATGCCGAGCCCGTCGCAGGTCGTCAGAACACGTTCGTGATCGACGATGGTGGCTACTCGGGCGCGTACTATTTCGAGCGAAACGGAACGACGGCGACGATCGTTCGCGCCCCGTCAGTGGCAGCGCTGTCGAACGTCGACGCCGGTGCCGCGCCCGAAGCAACCTCCGGCTTCGGGGTGACAGCCGCGGTCGGCGTGATCGCAGTCGCGTTGTTCGGAACGGGTGTCTGGCTCGCTGTCGGCCGCAGGCGATAGCGGCCCGTTGCACGAGCCACATGGGGTAAAACAGATCAGAAATCTTACTCCCGGCGGCTTCACGTCACCCTCGGACGCCGGCAGACGGGTAGCTTTTTTGCCTCCCGCGGGAAATCGGCGATATGTCAAATCCGTTCGGAACCATCCCCTCAGAGGCGATTCTCGAGGGGGACGCGACTGACGCCTACTTCGAGCGCACGCGGGCCACGCTCGAGCACGCGGGGAAAAACCCCCACGTCGTCGCCGAAGTGACCGCAGACCAGTTCCCGACCGGGGAGTTCGAGGTTTTTACCGGTGTGAAAGACGTGGCAACGCTGTTCGAGGGCCGCGCCGTCGATATCGATGCACTTCCCGACGGCCAGCTGTTCGACGGCGGACCTGTCCTCCGAATCGAAGGCCCATACCTCGAGTTCGCCGCACTCGAGACCTCGCTGCTCGGCTTCCTGTCGCAGCCGAGTGGCTTCGCGACGGCCGCACTCGAGGCCAGACTGGCAGCGCCCGAGTCGCTGGTGTTGTCGTTCGGCGCGCGCCACGTCCACCCGTCGATCGCGGCGACCGTCGAACGCGCCGCGTTGCTCGCTGGCCTCGATGGATTCTCACACGTCGCAGCAGGGGAGACCCTCGGCCGCGAGGCGGGCGGCACGATGCCTCACGCGCTCATGTTCTGCTTCGGCGAGGGGCACCAAGACGAGGCCTGGACGGCGTTCGACGAGGCTGTCGGCGCGGACGTGCCGCGGATCGCGCTGGTCGACACCTTCTGGGACGAGAAAAGCGAGAGTCTGCTGGCCGCCGAAACCCTCGGCGACGATCTAGATGGCGTCCGCATCGACACGACGGGCTCTCGACGCGGCGACTTCCGCCACATCATCCGTGAAGTGCGCTGGGACCTCGACGCACGGGGTTACGAGGACGTCGATATCTTCTGTAGCGGCGGGCTCACCCCCGAAACGATCCGGGAACTGCGCGACGTCGCCGACGGCTTCGGCGTCGGCAGCCATATCACCGATGCCGATTCGATCGACTTCAGTCTCGACATCGTCGAAATAGAGGGCGAACCCATCTCCAAGCGCGGGAAGCTCTCCGGCGTCAAAGACGTCTCTCGGACCCCCGATGGCGGCCACCACGTCACGCTGGCCGATCGCGATGGGCCAACCGAGGGTGAATCGTTGCTCGAGCCACTGGTCCGCGACGGCGAGATCGTCCGCGAGTTCGATCTCGCGGACGCGACCGAGCGGTGTCTGGCCGACGCTGAAGCGGTCGGATTCGACCACTAGACGGCATTACCGACCGATAGCTGCGTGGGCTGGCCTGGACGCGAATGCGAGAGCATGCCAAATCAGATAGGATAGTTGACCTTTTCTCGGAGGCGGGAAAACAGATCATCGATGGCCGCCGACGCTGACCCCCCACACTCTCGAATCGCGACGCAGCTTGCGATCCGCCTCGTTATCGTCTTTGCGGTCGGTGGCGTCTGTACGGTGCTCCTCCTCCCGGGGCCGACACTGCTCTCGGTCCCGCTGATCCTCGTCGTCAACCTGTTCGTCCTCTGGTTTACCGTCCACTACGTGTTCGCGGCGCTGAACGCATTGCTCGAGGCGAAACTCGAACGCCTGAATCCCGATTGAGCAGCCGAACCGAGCGACGACACGAGCGACGAGCGGGAACGAACGGCGTTGTGCATTGCTATCGGCGTACTAAGGATCTCGAAGAACCGCCGGCCCGTTCAGACTTGTTCGATACTGCCGTCAGCCTCGCGCTCGCGGAACACCTGGCCTTCGAACAACGTGACGCCAACATTACCGTCTTGCCATGCATCCGGCGCGAGCTTTGCCTTTCGGCAGGTACGCTCGAGGTACTCGCGAGCGGTCCAGCCGTTTTCGACTGGGACCGTCGGATAGAGCCAGCCACCCTCGCCGCCGTCGACGGCGACGCCGTGGGTACCGACCTCGAGGTCGGCCAGCGGATCGTCTGTCAGCACGACGTTTCTGACGATACAGACCGAGACCGTTAGGTTCGACAGTTCCGAGGGGCTGACCTCGGAGCCACAGGAGTCCCCACTGGCTGCTTCGATTGCCGCGTCGACGATGACGTGGCCGAGTTGGTCGCCAGAGCGATAGCCACCTGCACAGCCACGCAGGCTGCCGCGGCCACGAGTCGACTCGAGGCGGACGAACGCCCCGGTTCGCTCGTAGAAGGCTTCGCGCATGCTGCCCGGTTGTTCTCGTTGCCCGTGTCGTACGTAGGAGTCGACGGCTTCGCGCGCGAGTTCGACCGCACGTGCACCGTCCTCGTAGGAAAGGTCGACGCCCTGTCCCTGGGACATACAGATAACCATGGCAGTAGTCGTCCTAAAGCGCTTCCATTCGTCGATGGGCGCTTTTTGGAGCCCCAATCGGGGGACTTATTCGGCAACCGCCCCTACAATGAGTGGGAGAGAGAGCCTGGCTGCCGCGATGGTCGTGCCGGCAACGGCGCGACTACCTCTCGTGATCCGTCCCTTTGGGACATCACGCTCGTAACGTTGGCCAACCCACCGGGTTGCCCAACGCCTATAACGTGGACCGACTCTCCGAGTCGCCCCACGCTCGCGAGGAAAGTCCCCCCACCTGTTCGGGCAGGTGACCGGACGCAAGTCCGGAGCGGGAGACCGCTGGCTCTGGAACAGAAACGACACGTCTCGGCCCGACCGATGATGCGCGCGAACCCGACCGAGAGGAAGGGGAGCTAACCCGCAGAGGGAAGCGTGGTCGCATGTTGCTCGCGGTTGAACTCCGCAGGTCACGCTCGACGTGACCGACCACGCACTGACGGCCGAGGATCGATGGAACGGCGAACCCTCACCGGTGCAAGTCCGTCCCGTGGTAGCCCGAACACCCCGCGGCCTCGCCGCGGACGGTGCGGACGCTTAGCCGAATGCCGGGATGAACAGAAGGGGGCTTACTCCTCTCACCCAGTTTTCGATCGCGAGTTGCGACGCCGTCGCTCGAGGGCTCGAGTTTCATACCGATCCGAACGACTCGCTTCGCTCGTCGGTGTTGCGTCAGGCACGTCAGGACCGAACGCGAGAGCGGCTGCTGAACAACGTGAAGCATCCGCGATAAGTGAGCGTCCTGACGGAGATTTGAACTCCGGTCCCTGGCTCCGCAAGCCAAGAGGATAGTCCACTACCCTATCAGGACTCATCTCTACATAACCGGGTTACCATTAAAGCCCTTTCGAAACGAAGCCGCCGCTGGCTGCCGATTCCTGCTGTCTGCCGACACGTCTCGAGGGACGAAGTGTCACAGTACCCAGCCAGTGATTTATATACTGAAAGGCGGCCAGGTGGGGTATGTGTCTCCGCTCGAGCCCCAACAGGTCGTGGCGGTTCCGTGCTGGGGCTGTGACGACGGAATGGGTCGATCCAGCCAGTATGCGTACTGTACTCGTCGAACACTCCCTCACAGGAAAGCAGCGAATGAATAACGCTTATGCGCGGGCTACCCATGCACGAGCATAGAATGAGCGACATCGAGGGTGTATACGAGGATCTTGAGGCCGACGTTTCTCTCGAGGAGTTTCGCGAGGCCGTCGAGGCGAAAGTCGAGCAGATGGGGGGGCTCGCGGACGAAGAGACGGCGGCGATGCTCGTCGCTCACGAAGTCGGCGAGAGCGAGGTCAGTGGTATCGCCGATATCGAGCCTGGCATGGAAGAGGCGAAGTTCGTCGCCAAAGTGATTTCGATCGGCGAGAAACGAACCTTCGAGCGTGACGGCGAGGACGAAGACGGGCAAGTCGTCAACGTCGAGGTTGCAGACGAAACCGGGTCAGTGCGCGCGGCCTTCTGGGATGACCACGCCGAAGCCGCCATCGAGGAACTCGAGGAGGGACAGGTTCTCCGGATCAAGGGCCGCCCCAAAGAGGGCTTTAGCGGCGTCGAGGTCAGCGTCGACGATGTCGAACCCGATGACGACACCGAGGTCGACGTACAGCTCTCCGATACGTATGCGATCGAGGACCTCTCGCTTGGCCTCTCGAATGTCACCCTCGTCGGCCTGCTTCTGGACACCGACAGCGTGCGCACGTTCGACCGCGACGATGGCTCCGAGGGGAAAGTCTCCAACCTCGTTCTCGGGGATTCCACCGGGCGCGTGCGCGTAACGCTCTGGGACGAACAGGCCGATCTTGTCACGGAACTCGAGGCCGGCGAAACCGTCGAGGTGATCGACGGCTACGTCAAGGAACGCGACGGACAGCTAGAACTCCACGTCGGCAACCGCGGTGCCGTCGAGGAAATCGACGAAGACGTCGAGTACGTCCCCGAGAGCACGCCGATCGAAGACCTCGAGATCGGCCAGACAGTCGACATCGCGGGTGTCGTCCGCTCTGCCGACCCCAAACGGACGTTCGACCGCGACGACGGCTCCGAAGGACAGGTCCGGAACATCCGCGTCCAGGATGCGACCGGCGACATCCGCGTGGCGCTGTGGGGCGAGAAGGCCGACCTCGACGTGGGGCCGGGCGACGAGGTCGCACTCGGCGATGTCGAGATTCAGGACGGCTGGCAGGACGACCTCGAGGCCTCCGCCGGCTGGCAGTCGACGGTTACGATCTTAGAATCCGAGTCGGCCGGCTCCAGTGAGTCTCCGGATGCCGCCGACTCGAGCGACGAAAACGCCGGCCTGTCTGCCTTTGCCGGCGACGGAACCGACGAGGAAACGGCAACAGATGGCACCGGTACCGACACCGGGTCGACGACGACCGAGCCGTCGGACGGCGAGGAACTCGAGTTTACCGGCGTCGTCGTGCAGGCGGGTGATCCGGTCGTCCTCGACGACGGGGAGGAGACCATGAGTGTCGCAACCGATGCCGACGTCGGTCTCGGCGAGGAGGTAACCGCCCGAGGGGTCGTCCGCGATGGTCGTCTCGAGGCAAACGACGTGTTCTGACGCCTCGAGCAACCCCATCACGAGTCTAGGAAAAGCGTTAAGGGCGTTAGCTTCGCCTATAGTGATATGAACGTCGAACTCCCGTTCGCCCCGGTGGATACGATCATCCGGCGGAACGCGGGCGAGCTTCGGGTGAGCGCCGACGCGTCCAAGGAACTCGCAACGCGGATTCAGGAACACGGGAGCGAGCTCGCGATCGACGCCGCCGAGGAGGCGACGGCGGACGGCCGCAAGACACTGATGGCTCAGGATTTCGGGGTCGAAGCGGTCATCGACAAGGACGACCTCGAGTTACCGGTCGCACCGGTTGATCGCATCGCTCGGTTGGAGATTGACGACCGCTATCGCGTCTCGATGGACGCCCGCGTCGCGCTGGCCGACATCCTCGAGGATTACGCCGACAACGTCGCCCGGGCGGCGGCGATCCTCGCGCGCCACGCCGACCGGCGGACGATCACCAACGACGACATCGAGACGTACTTTTCGTTATTCGAGTGAGCAAATGCAGTTCGGCTACAGCGAGGACTGTCTCGCACACGATCCCGGTTCGCGACACCCGGAGTCGCCGGACCGGCTACGAGCGATCCGGGAACGACTGAAGCGCAAACACGGCGTCGAATACGTCGAGGCCGAGCCCTGCGACCTCGAGACGATGGCGGCCGTCCACGATCGGGAGTATCTCGAAGAGGTCCGGGAGTTCTGTGAGAACGGCGGCGGCAACTGGGATCCTGATACCACCGCCGTCGAGGCCACCTGGGATGCGGCTCGCCGGAGTGCCGGGCTCGCCTGTTGGGCTGCCGAAGCAGCGCTCGAGGGAGCGACAGGTCGCAAGACGCCGTTTTCGATCGGCCGGCCGCCGGGCCACCACGCGATCTACGACGACGCGATGGGGTTTTGTTTCGTCAACAACGCCGCCGTTGCCGCCCAGTGTGCGCTCGATCACGACGACTACGATGTCGACCGCGTGGCGATCCTCGACTGGGACGTCCACCACGGCAACGGGACACACGACATCTTCTACGACAGAGACGACGTGTTCTTTGTCTCGATCCACGAGCAGGGACTCTATCCCGGCTCCGGCGACATCGACGAAACCGGCGAGGGCGACGGTGCGGGGACGACGATGAACATCCCGATGCCGGCTGGCACCGACGAGAACGGCTATCTGGCCGCCATCGACGGGCCGATCGCTGCCGCGTTTACCGCGTTCGATCCGGATCTCGTCCTCATCAGTGCGGGCTTTGACGCCCATCAACACGACCCGATCTCGCGGATTCGGCTCTCGACGGAAGCCTATGCACTGATGAGCGACCGTATGCGGTCACTCGCCGACGACATAGACGCTGCATTGGCCTTCATTCTCGAGGGCGGCTACGGGCTGGACGTCCTCGCCGACAGCGTCGCACTCGTCCACGAGACCTTTGACGGCCGCGAACCGATCGAACCCGACGACGACCCCAGCGACAAGGCGATCGACACCCTCGACGACGTGCTCGCGGAACACGACCTCGACGTGGATGTCGACAGCCTCTGAGAAGCTATCAGGGCTGTCTCAGGGCTGCGGGTCGAAATACGCTGCCAACTCTTGTCCGAACTCGTCGAGCAACGCCACGATCTCATCGTCGACGAGGACCTCGTAGTCGTCCTCGAGTGCCGTCTCGACGTGTGCCCCGAGGCCAACATCGAAAAGCCGGTCGCTTTCGAGGAACGCACAAGCCGTGGTAAACGATCGCGGGCGCTCGGTGACGTACCGGCCGTCCTCGATGAAGGGACCGTAGGCGTCGGGGTCATCCGCGTAGGCGTCGTAGAAGCCGGCGGCGTGGTCACGAACCTGAACCGGCGGCCCTTCGTGGCACTCGACGGCTGGCCGTTCGCTGACGGCGAGTTCGGCGAAGACGACGGCGGTGTCGTCGGCGAACGTCGTCGCCCGGAACACGTCGAATCCACGGTCGTCGAGTCCGTTCGTGATCCCGTCGAGTGACTTGTAGAGTTGTGGGTAGAGCTGATCTTCGACGAGATCCGGGGCGTCGAACCGGATGGCGACGGGCGTGGTGGCTCGTTGCTCGAGGTGCTCACGGAGCGCTGCTTCAGTCAGTGGTTCCGGGTCGGCGGCGTCGAAGTAGTCAGTTCGTGGGGTCGCGAGGAACGCGCGGGCATAGTGTTGGAATCGCGCGACGTTCTCGGCCGCACAGACGGCGGCGACGTTTCGCTCGGGATCGGTGGGATCGATGACGACCAGCGGATCGTCGAAGCTCGCGCGACCGTGGGCTTCGGGATCGAGTTCGACCGGCGGGTGCCAGTCGGCGGCCGCCTCGAGCAGCGACCGAAAGCCACCGTACTCGCAGACGAGCAGTTCGGTGAGATAGCCGCTGAAGCCCTGGGTTCGGAGATCGCTGCCGTAGACACCGATCCCCTTGAGGAACTGCTTCGTGACCCGGACGTCGCCGGCGAGATCGTCGTCGAGTCGCTGCTCGAGATACCGCGTGTGAAAGGGCGTCCGGTCGACCGCCGATCGGATCTCCGTCGCCGACTCGAGACGAAAACAGGGGACGACGTCGATATCGAACCCCTCGACTTCGCCTTTCACGTAGGGATGTTCGGCGTACTCCTCGTGGCCGTCGGGCACCGTCGCGTGGCCGACCTCGAGGCCGTACTCTTCTAAGGTGTCGCGGTCGAGCTCCGGCGGGAAGCGGACGAAAATATCGATATCGCGGTCGCCGCTGATCCAGGTGTTCCTTGCCGTCGAGCCGACCTGCAGAACGTCGGCGTCGGCACACAGCTCCGTGGCCGCCGTCTCGGCGCGTTCGATCAGCCGGTCGGCGACCTCGCGAAGCCGTGCCCGTTCCTCGGCAGCCGGATCGACGCGGTCGCGTACCGCGGCGACGACCCGCTCGGCGTTGCAGTCAGCGTCCTCATCGCTCATGGCTGGATACACTCGAGCGGTGCGTGAAAGGGTATCGAACCCGCTGCCGGGAAAACGAAAGTCCTATTAAATGCACCCGGCAACAAGGGAGTAAGCCGAAGTAGCTCAGATGGTAGAGCACCTCGCTGTTAACGAGGTTGTCCCAGGTTCGAGTCCTGGCTTCGGCGCTTCTCTCGATTTCACGCTTGACTAGTCGACGGTCTCTGTCAGCGATCGGCGACTGGCCACAGACTTGGTTGGGGCAGGATTAACGTTGTTTGGCAGTGACATGGACACATGCCCAGCGATAGCGACGACCGACGGGGAACAGACCACCACGGCCACGACATCATCGACCCGCTTTACGTAGGCATCGTGACCGTCTCGAGTTCACGAGCGACCGACACCGATCCCGACGATCCGGGCGGCGACACCATTCAGGACTGTTTCGAAGCCGAGGGCCACGAGGTCCGCGAGCGACGCCTGGTTCGGGACGACTACGCCGCGATCCGGACCACCGTCCGGGGGCTGGTCGCCCGCCAGGATATCGACGTGGTCTGTACCACCGGGGGCACGGGCGTCACCGTCGACGACGTCTCCCCCGAGGCGACCGCGTCGCTGTTCGAGCGCGAGCTACCGGGCTTTGGCGAGTTGTTCCGCTCGCTGTCGTGGGAGGAAGTCGGCACCCGCGCGATGGCCTCCCGTGCAACGGCGGGGATCGCCGTCGATACGCCGGTGTTCTGTCTGCCCGGCAGCAAAAGCGCCTGCGAAACCGCCTGTGAGGAGTTGATCGTCCCCGAAGCGCCCCACCTCGCGGGACTGGCGACGCGCCACCGCGCCGGGACGGACGAGCCGACGCTGACGGAGTATCAGGAGTAGCCAGCAGCTCACGGCTCGAGAGACAGCGAGCGAACCGGACAGCAAACGTTAATTAGCGTGCACGGTTTGTGCCGAGTGGAGGGCCCTTAGCTCAGTCTGGTAAGAGCGCTCGGCTCATAACCGAGTGGTCGTTGGTTCGAATCCGGCAGGGCCCATCCAGAAACTGCACGGTTCTGAGCCAACGGGATTGCAGGATACAACGCTTGTACACCTTATTTTCGAGATTCCGATGGCGATCGACCTCCGAGCCGTGTTCGGGGTTCATCCAACTGCTAGACGCGGGTCGCTGTCGTCGCACCTTCTCTGATAACCGATGGGCTGGGACCATTTAATCAATTAGCAGTTGAGCCGCGTTCAGACATTCGTTGAGATAGAAAAGTGGCGTGCACGGCCGTCACTAACCGCCTGACGAGGGCGCATCTCTCCCCCACAAGACGGACAAATCACATTTGATAGATATAGGGGTATAACTCTGGAGCAAGAGGGAGCAGCGGAACTATTATACCTCAAAGTACACTTTCCACTTAGCAATGAGACAGGGTATTGAACTGGTGGATGAGGACATTTCATCATTTGAGCCCAAACGAGCTGTGAAATTCTTTCGTGATCTAATCTGGGCTTCTGCCTCGAATGCGGGGATACAAACAGACACTCATGTGAATCTGAATATTTATACGCCAGATGGTGGGATCGATGCCGAGGTCGAGGATGAGTTTGAAGTGGAAGTCACCGAGGCAGACGAAACAGATCTAATTCCAAAGGGAAGGACTGGATATCAAATCAAAACAGGTAGCAAGCCCTCGAAGTCTGATTGTGAAAACGAATTGATGAACAGTGACGATGAGATTAAATCATATGTCAAAGATGTCGTGTCTTCTGGTGGGAACTACGTCTATGTAACGTTCTCTCAACTCACTTCTGAAGAAAGGGAAGAGCGTATGTCAGCGATTGAAAACCAACTGAGTGAGGAAGGTTATGACGACTGTGATGTATATCTTTTTGCTACAAGCCAATTAGTAAAATTTGCCAACCAATTCCCGGGACTAGTTTTCAAGTATACTTCTATAGAAGGTGGAGGGATCGATATTGAGACCTGGTCAGAAAGGAGGCCTATTCGAGTCCCAGAGACGTATGTCGAGACGGATGAGCGACGTGCTATGGTAGAGAAGATACGTAGCCTGCTTACAAAAACAGGAGAGTTTGAGGATATCGACGATTGTCCGGTTTGCAGAGTTCGAGGAACCTCCGGGTTAGGTAAAACCCGCTTAGTGTACGAGGCAGTCAATCACGAACAATTTTCGAAGCGCGTTATATACGGGGCCGCAGATGAATTTGAGGGCAGTGAATTAGCCACAACGCTAGAAATGGATGATAGTCGAGAAGCAATCATCATCTTGGATAACTGCTCCAGGGAGCAGCATCGAGCCTTCATTAACAGGTACGGGTCCTACAATCGATTGGCGTTGATCTCGATCTCAACTGATCGAAGTAGAGTATCTGCAGATTTGCCTTTGACAATTGATCGTTTATCAAAGGATGAATTAAAGGATATTCTAAATGCTGCGTATTCAGAGTTGCCAGGCCACACGGTAGACCGATTCGCTACAATTGCGGACGGATACCCCGAAATGGCATTGTTATTGGCAGAGCGATACACTACTGATGACACAGAAGAGAGTGTGGTGGAAGTCTCTGATTCCACTATCTTTGACCGCCTGTTGGTTGGCAACGAACAAGATGCACCAGACTTGCGTGATGTCAAGAGAATATTGACACCTTTTGCATTTTTCGACCGTATTAATTGGGAAAACAACTCAAATGAGAAAGAGTGGGTCATCAAGGCGTTCGACTTGGACTCTGATTATTCAGAGAACACTATTTCAGAAATAGTCCAATACGAGAAAGATAGAGATGTATTGAAGGGTGAAGAATTGTTGTCACTCGGAACAATTCCATTGGCAACCTATTTGATGAAATCTGCACTTGAAAGGAACTCCTCAATCCTAGATTCAATATTTCATGAAAGCTGTCCTTCAAGATTGAAATGGACATTTGCTGAGAGAATACCGTATGCTAATACCCTAGACATAGTCCAAAATTGGTCTGTTGATAGACTCTACACAACAGAATGGTTCGGAAGATATGGATTCCAAGCGGATATTGGACCAATTTTCAGGGGGCTTGCTGAGGTCTCTCCTGATGAAGCCTTAGATACTCTTGAAATGTTCATAGGAACGAAAGAGCGAGAGGAACTAGAGAAAATCGAGAGTCGGAGGACTATTCTTGAGAGTTTGCGACGGATCGCAGTCTGGGAGGAGCACTTTTTCGGTGCAGCTAGGCTCCTACAGAAGTTAGCAGAGGCAGAGAATGATGATCAGTACGTGAACAATTCTACAGGGTTGTTCGCGGACTTATTTTCGCCGCATCCTGGTCCATATGCCCCGACTGAAGTTGCTCCGATGGATCGATATCCGATTCTGGAGGATCTCCTTTCTTCCCATGACCCTGACAAACATCGAGTTGGGTTAGAAGCGGCCGAACAAGTTCTATCAATCCGAGGAAGTAGGGGTGGCGGAATCCCACATCGCCAAGGTGCCAAGCCAGCACCAGATCTTTGGTCTCCCGATACCAACGAAGAAAGAATAGAATACTTCGAGGAAGTCTGGAAACTTATCAAAAGGAATTTAGATAAATTCCGTGAGGGGAACTTTGAGAATGCAGTAAACATCCTGACTAGTAATAGCCGGAGATTGGCAGAAAGTGAGGATCTGACCCCGACCATTCAAAGCACTCTCCGAGAATTGTTAGATCATCAGGATATAGATGCTAATAAAATAATTTCAGCAACTAGTGCGATTGTCCACTATGATGCAGATGGTTTCCCAGAAGAACTTCAAAAGTCATGGCAAGAGTTTGAAGATGAGCTAACGAACCGGGATTTCCACACAAAACTGAAACGATATATCGCTGGTCATAACTTGGTTGATCGTTCGGAAGAACGTGAAGAGGTCACAGAGAGGCGAATTGCTTCCCTGGCAGAGGAAGTTGTTGAAAATCCAGATAGAATTTCCGATGAGTTGGATTGGCTGCATGAAGCTTCTTCACAGAACGCAGTTGATTTCGGACGAGAACTCGCTAAGCGGGACCATGATAGGGAACTAATTGATGTTTTCTTAACTGGTTTACAAGAGGTCGAAACTAATGCAGCTTGTTGTATGTTTGGCAGTTATCTTAATAGTATTACTGACACCTGTGAGGATGCTCCAAAGAATGTTTTTGATCGTTTAAAAGACGATCGACACCTGATCCATTTCTTCCCCTTCCTAGTTCGGCGAGCTGACCCTTCAGATGAAGCGGCTGAGATGATTTTAGATTCTATAAGGAATGGCGATATTCCAATCCGGAAAATTAACCAGATTGAACCTATCGCACGTGGCGGTGATCTATCTGAGGACACATTTTTGGAAATTGGGTCCTATTTATTGGATGAAAATACGGCAAAGGCATCTAGCATATTGGTGAATCTAGCGTGCGACTTTTACCGGCGTGATGATGCTCCACGAGTCGAGAACAACATGATCGTACCGGCGCTCACCCATCCTGATCTTGTAGAGGGGGAATCAGAAGTAGCCATTGGCGGCCATTGGTATGAGTGGGAACAATTAGCTGAAATCACTATTTCCCAGGATATATCAAATGGGTTTGATATCGCTGAGCAAATCATTGATTCATTGGGCCAGACAGGTGGTGTTGTCCGAAGTCGGGATAATCTTGATGTCGTTCTCCGGCCCTTATTCGAACAAGAACCCCAGAAAGCATGGGAATTAGTCGCTGAGGGATTCGATGATAATTCCAGTCGGGCTAGGCTTGAGGCCTGGTTAGCGGGAACCAGAGTAAATTCAGGTGAATCTGCCATCTTGTCCGTTCCTGAATCCACGTTATGGAGTTGGGTGGATGACGATCCCGAAGAACGTGCACCGCAGTTAGCACGCTGCTTGCCCTCAATGAGCCACTCTGGTTGGTGGAATCTAACTCGGGAATTGCTGATTCGCCACGGGGACACAGATGATGTTTTTGAAGAATTGAGTGCCATAGAACGAGGTGGGATGTTTGGGAACGATCTGTTTCGCAGTCGCCGAGACGAACTGAAGCAATTGCGTAGGGCTTCTTCGAACCCTACCGTACGCCGATGGTTAACACAGGAGATTCGGGCTATTGAGAAGTTTCTCTAATCATTCTACCACTATTATAAGTCTGAACAGCTCTGGTGACCGATTCACTCAAACCATCTGACTCAGGAAAAAGTTTCTCGAATCATCTTACTCACTTTGCCCAGTTGTCCTCTGTAGGCAACACGATTGGCAACCGTCTCTCTGAACCCGTCCTTATTCATCACTCACTCAAAGTACGGTTTCGGAGAGCTTCGAGTGAAGCTAGTCACTCCAGATAGGATTTGTAATAAAAATAAGATAGAAGAAACGAAGCAGGAGCACTGAGTAACAATCAATGACCGGCTACGATTCCGCAGTGTCCGCGCCGGTCAGACTGAATAAAGTCAATCACATTGCCAACAGCTGTTATCACAAGAGACGATATCTCCCCACTGTAAAATAGAAGGTAACTAGATAAGATGCCGACATCAGATAACGAAGATTCATCGAGCTCTGAGGATGATACAGGTAATTTCCAGTTCGGACACGATCTTAAACCGTCTGCGGAGGAAGAACTCCGAGATCAGTTTCCGAATCAAGATCATCCGTGAGAACTTCGACAACCTCGCAGACTACACCGTGATACCGGGAATCGGGGTCGTCAGAACCAATGTAGATTTGAACTCGATCACCGGCCGAATACGAATCACGTGACGGTTGCGGGATGTCTTCCATTGATTCATGTTGGATCTATAATCTGCATCAATCCATTGTTACGTTCGCAGGTTTTTATTTTGGATTATTCACTCAAGACTGGTTTGAGATGGGTGTTGGGAACTGTTCTATGACACACTCTGCAGTGCAAAATTCACGGTGTTTCAGAAGTTGATGTGTGGCCGGGATACCACCAAACCATCCCACGCGCACCGACCTTCTTGCATTCAAGCACACCTTCTTGTTCTAATTTCGCCAACCGATCCCGAACACCTCGATGCGTGATATCGAAGTGAGATGCGACCTCAGACGTAGTCAGGACGGGATCAGAGGCTGAGCGAAATACGTCGAGGATGTCGTCGTCAGTGATCGTCGGTTTCCGGCCAGGTCCGTCGTCCATCATGAAAAGCGCTGGTCAGACGGTAGTTAGCCATTTATTCTCTTGAGAGAACTAACCGTCATTAGTTCTTTCAAAAGAACTAATTCCGTGCCGAATTTGCACGAGAACATGCGAATGATCGCTCGCGGATATGCCTTAGGAGCACAGTTGTTGGTGATTCATAGGCTGATTTTACGGATTCGCTATGGATTACAACAGCTCCATTGACGACTTTCTCTCACAGGTCTACCACTCACTTAGAGCATCACGTCGTCGATACGTGATCAAGCTGGTGGCTGAGAGCGATGATGAACTCTCGGTCCGAACTCTCGCCAAGGAAATCACCGCCCAAGAACAAGACGTCTCGGTGGATTGCGCGACTGGTGAGCCGTACCGGAACGTGTACAATGCACTTTCTCAGACGCATCTATCGACCCTTTCAGACGCCAATATCATCATCTATGACTCCAAGAGACAGGTTGTTACTGCTGGATCTAATCATACGCTTGCCCTTCTTTTGAGCAATCTCAATGAGATTGCGCTCCAGACGTTACTGAGCCAGGAATACACGGATACAAATTAGGGGTCTTGTTGAGATTTCCAATTGATTATAGATTTGAAGCTAAAAGACATAATTGAAGGTGGTATTTTACGTTCGGTATCAACTGGCGATTGAGTAAGTACCTGACTTTCAACGTACACAGTAACATGAGAATCTGAAAAGATTATTCTCGGCTGCAGAAGGGTACCGGCGTAATACTGGTCCAGTCTAGGACCAGAAATAACCAAACAATCATTCATATGCAATAGCCAATGTTCATAGCAAAACGTAACGATATCAACCACATCTATACTGGTAAAGAAATACAGACACTAATTAGTCAAAGTCATTATCCAACCTTAGAATACAATTTCAGTTGCCCTATTTGTAATAGGGAGGTCGAATATAATGGATTGTCAACAAAGTATCTGCTCGATTTCTTTGTTCATAAGGATGGAACGCCCGACTGCTTTGCGGCCGAATCAATATCCGGGGGACATCAGATTGTCGCTGAAATAACTGTAAAAGCCCTCCACAACCGTATCAATGAACTCACTGGTGAACCAGTAGAGATCAACGTCGAAAAGTGGATTGGGACTCAGCCAAACTTCGTAATCGCGGATGTGAAGATTACAAATCCTGTACAGATTGCTGCTGAAATTTATCACAAGGCATCAAAGCTTGCCCTGTATCGCCGTCTTAGAAGAATGTTCTCCAATGGATATCGTACGTATCTGATTTTCCATACCGGCGGACGTCATGATGTTGATCGAGTTGAACAGTATATCCAGCGGATTGCTCCACTCAAGGTTGGACGATTCAACCCGGAGACTCTAGAACTGACACTTGGGGACCTGTTCACTGAGGAACAAGTAAAACTCAGCCGATATAATCGTGAACTTCTACCAAGGTACGTTCGATAGTAAGATATTCAACAGAGCAAGATATTCAGTTCCCGGTAGTGATCCAATCGCCAATTGATGAAATGACTTGGCGTCAATGATGTGATCGCAACGGCCGAAAAGAGACCTGATCCGTCAACTGGAGTCAGATTTTGATTCAGTGTTGAAATGAAAACAACAAATACCAGGGCCCATACCAAGTAGACGATATTCCGGGACTATGACTGATGACGAACTCCGTGAGTATGTTGCACAACACCGCGAAGACATTTACTACGCTCTACAAGAGGGCGACAGGTGGGCTCGTACTGTGGCAATTAGCGCACTCATTGCTGCTGGGGATGCCGAGGTTGAACTGGCAAAACGTGAATTGGAAGCTGCCCAAGAAACGGAGTCAGAGTAATGTCAATCGAAGTCGAGTTTGTTCAGCAGATCCGGGTTTTGCTGGAGGATTTGTTCTAAGACCACGCCGGTGCCCATCTCATCAATAACACCCTCTATGTCGGCAAGATCTTCAGCGGTTTCTTCGGGATCTTGAATATCTTCCGGCGGAAGATCGTGCGCAGCGTCGGCTGTCAGCGGGTTCCCGCACCCCGGGCAGTACCGGGCCCCACGGCGGACGACGGCGAAGCACGCCGGACACTCCCGAGAGTCATCACCCGGTTCACCAATATCGGTGCCGTCGAGATTCCCGCGTTCAATCAATCCCATGGCGACGGCCATGTCTTCGAGTTCTTCGTCCTCAGTCGGGTGGTCATACCGTTCGAGCATCTTCGTGCCCTCCACCCACTTCGCGCGTTTCACGATAATTCGATCGGGAAGTCCCTGCCGCCGCCACCGCGTGACGGCGGTGTGCCGGAAGTTGTGGAGGTTCAGTCGCTCGCGCTCAATGTCGGCTTCCTCTCCCATCTCCTTGATGATGGTGCGGATGCGACTCGTACAGAGAGCCCCGTCCTCACCTTCGTAGCCCTCCTTTTTGTGGATGAGCGCCGCCTCCGGGTCATCTCGGCGGGGATGCTCCCCTTGCAGATACGTGGCGATGTGCGCCCGCGAGAACGACAATGGGGTGTGGCCCTCCGCGCTCTTCACGTAGGCGTCCTCGTTCACCTCAACGGCTGCAACGTCTCCTCGCAGGTCGATGTGCTTCATTCGGAGACTGGCGATAGCGGATGCACGCCAGCCCGTGTCGGCGTACAGCGCCACGAGGGCCTTCCCCCGGCTGTCGCCTTGTTCGAGGAGTGCATCGATCTCCTCCTGCGTCAGCAGCTCCTCAGGGTCCGGGCCGGATTCGTCCTCATCCTCTTCCTTGAACTCGATGTCGGCATACCATGGGCGGCCCAGCCATTCGAAGAATGGCCGGATCGCGCTCTTGTAATTATCAATCGTCCCGTCCGACAGTCCTCGGTTTTCGTCGAGTTCCTCGACAATGAACCGGTTGAAGTCGGTCTGACCCATCTTGGTCAGCGGGACGCTAGCTCGCTGGGAGGCGAGGCGCAGGTGCTTGAGGTTGCCCGCGAGCGTGTGATCTTCGTTGTCTTTGTTCGCCTTCCGGTGAAGGACGTAGTCGTCGATGGTCTCGTAGTCGGTCTCGGGGAGGTCTGCTTCTTCGAAGAGCCTCTCCTGTCGGGGGAGTCGGTCGTCGAGAGCTTCGGGATCGTCAGCGTTCATAACTTGAACACATCCTCCCTAAGTCATGTCCAAACTTGACGAGGACATCTTGAAGTTATTGAGGACTGTCGATGTCTGTTCGATTTGTTCGCTATGGCAGACAGAATCAAAGATTTGGTTTCAATTCTGCCCAGAACACTTCCTGTAACGCGGCTGCTAGCCCTATTGAGACTACTGGCTTCTAATCCGATATCTTTCGTTAGCGGATTTGCTTGTTCTGATTCCATACAGGAATGAGTAGTGTATTTATTTCCATTTCACTAACTAAAGCAAACGTCACGGGAATTTGGTTTGAACTGCCGGTTCGTCAGCGCTTTTATTACAAGCACCGTGAAATCCTATCTGTCATGCCAGAGAAGGGTTTACTCACTGAAACCGATCGTGACTGGTTACAGGACGATGAAAAGAACAAGTCGAAGCGAAAAAACGCATGCCAAGAACGAGTTGCAATGGCAATGGACGATCTAAAATTTCTATCCGGACTCGACATTGATAATATCTCGAATCTAAATTCCTTTGGGGAGCTATTTGAAAAGGTCACAGATGAAGCAGTAGTTGATGAAGTAGATGATCATCAGGATGCCGCAAAACACCTTATCGCCCTCGCGTACATAATCACCAATGACACAATCGATTACGACGGAATATTTGATGAGGAAATTCTCGACGAAGGCTATACTCCATCTGACAAACCAACTGATGAATTACTGGCTTTCAGAAGAGCACTTTCAGATGGAATTAAGCTAGGAAAAGATCAACTTCAGGATTCTGATTCTGAAAGATACATTGAGGAAGAGGTCCCTGATCTAGTATTGGTTAACCCGAATACAAGATTATATGAGACCCCAACCAAAGATGATCTTCCCACCTATCTTGATAAAGACTACTCTGGTGAGAATAAGCGGTATCAAATGGCAGTAAACACTCCTGATGGTGAAACATTATCCCCACAGGAGGTGAAAGAGAGCATGGCCCTTGAGCTTGATTTAATGGTTTGTAAAGAGATCTCATATAGACATAGAAGATCGGATAAAGTGGTTAAGAGCCGAGCTTTGGAGTATTGACGAGGGTGACTTCAAACTGAAAGGGGACTCCCATGAAGCGCTGGTAGAATTCAATCCCGATAGAAAATCACGTTGTCTATTATAAACTCTACCTCAAACGGTACGATTGGGCGTCACTTGTCGTGAATTCTTCTGCAAATATGCTGACTGCTGTCTAGTCCGTATCTGGTCATAGGCTCAAACACGATGGCAAGTGCAGCGAACAAGACAACTAAAATCACGACTTATCTTGATCACCTTTCCGGGACCGTGCCCGCAAGTACGTATCATTCTCACAAGCGGGATCTTACCGTATATCGATGCTGGTGTGAGAAACATGGTATCGCTCCCGAGCACGCGCGTGATGAACAAGTAGCGTGCTTTGTGGAAGATTGCCTTATTTCCAGTAACCATAGCGTCGATACCGTATATGGTCGCCTCTGTACTGTAGCAAACTACCTTGCTGTTGCCACAGGGGATGATCCTGAGCTGGTGAAGGTTCAGATTGCTTCAGAACTCAACATGGGGGCCGCTCCAGAGGTGGATACGCTGAAGAACCGAATTTGGCATCCAATTAATGAGGGTCGATGTCTTGATGAAACCACCAGAGAAACTGTAGAGGCATTGTTCGATCACCTTCGGCAACGCAGGTTCGGGTCCCGGACGCACGTTTTCGCAGAGATCCTGGCCGATACGATGAGCCCTGTAGGCCCTGTTCAGAGGATTAATCTGTCAAATATTGATTTGGATAAATCAGTAGTAGAGGTTGAATTGTCCGACCAGTTCTTGGCATCACAAGCAGGGTTGGTTACTGAGCGTTCAGTTGAAATCTCGGCAACAACGAGTGAGCCACTGAAAATATATTTGGATTATGAACGAAAGGCGAGTCATGAGAACGGGAGGCGACCGCTGTTTACATCCTCACGAGGGAGGTCTAGCAGTTGCACCCTTCGCCGATCGGTTAAGAAGGAGAGTGAAACCGCTATCACATACTCTCCGCATAGCGCCAATGTACAGCAGGAAAGTTCAGGAGATCAGAACCGCTCTCCGGAGCATTATAGCGTAACTCCTTCCGATATTCGGTGGTGTGCTATTGCTGACCTAGTTAACTAACTATGACGAAAGAGTTGGCTGAAGTACTGGTTCAAATTGATGATCCCGACACAATCGAGCAGGTTCTAGAAGCAGCCAGGATCGAAGAAACACCAGAAAACGGCCTCTCTCCCCTGAAACAGCCAACTCTGTCGGAGCAATTTGATCGATACTTGTCTCGTCGAAAAAACCGGAGCCCAGCCACACGTGGTCAGTACCACCGTACTATCCCGGATTTCATTGACTTTTCCGAAGATCACGGCGTAACACACCCAGCAGGCATTTCGGTAAAACTGGTAGAGGGGTACATAGACAAACTCGAACTGGAGTACGACCTAGACGCCACAATCCTCACCCACACGAAAAATGTCCGGGCGTGGTTACGCTGGCTTGCAAGGCGAAACTACTGCGAGGAGGGAGTCTACCGACTTCTCGACAAGAAGGAACTCGGACTCTCACTGAAGGCGCGCGACGAGACAATTCCCGAAGAGACGGCAGCTGCTAGCATCCAAAGACTGCGGCAACGTCGCCGCGGATCTTCAATGCACTCTCTGATGGAACTCGGCTGGAATGGCGGACCGCGAATCGGTGACATTCATTCGGCCGATTTACAGGACTTTGATCCAGATAACAACACACTTCGATTCCGACACCGGCCAGAAACCGGGACTCGACTCAAAAACGGCAGTGAGGATGATGATACACCAGGGGACGGTGAGCGCGATATCGTGATCAAGGATTGCACCGTAGAAGCGATCCAGTTGTACATCGACACTGAACGTCCTGACGTCACCGACGATTATGGACGACGACCCTTGTTCGCAACGTCATATGGACGTGCATCACGGTCAACACTGCGCCGATGGATATACGAAGCAACGAGTTGTCACTGGGCACCCGAAACGTCTGATGGACCGACCTGTGATGGCAGTTGCGACCCAGATTCGAACGTCTGCCCACAGTCATATTACCCGCATGCAATTCGACGAGGTGCAATAGTCAATCAGCTAAGCGGTGGGCTCCGTCGAGATCTGGCCAGTGATCGATTCAACGTATCCGAAAACGTACTGAGAAAACACTATGATACACGGTCGAAGCAGCAAAAGAAGGAAGATCGATCCGAAGCGGTTCGAAAATCTTGGCCAGACTGGTGAATCTATCTGGGGAGCACTGTTTAGATAAGGAAAACCGCACCGATCGAAAGACGGTGAAGTTCCGGTATCAGCTGTAAAATCACTGCTCTTCACACGCTGCAAGTAGTGGCATAACTCAGCAAGACTGGTCAAAAAACGGCTTCGGCACGTCGGAATTTCTAGCAATCATTATGTACCTAGAATCGCACATCTCAATCACATGTCTGACCGACCTCTTCCCCTTGATAGGTTCAGTCCTGATGCACATCTAACTGCTCTAGAAGATTTAGTGAAAAGATACGATGAAGAGAGAGAACCGATTCATTATAAGAAGGCTGCAATAAATCTGAACGAAACCACTTGCTCCAGTTGCCTTCGGTTTTTCAGTGATATTAGCTTGATCGAGGCTGAGAAAGCAGGAGTGTATGTTCCGTCAAAACCAGTTGTTGACTATTTTAGGAAGGTCGGTGATTCAAAAGAACAAGCGAGAAAAAATATTGGGGAAAATCTGAGCGAGTATGATCTATTCTCTGAAGCCCAGTTCTTAGCTAAGAACGAAGAATTCACACTCGACGAACTTTCGACTAAAGTAGCAGGTCAGTTGGATATCGATAAAGACAATCTGGGAAGTGTTTCCACAGCGATTGAGATCTTCTCTCTGTTTGGGTTCTTCAAGTTGGATACTTCAGAGGAAGACCCAGTTGTCTACACATCCGATGATGGAATATCTCCTAGTCAAGATAATGAAAAAGACACGGAAGTGGAATCAGTCAACTTGACTTCAACTCAAGAATTACCGGACAATCCTCGGGAAATTGAATTTCCTCCTACTCGCGGAAATCCGGAGGCACTTCTAGATTTAGTAGGCGTGCTTTCAAAAGGTGGAACTCATTCGGTAGAGAGTCTTACCGATGATCTTGATGTTTCAAAAAGATCTGTTCGGGGGTCTACGAAATACGCGAAAGCACTGGGATTTGTTGAAGAGACGGAAGAGGGTTTTAAACTTACAGATGATGGGTTCGAGTTGGCTTTTGCCTCTGAAGAATCAGAGAGAGAGAACCTATTCAAAGAGGCAATTAAGCGGTGTTCCAGTTATCGGCATATTCTTCGGTCTTCTATAGCAGAGTCAAGTGAGGATGGGGGAGATATAGATTGGATAGACTCACCGACTATCCGCAAGGAGCTACGAACCACGTTCAACTTTAGAGATTACCAAGATGAAACCCTGAGGAAGGCAATTACGACTATACTTCAGACAGCAGAAAGTGCCGGACTCGGCGAATACATTGTTGGTCGGGGAAGCAAACCCACCCGTTTAGAGCTTTCATCAGGGTCTCTGAAACAGTTAGATTCCCTTCTATCTTCCAGTACTTTGGTGAAAGTTGAAGGGGAGCAATCTGCAAATCAAGAATCTACTCAGAGTTCTTTGGAATTCGTTGAGGAAGAAATCGTTCAGGATGACTTCGAAGACACTGAGGAGAGTGTCCAAGGAGAGTCTAATAAAAAAGTTTTTTCGCAAGAACGTGGGCCAGCAATACAAATATCTGAGATACGCATCCAAAATTTCAGAAATATCAGAGATACAGGGTTTATCGAGTTGGAGAATGTGACAACCCTAATTGGCAAAAATGAGAGTGGGAAAACCTCTACTTTAGAAGCGATCAACTCCTTCTCGAAGGATTATGAGTATACGGATCGGGATCTCTCCAATTCAAAGGCGACTTCAGATTTTGATGGGGATATACCCATAATCACCCTTCGGTTCCAGCTTAGCAAATCGCTGGTTGAAGACTTTTACCCCGATATATCCCAAGAGATTGAACATCCACTCACTATTACAAGAACAAAATACTTCGACAATAGCTATGATTCGCAAATTGAGGCTTCCGTTGATGTAGACGAACCCGATCTACCTTCTCCGAACGTATTGTATTATGATAGCTACGACCTTATTAGCGATAAGGCATCGATTGACCAATTAAAGAACGGTGAGCGAAACACTTTCCAGAATCTTCTAGATATCGGTGAGGTATCACTAGATGATTTTGGAGATTCAATGTTAGCTCAATCAAATGCGATTGAGCACGCTCAGAACAGAATAGAAGATAAACTGAACGCAGCTTGGTCTCAGAAAAGCCTGAATATTGATCTCAACTGGGTTGACTCAGACGAGACGTTCCACCTGATGATTCAAGATCAACTAAACTCAGGTTCTGCAGTAGACGAACGACCGCTAACTTATCCCTCACAACGGAGTGAGGGCTTCCAGTGGTTTTTCTCGTTCTACATTAATTTGCTCGCGGAAACGAGCGGCGATGATCATGAAAGCAAGGTACTACTCTTGGATGATCCCGCAGTCTACCTCCATCCAGAGGGGAAACGCGATTGGCTTGAATCAGTTAATGAGATCGGAGAAAGTGAACAAGTAGTTTTCTCTTCACATTCACCATACTTAATTGACAAACGCTACCCTTCACGAATTCGTGCTGTAGAGGATACTCCAGGGGGAGGTACAAAAATTAGAGAAGACATCTTTGAATCGGATAATCACACTCTTGAGCCTCTTCGAAATGCATTAGGTGTTGATCTTGGCTCTTCCCCCTTTGTATCCCGCCGACAACTCCTTGTTGAGGGTCCAACCGAGTATTACGTAATAGCTGCGGTAGCTAATTATTTCAACCAAGTTCTGGACAGAGATTTATTTGGGTGGCAGGAAGTTTCAGTTATGCCGGTCCGTGGAGCCAGTAACGTCGTGGGGCAAGCAAGTTGGCTGGAAGCTGAAGGGATTGACTACGTAATAATGCTGGACAGTGACAAGGCAGGCCAAGACACGTACGAAAGAATCAGAGACCATAATCACGATATTAAAACAGATCGTGTTGTTTTATTACAAAACACTTCTAGCAGCGAAAACGTCGTAACCGAAGATATGTTTGTTCCTCAATTATACGTTTCCGAATTCAACGCAGAGTATGAAGAATATACATCTGAACTCGAATCCAGTTTTGAGCCCGCTTCCGTAGAGGAAATTGGCGGACTGAGTTGGGAGATCGGGGGTATTGAATACGATGGAACACGGCTTGACAAAGTCTTAGTAGAATATTTGGAACAATCAGATATCGCTGAAGAAATCCAAAACTCAAGAGGTGAGATCGAACTCCGCAAACGGCAGATTGCGGAACGAATCGCTTCTCGACTGAATCGGTCGGAAGTTGACGAAAATCAGCTCGATTCATTTAATCGGTTATTTGCTGAGATTGATTCAGCCATGGATCCAGACGTTTAATCTCTAGATCCGACTTCTATTAGCAGATAGACAAGCGAAATAGATTGAAGCCGACAGATATCGTAAATTCTGAAATCACACGTACCTGCTTATGACCTCTGGCCCGTATCGATACAATTATATTTCCTGACAGATCTCAGCTTGAGCGATGTTCTGTGGAGCAAAGTCCGTCCGTTCCTTCTAATATATAAGAAATTCTTCCTGACATTTATATCGTCGTGGGATAATAAAGACCTATGAGCAGTATCGGGGAGTCATCTGGCTACTCACTTGATGACGCTAAACGACTCAACTCTGAGATTTCTCGGGATCAGGATACAGCGCAGCGTGTTATCGAAGACGCGACCGATTCAGAGACAATACAATATCTATTGAACGAACTGGACGAGAAATTTGGAGAGAAACCCGTTGACGTTCTCCACGACGGCGAAAGGGGGATAGGACCAATTCGGAAAGCTATCCTAAGTTCGAACCATATATCGGCTGAACTAAAGAGGGACGTTGTTTCCCGCGAAGATGATCCACGGAATCTGAGCAAGGTTGTCCCAAAGGCCGTGTGGGAGAACGCGCTCGGTGCCTTGGCAGTGGGTAAGCCGGTCGTGCTGTACGGGCCTACGGGTACGGGGAAGACTACGCTTGCCAAACAACTGGCGATGGAAACGGCAGTCGGCTACGACATAGAAACGGCTGCTCCATCTTGGACGGATCAAGATATCATCGGACGAATCGCACCCGACTACTCGGGGGAGAGCGTAGAGTACGTCAAAGAACCGGGTTGTGTTTCGAATGCCGTCATTCAAGCACAAGATTTTGACGAGAACTGGGGGCTGATAATTGACGAACTGACCCGAGCAGACATCTCTAGAATCTTCGGTCCCCTTTACACTGCCATCGAAAATCGATCTCAGACGCTATTCGAGACGAGCTCTGGAGAAACGATCACTCTCGACTCCAGAGTTAAAATTATCTGCACAATGAACGTGTCCGACAGGACGGTCAACGAACTGGACGACGCAATTACCCGCCGGTTTGCAATGATAAAGGTAGGCGGATACGATCGGGCTGCCAGAGAAGAACTGTTCAGTGGTTGGGTGAACCATCACGTTGAGAATGGGCAGTTGAGTACATCACAACTGGTCAATCTGTTCCACGCAGACTACGAGGGACTGAATTACGGAACAGACGACGGGACTGGAATCCACGAGTTCGGGCCTATGCACTACCGTGACGTTGCCGCTTTCCTTGGTACCGTCACTGAATCCAGCCCTGGCCCAGAAGACGACCCAGGGGTCGGCGTACACAGAGACGACCCCCCGCGAGCTGTGGGAGAGGCGTTCAAGATCTACATACTGCCACGTCTGCTGAATGATGCGACGTTCCCGCAAATCGAAGAGTTGCCTAACCACTATCGGAGACTGGACGACGAATTTGACCAGTTCGACTTGACTCCCGCAATCGAACTCGCCGAACAACGGTACGAAAGCGAAGAACAGAGACTCAGCGGCCGATGAGCATACGACCGGGGCAGAGCAGGGATGTTGAAGGGGCGCTTCAGCCGCGGCTACAGGTCGAGGAGAAAGGTAAGCGGAGAGTACGCCAGTATCCGCCAGATATCGTAGACCAGCTGAAACGGGCTGCATTCATCGAAGGTGAAGCGGCCAATACCTACATTAAAAGGGTCAGTCCGACAAATGATAACTCAGACCCCAAGGTCGTCACCGTTGAAGTCCGAGACAACGAACTGGTCATTGATGTAGAAGATATCGTCGGGATTGTCAATCTCACACCAAACGCGACGCTCCAGATTGATCCGAAAATCGGCTGGGGAGAAATCTTGGAGATGTTCTTGGATGTCGGCTACCATCGCCGATCACTGAGATATCGGGGCATCCCGATTCGGGATTTCCTCGCAGATGATATCGGAATTGAAGATATATTCATCGTTGTTGCAGTCAATTATCTCAATAGCTTGGACGATATCTTCAGACACGGGTTCATCCGTTCATTTGAACGTAGACGAACAGAGGCACTGGACGCGAGAGGCCAGATTGATATACACAGCAGCCTTCGTAATTTTGATCTCCCGAAAGGCGTGCCAAAGCACGTCTTCGTTCAAAAGGACGTTGAGTACAGCATTCCAGTCAATGATCTGATTTATCGTGCTGGGAAAGAGCTACAGAGGCTGTTCCACTTGTACGCAGGTGCGAGTGACAACCAAAATTACACGCGAATATACTCGCGGCTTGAGCGAGCAATCAAACGACTTGAAAGCCGCGGCGTTACGGGGAAGAGTGTCTCGCTGAGCGACATACCAGAGATCACCACGAACGATATTCCCCGACAGCGCCACTATTACGCACAGGCACTGGAAATCTCGAAGACGATCCTTTCCTCTTCGATTGGCCAACCCTTAGACCAGGGCCGAGAGGAGCTATTGATGGAGTACATCATCGGGATGGAGTCTCTCTTTGAGGAATACGTTGGACTAGCACTGACGGAGGAACTTGAGTACCTACAAGGGAACCCGATGATCGATGGGTTGGATAGCTTCAGCATCAAGAAGGAGTCCTACCAGTTGTTTGAAGATGATAGCATCTCCCTTCGAAGCCAGCCCGACCACGTGATACGGTCCGATGAGGGAGTTGAGGCGGTACTCGACAGCAAGTACTATGCCAAAGCGAAAAACCCACTCAAGGGTAGTTGGTCCCGATCTCGGCTACTCTCCTACGGCTTCCATTTGGAGACGGAGAACTTGGCGATGGTGGCTCCGCTCGCAGAAGCGGAGACATTCAAATTCCAAGGTAGGAGCGGTGGTTTGACCATCATCACTCCCGAGGCGGACGAGTTCTCTACTGAAGGACTTAGAAAGGCAATTCAAGACTACCTCCGTGACCGCTTCGGCAAGCAGCGCAGCACCAATGCGACTACTGATTTACGTAACAGGCCAGTCTGCCATCCAGAGGTGGAAGCGTCGAACCTGACCGATATCATCGGTGAGAAGCGACTCACACCAGCGGCCGTGGCAGACAACACGAGAGCGATTCTCAACTATATCGTGAGGGACAAGCGCCTCTCCAATAGATTGAATCCACGAGAAGTTCGGCCTATCCTTGGTGCAAACCGGAAGTTGCAAAGCTATCTGGAAAATGAGGTGGCCGACGGTTGGGACGTTGTTGTTCCCTTCTTCATTCCAGCTGGTGATCCAGACGCAGAGGCTATCGCACAGGATAATGAACTACTTGAGGTCCGACCCGATCTTGGTGACGCGAACGAGTACATAAGGATACACTGCTTCCAAGTCGCGCAAAACGGCCTACTCTCCGATCACTACTCTCCGCCTCCATTTGGGTTGAACTGGTAGCCCTGCTAATACCCAGTTAGACACTTCCCGTTCACTCGCGGTTGCTATCCATAACGCCTCCGCCTGCACATAACAGATAGTTCTGATCACTTTCGGTATTGGGGTGCGAAAATTTGGTCTAGGTGCTCTGTTGAAATCCTCAAGCAGCGACAGGTTTCAGCGGCCGTGCTGAATATACAGCGCAGGCCGTGTTTAGACGCTGCTCAGTTGACGTCTTGACCGGGATTATGTGGAATTGAGCGAGGGAGCGGCGAGTATGCCGTCTCAACTCGCCCGCTTCACCGACCGATGTGTCGATTTGTCCCAGAACGCTGTCATCGGCAAGCCAGCGCCGGCGATCAGGAAGGGTGACGGCGGCTACGCTGACTGGGTGATTATCTCGATCCACTGCCTCCGGGAATACCTGAACCAGCCATATCGCCTGTTGCTCGACATTCTGCACGAGATGCCCGGAATCGCCGCGAAACTCGGACTTTCTGTGAATCAGCTGTCGGATTTCACGACCGTCTGTACGCGGAAACAAGATCTCAAAATGCGGATCTGGCGGGTGTTATTGCGGCTGTCTGTCTCACTGCACGACCTCGGCGACGTTCAGGCGATCGACGCAACCGTCTTCAAACGCCATCAAGCCAGCCGTCACTACGTTCTCCGCGTCGGCTACAACTTTGACGATATCAAGACGACAGCACTCGTCGATTGCGATACCAGCGTCATCCTCGACGTTCATTGTTCGATGAAACAGCCGCACGATACACAAGTTGGACGACAGCTACTCACGAGAATCTCACCAAGCTTACCACGATTACCGCCGACAAAAGATACGACTGGGACGCGCTGCGGCACGAACTCAGGGACGCTGGCATCCGACCAGTGATCAAACATCGAGAGTTCTACGCGCTCGACAAAGCGCATAACGCTCGCCACGACGAGAATGTCTATCACCGACGGTCGATTGTCGAGGCGATATTCTTCGTATTGAAACATCGGTTTGGCGAGACGTTGCGGGCTAGAACGTGGTTTGGCCAATTCAGAGAACTCGTCCTAAAGGCTGCCGTCAGAAACATCGAGCAAGCTGTGAGGCACTGATACCACTGATCTCACGCGTCTAAACAAGCCCTACAGCTCATATTCAGCATGGCGTGACGAGCGAGCGCAGAACAGCGAACTGGTGAAGTACATGTGCGGTGATTCGGTCGAGAAGGGCTCGATGAACGAGCCGATTCCTATTATCGGAAGAATATCTACCGATTGGGTATCTGAGCAGTTTAGATGTTATTTATAATTGTCTTAATATTCTCAACAATTGGCCTGTTAAGGGTGCGCCCCGTCAGAAGGGAAAAGGGAATAAAGAAACCAACATAAAATCCTGTCAGGTGAGCTAGCACGTTGGTGGACGGCGATACTACCAAAAATAAGCCTGCAAACCCGATTACGCTAATCAACACTCCCCAGAACAATACCGAATTCCGATATGGGCTAAACACCTGAAGGGGTTTGAACCCGATGCGTCGGAAGAAATAAACCAGAAGTATTGTACCGACGATTCCAAATCCTGCAACATATTCCGTAAGGAGGGGGAGCCGTGGTGATACAATTGAAGCGAAACCGAAGGCGATCGACAGAGAAATCAGACCGGGAACTAATGACCAGATAGGGGTGACAGTTTCCTCTTCTGAACCCCATGCCACAAATAAGAAGACAAACAGAGTCCCCAAGAAGGCAGCATTAACGCCGGAGAATCCAGATGCGAATCTTCCTGGGAGAATTAGACTCACCCAACTCGCTAAGAACGGAACAATCAGAAGGTTGAATAGCGAGATGGCGAGGAGTTCTCGCTTGTATCCTGCAATGATTGCCAACGGGAACAATGCTGACATGATGAGGAGATACGCTTGAACGTTTCCCCAGAGGAAAGATGGGCCGGCGTGGACATATGAAGAAGTAAATGCGAGGGGCAAAACCTCTGGCTGAAGGATTGATTCAGCAGACAAGGGTAGCGCCCATGCTTGGGAATCTACACTCGCTTCTACAGCAGTGAGTATGGAAGGGACTAGCAAAAATGCAAGTACAGATTCTATAGCAGACGCGCGCTGCCATGCATTACGCCATGGGTGAAGTAAAATCTGAGCTAATTCTTTAGCTCCAGACGGTGACGGGGAATCCTCCTGCTGTTGCGGTTCTTTTCTTTCGTTAGGAGTTTCATCACCACTACTCTCCTCGTCATTTGGGGGAGTGTCCATATGACACTCAAGCGATTCCATGGCTTCCTGACGAGCGTCTTGTAAATACGATATAGTGCTTTTGAACGTACCCGCAGCTGACATTCTCTGCTCCAAAGACGCATCATCGTCGTTTTCTACTTTCGAGCAGCCCGCCCGTTCTTCTTTAGCAATTAATGCATTAGTGTAGTATTCAACTACCTTTTCAATTTCATCCTCTGAGAGCAGACCTATGTCGGCTAAATTAGATTGATAAACATTGGTGGGGATGAAGTCATGTTCTATGTAAAAATAGGATCCAGAGGCGCTGTCAAGCATATCTTCAGCCGCGCCCAAGGTGTTCGTTGCCTGTATCTCAGCGTACAGAGCACTTCGTATCTTTCTTCTTTTTGTGCGCTTCCTCAAATATTCACGCAAGTACGCTACGATGATGACCGCTGAGGCTCCGATAATCCCGGAGAGTATATTCCCTATTCCAATTCCACTTTCAGCCATATTGATAATCCCTCAACAGAATATTATGAAATTATGGATATGCGGATAGTGGTGGAGTTCTTGCACACCAGAGCTATCTCGTTTGTCTTCCTGTTTAGACGGACTTTTTCGCGTCTATGCACTGCTAGATTGAGGTTGAACTGAGCGGAGTTCTTCGAGGGAAGTGGGAACATGCTGCTCGAAGAACTCCAAGTCGATGTAACGGGTTCTTCTGATGTGGAATTTTTGGATAGCGATCGGACGCGCACGCCAGCCTGGCTGATCAGGCTGGCGTGCGCTGCCCATGCTGGAGCAGCCTCGTTAGCGGAATGTCGAGACCTCTGTGAGTGGTTCGGCGTCGAACGACGCCGAGCTACGATTCAGCACTGGTACTAAGCCTACGCTGATTATTACGAGCAAGACTTCACAGCAGAGCTGGACCGTGTTGCGGTCGATGAGAAACAGATTCAACTCGGGAACGAAGAGAAAGCGTGGCTCTACGCTGCAATTGATGTCGATTCGAAAGTCGTGCTCATGCACGAATTTCGAAGCACAGGGGCCGAGATCCTGGCTGAACAGTTCTTAGAGGAGCTGAAAGAGAAACACCGCGTCGCAGACGCGGAGTTTCTCGTTGATGGCATGGGCTACCTGACTGCCCTTGCTCGAACTAATCTCAACGGCGATTTCAACTACACTGACCGCAACATCGTTGAAAAGTTCTTTCAGACCTATACGATGCGAATCGAGCGGTTCCACAAAACATGGAACGGCAGTCAGACCAGCGCCAAGCGCTGGCTGACTGCCTACACCGCCTACTACAACCACCACCGCAGTCATCAAGCACTCGACAATCAACCGCCAGTTGAAGCCCTCAAACAGAGGGGTTCAATCTAGCAGTGCCCAGCGACCACACCAATCACTCAACGGACAACCGCCAGCGGAGGTGCTAAACTAGACGGGGACTGAAAGGGGAGGTGATCCAAGCAGCCCGAACTTAGCACTACGATAGGGTGTCATAGAACTCTTATCACAGTGTTTATTCCACAGTCTCATAACCGAATCAGCCGTGAGGAACTGAATACATATTTATTAGCAATATTTATATGTAATCTAATGATTACATGCTGGTATGGCATCTGAGTGGGACAGTTTTTGGACAGGGCTCAAAGAACGGCTACTGTTAATCACAGTACAAATGCTAGTTCTGATCGTTCTGGCTGGTGTTTTCGCATATATTGCTACAAATACTTAATTCGTCAAATGCGTCTGAATGCTGTATCACATCGGGCAATCATCTACTCAGAATCAGACAGGAACGAGGTGCTGAACACATCCTCTGAACTGAGCGATTCCTGTTTTGTATGGGAAATATTCTATGACACCCTCACTACGAGGCTGATTCTATCCCAACCCCATATTATAGTTGTATCATTTCGGAAATCGTAAATCGAAAATCCAATCGTCAAGGAGCTCAGGGAAAGTCCTCCCGGTCTTTAATTCCTGAAGTTCGCTATTTCTTATGACTGCTATCGTTATTCCCTGATTCTCAAAAGAATCACGAATGCTAGATAAAGCATACTTACCACGATCTCCTGAAACTGTTCCTGTAGTCACTAGGATTCCAGCTTTGCATCCACTACATCTCACCTTCCGTATAAAATGATTCACGTCGTCTGTCCCAACAGAATCGTCTGGAACGTTTTTGCATTCAACTGGTATAAACCGATCAAATTCATCAAACACAGGATGTGCTTCTTCTCCGTTCCTCTCTAATATTAGATCATATTCTCCTCTTTTAGTATATCTATTCGATTCTCTCACAATAACACCACTTGTTGACCCTATTATATGTTTAGTTAGATTTTCTAATAAATCTCCCTTGTTATTAGTGCTTTGCTTATCTTCTTTATCCTTACTACCTACTCCAGATATTGTCGCTTCAAGACCAGATTCATAACTTTCTAACGACATTTCAAAATAATCTGACTCAATTTTTGATGGTCCAAAAATATCCCAGTCCGTTTGTTCTGTAGGTAAACTGTCCGGTGGAGACAGTTTGTCTATTATATCTCCTATGAACTCATCTAAATCATCTAGATGTTTTATCTGTGTATGGTCTGAAATAAATCCATCCATATTCTTTGAATTGACAGAATATGCTATAATTTCATCAGATATGACCACACTTAGTGATGCATTTGTAGTCATAATATCTGTTAAATATTCGAATGTTTCACTCCGTTGGCCATATCCATCTAGTTTCCCATATGTGGGGGGATCCTGGTTTACAAAATTATATGAATCAATTGCGAGCCAAGGACGGGTATCCGAACTTTTTGCAATAATAGCGTCCGGCCGATACCGACCACTATCGGACTTTTCTGAAGGTAGTGCAACTTCCCAGTGGATATTCTCATCTTCATATCCAAGTGCGGTCAGAAACTGGGTAATTGATTCTCGGGCAAACTCTGTAGAAGTACCAGTCTCATCAGCGTCACGTATCTGCTCAAGTGTCTGCTTTATTTCTGTAGCATTCATGGGTGTTCTTAGAACAAACAGTCTATTAATCCTCTGTCTTAGATGTATACCAAATATCGGTACTTCCCGACTGGTGTGAGAGTTGAAGCTAAAGCGTTGGTCTGATAAGGAAAATGTCTGGTTGTGTGGATGTGTTCAATCTCCCTCAGCCAGACGCTTTTATTTCGGACCCGGATGTAAATGATTTAGAGGAGGATATTACCTGCCAACTCCCTCTGCCAGGGATCGAGGGCTCGCCCCCGGTCCCGGCGATATCTGGGCTGTCGTGGTTCTTCTTTCTGTGCTGAATATGCACCTCAATTCATCACGCCTCTTTGTAGCTGTACTCTGGTTGGTAGATTTCTCATCTGTCAATACGGATCTACACATAACAGATAGCTCTGATCACTGGCGGTATTGGGACGCAGAAATTTGCCCCAAATAAAACGACACCAATGACACCACAGTGAGGATCAGTAGCATCAATACCGTCTATATTGAGAAGTTGCCCGTAATGCCAAGCACGCCAACTGTAAATAGCCCCACACCAGTCAGCAGGATCGCAAATTGGTGAAATCGTAGGATAGTCATTAAACCAATTCAGTCCAAGGTTCAATTATTAGGGAGATAGCGTCGTCGCTGCCGTAGTTTCTCACGATCTGATCGCTGGTCATAATGGCGTTCAAGAACCGCCTCGCTGCAATCCATTCGGTCGCTGACAATATTTTCAGGAACGTCAGATTTGAGAAAATGGGTGATAGCGCCCCGTCGGACTGGATGAGGGCTCAACGAGGAAGGACACGCGTGTGAATGCTCAGTAGGTAGGGCATCACAGCTGTCCAGATCCCGATCGTGAGGACAGCTATCGGTGTAGACGCACGGGCGCGTGTACTGGTAGATAATCGTCCGACCACGAGTCCGACTCAAGCGATCGATTTTCGTCGCAAACAGCGGCTTTCGGTCGTACTGATCAACGACCCTCGGATGATTGACCGAGAGCCAGTCATCTAATACCTCGCAGACTGGATCACTCAGTGCGACAAGTCGTTCGCTCTTTCGCCCGTTCTTGAGTGAGGTCCCCTCCTCGGGTCGGTGGACAAGTGTGAGGTACTGCTCGTCAGCGTTGTAGTCTCCAATATCGAGCCCAATCGCTGCGCCGATACGAAGCCCAGTGTGCCAGAGGACCTCTATTAGCGCATGTTCTAAACGCGCGTAGCGGTATTGGTCAAGAAACTGGAGTACCTTCTGAGCTCGTTCAGGATTCAGCAATTCGGAGCGAGCATCCTCCTCGGTCGTCGTTGGAAGAATGATCTTCTCGTCGAGTCCTGGTTCGACTGCATCGATCGTGGCACAGAAGCGGAAGAACATTCTCAGGGTAGCGAGCTGCCCCTTCATGCTGGCAGTTGCGAGCTCGTCTTCGTTTCTGCGTTTGACGCGGAATCGGTGGATGTCTCGCCCAGTGAACTCGTTGAGATTGTCGATACCGTCTTCTTCACACCACTGCACGAACTGCTTGAGCCGATACCGGTGAGATTGGATCGTCGCGTCCGCGAGTTCGTGACTCCGTTCGTCGAGGTACATCTGCATCCCCTTTGCTGGTGCGAGGGGTTCGAGGTTGTCTGTCATGATCTCTCACTGAAGGCCGATGACGAGCGATTTCTAAACGCGCTTCTGAGCGCTTCTCACGTCTACCAACAGCTGGCTGAGGGCCCCGAAGATTCTGGATGTTCCCCGGCAGGGCCCATGTTTCTCGCGGCGAACACCTCGTGAGCCGCGAGTACATGCTGTCCTGCCGGTTCGAACGAGACGACGGCGAGCGAAGCGAGCCGTCGGCGTGGTTCGAATCCGGCAGGGCGCTCTGTGAACGCGAAAGCGACCTGCTCGAGACGATGGCAACTACGCCTATCGCGAGGATGCAATCGAGCGAGCAGCCGACTTCTACGACTGTAACAAGACGAAAGCCGTCGTCTCGGCCTGCGAAGATGTCCCTCGTCTCGTCACAGCGCAAAACAGGTCCTCGAGCGCGACGATCTCACTCACGAGCAGCGCCAAGAGATCGCCGAGACGCTGTCAACGAAGGTGACGAGCTTTGAGGTTCAACAGTCGGTAACTATAGAAAGAGACTGATCTCGCGTCTATAACGCAAAATCTCTCTTATTTAGCTTCCTCTTGTGCATTTTCGACCCACTGAGGGACTTCCGTCTCGGCGACATCTGTGTCTGATTCGAATCTCAGATCTATGGTCTCCGTTTCGTCGGCAATTACTCTATTTATTAGGTACTGAGCGTAGGTTTCGGTATCCGAGGTGCGATCCCAAGAGACGTTTGCGGATTTGACTTCGTACGAATCTTTGTCAACGATCACTTGACCGGCTGAATCAGTAATTCGGTAAGGGCGAAAACGGTGGCCACCAAACCATCCGTCTTGAGGCTCGTATACGCGGTTCTCGGCCGTTTCATCTACCTGCCGATACTTCGTGCTTTGGAGGACGTTGGTGAATAGTTCTATATTTGTTATGATATTATCCGCTTGATCTTCCGTCGTGTTTTCTAATATCACAAGGATAACTTCTTCATCGGCGCGATCTTCACGAATCAATTTCCGATCATCGTCGTTTTCTATCTGCTCTATTCGCTGGTCAACTGAACCGTCTCTTACCTTCATTCGTATATATTTGTCTTCGCCAGGAGATTCTTGATACGACTCAGTAAGATCCTCATCTGACCCTATAGACCGATACCGCGATCCATTGGCTGTCACGGTCGCCTCCAATTCGACCAGTAGTTCTCCGTCAACGACTATTTCACCGGACAGTTCATACTCACTGGTCTCAGGAGAAGTGAACGGATCACGATAGTCTAACTCTGTAGTTGAGGGCGGATATACGATGGAAAATACAAGTCCAAGACAAACCACTGTCAACATTCCAATTATAACACCTGCAGTTCGCCGATTCATGTTTCGAAAAAATTACCTATGTGCTATAAAATCGCTGAAGTAAGACAGATCGCTAAAATATAGCACTGATCGAAATCTTCGCTTGTTCGGTTCCGCGGTGATCGCCACCACCGTGCCACCGAAGCAAGGGGAGATCGCTCGAGCGGACCATCTTGTTCTGGAGGATCGTCAGTCCTGAGCGCCCATGTGGCCGGTAAACGACAAAACAGTACCAGCCGTCGTGCCGCCGGAACTTCTCATGGTATTTCCGGTAGACCTTCCAGTTGCCGGGCTGGCCGTTGGCGTGTTTGTGCATCGTTGATTTGATCTCGACGGGAGTCCCGTTGCCGAACCTCGCGTCGTGCCCGCTCGAGATCGAATCGTCGCTTCTCGGCCATCCGTTTCTCGACGGCCGTCCCAAAGTGGTTGGCTCGTTTCGAGCAATTCACGCGCACCACGCGCGTTGCGCGCTGTTATATATACGCCTCCGCTGCCCCCAAGCCGCGCGCCCATCGGGAGCGGAGCAGGCTGTGGGCTGTGACTAAAGGGGATGTGAATGCGCTTACCACCTATGCAACCCGACGCAGTCATGCGATTCTCTCCTCGACTTTGCTAAGTGCCTCTGTGTGCTTTCCTTCTTTCTGGTACTCCTTCCATCGAGAATTGACCCATTCATGGCTGTACGGCACGAATTTGGCGGTTTCACGGTCGCTCATTCCCTCCTGTTTGCACTGGATCACCGTCCAGATTGCCGTCATTCGGGCCGATTCGTCGGCCTCCATATCGTCGGTTTCCTCTCCGTAATCCGACCAACTCCAATCGCTGGCCTCTTTCGTGTTGTATCGGTAGTTCGTCGGAGGGATTCCTTCGATTTCGGCCTCTATATCCCGTAGCTCGCTTCCGAAGTGCGTCCAGGCTGCCCGCCAGGTCCTCGAGCGCGATGAACTCACACGCAAGCAGCGCTGGGAGCTGCCGAGACGCTGTCGACGCGAACGGTGCCGTTCGATGTTGAAACCGCGCGTGTCGTCACTACTGAGTTCGGTTTTCGTTCGAGAAACGCCGGCCAGAGGCCAGCGTTTGAGCCCCCATCCGAGAGGAAATGTATCAATCGGGTGGGTCTGGGATCGGTGATGATGTGGCTATTGACGGTGGATCGATCCCAGGTGCGCGGAGAGAGTCCGTCTGTCTCGAAGTCGATCGGAGTCGATCTCGCATTGACGGAATGATCCCTCCGCCATCTACGGATTTGCAGTGTGTTGAAATAACCCTGTTGGCCGAATGATAGGTACCGTAACAACTAACAGGAATTACCGAAAACAATGAATTGCCTCCGGAACATCCGGAGGTATCCCCCACCCCCCATTACCGTTTTGCGAAACCCCGAGTCGATCGAGAGCGGTGCGTGCTGCGTTCCACGGTGATCGCCGCTATTGTGCCACCGTAGCAGTAGGTGGGCGCTCGCACAGCCACACGACCCAAAGCCGAAACCCCGAAATCCATCCACCACCAACGAGCGCCCATGAGCGAAAAGACGGGGACGTTCGTCGTCACGCACGCCGAGCCAGAGTCGGCGGTCGTCCGCGACGTCGAGACCGCACAGGTCCACCCCCTCGCGTCAAATCCCGACCTCGAGGTCTACGACGTCCTCGAGGCGACCGTCGCACCGGAACCGCCCCTGGAGATTGCGTGGGAAGTGATCGACGTCGCGGAACGGCGCTCGATCGAGTTGGTCGATAGCGATCTCGAGCCGACCCAGCACGAAAAGGCGCTGGCAGCCGACGCCGAGGTCGGCGACCTGATCCAAGAAGAGCGCGCCGGGACGGGTGAACTGCATGTGTTCTGTCTCCCCGAAGACGACCTCGAGGCAGCAGCCCAGGACGTCCTCGAGGACGACGAGACGATCGCGCGGGCGGCCCGACTCGAAGCGGTTCGCGTAGAGGTGCGATGTTCGGCAGCCGACGGCGTGATGAGCGTCCGATACCTACCGGACTGAGCCAGTGGGTCGTCGTCGCGAGTGGCGGGGCCGTCGGAGTCGATTCGCTGACACGCGGCGATGAAAGGGAGTCGAAATGGAGAAGGCTTACTTCGGGGGCCTGCAAGAGAAGCGATATATGGCGTATTTCGACGTACCGGAGATCGAATACAACCGGTACAGTAACCGCCAACTCGCGGCGGTTCCGCTCGCGGTCCTCGCGGTTGCATTGCTCGTCCTCAGTGGATCGTTTCTCGTGTACGGCACGCCGGTGCCGCTGGGGATGGACTTCGCCGGTGGGACGGAACTGACCGTCCAGACGACGGCGTCGGCCGACGAGATCTCGTCGGCGTTCGATCAACAGCCTGAATCGGTGACTGGGGCAGGCGGCGAGAACCAGTATATCGTGCAGTTCGCCTCGACCGACTCTCAGTCCCTACGAGAGCAGGCTGAATCGAACCTGGCCCAAGACGGCGACAGCGCGATCGTCCAATCGATCTCGTCGACGTCGGCGAGCTTCGGCCAGGGAAGCCAGCAGACGGCCCTCATGGGACTCGTCATTGCCTTCGTCGGGATGAGCGCGATCGCCTTCCTGCTGTTTCGGACGTTCGTCCCCTCGATCGCGATCGTCATCTCGGCGTTTTCGGACCTCATGATCCCGCTTGCGTTCATGCGACTCGTCGGGATTCCGCTCTCGCTTGGGACGGTCGCCGGCCTGCTGATGTTGATCGGCTACTCCGTCGACTCCGACATCCTGTTGAACAACCACGTCCTGCGCCGCAGCGGTGACTTCTATGAGAGTACCTACCGCGCGATGCGCACTGGCGTCACGATGACGGTCACGTCGATGGTCGCGATGCTCGTGATGGGCGTCGCGGCGTTTCTGTTCGGCATCGACCTGCTGGCATCGATCGGTATCATCCTGTTCGTCGGCCTCGCAGCTGACCTGATGAACACCTACATGTTGAATCTGAGTCTGCTTCGCTGGTACAAATTCGAGGGGGTCCGCTCATGAATCCGATCAGCACCGTCAAGTCCAACTGGCGGGTGCTCTTGCTGGTGGCGTTCGTCGGCTTTGCCGTCGTCGCCCTGTTCATCCCCGGCGGTATCGTCGCCGACAACAGCGTCGCCGGAAACGAGAGCCTCCAGGAGAGCCCCACGAACCTCGAGTTCGGCCTCGGCCTCGAGGGCGGGACCCGGCTGCGGGCCCCCGTCACGGGGATGACCGCCGAGGGGGTCGCACCTGACGCGGTCAGCGACAACGGGCAAGTCGACCAGAATCGGATCGACGAACTCGAGGCAGCGCTCCGCGGTGACGGGGCGGACCAACTCGGCCTCGAACCGGCCAACGCCAGCGTCCACGTCCAAGACGACGGAACGGTCGTCGCGGAGGTGTTCACCGACGACGTCAGCCAAGCGGAGTTCGCTGCGGCACTGCAATCGGCAGGCGCTGACGTCTCAGAAGACGATATCCGCGACGGCGTGAGCCAGCGGACCCGCGATCAGATCATCGAGACGATCCAAACGAAGATCAACGCTGCGGGGCTCTCCGGTGGCACAGTTTACGAGCAGACGACGCCGAACGGCGACCACTATATCGTCGTCGAAGTGCCCAACATGGGCTCCGACGAACTCCGCACCATCCTCTCAGAGCGCGGCGTCGTCGAGGTCGTCGCCTACTATCCCACCGAAAGCGGGAACCAGACCAACGAAACGGTGCTGACCGGCGACGACATCGCCAGCGTCGACCCACCTCGACAAGAACAGTCGCGGCCGGGACAGGCAAGTCAGGGCTACGTGGTCCCGGTTCAGGTCAGCGAGGACGCCGCACCCGGGTTCCAACAGCAGATGAACGAGCAGGGCTTCACCGATCCGAGCGAAGGGATGGGCCGGTGTAGTCTTGATACCACCAACGGGACCGTCGACTTCGACCACGAGAACGATCAATACTGTCTGGTGACGGTCACCGACGGCAAGCCCGTCGCCGCACACAGCATGGGCTCGAGCCTGGCCGAGACGATGCAAAGCCAAGAGTGGGCCAACGACCCCATCTTCCAGATGGGTGCTCAGAACCAACAGGACGCCCAGTCGCTCTCGGTCAATCTGCAAGCCGGCAGCCTGCGCGCACCGCTTGATTTCGGTGAGAGTCAGGTCTACTCGATCGAAGCGGCCCACGCCGACCAGTTCAAACAGTACTCGTTGCTGATCGGGCTTCTCTCAGTGTTTACCGTCAGCGGCGTCGTCTACGCACGCTATACGGACACGCGCGTCGCCCTGCCGATGATCGTCACGGCACTGGCAGAGGTCGTCGTCTTGCTCGGATTCGCCGCGTTGATACGTATGCCGCTGGATCTCTCCCACGTCGCCGGGTTTATCGCCGTCGTCGGGACCGGGGTCGACGACCTCGTGATCATCGCCGACGAAGTGATGGACGAGGGTGACGTCAGTTCGGAACGGGTCTTCCAGTCGCGGTTCCGCAAAGCCTTCTGGGTCATCGGAGCCGCCGCGGCGACGACCGTCGTGGCCCTCTCGCCGCTTGCCGTCTTGAGCCTCGGCGATCTCCGCGGATTCGCGATCATCACCATCCTCGGCGTCTTCATCGGGGTATTGATCACTCGCCCCGCCTACGGTGACATCCTGCGTCGCCTGTTGACCGACCGGTAACGCTCGTTTTGGGCGGTCTCACCGCCTGTCTCGACATCGTGGACACCAGTCGACGGTGTCACCATCACCGTGCAGACGCGAAATCGTACGAGACAGGGCCGTTACACGACGGACAGTTCGGCATTCAGATCACCACGATACCACAGCGCTGCGAGTGTCACAAGCGATCAGCCAGCAGGTACAGCACACTCGAGCCGAAGATTGGTCAACTCGTCAGCAGGCGTCGTTCCCTGGCCGATGAGCGGCATCGGGCCGATCGGCACTACTCTCGAGGGCGAAGAGGGTCGCATCGACGTACTCGGCTTCGAGTTCGGTGGGGTCGTACGTCGCCGTGTATGCCGTTTCATCGACGACGACAGGCGTTCCGGCGGTGTTCCCGCTTCGAGTACGTATCCCCACTCGTACTCACCAGACGCCGCGTCAAGTGCGAAGACGAGTCCCTTGTAGTAAGCCGGGACTTCGGGCTCGGGGCTCGACGCGGGTCCGTACTTGCCACCGACGTATAGTGTCCCGTCGGCCACCGTCGGATCGCCGGCGAGGTAAGCATCCGTCTCGTAACGCCACTCCAGCGTTCCGGTTTCCGCCGCGAGTGCCGTGATCGTCGCGCTCCGCCCACCGGCGTTCGTCGGATCGCCCACGTGGGTTACGAAGTAGACGCGCTCGTCATCGACCGCGAGTCGACTGATGTATTCGTCGTCCTCGTCGCCGACGAAGGAGTACATCCAGCGGAGCGTGCCATCAGCTGCCGACCGTGACTGGATACCGTACTCGGTTTCCCCCGTACCACGTTCGACGCCGAACACGCGTCCATCACGCACGGTCTGGACCGTGGCATCCCCGCCGGCCTCGGTGGAGATGTTCCACTGCACAGAACCGTCAGCAGCGTCTAACGCGCTCCCAGTACTGACGAACAGCGTTCCGTCGGCGTAGCTGATCTGGCCACCAACAGCGTCGATTTTCCAGACTGTTTCTCCGGTGCTCGGATCGAGTCGACAGACATTCCGACCATCGTCCGACCGACCGAGACGCGACGTGTAGAGGTTCCCCGCCGCGAGGAGGGGATCGGCCCAGTCCGAGTTATCATCCCTGTACCAGCTCGTCTCGCCGGTGTCGGCATCGAGCGCGACGAAGCCGCCCTGACCGTCTTGAGAGATACTTGGTGGCTTCGTCGCAAAGTAGAGCATCTCGTCGCCGACTGCGGGCGTTCGGGGCGCAGGGAGATCAGTTCGCGTCCACAATTGGTCGCCTGTCGTGGAATCGTACGCAGAGACGTATCCCGTACTGTCGTCGGTCCCGGTCTCCGTCGCCACTGCAAGATACAGCGTGCCATCGGCGAGAACCGGCTCGGCAGCGTATCCTGACCACCGGTACGCATCGTGCCGTCAAGGGAGAGCGACCAGTCGGTGGTCGCGTAGGGAGCGGGGCCGGCCTCGGCTATCGCACCTGTTCGCTGTGGCCCCTCCCGAAACGTCGTCCAGCCGCGAGGTTGCTCCCACTGATCGGTTCCGGTGGTCTCCTGAGCAACAGCGATACCGCCGACGCCTGTGGCACCGACTCCAAGACCGAGCGTCTTCAGGAACGCTCGTCGAGAATCGTCGAGCATGTGCGCTTCCGTCTCACCGTCCGGTCGTTACTATCCGTCTGTTAGCCTCGTTGAGGAAAACACAACGATCGATCCGTCGACGCCCTCGAGCGCTCGTATCGACATCCCGCCCGTTTCTGAGGCCCGTCCTCTCCTAGCTTTCCAAGCGGGGCAACGAAGAGGGGCTGCGCTATTGAACAGACGCTCGAAGACGATCAGTAAGGGCACAGTGGGAAACGTCCTCGCCAGAAAGCAGGGAAAGCCTAGGCCGGGATTTGAACCCGGGCTCTCGTCCTTACCAAGGACGCGCTTTACCGCTAAGCTACCCAGGCGCGTACTTCTTCGTTGTTCGGAGCCGTCTTTATGGGTTTCGATTCGGACGGGCTATGCGTCGGTATGGCGTAGCGAGCTCCCAGTATCTATCGTCGCCACTGGCCGTCATTGCAGCGGCGATCGCACGTCAGTGCGCGATCGGTGACGAACTCGAGTCAGCCGGTGTGAGAAATACGATCAGTGATCCGTCGCCGATGTCGCTCGATCAGTCGTTGAGTCCTCGAGCGACTGTTCGCGGACCTTCGCTTCGAGATCGGTCAGACACTCCGTGACCGGCGGGAACGAGGTGCCGGTCGCGTCGGCGATGTCCGTGGCGACGGCGAGCAGTTTGGGTGACGGGGTTTCGTCGACAGCGACAGCGCCGGTGCGGACGGCGAGTTCGAGCACGTCGCGTTCGAGATTGGTGTCGATCGATTCGGGATCGGTGCTGTCGGTCCCGATATCTGCCTCCGTCTCGGCCTCGAGTTCAGTGCGGCAGGTCTGGTCGCGCCCGAACGACTGGACCGTGCGGACGGCTTTCCCTGCGGCGTCGGTGTGAGCCAGCAGGTAGAAGCCGCGTGCGACGAGGATATCGGCCGCGAGGATCGCGAGGTCAGCATCGCTGGCATCGGCGTCGGTCGCCGTCCACGGTTCGTCGTGAGCGAGCGACCGCGTCAGTCGGAGCCCCTCGTAGATGAGCTGGACGCCGGCGGCGTGCGTGACGATGCTCTCGGGGTCGTGATCGCGGTCGGACGCATGTGATTGGTGGTGGGTCCCAGCTTCGGGCTCGATGTCGTGGCAGCGGCCCTCAGCGTCCTCGAGGGCGTGGCCCTCGGGAGCCATCGCCACAGCGCTCTCGAAGGTGAGTGCTGCGGGAACCATCGATGCCCGGTCGAGGACGGATTCGATGTACTCGTACAACCGTGGTGGTTCGACGTCCGCGACGGCCTCGACGGCGGCACGCCGACAGCTGTCGGCCTTCTCCATTAGCGGGGGGTTACGACGGAGTAGGCAAAGACCTTTGGAAACGCCTGATCGACTGCAACTATGATCGACGTTGACACGAACGGATCGATTCGGACGATCACGCTCGACCGCCCCGAGGCGCGCAACGCCTTCACCGTCGACGGGCTCACCGCGCTCGAGACGGCAGTCGACGACGCCGACGAGCCGGTGGTCTATCTCCACGGGCGCGGGCCGGCCTTTTCGGCGGGAGCGGACCTGAACGCGGTTGGAGCCCTCGAGGGGGATCGCGACCGTGCAGCCGAGTTTGCGCGACTGGGCCAGCGCGTCGCACGCGCGATCGAGGACACATCGGCGATCGTCGTCGCCGGGATCGACGGCCCCGCACGCGGTGGCGGCCTCGAGCTCGCGCTGGCCTGTGACGTCCGCATCGGCACACCCGACTCGACCTACGGCGAGCCGGGCGTCAGCTTCGGGCTGTTCGGTGCCTGGGGCGGGACCGTCCGGCTGCCACGCGTCATGGGCGAGGGCGACGCCCTCGAGTTCGCACTCACCGGGCGATCGATCGATGCCGAGGAAGCGCTCCGAATGGGCGTGATCTCGCGCATCGAGGACGAGCCACGGTCGGTCGCCGAGGAGATCGCGGCAAACGCCACCGACACGCTGCCGGTCCTGAAACGACGGCTCCGTGACGACAGCGAGCGGGCGACACAAGAGCGACGCGAGGCCGCAGCCTTTGCCGATCTCGTCGCCGCCCACGCCGACGATATCGATGCCGTGCTCGAGTGAACAGGAGCCGAACAACTCGCACGCACAGCGACCTCAGTGACGAGCAGAGAACGTCTCGCTGAGCGAACCGGACCGGCCCCGGTCGATATTACTCGAGTGGCGCTGGAGCCGGCGGCACCGTACGCTTGTGTTCGCTGCCGTCGTACATCCCGCGAACCCGCTCGACCGTCTCCGCGTCGACCTCAAGCAGCCGGCAAGTCGCCGCCACCGAGAGCGGGCCGTCGATATGGGCCGCCAGAATCGAGTCGAGTGTCTCGTAGCTGATTCCTAGTTCGTCCTCATCGGTCTGGTCGGCCCACAGCTCGGCGGTCGCGGTCTTTTCTGCCAGGTCCTCGGGGACGCCGACGTGGCGGGCAAGCTGGCGAACCTGTGCCTTGTAGAGGTTCCCGATCGGGTGACAGTCGACCGCGCCGTCGCCGTACTTGGTGAAATAGCCGACGGCGGCCTCGCTGCGGTTGCCGGTGCCCAACACCAGCCGGCTCTCGTGATTGGCGACGAGATAGTTGAGCACCGCCCGAACACGGGCACGGGCATTGCCGACGGCTTCGTGGTCACCCTCGGCTTCAGGGTAGACAGATAGCAACGAGTCGACGATCGGCTCGATTTCGATCACGTCGTAGGTAATCTCCAAATTCTGGGCGACCCGCTCGGCGTCGCTCATGTGTTCTTCGCTGCTGACGTGTGCCGGCAATACGAGCCCGTGGACGTTTTCTGCCCCAAGCGCTTCAACGGCGAGATGGCCAGTTAGCGTGCTATCGATCCCACCCGAAAAACCGAGGACGACGCCGTCGGCACCCGCAGCCTCGACCTGGTCGCGAATGAACCCCGTGATGTGGTCGCGCTGTTGCTCGAGTTCTGCCTCCGAAAAGCGAAGGTCGATCATGTGACAGGCTAGGGGTGGTGGTGCCTAATAGGCTCCCCTCCCTGCGAAAAAGTGGTCGAACGACCGATTTCGATGTGTGCTCGAGAGCGCTACGTTGAAGTGTAATCGGCGGGTACACTCGAACGGATCGCGCGCTGGTGGTCTAGTGGTAGGACATGAGCTTCCCAAGCTCATAGCCCGGGTTCAATTCCCGGCCAGCGCATTTCTCGAGGACTCGTCTGAGAGACAGTCACGACACTGTCAGCGATCAAGAACAGTATCAGCCTGTGTCGCGTCCGCCGTCGAGACTCGAGCGCCGACGACCGCTTACTCGTGAATCCCCATCGCTTCGATCTGCTCTTGATACCGGTTGCGGATCGTCACTTCGGTTACCTGCGCAACATCGGACACCTCCCGCTGGGTCTTCTTTTCGTTACAGAGCAGTGAGGCGGCGTAGATCGCGGCCGCGGCGTAACCAGTTGGGGACTTGCCCGAGAGCAGTCCCTGTTCGGTCGTCGTATCGATGATTTCGTTGGCTTTCGCCTGGACCTCCTCGGAGAGTTCGAGTTCCGAGCAAAAGCGAGGCACGTACTTTTTGGGATTGACCGGTTCCATCTCGAGGCCGAGTTCTTGGGCCACATACCGATACGTGCGGCCGATCTCCTTGCGCTCGACGCGTGAGACGCCGGAAACTTCCTCGAGCGAGCGGGGGATGCCTTCCATCCGACAGGCGGCATAGAGGGTGCTGGTCGCGACGCCTTCGATCGAGCGCCCGCGGATGAGGTCTTCGTCGAGTGCACGCCGGTACATCACACAGGCGACCTCGCGCACCGAACGGGGAATGCCGAGTGAGGACGCCATCCGGTCAGTCTCGGAGAGTGCAAACTGCAGGTTGCGCTCGCCGGCGTCTTTGGTGCGGATGCGCTCTTGCCACTTACGCAGGCGGCGCATCTGGTTGCGTTTGTCCGAAGAAAGCGACCGGCCGTAGGCGTCCTGGTTCTTCCAGTCGATCGAGGTCGTCAGCCCCTTGTCGTGCATCGTCTGGGTCGTCGGCGCGCCCACCCGTGACTTGTTCTGGCGTTCGGAGTGGTTGAACGCCCGCCACTCTGGCCCATGGTCGATGTTCGTCCCTTCGACGATCAGGCCACACTCGTCACAGACGAGTTCGCCCTGATCTTCGCTTTTGACGAGGGTCCCGCCACCGCATTCGTCGCAGGCACGCTCACCCGCTGATTCCTGCGTTTGTTCTGTCGTTCCAGGATTACGTTCGCGCTGGCGGGGTGGGCTTGCCATGTCATGTAGAGAACAACGGCGCAAGAACTTAAGGCCTCGCCGCGATAGAACGCCGGCCTCACAGAGGAGTGACGAGCCGTTTCACCGATAAATCGACGCGACGGCGGTCAGAAATGACCCGACAGCGTGCCGACCAGCACCAGTACCCACATCGCGATTCCGACCAGCAACATGTCGTTGACCCTCGAGGGGCGCGCTGCGCGTTTGGCCGCACCGCCAGCGAGCAGTCCGAGCGCGACGACGACGAGCATCCGCTGGACGACGACCTCGAGCGGCAGTGTATCGACGCCGAGCATACCGTAGTCGAGCCAGATCGCGACCGCAAGCGAGCCCGCGGCGACGACGGCGGCGTCGAGCCGGCGCGTCAGCCCGCGTGCGATGAGGTAGGTCGCCGTCGGGAGACCGAGGCTGATCACCGGATACAGTACCGCGGCGATCTGGTGGGGGCTGAGGAACGTCGCGCGGTGCTCGAGCACGATACCGCCCGCCCGCACGCCGAGCAACAGGGCGATGATGGCAAAGGCGAGGGCAAAGTGGCCCCCCTCGAGTCGGGCGAGTAGAGCCGCAAGGCGACGACGATCGGCGGCGGTCAGGTGATGGTCGAGGGCGTCGGCCGTTCGCTGTCCCAGTCGGTCGGTGACGTGGTCGGCTCCAGTGGAGTCGTGAGAGCGACGCCTGCGAGCCTGGATGCCGACCAGCGTGGGCACGACGAGCAGGCCGGCGAGATCGACTACCGTCGCCCAGCCGTCGGCATCGGAAGAGTTGCTGTTCCCAAGATAGATCCGCCGTACGTCGTCTTCGACGTCGATCTGGGGATGGGCCATAAAGTTGGACTCGACGGTTCGCTGAGCGGCTTGTGAGCCGTGGACGCGGTGGCGGAGCGTAAACCAGTCGAAGTGTTCGGAGTGGGTCTGCATGGCGACCCAGTCGTCGTCCTCGTTGGGACTCTCATAGAGGCGGATGTGATAGCGCTGGCCGTAGTAACTGCCGTCCTCGAGCTGGCGTGTTTCGGTCGTCCAGTAGCCGCTCTCGTTGGGTCCGGGGTCGACGTAGGCGTAGCGAGTTCCGCCGTCGGCCTCACCCCAGTTGAACTCGGGTAGGCGGCTCCGGGGGCCGTTCGATGCGTTGTCGGTTGCATCGGGGCTCGAGTTGGTCGACGAGTTGTACGTCGAGGTGTTCGACTCGGTGGCGACCGAGTCGTTCGACGGCGGTTCGGTGATCGACTGGGTCTCGTTGTCGGAGGCGTTGCCCCCAACGAGGGCGTACGTCTTCGGGACCGCAGGCTCCTCGGACTCGTTGATCTCGGACCAGTCGCCGTCGCTCGCTTCGACCAGCACCCGCTCGATATCCGCGACATCACCGCGGACGATTACGTTGATCGGGCTCCGCTTTTGAAATCCCTTGCGAGGGCTGAGATACTCCCAGAAGCCGCTCTTGGAGTCGTCGAACGAGACGAGGGCCGGGGTTGGCTGTGTGGTGTGGGTCGGCTCCGCGGCCGGCTGCTGGCTCGACGAGAGCGACAGTGCCATCGATGGCCCACCGATGAGCACGAACGCAAGGAAGAGCAAGACGGCCGCGATCACGAGCGAGCGACGCATGTCTCCGTCAGTAGCGACAGAAGACATATCAAACTGGTGTACCGAGCCGATCCGTCGAAAAGCGGGCAACGGCAAACGGCTCGTCACGTCGGCGATCGGGTGTGAGGCAAGCGTGACCCCGGCTCGTCGGGCGGCCCCGAATCAGTTCTCGACGTCGGGGCCGACGGTGGTGACGGGAACGGGCGCTTCGCGGACGACGCGCTGTGAGACGCTGCCAACGACGTTGCGTTCGTACTCGTCGCCGCTGGTTCCCATAACGATCAGGTCGGCATCGACGTCCGCGGCGTAGTCGACGATACACTCGGCCGGGTTGCCCGTCTCGACTGCCGTCTCTGTCTCGATGTCGTGTTCGGTGGCGCGGGTCACGGCGTTGTCGATTGCTTCGCGGGCGGTCGCCGCGAGGTCCTCGCGGACGCGCTCGACGCGGTCGTCGTCAAGGACGAGGAAGGCACGGTCGTCGACGACCGAGAGGATGTGCAGAGTGGCGTCTCGTGTGGCCGCGATATCGATCGCGTGATCCGCGACGGTCGCCGCGTGCTCGCTGCCGTCAGTCGGGAACAGAATCGTCTCGTACATCGCTGTCTAGACTGTCCTCTCGCGCCGACGGAAAAAGGGGTTTCCCTCCATCTTCGGCGGTGGGAACGCGCAGGCCACCCGATCGTTTCACACACCCGGGATTCCGAGCGCATCGGGCGTGACAAAGCCGATCACCGCGAACGCGTAGACGATCCCGACCGCGACGATCCAGGCGACGAAGCCGATCGCGACGGCAGCACCCCAGCCGCCGGGGTAGCGCCAGTTGATCACGCCGACCCAGACGGCAAGCATCAACAACACACCCAGAATCGGGACCCAGCCGACGAAGAAACTCGTGATCGCCCACGCGATCGCGCCGATCAGTGCAGTCACGGCTGCGTTCGCAAAGCCCGCATCCCTGTCTATCACCAGTCGCACGCCCGCGAGGATGCCGACCGTTCCCACGAGCAGACTCAGGACGAAGATGAGGATCGAGTCGACAACAGCCATATTACCGTTTCCAGCTCAGTTCGATGTCAACCGTCTCGCGGTCCCCTCGCAGCATCGACGACCGTTCGACCACTTCGACCGACACATCGAGCGTCTCCGGCGGCATCAGCGTGACGTTCTTGTTCCCGACGGGAACGGTGATTTGCTCGTCGCCCCGCTCGAACTCCGCCGCGAGGTCCCGAAGGTAGGCGGCAAGTTCGTCTCGTGGCAGTGTTTCGTCGGCGGTCGTCCGTTGGGCCATGCGGAGGTATGGCGTCCGTACCCGCAAAAGTATGGACACCAAACGACACCCTAACTCGCTGTTACTCGGTCAGCCGTCGCCGTAACAGTTCACTGCCCCGGAAAGTGATGGGAACACAGGTTCACCTGCTGGTGAACCGAGACGTCTCGAGAGTGCTCTCGAGAGTGGTTCGCATCGCGGAGCTGCTGGCTTTCGACTGCCAGTCTGGTCTCGGGGAAGTCGTCCGACTGAGCGTAGTTGAAGACGAGGGCATCGATGAGATACGCGATGATACCATCCCACAAGGCGTACGACTCGCCGCTGTGGCTTCGCTCGTTCGCAACGTGGTAACGCCCACATTCTTCAAACCGCAGGTGAAATCATAGATTTCGTTCCGCCGGTTCGCCCGATCCACGTCCATCAGCTCGAGCAACGACACCCTCTCGGATAACCCAGGGAACGGATCGATCGAACTCGAGATGCTGTCGCCTGCGGCAGCAGGCATCGAGACGTGATCGAGCCCTCACGGACTGGTGTCCGACAGGAACGATCGACTCCAACACGAGCCACGAGACACTGACCGCCTCGATGAGTGTCGGGAGTTCGGTGCGGATCGACCCAGGCTGTGTGCCATCTCGATCGGATCGACATCGACGACTGCGAGTTGGCTGGCGGGCTTGGGACCGCAGCAAGACAAGCGTGGCTTTTTGACCACGGGGCGGGAAGCCGCCGACGATGGACGTCGCCGTCGGAATCGTGGCTCAACGGAACAACGAACGAGCACAGGCACTCGCCGCGACCCTCGTCGAGACCATAGAGCGCGAGGGCGCACGCGTCGTCGTCGACGAGCTCACTGGCGAGGCGGTCGACGCGACCGCCGTCCCGGTCGCCGCGATGGCGGGGCGCGATCTCGTCGTGAGTATCGGCGGCGACGGAACGCTGCTGTTCGTCGCCCGTGAAGTCGGCCCCACGCCGATTCTCGGCGTCAATCTGGGCGAAGTCGGCTTTCTCAACGCCGTCGCCCCCGACGACGCACTCGCTGTCGTCACCGACCTCGTCGCCGACCTCGAGGAGACGGGCACCGTCGAGGGACGCGAACTGGCGCGGCTGCAGGCGACGGGCGTCGACACAGAGTGGACGCTCGACCCCGCGCTCAACGAGGTAGTCGTCCACGGTCCCCGGCGGGGCCACGGTGGTGGTGCAACCATCGAGATCTGCGTCGACGGCCAGCAGTATGCTGAGAGCCACGCCGACGGCGTTCTCATCGCCACGCCGACGGGCTCGACGGCCTACAACCTGAGCGAAGGCGGCCCGCTCGTTCATCCGTCGGCCGACGTACTCGTCGTCACGCAGATGGCGGCGACCGAGTCGATGCCGCCGTTAGTGGTCGAACCCGATAGTGAACTCACGCTCACGGTCTCCGGCACCGACACCGCCTACGCGATCAGCGACGGACGCAACCGACAACGCCTCGAGCCGCCGGCGACGGTCTCGATCTCGCTCGCGGACGACTCCGTCACGCTCGTCGGCCCACAGGCGAACTTCCTCGACGGGCTCGACAAGCTCGAGTAGTCACTCCCGATCGGGCAAGTCACGCGAGGTGCCGACCCGCGTTCGATTGGCACGCAGCGACGGACTCGGGACGGGACACTATCGTAGCCACTGAAACGATTTACACACTGACTTTCAGTGGCTACGATAGAAGCGTCTCTCACCGGCAACTGGCAGGTCAGCGTTCCGTTCCGGAGACGGTTGCGTCGGCAGTGTCTTGATCGGTCACGTCAGGCAGGTTCGGATCGCGGTAGGGGTTGCGACCGTAGGCCGGGAGCTCGTCGTCGAGTTGCGACTTCAGGACGCGACGCAAGCGATTCAGGCTCGTCGTATCCAGTCCGTACTCGGCCGCGAGGCGCTTGAACGACTCCTCGTCGGTGATGTCGTGGGCCCGATACTGGGCGAACAGCTCTTCCATCCGGTCGGCAGACAGCGCTTGTGCGTCGATATCGTCGAGCCCGAAGTACTGCTGGCGGTCGACGTCGACGACGTGGCGGATCACCACGAGCGCGACCTTCTCGATCGCCCGCTGGCTGCCGAACTCGGTGAGATCGATCTCGTCCATGACGCCCAGCGCGAGATCGCGCTGCCACGGCGTCACCTCGAGGGCGTTACATAGCGCCTGCGTGGTTCGCAGCCGATCGAGGCGATGGGCGCGCTCGCTGTAGCCCGGCGTCGCCGCGTGCTGTTCGTCGTGGAGACGGCGGACGCTCTCGGGAAGGTCCGCATCGGGCGAGTCGGCGCGGCCGATGACGGTCGCACTCGGCGTGACGACGCCCCACTGGCGAACCGTCGAATCGCGCTGGACCGCCGCCCGCGAGAGCGCCCCGGAACCGGGCCGGGTCTCGAGGCGTCGCTCACGATCGAAATCGTACTCGACGCCGTCCGTGCTGGTCCCACCCGCCACGTGGGAGCGACCAGGATCGGCACCGTCGTCGTGCATCACCTGTCGCTCGGAGGGGGAGCGTGAAAAAGGCTCGCTCCGCACGTGTGGCGTGTCAATTCGACTGACAAGGTTGCTAACAAATCGAGTTCGGACGGGGACAACGACCGGTGCTGTGGCTCGTGTCTCGAGACGAACGGTCCGCGAAAAGCCCTTCGTAGCTTCACCTTGTGACCAGAACCACTTAAAGGACGGACGGGACCGACGGACTACTGGACCGCAGCGATCAGCTCGTCGACGAACCCATTCAGTCGCGCAGGGTCGGGACCAGCCCGTGCATGCACGTCGGGATCGATCCGTTTCGGTGGGTGTGCAAACGCGCGGCCGACAGCATCACCGATCGTGGCGTCTCCCTCGCCGGCCCGTTTTCGCTCGAGTAACTCGCGGGCGCGCTCGATCCGCTCAGCGTCGAAAACCACAGGTGCCTGCTCGCGGAGGAACGTCTCGAACGCCAGCGCCGGCAGATCGTGTGTGCCGTGCTCGCCGGTCGCTTTGAGATAGCGGGCGGCCATGGCCGCGCGGTGGATCGTCAGGTTTCGCTTGACCGTGGGCTTCGTTTGTGTCTCCTGAAATCGCTCATCGTCGGCCGACACCGTCATCGTGCCGTCGTCGGTCTCGACGATGTACGTCTCGTCGGCTGCCTCGATGATCGGAAAGAGTTCGTCATCACTGCGGACCAAGTGATGCGAGATGTACTTGCGATAGTTGCTCGTCGCGATCCCGCGCCAGGTGTGATAGAGGTCGATCGGATTGTACGTCTGTTCGATGTAGGCGGCGAGGTCGGCAGGCTCGTATGCGGCCCGATAGCGGATCGGACTACGCAACAGATCGATCGCGCCTTCGTTCGAGTCGGCGAGCAATCGGGCGAACGTCCGCACGTCCCAGCCCTGGTACTCGAACGCGCCGCGATCGTCGACGATGGTCTCGGGAGCGCCCTCGAGATGGGCGTACCGACGCAGATCGGTCGACACGAAGACGAAGCCGACGTCGTAGTCGCTGTCGGGACTCGCCCCACCCCAGGCGTGGCTCCCGCGGGCGACCGCCAGCGGGACCGCGACATCGTACTCGCGTTCGATCGCCATCAAGTGGTCGGCGACGGTCTCGTGGACGTGTTCGGGGACAGCGGCCATAGCTGTGGCTCGAGGCGCGGAAGACGAGAGAAGACCGGGTTCCAAATGCCCTTCGTAGCTTCACCTTATGACCAGAGGCACTTAAAGAACCAGCGGGCGTGGGTAGACACGTCACGATGACGACCGTGAACGAAACGACATCGTCACTACCGAACCAGCAGTCAGGAGAACGGCCGTCTTCCCGTCATATCTTCACCTTGTGACCAGAAGCACTTAAAGGAAGACGAGCGCCGAACCTGCATCGTTCTCAGCTACTCGAGACACGGACACACCTACCGCTCGGCGGTGTGAGAATTCGAGACGCGACGATCTCCCGTCATAGCTCTACCTTGTGACCAGAGGTACTTAAAGAATCGACGGCTCGAGCCAGTGCCGAGACGCCCCACAGTAATACTCCCGGTTCCGAAAGCTTGAATCGGCCGCTCCCCTGAATGCTGCCAATGAGTCATCAGTTGCCGGACGTGCAGGCGACGTCGCCCGACGTGACCGTCGGTTTGAGCCAGGTCGGTGTCACCGGCGTCGACAAGCTCGTCAAGATCGCCCGCGAGGACAAACGGCCGATCGTCCTCACCGCCGAGTTCGAGGTCTTCGTCGACCTCCCCGCCTGGCGCAAGGGTGCGGACATGAGCCGCAACATGGAGGTCATCGACGAAATCTTGGAGGACGCGACTCGCGAGGAGGCCTACGGGGTCGAGGAAGTCTGCGGTGAGGCCGCCGAACGGCTGCTCGAGAAACACGACTATACCTCCCGAGCGGAAGTCTCGATGGAAGCCGAGTTCATGCGCCGCGAGCAGACGCCGGCAAGCGACCGCGAGACCCAACACATGGTCGATATCGTGGCCTCGGCGACGGCGACGGAGGAAGGGACCCGCGAGGAAATCGGCGCGCAGGTCACCGGGATGACCGTCTGTCCCTGCTCACAGGGGATGTCCGCCGCCCGCGCGAAACAGACGCTCGAGGACCTCGGTGTCGAAGAAGAAACGATCACCGAATTCTTAGCGGAAGTGCCACAGCCGGGCCACTCTCAGCGGGGCCACGCCACGCTGACCGTCGAGGCGGGTGGCGACCCTGAAGTCGATCTCAATGACGTCATCGACATCGCGCGGGACTCGATGAGCGCGCGGATCTACAACCTCGCGAAGCGACCCGACGAGGATCACATGACCTACGAGGCCCACGCCGACGCGAAGTTCGTCGAGGACTGCGTGCGTGCGATGGCGGAAGGCGTCGTCGACGAGTTCGACCACCTGCCAGACGACGCGGTGATCACGATGGCCCAGTCCAACGACGAGTCGATCCACCAGCACAACGCCCACGCCGAGCGCGTCGTCGAGCTGGGGACGCTGCGCGAAGAGATCAGCGACTAGAACTCGAGGGGCTCCGCCGCTTCCCACCGCGGGACGAACTCCGCGTGGACGTTCGCGGCGAACTCCGGATCTTTGAGGTCGATCATACCGAAGGCCTCGCCCGAAGACAGCGGGTTCGGCACCTGAATGCAGACCTCGACGCCGTCGATGATGTTGAACGAGCCCGTGAGATCGTCGTGGGTCCGGACGTTGAACGCCTCCCGTTGCTGTAAGGTTTCCCGGTAGCGGCGGCCGACCGCTTCGGAGAGGGAGGCGACCATGTCGCGGGTCATCAGGAGATCGATCGAGACACCCCTATCGAGTGCGTCCTCGAGTTGTGCGTTGACCGCTTCGCTGACGGCCTCGATGTTCCACTGTGGGGAGGGATGTGCCGATACCATCACGATGTCGTTGTCGGCCGCTGCGAGCCGCTCTAAGAGCAGATCTCGCGTCTCCTCGGGACCGACGGCAGCGGTCCAGAACTGTTCGTCGACCGGCTCGGCTGCGTCGAGTTCGTCGGAGAGGTCGTCGACGATCGATTCGTACTGTTCGGCCTCTTCCTCGAGTTCGCGTTTCTTGTCTTCGAGGAGTCGATCGAGCGCCGTCGAGGGCTCGACGGCGACGTATTTCTTTGGCCGACTCGCAGCCTGGCTACGGACCAGATTGTACTGTTCGATGCTATTGAGCACGTCGTAGATCCGTCCCATCGGCACGTCGCTGGCCCGCGACAACTCCTTTGCCGTTGTGGGGCCGGTGGTGAGCAGCGATCGATAAGCCCGCGCTTCGTACTCGGAAAGCCCGAGGTCTCTAAGAGTGGCCATATTAAACACGAACCTATCGAAAGGGCATAAACGCTAGGCTAGTTTTAAATAGATGACAGCACCGACTGAGACGAGCCGAACTAGCTGCCAAAGACGGTCGCATACGGACTCCCCACAGTCAGTGCCGGCGCACCCGCGACCCGTCATGCGGGTGCCCCGGTACACAGTGGTCGCAGTCCTCTCAGTCGAGGATCGTCTGGACGCGCTCGCTCAACTCCGCTGGGGTTTCGGCAGGCTCAGACACACGGTCGCCCCGTTCGGCCCGTGCCGTTCCCGCCTCGAGCCCGTCGGCGTCGGGAACGACCACCTTCTCGTGGTCCGCGAGTCGGAGTGCCGCCCGGTGCAGATCCGAGCCGGGGTCGGCGGCGACGCGGAGCACGAGCGGCCCCTCGAGCAGCCGGGCGGCTGCGGTCGCGTAGCGTGCGATCTGGACGCCAAAGCGGTCGCTGGCCCCTGCAAAAGCCTCGAGCGTCTCGCGGGCAAGTTCGCGGTAGCGATCGTCGCCGCTGAGGACGGCCAGCTCGAGCAGCCCGTCGGCGAACGCAACGTTCGCGTCGAGCGGTCGCAGGGATCGGTCGAGTAGGCCGACGCCTTCGGCAGGGCCGTCGAGGAACGAGTCCTCGTCGTACAAGCGGTCGATCGTCGCGTCGGCGATCGCCGTTGCGTCCGCGAGGACGGACGGATCGATCGTGCTCGCGGCCGTCGTCAGTGTACCCAGCGCACGGGCCTGATTCGTGAGGAGACACGTGGGTCCGTCGTCGCTCGCCGCGTTCTCGAGGGAGTGGGTAACGACGCCGTCGACGAGCAGGTCCTCGCGGAGGGTCGCGAGTGCGCGTTCGGCGTATCGGCGGGCGCGCTCGTCGTCGGTGTACGCATAGTAGGTCAGCAGGCCTTCGATCGCGAGCGCGTTCGGGCCAGCGAAGACGCCGTCGTCGACCGGTGGCTCGTCGGCGCTCGCTCGGTCGGTCGCGTCGAGGCTGTGAGCATCGTCCTCGCCAGGTGCCTGACTGTTCGCGAAGGCGTCGGCATCACCGTTCCAGAGCGTTGCGGTCAGATAGTCGATCGTGCGCTCGGCAGGCTCGCGGTATTCGTCTTTGCCCGTGAGAAGATAGGCGTTTGCGAACGCACGCACCAGCGCGCCGTTGGAATCGAGGAGTTTCTCGTGTTGCAGCCCCGACCAGTCGCGGTCGGTCGCAAACCGGTAAAAACCGCCCTCGTACTCGTCTAACAGGTTCGCGCTGACGGCGTCGTACGACCGCAGCGCCATCTCCCGGTCGCGTTTGAGCGCGAACTCGAGGGCGTCCGGTAGTGGAAACTTCGGCTCCTGGCCCCAGCCGCCGGCGGTCTCGTCGTACGTTTCCGACAACTGACCCAGCATGGCCTGTTCGATCTCCGGCGTCAGTTCGCCTGCTGGCGGGTTATCCTCTCGCAGCGGCCGCGGAACGCGTGCCGCGCCGCTGCCTTTGGTCTGCCACATCGTCCGAACGCTATCTAAGACCTGGCGCATCCCGTCGGGGCCGAGATAGCCCGCCCCCGTCAGGACCTCGCCGTTGGGTGCGAGAAAGACCGTCGAGGGAAACCCGCCCATGTTGTATCGGTCGCGGACGCGCGGCTGCCGGTCGACATCGACCCGGATGGGCACGAAACTATCGTTGATGTTGGCCGCGATGCGAGGCTCCGCGTAGGTTTCGGCGTCCATCTCGTGGCAGTGATCACACCACGTCGCAGTCAGCGAGAGCAACACGGGGATATCGGCCGCTGCCGCCTCATCGAAGGCCGCTTGGCCCCACTCGCGCCACTCGACGCGCGTTGGATCGTCCATATCGGAGCGAGGCGAGTCGCCGGGGTAAGCCCTTCGTTCGCTTTCGCTCCCGACATGTGAGTGTGCGTCGGCGTGTCCGATCGGGCCTCAAGCAGGGCGGCTGCTGTGACGAGAGTAAAGGACTTTCACCCTTCGGCGGCTAGAGCGTGGTATGCCTTGGTGGATCTTCGCGCTGTTGCTCATCCCGTTTCTCGACGCCGTGTTACTCGCGGTGATCGTCACTCAGTTCGGCTTCCTCAACTGGGTCGGGATGGTGCTGCTGGTCGTCCTGACGGGCCTGGTGGGTATGCTCCTCGTGCGAGCCGAAGGGCGGCGAACGCTCCGGAAGATGCAACGCTCGATGGTTCGTGGCGAGCCGCCGACTAACGAACTGCTCGACGGCGGCTTGCTGATCGCCGCCGGTGCGTTCCTGCTGACGCCGGGACTGGTGACCGACGCCATCGGCTTCCTGCTGGCCGTGCCAGTGACACGGATTCCGATCCGCGCGGCGCTCAAACGCTTCGTGATCGTGCCGTACGCGGACAAGAAGACCGGCGGATTCGCCAGTGGGAATGTCTGGACGTTCGGTTTCCCCGACCAAGAGACGGCGCAAGGACGGACCGACTCGACTGGTGGCGGAACCTACGACCTCGGCGACGACGACTATACCGTCGACGGCGACGGCAGCGAGGACTCGTATACGGTCGAGTTCGGTGACGATGACGACCGAGACGACGACCCCTTTGCCCGGTAGCGATTCGCACGGGGCTTCCAGAAAGAAACGTTTAAACGTTCCACCGAGCAACTATCGAGTGCGAAGCAGGCGACGCGGGCCAATAGCTCAATCAGGTTGAGCGCCACTCTGATAAGGTGGAGGCTCTCGGTTCAAATCCGAGTTGGCCCACTGTTTTTCCGACGACCGAACTCGAGAGTTGGATCTCTGTGACGAGTTCGTCCATCGTTTGCGGCAATCAACTGCTCGAGCGATCGGTTTCGATTCGTACGGAACAAGAAGATCACTCTGAAGAGGGCAGCAGCGCAGATGCCGACGGAACGCAGCTCAGACGTCGGCGTGACCTACTGGTAGGCCTGCAGCCCGGTCAGGTCTTCGCCTAAGATTAGCGTGTGGATGTCGTGGGTCCCTTCGTAGGTGTAGACCGTCTCGAGGTTCGCGAGGTGGCGCATCGGCGAGTAGTCGGTCGTGATGCCGTTGCCACCAAGCATCTCGCGGGCGACGCGGGATTGCTCGCGGGCCATGCGGACGTTGTTGCGCTTGGCCATCGAGACGTGCTGGGGGCGCAACTCGCCGCGTTCTTTGAGGTCGGCCAGTCGGTAGGCCAGCAGCTGGCCGAGCGTGATCTGGGTGGCCATCTCCGCGAGTTTTCCCTGTTGGAGCTGAAACCGGCCGATCGGACCGCCGAACTGCTCGCGCTCGGTGGCGTACTCGCGGGCCTCCTCGAAGCAGTCCCGTGCCGCGCCGACCGCGCCCCAGGCAATGCCATACCGGGCCTGCGTGAGACAAGACAGCGGCCCTTTCATACCGGACACGCCGGGGAGAACGTTCTCCTCGGGCACGGAGACGTCGTTCAATCCAATCTCGCCGGTGATCGACGCGCGCATCGAGAGTTTGCCGTCGATTTCGGGCGTCGTGACGCCATCGCGGTCGGTTTCGACGAGGAACCCGCGGACGGGGTCGTCGGTAGCCGACCGATCGCGCGCCCAGACGACGGCGACGTCGGCGATCGGCGCGTTCGTGATCCACGTCTTCGACCCGCTCAGGACGTAGCCGTCGCCGGTGGCGTCGCGCTCCGCGTGGGTCTCCATCGCCGACGGGTTCGAGCCGTGTTCGGGTTCCGTCAGCCCGAAACAACCGACTGCCTCGCCCTCACCCAGCGCCGGCAGCCACTCCTCTTTCTGGGCCTCGCTGCCGTAGGCGTGAATGGGGTACATAACGAGCGCACCCTGAACCGACGCCATCGAGCGGATTCCGGAGTCGCCGGCCTCGAGTTCCTGCATCACCAGCCCGTAGGCGGTCTCCGAGACGTTCGGCGAGCCATACCCCTCGAGATTTGGTGCGTAAAACCCCAGCTCGCCCATCGTCTGGATCAACTCCGTCGGGAACGTCCCGTTCTCGAAATGCTCGCCGATGTCGGGTCGCACGTGGTCTGCGACGAACTCACGCGCTGTCTCGCGGATGAGTCGCTCTTCTTGCCCCAGATCGGCCTCGAGCTGTACGAAATCCAGCATACGTCTTCCGTCTCGGATGAGAGAGATAGACATTCCGATTAGTGTCATGGTGCACGGTCACGGGATACATGGATCGCCGCGAAGCCGACAGCGGGGCCGACTGCGATTTGGTGGGGCCATCGGCACAGATACCTCACTAGTTAGGCACATTGTTTGTTTTAATGCCTCGAGTACAGACAAGCGCCGTTCGAGACAGCGGACGGCGGCCCCCAGGGGAACACGCGTTGAAAAGCAGTGAGGCGACGTTTGACCTCGATCACATCTCAGAACCAAACGCGTGCCGGACAGGGGGTTCGAGATCCCCCGCCTGTCCAACCCCCCTTCCTGTGACATCAGTAATTGACAGCGAAACGCGAGACGACTGAACAGCCCAGTACCGGTCGTCTAATGGGATAATGCGGGTGCTTTTTGTCGCCCCTGCGCAAGGGTGACGTATGTCTTTGGAGCCGAGCGCCGACCCGGCCGCCGACCGGCGAGCGAACTACGACTACCGGAGCGACGACGTCGACCGCCCGGCCCTGGTCACAGACCTCGAGCGAGTGGTCGACTGTGAGGTCCGGGCCGACTCCTACTCCCGCGAGCTATATGCGACCGATGCAAGCGCCTACGAAGTGACCCCGATCGCTGTCGCCTTCCCCGAATCGACGGCCGACGTCGCGGGGATCCTCGAGTACTGTGCCGAACGCCAGATTCCAGTGCTCCCACGGGGCGGCGGGACGAGCCTCGCCGGCCAGACGGTCAACCGGGCCGTCGTGTTGGATTTCACCCGGCATATGAACGAGATCCGCGCGATCGATCCCGACGACCGCACCGCGACGGTCCAGGCTGGGACGATCGTGGGCACGCTGAACGAAGCGCTGGCTCCCCACGACCTCAAGTTCGCACCTGACCCCGCGTGGCGTGACAAAAGCGCGATCGGCGGCGCGATCGGCAACAACTCGACCGGCGCACACTCCCTGAAATACGGCAAGACAGACGCCTACATCGAAGAGGTCGAGGCCGTCCTCGCCGACGGCACCGTCACCCGCTTCGGCGAGGTGACCAGAGCGGAGCTCAGCGAGCGAGCAGCTCCCGACGGCGACCTCGAGGGACGGATCTATGCCGAAGTCGAGCGGATTCTCGAGGAAGACGCGGCTCTGATCGACGAGACCTACCCCGATCTCAAGCGCAACGTCTCGGGTTACAACCTCGATCGGCTCGTCGCCGAGGCTCGCGGCGACGAGTTGCCCGGCGGCGAGGAAACCGGCGAGCCCGGCACCGTCAACCTCGCGCGCCTGCTGGCCGGCAGCGAGGGGACGCTCGCGATCGTGACGGAAGCGACGGTCTCGCTCGAGCCCGTCCCCGAAACGAAGGCCGTCACCTTGCTGTGCTATCCGGATCTCCACACCGCAATGTGCGATGTCGAGCCGATCCTCGAACACGACCCCGCCGCGGTCGAAGTGCTCGACGACGTGTTGATCGACCTCGCCCGCGACACTGCGGAGTTCGGCCCCGTCACGGAGATCCTGCCCGAGGGAACGAACGCCGTCTTGCTCGTCGAGTTTTACGCCGAGGACGACGCCCACGGGAAAGAACAGGTTGCCGGCCTGCTTGCCGACCGGGTGCCATCGGCGACACCCACCGGCGAGCCAGCCGCCAATGTGCCACACAGCGACGCCGAAACGCGCGCGATCGAGGCGCTCGAGGCCTACGACGAGGCAGAACGCGCGAAGCTCTGGAAGCTCCGCAAGTCCGGGCTCCCGATCTTGCTCTCGCGGACGACCGACGCGAAGCACATCTCGTTTATCGAGGACACTGCGATCCCGCCCGCACGGCTCCCCGAGTTCGTCGAAGGCTTCGAGGAGATTCTCGAGACCCACGACACCTATGCCACGTTCTATGCCCACGCTGGCCCTGGCGTACTCCACGTCCGGCCGCTGGTCAATACGAAGACGGAGGTCGGCCTCGAGCAACTCCACGGCATCGCCGACGACGTGACGGACCTCGTGGTCGAGTTGGGTGGCTCGGTCTCAGGCGAACACGGCGACGGCCGCGCACGCACGCAATGGAATCACAAACTCTACGGCGACGAGCTCTGGGAAACGTTCCAGGATCTCAAGACCGCCTTCGATCCCGACTGGCTCCTCAATCCCGGGCAGGTCGTCTTCCGCGAAGACGACCCAACGGACCTGCGCGAACACCTGCGATTCGACCCCGACTACGACTTCGAGGCAGGGTTCGAGCCGACCCTCCAGTGGGACAACGACAACGGCATGCAAGGCATGGTCGAGCTCTGTCATGGCTGTGGCGGCTGTCGCGGCGAACAGTCGACGACCGGCGGCGTGATGTGTCCCACCTACCGGGCCAGCCGCGAGGAGATCACGGCAACCCGCGGCCGGGCGAACGCGCTTCGACAGGCCATGAGCGGCGACGTAGATCCTGACGAAGCCGTCTCCGACGAGTTCGTCGAGGAGGTGATGGATCTCTGTATCGGCTGCAAGGGCTGTGCCATCGACTGTCCGAGCGAGGTCGACATGGCGAAGCTCAAAGCCGAGGTCACCCACGAGTACCACCAGCGCAACGGCGCGACCCTGCGCGATCGGCTCTTCGCCAACGTCGCGACGCTCTCGAAATGGGGGAGTCGACTCGCGCCCGTCACCAACGCCGTGTCGAAGGTTCCCGGTGCTCGCAAGATCCTCGAGGCCACCGTCGGCATCGACTCGAGCCGGCCGCTGCCGACGTTCCACGACGAGACGTTCCGGGAGTGGTTCACAACACGCGGCGGCTCGCGCGTTCGCGAGGCCGACGCAGATCGAACGGTCATCCTCTATCCCGACACCTATACCAACTACAACCATCCCGACGCCGGGAAAGCGGCCGTCCGCGTCCTTGAGGCCGCGGGCGTCCACGTCAGAGTGCCCGACGGACTGGGCGATACCGGCCGGCCGGCGTTCTCGAAGGGCTTTCTCGAGAAAGCGCGAACGACGGCCCGCGAGAACGTGACCGCGCTCGCACCGCAGGTCAACGCCGGCTGGGACGTGGTCGTGATCGAACCCTCCGATGCAGTCATGTTCCAGTCCGATTACCTCGATCTGCTTACGTCCGACGCAGCCGAAACGGTCGCCGACGCGACCTACGGTATCTGTGAGTACATCGATACGTTCCGGCTGGACGAGGCCATCGACTTCGACCCCGCGGCGGTACAGCAACAGCTCGTTTACCACGGCCACTGCCACCAGAAATCGGTCGCGAAGGACCACCACGCCGTCGGCGTGCTTCGACGGGCGGGCTACGCCGTCGACCCGCTCGATTCAGGTTGCTGTGGGATGGCCGGCTCCTTCGGCTACGAGGCCGAACACGCCTCGATGAGCGACGCCATCGCTTCGATCCTCTACGAGCAGGTCGCAGACAGCGACGGCGACCGTGTCGTCGCGCCGGGTGCCTCCTGTCGGACCCAACTCGAGAACCGCCCCGGCGCACCCGAAGAGCCACCGACGCCGATCGAGGTCGTGGCGGAGGCACTCGAGCGGCCACAGTAGCACGTCGCTCCGACGGCAGCATCGCTCGACAGCGCAGGGTGGACGCCGCGTCATCGACGAGATACCTCGCTCGAGAGTGGCAAAATCATTTATTATGGTCGTTGCTCTATGAGGAGACGCTTCCAGAATCGGAAGCCGCTGTGTGGGGGCTCGAATGGTAAGCGGTGGTGGACCCCACACATGGCGCACCTTGCGGTGCAACCCGTCTGTTGGAGCGCGGATTTAAAGAGACTATTCCAATATAATTTGGTATTTCACGATTTCGTACACATACCGGCCAGCCCCATTGGACAGCCGACTGCGTGACGTCGAGGGCGATCGGTCGTTAGGTGCCGATCAGGTCATCGTAGCGTGCGCCCGTCTGTTTTAGCGTCTCGGTCGAGTAGAGCCGCTCGTGATCGACGGGGAGATAGTCGGCTGCGAGTTCGTCAATCTTCGTGTCGACGGCCTCGGGATCGCGGCCGTGAATCATCGTAAACAGGTTGTACGGCCACTCCTGGTCGGGTCTGCGCGGCCGGTGATAACAGAGGGTCACGTACGGCAGGCCACCTGCACGCTCGCCCCACTCGTCTAAGTTCTCGTCGGGGACGTCCCAGACGACCATACAGTTAGCGTCGAAACCGGTCACGACGTGGTTGATGATACAGCCGATCCGTTTGATACAGCCGTTCTCGAGCAGCCGGGAGACGGCCTCGAGGACGTCCTCGAGTGGGTAGTCAATGGTGTCGGCGATATCCCGATACGGCGTCGCCGACAGCGGAAAGCCGTCCTGAATCTCGAGCAAGAGGTCTGCCTCGAGTGTAGAGAGATCGCCGGTCGCTTCCTCGCTGATCCGGGTGGCCGACGAATCGGTACGATCTTCGAGGGACTCGCGTGCGAACCGATCGCTGTTGACGACGGGGAACTCGAGGTCGATGTAGTAGTCGGTCACCATCGGCAGGGTGAGAACCTCACAGCCGGTCTCGGCCTCGATCTCGGCGAGGATCTCGTCGCGTCGCTGCTGTGACCCGGCGGTGACGACGAACCACATGTTCCACTCGTGGTCGCGGGCGTAGTTGTGATTGACCTGCCGGTAGTCGTTGATGATCGTCGCGATCTCGTTGAAGCGGTCTTCGGGTGCCTGGACGGCAGCGAGCGTCGACGAGCCGATCACGGGCGGATTGAGGACGGCACCGAACCGGCGGACGATCCCCGCCTCCTTGAGCGCGCGAACGCGCTCGACTGCGTCCGATTCGTCGATCTCGAGGTCGGCAGCGAGCTGACGGAACGGCCGTTCCTCGACCGGGAAGCCGCTCTGGTAGCCGTCGATCAGCGCCGCGTCCACGTCGTCGATGGCCTCACGCCAGTTCCCCGACAGGGTGCTCATTGGCCGTTCTAGGGAGACGGCCCCTGTATTGGTTTCGGGACTCCTCGGTCGTCGACAGTGCCAGTGGGTTCACAGGAGACGGCCCCGCTGCTGGCCGGTTATATACACCACGAACACTCAGACACGGGCGGAGACGTGAGCGAGTGTTCACGGACTGTTTCCCGGAAGGATGCAGGAAACGGGGGGTTTTTGCGCCGTCCGTTCCAACGCCCGCACATGGCGAAGGCATCCCAGACGTTCGGCGAATGGCCGTTGAAACGCCTGATGACGGAGGTCATCGGTTCGGGTCCCAAGTCGGCCGACGACATGAGCCACGACCAGGCTCGCGAGGCGTTCCAGCGGATTCTGGCGGGCGAGCCCGAGGACACCACCCTCGGTGCGTTCTGGCTGGCCAACCGCTGGAAGCGCAACAACCCCGCGGAGCTTTCGGCCTACACCGACGTCATGCGTGAGGAGTCGGTCGTCACCGCCGAGCCCGAGTGTGATCCGGTCGACTGCGGTGCGAACTACGACGGGAAGGACACGTCCGCCATCCTCGGCGTCGGTGCCGGCGTCGTCGCCGCCGCCGCGGGCACGCCGGTCGTCGTCCACTCCGGCGACTACGTCCCCTCCCAGAAGGCCACGGCGTACAAACACGTCCTCGACGAACTCGGCATCCGAACCGAACTCGAGCCAACGGAAAGCGCCGACATGGTCGACGAGACCGGCTTCGGCTTCTACTATCAGCCCGCGTTCAATCCCGGAATCGACGACCTCTTCGAGCGTCGCGACGAGATGGGCGTCCGAACCTTCGTCAACACGATCGAGACCGTCGCCAACCCGGCGAACGCCGACGTGCACCTGGGCTCGTTCTATCACCTCGCGTTCGCGAAGAAACTGACCGATCTCATCAAAGAAAGCGACCAACTCGACTACTCCCGCGCGATCTTCTTCCAGGGGATGGAAGGCTACGACGACATCCGCCCCGGCTACACGAAGGTCGCCGAGTGGGACGAAACGGGAGCCGACGGCGAGGAGTCCTTTGAGGACTACGAGATCGAAACCGCCGAGTACGGCATGGAGATGGAACGCGACGATCTCGCCGTTGACGACGTGGCAGCCGACTCCGCAGCGATCACCGAAGCCGTCCTCGCCGGCGAGCGCGACGACCACTTCGCCGACGCGATCGCGCTCAACGGTGCGTTCCGGATGTACGCCCGCCAGGACGTCGACAGCTTGGAAGCCGGTCTCGAGCAGGCCCGCGAGGTCATCGCCGACGGCAGCGCACAGGCCGTCCTCGAGGAGCTACAGGCGTACTGAGCGGTCGACGAAACCGGGCAATTTCCACTGTTTTCGAATCGCGGTTCGTTCGGTGTCGACTGCGACGGTCTGCTATCACGGTGTCCCACCACGAGGCGAAAAACGACAGTAATCTTTTACGAACGGCCCGGCACGTGAGCACATGCAACTCGATTCGATTCAGATTCTCGATCTGACCCGCCTCCTTCCGGGGCCGTACGCAACGCAACTGCTCGCCGATGCAGGTGCCGACGTGATAAAGGTCGAGGACACCAGGACGGGCGACTACGCCCGGCATATGCCGCCGATGACCGACCGCGACGTCGGCGCGCTGTTCGACAACGTCAATCGCGGCAAGCGAAGCATCGCACTCGATCTCAAATCCTCGGAGGGGCGGGCCGCGTTCTACCGGCTAGTCGAGACAGCCGACGTCGTCTTTGAGGGGTTCCGACCGGGCGTTGCCGACCGCCTCGAGATCGACTACGAGACGCTGAGCGAGTACAACGACGACCTGATCTACTGTTCGCTGTCGGGCTTCGGCCAGACCGGCCCGTACGCCGATCGCGCGGGCCACGATCTCAACTACGTCGGTGTTTCTGGACTGCTCGATATGACCCGCGAGGACGAGTCGGCACCGCCGCAAATTCCGGGCTACCAGATCAGCGACTTCGGCGGCGGCCTGTTCGCGGCGTTCAGCATCGTCGGCGGCCTGCTCTCACGCGAACTCGGCACCGGCGGGGAGTACATCGACATCGCCATGACCGACGTGGTTGCCTCCTTCTCGCAGGCACTCTCCTACGAAGCGCTGACCGGCGACGATCCCCGTCCTGGCGAGACGGCACTCACCGGGGCAGTACCCTGGTACGACGTCTACGAGACCGCAGACGGCCGATACGTGACGTTCGCAGCACTCGAGGAGAAGTTCTGGACCACGTTCTGCGAGGACGTCGGGCGTGAGGATCTCATCGACGTTCACGAGACCGACGATCCAGCCGAACTGGAAGCCATCCGTGCGGAACTCGCCGACCTGTTCGCGAGTCGCTCGCGGGACGAGTGGCTCGAGACGCTGGGTGACGAAACGGTGGTCGGACCGGTGTATACGCCGGCCGAAGCCCTCGAGCACCCACAGTTCGAGGCCCGCGGGTTGATCGAACGGCCGGACGATGCACCCCCACGAGTTGGGTTCCCGGCTGCGGGACCGGACGCACCCGAAAGCGACGACGAGTCGCTGCCAGCCCACGGTGAGCACACCGACGAACTACTCGCGTCGGTGGGCTACGACGAGACACAGCGAGCCGAGCTGCGCGATGCGGGCGTCATCCGCTAACTCGCTGCCTCACTCGAGCGGCCTCGAGTAGCGGCTTCGTCCGAGCAGCCGCGACCGGGAATACTGTTATGTCAGCCGTCCGCAAACCGTGGTGACAATGAGACGCGGACAGGACGGTCCCGACACGCACCGCGCCACGACGGAACGACTGCCGACGACGACCGGTCAAACGGCCGAGGGACAGCACAATGCCGACTAAGTCACTGGCGGAACTCGAGGCGATGGTCGGCGACTCGCGGGTCACCACCGAAGCGTTTCGTCTCGAGGCCGGCAAGGTCGCGGAGTTTGCACGCGCGATCACGTCTAATGACCCAGTGTTTCGCGACACAGCGGCCGCTGCAATGCGGGGCTACGACCGCGTGCCCGCGCCACTGACTTACAGCCAGGTCAGCCGGTTTCCGCGATACACGCCCGAGGGCATCGAGGGCACCGGCTTCGACCTCGGCTTCCAACCAGAGTACGTCCTCCACGGCGAACAGTGCCACGAGTACGAGCGCCCGCTGTTCGTCGGCGACGTGCTCGAGGGAACGACCACCCTCACGGACGTCTTCCAGCGCGAAGGGGGCCGTGCAGGGACGATGACCGTCGCCCACCTCGAGACCGAGTACAGCGATCAGCACGACGACCGCGTGCTCACCGAGCGGACCACCATGCTCGAGACGGAGAGCGCGGTTGCCGATGAGCACACAGCGGACGACACGGCCGAGCCAAACGGTGGTGCCGTCACGGCCGACAGCGACGTTCCGTCACCGACCGGCGACGGGTTCGAGCGAGTCCGCGAACTCGACGGACTCGCGGTCGGCGAGAGCGGCCCGACGGTCGTCGTCAACGGCCTCGAGCGCCGGCACTTCGTCAGGTACGCGGGCGCGAGCGGTGATTTCAATCCGATCCACTACGACGACCCGTACGCGACGGCTGCCGGCAATGAGAGCGTCTTCGGGCAGGGGATGTTAACCGCCGGCATCACCTCCCGTGTCGTCACCCGCTGGTTCGATCTGCGAGACATCACACGTTTCGATGTCCGATTTCGGTCGCGGGTCTTCCCCGGCGACACCGTCGTTGCGACGGGCGAAGTCGCCGAGATCGATCCCGATGATGGAACGGTCGAGACGACACTCGAGGCGCGGACGGCCACAGACAAGACGCTGCTAACCGGTTCGGCGACAGTCGATCTCTCGAGGAGTGATTGATACCGCCGATTACGCGATCAAATGCTCGTCGTCGGCTACCGCCACGCTCGCGAGTTGGTCGCCAGCAGTCACCGTCGCTTCTCGAGTGAGTGCATAGAGCAGGCCATCGCGATCGACGCATGGCTCGTGGAGCGATTCGTACGTCGTCGGCTGAAAGACCGTCCCGATCGGCGTCCCTGCCTCGATCACGTCGCCCACCTCGAGCGTCGGATTCGGTCGAAACAGTCCGGACTCGGTGGCAGTGACCTGTCCGGCGTGATTGTGGGCGACAGTCTGCTCACGTTCGGGTACCGCGCCGGCAAGGAGATCGAGCTGACGACAGACATCGAGCAAGCCCGTGACGCCGTCCGTGACGACTCCCTCGAGGATCTGCTTGTTGTGGGCGAGTTCGGGCGTGATCGCGGGGATCCCCTCGGCAGCGGCGGTGACACGGAGCTTGCCGTCGAAATCACGCTGGGACCACGCGTCCGGCGCGTCGTCGCCGGCCTGTTCGGCCAACAGGAGATCGGTCCCGAAGGCTTCAGCAAGTGACCGGGATCGGTCGTCGCCTGCGCTGTAGACGACGTGGGGGAGCATGTCGGGGCTGCCCGTATGGAGATCGACAACGGCGTCAACTGCCGTGACGTACTCCCAGAGGCGGGCGGCCATGCGCTGGTGGAGACTGCCGTCGGCGTCGCCCGGCCAGACTCGGTTCATGTTCGGGTTGACACTGTCGAACGGCTCCGGTGTCGTGTAGGAGACTCGATCGAACGTCAGCGGGTTCGCGACGGGGACGGCGATCACGGTCCCCGACAGCGACTCGAGCGGTAGGCGCTCGTGAAACCGGCGGAGCAGTTCCGTCCCGTTGATCTCGCGGCCGTGCTGGGCCGCCTGCACGTACAGCGTCGGTCCTGGCTTGCCGCCCCGATAGGTGTGGACCGTCGTCGTCAGTTCCACGCCCGACGGCAATCGATCGAGCGTGACCTCCGCCGCTGTGTGCGTGCCATCGCTCATGGCGGGTCGTTCCACGGCCGGCGGTATGTACTTGCGGCCGCTAGTCAGCACCGAGGCGACACAATTGGATCGGGCGATCGTAAATCGCGCCAATGGAGCCGGCGACCGTCGACGCGAGACCACTATCGTTTTCAGTCGTCCCGTCGACCCCGACGTATGGGAGACGTTACTGCGACCCTGCACACGAACAAAGGTGACATCGAGGTCGAACTCTACGACGAACGCGCACCACGCACCGTCGACAACTTCGTCGGCCTCGCGACCGGTGGCAAGACCTGGACTGACCCTGAGACCGGCGAGGAAGTCGAAGGCGAGCCGCTGTACGACGACGTGGCCTTCCACCGCGTCATCGAGGGCTTCATGATTCAGGGCGGCGACCCGACCGAAACCGGCCGCGGCGGTCCCGGCTACCAGTTCGACGACGAGTTCCACGACGAACTGCGCCACGACGACGAAGGGATCCTGAGCATGGCCAACTCCGGGCCCGACACCAACGGCTCGCAGTTCTTCATCACGCTCGACGCCCAGCCCCACCTCGACGGCCGCCACGCCGTCTTCGGCAAGGTCACTGATGGAATGGACGTCGTTCACGAGATCGGCAGCGTCGACACCGACGCCAACGACCGTCCGCGAGAAGACGTCGTCCTCGAGTCCGTCTCGGTCGACTACGAGTAACTGTCGAAACCACTGTTTTATCGCTGGAATACCCGTCGGCAGCCCGTTCAATCCCGCCGAAGCCGCGCACCGAGGGGGATAGCCGGCACACGCCTTTAGGGCCGCGGTAGCGTACCGCGCGTATGGGCTGGACAGCCGACAATATCCCCGATCAGGAAGGCCGCCAAGTCGTCGTCACGGGCGCGAACAGCGGCATCGGCCTCGAGGCGACCCGGGAACTCGCACGCAACGGCGCGACGGTGATTATGGCCTGCCGGAGCACAGAGCGCGGCCAAGACGCAGCGCGGGACATCCGCGCCGACATCCCCGACGCCGACCTGCGTCCCGAGGCGTGCGATCTGGGCGATCTCGAGTCGATCCACGCGTTCGCCGACCGACTCGGCGACGCAGATCTCGACGTTCTGATCAACAACGCTGGCGTCATGGCGATCCCGCGTTCGGAGACGGTAGACGGCTTCGAGACCCAGTTCGGCGTCAACCACCTCAGTCATTTCGCGCTTACCGGGCTGCTGCTCGAGAACCTCCACCCACACGACGCGTCCGAGTCGCGGATCGTCACCGTCTCGAGCGGCATCCACGAACGCGGCGAGATCGATTTCGACGATCTCCAGCACGAGCAGTCCTACGACCCGTGGGACGCTTACGCCCAGTCGAAACTGGCGAACGTGTTGTTCGCGTACGAACTCGAGCGACGGCTGCTCACAGCGGCTGCGAACGCCAAGAGCATCGCCGTCCATCCGGGCTACGCGAACACGCAGTTGCAGTTTCGCGGCCCCGAACAGCGCGGCAGCCGCCTCCGGAAGGCCGCGATGTGGGCCATGAACACGGCCCTTGCCCAGTCGGCCGCCATGGGCGCACTCCCGACGCTGTACGCCGCGACCGCACCCGAAGCCGAGGGTGGCGCGTACTACGGCCCCGGCGGATTCATGAACATGCGTGGGACGCCTGAACGCCAGGCCTCCTCGAAGCAGTCCTACGACGAAGAAACGGCCCGTCGGTTATGGGCCGTCTCGAGCGAGCTGACTGGCGTCACCTACGACTTACCGGAGCCGAAAGCCGAGGTCTCGGCGTAGGTCGTCGCTCTCATTCGGACCAACCGTAACGCGAAAGGCCACTCGCTCGAAGGGAGACACATGAGCGACGACGGTATTCAACGCGCCAGCGACGTCGGCTCGAGCGACGCACCGCCGGTCGAAGAGAAGCCCTACAAGATCATCTTCGAGGCCAACAAGTGCTTCGGCGCGGGGAAGTGTGCCGAAGTCAGCGCCAACTGGGAGATGTCGATCGCCTCGGGCATGGCCCAACCGGAGGAATACTTCTTCGGCGAAGAGGACCTCGAGCACAACGTCCGTGCCGCAGAGGTCTGTCCCGCGAAGAAAGACGACGGCTGTATCCACGTCGTCGACCGCCGCACTGACGAGGAGATCGCGCCCGACCCTCACGGCGACGGTACATTGAGCGTCAACTGGTAAATCTCGGCTCGAGCGCACACCGAAACGCACATCCCCACCCCGGGACAACGACTGACTGCCTTCTGTGCGAGGGTAGCCAAGCAGGCCAACGGCGGTGGGCTTAAGACCCGCTCCCGTAGGGGTCCCTGGGTTCAAATCCCAGCCCTCGCATACCGACTCGAACGACAGTGAGAGTCGTGTCTGCGAGACGCTGGATTTGAATCAGACCGAGCTTCGCTCTCTCGAACCATGAGCAGGTTCTCGGGCGTGGTTCAAATCCCAGCCCTTGCAACGTGTCTCGAGACCTCTCATACTGTCCGACAAAACTATTTGAAGATCACTTGCTCAGGGTCAGCTGTCGTCGATGGAGACAGCCGGCTTTCTCGAGCGACTTTTCACTGACTTCTGTCCGACATCTCGTCTCAACTCGGCAGCCGGCCGTCCCGCTCGAGGGCGGCGAGGACGACGATCGAGCCGCCAAGACAGAGCGCGGCGGTGGCAAACACCGTGTCGTAGGCGTAGCCGCGCTCGAGGACCAGCCCGACGACCGAGGAGCCAAGCGATTGGGTCAGCATCCAGACGGAGCTGAACACGGCGTAGGCGCTACCACGCGTCGAATCCGGGAGGGTGTCGAGGAGATACGTGTCCGTGGCCGGAAACAGCGCGTGGATGATAAAGCCAAGGAGGGCGGTCAGCACGACAAGCGCGAGCAGGCCGTCGACGAGCGTCAACGCGAGCAGGCACGCGGCGAACGCTCCGACGATGCCGAGCAGATACGGGACGTGTGGGAACCGATCAGCCAGATCACCGCCGACGTAAAACGCCGGGACACCGGCAGCGAAGACGAGCGTGAGCATCGTGTCCGCAGTCCGGTCGGAGAGGTCCTTCGATTGCATGTAGAGTTCGTAGAAGTTGAACACGCCCTGCCAGACGAACACCGCCGCGCCGACGAGTGCCAGCGCGGTGACGATGATGCGCCACTCAGAGAGTGCACCGGCGACGAACTCGCGATCTGTGCGTCCCGCCGTCGGCATCTCGGTCCCCTTCGCAGCGAGCCAGGTGTAGGCCGTGCCAAGCGCTGCGCCGCCGGCGATCACCCACAGCGAGAGCCGCCAGTCGACGAGCACGGAGAGCGCGACGAACGGCGCGGCGATCACCGCAGCGAGCTGGCTGGCTGCCCCGTGGATTCCCATAACGCGGCCAACGCGAGACGGATAGAGTTCGCTTAAAAGTGGGTTTGCCGAGACGAAGTAGACGCCGGAGCCGACGCCCATGAGAAAGGCCCCGGCCATGAGATGTGGCACCGTCGTCGCGGTCGCGGCAAAGGCCGAAGACGCCGTGAGTACGACACCCGAGGCGACGACGACGCGGTGTCGCGGGACTTTCGTGAGCACCCATCCAGTGGGGAGCCGAAGGGATGCGCTCCCGACCCACACCAATGTCGCGATGAGCCCGGCTGTCGCCTTGCTGATCGCGAACTCGGCGATAAACACGTCCAGCAGCGGTGCAAAGACGATTCTGGCGAGATTGAGGAGAAAGACGAGGCCACAGAGGGACCCAAAGAGGCGAGCGCGGGGCACGGGTGGTGTTGCCGACAGCGGCTCTCAAGCGTTCCGAAACGGGCAGGCCATCACTGCCTGTGACGCGTCGCCGACGACGGACAACTGATCACAGACGAGCCTGATCAGGAAGAGTCTCGTGAGCGAGACGTGATCTGCCTACTCGTCGGTCCCGGTGACGTCCTCCGCACGGAGTTCCGCGCTGGCCTCGCGGACCTCGCGCATCACACTCGAGATGCGCTCTTCGGCCTCGAGTTCGTCCTCGACCGAGAGGTCGACGCCCTCGACTTCCAGCAGGAATTTGGCGACCTCGGTGGCTTCGTACATTACGTCGTCGAGTTCCTCGGCGGTGAAGAAATCACACATCGCGCCGTAGAGGAACGTTGCGCCGGCCATCCGGACCTTCTCCTCGAAGGAGGCACGGGCCTGGTTGACCGCCTGTGGCGTGTAGGTGTCGGTCATGAAAGGGACGAGGTCGGGCAGGTTCTCGCCGATTTTGGTCATCTCGACGCCGGTCTCGGTCCGGAAGTCAGAACAGAGCCGGGCGATCGCCCACTCGCGGGCGGTGATGTAGGTGCGATCCCGCAGGAAATCGTTGACCCGGTCGTACTGTGCGCCGTCCATTTTCTTGAAGCGGGCGTACTTCTGGACATCATCGGGCACGTCATTTTCCTGCGGATCGGGGTCCGGGACGCCCGGCATCGATGCCTCGTCAGTTGCACCGGGACCGTCCGTGTTGGCGGTGCCTGCGTCGTCGGCACCCGATTCCGTGTCGCCATCGACTCGAGCGGCGTTCGCTCCGTCCTCGTCCATGCCCGCGTATTCCCAACAATCCGAGATAAGGGTTGTTCTCGAGCGAGTCCGCTCATCATACGGACTCCTGTCAGTCAGTTCCGGTGCAACCGCGACCCGCACTGCGGTTGCACCGGGCACTCGTGACAGCAGACCGTATCAGACGACAGCGATCCGCGATCGATCGCGGTAGAACTCGACCCACCGAGGGGCATCACTGGCCGTAAACGGCTCGCGTATGAACGCGAGTTCGACCGGATTTAAGGCCGTGTACGGCATTCGGTAGGACATGACACAGACGCCAGTCGTCGTGAAGGCAGTCCGAACGCCGCAGGGGAAAGAAGACGGTGTGTTCGCTGACGTTCGCAGCGAAGACCTCTCGGTCCCGCTAATCGACGAGATCCTCGCGGAAACAGGCCTCTCGGGTGCCGAGATTGACGATCTGATGTGGGGCTGTGCACAGCAACGCGGCGAGCAGGGGAACAACGTCGCCCGCGTCATTGCCTTGCTCTCGGAACTGGGTGAAGACGTTCCGGCAGCGACGATCAACCGGTGGTGTGCCTCCTCGATGCAAGCGATCATCTCGGCGTCCGACGCCATCGCGGCCGGCAACCGCGACGCCATCATCGCCGGCGGCGTCGAGAACATGAGTCGCGTCCCGATGGGCGAGAACATGGGCAGTGTCCACCCGCGGCTGGCCGAACTGTACAACATCGGCGAGCTCCAGATGGGGATGACCGCCGAAAAGGTCGCCGAGGAGTACGACATCAGCCGCGAGCAACAGGACGAGTACGCCGCCCGCAGCCAGCAGCGCGCGGTCGAGGCCACCGAGGAAGGGCGCTTCGACGACGAAATCGTCCCGATCGAAACCAATGACGGCACCGTCGAGGAAGACGAGGGACTCCGTCCCGGCACCACCCCCGAGAAACTCGCCGAGCTGCCGACCGTTTTCAAATCCGATGGCATGGTTACTCCCGGTAACGCCTCCCAGATCTCCGACGGCGCAGCCGCCCTGCTCGTCACGAGCGAGGCCTTCGCCGACGAGCACGACCTCGAGATCATGGCCGAGGTCGGCATGAATAACGTCGCCGGCGTCGACCCCACCGTAATGGGGATCGGCCCAGTCCCGGCGACGCGAGGGCTGCTCGAGCGAAACGGCCGCGACATCGACGACTACGACCTCGTGGAACTCAACGAGGCCTTCGCCAGTCAGACGGTGTACGCGCGTGACGAACTCGGGATCGACCCCGAAATCTTCAACGTCAACGGCGGCGCGATCGCGATCGGCCACCCGCTGGGGGCTTCGGGTGCCCGCCTGCCGGTCACGCTGCTTCACGAACTCAAGAAACGCGGCGGCGGCCTCGGGTTGGCGACGCTGTGTGTCGGCTTTGGACAAGGTGCGGCGATCGAGTTCGAGGTCAACTAAGACGATTGGCCAGGAATTTTGGTCCAGATTTTGCGAGTGAGGAACGGAGTGACGAGCGAGACAAA
>NZ_FOIC01000077.1 GCF_900111485.1 Natrinema hispanicum | reverse complement strand
TCGTGTTTGGGCTCGTCGGATTCCTCCTGATAATCGTCCTAGTGATTGCAATATTTCTTACGTTGGTGTACACCATCGTCGCAACGGTAAAAGCGATATCTGGATCGACTTGGACGTATCCTGGAGCGATCGCTTTCGTCGAGAGATATAGGTAGACATTCATGTTATCTCAAGAAGAGAAGCTGGTTGAACATGGCCGAGATTGAACTGGACGTGCTCAGACTACAGATGGTGGATCTATGAAGCCACCATCAAACGATTCGTCTGCCGCGTTTCTGGTGACAGTCGCGGCGAACGTCGTCCCGCTGGTCGGCGTGTTTCACCTCGGGTGGAGCGCAAAGACGTTCGCTGTCGTCTACGCGATGGAACTGGTCGTCGCTGTCCCGTTCGCCGGGTTGAAGGCATTATTCGCGCGCCGCCCGCCGAACTACGACGAGCTGGAGCGCCCACAGGAGGATAACCCGCTCAAGGGCGACGAGTTAGGCGGGGTCTCCGTCGGACCGAGCGACCTCAACCGCCGGCGCGGGAGCGTCACGGTCGTCGACTCGCTCCCGCCGATCTACCCCCGGAACTACCCGTTCGTCTTTCGATCGTTCGTGGCTGCCGTGGCGCTCCTCGGGATATACCTCGCCGTACTGAGCCGTTTCATCGACGTGCCGGCGACGCTCGCCGATCCGATGGTGGCGGCGAGCGCCGCCTCCCTGATTGTCTCTCAAGTCGGCGTCATCAACCGCGAGTACTTCCGCAAGCGGCGCCACGAGACGAGCACCCCTCGAGACGTGATCAGAAGCGCGAAGAACGAGGCTGTGGTAGCTATAGTGTTGCTCTGGTTCGCGGCCGCCGGTGGTCCGACCGGCGCGCTGGTCGCGTTCGTCACGGTGAAGCTATTCGCGGAGTGGGGGGACTACCGCGCCGGGCAGTCGTCCACCACCGACAAGGGGGTGGGGACGCTCCCGCCTGTAGCGGCTCCGGATGCGTCGCCGACGGCTGAGGTCTGTCCGGACCGGCGCGCCGTCCGCGGCGCCGCGTTCTGGCGGGGCGCGAAGTCCGCAATCGGCAGCGGCCCGGTGTACCTCTTCGCGTGGATTGGGCTCACCAGCGGATCGACAGGGCCGGTCGCTGCCATGGTGGTCTGTTTCGGCCTCCTGCCAGCCATCATCGGCGGGCTGAAGGCCGTCGAGTACGCCCTCACTCACGGTACGCTGGCGTACCAGCGTCGCGACGACACGGTGGTCGCGTACGACGACCTTACCGATACTGTCCAGTGGGAGATCCCCGTCGACGACATCCGGAACGCCGAGTTGTGCGAGGGAGAGTTCGTCGACCGCTCCTGTGATACTCGGACGTTCTCGCTCACCCCCTCCGTGGGGGAGTATGACCTCAGCGTCGCGCACCTCCGGGAGTATGACCGGGCTGTCGAGGCGTTGGAACTCCCCGTCGAGACGACGGCGTTCGGCCCACTCGACCGACGCGTGGCCGGGGTGGCAGCCGTGGTCGGAGCCTGTGGCGTCGCCGCCGTGGCGGCCCTCGCCTACTCCGCTCCCTCCGTCGGGGCGGTCGCCGCCGGGTGGGGCGGCCCGTTCGGCGTCCTCGTCCTCAGATCGGCGTGGCAGTGGGCGCTCCCGGCCGCCTGATCCGACGTCGACGGCGGGCGGAGCGGGCGCGTCGCAGCCGGTCACCGCGACGCGTCCGCCCCACGTATCGGGATCAGAACTCCGACAGCTCCGGGGCGGACGAGCCCTGACTCGAGAAGGGGACGTCGCTGACGATGGCGACTTTGAACTCGAATCCGGGGTTGATCGTCAGGATGTCGGTCCAGAAAATGTTGTCCTCCATGCAGACCTCGAGCGAGGACTCATCGGCTGAGCTGATTCTGTTGGAATCCTCAGCAAGTGATATATTCTGATTGGGTTGTGGTCAATACAGATGCTGCACTGACCGAAGAGGACCCTTCGGATTTTGACAGAGCCGCTGCGGCCATCTGAATCCGGAACCGTATGCATTGAGAAGATCAGTCTCAACTTCTGTTCTCGGCAGCGACCACAATTTCGGGATCTCAAATTCTACAAACCACCATACAGCTGACACCCGTTACGATTGCTCTGTTGAAAAGCGATCTAATCAGCCGATATCACTGGCTTAGAAGGATGAAGCCGAGGAATTCGATTCTGTCCTATGGAAATCGAT
>NZ_FOIC01000035.1:15355-22747 GCF_900111485.1 Natrinema hispanicum | reverse complement strand
CTGAGGGCGAAGTAGAAAGGGGTCCGGTCAGACGGCTTATGGGCTACGCGTAGGCAGTGAAAAACTTACTGAAATTATATTGAAAAGCTATACGTCACTTCAGCTCGAATAGTCGCAGTATTGGGGTAAGACGTGTTTAAAGAGAATAATGAGTATCAGCAGGAAGCACTGTTTTCGCCTGTAAAAGACCTACAATCCGGACTAAAGACGAAGTTACAGAATCACTGGTCTACTCATTTCTACGAACATGTCTTCACCCAGATTGATGAGAAGAAGTTCGGCCAGCTATACCATGACGGGTATAGCCGGCCGAACAAACCGGTCAACGAGTTGGTTTCCCTGGAAATCATCAAGCACCTGCTTGGGCTATCTGATGAGCAGCTCGAACACGCCTATCTGTTCGATTTTCGCGTCAGGAACGCGCTAGGGAAGGAAACGCTCGGTGACAACATCTGTGCGAAAACGTTCACCAATTTCCGCCGACGCTTACTGGAACACGAAGAAGAGACTGGTCAAGACCTGTTGCACGAGGTTTTCCAGGATCACCGAAGCTACCTCCAAGACGAGTTCGAGATCGATGCCAGTACCCAGCGAATGGATTCGACGTTTATCGAGGCTAACATCAAGCAACTCTCCCGAATCGATCTCATCGCCAAAGTCGTTCACAACTTCCTGGACGATCTCCCCGACGAGATCGTCCAGGAACTCCCTGCCGGACTAGACGAATTCGCCGATACGGAGAACCTGGAGCTATCCTATGAACTGGAGCCAGGTGAGATCAACTCGACCATGGAAACACTCATCGAGCATGCTACTTGGTTGATCGACAGGTTCGAAGAGGAGCAAAACTACGCTGAACTGGAGAGTTTTGCTCATCTCCAGCAAATCCTCGACGAACAGTGCTACCGCATTCCTGAACTCGAAGACGATGACCGTGATCACGATGAAGACGACGATGACGACCATCCCGGTGACTCGCCGTCACCGGGATGGGAACCACTTAGAACCTTCACATCCAGCGAGGGAGAGACAGGCCACGAGCAGGCCAGTGATGAGCCAGCCCAGTCCAATGAGGACGACCACGAGCAAGATCGCGTCGGGCTGAAAGAGCCCGACGAGATCAGTAGCGGGTCGATGCAAAATCCCCACGACGTGGATGCGACTCACCGCCGGAAGGGCGGTGAGTCTTTTTGCGGCTACAAAGCGAACGTCGCTGAGACCTGTGGCGGAGAGAACCCATTTCGACTGATCACGACGATTCGCGTTGACACGAACAACACAGACGATGGTGATCTGTTAGCCGAAGACGTGCCAGAATTGCCGGAGGAGACCGGGTTAACGGATCTCCTCGTTGACGGTGGCTACACGCACAAAGAAGTAGAGGCGTGCTGCGATGATCATGGGATCACGCAGCACTTCACGGGACTAACCGGGCAGCGGCCTCCTGCAGAGAAGTTATCGCTAGCGGATGCAGAGTGGGACGACCACCGAATGGTTGCGTGTCCCGCCGGACACGAACCATTCGAGCAGCGGTACATGCCCGAGAGTGGTCGTATCTCAGGGCGAATGGGGAAAGAGTTCTGTGAAGACTGTCCACACAGGGAGAATTGCTTCGTCCGGGAGAAACAGAAGTTCTACAGTTACGGCTTCTACGAGCGGAAATTAGCACTTGCTCACCGACGCAAGCGGTTGGATAATCCAGCAGAGAAGGAGTTTCTGAACTTACGCGCTGGGGCTGAGTCGTTGGTCAATGAGGTGTATTACCAGGATGGGGAGAAAGCACGGTTCACGGGGACGATTAAGGTGAAGAACGCGTCGATAGCGAAAGCTATCGGGACGAATCTCAAGCGAGCCTCACGATTCTTGGAATCGGAGGCGAAGCGGGAGCACTCAGCGGGATAGCCGGAGGAGAATGGAATTTTCTCGGCTCGGAAGTTGGATTCATCGAGTTGGTGAGCAATTCAGCAAATCAGTCGTCGTGATCACTCGGGGTGTTCCCGGCGGAACACCCCTTTCTCCTGTGCCCTCAGAATCTGTGTTCCGAAAGCGCAAACTGGAGGTTTCGTTCACCTGCATCCTTGGTTCGAATCCGTTCTTGCCACTTGCGCAGTCGATTCAACTGATTACGCTTCTTTGAAGAGATCGATCTTCCGTGTGCGTCCTTGTTTTTCCAGTCGATCTGGGTGGTCAACCCTTTGTCGTGCATCGTCTGGGTTGTGGGTGCACCAACCCGGCTTTTGTTCTGCCGTTCGGCATGATTGAACGCGCGCCATTCTGGACCGTGGTCGATATTTTGCTCTTCGATAACGAGGCCGCAATCCTCACAAATGATTTCGTTACTATCGTTGCTAGCAACGAGAGCGCCTGAATCGCATTCAGGACACGTCTGCTCTTCACTCTGATTTTCATTTTCATGTTCGTCGGCTTCCGTTACCGACATCTGGTCACGTTCGCGCTGCTGCGTTGGCCGCACCATGAATGAACATTCTGACTACCCGTATGGAACACCAATAATGGTTTTGTCCCATGCTCAGACTCATTCAACTAACCATCCGTCTCAACGTCATCTGGAAATCGTCTCTGTAGCCATCAATCAACTCGCCCGAGGTCAAGAAGTGAATCCAAATGAGAACCCGTGAGATTTCGGTAGGCGACTCTGAAGCGACGCACTCCTGTCTTCGAATGAAGGACTCTTCATTAGTATCAGGACCTGTCTGTTGATAGGAGAGGAGAGGCGTAGACTGCTAAATCTCAGTGAGAGATTCAGCAAGAGTGGCAAGCGGTAGCGTTTTGTCTTGGTCAAGACTAACTGTGAGCTACGCGTCAATTGTGGCGTGCATGGGGTCATTTGGTGGTAGGTACCAGAGGTGACCCTGTTTCCCCAGAAGTCGGTTACTACTCTAGATGAGTTTGGGACGGGACCAAAATCTGTCTCATGAACAACCACATTCGCCAGCTTCGACTCCCTCGATTTACTGACCTACACCGATGTCGTCTAGTGATTCAACGCAGACGTCGAATCTGTATAACGGAATTCTCAACTGGAGTGGGCAAAGCCCGCGGTGACCTTTTTAGTATCGATTTGACAGTCCCAAAGAATAAGTTATTTAGATAAGGAAATGATTTTACTAAGTATGACTCACAATTTGAGCCGAAGAGAGGTACTCATTTCCACACCGGCTTTTTTAAGCGCCATAGCTGGATGTTCCTCGTTTCGGAATGAATCTCGAATTTTACAAACAATGGTTATAAACCACACTGATGAACCTATTGAAATACAGTTGTTGGTTATTCATAATGATAAGAAAATTATTGAGCAAGACTTTGGACTACCTTCACAAAGCCAGGTATCATCTGGTCCTTCCTCAAGATATCGGGTGAAAATGGACAATTTATCCGAAGGTTCAGAATTAAAAGCTACAATAATTGTTGATGACAATCGTAAAGAAACAATGGAAACATCAATAAATTGTGGGGACGGCGCGGTAGGTGATAATATTGGTTTTAGAGTGTATGACGAGTATATTGATCCTAGAGGTGGTTGTGCTGCTAACAGAAATATTACAAATATTGAATGACGATTCTATACCTTGTCTACTGAATCATACCAGGCTTCTGGTGCTTTGCTCCAGTCTGGTGTAACGGTCTTGTACATACCAACAGGAGTGGCAGAATAGCAACTAGTACAGGAAGTACTATCTGCATAGTAGAAAGTGTATTCTGGTTGGAATTCAATTGAACACAGCATATCATCGGCAGGCCATTCATTATTAACTCTCAATGAAAATTGAGTGGTTTGACATTCGTCGGATAATTCTCTTGGTAAGTCATCATATGACCCATCGAGATCAACATCAAAGTCATATATCGTTCCTGAATCGTAATAATTCACTGTGGTTGAACTTCCAGATCCACTCATAATATATTTAGCAATAGATGCTCCAACTCCAGCAAGATTCCCACTACCAATAAGATCTAAGGCTAGTCCAAGTTCCTCGTTCTCGGTTTGTCCATCCTCGTCATCTGGTTGAGGATGAGAGAAATGAATATAATCTTTTTGATCGTCATAGAACGGTTCAACATGTAAGGAGTAGTTGCTTGGCCGAATGTAATTTATAGAGTCACATTCAAATATGTCATTAGGTCTATTACCAAAGTATACGTAAAATCTCCATGTATTAGAGTCGCCTTCTTCAATCTCATCGTATTCATGATATTTTTTAATATCGGACTGAACACCAAAATTCACCTGATAATCTGTATCTACACAGTCTCCGTCAAGTGTACTCTGATGTGAAAATTCGGTAAGGACACCACTATCAGCAGAAGTAGATGTAGTACTAACATTACCCTCCATCTCATTCTTTCTTGCCTCAGATTTACGCTGACCTTTTTTGTATTTTAATAGACGACCTGGGGAAGAGTCCGTTGGAAGACCCTCACTTGGCACTTCAAAGTTTAGGGGATGGTCTTCCCATTCAGGGGCAGTATTTGGTCTGAATAAACCCTTTTTATCATTTAATTTGTCGGGAGATATGAGATAGAAGCCTAGCCTCCCAAATCCTCCCGACGGACGGCTTAGCATACCAGAGATGCAATCCTCATTTTGGTCTATATGAACTTTTAATGGGATGTTTTGATCTAAACGGTTATCCTTAGAAACAAATTCTTCATCATCTAGAACACCGACATAACGAGATGCTATTCTATCTGATTTTACGGAGTGCTTGTTTAATTTCCCAAATGGGATACTGAACCCAGCAACCTCAATCACTCCATTAGAGTAATCTTGAGAAGGAATCTGTCCGGTTGCTTCTGCACCAGTCCCATGAGTTAGGGTATCATAAGACAGCCCTACAAGATCTTGTTTTTTATCATTTCTGGCAGCCCCCGTCACTGGGATAGAAGACAGGGTGGCCGCTGATCCAATCCCGATATTCTGTAACACTCTTCTCCTTTTCTGGCCATCATTTCCAGCCATACATACACATTCATCACAGTGTATAATAAAGGCTTTCCTTGAAGAAATTCAACCAATTCTACTTTTAATTCGAGCGTGTCACGGCTTCGTCAATAGCCGCTGCAGCATTGACAAGACCAGCACCTTCTTCACAAGTACCGAGGACAGTCTCTGCACTAGTGAGGAGGATATCTTGAATTTCATCGTTTGGCTCTGCAGTGGTCGAATCACCGTCTTCATTAGTTAGCGACGCACCCATCGTCTCCCAAACGAGGCTAGCAACACCGGTCACATGTGGTGCAGCCATCGATGTTCCTGTCATCTGTCGATAGTCGTTTCCAAGGTAGGTTGAGAGAACGTTCGTTCCTGGGGCTAGAAGATCAACTGCAGTGCCAAGACTGCTATATTCCCCAAGGAACGTATCGGACTGATTGTCTTCGTCCATTCCCGCAACGGCAATCGTACTCGAGTGCGTCGCAGGGAATGTCATATTTTCTTCTTCGCAACTCCCATCTTCGTTGTTACCTCCGTTCCCCGCCGAACAAATAATGAGATGCCCAGCATCGTCTGCTTCAGAGATAGCAGTGGCCACTGAATCGTTGTATGACCCACCAATACTCATCGAGATGATTTCAATCCCGTTGGACATACACCAGTCAAGACCAGCGGCGATGTCACTCCAGCGACCGCTACCTGTCTGGTCAAGAACGCGGACAGACCACAGTGTCGAGTCTGGTGCAATGCCAACCGTTCCAAGCGTGTTGTTTGTGGCAGCAATGATTCCAGCAACGTGAGTCCCGTGCCCGTTATCATCAGAGTAATCGTTTGGACTACCTTTCATGAAATTTGTCCCGCCAGTAACGGTCAGGTCACAGTGATCCGACTGGATGCCCGTGTCGAGGATACCAACATTAACACCCGTACCCGTTGCTTCCGTGACGAGGTCGGCATCAATGCGGTCGTATCCCCACGGCATACGCTGATCAGGCTGAGACGAACATCCTCCACTTCCACCACCATTTCCGCTATTTCCTCTTCCATTGTTCTTCTTCACCTGCTCAATTTCAGTGGGTGTTGCGAGAGACACGACTGAATCCTGTTGAATATGGCTAACACGTTCATCAACACGGACATCTTCAATGGCTTTATTTGGAACTCGCGCAGCTACGAAGTCAAAGTTCTCGTAGTTGTAAACGACCGCTCCACCGTGATCGTGTGCAGCGGCTGCTGCATGAGACTGGGAATTATTAGCTCCGTGTATGAAAACAGGTTGCTTAGCTGCTCCAGAGACGGTTGTCGCTCCTACAAGACTAGCGAATAGTCCACTACCACTATACTTCAACACATTGCGGCGAGTAGTTCGAACCATTGGTAATAGCCGTATGAATCTAATAGAATCTATTCAATACACTGGTTAAAAATCTTCTCATATTATAGTAAATAAATACTATATGGGTAATTGGAAGACATCTCTATAAGATACTCGAAAAAGTCGGGCAGACAGCCAACGGTGTATTAGGCTGAGTTCTCCCCTATCGTGCGTGAGGCCCTCGAGCGATACACTGACCTCGAACTGTCGCGAAAGAACGACCGACAGGGCAACGCGTGGGAGGACGATGTGGCCGACCGCGTTGCCGGGGCGCTGCGAGAGGCCGGTGTCGACGACGATCTTGGGGACCTGGAAGCGTGGCTAACCGAGTTCAACGAGGCGTATGCGGAGGTCGGCGACGCGTTCACGCGCCTGCGCGAGATAATGGGTGACGACTCGGCGAGTGGAAATCGCTGGTTCGGCGACGTGCTCACGGCGACTGACCTGCCGGTCGCAACGGTGCCCGACAGTGAAGCCCCGCTGCCCGATGATCCAATCTACGACTTGAGTCGGTCCTATGCGGAGAGCAAAGCCCGAATCGATCGGTATCGGACTGCGGAGTGACCATGCTCAAGCGCGTGCAAGAGAAATAGCTACTCGTCGTTCTCAGCGACCCACTGTAATGCAGCAACGAGAACCTGATTCGCTGTCTCGACGCTGCCCCGTTTCGAGAGTGACTGCGAGCCGTTGATCGACCCTTCGAAGATAGTCCACCCGTCGCCGTCGCGGGCAGCCATGAGCCGCTGTTGACGGTCGTGGTCGTCGACAGCGATTAGATCGTCGTCGAAATCGAGTTGGAGGTCAGCCACGTAGTAGTATTCCGTTACGTGGGTGTTTAATCTATCGCGGACAGGCGGTTTTGAGTAGGATCGGGAGTAGACCGCCAGTGTGGACTACTGATATGTGAAGGGACACCCACTGATCCGCTAGCCTTTTTGAATATCCCATGCATGATCATGTTATGTTGACAACCACTCCGAGCCCCGCGCAAGCGTTCGACGAGACAGACGGCGAGATTTTCACGGCGCTGAAAAACGCCCGCCGCCGGTACGTCCTCGATGTG
>NZ_FOIC01000035.1:0-15345 GCF_900111485.1 Natrinema hispanicum | reverse complement strand
CGGAAGCGCCGTCCTCCACTATGAGAACGACTCTGAGGACCTCGATAAGATCGACGTGGGTATGGACGTCAGTGAAGGTTTGGTTCACATGCTTGTCGTTGATGACGTCGAGAACCCAAACGAGGATGTAGAATCAGCGAATTTCTCGACGATCCTCAACCAGCAGGGCCTCTCCGGAAACGGATCGATGGTCATGCAGCAGCCGGACGATCTCAAAGATCTCACTGTTGACGTCTCTGGAGAGGTCTCCGAAGACGCCAACGAGTTCAACGCGGAGATGTCTGGGTCGTTCAACGGCGAGAATACGAGTGCTGGGACAGTCAGTACGAGCGGCGAAATCGCCGCGACTGCGGATCGGTTCGAGACGAACGGTGAGGTGTTCGCAGAGACAGACACCATGGGTAGCGGGTCGAACATGTACGTCGATGCGGCCGTGACGGAGACGAAGAGCGGCTACACGGTCGACGTTACCCAAGAACGGAACCTGTCCCAGTGGACGGTGAGTCAGTGGGAGACACGAGACCAAGCCAAACAAACGCTTCAGGGCCAGTATGGGATGCTCGCTACGAGTCTCAACGGAACTAGCAAGATCGAGATCACGAACTACGACTTCCAGAACCAATCGAGCGGCCACTCCCAGCTCGAGATCGCGTACACCGTTACGTACACCGGCGTCGACAGCGGTATCGAAGAGCAGCTAACCGACCAACTGGTGTCAGATGAGTCAGCCGATCTGACCCGCTCGGAAGCACGAGAAATCGCGACCAGTGTCACTGAGGTTCATCTTGAGACGATCTCGTTCATGGTGGACGTGAACGAGGGCACGGTTGACGCCGACTGGGATATTGCGATCGCGAACTACGACGAACTGACCCTCTCGATGTTCGATCTGATGGAAGCAACCGATACGACTGGTCAGCTTCCTCAAGAGCAACTCGAGAATGCGCGAAAATCCATCGAGGCTCAGCAGGCGGCGAACCTCGAGTCGACATTTACCTGGGACGGGTCGGTCGAACAAGCATCGTCCGGTGATCTGTCGTTCAATGCGACGATGACGGGCGATACCAAAAACTGGAACGCCTACATCGACGAACTCGAGTCCCGCGACGTCGAGCCGCCGAACGATGTCACGTTCGATCTCACGGCCGAAACCGACGGTGACGAACTCTCGATGGACGGCGAATTCAAACTCGAGTCAAAAGATCTGGCTGGACAGACGATCAAGAGTTGGGCACAGTCGATCCAAAACAGTCAGTCGTCGACGACGATGTCCCCGAAAACAGAAGAGTTCGTGTCGGCGCTGAACGAATCCGAACTCAAGGTCGCTCGCATCGACGCCGGGCTCAAGGATGGCACGGTGCGCGTCGAAGCTGGCGCACAGTTCGAAAACATGAGCGAGATTACCGACACAGTCAGTGAGAGTCTGTCCGTCAGTGGCGTTGCGACCGAACAGCACAACGAGACGACGTCGATGTACGTTTACGTCGACGACATGGACGGGATTGACACCGCCTCGGCAACAAAGGCAGATCTCGAGCAGTTGAGCGTGGTCGGGCCCGAGACGACAGTCCACCAGGCCGGTGAGTGGGAGGACGACTTCCCACGACCCGATACTGACGCGATGAGTGAATTCCTCGAGACTGAGACCGAAGACGCTGCTAAAGACGACGAGAACGCGGATGGCACACCCGGCTTCGGGATCGGGGCTGGACTCGCATCGATTGCAGGACTACTGACGGCGCTCGTGCTCCGACGGCGAGTATAGGCCGATCTCATTTGACGTGGATTCGTTCGCCGCCGTCTTTGACAGCGATGATCTCGAAACCAGCCTCTTTCAAGTCTCTCTTTTGCTTTTTGATGTCAACTATAGGAAACACGTCTGGCTTATATTTATTAAATAGCTATCTACCTTTTTGATAAAAAAGTGCTACTCTCACATGTCGTCGTTCTCAGCGACCCACTGTAATGCAGCAACGAGGACCTGATTCGCTGTCTCGACGCTGCCCCGTTTCGAGAGGGCGTGTGGCCCGTCGATCGGCCCCTCGAAGATAGTCCACTCGTCGCCGTCGTGGGCTGCCATGAGCCGCTGTTGACGGTCGTGGTCGTCGACAGCGATCATGTCGTCGTCGAAGTCGAGTTCAAGGTCAGCCACGTAGTAGTATTCCGTTACGTCGGTGTTTAATCTATCGAGGACAGGCGGTTTTGAGTAGGATTGGGGTAGACAGTCTACATGAACTACTGACATGCGAAGGGGCACCCACTGATCCGCTAGTTTTTTTTTTGAATATCCCATGCATGATTATGTTATGTCGCCAACCACTCCGAGCCCCGCGCAAGCGTTCGACGAGACAGACGGCGAGATTTTCACGGCGCTGAAAAACGCCCGCCGCCGGTACGTCCTCGATGTGCTCGCCGATCACGGTCAGATTGACAAAGGCGAGTTGGTGACTCGAGTAACGGAATTAGAACACGGGGCACTGATCGACGGCTTAGACCGCTCGACGGACCGGCACAATGTCTATGTCGCGCTCCAGCAGACCCACCTCGACGTGCTCGAGGACACCAACGTGATTCGACGTGAGGGCAACACGATCATGAAAGGCGAGCGCTTCGAGAGAGCCTACCGACACTACCAGACGGCGTTGAAAGTGCGTCAGAACGATGAGAAAGAGTCACTTCTAACCCGTCTTAAGCGAGTGGTTCAAATCCTGCGAGAATAGCTACTCGGTTTCCTCGAGTCAGGATGCAACAGCGTCTTCGACCCACTCATTGATCGTCTTGTCGTCGTCAAGCGAGGCTTCGATTTCAGCAATCAGTTCTGACGAGAGTGTATCATCGATCGGAACGCGACTCATACTCGAGATCGTGTTCTCCTGATTGGTGAATCCTTTCGGCGCTAGCCACGCACGTCGTCGATCGTATCGGACACGTCTTTCATACTGATATCGCTGTACGCTTCGTGCGTGGTTTCGATCGAATTGTGACGTAACGCCTCTTGGGCCTTTTCGGAGAGTCCTTCGGCGTACAGGTCGCGGCCTAACGCCCGTCGTGCGCCGTGGAGTGTGAGATAGTCATAGTCGCCGTCGGGGTCGATATTCGCCTCGTCTGTGAGCCGTTTCAACAGGCGGCGGACGCCCTCTTTCGAGATCGACGGCGGCGGGACCTCATGCTCACGGTGTAGCCGGTCGAGAACCGCGGTCTTTCCCGCATCACCCCTGCTCTCGAGTGCTGCGTTCACTCGTTTTGCGCCGAGTGCATCGGTCAACACGTCTTCTTTCGACCCGTAGTGGCCAGTCGGGAAGACAGGCCACTCGTCGGTCGGTGGCTCGAGATAGTCGTACCACCGCTCGAGAACGCTGTGGACACTCGCGGGGAACGGCGCTTCCTCGTACTCGCGGGACTTGCCGTACACTTCGATCATCCGCTCCTCGAAATCGATGTCCGACCAGCGGAGGCCGTTACGTTTCTCGTCTTTCGGATCAGCGAACAGTTCGGCCCCACGAGCGCCGGTGCCGTCGAGCATGACCACGATCGCCCGGTCGCGCAGCGCCGCCTTCGGATCGGTGCGGATCGTTCCCTCGAGGGCCATGTCGACGCGCTTGGTGGCGTAGTTGACGAGCTGCGTTCGGTCCTCGTCGGACCAGTACTGTGTTTTCCGTTTGCCGTCGTCTTCGGGGAGTGGGTCCATCGCCGTGTTCGTATTCGCCGGGTTCTGCTCGAGGTGTTGTTCACGAACGCACCACGAGAGAAACGCGCGCACGTAGGCGAAGTAGCTGCCCGCCGTCGACGCCGCGAGGTCCTCGTCGATCTTGACGCGGTCGTAGAGGTGTTCGCTGTAGGCGCGGATATCCTGGTCGGTCAACTCACCGACGCACTCGACGCCGCGGTCGTCCTTACAGTGGTCGGCGAACGACTCGAGTGGCGAGCGCATAGTCGTGACCGAGCCGTCAGCGTTGATCTTGTAGCGCAGGTAGTCGTCGATCGCGTCGTGGACGGTCGTGTCCCCGGAGGAACCCCGTCTGTCCATTGATCCAGACATTCGTATGTGGGGTACAGTGTCGACCCTCGTAAAGTCCCTTGGGTAAACTCTTATTTAGACAAGTGAATACTGAAACGGCTCTCGCTGGCGATTTCGGGAGTCTCGGGTACTCGAGCGTACAAAACCACACTCCATAAACCAAATACAGCTGTATAGATTTTTCCCGGCGGCGACCGACAGTTGCGGATCTTAAATTCTACAAACCACCATACCGTTGACAGCCGTTATGATAGTCCTCAACGACCCCGTTGAGTATCGCGGCGCTCGTTATCTGTTGGCCTATTGTGTATTAGTTCGTCTATTATCGAGAAGGCGAGGCCCCGTTCAATTCTGATCCATAAGTAGACTTACCCACAGCTGTTTCACCAAATCGCGACTCGAACAAACCATCGGAGAAGCTATTGTAGCTCTTCGACGAGCGCAGTCACCGCCTCGTCAACAAGATCACTGTCAAGGCGGCCCTGCCAGAAGTCGATGTCCTCGTGATCTATCGATTGGACGCCCCACGGGACGATCCGACTCTCATCCGGCATCCCACCACGAAGCCAACGCTCTTCAGGGATGTCGATGAGGCCGTCCATCCAGGATTTCGACGTCAACGTTAGCGCGATATACTGGTCGCCGTGGAACGGACGGCCTTCGTGGTTCGAGAGGATCAGCCAGGGCCGAGCCTCTTCCTCGCCTTTGAATGGATCATCACCGTAGACGACGTCGCCCCGCTCGAAAATCGGTGTCTCTTCGTCGGTCACTGTTCGTCCTCGACGCTCGGGTGGGGTTCCTGCGGTGCGTGCTCGCGCCACGCTTCCTTGTCCTCTGTACCGAGTTGGTCGTTGAACAGAGCCGTTGCTCGTTCGTACCCGCTGTATCCGTCGAGGCGCTCAGCGTCGTCAGTCACCGCCCAGTACGTCGCCTTGTGTTCGACCAGACCACGGTCCTTCAACCGTGAGAGCGCGGTGCTGACTGCGCCCTCGTCGACGCCGATCTGGGAGGCGATTTCGCGGGCCTTGAACGCCCGATCCTGGTTGGCGGCGAGAAATCCGAGGACTTGATCAGGCACGGAGAGTTCTTCGAGCTCGTCTTCGCTCGTGTTCTCGAAGGTGTCTCGATCGATGGACATCGTTGAATGGGGTACGTCATCCGCTGTAAAGAGTGTTAGGAGTGAAAGCTACGAAAACACCGAAGGGGGAATCACTATTGGCCACGAACCGGTTCGAGAACCGTATGCATTGAGACGGCTAGCTGGGGTGTTATAGAACGGCCCTCACACCTACTGTGCGGGCATCCTAATTCGATAAGTACAGGGGATTCACTTATCGGGGCAGGCAACGTATCGTTCAGTATGCCTGAAGAAGTTCTGTTCAAATCGGAAAGCGACCAGAGTCGAGAAGAGATTGCATCGTACCTTCGGAAAGTCGCGGACAATCTCGACAACGGAAACGCTATCAGCCTGAAAGCAGGCTCCGAGTCTGTAACACTGAATCCTCCTGCCCGACCGACCTTTGAGATCAAAGCTGAACGCGAAGGCCCGGCTGGCAATATGACTGAATTAAGTGTCGAGTTCGAACTCGAATGGGATGAGAACGCCAATGTGGAGGGCAGCGGCAGTGGCCAGCTAGAAATCGAATAGTCACTCCGCAATATTACCTAACGGAAGATTCACCCAGTCATTCTTTAATCAAAGTCGATCCAGACGAAATCGTATGCATTGGAATGGCCAGTCTCAACTTGTATCTCGCGCGGCGACCACAAGTTCAGGGTCTCAAATTCTCCATAGACATAGATTGTGTTTCGCGCGCACGAGAGCGAGTATGTGAAAGCTCTCGAGCATGAGCAGAATCAGGTTTCGTACCTAATTCTCACGCCGAAATGATTTTTAAAGATGTCCATACCCCTTGCGTTCGAGTTCTGCTTCCAGTTCGACATGCATCGCTTCGACAGTCTCCTCGTCGAAATGCTGTCCCGTCATTGCACCAGAGATCTCCGCGATTTCAGCGTGCCACTCACGCACTGCATCCGCAAGGGCTGCTAGAAGTTCTTCCTCAGTCTTGTCTACTCCATCAACTTCCTCAACGATCTGCCATCCCGGCTGAAAGTTTTCGATGACGTACCCCGTGTCCTCAAACTGAATTGCGAACCGCTCGCAGACTGCCCCAAACCCAGTTTCGAGACTAAGTAGTGGAATGACGTGGACGACACGATCGCGCTCTTCCAGCTCACGAAGATCCGCAACAGGGACAGCGGTTTCGGGGAGCACTGAATAGAGAGGTTCAGGAAGGGGAGGATCGCTCTCACCGGTTTCCGGCGGATCGTACTGGTCATTGATTGGATCGCCTTTCTCTTTCACAATGGCCGGCTCTTTGTCACTCGGCTCGTCGCTGAGGACCTCTTTCAAAATGGCGTAGAACCGCCATTCATCGCCGTAGTCATACAGATAGCATATGCGATCGTACTGTTCGAGCCCGAGTTGGCGGGTCATCTCGCCGATCGTCACGTCTCCAGCGTTCTCGATCCGCTCGGTACGCAACAGTGGGTCGCCACTGAGTGACTCCTCGTATTCCTGCGGACACTGGTATTTGACAGCACTGTCCCAGTAGTCCTCATCCTCTCCAACGAACCAGAGGTGGCCCTGATCAAGTCCGACTGCGGGGTTGATCGCCGACTGCAACTCGGTGATCGTTCTGTCTGCGCCGACGACGATATCCCGCCACAGCGATGTAGGATCCGGATCGAATTTGATGCGAAAACGGTAGGCAGTCATCTTTGGAACTCTGTTCCTGTGTGGAAACTGGTAGGATCATCGATACGCTGTTCTAAGTCTGCGATTTCGTCACGGATCGTGTGCCAACTGGCAGTGGAAGACATATGACGTAGTTGTACAGTATCCGGACTAAACCTTGCTCACGGAGCCATCGGTACAGATACTCTTGGGTAGCGATTTATGAATAGGCATTCTGATGGATGGTCTCTGTCAACTACAGATATGGCTGAAACATATACACTCTGTGTTCAGATCGAGTCACACGAGTACTATGGCGAGTTCTATCTCGTAGGCGAGGGATATGGAACCCCAGCAGAGGTGCTGGACAACATCGCTGCCGATCATCTCTTGCGAATCTCGAACGCGTCGCGTATCGAAGAATACCTACTTGATGTGCTGAAGCAAGGAGAGAACGCAAGTGAGGGCGAGTATGACTCGACAGACGCTGACATCGAATGCTGGATTCACGTCGACGTCTCCTACCAGAGATACGCCTTCGGTGTAGGCGATAGAGTTGTCGAGTTTACCGGCGAACCGACCAAAAGCGAAATCGACTCGACTGTCACGCAACTCCAGTCATAGACCGATCACTATTACTCATGGATCGAAATGGTAGATGAAGGATAGTCAGCCTTCCCTGTGTGAATGATTTCCTAATCGTGTTCTCAGGAAGGTATTCGATTAGACTAGTTGGTTAGGCCATTTCATTAGACCATCCAGATGGTTTTTCTCTTTTAGGATTATGGCGACATAGAACCAAACCATTCAGATAGGATAATCGGTTAGGCCAACTCATTAGCCCATCTATAAAACTTCATTTTTACGAGAGATGTGTTAGTCAGTTTCAGATGCGGTCTGTTCTACATATAACTGCTCAAAGAAGCAGCAGAAGCAGTCTTGGAACAGTATTCGGGAAGTCAGTTGGACAGAGACCCGTCAATTGAAGCCAGGATCTATGCCGGCGTCTAAGTAAAGAGGTGTATTTAGATAGGCTAATCGGTTAGGCCAATCAATAAGCCCATTCAGGAGGACTAGCGAAAAACTATAATCAATCAGTTCATCCGATAATACATGCTTACTTATGCCACGTATTCGGAGGCTGGCGGCGTTGGAAAGACAACACTTGCTGCATCACTCGCTGACGAACACACCCGCGTCGGTCGCAACGTCCTGACAGTCGACCTTGATCCACAGTACGGATCGCTAACTCACTTACTCGGTGTCGATGCCCCACGCGACGATGGCGATGCAGACAATTTGGCTCGTCATCTGATTGACCGGCCGAAAGGCGACTTCAGCGAACTCATCCTCGAGACTGATTTCGGGTTCGATGTCGTCCCAAGCCACAACATGATGGAGCGACTCGGTGATCTCCTGACTCGAGCTGAGCAGATGGCCGCCGATCTCGACGAGGACTTTGATCCAACCGATCAGCTACGACGTGTCCTCCTCGAAGCTGGCGTCCCCAACGAGTACGACACAATCATCATCGATCCGCCAGCAACTGCGGGACCACACCTCTACAACGCAGTGAACGCGACGCGATCGCTAGTGATCCCGATCGAGCCGACGGGGAAAGGAATGCAAAGTATCTACGGCCTCGAAGAACTCGTCGACGGCCTTGAAGGCACCATCTCGAACGGCGATGAGCAGGTCGAGATCGGAGTTCTTGCGGGAGTTCCAAACGGCATCGGTCGAACAAGTGACCAACAGGAGTACCTCGAGGAAATCCGTAACCGGGGCTATCCAGCACCGGTCGCGATTCGTACACGGGAGTCGCTATTCCAAGGCTGCTGGAAAGAGCAGTGTACTCCTCGCTACTACGTTGAGCACCACCGTGATCGGAAACGCGACCATGAGATGGAGACGCTCGAGAAGTTAGAGCAACTGGCTGCAGAGATCACAGAGGTCGGTGAACGATGAAGAAAGGTGCTGGCAGCGATCCGTTTAGCGATAACGTCGACAACACGGATGACCAGAACGAGAAGGAAGACGTCGACGACGTTGTCGATAATGCCCTCGAAGAGGAACCCGAGGATGAAATGATCACTGACGATACCGCTATCGAGGAAGTAGTCGAGGCTGCTAACGACGAAGTCGTGCCAGAGCTCCCTCAATCAGGCCGTGATGATGGCGGCATTCCTTGGGTCTATACGCGAGATAATGTCAAGCAGGACCGAGATATGGTCCAGTTCTATCTTCGCAGCGGCGTCCAGGATGTCGAGGGAAAACTCGTTGACGCGGTCGAAGACGAACTTGGGACCAGCGTCTCGAAAACGGACGTTCGAGAGGCTGCGTATGTCGCTGCAATGCGGCGGCCAGAAATCGTTGCTGAAGAACTCGAACGCTGGGGCTTCGAGACCGAGTGAAGATTTGGAGAGTCAGTCAGCGCAGCGTTAGTTTTTCGCGACGGACCAAGCCATCGTTATCCTATTTTCGTGCTCTCAAGATTCGCGTATTGTTTGTCAGTCCAACGACCTTTGAAGACCCAGAGGGAGCACCTCGAGTTCACGAGTTCGACGCCGCACGAATCAGTAGCCGATCCTAGGAGCAGCCATAGTGAAACCCATACGGATTTTCATTCGGATATTGGACCTCTGTAATCCCACTTGAGGCTACCACCCTTACGACGGACAACGTACTTGTACGGACCATGCAGTTTGCCACGCTGACATTTGCAGTTGTCTTTGCCACAGCTTACCTTCTTGATCACTACGGTCCCTTCGCTCGATTCTTTGACGGCTTCGATCGACTCGTCCTCTCCGGCGTCAATGTCCTCGGTGGCGATGTCCCGTCGATATGCGAGCAGTTCGTTGATCCAGTCTTGGAGAGCCTGCAAACTCTCGTCGTCTTGCTTCGGGACACCCTCAGCGAGGTACTGTGGAAGGGAATCGGGAGCCTCGGGACAAGTTGGCATTGTCTTACCAAACAACAGAGTCAGTACCAGAATAAATGTTTGGTAAGATTGTGTCTTACCCCTCCGCTATTTCCGAAGCAATCGGCACTGAGACCACCTCAGGCCAGAGATTATTGGAGAATGTGATTGCATCGGAGATGGTGGTTTGTCTATAATACACACCATTGTTTCCGAAGCTATAGACAGAGGAGCCTCAACCCCTCCACCAGTTCCGAAGCTTCGCGTAAGTTGCCGTGAGAATCTGTAAGTCGAATGTTAGCGGTGACGGTGAGGGTGCTGTATCCCCAATCTCAAGAAGCTGTGGAAGGCAGTGAGTAGGGCAGGGTAGTTCACCTGGGGATACTCATTGAGAAGACCGGAACAGATCCGCAGTGAGTGAAAGGAGGACAACCCTCCACCGTTTCCGGAGCTTTTGCTAAGGGAGCGTTCCGAGAACCCTCACTCCACCGTTTCCGAAGCTATCTCAAACAAAGGAGGTGGTAGTACTAGAAAAGAGGTTTATATTACCGGAAGGTCCTATGATCCACATATCGTGAACTACTAGAAAAAACATATAATATATCTATAGTGTAGTTGATCCGGCAGTGCGGTTACTGTTTCACTTACTTTCATTTAAATCTTGTTCTTCTAATAGACTCTCTCGAAAAGAGGGGATCCCTTTTCAAACGAAAGCTCCGGAAACAGTGGAGTGAGGGTGTATTATAAAGTACAAGGGCTTAGGAAATGGTGGTATGGGGTTGTTTTATAAGTATCTGAGCTTAGGACGCTTCGGAAGCTAAGGAAGCGGTGGCTTTATCATGTCATGTTGTATTGTAATCTCTCATGGGGATGTTCCAGCGAGATCGTCAAGTGTTCGCGGATGCCGAACCACTTGACGACTCGTATGAGCCTGAGGATATCCGTGAACGAGACGAGGAACTCGAGAAATACCAACGAGCTCTCCAACCGATCATCGATAACCGTCCGACATCGAACATCTTCCTGTACGGAAAGACGGGAACGGGAAAAACCGTCGCGACGAAATTTATGCTATCGCACTTGGAGAACGATGCTGCCGAGTACGATGATGTTGATCTCTCAACCGTCTGGGTCAGCTGTGAGAACCTGTCCTCGTCTTACCAAGTCGCAGTCGCACTCGTAAACGAGCTTCGTACAAGCCAGAACAGAGACCGCATCAGTACTACTGGCTATTCCCAGCAACGTGTATTTGATATCCTCTACGAAGAACTCGATGCACTCGGTGGTACCGTTGTCATTGTCCTCGACGAGATCGACAACATTGGAAACTCCGATGATATTCTCTATGGACTTCCTCGAGCGCGGTCAAACGGTTATGTCGGCAACGTTCGCCCTGTGATCGTCGGTATCAGCAATGACTTCCAGTTTCGGGATAATCTCTCGCCGAAGGTCAAGGACACACTCGCTGAAAAGGAAATCCTCTTTCCGCCATACGACGCGAACCAGTTGCGCTCGATTCTCGAACCACGCGCTGAAAAAGCGTTCTATGATGACATCCTCGATGGAGACGTGGTTCCGCTTTGTGCAGCCTTTGCCGCTCAGGACACTGGATCGGCCCGACAGGCGATCCGTCTGCTTCGTGAAGCTGGAGAACTGGCTCAGGCTGAAGATGCCGATATCGTGACCGAGGAGCACGTCCGGGATGCTCAAGACGAACTCGAGAAGAACCAACTCTATGAAGGGATGCAAGAACTCACGACACAGGGGCATGCAGTCCTCTGTGCACTCGCTTATCGCCAGGCGCTCAACGAAGTTCCTGTCCGATCTCGCGATCTTTACGAACGGTATGTGAAGATCTGTGATAGACTTGATGCTGATAGTGTGAGCGAACGGCGTGTTCGCGATCACCTTTCAGATATGAATATGCTTGGCCTCATCAACGTCTATGAACGGAACGAAGGGCTCTCAGCCGGTCGTTATCACGAGTATGAGCTTGATGTCCCGTTAAACGCAGTTCTCGAGGTTCTTCTCTCGACGAACCGGTTTGAAGAAGTGGCAGACATCATTCAGTCGATGGCTAATGACAACAATCTTCTTCAGTCAGATATCTCTGATTATTGAGTCTGGAGCTTCGGTGATTGGAACAGTTCGGTAGTCGCTGAAAGCTCCGGAAACGACGGAGGGTCCGGGCTCGCTCAAGAGTTCTGGAGATCGCGGAGAGAGCTCCATTACGAATTGCGGTGGTTCATAAAAAACTCTAGTATTGACATCCTCCTCCGCGTAAACGCGGAGGAATCCCGAGCGGTGGGAGTTTCAGGTTTGCAACCATGGACGCCGCCACTTCACGGGAGTTCGTGTCTAACCCAGCCATCGTGGCCGGTGGCTGACAGGCGGTGCCAAACCGCCGTTACTCCTATCCTCAGCGTCGTTGACTCCCAACTGTTGTTTTTGCCAGCAGGGAGTTGTTGACGCGTTAACAGACTTGGAGTTATCGTCGGGCTTGCTCAGGCTGACGGGCACAGGGACGAATCCTTCGAGGATTCGCGTTCACCACGTCGGCGTTTCGAATACTGTCTCATTGGGTTGGCGGGTAGACCGTGGTTCGAAAATCATAGATTTTCGTCATCAAGCGAAACCGAAGGTTTCGCGGACATCGCGAATCTCCGATTCGCTCAGTCACGAGAGAGCAAAGCTCTCTCGAACGACCTCCGAAGGTCGTTCGGAATCCGCTCCGTTCCGACCTGACCTTGCCACTTTGTACGGATTCCTCTCACTTGAGAGTACGGATTGGAAACTCGGGCTCTGCAGTTGTCGGTGGAACGTGTCACTAAGTGACGGCGCGTATCCACGGCCTGAAGGCCATGGTATTGCGCCTGTTCAGCGTATAATTCTGCTCGGAAAAACTCAACCATCACTGATATTGGTCAGTCTCGTGACTATTGAATAAACAGATTGCATCGGCGACTGTTGTTTCGTCCAAATACCCCCTCCACCGTTTCCGAAGCTATAGACGGATTTTTCAACCTCGTTACAAGTTCCGAAGCTTGACCGTGGTTGTCGGCAGCCCTTCGCAGTGGTGTGATGAGCACTAATCCAGTTCATTGATAGTTCGCCAAGCATCAAACGTGAACCACGCTGAACGAACCGCCTTCCAGTGCTTCAAATGGCATTATATCGGCTCTGAGTCCATGTTCTGGGCTTTCTTCTATACTACCTGTAGACCCGAAATGTTCGATATCATCGTTCGAGTACCTCAACATCTGGATTTGTACCCGTTGATCCGGCGACCGCTTTCGCACGCTCGAGTTCACGGATCTCTCGCTGAGCCTGTCGTTCGAGCAGTTCGTTCCGCCGACATCGTTCACGAGCCACGTCGTCGACGACGTCCTCGCCACCGATCGTGAAACGCTTGCCACGGTGATCGATCTGCTCGAGCATCAGTACCGATCCTCGGCTTCGTCCACTGCGGCATCTCGAGCATCCGCTTGGAGGTGCTCGTAGCGGACCTCACAGCTGTCCGAACAGAACCGACCAGCATACCCTGCTCGATCGCGAGCAGGTTCCGAACACGTCGGCATCCGACACTCATCGCGGTCAGTCATCTGGCGATCCCTCGAGTTAGGAACCGAGTCGTTTCAGTGGCTGTCGACGCGATTGCTGTCTCTCTTTGTCTCATGGGTTGCTGCGGTGGACTCCCTTCGAGCCCCCGCGCCCCTTTCGGGGGGTAGAAACCGTCTCGAGTGACGAGATCACTCGACAGTCAGCGGCTGAACGTCCCATCTGGCGCAGGGACAAGTCCCGTGCGGATCTCGAGGTCGACACGGCGAAGATGCTTGCAGCCGTCGTCCGGCTGGCGCTGCTCGAAATCAGGACAGGTACACGTTGTTGCCTCGATATCGACCTCGTAGGTAGCACCACTCTCACTCTCGACCTCGTAGATTGGGCCCACTGTCGCAAAGCGGACGTCCAACTTCTCGTTCAGTGCACGGCGCGTTCGTGGGTCGCCGATCGAGTATCCACCTGCCTCGAGTGCGGTCGGTGGCTGGGGGTTGTCGCAGGGGGTGGTGAACTCGTCGCGATGGTTGCGCTCTTGGCCACACTTCCTGCAGCGCCAGTAGCGTGTCCGATACTCGTAGCCATCTGTGAGATTGAGTTCGTACGGTGTTGGCTCTGTGCCTGGTAGCCACTCGTCGATCGCGACGAGTTCGTGTCCGTTCAGTCGAGCAATGTCTCCTGGATAGCTTCGGTCACGGTCGCTCGTGTACTCGTTTGTCGGTCGATCTCGATGCGAGTCGCTCTCGGGCGGTCGGTCTGTACTCATTCGTGGCCTCGAGGCACACGAGTGTGCGCCTCAGCCCACCCTGGCGCAGAAAAACTGGCTCCTCATGCTTGATCTACCTGCCCTTGTTAATCGACCACACAGCCTGTATCAATGCTGTCGTTCAATTAGACCTGTCGCTAACTGACGTAGTTCGTCGGCTTCATCGATCTCGGTTAGCCATCGCTCGGGCAGTGCACCCTCTCCGAACCGGGCACCTGCAACTGCTCCGGCAACGGCACCGATCGTATCTGTATCACCACCCATCATCACTGCGTCGACAATCGCGTCTTCGGCAGTCTCGGCAGTCAGCCCGTGATACAGGCCTGCTTGGAGCGTTGTGACGACGTATCCCGAGTTCTCGAGAGAGATGTTCGCCGAGTCACCACGGAGAGTGGTCTCAATTGGTTCAACGGCGTTCCGAACGTCGTCGGGTAGTTCCGACCCGATCTCATGCAGGACCCTTTCGAGAGGCTGGTCGACATCGGTTAGGAGATTAGCGAGCGTCCGGTTGAAGAGCGCACAACTCCACTGACAGCGCGGATCAGCGTGCGTGATCGCTGACGACTGCCGGCTAATGTCGACGAGTTCGGTTGGCTCGTTTCGATACGCAATGGCGTATGGCGCACACCGCATCAGGCTGCCGTTGCCGGCGTTGCTGCCTTCCATGCTTGCCTCCCACTCACGCTGGCCAGCTTCGTCCCACGATTCGCCGTTCTGGATCCGTTGGAGTGTACTCGAGGTCATGATCCCGATGTCGAACGGCCCCGACCGCTTCCAGTCAACGAATCTGGTGGCGATGTCTTCTGGCTCAAATGTGCCGTGTTCTGCGAGACTTCGAGCGATACAGAGAGCCATCTCCGTGTCGTCGGTGATCGTTCCCGTGGGCTGCCCGTGGGTTCCATGGGCGAGCATTTCGGTCACCTGACCGTGTGTTTGCTTGATTCGGTCTGGCCCTTGGAACTCAACCGGGCGTCCGAGTGCGTCCCCACACGCAAGTCCCAACAAGATCCCTTGTGCTCGTGATCGACAATCGTTCGCCATACGTGACACTCTCGCAGCTGATTGCTAACTATTGTGGTCGGAAGTGTCTGCATCTGTGGACATCAATCGACTCTCGTAGAATTGCCCTCACTACACGTGCAAACTCAATTGCCATTCTATAGTCGTATCTCTTTCTGGTAGCCCGTGTGGTACTAACTACCTTTGAAGTGAAGGTTCATAGGCCTTAAATAGTGGTCGGCGATTGTGTGTTAGTACGAAGAAGATGAGGACCCCGCCCCTGCGGTCCGCCGTACAGACGGGATCTGATGTTAGCCTTGGTAGTTCGGTGACGCCCGATCGGTTATTCGATC
>NZ_FOIC01000002.1 GCF_900111485.1 Natrinema hispanicum | reverse complement strand
GAGAGCCTGTCCAAGAATCCAGTTGACCGGTTCTATCATATACGCGGGCGACTCCACTCCTGTTCACCATCGACAAAACCAAAAGATCGGGAGTGGCTATCGTGCTATCGCGTCGGCGACTGCGTGGCTGTCCGGCCCTCGGCCGGACCGCCACAGCTTCAGGAGATTGTGTGTCGCCGCAAACAACGACCACTCTGCATTCGCTCCCTTCGTTCCTCGCAATAGGAACCGATCACAACCCCGTGTAACATGTTGTCCGAACACTGCTTCCACGGTCTGACTCCGCTTGCGATAGATCCGTCTGCCCCGTTTCGTTCGCAACTTCCGCTCCATGCGTTCTTTCGGGCCATACGAATCGGGGATCCGCCCCCGGGGCGGATCCGCCTCTCGCAGTTCTTTCCGTCGCTTCCAGTCTTTGGTCGTGGCAATGAACAGTTCAGTCTGCTCATCCGCTAACTGCGCGTTCGCATTACTCCAATACCCGGCGTCGGCAAGCGCCTTCTCCGGGCGCTTGCCGTTCACTTCCTCGCAGGTCTCTAGCATCGGCTTGAGTTGCTGGACGTCGTTTGCGTCAGTCGTGATATCCTGAGCGACGATGACTTGCGTGTCGCAGTCCACAATTGCTTGGCCGTTGTAGCCCTGTTTCCAGCCATTGCTGGTTTTGAGCGTTTGACTCGCTGGATCTGTCGTGTTTGCTTTTGTGTCCTCCGGAAGCTCCACCTCCTCCGGAGGTGTGGGCTTCCGGCCACGTTTCTTTCGCCCCATTTCTTCCTCTTCTCGTTCTCGTTGGCGAATTTTCGCGGCTTGCTCTGCTTTGCGTTGCTGTTCCTTGGCGTCGAGTCTGTCCTTGGCTTCCCGCAATCGGTCCAGTCGGTCTTCTTGCTCCCGGAGTTCCTCCGGGAGCTCGTCCCCGCGGTGTTCGGGGCCGTATTCGTCATCTTCGGCCTCATCGATCTCGGCGGCTTCATCGAGGATGTCCTGGATCTCTTCGGTAATCTGTTCACGAGTCCGGTTTTGGTCGAGGGCAGCGTCGCCCTGGACGCGACGGCCGTCCAGGGCGACTTCGCCCATCTCAGCCATCCCAGCTTCCCGACAGAGACGAAGAATCTCAACGAAGAGGTGTTCGAACTTCTCGCGGTGGTTCTTGCGGAAGAGGCTGATCGTGCGGAAGTCGGGCTGTTGATTCGCGGCAAGGTAGCGAAACGCGATGTCACGTTCGAGGAGACGGTCGAGTTTGCGGGAGCTGCGGATGCCGATACAGTAGCCGAAGACGAGGACTTTCAGCATCATCACGGGATGGAAGGACGGCCGCCCGCGGCCGTCCTCCCGTTCCTCTGGATAGAACGGATCGAGCCGACCCTCGTTGTCGAGATGATCGATGACGTCGGAGACGTACCGTTCGAGGCTATCCTCTTTGACCCACTCCGCGAGGTTCTTCGGCAAGAGGTGTTGCTGATCTTGGTCGTATTGGATAAAGTTAGATGTCACAGATAGAATCGTACCCAGTATAGGGGTTTCTACTAGATAAAATCTATGTCATGAGGGGTTGGGAATCCGTCGAAAATGATTTCTCTGTCGATGTTTCTTGGACAGGCTCTAGAGGACCGGTAAGCGGTGTCGCTGGCGCGCATCTCGGCCGATTGGCGGCGAGGCTCTGCACTCACGTGTAAGTGGTCAAGGCCGTCTGCAACAGCGCGCAATAACGCAGGGAGTCGAAAACGGATCGCGCGGAACGAACGGTACGTGTCGGATTACTGCTCCTGTGGCGGTGCGAGTTCGTCCAGATCGACGGATTTCTCGAGGAGGACCTCGGCCTGGTCGGCGACCTCGCGCTGTTCGCGCATCAGCTGTTTGAGCTGACTCTGAGGCGAGAGATCGCCGATGAGGACGCCGCCGACGACCTTGCCGTCCTTGAAGGCGATGCGTCGCCACTCGGTGTCTGAGTACTTGCGTTCGGCGTGCTCGTCGCCAATCGTCGGGTGGCCAAAGGAGAGGAACGGGAAGTCAAAGTGCGTAATGGAGTAGGAGGACACCCACTCGAACTCCTCGGCTTCCTCGTCGGCGGCCATGTTGACCGCAGCGACTCGGCCCTGTTCTTTGGCCGAGCCCCACGAGCCGTTCTGGGCTTGCTCGCCCAGCAGGACGTCGTAGAAGCGGGTGATGTCACCGGCCGCGTAGATGTCGTCGACGTTCGTCTGCATGTATTCGTCGACGATGATGCCGTTGTCCTGCTCGAGCCCGACTCCATCGAGGTATTCAGTGTTGAAGTTCAGGCCGATCGCAGCGCCGACGAAGTCACACTCGTAGCGGTCGCCGTTGGGGTCGACGGCGGCAGTGACGTTCCCGTCGTCGTCGGTCTCGAAGTGATCGACGCCGCTGTCAAAGACGGGTTCGACGCCGACCTCGCGCATGCCCTCGTGCATGATCTCGGCACCCTTCCCCGAGAGCGCGTAGCGCCACCAGCGGTCGCCACGCATCAAGTAGTCGGCTTCGATCCCCTGTGCGCCACAGACGGCCGCGAAGTCGATGCCCAGCAGGCCGGCACCGACGATGACGCCCTTGTTGGATTGTTCAGCGTGTTCGCGGATCGCACGCGCGTCCTGGAACGTCCAGAAGTGGTGGATCCCGTCGGCGTCGCTGTTATCGACAGGGAGCTGTGTCGGCGTCCCGCCGGTGGCGACGAGCAACTTGTCGTAGGGGATCTCCTCGCCCTCGTGGGTGTTGACGACCTTCGCATCGGTGTCGACGCTCGTTACGAAGGTGTTCAGCGAGAGGTCGATGTCACGTTCGTCGTACCACTCCTCGTCGTGGATCGAGATCGGCGCTTCAGGGAGCTTGCCTTTCGCGTGTTCCTTGATGAGAATCCGGTTATACAGTGGCTCCCCCTCATCGGTAATGACGGTAATCTCCGAATCCGGGTCTTCCTCCCGGAGGGTCTCGGCAGCCGAACTACCCGAGATCCCGTCACCGATGATGACGTACTGAGTCATATCCAGACCGTTCGTAACCCGGGTTAAAGTGGATTGCTATCTCGTCTATTTTGCCGGATATCTTCCGAAGACACAACAATAGTAAAGATAATCGCGAGATGGCTGACAGTTTGTATCTATCATCAACTTTCAGGAACCATTCCTCGAGAATGTACGGGTTTCGTTCCGATCCCCGCGCCGGCCGTTTCAGGCGCACCGATCGTCCCTCGTCGCGAGACTGCACCCCCTAACAATGTTGTCCAAACTGTTCTTTAGGAGGTGTGCATAAACCCCGGATATGAAGCTCCGCCAGAACGCGAAACACTTTGCCTACCAGAAGGCCCTCGAGACACCGGGCGTCCGCTCGGTCGCCAACGCGGGGCTGGTCAAACTCCACACCAGGATTTTCACTGGGAAAGCCGATCCCGCCCACGCCGAGGACCGACGGGACCACCTCGATGGCTTCTTCGACGCGACGATGGACACCTACCTGCGCGCGCTACAGGACGGCTACTCCGAAGCCGAAGCCCGCGAGATTACCCACATTCAGGCCAACTTCGACTTCTACAACCACGGCTGGACCGAGATGATGGAGTTCCCCGCCGACGAACTCGAGGCCCACTACGATCGCTACCACGAGTTCTTCGACCGCTGGGACATCACGATCGACGAGCCCCTCGGTCAGTTCGCACCGCCCGAAGGCGTCCCCGAGGCTCCCTCGACGCCCGAGCGACTCGAGGACCCCGAGCATCCACATGCTGAAGGTGGCTTCGCTGACGACGTTTACGTCAAAACTGCCGACGGCGACCTCGTCATCGGCGGGCAGGACGAACCCGAAGACGTCGATGTTTCGGAGGTCGTCGAGACGCACGAAGACAGCTAAATCCCGCTCGACAGGGTCTGTTGTTTGCCCGTCTGAGACGGACTTCTGTGCGTCAGTGCCGGTGAGACCGCAACCCACTGCGGCCCCATCTGGATAGCAGACCGTCTGAGCCACGCCGGTTTCCAAGCCGCTAAGTGCGCAGGGACTGGATATCGGGCAACGATTCATGGCCCTGAACGCGAACGATCGGGCGATCGCGGGCTTTACCATGGCGGGCCATGCGCTGGTCCACTGGTTCGAGACCTCGATTCCGATCTTTTTGGTCGTCTGGCTGGCCGAGTTCGACGTCGGCGTCGCGTTGTTCGGGATCGTCGTCGCGCTTGGCTACGCGCCGTTCGGCCTCGGTGCGCTGCCCGGTGGGATCCTCGCGGATCGCTACGGCACCAAGCGACTCGTCTTGGTCTGTCTCGCCGGGATGAGCCTGTCCTTTCTCGTCCTCGCCGCCGCGAATTCGATCTATGCCATCGCGGCCGGCCTGATCCTGTGGGGTGTCGCCGCAAGCGTCTACCACCCTGCCGGCCTTGCGCTCATCAGCACCGGCGTCGAGGATCGGGGCACCGTCTTCGCCTGGCACGGGATCGCCGGCAACGCCGGCATCGCGCTTGGTCCCTTCGTCGCCGCGACGCTGTTGATTTTTCTCGAGTGGTCCGTCGTCGCCGCAGTCCTCACCGTCCCGGGTATCCTCGCGATTGGCTACGGCCTGAGCGCGGAGTTCGATCCGACCGCGGCGGTCGCGGACGATGCCGACGCAGGGCCCGACGAGGCACTGTCGCTGTCGGAGATTGGCGGGAATACGCGCACGCTGTTTGCAAGCGCCTTCGCCGTCGTCTTCGTCCTCGTCACGTTCGAGGGGCTCTACTACCGTGGTACGCTGACCTATCTGCCCGAGATCCTCCACGGTCTGTCGGCGATGGATGGGCTCGCGCTGCCGGCCGGTCTCGAGGGAATCGAACCAGCCGACTACATCTACGTCGGCCTGCTGGTCGTCGGCATGGCGGGCCAGTACGCCGGCGGAAAGTTGACCAGCCGCGTGACGCCGGCGCGCGGACTCACAGGTATCTTCGTCGTCCTCGCAGCGCTCGGACTCGCGTTCGTTCCGGTGACGACGATGGGTTTCGGACTCGTCCCGATCGTCGTCCTCTGTGGCGTGCTGGGTTTTTTCCTGTTTGCAATCCAGCCGTTCTACCAGAACGCGGTCGCGCTCTATACACCGCCGGATGCCCGCGGACTCTCCTATGGCTATACCTACCTCGCCGAGTTCGGCGTCGGCTCGGTGAGCATCGCACTCGGCGGCGTCGTCCTCGGCCAACTCTCGCAGACGGCGTTTTTCACGATGATCGCCGCGTTCGCGGGGATCGGCGGTCTACTCGCGGGCGCATTGCTGGTTAGTGGCGATCGGTTCGTGACTGGAGATGGAACGCTCGAGGCGAACGCGGACGACTGATCCTGCCGGTTTCACCGGCGGCGTACTCCGATAGCCGAGAAAACGGTCTGCAGCAGGCGCGCAGAACCAGTTCGGCTCGACGTAGTCGCCTGCCGCCTGCTCGTCGGGGCAGATGACGGTTTAGACGCCCTCGCGTTCGAGTCGCCGACGGCCAGTTCGACCTCACGGCCGAGGATCCCGCCGTCGTCGTTGCATTCGTCGACGGCGATCATCGACGAGGGGGCGCGTAAACGCCAGCTATTTTGAACGTTTGGCCGAGAACGGTGTCCGATAGCACCAGATACGTTGCTACAGCATAGTTTTCTGGAAATTGATGCACTAAACTGCGTTCCGTCCCGTCGTTCGTCTCTCGCGCCTGATTATCACCTCCGATAACAGCGGATTATAATTTATGTACCGACGAAAGAACGCATCTCTTATCTATGAATTTCGCTCGACGGTTGGTGCCAGCGGCCATCCGACGCAGGTACGCGGTCAAGTTTGGGATCGCGTTACTGATACTCGTATTGTCCGTCGGACTGATCGGTTATGCCGCCACTGCAGGGGTCACGGATCAGATGGAAGACCGGGTCGAGACCGACCACGCGTCCGCTGTCGAGCAGGACGCCCAAAGCCTGCAGATGTGGAATACGCAGAACGAACACACGGTCGAGATGATCGCCAGCTCGAACGTCGTCGCCAGTGACGATCCCGCGGCGATCGAACAGCAGTTCCTCGACTGGGAGGAACATCTCGGCAACGACACGGTCGCCATCTCGTCCGTCGATCTGAACGCCGGGACGGTCACCGCAAGCACCACCGACGCGTTCCGCGGTGCATCGACGGCCGACCTCGAGAACATCCCCCAAGGCGCGTACGCGAACGCGACCCAGACCACTCCCTGGGTGTCTGATGCCTACCTCGCCGAGAGCGAACGCGGCCAGAACCGAACCGTCATCACCTACGTCCAGCGCTCGGCTGCAAACGCTGACCGGGCGATCGTCTACACCGCTGACCTCGAGGCGTACGCGACCGAGCTCGAGAGCGACGACGGAACCACGACGATGGTCCTCAACGGCGACAACGAGGTGATGCTCGACAACAAGGGATACGGCGAGAATCACGAAACGCTCGGACAGGCATACGGTGGCGACACCAGCCTGCTGACCGCTGCACGGACCGAGGGGGCGACGACCCGACGGATCGACAGCTCGTTGCTGACCTTCGAGACCGACGCCTACGACTTCACGGACGACGCGTACGTCACTAGTTCGGCCCGTGTGTCCGGGACCGACTGGGTCCTCGTGACCCACGAACCCGCCAGCCAGGCGTTCGGGTTCGTCACCACGATCAACGAATACGGGATCTACGCGACGATCCTCGCCGTCCTCCTGATCGGCATGGTCGGTGCCGTCCTCGGCCGGAACACGGCCGTCTCGATCGGTCGACTTAGCGACAAGGCCAGCCAGATGGAAGCGGGCAACCTCGACGTCGACCTCGAGACCAACCGGATCGACAACATCGGCCGCCTCTACGATGGCTTCGATTCGATCCGCGACGAACTACGCGAGCAGATCGGGGAAGCCGAAACCGCACGCGAGGAGGCAGAACGCGAGCGCAACCGCGCCGAGGAGATCAACAGCCACCTCGAGGACAAGGCCACTGAGTACTCGACGGTCATGGGCAAGGCTGCCGACGGTGATCTCACCGCCCGCGCGACGGTCGAAAGCGACAACGAGCAGCTGCAACAGATCGGCGAGGACATCAACGAGATGCTCGACGAGATCGAGCTGACCATCGCCGAGCTCAGTCGGTTCGCGACCGATGTCGCGACCGCCTCCGAGCAGGTGACCGCCTCGAGCGAGGAAGTCCGCGCTGCATCCGAGCAGGTTACCGGCTCGGTCCAGGAGATTTCCGACGGCGCGGATCGCCAGAACGAGTCGCTGCAGTCGGTCAACCAGGAGATGAGCGGCCTCTCGACGACGACCGAGGAGATCGCCGCCTCCTCGAACGAGGTGGCCGACATCGCCGAACGAACCGTCAACACCGGACAGGAAGGGAAGGAAGCCGCCCAGACGGCGATCAGCGCCATGGACGAGATCGAAACCGAGGCCGGCGACGCCGTCGCCGAGATGCGCCGCCTCGAAGACGAGGTCCAGCAGATCGACGAACTGATCAATACGATCTCTGAGATCGCTCGCCAGACCAACATGCTGGCGCTGAACGCCAATATCGAGGCCTCCCGATCCGCAAGCGGCAGCGACGACGAAGGGTTCTCCGTCGTCGCAAAGGAAGTCAAGGCCCTCTCCGAGGACGTCGCACAGGCGGCCGACGAGGCCGAGGACCGCCTCGAGGCGATTCGCGCACGCACCGAACAGTCCGCCGCTGAGGTCGAGGGCACGAGCGCGGACATCGAAGACGCAACCGAACAGGTCCAGGAAGCCGTCGAGGCACTCGAGGAGATCGCTGATCTCGCCCAGGAGACCAACATCGGCGTCCAGGAGATCTCCGCAGCTACCGAAGAGCAGGCAGCCTCGACCCAGGAGGTCGTCGCGATGGTCGACAACGCGGCGACGATCTCCGAGGAGACCACCGCGGAAGCCGAGAACGTCGCTGCTGCGGCCGAACAGCAGACCACCGCACTCACTGAGGTCACGGAATCCGCCTCGAGTCTCTCCGAGCAGGCCGCACAGCTCTCCGAAGCACTCGACAAGTTCGACACCGACATCGACAGCGACGAGGTCGACTTCGAGTCGACGTTCGACGTCGACGCGGCGCTGTCGGTGTCCGACACGTCGTTCGACGCTGACGAGACTGGGCTCGATGATCAGGGCGGCATCACCCTCGAAGCCACCGACGCGTCGGCGGACGCGCTCGCGTTCGACGACGCCGACACACCCGACACCGACGCGTCGGCGGACGCACTCGAGAACATGCCAGCTGCGGAGACCACGGACGAGGCTAGCTCCGAGGACGCACTCGAGATGGGGCCCGCAGACGACGCCGACGAGCTGGATGCCGACGAAATCCTCGGCATCGAATCGGACGAGAGCCCCGACACTGACGACGGTGCCCTCGAGTCGGCTGGTGGTGCCGACACCGCTGGTGACGACGCGGCAGACCCACTTGCGGACGACGCTGACCCGCTGGCTGAACTCGACGCCGACAGCGACGACGGCCCCGACGAGTCGGATGCCGACGACACAACTGCCCAGCCGCTCGGGCCGGCCGATGACGACCTCGACGAGTCGGATACCGACGACACAACTGCCCAGCCGCTTGGACCAGTCGACGACGACCTCGACGAGTCGGATACCGACGACGAAACTGCACAACCACTCGGACCAGCCGACGGCGAGTCGGCTAATGGCGACGATGGAACCGCACAACCGCTTGAGCCAGTCGATGAGGAGACAGACGATGAAGACGGCGAGGACGACGATGACGATGTCCTCGACAGCGACGACGCGTCGGATGACGACGCGGACGACACGACAGAAAGCGATGACGTGTTCACGTTCGGGACGACCGACGACGAGTAATCGAGTCGATCGCCGGTTGCTGAGACGCCTTGCTGTCGCGGCTTGCCGTCGCGACGGCAAGCCGTCCGGCGGCCATAGCGGCACTGACTGACAGCACTCCGCCGTCCACGACTCCACACTGCTGTTTTCTCACTGCTCCCACGCGAGCCCCGATCACTGGCGACGAATCGAATACTGGGCTCGAGGCGGTACTGATCGTGATCAGACAGACAGTAGATCGCTATCGGTGGCCGATACGGTCTCGCAGTGCTGGCGAGTTGACACTGTGCGTCGTCTTCGTTCGCTACCTTTTTGACTGCCGTCTTGAAAGGAATCGGCATGCTCACCGTGCGGGCACCGGCGACGAGTGCGAACCTCGGGAGTGGCTTCGACGTCTTTGGTATCGCTCTCGGGACGCCCGCCGACGTGATTCGGGTCGAGCGCGCCTCGGAAACGACGATTACGGTTACGGGAGCCGGCAGCGAGTATATCCCGGAAGACCCAGCCAAGAACACCGTCGGTGCGGTCGCCGAGGCCCTCGATGCCCCGGCGCGCATCCGAATCGACAAAGGCGTCCGACCCTCCTCGGGGCTTGGCTCCTCAGCCGCGAGCGCGGCTGCCGCCGCCGTCGCGCTCAATGCCCTCTACGACCGCGGCTGCTCGCGGGAGGAACTTGTTCCCATCGCCGCCGAAGGCGAAGCGCTCGTCTCCGGCGAGGCACACGCGGACAACGTCGCGCCGGCACTGCTCGGCGGCTTCACCGTCGTCACCGACGACGGCGTCACGCAAGTCGACGCGTCCGTCCCCGTCGTCGCCTGCCTTCCAGAAATCTCCGTGTCGACACGCGACGCGCGCGGCGTCGTCCCCGACTCGGCCTCGCTCGCGGAAGTCGTCGACACCGTCGGCAACGCCGCCACGCTCACCGTTGGAATGACACAAGACGATCCTGACCTCGTCGGTCGGGGAATGTCCGACGCCATCGTCACACCCGAACGCACCAAACTCATCACCGGCTACGATCGGGTTCGCGAGGCCGCCCTCGAGGCGGGCGCGACCGGTGTAACCGTCAGCGGTGCCGGGCCAGGCGTACTGGCGGTCTGTCATCGCCGGGACCAGCGGGCGATCGCTGCAGCGATGGTCGACGCTTTCGACGCGGTTGGTGTCGAAAGCCGTGCCTATCAGACCGTCGTCGGCGAGGGCGCGCGGCTGTATCGCTGAGTTGCTGGTCGACACTGGAGTTCCTTCTACCCGCAAGACGTTCGTGCGTGCGCCGTAACATGATCGACAGCGGAACTGCGGCGATGAGTCTGATAACTGATGGTGTCCTCGCCGTGATCGCACTGGCGGCGTTCGTCGGCGGCCTCGCCGTCGCGAGCGCCCCGCTTTCGCTGCCGTTCGTGGCAGCCGGTGTCCTTGGAACACTCGTCTTCGAGGCGATCGCGTTCAGTCACAGCGACCTCGTCCGCCAGTACTGGGAGCGACCGGCCGTCCAGCTCGGAACGCTTGCGGGCGCGTTCGTGATCGTTGGCATCGGCATCGCCGTCGCACCGTCGCGGCTGCTCTCGGCCGGGATCGGTGCGCTGGTGGCATACCTGCTGGTTCTCTCGGTCGTTCTCGTGACGGCTGCTCGGTCCTAACCGGCGGTGTGGGCAGGATCTGTCCCCATATGCGGTGGGTACTCGACGCGCTACGAGCCGGGAAACAGTGGGAGGACGAACTAGCAGCCAGCTCTCTGACGGCTCGCCGATGAATCGCCATCGCGGCCAGTCACACGTACTCGGACTCGTCTTGCTGATCGGTGCCTTAGCCGTCGCGAGTGTCGGGCGTATCGTGGTGGACTCGAGCAGTCTCGAGACACAGTAGACGACGGTCTCACACCACTCGAGCAAAAACAGCGGTGACCGCGTTCAAACGAGCTGCCGTCTTCAAACGCCCCGTCCCTGCAGCTTCTCCTCTTCAGGGAGGTCGACATTTGCGTCGCCTTTCATGCTCTTGCCGAGGTTCTTCGAGATTTCTGTGAGCATCTCGGGGTCGTCCCAGTTGTTCGTCGCTTCGACGATCGCGTCGGCCATCTCCGGTGGGTTCTCCGCACCGAAGATCCCGCTGCCCACGAAGATACCGTCGCACTCGTGGTGCATCATGAGCGCCGCGTCGGCCGGCGTCGCAATGCCGCCCGCTGCGAAGTTGACGACCGGGAGTCGGCCCATCTCGGCGGTCTCGTGGACCAGGTCCGCGGGCGCTTCGATCTCGCGAGCGTAGGCCTCGCGTTCCTCGTGGCTCATGCCCTCGAGCTTTCGGATCGCGCCTTTGATCGTGCGCTGGTGGTGGACGGCCTGGTTGACGTCGCCGGTGCCGGCCTCGCCTTTGGTGCGGATCATCGCTGCGCCCTCGTCGATCCGGCGCAGGGCTTCGCCAAGGTTACGCGCGCCACAGACGAACGGCGCGGTGAAGTCGCGCTTGTCGATATGATAGGCATTGTCAGCGGGCGTGAGGACCTCACTCTCGTCGATCATGTCCACACCGACGGCTTCCAGGATCTGGGCCTCCTTCGTGTGGCCGATCCGGGATTTGCCCATGACGGGAATCGAGACGGACTCGACGATTTCTTCGACGTCTGCCGGGTCTGCCATCCGGGCGACGCCGCCGCGCTTGCGGATGTCGGCGGGGACGGCTTCCAGCGCCATGACAGCGACCGCGCCGGCCTCTTCGGCGATGCGTGCCTGTTCGGGGTTGACGACGTCCATGATGACGCCACCTTTCTGCATCCGGGCGAACCCGCGCTTGACGAGATCAGTCCCGCGTCGCAGTTCCTCGAGATCGGTGTTCTCGGCCATACTGCGCGGTTAGGAGCCACCGCACTTACGCGTGTTCTTTGGGGACGGCTTGTCCGCAGTGTCCGAAATCAGCTGCATAACGGACGAAAACACCGGTATCGTGATCCATGTATGCCCAAATCATATCACTCGGTTATCCACTCACCTTCGAGCAGGCGTGCCCGAACGCGGGACCCATAGAGCCGACCGACAGGCCGTTGCCACAGCCCCAGTTCCCGTGCCAGCGCCGGCGCGACCTCGAGTCGCGTGCCGACAGACGGGCCGATCCCGATCGCTACGTCGCCCTGTACCTGGACCGGTGTCCGCACGAGTGCCCCCGCTTTCGTCGTGTAACTCGCCAGCGTCCAGTCGCGGGCTCGCACGCTGGTTCGCGGGCGGGCGACCTCGAGCCGGACGGTCTCGCGGTCGCCGTCTCGTCCGCCGGCGACAACTGCGCGAACGCCATCCGGACCGTCAGTCACCGTCACGTCGGTTCGCTCCTTGGGGTAGCCCCAGATCTCGCGGCCAAGCGCGACCGCGGGCTCGGTCGTCACCGGTAGCCAGTGGACGCAGCCACCGATCTCGCCGCCCGCAAGCGGTGCGATGGGGGTGTTCGTTCGACTCCCATGAACTGCCGGGATGATAACCGCGAACTCATCGTAGGGCTCGAGTCCCGTTGTGTCCCGATCGTCGCCGCCGACGCGGTGGTACTGAATCGCGACGAGTGCGACACAGCCCACGCCGGGTGCGACCGCCAGCGACGAGAGGGCGTCCGGTAGGATCGCCTCGAGTCGACTCCGGCGGGCAGGAACGACGACGCCACCCATCGCGAGCGATAACGCGAGTGGGAGCGATATCTCGTGGCCAGTCGACAGCCGTGTTCGAGACCGGTGGTCGGACGTGGTCATAGCTGGCGGTACGCAGGGGCCGATCGTAGTGATAGGGGTCGGCCGCCGGCAGCGATAACCGCTACTGTTTTGCAGGTTCCGGCCGTCGCGCCGGACAATGACTGCCTCGACCTCGAGTGGCCGGCTGACAGACCGCGAGCGTGCCGACGGCGAGTCGCTCCCGTCGTATCTCGCACCACTGCCAACGACGGTCGAGGATTTGGGGCTGCGATTTGCGTGGCTCGTCGTGGCGATCAATCTCGTGGGGACGGCGTTTGGCTTCTGGTACTACTCGGGGCAGTTCGCCGAGACGACGGCCACATTGTGGCCGTGGGTGCCCGACAGCCCGCTCGCGACGCTGTTTATCGCGCTGGCGCTCGCCTGCTGGAAGCTGGGCCGCGAGCAGCCGTGGCTTACCGCACTCGCCTTCTTTGGGAATATCGTGCTCGGCCTGTGGACGCCCTATACGCTGCTTGCGTTCGCCGATTCCTACACGTATCTCTCCCCGGCGATGTACAACTTCCTCTTCTGGAGCCACCTCGCGATGGTCGTCCAGGCACTGGTGCTCTACCGAATCAGTGACTTTCCGGTGTGGGCCGTCGCCGTCGCCGCCAGCTGGTACTGGAGCAACCTGCTCGTCGACTACTTCGTCCCCGTCGTCGGCGAGCCCCACCATACGATCATCCCGGTCGCGCGTGACGCGGCCATGTTCTTCGAGGCCGACGCGCTGGGTGTCATCGCTGCTGGCGAGGTTTCGTTCGTGTTGCTCGCGCTGTTTCTCGCGCTTACCATCCGGGTGAAAAAGTGCGAGGCGGCCCGAAGCCGATCGTAGCCGCTGGCTCCGAACTGCAGTCACTCCGCCAGCGACAGGTCGTTGACGGACGCAAGCTCGAGGTACGGATCTAGCGAGCGAGCCGCGGCCCGCCGCTCGACCGTCCCGGCCTCGGCGTCGTACCGCAGCACCTCCGCATCGAGGAGTTTCTGGAGGTGATTGTGGTAAAACTCGACGGTGAGCCGGTCGATCCGTTCGGGCGTCGGCTCGCCGTCACGATGGGCAAGCCGGTCGATGAGTTCCTCCAGACGGACCGCTCCCACTCTCCGGGAGAGGTAAGACAACGCATACCGACGGTGGTCCTCGCACAACAGCTCGAAGATGGTATTCGAAGAGAGACGGTCGTCGGCAGCCGTACGTTTCGCATTCGATGTATCTGTCTTCATGGTGCTCTGTACTCGGCTTACGCGGCGCGGCCAACCGATCGGCGTTCAGCGACTTCAGCAGAGCACACCTCGAGATTGCCCGATGTCGTTATAGCCTTTCTGCTGGTGACACAGTGTGCACAGAAAATCAGGAGATAGGAAACGAACGGTTAAAAACGAGCCCTGCTTGAATTCGGACCCGTCTCCTAGCGACGGCGACCGACTGCTTACTCGAGGATGACGACCGCCGACTCGGTCTCGATCATCTCGCCCTCGCCGGAGTAGGTGCGCTCGAGTTCGACCTCGAAGAGGTCGTCTGCGAGTTCTTCGCCGGCGACGCGCAACACGCCTTCGTCATCGTCGATCTCGTAGTCGCCGCTTTCGATGCCGGCGTCGATCTCGCCGACTTTCGAGCCGAACTTCGGCCCGAGCGTCGAGTAATCGAGGTCGATTTTGGCGACCTCGGTCGTGATCTCCGGTTGCTCTTCGAGCACGGTGAGGTCCTGAACGTGCATCACGTTCTGGATCGCGTCCTCGAAGCCGTCGACGGGGCCGTAGACCGACACCGACTCGAGGTCGGCGTTCAACGGCAGCTGGTTCTCGCTCTTGTAGCGTCGCAGCGCGGAGATGACCTCCATGGCGGTCTCGCCGGCCTCTAAGTCGGCCTCGTGGCCCTGCGATTCGGGCCAGTCGCGGACGTGGATGCTGCTCGCCTCGAGGTCGTCGTCATTCACGTAGACCGCCTGCCAGATCTCCTCGGTCACGTGGGGCAAGAACGGGGCCCACAGCTCGAGGAAGGTCCGGTGGGCAGTCCGCAGCGCGTACTGCGTCGAGGGGTTGTCCTCGCGGGTCTTGGCGATCTCTAAGTAGTCGTCACAGAAGGTGTTCCAGAAGAACGTCCGCAGGCGGTCGCGGGCCTTCGCGAACTCGTAGTCCTCGAAGTGGGCCGTCAGATCCCCGATCGCGTCGTCGAGTTCCGCGAGCAGCCAGCGGTCGATCGCCTCGAGGTCGGCGGGCTCGTCGGGATCGGCCGGGGCGAGCGTATCGACCAGCTTCGAGGCGTTCCAGAGCTTGCGCAGGAGCTTTTCGCCTGCCGTCAGGTCTTTCTCCTGATACGGGAAGTCGTCGCCGACGGCGGCGCTGGCCGCCCAGAAGCGGACAGCGTCGACGGGATACTCCGCGAGTACCGCGTCGGGCTCGACGACGTTGCCACGCGACTTGGACATCTTCTCGCGGTTTTCGTCCAGAACGTGGCCGTTGATCATCGTCGCGTCGAAGGGCACCTCACCGGTGTGCTCGTAGCACTTGACGATGGTGTGGAACAGCCAGAACGAGATGATGTCGTGGCCCTGTGGGCGCAGATCGAACGGGTAGAGCTCGGGATTGTCCATCGTGAACTCCTCGTTCTCCCCGTCCCAGTCCCAGCCAGCGTTGATCAGCGGGGTGAGCGAGGAGGTCGCCCAGGTGTCGAAGACGTCCTCTTCGGGGTCGAACTCGTCGTGGCCACACTCCGGACACGCATCGACGGGCGGGTCGTCCGAGAGCGGGTCGACCGGCAGCTCTTCGCGATCGGCCATCACCGGGTGGTCGCAGTCTTCACAGTACCAGACCGGGAACGGAATGCCCGAGTCACGCTGGCGCGAGATCAGCCAGTCCCACTCGAGGCCTTCGATCCAGTGCTGGTAGCGGGTGAACATCTTCTCGGGGTACCAGTCCATCTCCTGACCCGCCTCGAGGTACTCGTCTTTGTGATCCAAGATTTCGACGTACCACTGCTTGGAGACGCGGAACTCGACGGGTGTGTCACAGCGTTCGTGGACCTGCACCGCGTGGGTGATCGCCCAGCGGTCGCGCAGGGAGCCCTCGTCGTCTAAGTCCTCGACGATGGCCTCGCGGGCTTCCTCGGTGGACATGCCCTCGTAGTCGCCGGCGAGGTCGGTCATCGTCGCGGACTCGTCGATCGCCACGCGCAGCGGGAGGTTGTGGGCCTGGTACCACTCGATGTCGTTCTGGTCACCGAAGGTACAGCACATCACGACGCCGCTGCCTTTCTCCATATCGACGCGCTCGTCTTCGATGATCGGCACCTCGTGGCCGAAGATCGGAATGCGAGCGGTCTCGCCGACGAGGTCCTGATTGTCCTCGTCGTCGGGGTGGACGAAGACGGAGACACAGGCCGGGATGAGTTCCGGGCGCGTCGTCGAGATGACGAACTCCTCGCGTGGCGCGTCGTCGCCGACGAGTTCGAACGCGATGTCGTTGAAGTGCGACCCGCGTTCTTCGTCTTCCATCTCGACCTGCGAGATGGCGGTTTCACACTCTGGACACCAGATCGCGGGCGCTTTCTTGCGATACTCACGGCCCTTCTCGTAGAGATCGAGGAAGGAAAGCTGCGAGATGCGCTGGACGCGCGGTTCGATCGTCTTGTAGGTGTTGTTCCAGTCGATCGAGGTCCCGAGCGCCTGCATCTTCTCGGTGAACTCGGCCTCGTAGTCCTGGCAGACCTCCCGACAGAGGTTCTGGAACTCACGGCGTTCGTAGTCCTGATGGCGGATGTCCAGTTCCTTCTCGGTCAGCCGCTCGCTTGCGATCCCGTTGTCGTCGTAGCCAAAGGGAAAGAGCACGTCGCCGTCTGCCATCCGCTGGAAGCGGGCGGCGAAGTCCTGCAGCGTCGAGCCATAGAGGTGGCCCATGTGCAGGCTGCCCGAGACCGTCGGCGGCGGCGTATCGATCGCATACACCGTGTTCGGGTCCTGCTTTTCCTCGCCATCGTAGGCGTAGACGTCCGCGTCGATCCAGCGCTGTTGCCAGCGGGATTCGACGGCTTCGGGGTCGTAGCCCCCCTCGAGGCTCGGCTCGTCCTGTTCTGCCGTGTCCATGCTCATGCTGTCACCGCCCGTCGCGGGCGTCGTCGGTTCGTCGTCGGGAACTGTGGTTGGCGCTCGTCCATATGAGTCGTTGCTCGGTGAATGCTGGTCGGCGACAATACATCCGTCGAAACGGGGTAGGAGATACGGGGCTATGGAGCCCCTACGAAAACGGTGCCACGCGGGCCGTTAAGCGGTCGAACGGTCGCCGCGACGCACTGTCTCATACGTATCTCTTGCCTCGTCAACGGTGTTAGGTGTTTCGTCGGCCGGTGCTCGAGCGTGTCTGGATTCGCCCGTGCTGACTGACTCTAGCCTCCCCGGAGTAGCGAGGGACCGGCCTCGAGAGCAGAGCGCAAAAGTACCGTCAAGATCTAGTAACTCGCATGACTGATGGCGACCGCCTCGAGGGGGCCGATCGACCGTGAGTTTCCTGTCACGGCTGCGGGCGCGGATCCGCGACCGATTCGATGCGTGGCGCTGGTGGTATGCGCTGCGAGTCGGCAGTGTTCCGAAATGTGCCGTCTGCGGGAACGAGGCGGCGTGGATCGCCACGTCTGAGAACGAACCGCGCTGTTTCCAGCATATTCCGGCCGAAGGAGAGGAGGCGATCCGCGACGTGCAGCCGGAGGATTGCTTTACTGACTGGGACGAGTACCCCAGCGAATAGCGTGGCCGACTCGAGCCACGACGCCGCTGTGAGTCCGTTCGACGGTTAGGCGTCGCCGTCGGAGTGAGCCCGCACCCACAGCTCGCCGATTCGAGAGAGTCGCGTTCGGTAGGATTTCCCGTGTTCCTCGCGTTCGATGTAGCCTTTGCCGCCGGGGCCCAGCCGGTCGACGTTGTAGATGACCTTCGACCGGAAGCTGTCAGTGTACTCCTCGTTGAGTTCCCGCGCCAGCGATTCGGCGAGTTCCGAGACGGAGTCGAACTCACCGCCTTCGCCGAGTTTGTACAGGATCAGTTCCTCGAACGGTTTGACGTTAGAGAAGGATGCAACCGGCAACTCGACGATGTGTTTGCCGTCGATTTCCTTTGCACCAATGGTCGTCCCGCGCTCGTCGAACTCGGCGAGCAGATCGCGTGCGCTCTCGAGACGGCTCCCGATCCGATCGTCTTCAATCCCGTCGTTGTCTTCGCGAAGGTCCTCGAGCAACGCGATCTGTTCGCGTAGTTCCTCAGCGAGTTCGGTCTCTAAGTACTTCTCGGGGGCGGTGTAGTAGGTGTGGATCCCCTCGCGGTCTTCCTCGCGTTCGACCATCAGCGAGTGGGCGGCGTTGGCAAAGGCGAAGCTGACAGTCCGGGGCATCGCGGCGACGTTGACCCAGACCTCGTTGCCGGCGTCGAGTTCGGCAGTGATGAGCTCGTAGGCCTGCTCGAAGGCCTCGTCGTAGTCGTAGACGTCCTCTAAGACGAACCGCTCGGTTTCGGCCCCCAGCAGGTTCCGGAAGTCCGTCTCGAGTTTCTTCGAGAGGTGCCGGGAGTACTCGACGTTGGCCTCGCTGCCGACGGCTCCCTCGAGCAAAATGACGCTGTCGACGTCGATCTGATCGCGCACGAGCGGCGCGATCAGCCGGTCGTAGTCGAAGCCGACCGGGACGATGTGGGTTTGCATACGTGGTACGTAGCGATGCTGTTTATAAAAAGCACCAGTCTTCGAACTGTCGTTTTTCCCAGCAGCGAGGTTGTCACCTCGTTTCCTCGGGCTTTCGCTAAAGTATAGATTCCCTCTCTTTCGGACCTTGCAGAGTGGGCGGGCCGGTCGTCTCGTAGGGCGCGTTAGGTAATCGAGACGGCGATCCCGATGTCGATTTCCGTTATCGCATATGCTCGAGGATCTGTAGGATACGGAATCCGAGTTCGCCGTAGTCCTTCTCGGTTTCGGCGGCTCTCGCCTGTAATTCCTCCACCTTCTCGGTGTATGTTTCGTTGATTATCAAGTCGAGTTCCGTTCCGGTTTCCGCCTCGAACTCGTCGGCCAGATCGTACAACCCGCCCAGCAAATATTGCTCGTCGCGGTTACCGCGTACTACGGGACTCCAGAGCTGGAAAACGTATGAATCAGCGGAATCGAACAGCTCCATCACGTACGCTCGATCCGAACTGAACTTCTGCCACAGGCGCTCCAAGGTGTGTTGATAGTCACTGTTTCCGTACTTGGCCCATCGGTCGCTGTCGGGCGTCCCGGAATAGTGGAGCCCATCGATGTGTGTTACGACCTCGCAGGTGTAGACGATTTGTTCCCCGGTTTCCGTATTATCGACGCCGATCACGTCGATCTCCAGTTGGTCACCTTCCGTCTGCGATCGCTGATTGTATGTCACTAACTCGCAATGTTCGATCAATCGAAGATACGATCCGACAAGAAGTTCACCGGATTCAGGCTGGTTGGTCATATGACTACCGTGAAGCCGAGCGTAAAAAGGGTTCGTCCGCCGTGCGCAGTTGTGCGAACGAGTCGGGAGGCCGGTAGATCACCTCACTCGACGAGCGGCATGACAATACCGAACACGAACGGCGAGGCAAAGCCGATCGCGAAGCCGATCATCGTCAGGGCGAAAAACAGCGTGTTCTCCCACTGGGGAAGCGATCCGAACATCGCGTGGCCGACGAGCTCGCTGCCCGTCCCGACGACGAACAGGGCGAGCCCGAGGAAGAAGCCGGTCTTTGCCAGCTCCGAGTGATCGCGGCCGCTATAGTGTGCCATAGCGACGCATCGACGGTCTGCCACGTAATCGTTTCGACAGCAGCGCGGTCAGTCCTCGTCTGTCGCCTCGAGGTCGAGCCCTCTGAACAGATCCACGATCGCCTCCCGGTCGCGGGCCGGATCGATGTCGAGGGCAGCCTCGAGGGTGGCCGGCTCGTCGGGGGCCTCGAGTGGCACCAGCCCGCCAGCCATCACGTACGTCTCAGCTGCGGGCCAGATGGCGATGTGGGCTTCGGCGTCGACCGTCGCGGCCTCGGCGTCGGCGTCATTGCCGTCAGGCTCCGAGTCGCCGTCGATTGGATACGAAGCCTCGAAGACGGTGAGATGGCCGACGGTGCCGTCCGGGCGGTCGATATGCTCGCTCGTGCGTTCGTCGCCGACGATGATACCGTCGTCTTCGATCGTCTCGACGAACCCCGTGCGGGCTTTCGGGGCGGCCATCCCGAGGGCACCGCTCGGGGAGACTCCCATGGTCGACAGCGACGGGTTGAGCTGCAGTTCGATGAGAAACAGCGATCGGGCTGGGATCGAGCCGCTGGTGTGGAGTTGCTCGAGGGCGTCAGCTGTCGGCCGGTGTTCGAAGACGGTCGTCTCGGCGGTGATCGTCATCAGCGCGAGTCGTCGTTTCTCGGTCTGCGTGCCGAGCCGTCGCCAGTCGTCGGCGACCGCGGCCGGGAGATCGATCGTCATGGTCGCCGGCTATGCAATCGGGACCGTTCAGGGTGGCGATTCGCCTCAGTCAGACGGACTTCTCTCAGTCAGCGCCGGCGCACCTGCGACCCGTCCTTCGGGTGCGCCGGAAAATAGTGATAGCAGACCGTATCAGTCGGCACCGAGGCCGTCGAAGTAGATCGCACGCTGCTCGTCGGCCGCCGGCGAGGTGACCAGCGAGACGACGACGGTGACGAGGAGGCCAAGTCCCATCCCGACCAGGCCGGCCGACCAGCCTGCGTAGGACCCCGGGACAGCGGCGACGAAGAGACTCGCCATGTAAAACCCCTGGCTCGCGAGGATGCCAGTGGTGATCCCGGCGCGCGTAATCTTGCGCCAGTAGAGGGCAAGCAACACCGGCAGTGCGAGCTGCGCAAAGCCGCTGAAGGCGGCGTTTCCGAGTTCGAACAGCGTTGCCGGCTGAAACAGGCTAGCGACGAAGGCCGCAGTGGCAAAGATCGCGACGCCGCCGCGGGCCAGCAGCCCTTCTCGGCTGTCGGAGAGGCCTCGATCGATGAACGGTCGGTAGAGGTCCCGCGTGAAATATGACGACCCAGACAGCAACATCGAGTCCGATGAGGACATCATCGCGGCCATCGCGCCGGCGATGATCAGTGCAGCGAACCAGGTTGGGGTGTACGCATCGAGGATCAGCGGCAGGACGTTCGCTCCCTCGGGAATCGCGACCTCGAGCCCGGCGGCCCACGCCCCGAGCATGAACGAGGGGACGAAGAGCAACACACAGAGGATCGGCCAGAGGGCAAGGGACCGCTTGAGCACGGCCTTCGAGCCGGCGGCGAAGAAGCGCTGGTTGACCTGCGGGAACATCGCGACACCGAAGCCGATCGTGACCGCCGTCGAGAGCATCCACTGGGGCGTGTAGTAGCTGCTACCGAGCGAGAGGAACCCGGCCGTGTCGGGACTCGATGCGAGCGTCGCGGTCGCCGCGCTCGGGCCGCCGACGGTCGCGAGCACCCACAGCAGCGCGACCCAGGTCGTCACGAGCATGAACGCGCCCTGGAGCGTGTCGGTCCAGGCGACTCCGCGCATCCCGGCGGCGACGACATAGAGGATCATGAATATCGTGATCAGGCCCGCCCCCAGTTCGTAGGACACTGCGCCGTCGGTAAGCGCCTCGAGTGCCGTGCCAGCGCCGACCTGCTGGAGCATGACGTAGGGGAACAGCCACACCAGGCTGATCCCGGCGACGAGCCCACGGAGCCACCGCGACCCGAAGCGGTCGCCGAGCATCTCACCGAGCGTGACGTAGCCATACTGCTGGCCGAGCAACCACTGTTTGTAGCCGATGACATACCAGAGGATGGCGAAGATGATGCCGTCCATTAGGCCCATAACGAGGATCCACTCGGGGCCCTGTGCGTAGGCGATGTTCGGGCCGGCAAAGAAGGTAAACGCCGACAACAGCGTCGCGAACGTCGTAAACAGCAACACGACCGTGCCGAGCGTGCGGCTTGCGAGATAGAAGTCCTCTGCGGTCCGCTCGGTCAGGCGGTAGGCAACGAGCCCGATTGCGAGTGCGATCAGGAGATAGCCGACGATGATCGTCAGCTGTAGCGTGACCGCGTTCATGACGAGTCACCTCCGGAGTGTGTCTCTCGAGTCCGGCCGGGACCTCCCACTCGTCCATCACTCGAGCCGTCGTCGCCCGTTGACTCGATGCCGATTCCCCAGGCACGCTGGGCGAAAACCCAGAAGACGACCGACGCAAGCCCCATCCAGCCGACGTGCCACCAGAGCCATACTGGCAGCCCGGCGACGACGGTCGCCGACCCCCACAGGAACCACGGGACGGTCAGTCCGGCGAGGACGACCGCGACCGCGATCCAGAATCCCAGTTCGTTCCGGTGCATATGTGACTGTTTCCCTCGATATGGGTAGTTCTTTCTGTTCAGTTCCCGCTATCGAAGAGATTTGTTCATCGATATGGCATCGTCGGCTCGCCGGTTCGAGCAGCCAGTGATCGAACCGAGTCACACCGATCGCACAGGCCGCGGCTCTCTCACGGTGCTCGCCCCGACCCGCGCTCCCGTCGTGCGATCAGGGGCCGTGATGGTCAGTGGCACCGATAGCTACAATCGATATTTCATCGAGGAAAAAACATATATGAATCTGCCAGCGAGTACGTATCGACTATATGGCCCGGCTGTTCCCTTTCCGCTCCGAGACGACGACCGAGGAGGGCCAGCCCCGCGTCGTCGAGCTCGAGGGCGAGGACGCTGACGCCGTCTTCAGCGCCCTCTCCTCGACGACGGCGCGGCAAATCTATGCACGGCTCGACGAGGAACCCGGGACACCGAGCGACATCGCGGACGCGATCGATTCCTCGATCCAGAACGTCCGCTATCACTTAGAAAACCTCGAGGAGGCCGGGCTCGTCACGGTCGTCGACACGTGGTACTCCTCGCGGGGCAACGAGATGAGCGTCTACGCGACGACCGACGGGCCGCTGATCGTCACCAGCGACGAGTCGCGGGCGGCGAAACTCAAAGCGGCGCTCTCGCGGCTTCTCGGCGGAATCGGCGCACTCGCAGGCGGGAGTTTGCTGGTGCAGTACACGCTGACGCGCTGGCTCGTGCCGACTGGGACCGAACCGGTCGCTGACGGATCGAAGCCCGCAGGCGCGGCAGGGAGCGACAGCGGTGATACAACCTCGACGGGGGACGGCGGGGCAACCAGCGGGACAGGGAACGGCTCGAGCGACGGGGGTGACATCGGGATCGCCACCGTGAACGAAACCGAGACTACCAGCGCGGACGCCTCCGATTCGTCGCTCAGTGCGGACGCCGAGAGCGCGGCGGCCGAGAGCGCGGACGCTCCCGATTCGTCGCTCGATGCCAGCAGCGAAGCCTCCGATTCGGCGCTTGATACCAGCAACGAGGCAGTACAGAACGCGAGTGACGGCAGTGTGGATGCAGCGGAGGCGATGGTCGAGACGGTGCCACCAGGAGTGCTCTTTTTCCTCGGCGGCCTCGTCGTCTTGCTTGCAGTGGTGCTCTACTGGTACTGGTATCGGCCGACGTACTGATCGTGCGTTGCCATCGACACACTGCTGTCGGGGAGGCCGTCACAGCCCGACTGCACACACCCGATCAGTGCCTCCAGAGGTCAACAGCTATTTCTCCCCCACGAACGAAATCATATATAAACCGGTCTCTGTACGCGACTCCCGCGTCACCGCGCCCCTCGCGGGGACAGATTCCCAATGGAAGACACATCAAAATATCTCATCCACGCGGACGTCACGGCTGACGGGGTCGTCGAGCGCAGCGACGTCGTCGGCGCGATCTTCGGGCAGACCGAAGGGCTGCTCGGCGACGAACTCGACCTCCGCGATCTCCGGCAGTCTGGCAAAGTCGGTCGCATCGATGTCGAAATCTCGAGCACTAGCGGTCAGTCTCACGGACAGGTCACTATCGCGACGAGCCTCGACAAAGTCGAAACCGCAACGCTCGCCGCCTCTCTCGAGACGATCACGCGCGTCGGTCCCTGCCGGGCCGACCTCGAGGTTCGTGAGATCGAAGACGTACGCGCGGCAAAGCGAAAGGAAGTCGTCGACCGCGCGAAGGAACTCCTCCGGACGGGCTTTGACGACTCGATTATGTCCTCCGACGAGATCTTGGCAGAAGTTCGCCAGCACGTCCGCGTCGAGGACATCACCGAGTACGAGGGCCTGCCCGCCGGCCCACGGGTCACCGACAGCGACGCCATCATTGTCGTCGAGGGCCGGGCCGACGTCCTCACCCTGCTCAAGTACGGGATCAAAAACGCGATCGCGGTCGAAGGGACGAGCGTCCCCGATGCCGTGGCCGAACTCACGCGCCATCGTACAGTCACGGCCTTCCTCGACGGTGACCGCGGTGGCGATCTCATTCTCGAGGAACTCGCGCAGGTCGGCGATATCGATTACGTCGCGTTTGCCCCCGCGGATAGCTCCGTCGAGGAGCTCGATCACCACGAAGTGTTCGCCGCCCTCCGGAACAAGGTACCCTATGAGACCGTCTCAGAGCTCAACGAGCCTCGAGAAGCCGTCGCCGCTACCGACGGCAGTACGACGCCGGCACCGCTGCCGACCGACGACACGGCCGCGCCATCGACCACCACGGAATCCGAGCGCACAGCGACCTGTGAATCGACTGTACAGCCGGATGCAACGATCGACGAGACCGACGATGTCGAGACAACAGCGACGAGTCAGCCACAACCGGACGCGGCTGACTCGGAACCGACACAGTCCGACGCGACCGCTGCCGAATCCGATGCTGACCGCGGCCCTGAGACGATCTACGGGCACGCGGCCGAGGTCGTTCGGGCCAACACCGATCGCGTCCGATTTCTCGACGCCGACGCCGAACGGATCGACGACGCTGACGCGAGCGACGCCTCCAAAGCACTCGCGGCCCTCGAGCCGGTGCCGACGACGGTCGTCCTCGACGACATCCTCGATCAGCGCCTGCTCGATCTGGCGGCCGACCGCGGTGTCAACCGGATCATCGCACGCTCGCTCGGGCAGTTCACCAAACGGCCGACCGACGTGCGGATTCATGCGATCGACGACGTCGCCGAGCAGCGCCCGGATGGGGAATGACAGGAGGAGTCACCGTCTGTCCGGGTCCGAGCCGTTCATATGCGATCAGTCCTGAGCGACGACTATGACGCCCCCAGTATCTGTCGCAGTCGCACTCCTCGGTGCCTGGGTCTGGATGATGTTCTGGGCGACGACGACCGATAATCCGACCGACGCGGATCCCGCTGAGTGGGTCGATAGCGTTGACGATCGATCCGAGCACTCGTCCGAACCAGCTGCCTCGGACGGCACGTTCCACACTGCAGACGACTGAACGATCGTCAGTCAGTGCCGGTCTCCACGACCCCGTTATCCTGGTGTGTCGAAATCCAGTGACAGGAGTTCGTCTGCGACGGCCGGCACTGCTTCTTGCCGGACCCAAACGACGGGCGTCTTGGCCACACCACTTCTCGTAGCCACGTATTTCTCCGGCCAAGCACCACCGCCGATGACGCTGGCTCTCGTCTCGTCTACAGTGGTTCGTCTCTGACCACCCCCTACCGTCGCCCGTAGCCGGTCGATCGGTGCTCCCGTCAGCCGAGGACGAACGTAACCACTAGCAGGACGCTGACGAGCGCACCGGACAGCGTCGCAAGGAAGTTCACACCCTGATTGCCAAGCACCGATCCCTCGAGCGTTGCGCCGAGCAGGCTATCGACGGTCATCCCGGCGATCCCTGCGGCGACGATGATCGTCGCACCGCCACCACTCACTTCGGGAAAGAGCCCGGTGGCGATGATGGCGACGATGGCTGCGCCGACGATGCCGGCGAGTTCACCCTGCCAGGTGACACCGCCATCAGTGCCGGGCTCGACCGGCTTGAGGGTCGTAATCAGTCGCGGTCGGTCGAAGACGCTCCCGATCTCGCTCGAGAGGGTGTCACTCATTGCGGTGGCGATCGAGCCGGTAAAGGCAAATAAGAAGAGCTCGGGTTCGTGAGGCAGCAAGCCGGCGTCGCTGGCCGCATAGCCGAGGACGGCGACGAGCGCGACCGCGGCGTTGCCGAGCACGTTGCCGCTCCCTCGAGCGCCGTTGTTGTCCTCGGCGACGCCGAGTTCCGTCTTTTCCTCGTAGCGGAACTTCGTCGAAAGACCGCCGATGGCGAAAAAGGAAACGAGGACGGCAAACCAGCCGTAGCCGCCGAGGACGGTCGTCAGCAACACCAGCAACACGCCGGTGAGCATCCCGGCGATCGAGGCTGTCTCGAGCGCGTAGGACGTATATCCGAGCGCGACCGTGACTGCGAGCGCGATGAGCAGTTCCGTTGTGCCGATGGTCGGCTGGAGTTCCGCGAGCAGCCACAACAAGAGCCCGACCGAGAGGACGACGATTGGATCGTCGGAGCGCAACAGCATGTCACGCAACAGCGCGGCGAGAAATGCACCGCTGGCCGCCAGAAAGACCATGATGGGAAGTGCCGAGATGACGGCATCCCCAGCGAGCGAACGGGTGATGGCCTGGCCGGCGACGGCCGCCACGGCTGCCGTCAGACAAAATCCGACGACACGAACGACCGGCCCGTCGGTTCGCAGCCTGACGAGTTGCTCGCCGAGGTTGCCATAGCCGACGAGCAGGATCGTTCCGACGAAGACGGCGACCGGCATCGACGCTGCGGTCGCCATCAGGCCGAGTGCGACCGCCGCGAGGACGAACGTGATGAGGCCATAGAGCCGTGAATCCTCGTAGTCGCCCGGATACGCGAGCAGGTCGAACAGCGGGCCGTCGGTGATGACGTAGGCACCCAACAGGACGATGCCGGCGACCGCGGCTCCGACGCGCGGACCGGCAAGCGGAACTGCAAGCGACAGCGTACAGAGGGCTGCAAACACGCCAGCTTGCCGAACGGGTGCCGTCACGATATCGGTCCCTTTCTGTGGCGATTACTTCAAGGTTCGTGAACCCGCCTCGAGTCGGTTTTTGCCGCCATGAGCGCCTCATTCGGTCGATCCGATGTCTCGGTTCGCTGTCGGTCGAAACCCGTAACCCGTATCATACCGGCCCCAAAAGCACGGGTGTGGGACTGTACGAACGGTATCTGGCCTTCCGGATCCGCCGTCACGACGGCGATCCGCCCGACCACATCGCGCTCGTGATCACCGAGCGCGACCTGTTAGAGCGGGGTGCCTACGAGACGCTGACGGACTTCTTCGAGTGGGCCGTCGAATACGCCTCGCAAGTAACCGTCTACGTCAGCGTCCTCGACGCAGCGGCGGTGCCGGCCCTGCAACGCGAACTCGAGCGGATCGACGCGCCGCGGCCGGTCGCCGTCCGCGGGCCGGAAGACAAGGCACGCGCCGACGCACCGATTCGGATCGGGATCGGCCTCGGCGGAAAACACGAGTTTACCAGTGCCGTCCGAACTCTCGCCGAGCGCGTCGACGCGGGCGAATTAGATCCTGCGGCGATCGACGACGAGGATGTCGAAGACCACCTCGTCTTTCCCTCCGAGCCGGACCTGGTGATCAAGACCGGCGCGGAGCGGCTCTCCGATTTCATGATCTGGCAGTCAGTCTACTCGGAGCTGTACTTTACCGACGTCAACTGGCGGGACTTTCGCAAACGAGACTTCCTGCGGGCGGTTCGCGAGTACTGTAATCGGTCGCGACGGTTCGGCCGCTGATCCTAGTCCGCGATCTGACTGCTCGAGTCGCCGCTCTCGAACTCGCCGGCGTCGGGCCGCTCGCTCGAGGGCAGCGAGTCACGGAACCGGTCGACGATCGCGCGGGCGTCGGCGAGTTCCGGTTCGCTGACTGCGCCCAGCAGGGCCAGCGCGCGCCGGGCGCGAGTGCGCCGCCAGGACTCCTGGCGGTGTTCGTAGGTCCGAATCCCGCGCAGAAAGTCCGTCTTGGAGAACTCCGGCCAGTAGGGCGTACAGAAGAAGACGGCGGCTTCGTTGCCGTTGGCGTGCCAGGGAAGGAAGTTCGACGTTCGCTCGTCGCCGCCGGTCCGGATGATCAGGTCGACGTCGCGCACCGGCTGGTCGTAGAGCCGTTGCTCGATGTCCTCGACGTCGATTTCGTCGGGCTCGAGGTCGCCCGCGTCGACGGCGTCGGCGACTCCGCGGACGGCCTCGAGCAGCTGTGCGCGACCGCCGTAGGCCAGCGCGATGTTGAGAACGAACTCGTCGTAGTCGCTGGTTCGGTCCTCGGCGTAGGCGACGGCCTCGCGGACTCGCTCGGGGAGCCGGTCGACGTCGCCGAGCGCCCGAATGTGGACCCCGTTGTCGTGGACGCGGTCGGCATCTGCGAACTCCCGAAGCTTCGTCTCGAGGAGGTCGAACAGCGCTTCCCGCTCGTCGGGCGGCCGCTCGAAGTTCTCCGTCGAGAACGCATACAGCGTCAACTCCTCGACGCCGATATCCTGACACCACTCGAGGACGCGTTCGGTCGTCTTTGCACCGGCACGGTGTCCCTCGTTGGCGTCGCCGCCCTGTTTTCGAGCGTATCGTCGGTTGCCGTCTTGGATCACCGCAACGTGGGTCGGCGCGCCGGAGATTTCACGTGAGAGCAGCCGTTCGTAGGCCGCGTCGACGCGCTGACGGAGCCACCGCTTCATTACCCGGTTGAAGGTCACCGGCGACTATGTGTCTTGTGTGGTACTGGTCGACAATGAGACGGGCACGTAGACTGTCGGCTCACCGTCGCAACTCGAAACGCGGGAATCGTGACGGCTATCCGTCCAGCCTGAGTACGGCTGCTCAATGGCAGACGTAATCGACGACGACCTCTATCAGCGAACCAAGGCCTTGCTCGAGCCCGGCGAGATCGAACTCAACGGTGCGATCGTTCATACCGACTACGACGGACAGGCAGACGTCCAGATGATGCAGGCGACGATCGACGTCGGCGATATCATCGCCGAGCACGCGGGTCACGACCCGAAAGACTGCTACGTCTACTCGGGCAACGACGACACCGATTTCTCCTCGAACCAGCACCAGGGACTGACCTTAGAAGACGAGGAGTTCGTCTGGGAGTGCCAGCAACTGCTGCGCGAGGGCAGCTTCGACATCGTCATCTACTACGAGGCCAGCGCTGACCACGAGGCGATCCTCGAGGATATCCGCGAGCTGGGCTTTGACGTGACTGGCGTCGAAGGCGAGTAGTCGCGCTCGCGAGCGGCCCGCCGAGCGATCACGAGTTGTTTCGGAGAGCCGGCTCCGAGTTGCTTATACTTCGGTAGTTCCGAGAATAACGTATGAATACGGACGTCGACCTCACTGAGCGCGAGCGGGCGGTCGTCAACGCTTTTCAGGGCGGGTTTCCCGTCGTAGAACGACCGTTCGAGCCTGCTGCGGCTGCTATGCGCGACACCGGGGTCGACATCGACGCGACGGGGTTGCTCGAGACGATTCGTGAGTTAGATGACCGCGGCGTCCTCTCGCGGTTCGGGCCGCTGGTCAACGCCCAGGAGATCGGCGGCGCGGCAACGCTGGTTGCCATGCATGCCCCCGACGACCGATTCGACGAAATCGCCGAAGCAGTCAACGACCACCGCGAAGTGGCCCACAACTACGAGCGCGAACATCCTCACCTGAACGTCTGGTTCGTCGTCAGCGTCGCCGACGAGGATCGCGTCGAGGAAGTGTTAGCCGAGATCGAAGCCGAGACGGGTCAAGAGACGTACAACCTGCCGAAACAACGCGAGTTTCGTGTCGAGGCCAAGTTCTACGTCGACGGCCCGCTCGACGGCGACGGGGACATCGAGGCGGCTGGGATCGACCTCTCGGACCTCGGTCCCGATGTGACGCCGACCGACGAATCGACGCTGTCGCCGGCCGAACGCGACCTCGTCCTCGAGATCCAAGGCGGCGTCCCGCTGACCGAGACACCGTATGCGGACGTGGCTGACTCGATCGGACAAGAGATCGACTGGGCCCTCGAGACGGTCACACGCTTCGAGCGCGAGGGGAAGATCCGCCGGATCGGCGTCGTGCCAAACCACTACGCGCTGGGATACACGGAAAACGGGATGACGGTCTGGAACGTCCCCGACGAAGTCGTCCCCGAGGTCGGTCCCGAAGTCGCCGCGCTGCCCTTCGTCACGCACTGTTACCGGCGGCCGCGCCACGAGGGTGTCTGGCCGTACAACTTCTTTGCGATGACTCACGGCCGCAGCGAGGAGGAAAGTCAGCGCCGCATCGAGCAGGTCCGCGAGACGATGGCCGAGTACTGGGACGTGACCGACGAGGATTGGGACTCCCTGTTTTCGACACAAATTTTGAAGAAGACAGGGATTCGACTGGACGAACGTGCTGACGCGAACACCAGAGCGCGATAGCAGCGATCGGACGGCTCTCTGTGACAATGATTCCACTACTCCACGATTTCACGGACGCGACGGTGCTCGTCTTCGGCGGCGGCCCCGTCGGTGCTCGCAAGGCCCGCCGGTTCGCCCGCGAAGCGCGGGTCATCGTTGTCAGCCCCGCCTTCGCCGAGCGTGACTTCGGCGAGGCCGAACTGGTGCAAGCAGCGCCCGCCGCCGACGAGATCGCGGGCTGGCTCGAGCGAACTGCCCCCGCGCTGGTCGTCGCCGCGACCGACAACGAGGCGATCAACGACGCTATCGCCGCCGCGGCCCGCGAACGGGGAACGCTCATCAATCGCGCGGATCGATCCGGGGAGCGCGACCCCGGCAGCGTCGTCGTTCCCGCGACCGTCCGCGATGACCCAGTTGTGGTGTCGGTCGCGACTGGCGGGCAGGCACCCGCGTTGAGCAAGTATCTGCGCCAGGAACTCGGGGAAACGCTTTCCGGAGCCGGCGAGATGGCACGGGTCTGTGCAGCGGTACGCGAGGAACTCAAATCACGGGACGTGGCGACCGATCGGCGGCGACAGATCGTCACAGACATCGTTAATTCTACAGATGTTTGGACAGCTTTACGTACCGGTACTTCTAACAGTTCCCAAGTGATCGAGGACGTGCTCGCCGAGGATCTGTCTACTGGGGGTGATCGGTCGTGATTTCGACCGGGGTTGTCACCGCAGCGCGGGTTACCCACCGGTGTGGGACCGTCGACCAGCTCGCCGCTGCCAGCCCCGAGAGCCAGACGACCGCCGTGACGGAGTTGTTGACCGTGTCCGATATCGAAGAAGCGTACGTCCTGTCGACGTGTAACCGCGTCGAGGCATACGTCGTCGGGCCAGACCACGTCGTCGGCCGCGCCGCGCTCTCGGAGTTTTTCGCCGGCGTCGACGACGACGCGATCGTGATGACCGACCACGACGAGAGCTTGCGCCATCTCCTGCGTGTGGCCGCCGGCCTTGACTCGGTCATTATTGGTGAAGATCAGATTATTGGCCAGGTGCGGTCCGCCTACGAGGACGCCCGTGATGCCGGCGGAATCGGCTCGATGCTCGAGGCCGCCGTCACGAAGGCGATCCACGTCGGCGAACGCGCCCGGACCGAGACCGCGATCAACGAGGGCGTCGTCTCGCTTGGCTCGGCTGCGACGCGCCGGGCCGCCCAAGAGATCAATCTCGAGGGGGCGACCGCGCTGGTCGTCGGGGCCGGCGAGATGGGACAGCTCGCCGCCCGGAGTCTTGCGGCCGCCGGCGTCGACGAACTCGTCGTCGCCAACCGCACCGTCTCGCGTGCAACACAGCTCATCAGCGACGTCGATGGCGAGACTGCCACCACCGTTGTCTCGCTCGAAGATCTCGAGCGGGTCGCAACCCACGCCGACGTCGTCGTCGCGGCGACCGGAAGCGACGAGCCGGTGCTCGAGCCCTGCCATCTCGAGGGACAGGAGGAACCACAGGTGATCGTCGATCTCGGCCAGCCCCGCGACGTCGCGCCGGAGACCGATTCGTTGCCCGCAGTGCAGGTGTTCGATCTCGACGACCTCGAGACGATCACCGCTGAGACGCACGAGCAGCGAGCTGACGCCGCCGACGAGGTCGAGACGATGATCGACCACGAGTTCGAGTTGCTCATCGAGCAGTACAAACGCGCCCGCGCCGACGAGGCCATCGCTGCCATGTACGAGTCCGCCGAACGGATCAAAGAGCGAGAGGTCGAGACGGCGCTCTCGCGGCTGGGCGACGATAAGGTATCTGCAGAGCAACGCGAAGTCGTCGAGGCGATGGCCGACTCGCTGGTCAACCAGTTGCTCGCACCGCCGACCAAGAGTCTTCGCGAGGCAGCCGCAGAGGACGACTGGAGCACGATCCACACTGCACTCCAGCTCTTTAACCCGGAATTCGGCGGGAACGACGGCCCGATCGCACCACCTTCGATGGCAACTACCGTCAACGGCGACGCGGGCATCGGCGCGACCGACGACGACTGATCGACGCGGTGGCCGCGCCGCTCGCACTCGATTCGTGGTACTCGAGACGTACTGAGACTGATTCTCGAACGGTCGCACGAGCGGCAGCCGAGCGGCGACTGTTACAGTACTGATTTCAAGTTGCAGGCGGCTGGCGCGTTATCGCTGCGGTGCGCCGTACTCGACGTGAACAGTCGGGACGCTCGCAGAATCGGGCGCTTGGTTGCCGTTCCAGTCGACGAGTCGGACGTTTGCCATCTCACCGGAGAAGCGAAAACGCTGGACGCCGACATCGATCGATCCCTCGGCGACGCCGCCCGAAATGACGGTTCCTTCGGCCACTGGGTCGGCCGCTAACATCTCGAGGTCCCCGTCGACGGCGACTTCGTAGTTCGAGGGGACGCCACGGCCGACGATCGTCACGAGATTCGGCAGCTGTGTGTCAGTTGGTTCCGAGTCAGTTCGGTTTTGTACCGGCGTATCGCGTGCCATGCTCCGATAACCCGGGTATCTCATCATAAGCTTTCCTGTCGAGAAAATGGTAACAATCCGTGAATACGAGCACGCGTTATATGACGTGTCACGGGTGGAGAAACGGCGGTTCTGGCACAACCGCAAGACGGTCGCGGGTGTCCCAGGACCAATTGCTGCTGACCCCCTCAGTAGAGTTCGTTGAACGACTGGACGCGATAGTCGCCGAGGACACACCGGCCACGGCGCTCGTGGCCGACCCGCTCGACGTGGATCGCGTCGAGCCCGGCGTTCCAGGCTGCACCGACGTCGTTTGCACCGTCGCCCGCGAGTACGCCTTGATGGCCGTTGTGCGCGACGCCGAGGTCGACCATGACGCGCTCGACAGGATTGGGGTCTGGTTTCCAACCTGTCTCCTCGGTACAGCATAGTTGTGCGTCGAACCAGTCGCAGATCCCGACGTGGTCCAACACGGGTTCACAGAGGAACTCCTGACAGTGGGTGACAAGTCCCACCGGTGCGTCGAGGTCGGCGACGAACGCGGCGTCGTCGTGGAGGTAGGTCTGTTCGGCCCGCACCAGCGGGTCCTCCTCTTCGTGAAAGGCGGTCCAGAACTCGCGGGGATCGACACCCCATTCCTCGAGTTGGCGATCTCGAGAACCGGTCAACCCGTTCCAGAGGATGTCGGCTTCCCGGTCGGTGAACTCACGACCCAGCCGGTCGCCGACTCGGTCGAACACCTCCCGCGTGTACGACCACTCGACGTCGACGAGAGTGCCGTCGAGGTCGAGCAGCCAGAAGTCATAGTCCGGTTCAGCGGCCATTCGGACACAGATATACGGGATTCTCGACTAAATGCCTGTCGGCAGTCCGGCACGGATGACGACGGTCGTACCGACAGCGAACTGGCGGCCACTCGACCACCGACTCGACAGGGGTGGCGTACTCACTCCCGAGTCGCTCGTCGCCGGTCGTTCACGTACTATGGCTGCTACTATCTATCAGATACCGTGACGCACGGGCTGTCTCTCGTTTGTCTGATCGCGTGCCGTTAGAGGTCGATACCGCCGTTGACGTCGATGACTTCCCCGGTGATGTATCCCGCCTCTTCGCTTGCGAGATACCGAACGAGTCCGGCGATATCGCTCGTGCTGGCGAATCGGTCGAGCGGGATTTCGTCGCGAATCTCCGCTTGCACGTCGTCCGGGATGGCCTCGACCATCTCGGTCCGGGTGAAACCGGGTGCGACACAGTTGGCGGTCGACCCCGACGGTGCCAACTCGAGGGCAAGCGAGCGAATAAAGCCGAAGAGGCCGCTTTTGGCCGCCGCGTAGTTCGCCTGGCCGACGTTGCCTTGTTTCCCGACCACACTCGAGATGGCGATGAGACGGCCGTCGTCGGCAGCTTTAATATCGTCGTAGAACGCGTGCGTGCAGTTGAACGCCCCGTTGAGCGAGACGTCGATCGCGCGGTGCCATTCTTCGGGGCTCATGTCGGCAAAGAGCCGATCCTGCGTGATCCCGGCGTTGTTGACGAGGACGTCGATCTCGCCGAGTTCGTCGTGGACGCCCTCACGCATGGCGTCGACGTCGTCACGGTCGGTGACGTCGGCTTGAACCGGATACCCCTCTCCGTCGCCGTCGGTATCGCTGATCGTCTCGGCGACCTCGTGGGCGGCTGCTTCCGACGAGCAATAGTTGACAACGACCGTCGCACCGTAGCGCCCGAGTTCACACGCGATACTCCGTCCGATCCCTCGTGATGCCCCAGTCACCAGACACGTCTGGTCCGCAAGTGGCTGCCGAGACGGCAGTTCCAAGCCGTCCGTCTCCTCGAGCAGTTGTGCCGTCATCGTGATCCCTCCAGCAGGGCACGCTGTTCCGTTTGGGTATCATGCGGGGATGCCTCCGACGCATGCCGTTCCACGGCTGTGAGCCACTCGTGGACGGTATAGGTCCGCTTACCGTCGCCGTGATCGGAGTTCGTGCATGGAACGATACCCTGCATGCTCTCGTCCGCGTCGTCGTAGAACACAAGCGCCACCAGCGGGACCCGAATCGTCTCACTCGGGTCATCGATCCCGAGCGGTGAGAGGTCGATCTGCTGTCGACAGAACCCCGGCTCGAGCGAGTAGCCGTGCTCGGTCGCCCACTCGTCGAACTCGGCGACGAGTTCCTCCCGGGTCGGCTGGTCCGTGTCTCCGATCGCATGTTCGGCCGGCCACTGGGAGACCTGCACGTCGGCGAGGGTGCCGGTTTCCTCGAGCGTCCGTACCCGCTCGAGCAGCGCGGTGAGCCGCTCGGAAACGGCGGTCGGCACGTTCGAGCGCACGTAACAGTCGACCCGAACGGCTTCCGTCAGGTCAGTCTCGAGAGCTGGAATGTCGGCGGCGTTATCGGCAGACATAGCAATCTCCAGTGCGCTGGATAAAATCTTGCGCGGCAAGCGACTCGAGGACGGCAAAGAGGGTGAGTTTCGGCACTCCGAGCATCTGCTGGAGATCGGCCGCTTTCGCCTCCTCCGTGACGAGAACCGAGAGATAAACGAGTTTCGCCTGTGGTGATGTAATTTCGTCTGGAACTGCGAGTTCCCCTGCTGTTGCCAACTGGTGTTCGCTCGTAGACATCACCGAAGACGCCCACAAGTAATTATATAAAGATGGAGAGAGGTGTGCTATCGATGACCAATATTATCCATAGTATATATTATTACTACCTAATATTCGATGCGAATCAACAACGTGGGATCTCGATGTACGCACTTGATCGGTACATACCATACGGCAGCGGCCGTTTCACGGGCGATTTCGACGGAGCACTGATCGGCGGCGGTGGTCGGGAACGAACTGATCGTCGTTCAATAATATCATCATAGCCAATACTTTCATATACCAGATCGTGATACTGGCGCGTGGACTAGTGGGAAGTCAACAGTTCTATCACGATGATTCGATCACCACAGTCGAGTTCCGCGTCTCGAGCAGCCGACGCTGCCGGACCACACTGCGATACGGACCGCTGGAGGGCACGCCCTCCGAACCGACCAGACACGAGCGGAAACGCAGGTGAGTGGTTGTGAGCGACGACGAGACGGTCTACGTCGCTGCCGGTACCACCCGCTACCACGAATATCGCGAGTGTCAGGGCCTCTCTCATGCGCGGGAGATCTATGAGCGACCGCGCTCGAGCCTGCCCGAGGAGTTTACGCTCTGCAAGCTGTGTTCGGGGGCGTATCACCTCGACCCGTCCGACGGGCCGATGGTGACGGCGAGCCGGCTCGAAGAACTCGATCCAGACGATGTGGGCTGAGACAGTCGAGTGAGACGGGTTCCTGTCACTGGTTTCTGGTGTACCCGCAGGCCTAGTCGTCGGTCTCGGTCACTCGAACGCTCGAGCCCAAATACTTCGAGATGACTTCCGAGACGGTATCGGCCTTGAACGGCTCGAGATCGGCCGCGATTTCGGCTTTCAGGGCGTCGAAATACGCCTGGTCGGTCTGTAGTTCTCGGAACTCGACCGCCTGGACGGTTCGTTCGGGAACGCCGAGCCACTCTGCGGCGAGGCGGCGGCCGTAGTCCTCGTCGCCGATCTCGCCGCGCCACAGCGTGTCCCGGAAGAAGAGCCACCCTTCGGTGCCCGGCTCCGGTGCCTCAAGAAAGAGCGTGAGCGTCGTCTCGGCGCTGCTCGGCGCGATGGAGACATCGTCGCGGGCCGGCTCGATACGAATCCGGACACGGAAGGCGTAGCGGGCGTCCATCGGGGGTGAGTGTTGTCAGTTGTGTTCGGACTCGATCAGCTCTGCCATCTCGATGTCGTCGTCGGTAATGCCGCCTGCCTCGTGGGAGGTCAACCGGATCTCGACGCCGGCGTAGCGGATGATGATTTCCGGGTGGTGAAACTGCGCTTCGGCGATCTCGCCGACCATCTGGGCGAAGTTGACGCCGCGAAGATAGTCGTCGAACTCGTAGACCCGGATGATCTCGTCGTCCTCGCGCTCCCACGCCTCGGGGAGTTGGTCGTCGATCTCCTCGTCGGAAAGCAGATCAGCCATATGGGGTCGAACGCAAGCCATCCAAATAATGATTGTCCCGCGTTCCCATTCGGCTGCCATCTCGCGATTCGTGTCCATTATGGCCGATCGGCAGCCGACCGACCATCAGTTGGGTCGTGACTCTTCGCCTGCGGGCTGGAGTTCGGCATCGACCAGCGTCTCGTAGGCGCGGCGGAACCGCTCGGAGAGCGCCTGATGTGAAATGTCTAATTTGTCGGCCAACTCCTCCATCGAGACGCCGCGTGGAATCTCGAAGTAGCCGTGCTCGAGGGCGGCCTCGAGGGCCTCTTGCTGTTCGGGCGTCAGTCGTGTCTCGTGGCCGTCGGTGTCGGTTATGTCGGTAATCCGCCGGAGGTCGGCGTTGATCCCGCGCTCGACCAGCCGGTCGTAGGTGGTACAGAGTTGGTCGCGGGTGCGGTAGCGGACTGTCACCTGCCACCAGCCGTCGCTTGCGCGTGCCTCGAGGAGGGAGCCGCCGTCGGCCAGCACCTCGTTCCAGAGGCGATCCGTTTCCGTCTCCTCAGCAAAGGCCACGTCGTACAGCAACCGCGAGTCAGTTTCGACCACCAGTTCGGCGATCTCGACGGACGGATCGGCCGCAAGCGCGGATTCGACCGTCTCGCGATCGACGCCGATCACCCACAGCGACGGCCGCGTCTTCGACACCGAGGATTCGAGTTCGAACGTCGCCTCCGGTGCGCGCTCGAACGTGGTCGCAAGCGCTGTCTCCGTCGCCGGAAGCCGGAGGTCAGCTATCGTCGACATCACACGTTGTACACCACCATCGCGTAAAAACCGCTGTTGCGGTGAGTCTGACTGTCGGGATCGGTGATAGTCCACTGCCCGACCGCGTCGACCAACAGTCGGCCGCGCGACCACGGCCAGCGGGGACGACCACACCGACGCTCGAGCGACACCCGTCCACTGCTGCCCGGGGTACTATCGGCTGGTCGAGTGTGGCCCCCGTATGCGGTATCTGGAGATCACTGTTCCAGAGGGGAAACGACGGGCCGTCCTCAATATCCTCGAGGACGAAGGGATCGACTACGTCGTCAGTGACGAAACCAGTGGCCGGGAATACACCGCTGTGGTTCGGTTTCCGGTCCCCACCCAGGCCGTCGAGCCGCTTCTCGATCGGCTCAAGCGAACCGGCGTCGGCGATGACGCTCGTGTCGTCGTGATCGACGCCGAAACGGTCATTTCGGAGGGGTTCGCGACGCTGCAGGAACAGTACAGCTACGGCGGGCAAACCGGTGCGCGTACCTCGAGACAGGTGTTACGCACGAAAGCCGACGAACTCACGCCACCGTTTCCGATCTACGCCGCGATGCTGTTGATCAGTGCCGTCGTCGCGACCGCCGGACTGCTGGCCGACTCGCCGGCGGTCGTGATCGGTGCGATGGTCATCGCGCCGTTGCTCGGTCCTGCGCTCGCGGCCAACATCGGTATCGTCACCGGTGACGCCCGGCTCAAATACACGGGGTTTCGCTATCAGATCGTCGGCGTCGGACTGGTGGTCGCCGCCTCGATCGGGCTCGCGGTGCTCGCTCGGCTGGCCGGCCTCGAGCCTGCAGGGGTCGACATCGTCGTCGCCACCGAACTCGAGGAGCGGGTCTCGCCGAACCTGTTTTCGCTGGCGGTCGCGCTGGGTGCCGGGATCGCCGGCATTCTGAGTCTCACGCGGGGCTTTTCGGAGGCCATCGTCGGCGTCATGATCGCCGCAGCACTCATTCCGCCCTCCGCTGCGGTCGGGATCACGGTCGCCTGGGGGATGTCTGGTGCGGCGACCGGCGCTGCAGCCCTCGTGATCGTCAACCTCCTGTCGGTCAATCTGGCTGCGCTGGCGACGCTGTGGGTCGCCGGCTATCGGCCCCAGGGTCTGTTCGAGGTGTCGCCGACGCGACGGCCGACCTACACCTACGCGGCGATCTTCGGGATCGGCTTGCTAGTGCTGACCGTCCCGCTTGCCAGCGTTACCTTGCTCGACTTTCATACGACCGAACTCGAGTCGGCCACCGAAGCGGAGGTCGAGGACGTCCTGACTGACCCCCGGTACGAGGAGTTCGAGATCGAAGACATCGTGATCGAACTCGACGGCAACTATCCGGTGCAGTCGGTCGACAGGGTCATCGTCACGGTCTCGAGTCAAAACGCCGGGACGGAGCCGGGACTCGCTGACCGCCTCTACAGGGAGATCAGCCCCCACACCGACGACCCGATCGTCGTCGAAGTCCAGTATGTCGTCGCCGAAGAGCGCGGGCGCACCGAGCAGGGAGACACTGCCAACGGGCAGGAAACCGACGTTCAGGACGGTCCGCTTCGGGTTTCGAGTGGCATCTGAATACGGTCCGTCTCGAAGGCTCGAGCCTGACAGGGGCCGCCGGCTCAGCGACCGGGGAGCACCGCCTTGAGATGCTCGAGCGAGAGCAGCGACGTTGGCCGATCCATGTGGACGCCGATCTCGCCCGATAGTGTGCCGAGGCCGAGTCGTTGGATCGGCTCGGGCAGCGAGTAGGCGCGCCGAATCCAGTGGCCGAGTTGCTGTTCGCGTGCCAAATCGTCGCGCCAGGCGCGTTCGTAGGCCGCGAGCGTGGTCGGCCGATCGGGGTCGATCTCGCGGGCGGCGTGGTCAGCGCTGGTCATGCCATACAGAATGCCACCGCCGGTGAAGGGCTTGGTCTGGGCGGCCGCGTCGCCGATCAGGAAGGCGCGCTGGGATGTCACCCGATCCGGTGGGCCGATCGGGATCGCACCCGAGCACCGATGGGAGACGTCGACCTCGTAGCCGTCGATCAGGTCCTCGAAGTGTTTGGTCACGTGGACACCCGGCGGGGCCGCGAGGCCGTACTCGACGCCGGCCTCGCCGCGTGGAATCCGCCAGGCGAAAAACGTCGGCGGCGTCAGATGCACATCGACAAAATCCTGGTGGTCGTCTTCCTCGGAGAAGGCGAGTACACCGTGGAGGAACTCGTCGGGCTGGGGGAGACCGAGTTCGTCCCGGACTCGCGAGCGTGGCCCGTCACAGCCGGCGACCATCTTCGCCTCGAACTCGACGACGCCATCGGGCCCGTTCGCGACGACTGTGACGCGATCGTGGTGTTCGGTAACCTCGGTAACAGTGTGGTCCTCACGGACGTCCGCGCCTGCCTCTCGAGCTAACTCGGCGAGGTGGCGATCCAGTCCGACGCGGTCGATAACGTTCGAGGCGACCGCCTGCTTGTAGAAGGGATAGGCGTCGCTTCGGGGCCCACCGACGTGAAATCGTGCACCGTAGATCTCGTTTTGGAAGAGTTCTTCGCGAGCACCTGACCCCGTGAACTGCCAGATATCGGTGCTCACGTGGCCCGAACAGGCCAGTGGCTCGCCGATACGGCCCTTCTCGAGGACGAGCACGTCGTAGCCGTCCTCGGCGACACGGCGGGCAAACCGCGCACCCGGCGGCCCGACGCCAACGACGACGAAATCGTACATGTCCGTCACGTTTCCGGCGCAGCCTAAATAGCTTCTCGAGATGGCACGGCTCGTCGTGTGTCTCGCCACACTCGGGCCTCGTGCGATGTCCGGTAACAGTATACCCTTTATGCGGCGGGTGTCTATCAGGACGTATGAGTGAGAGAGCGCCACAGGATGACGCTGCGGCGGCGTTCGCCAGTCGAGCCGAGGCTGCTCACGGCGAGTCGATTCGGCAACTCGTCGCGTTCGGGGACGCCGTCCGCGGCGACGACCGCGGCGTCCACACCGAGGTCGAGATACTGGTGGTTCTCGAGGACGACGATCCGGAAACCGAACGCGCCCTCGAGGCCGAAGCCGAGGCCGTCGGGAGAGAGCACGGCGTCGTCACCTCGGTGTACGTGTTGCCCGCCGAGCGAGTCGATGCGAACGCGGACCACCCGTTCGTCCGGACAGCGCTCGAAGAAGGGCGAGCGTATGTGTAGGGCCCAAGCCAGCAGTCCGGCGACGCGTCGATCTCGAACGTATCGTGGAGGGACAAGCGACCGATGCGAGTGACGCTGTTGGGAACCGGTGATACGACCGGCACGCCGACCGTCGGCTGTGACTGTGACACCTGCACGGCGGCGCGCGACCGCGGCCTCGAGCGCACGCGGTTCTCGGTCCACGTCGAAAACGAGCGCGTCGACGAGTCGCTGCTGATCGATTTTAGCCCCGACTTTCGCTACCAGTTCCTCCGTGACGACGTGTCGTTGCCCGACGCCGCCGTCATCACGCACGTCCACTTCGATCACCTCGACGGACTCGGCAACGTCTTTCGCGTCCTCGACTCACTCGAGGTCTATGCAGCCAACGAAACCGATCCCAAAACCGGCAAGAGCGTTGCCGAGACCGTCGACGACGACTACCACTATCTCGATCCGCTAACCGTCGTCCCGACGACGCCGCTCGAGCCGGTCTCGGTCTGTGGGCTCGAGGTGACGCTGGTGCCGGTCGACCACCCGCCGCTGGTCTGTTATGGCCTTCGCGTCGAGGACCCCGTGACGGGCGCAGCACTGTCGATTACGGGCGATACGAGCTACGACATCCCCGAGGCATCCCGCGAGGTGCTGGCTGACCCTGATCTGCTGCTTGCCGATGGCATCGTCCCCGCTGACCTCTGTGAGTACCATCCGATCGGCGGCCGCCACGAGGATGCCGAAGGGATCCCCCGGACGTTCGGGACCAAACACATGACGCGAGAGGGTGCCCTCGCGATGGCCGAGGAGCTGAACGCCGATCGAACGCGACTCGTCCACCTCGCACACTACTATCCCGCCGACGAGGCCTTCGAGGAACCGCTGGCGGTCGACGGCGAGGAGTACGTCCTGTGAGAACGGTTGGTCCGTCGCTGCGACTCGACGGACCCGGCTGTCACCCGAACTGATCGAGGCCGGCCTGTCGGCGACGGGTGCCGTCGGGGTCTGCCTCCCACGCCGTCTGTCGGTCGCGTTCGTCCTCGAGATCGACCCCAGGAGCCGTCGCCGGCTCGTAGCCCGGACACGAGGGGCCACACTCCGTCGCGGCGTCGACGACCCTGTTTGCCCACACACAGTATGGGAGCGTCGCACCGCTTTTGTCGGCTGGTTGGCAGGCCCCACACGCGGGGAATTCGTATGTGCGCCAGCCTTTGCCATAGGCACGTTCGGCGAGTCGCCGGCGTGCCCGTGCTTTCGCCTGCGGGGAGACGATCTCGATGTCGGTGCGACCCGGCTGGAACGCGAGGGGTTCGACCCCGGGCTCGTCGACGGGGAGCGACGACGGCTCGCGGATCACCTCGATCTCGAGCGAGTGATCCGTGTCGTCGCGATGAACACGCCAGACGCCGACCTCCTCGGGGAGCCGGTTCAGGTGCGCGCGGGTCACGTAGCTCTCGGTTGCGAGTACGATTTCGTCGACGACCGCGAGGCTGACGTCCGTTCGCAGTTGGGCCTCGAGGTCGCCCGGTCGGCCCAGATCGGGTTTGTTCTCGATGCCGACGATGCGGTCGTACCAGTCGGGATACCGGACGGTCTGGCGGACGTACTCGCGATTGGCGTCCGCGCTGGCGGTGTGATCGCGTTCGAAGAAACCGATCTCGAGCGCCCGATCGACGGCACGTCGCGCCCGGTCGGGATGGCAGTCGAATGCAGCCTTCCAGTAGCGGGCCCGGCCTGTGCCGACCGCCGAGGCGATGGCCGCGTCGGGGATCGACTCGTTCGTGATCGCGACGCGTTCGTCGAACGCGGGACCGGGCTCGACGCAGACGATATCGAGGATGCGGCCGCCGGGTTCGGCGACGCTCGCGCCGAGCTGGCGGGCGATGATTCCCTCCCGGCGTGACTCGAGGTGGGTACACAACTCGAGTTCGAACGCGAACTCGGACACGATATCGGGGAGGGGCGGCTGCGAGAAAAGTCGTCGGGTTCGGCGACTCGGGGCAGCAGTCGTTCGACATCGGTCGGCAGCGACGAAAGGATAGCTCGCAACCTTTATCAAGCGCACAGCGGAATCACTACCTAAGATTACTCATCGTCTTATGGTAGGAAATCGACAACCGGAGGTGAACATCGGGCTCGTCGGCCACGTCGACCACGGCAAGACGACGCTGGTGCAAGCCCTCAGCGGCTCGTGGACGGACCAGCACTCAGAGGAGATGAAACGCGGCATCTCCATTCGGCTCGGCTACGCCGACGCGACGTTCCGTCACTGTGAGGGACTCGACGAACCCGAATGTTACACCGTCACGGAGGAGTGTCCGGATGGCTCCGAAAGCGAGCCGTTGCGGACCGTTTCGTTCGTCGACGCCCCGGGTCACGAGACCCTAATGGCGACGATGCTCTCGGGTGCCTCGCTGATGGATGGCGCGGTGCTGGTCGTCAGCGCCAACGAGCCCGTCCCACAGCCCCAGACTGAAGAGCACCTGATGGCGCTCGATATCATCGGCATCGACAACATCGTCATCGCCCAGAACAAGGTCGACCTCGTCGACGCCGACACCGCCCGTAACAACTACGAACAGATCAAGGAGTTCGTTGCAGGCACGGTCGCCGAAGACGCTCCGATCGTCCCCGTCTCCGCGGGCCAGGAGGTCAACCTCGATCTCCTCATTCAGGCGATCGAAGCGGAGATTCCCACCCCCGACCGGGATCCCGACACCGACCCACGGATGCATGTCGCCCGCAGCTTCGACATCAACAAGCCCGGTACGACCGCGGCGGATCTTTCCGGCGGCGTCCTCGGCGGCAGTCTCGTGCAGGGCGAACTCGAGGTTGGCGACGAACTCGAGGTCCGACCTGGCCGTGAAGTCGAGGAAGGCGGCAAGACCGAGTACGTCCCGATCGAGACGACGATCCGGTCGCTGCAGGCCGGTGGCGAGACGGTCGACACCGTCACGCCGGGTGGCCTGCTGGGCGTCGGTACCGGGCTCGACCCCTCGCTGACGAAAGGCGACGCGTTAGCCGGCCGGATAGCCGGCCCGCCGGGCTCGCTCCCGCCGACGTGGGACGAGTTTACGATGGAAGTCGACTTGCTCGAGCGGGTCGTCGGAGCCGAACACGGCGAGACCGTCGACGAGATCAGCACCGGCGAACCGCTGATGATGACCGTCGGCACGGCGACGACCGTCGGTGCCGTCACCAGCGCCCGCGAAGGCGAGTGTGAGGTCAATCTCAAACGGCCCGTCGCCGCCGAACCGGGAACGAAGATCGCGATCAACCGCCGCATCGGTGCCCGCTGGCGGCTGATCGGACTGGGAACACTGACGGACTGAAATCGATGCAGATGCCGCGGGTCGCCCTCGATACGAGCGCGCTCATGATGCCGGTCGAACTCGACGTTCGGTTGTTCGACGAACTCGAGCGACTGCTTGACGCCTACGAGCCGATCCTCCCGCAGGCCGTCCTCGAGGAACTCCGTCGCCTCTCCGAGAAGGGCGGCCAGGAGGGAACGGCCGCAACCGTGGGCCATGATCTGGCGACCGAACGCTGTCTTGTCGTCGACACGGACGCATCGTACGCAGACGACGCCTTGGTCGAACTCGCCCGCGAGGGCAGCGTCGACTACGTCGTCACGAACGACCGCCCGCTGCGCGATCGGGTGCTCGAAGCGAGCAGACCGGTAATTGCATTACGCGGGAGAAACAAGTTAGCGATCACTCAACCATAGATGTACAAACGGGTTAGATTGAAGGATACGGTAGAAGTACCGCCGGAAGAGCTCGGCGACGTGTCGCCGGGGTTGGTCAAGCGACTGCTCCAGGACAAACTCGAGGGACGGATGGACGAAGAAGTCGGAAGCGTCGTCTCCGTCACCGAGGTCCACGACATCGGCGAGGGAGCAGTGCTCCCGAACCGGCCAGGTGTCTACTACGAGGCCGAATTCGATGCGGTGACGTTCGATCCGCAGATGCAGGAAGTCGTCGACGGCACCGTCGTCGAGGTCGTCGAGTTCGGTGCCTTCGTCGGCATCGGTCCCGTCGACGGGCTGCTCCACGTCTCCCAGATCAGCGACGAGTATCTGGCGTTCGACGGCGAAAACCAGCAGCTCTCCTCGAACGAGTCCGACCGGACCCTCGGCGTCGACGACGCCGTCCGGACCCGCATCGTCACCAAGAGCATCGACGAGCGCAACCCCCGCGACTCGAAGATCGGCCTCACTGCGAAACAGCCCGGCCTCGGCAAACACCAGTGGCTCGAAGAGGAACGCGAGAAACGCGAAGCAACCGCAGGTGAATAACCATGGCATCGAACCGCCTCGTCTGTCGTGAGTGCCACCGGGTCAACGAACCGGACAACGAGACCTGTGAGGCCTGCAACTCCTCGTCGCTGACCGAAGACTGGGCGGGCTATGTCATCATTGCCCACCCCGAGGAAAGCGAGATCGCGACGGAGATGCAGATCACCGAACCAGGTGCGTACGCGCTGAAAGTCCGCTAAGATCCGTGACTCGCGACGAGCCAGCCGACGAGACGCCCGCCGACGAACAGCTGCTTGTCCTGCCTGACGACCTCCGCAATGAACTCAAAGAGCCGCTGGGCCCGGTCGAAACCGACGCCGAGCGACTGCTCGAGGCCGTCGACGGGCCCATCATCGCCGTCGGCGACGTCGTCACCTACCACCTCCTGCAGGCGGGCCGCCAGCCTGACGTAGCGCTCGTCGACGGGCGGACGAAACGCGAGGCCGTCGACGCGGAGATCCGCGAGGCGGTCACGGCCGGTGCGAGTCTCGAGGTGACCAACCCACCGGCCGAACTCGCCGCGCCGGTCGTGCGGGCGCTTCGGCGTGCGCTCGCGGCGGACGACCCGACGACGATTGTCGTCGACGGCGAGGAGGATCTGGTTGCGCTGCCTGCCATCGTCGCCGCGCCCGACGGCGCGAGCGTCGTCTACGGCCAGCCCGACGAGGGGATGGTCCACGTCACCGTGACTGACGACCTCCGAGACGAGATGCGCGCCCTGCTCGAGCGCTTCGAGGGCGATACGGAGCGGTTCTGGGCGTTACTCGAGGATGCAGCGTCGAACGGCGAGTAAGACAGCGGTCGCTGGTTGATAACGGACGTTCTATCGGTTCGGACAGCGCAGTTGATTCGCGTCGGAAAATACAGACCCCGCGAGCGACGTCTGGGCCGACCGTCCGTCAGTGCTCGTGACTGTGGTCGTGATCGTGTGAGTGGCCACCGTCGCTGGCCGCACCGCCGAGGTCGCCGCCGGCGACGAGCGCGTCGTGATCGCCGCCCATCATGTCCATGTTCTTTAAGGTGTCGCGCTCTTCGAACTCCTCGACGGCGTTGAGCAGATCCTCTTGCGTGAGTTTCGTCCGGTCTTCGGTCAGCGCCTCGAGGACGGCTTCGCGAAGCACCATCCGGAGGTCGCTGCCGGTCAGTCCCTGCGTGACTTCAGCGATAAGCTGCGGATCGAACTCCTCGATATCCATCGTGCGGGTGATAACGTCGAGGATGTCCGCCCGCATGCCGCGGTCGGGCTTAGGGAAGTTGATGATCTCGTCGAAGCGCCGCCAGGCGGCGTCGTCGAGCTGGTCGGGGTGGTTGGTCGCACCGATGAGCAACACGTCGTCTTCGATGAGCGAGACGTTGTCGATGCTCTTGAGCAGGGTGTTGACAGCGCGTTTGAGCGCGGCGTGTTCGTCGCTGCGGCGGGTTTTGGCGACGAAGTCGAACTCGTCGATGAACAGAATACACGGCGAAAGCCGTTTGGCGACTTCGAACGTCTTGTCGACGTTTTTGGCCGTCTCGCCCAGATACTGGGAGGTAATCATCGAGAGCTTGACCTCGACGAACGGCAGGTCCATGTCCTGGGCCAGCGCCTGTGCGGTCGAGGTCTTGCCCGTTCCCGGCGGCCCGACGAACAACAGCTTCCCGATCTCGCGTAGGCCGATGTTCGCGAGGTACTCCCGGTGTTCGATCGCCTTCGAGATCTTATCGAGTTCGTTCTCTTGGTCCTTGGTGAGCACGAGATCGTCCAGCGAGGTCTCGACCTCCTCTGGGGCGCGCACTTCGACGAGGTCGAGCATCTCTTCGTCGTCGTCCTCGTCGAAGTATTGGTTGAGCAGTCCGTCGATCCAGACGCGGTCGGCCTGAATCGGTCGGTTGCGTTCGCGGGCCTCTTCGTGCGTGACGTCGAAGTCGTAGTCGTCGTGGCGTTCGAAGTATTTCGCGAGCGTCGGGTTCTCGAGCAACCGGTCTTCGTCGACGCGCTCGGCGAACCACTCCTCGGCCATCTCCTGTTGGGCGAGGGTGATCGTGCCGGAGAACTCATCGCGTTCGGTAAACATCAGCTCGGCGATGGCCTCCCACGGGCGGTCGATATCGGTCGCTTCGCGCGCTGTGGTGGTCGTTACTGATAGCGGACGACTGATCCCAGCGGGTTTGCGGTTGGTACCGCTGTTATCCCCATCTCCGCTGTCGTCGTCGACGCCGCCGGTCCAGTATACGCGGCGGAACGACGGCGGGAGATCGTTCTCGTCTAGCGTCCGGTCGTCCGAATACACGCTCGTCGTGAGCAGGAACTCCACGACGTCGAGCGCCGCATTACTCATTCGGTCATCATACTCACTACTCATTCTTAACAGCGTCGTCATGCGTCGCGTCTGCGACGGCGTTTCACTCACAGCCCCGGTTGTGATGCTGAATCGAGCGGACAAGCGGCATAACCGTTTTCGTCCATGGGCTCACAGTGCCCTGTATGAATGTGTTGCTGGGTCTCGGCGGAAGCGATGAGTCGGTGAAGACGCTTCGACGGACCATCGACCGCACGAAAGAGGTCGGCGACGACCTGACAGTCGTCATCGTCGACAAACCAGAGTCGAAACGCTCACAGGACGAAACGCACGATCTGGCGGCCGAGCACCTCGAGGAGGCGGGGCTCGACGACGCCACTGTCGAGAAACTCGAGGGTGACCCCGGTAGTGCGCTCGTCGATTATGCCGAGCAAGGCGAGTTCGACGAGCTGGTCATCGGCGGTGGCACCCTGAGCCCGATGGGGAAAATCCAGCTCGGGCCTATCACGGAGTTCGTCCTGTTAAACGCCCCGACAACGGTCAAGCTGGTGCGATAACGATGGTCGGATCGCGTCAGTATCCGGACGAGCCGTCCGGTCCGTTCCCATCGCCGCCGACGACGGTCGAGGACCGGGAGGGACGGTCGATCGAGATCCGCGCGCCAGCGGCGTTCGCGGCCGACGCACTCGACGATGTCGTCGAGATGTACGTCGAGTTCGATCCCACCGATCGGGCACAGGGAATTCCGCCGACCGGCGAGGATCGCATCCGCAACTGGCTCGAGACGATCGCCGAGGACAGCGTCACCGTCGTCGCCTTCCACGACGGCGACGCCATCGGCCACGCGATGCTCGTCCCTGATAGCGACGATCCGGAAGCGATCGCAGAGAAAAGCGGCATCGAGTGGGAACTGGCGATTTTCGTCCTGCAGGCCTACCAGCAGGCCGGTATCGGGACCGTCCTGCTCGAGAACCTGCTGGGCCACGCCAGCGACCTTGGTATCAGACGCGTGTGGTTGACCGTCGAACGCTGGAACAACCCGGCGATCGCCCTCTACGAACGGGTCGGCTTCGAGTCGACCGGGACCGAGAGCTTCGAACAGGAGATGGCGATCCTCCTCGACAACTAACGACGGCGGCTACACCGAGAGGACTGGCTGGCTCGCGTACGAGAGGACGTATTCTGCGGCATCCTCGAGGACCTCCACCTCAGCACCGGTCACGGGCTCTCTGGGGAGGACGATGAAGTCGGCATCGATCGAATCGGCGGTGTCGAGGACGACGTTGCCAGGATGGCGCATCTTCCGCATTTTCGAGAAGCCGTCGTCGACGGAGGTCGACAGCGAGACGTCAGCTTCGGCGGCGATCGCACGGGCATCGTCGAAAAACTCCTGTGTCGTCTCGAGGATATCGTCCTCGTCGACGGTGCCGTTATCGAGCCCGTAGACGACGCCACGTCCGAGGACGAAAAGCGCGTGGACGGCCGCATCGTAGCGGTCGGCGACGGCGATAGCGTGCTCGACGGCGGTGGCTGACTCGTCGCTGCCGTCGACCGGCGCGAGAACGGTGTCGACGGTAAACGGCTCGCTGGCATCCATACACGGCAGTGAGTGTTCCGTGGCAAAAAACCCACCCCACGCTGTGCCCGTTCGCTGTGCGTTCACACGGTTGTCGCCCGGTTCGCCTGTCCGAACGGGGACGTTTAAGCGACAGCGAGCGTAAGTCGTCGATATGTTCGATACGGTCGTGGTCGCTACTGACGGCTCCGACAGCGTCAAACGGGCCGTCGACGTCGCACTCGATCTTGCAGACCGCTTTGAGGCCGACATCCACGCCCTGTCGGTCATCGACGCCAGCGAGGTCGACGCCTCGCCGGAGCAACTCCAAGACGAGTTCCGTACTGCTCTCGAGACGACTGCCGACGCTGCCCTCGGGACCGTCGAGGAGCGCGCCGATCAGGAGGTGACAACTGAGATTCGTGAGGGACGGCCCGCTGCCGAGATCTGTGCGTACGCTCGTGAGGTCGACGCCGATGTGATCGCGACTGGCACCCGTGGCCGCCACGGTGAGAACCGCCTGCTGCTGGGCAGCGTCGCCGAGCGCATCGTCCGGACGTCACCCGTCCCCGTGTTGACCGTCCGGCAACTCGATTCTGCGACCGACGGTGACGGGACGGCCGCCGACCCCTGATCGACACCGGCAAGCGGCGGGCCGACGCTCAGACACTCGCCTACGGCACCCGAGACCGGCGGTTACTTCCCGACCGGTCTCCCAGCACGTACCATGTACGACGAACTCATCGAGAGCGGTGATCTGCCGCTCGCGCGCAAATCCGTGCTGCCGGGAACTGGTTTCTTCCTGCCCGACACGCTCGAGGAGGACTTAGAAGCACAACAGACCGAAGCCGCCCTCGAGGGGGCCGAGGTCGCGGTCATCGCGGATCCGGACGCCGACGGACTGGCCTGTGTCGCCCTGCTCCGCGAAGCCTACGACGACATCCAGAACGTCCCGGAACCGGACGACGGTGAGGCCGACGCTGACGATGACGAGGCCGACGAGCCGCTCGAGGAGCCCGAGCCAACACCACACACCGTCGCGCTCATCCCTGCAAGTCCACACGACGTCGAGGACGCGCTGGCTCGCGTCGCCGAGTACGGCGACGACGGGATCGATCTCTTCGTCTGTGACCTCGCACCGGATCGCTACGAGTACGTCGAGGAGGAACTCAATGCAGCCCTCGAGACCGCCGACAGCGTCGCGTGGTACGACCATCACCAGTGGGGCGACGACGTCGCCCAGTCGGTTCGAGACGCCGGTGTCGACCTCGTCGTCGGCGACTCCGACGAGGAGTGTAGCGCCGACGTGGTCTATCGCTCGCTCGAGTACGACTTCGAGCCGGTGTACGAGGAGTTGGCGGCAGTCACTCGAGATCACGACCTGTGGCTGCGTGAGGACCCGCGCAGCGACGACCTAGCGGACTACGCCTACTGGACCGATCCCGCCGAATACGTCGAGGTCGTCCGCGAGTACGGCGTCGACCTGCCCGCATGGGTCGAGGAGTACATCGCCGAGCGCCGCGTCGAGAAGGAGGCGCTGATCGAGCAGGCAGTCGGCCGGGCAGAACTCCGCGAGATCGGCGGTTACACCGTCGGGATCACCTACGGCCGCTGCTCACAGAACGAGGTCGCCGAAGCGATGCGCGAGCAGGGGGCTGATGCCTCGGTGATCGTCAAACCTGCCGGCTCGGCCTCGATCCGGGGCACCGACGAGTTCGACCGCTGCCACGAGGTCGCAGGGAAGGTAAACGGCGGCGGCCACCCCAAGGCTGCGGGCTGTAAGCCCGACATCTACGACGACATGCTCGACTACGCGAACCACTGGACGACCCGCGGGGCCGTGACGAAGCAGGTCATCCTCGATGCGTTCCGACAGGTCGTCACAGAAGCGGACGCAGCCGAAGACACGGACGAAGACGCGTAATCGTCTCTCTCTGTTACTGTCGCGACGCGAGATACCGCAACACCAACTGGAGGACGTGGACGAAGACGCCAGCGACGGCGATGTAGACGCCAATCGTCTGCAGTGTCACCGACGCGCCCCGCCGATCCCGAACCTTCCAGATTTCCCACCCCAGCCGAAGCAGAAAGCCGAGCAAGATGAGGGCGAAGCCGGCGAGCAACACCGGCGCGACGAACGTCCCGATCAGAATCGCGACGAGCCCGCCGATAAACGCGTAGTTAGCGTACGATCCCCAACTCTCGAACGTCTTCGACCGGGCGTAGACGTAGGCTGCGATGACAGCAGTGATCACGGCAACGACGATCGCTGTCACGACGAGAATCGTCAACTGGGATTCTCGAGGCACAAAGCGAAGCACGCCAGCTCCGAAGATCCCGAAGGCCAGTTGTAACACTCCCATACCGACGACTGCGAGTCCCGTCTCACCGCCTTCGACACCCCGTTCAGCGATCCATTGGCCTGCTACGATGGCCACACCGTAGACGAACGCGCCAACGATCGGAATCGAAAACAACAGCTCGTTGACCGCTGCGAGCGGCGTCGTCACGAGGACGTACATCAACACCACGTTGAGCGCCATCAGCGCGCTCGCGCCGCCGATTACACGCGCCTCGCGGCTCGAGAGACCGAACCCGCGGCCGGTCTCGTACGGGGTTTCGGTCGAACTCATCGTTCGTTTCCTATGTGATGGTGTGACAAAAGCTGCTGCCCGACAGCTGCCGGTCTCACCACCGGCGTGTCGATCGCTTCGCGATCGTCGATGGCAATCGATCCCTTACGCTTCAGTGTCGGTTGCGTTCCACCGATCGGAAAACGCCGTCCCACACGTACACTGTGCGTAGGCGTGGACCACGTCGCCGTCGGCGTAGATGCCGCCGACCGACTCGTTTTGCTCCTCGGCGAACGCGAAGACGTATTGGATTGCGTGCTCGCCGTCGGCGTCGGTCTCGCCGTCCGGACACTGCCCGCCTGCGAGATCGTCGTCGATCTCGCCTTCGGTACTCATTGCGGACTTGGCGAACTCCATCGCACCGGTGCCGGTCGCCGCTTTGAACGCGCTGCGGCCGCGTTCGCCGTCGACGACGATCAGTGTCCCGTCGTCGACGCGCTCGCCGAACTGCTCGAGTCGGTCGTCGGAGACGTACGACTGTGCCAGAAAGAGTGCGACGTCGTCGGGCCGCTTGCCGGCCAGAAACTCCTCGCGTTGGGTACTCATGGCCGTCGGTTGGCACTCGAGGTGGAAAAAGGGCGGTATTCGTCTCCTCTCGTCTCTCGCAAGCAAGCGCCACGCGACGACAGGGCCGCTCGTCCTACTGGTCCTCGAGATCCTTCGCGATCTCGCTCAAGCTGTCGCGTGGTGGCTCTCGAGCGTCGTAGTAGGCCGTCTCGCCGGGTGCGCGAAGCCCGTAGAGAAAGTCGGGCTCGACGACATCGATCAGCACTGATCCGCCCGCGGAGACAGCGTGGTCGTCGGTCCACGCAGTGAGCCGATCGCTCGCGCCACTTGGATCGCGAGCGCTATCCGGTGTCTCGTAGATGCCCGGGATCGACAGCTCGTCGCCAGTCAGCGCTCGCTGGACGTGTGCAAACAGTTCCTCGCCATCGAGGACGACCCGGATGACCTCGTCTGCCGGAAACGAATCGCGGTCGTCGGCCGGCACCGCGAGTTTGACGCCGGTTGCCGTCTCCGTACACGTCGACCGGACCGTCTCTACCGATGGATGATCGCTCGCAATTCGGTCAGCCATTGAAAATGAATCGAGTGAGTCGCCGCGAGTTACTCGTCGTCGTCTTCGCCCTCGCCGAGGAGGTCGTCGACGTCGGCGCTGCCACGCTCGGTGATCGAGGCGTTGATCTGGGCGACGGCGTCGGAGACTTCACGGCCGCGAACCGTGATGCGTCGTCGTTCGCCGTCTCGCTCGGGGTGATAGCCGGTCTGTCGATCTTCCATCAGCACTTCCTGCAGGTTCGGGCCAGCGACCTCGCCGTTGAGCGGGCGGCCTGCCTCGTCGGAGCCGCCAGTGATCTCGAGCGTGTAGCCATCGAGGCCGACCGAACCGCCGTCGACTTCGTCGCCGATCGACTTGCCGATAAACCGGTTTGCGTCCTGGTCCTCTGCCTCGAGCTGATAGGCCATCCCCGAGTCGGGATCGCCGACAACGACAGTGAAACTTGCCATGCACGACGGAAGACGGCCGTCGCTCAAAAGATCATCGATCGGAACCGACCTTTTGCGCTGTCGTTCGAAAGACGCTCTGCGTCTTTCGTGATGACGAAACGCCTCTGGCGTTTCGAACCACGGTCTGTTGCGCTGACGGCAGCATAGCTGCCGCACAGCGCACCGTCTCTCGGCAAAATCTCGAGAGAGCAAAGCTCTCTCGGACCTCGCGGGAGCGAAGCTCCCGCTTAGGGTCGATCAAAAGCACTCCTCCCTCCCCTACGGGTTGGTCGTCGGCCCGCTCGTTCGCTTCGCTCACTCGCGGTCGGTATCAGTGCAGTGCCTGCCCTTCCCCGAGTCGGACGGCTCTCGCAGCGCTCGAGCCGTCCTCCCGGCCGCTCGCCTCAGTTCGGTTCCACGCCAAGTCCGCTCGAACAGTCAAGTACGTGGGCTGCCTACGTCGACGTGTGTTCATCGATCCCGAGCGGCTCGAGGAGCGACTCCGCGAGGAGTTCGGCGGCACGGCCAGCCAGTCACGGATCGTCGTTCGGCAGGCCGTCGATCTCGCCGATTCCGGGCAGTACGAGGCCGACATGGGCACGACGCTGACGACCGAGTTCATCGTCGACGAGCTATCGGACGCCCCCGAGGGCACACCAGCAGAGCGATGGAACTGGTGGCTCGGCTCGCTCGAGCTCGCGTATGGTGACTACGAGCGGTTCGGCATCCGGAAGTATCGGAAATAGGGCAACACCGATTGTCTTCCACGACGTAAGGCTACGCAATGAGTGAGCTGTCGCGACCGGTCTGGCCGGCGTATCCGCTCTCGGCGCTCGTCGCCGGCCTCGGCCACTGTTATCTCGGACGGTGGAAACGCGGCGGGATCTGGTTCGTCCTGTACGCACTCGCACTCGCGTTTCTGAGCGCCCGCTCGCTATCGGGAGCGCTTGCTCCGGGCGAACCGTTCGTCGTGACGGCACTACAGTTCGACGCGGTGAGCTACGCGGAGGTGGCCGTGCCGCTTGCGATCCTCCTCGTTTGTCTGCTTGATGTCTATCTCATCGGGTTGACCGAGCGAACTGCCGCCCAGATGGCTGGCACAGACGACCGGCGCTCGAACAGTTCCTGACAGCGTCTCCGCGTCCGAAACCAGTGGAGGCAAACCGGTCGAGGCCCAACTCGGTCGTCATGGACGTCCAGTTGCTGGGTGGCGCACGAGAGATCGGTCGGAGCGCGATCTGCATCGACGACACGCTCGTGCTCGATTTCGGGATGGATTCGGGGAACCCGCCGGCGTTTCCGGTCGGCGATGTCGATCCGGACGCGGTTGTCGTGAGCCACGGCCACCTCGATCACGTCGGCTCCATCCCGACGCTGCTGTCGGGCGACGCGCGGCCGTCGATCCACTGGACGCCGCCGACGTACGACCTCACGATGGTGCTGGCCCGCGACACGCTGAAACTCCACGGCGGAAGCTACGACTGTCCGTTTACCGAGGCAGAACTCGCACGCGTCGCGGAAGTCTCGGAGACCCACGGCTACCGCGAGCCCTTCGAGGCCGCAGGCTACGAGATCACCTTTTTCGACGCCGGCCATGTTCCGGGCAGCGCGCACGTCCTCGTCGACGACGGCGACACCCGCTTGCTCTATACCGGCGACTTTCACACCGACGAACAGCGATTGCTCGCTGGAACCACCGCCCGGCCCGATGCCGACGCCGTCCTCTGTGAGAGCACCTACTCGGACGTGACGCGCCCGCCGCGCGAACAGATCGAACGCGAGTTCGCCGAAAGTCTCCGGACCACAGTCTGGGAGGGTGGTACCGTCGTCGTCCCCGCGTTCGGCATCGGCCGCACGCAGGAGGTGCTCTGTCTCTGTGAGGAATACGACCTCGAGTGTTACGTCGATGGGATGGGCAAACGCGTCACGGAACTCTTTCTTCGCGACGAGAACCGGGAGTTCCTGCGCGATCCAGACCTCCTGCGCCGGGCGAAAGGCAACGCCCGGTTCGTCAACGGTCGCGACGGCCAGCGCAAGCGGATCGCAGCACAGAACACCGTGATCGTCACCACCAGCGGGATGCTCCACGGTGGACCCGCGATGACATACGTGCCGGCGATCCGCTCGCATCCGACGAACAAGATCGCCATGACCGGCTATCAGGTCGAGGGGACCCCGGGCCGCGACCTGCTCGAGACCGGCAGCGCCGAGATCGACGGCCGTGTGATGCGAGTCAGCGCACAGGTCGAACAGTATGACTTTTCGGCACACGCAGACCAGGCAGGGATTCGTTCGTTCCTCGAGTCCTATACGGACACGCCGATCCTGGTCAACCACGGCGATCGCTGCGAGGCGTTCGCTGACGAACTACGCGCGGACGGCTACGACGCGACAGCGCCCGAATTGGGCGAGCGAATCGAAGTCTGAGGGGTCGAATCGCGGTCCAGCCGCCGATCCGGCACGTTCAACGACCAGGGTTTTGCGTCGAGTCGTAGTCTTCGTCCCTGTGACTGACTCCGATTCGAACGTCGGCCCCGAGACGGTCGTCGATCTCGACGATCTCGAACTGAGCGAGGCCGAACAGGCGGCGCTACATGACCTCCAGTTGAGTCTCGAGCACGTCCACCGGGCCTACGGGACGTTGCTCGAGTTCCACCACCAGCTCGGGCACGCAATGGACCGGTTGGGCGACGCCGAGGATGGCCTTCGCGAAGCCGGCTACGAGGCGTGGGCGAACGACCTTCGGGACGACCACCTCCCGGCGGGCGCGATCAGCGACCAGTGGACGTTCGAACTCGTCGAGGAGTTTTCCGGAGAATTTCTCGAGGACGTCGACGCCTTCGAACGCGAGGTCAGAGACGAACTGGCCGACGGCATCGATCACGTCACCGAGCGCCGGCAGAAACGCCGGCTGCGCGAGCGTGCCGCGGACGCCGATCGTGATTAGTCGCCCAGTCACAGGTGGCCTTCGCATGGTTTAAGCCTGCGCTGCCTGCATGTCGACACAATGAGCGACGAGAGTCAGGAACTCGGGATCACCGAGTCGAAATCGCACAAGCCAGGCGAGTGGTACGCCGAGGTCGTCCAGAAGGCAGGCCTCGCGGACTACGCGCCGATGGGCGGCTTCATCGTTACGAAACCTCGCGGCTACGCCCTCTGGGAAGCCATTCAGGACGCGCTGGACGGCTGGTTCAAAGAAACCGGCGTCGACAACGTCTACTTCCCGATGTTCATCCCCGAGAGCTTCTTAGAGCGGGAAAAGGACATCGTCGAAGGCTTCGACCCCGAGGTCGCGTGGGTGACCCAGGGCGGCCACGACGAACTCGAGGAACGGCTGGCCGTCCGACCGACCAGTGAGTCGATCATCGCGCCGTTCATGGCCGACTGGACTCGCAGCCACCGCGACCTGCCGATGCGGCTCAACCAGTGGTGTTCGGTCGTCCGCTGGGAGGCCACCGAGACCAAGCCCTTCTTCCGGACGAAGGAGTTCATGTGGCAGGAAGGCCACACCGCTCACGCCACCGACGAGGGTGCGTGGGAGGAGGTCTGGACCCGCCTGAGCCAATACGAGAAGGTCTACGAGGACGTGCTCGCGATCCCGGTCCTGCGGGGCAAAAAGCCCGAACACGACAAGTTCCCCGGTGCGGACACCACGACGACCGTCGAGGCGCTGATGCCCGACGGCAAGTCCGTCCAGGGAGCGACCAGCCACAACCTCGGACAGAGCTTCGCCGAGGCGTTCGACATCACCTTCGCCGACGAGAACGAAGACGAGCAGACGGCCTACACCACCTCGTGGGGCCTTTCCTGGCGTGCACTCGGCGCGCTCATCATGACCCACTCCGACGATCAGGGACTCGTGCTCCCGCCGACGGTCGCACCCACGCAGGTCGTCATCGTCCCGATCTGGCAGGAAGACACGAAAGACGACGTTCTCGAGTACTCCGAGGCAATCGCTTCCGACCTCGAGGAGGCCGGCTTCCGCGTCGAACTCGACGACCGCGACGAGCGCAATCCCGGCTTCAAGTTCAACGAACACGAACTCAACGGGGTTCCGCTGCGACTCGAGATCGGTCCCTACGAGGTCGAAGACGAGGAGGTCACGCTGGTTCACCGGCCGGACAACGAGGAAGCCGTCGAGGATCGTGACGAGATCGTCGACGCCGTCGACGAGCACTTGGCGGAGATCTACGACAAACTCTACGAGGCAGCCGAGGAGAACCTGGAAGAAAACGTCCGCGAGGCCCATAGCCCCGAAAAGATCCTCGGGACGATCGGCCAACATGGCGGCTACGTGAAGACGCCGTGGTGTGGCGACGAGGCCTGCGAGGAGGCCATCAAAGAGAAGATCGCCGCCGAAATCGTCATGCAGCCGCTGACCGACGAGGGCGGGACGACAGCGGGTGAGGTCCCCGAACCCGAGAGCGACGAGTGTGGCGTCTGTGGCGATCCCGCCGACGAGATCGCGTACTTCGCGAAGTCGTACTGACCGTTCTCCACGTTCGGCTGCCCCGACTGTGGAGTTTTGAGTGGCTGGTCGTCGTTTTCCGAAACCGACCCGAGAGAACGACAGCAGCGTCAGCGTCCGCCGTCGATACGCGAACCGACACCAGACAAATGTATATCTCAGTGACAATTCCGGGTAAAATCACTAAAAGGCGACCCTGGTCAATCGTGTGTTTCGTTGTCACCCGGACCTAAGTCTTTAGCCCCATATTGCTTACCGGGGGCGCATGACTAGATTCGTGTGGTGTTCACTTTGGTGGGTGAACACTACGTGCCTCTGACACAGTAACCCCGCTACCGGAAACATCGTTTTTCCGGAGGGGGTTCGAACTGACAGTTCTCGCTCGATAGGTTCGACGGAGAAAGTGGAGCGCCAACAGCCATAACTACGTTCTCTGAACGTGGCTCTTACACGTATGTCATATCTATAAGGAGGCTACAATCACCTTATACTTATTTATATGTGTATATAATACACTTAGTCATAATGGATTAGTCTCTTATAGCTGATCCCGCTACGGGAATGTATGTCACAGCCACATCTCACGCCATCGACTGGGCGTTCACAGGGGCTCGCCGACCCCATGGACGCGCGGTCGAACTGCGGCGTCGGCGTCGTCATGGATCTCGACGGAGACGGCGGCCACGACGTCGTCGCCGACGGCCTCGAGTTGCTTCGAAACCTCGAACATCGCGGGACGACCGGTGCGGAGAAAGACACCGGCGACGGGGCCGGAATCATGCTCCAGACGCCCGATTCGTTCTTCCAGGACGTCCTCGAGGCTTCGCTGCCGGATACCTACGCCGTCGGCTCGCTCTTTCTCCCACAGGATGACGCGGCCCGCGAGGCGCTCATCTCGCTCGTCGAGGACACCTTCGATACCTACGACCTCTCGGTGCTCGAGTGGCGAGACGTCCCGACGAACAACGACGACCTCGGGAAGACGGCCGTCGACTCTGAACCGGACGTCTGGCAAGTCGTCGTCACGCCCGACGATGACATCTCCGGTGACGACTTCGACCGCCGGCTCTACGTCGCACGACGCGCGCTCGAGAACAAGGTTGAAACGGCTGATATCGAGAACAAAGAGCGCTTCTACGTCGTTTCTCTCGATTCGGATACCGTCGTCTACAAGGGACTGCTGAAAGGCGAGCAGGTTCCGTCTTACTACCCCGACCTGACCGACGAACGGATGGACTCGACGTTCGCCATGGTCCACGAGCGGTTCTCGACGAACACGCTCGGGGCGTGGCACCTCGCCCACCCATACCGAAACATCATCCACAACGGCGAGTTCAACACCATTCAGGGCAACATCAACTGGATGCGCGCCCGCGAGACCGACCTCGAGAGCGAGGTCTTAGAGGATCTCGAGGCGGTCAAGCCGATCATCGACGATCCCGACCAATCGGACACTGCGAGCGTCGACAACGCGCTCGAACTCCTGATGCAGGACGGCCGGGACTTAGAGCACGCGCTGCGCATGCTCGTTCCCGAGGCCTGGCGCGGCGATGACGCGATGGACGCTGACCGCAAGGACTGGTACGACTTCCATGCCTCGCTGGTCGAGCCGTGGGACGGTCCCGCCCTCGTCGCGGCGACCGACGGCGAACGCGTCGGCGCAGTGCTCGATCGCAACGGGCTGCGACCGTGCCGGTACGACGTCACGACTGACAACCGTCTGATCATGGCCAGCGAGGCCGGTGCGCTCGAGACCGATCCGGCAGAGATCGAAGAGCGCGGCCGCCTCAAGCCCGGCCAACTGTTCCTCGCCGATCCGAACGAGGGCCGCGTCATTCCTGACGAGGAAGTTTTCGAAGATCTGACCGACGATCGCTACGGCGAGTGGGTCGCCCAGGAACAGGTCCACCTCGACGACATCCAGACGACGGACGACCGCACGCCCCAAGTGACCGTCGACGGCCTGCGTGACTACCAGGCCGCGTTCGGGTACACCCACGACGAACTCGAGAACCTGATCGAGCCGATGACCAAGAAAGGGAAAGATCCCGTCGGCTCGATGGGCGACGACACGCCGCTGTCGGTGCTCACCGAGTACAACCGGCCGCTGTTCTCGTATTTCAAACAGCTGTTCGCACAGGTCACGAACCCGCCGCTGGACTACATTCGCGAAGAACTGGTCACCTCGATGGAGTCGCGACTGGGCGTCCAGCGCAACCTCCTCGATGAGTCGCCCGCACACGCCCGCCAGCTCGTCCTCGACTCGCCGGTCCTGACGGACGCCGAACTCGCATCGATCCGCGACTGTTCGGCCAACGGCATCACGGCCGCGACGATCGACATCACCTACGAGCCCGAAACCGACGAACTTGGGGCCGGTCTCGAGGCGGCGATCGAACGCGTCCGCGCGGACACGGTCGCCGCCATCGAGGACGGCCACGACGTGATCGTCCTCTCGGACCGCAGCGTCGACGACGACCGGATTGCGATCCCGAGCCTGCTGGCGACGGGTGCCGTCCATCATCACCTCGTGCGCAACGGGCTGCGAAATCACGTCGGCCTCGTCGTCGAGTCCGCTGACCCGCGAACCGTCCACCACTTCGCGACGCTGGTCGGCTACGGCGCGGGCGCGGTCAACCCGTACCTGGCCTACCAGACGATCGAAGACCTCACCGCCGGCCCTGACGGCGCGGACGCCGAGGTCGCCATCGACGCCTACGTCGGCGCAGTCGAGGACGGGCTATTGAAGATCATGGCCAAGATGGGGATCTCGACGGTCGAGAGCTACCAGGGCGCACAGATCTTCGAGGCCGTCGGTCTCGACTCCGACCTCGTCGCGGAGTACTTCGAGGGCACCGAGAACCGCACCGAGGGGATCGGCCTCGCCGAAATCGAAGAAGACCTCCGCGAGCGCCACGCGACCGCGTTCGACGACGGCGACGAACCCGATCTTACCCGCCACGGCGAGTTCGAGCACCGCTCGGAGGGGATCCACCACCAGTGGAACCCACAGACCGTCGGCGCGCTCCAGCAGGCCGTCCGCTCGAACGACTACGAGCGCTATCAGGATTTCGCCGACCAAATCAACGACCAGCAACAGAACCTTCAGACCCTTCGCGGCCTGCTCGAGTTCGACTCCGACCGCGATCCGGTCCCACTCGAGGACGTCGAGCCGATCACGGACATCGTCCAGCGGTTCTCGACCGCGGCGATGAGTCTCGGCTCGCTCTCGCCGGAAGCCCACGAGAACAACTCGATCGCGATGAACCGTATTGGCGGCAAGAGCAATTCAGGCGAGGGCGGTGAGCCGCCGGAACGCTTCGGCACCGAAAAGGAGTGTAACGTCAAGCAAGTCGCCTCGGGACGGTTCGGGGTTACGTCGACGTACCTCTCGAGTGCCGACGAACTGCAGATCAAGATGGCCCAAGGGAGCAAGCCCGGTGAGGGCGGCCACCTCCCCGGCGAGAAGGTCAACGAGATGATCGCCCACGTGCGTAAGTCGACGCCCGGCGTGGGCCTGATCTCGCCGCCGCCGCTGCACGACATCTACTCGATCGAGGACCTCAAACAGCTGATCTTCGATCTCAAGGCGGCCAACGAGGAGGCCGACATCAACGTCAAGCTCGTCAGTGAGGCCGGCATCGGCACGGTCGCGGCGGGTGTCGCGAAGGCGAACGCCGACGTGGTCCACATCTCGGGCCACTCCGGCGGGACGGGTGCGTCGCCGCGCACCTCGATCAAAAACGCCGGCCTCCCGTGGGAGCTCGGTCTCGCCGAGGCCAACCAGATGCTCTGTCAGACCGGCCTGCGCGACCGCATCCGCGTCTCGGCCGACGGCGGGATGAAAACCGGTCGTGACGTCGCCGTCGCCGCCCTGCTGGGTGCCGAGGAGTACGTCTTCGGGACTGCCAGCCTCGTGACCTCGGGCTGTGTGATGGCCCGGCAGTGTCACAACAACACCTGCCCGGTCGGCGTCGCCACCCAGCGCGAGGACCTGCGGAAGCGCTTCCCCGGCGAGCCCGAACACGTCATCAACTACATGACGTTCATCGCGCAGGAACTGCGCGAACTCATGGCCGAACTCGGATTCGAGACGCTCGACGAGATGATCGGCCACGTCGACGTTCTGGAACAGCGCGACGATGTCGACCACCCGAAGGCCCGCAACGTCGACCTCTCGGCGGTGCTTGCTGACCCCGGCAGCGAGGTCCGACGGAAGCTCCGCGAGCAGGACCACGAACTCGAAGAGCAACTCGACCGCGACTTCATTGCGGCCGCGGCCGACGCCATCGAGAATCAGGATCCGGTCTCGCTCGAGGCCGAGGTAACGAACGTCGACCGCACCGTCGGTGCGATGCTCTCGAACCGGATCACCGACCGCTACGGCGAACCCGGACTTCCCGAGGACACGATCACCGTCGACCTCGAGGGCACGGCCGGGCAGAGCTTCGGCGCGTTCCTCGCCAGCGGCGTTTCGATGCACCTCGATGGCAGCGCCAACGACTACGTCGGCAAGGGGCTCTCGGGTGGCAAACTGACGATCCGCACGCCCGAGACTGCTGCCTACGACCCGACCGACAACGTCGCGATCGGCAATGTCGCACTTTACGGCGCGACCAACGGTCAACTGTACGTCAACGGCGTCGCCGGCGAGCGCTTCGCCGTCCGCAACTCCGGCGCGAAGGCCGTCGTCGAGGGCGTCGGCGACCACGGCTGTGAGTACATGACCGGCGGCGTCGTCGCCGTGCTCGGCGACACCGGCACGAACTTCGCGGCCGGCATGTCTGGGGGTGTCGCCTACGTCTACGACCCCGACGACGACTTTGCGGCGAAGGCCAACACCGGGATGGTCTCGCTGCACGACGACCTCGAGGAAAAAGACGAGCAGATGCTTCGACGGCTCGTCGAAAACCACGTCGCCTACACCGGCTCCGAGCGCGGGCAACAGCTCCTCAACGAGTGGGAGCACACGCTCGAGGCTGTCGTGAAGGTCATGCCCGAAGCCTACGCGGAGGCGATTTCCGAGCAGGGATCGGACGACGTCCGCAACGAACTGCCCGGCACGCCAGAGGCCAATATCGCGACCGAGTCGGCCAGCTTTGCGGCGAGCGACGACTGAGACGGGCTGCTGTAACGGTTTATCGGTGCAACCGCAGTGCGGGGCAAGGCTGCGGATGTGCCGGCACGGACTGACGGGATCCGTCTGCAACGAGTCGGCTCGAGTTATCGGCCGAGCGTGTGGAACTCGTCGTTGGGTTGCATCTCTGCGAACATCGCCATGCGATTGCTGAGGTTGTAGAAGGCGGCGACAGCCCCGATATCCCAGATCGCTTCCTCGCTGAACCCGGCTTCGCGCAGCGCCTCGAAGTCGGCCGGTTCGACCTCTGTCGGCCGCTCAGTGAGTTTGACCGCAACGTCGAGCATCGTTCGATGGGCCTCGTTGATATCCGCGGTCCGGTAGTTCGCGACCAACTGGTCGGCCAGCGTCGGGTCTTCGGCGTAGATGCGCACGAGCGCGCCGTGGGCGACGTTACAGTAGTAACAGTGGTTGACACCGGAGACGGCGACGACGATCATCTCGATCTCCTCGCGCGCTAAGGCGGTGTCCTCGACGAGCGCGTCGTGATACTGGAAAAAGGCTCGGAAGTGGGAGGGTTTGTACGCGAACGCCGAGAACACGTTTGGGGTGAAGCCGGAACGCTCGGTTTCCTCGGCGATCCGCTCCTGAAGGTCCTCGGGAAGGTCTTCGAACGCGGGGACGGGGAATCGCTCCATCGCGTCGTCGTTGAGTTGCGGATCGGTACCGGGCTCGGAATCGGTGTCGGTCATAGGTGCCGATTCACACGCATTGGTAATAACTCACGGGCCCGATTTTCACGACTTCTCGTCGACGAGACCGCCAGCGTTGACCGCCGCCTCGCGGACGGTCTCGGCGTCCGGCACGGCGAGTAGATGCCCTGCGCACTCACAGTCTGAAGCTCCGAAGCCGTCGACCGGTGTGCCCGGCAACTGCGCGGCCAGTTCACACTCCCGATCGGCGTCCGGGAAGATGATCGCGGTCTCGAGGGTCGTCGCCGGCCGGCCGAGCAGGTAGTCGATGTGCCAGTGGCGCGTGTCACGCTCGCCGGCAGCGAGTTCGCGGTGGCGCTCGACGCGACTGAAGCCGCCTGGACCGAACGCGCTGCCGACGTAGGCGTACGTGCCGGCCTCGAACGTGCGCTCGCCAAGCGCACCGACATCGAAACTCGTCGTCTTGGGAACGTCGATTACGAGAACGTACGTGCCGCTCATATGGAACGGTCGGGTAAGCGACGGAAAAACGGGCGCGATTTCGACTCGCACTGACAGCGGCGGAGACCATCCGGTGACAGGGGGCGCTACCGGGACTGACTCGGCTCGTCGTGGACCCGATCGTCGTCGGTGATCGCTCCGCACTCGTGAACGTGACGGGTGCTGGCCCGCCTCGAGCCGTTAAGGCCGGTCCGGCTGTGACAGCTCGGTCCCGACCTCGTACCCCTGCTGTGTGTTCCGTCCTGTGTTCGGGCTGGCTGCGAACAGTCCTCGAGCCGGTTCGTGATCGTACTGGATCCACTGGGGGAGAAACTGGGCACCGATCAGCTTCCGAATGGCGAGCTGTTTGTGCCGGGTGTTCGGTGCTCGCTGCTCTGTCAGCCGCAGATCGACGATGCCGTCGAACACGTACTCGGCTTCGGGAATGTCGTCTTCGTCTGCCGTCGACGCAGCGGCGACGATCGGGACGAACCGTGCCTTACAGACCGTCGCTCGGATCTCTTCGACGAAATCGTGGACCTGCCGGTCCTGAAAGACTCGCTCGAGTTCGTCCAGCGAGTCGATCGTGACGAGCCCGGTCTCGCTCATCTCGAGGTCGTCGAGCGCGCCGACGAGACTGTGGGTCACCTCGCTGCGGTCGCTCGGATCGCGCACCTCGACGATCGCGTCTGCGGCCGCCTCGCCGAGAAACGTCGGCCACTCGGTGCGCTGGGCCCTGAATCCGTCTCGGTCGTCGAGCCGGTGGGTATAGCAGTCGATGATCCGTAGCCGACCGTTCTCGAGGGCCGGCAGAACGTTCCAGCCGTTCTGATAAAAGCGCTCGAGCGTCGCCGTCGGCGGATTCGCAAGCGAGACGACAACGGCGGGTTCGCCGCGCTCTAAGGCGCGCCAGACGAGTTCGATCCCGAGTTCGGCCCGGCTGGTCCCTTCGTCGCCCGAGAGCAGGAGAAACGAGTCGGCGGGGATGCCGTTGGGGACGAGCGAGTCGATCGGCTCGACTCCCGTTACGACCCGTTTGTAGGCCTGTGGATCGGGCAGTGTCGTGTTGTCGTCGGCCTCGCGGCAGGCAACCGAACAGTAGCGGCCGTCGTCGCTGGCGACGGGATCGCCAGGGATCGGATAGTGACAGTGGTCACACTCGAGTGGATACTCCGCTGTGCGCTCGGGCCAGTGCTGATCAGACATGTCGACGCGCTCTACCACGGTGGGGTCAAAAGAACCCTTCCCCGTTGGTCACTCCACTAACCGATCGACAGTCAGTATATGATTCGATTGCGTGGGAGCGGCCATCAGCGGCGCAGTACGTCGACGGCCCGCTCGAGAAATCGCAGAAACGAACCGGTCGGCGTGCCAGGCATGTAGACGGGAACGTCGGGGTCGTCGATCGGAACGCCAGTAATCGGGTCCCTGGGTTCGGAGTCGCTCATACGAGCGTTTTGCGCCGAAGCTATTTACGTATGACCAAATACAACCGCAGGATAGTAAACAAAGAATCGTCATTGATAAAACTGCACACGGTATCGAACGCCATGGGCTACCGGAGACTGTCGCCCGAGGAGCCCCGATACCGCGAGCGATCCTGGATGGGGAGACTCCCACGGCTTTAGGACTGCAGCTGTCTGAGTCGCTCGACTCGTCGCGCCGTCGACGGCCGCGCCGCGAGCCGTTCGTGGAACCGACTTCGCTCGTCAGTCACGTCCGAAGACGCTTCGTAGACGCTCGCGAGGGTATCAGCACCGACCGCTCGAGCCGCCCGACGGTCGGCAGCGAACTCACATCGCTGGAGGTGCCACGTGAGCAGCGGCCACGTGATGAGCAGGCCGGCAAGCGAGACGAGCAGCGACAGCCAGACGGTCAGCGTCACGACGAGTGCCGTGAGAAACGCCATGACGAGGGACCGTCGCTCGAGGAGCCGAAACGCATCGGCAGCGTCGACGCGCGCACACAGTGCTGTCAGCTCGTCATCACCACAGACGTCGAACGCGTAGTCGGTTGCGTACAGCCGCCGGTTCCTGGGTGCCCCATCGAGATAGAGTCTTGCCAGTTCCATTCCCTTACCCGGAATGACGCCGGCGACCGTCGCAGTCAGCCCGACACGGTCGACCGCGGCCTCGAGCCGCCGCCGTTGCTCGGCCGTCGGCTCGGAGATCGTCTGCGAGAGCCGAACGCGAGACAGCGACCAGCCGTAGGTGCCGACGACGAAGCCGACGAACAGGACCGGAATCAACCATGGCGACGGCTCCGAGGCACCAAGAAGCGCTGCGAGGGGTGCAATCGAAATCAGACAGATGATCGTGAGCGCGACGAGGTACTTTCCGAGCCGGGCGACTGCCACCGCGGCGCTGATCTCGAGGTCGCGTCGTTTGCGAACGGATGGAAAGACGCCGAGATACGTAATCAGAACTGCGATAATCGTTCCAGCTGCCGTTGGAACCCAGGCCAGCGGCGTCGCGAGGCCGCCGACCACTGCTGGATGGAGCGACGAGAGGGCTGCCTCGGTCGCACCGATGAAGCCGGAAAACGCGAGGACGAGGAGCGCTGTGATGCCGACGACGCCGAGGAGTCGGTACGTCCCACGCGATCGCCGATCATCGTTCCCGCCCTTCCGGATCGTGTACCACCCGTACACGCGCCCAGCACCGTAGCTGGCGACGAGCAGGCCAAGCCAGAGCGTGAGTGTCATAATCATATTTTTGCTTGTGGCTAATTAGTTGATAAATACACTCAATTGACGCGAATTCGGGTCCTGATTGACATGCAGGCAGTTCGTCGCTGCATGCCGCTTCCCAGCCAGCGGGCAGTGCGACGAGGAAAAACACATGACCTAGGGGTGTGTCAGAACCAGTATGTTCGAGAAGTCGACGTGGATCCGCCTCCCGCGAAACGTCGTCGTCGGCCACGGCGTTCGTAGCGAGGTCCTCGACGTAATCGATGACCTCCATCTACAGGGGCGACCACTGTTCGTCACGAGTCCGACGCCTCGAGCGGTCGCCGCCGACCCCATCGCGGCCGACTTCGAGGCCGCCGGGATCGAGCCGGCGATGGTGACGGTTGAGAAGGCGACGTTCGACGCCGTCGAGCGGGTGATCGACGTCGCCGAGGACGAGGACGTCTCCTATCTCGTCGGCATCGGCGGCGGCAAGGCCATCGATATCGCGAAACTGGCCAGCTATCACCTCAATATGGGTTTTTGTTCCGTGCCGACCGCAGCGAGCCACGACGGGATCGTCAGCAATCGCGGGTCCGTCCCGAACGGTGACTCCCGCCACAGCGTCGCCGCCGAGCCGCCGCTTGCGGTCGTCGCCGACACTGGTATCCTCGCGGACGCGCCGTGGGAGCTGACGACCGCCGGCTGTGCTGACATCATCTCGAACTACACCGCGGTAATGGACTGGCGACTCGCCAAGCGACTGCAAGACGTCGAGTTCTCCGAGTATGCAGCCGCACTCTCCGAGATGACCGCCGAAATCCTCGTGGGCAACGCGGATCTCATCCGGCCGGGGCTCGAGGAGTCGGCTTGGGTCGTCACCAAGGCGCTGATGTCCTCCGGTGTCGCGATGAGCATCGCCGGCTCCTCACGGCCCGCCAGCGGGGCCGAACACCTCTTTTCACATCAGCTCGACCGGCTAGCACCCGGCGCGGCCTTACACGGCCACCAGGTCGGCATCGGCTCGATCATGACTGCCTACCTCCATCAGGGTGAGGACGGGCTCTGGCGGGACATTCGCGACGCGCTCGCGAGCATCGACGCGCCGACGACCGCCGCCGAACTCGGCATCGACGACGAGACGATCGTCGAGGCCCTGACGACCTGCCACGAGATCCGTGATCGCTATACGATTCTTGGCAACGGAATGAACGAGCAGGCGGCTCGAGACGTAGCACACAAAACAGGCGTTATCGACTAACGTCGACGAGCACCGCGCGGGTGTCGATTCAGACGTGCTCGTCGAGGAAGTCAGCGATTTCCGAATAGGCCTCGATGCGATTTGCGAGCTTCGAGAAGCCGTGGCCTTCGTCGTCGAAGATCAGTTTCCGGACGGGCACGCCGTGGTCACGGACTTCCTCGACGATCTGTTCGGCTTCGCCGACTGGAACGCGAGGGTCGTTTTCGCCATGAAGAACGAACAGCGGCGCTTCGATCTGCTCGACGTTGTTGATCGGCGAGATTTCCTCGAGAAAGTCGCGATCCTCGGCGAGCGAGCCGTATTCGGCCTCGCGGAGTTTTCGCCGCCAGTCGCCGGTGTTCTCGAGGAAGGTGACGAAGTTGGCGATGCCGACGACGTCGACCCCGGCAGCCCAGAGGTCCGGGTATTCGGTCAGCGCGGCGAGCACCATGAACCCGCCGTAGGAGCCGCCCTTGGCGGCGATCCGATCGGGATCGATCGCGGGATGATCCTGTAGCCACTCGACGCAGGCCTCGATGTCTGCAACCGAGTCCATCCGCTTTTCCACGTCGTCGAGGGCGGCGTAGTCGGCCCCGTAGCCCGACGAACCGCGCACGTTCGGCTCGAAGTAGGCGTAGCCTCGATCGAGGAAGTACTGTTTGACGCTCGAGAAGGAGGGTCGGCGCTGGCTCTCAGGACCACCGTGGATGTCGACGATGACCGGCGTCTGTCCCTCCTCGTGGTCGTCCGGTAGGGTCAAAAAGCCGGGTACCTCGAGGCCAGTGTGGGACTCCTCCGGAGTCCCACGAGCGGACGGGCGTTGCCCGTCAACGCCGAAGCTATCGACATGCACGAGGTCGGACTCGTCGAACGTCTCGCGGGGAATGCCCGCGGTCGGCGCGTCGGTCCAGCGCTCGGCGTTGCCGGTCTCGATGTCGACAACAAAGACGTTCGTGTTGACCGTATCGCCAGTGGTCGACAGGGCGAACCGCTCCGCGTCGGGGTCGAAGCTCACACCGCCGGAGATTCCGCCCGGCAGGTCGGGTTCGGGAAACGCTTCGTACTCGGTTGGGTCGTCGGCGTCGAACTCGCCGACTGTCAACTCGGTGTATCCCTCGACATTTCGTGAGCAAACGAAGCGACCGGTTTCGTCGTCCAGCGCGATCCCGTCGACGTTCCATCCATCCCCGTCGATGACGGTCTCGAGGTCGCCGCTCTCTACGTCGAGATAGGCCAGATACAGCGTGTCGGCATCACCCTCGTCGGTCACGAGATAGATCCCCTCGCCGTCGGGAGCCCAGCTCGCGCTCTGATAGCGGACATCGCCCTCGTGGGGTGTCAGATGCTCGAGTTCGCGCTCGTCAGCCTCGAGATCGAGGATGTACAGGTCCTGATCGAAATTGGAGTAGGCCTGCGAGACCAAGAGGCGGGAGTCGTCGGGGCTCCAGCCGGCAAGCGAGAGCCAGCCGTCGCCTTCGTAGACGAGTTCTGCGTCGTCGCCGGTTTCGTCGCGACCCTGGACGTAGATGTCGAAGACGGACTCGTCGCGGCGATTCGAGGTGAAGGCAAAGCGGTCGCCGTCGTGGCTCCAGCCGCCCCACCGGTGTTTCGCGTCGGGCATCGCGGTCAGATTCTCAATTTCGCCGGTCTCGGCGTCGAGTCTAAAGAGTTGGGCGCGCTCGTTGCCGCCCTCGTCCATTCCGAAGATCAGCTCCGGGCGTTCGGGCGACCACGAGGCGAAGGTCACCCGCTCGTCGTAGAAGGTCCGCTGTTCGGGCCAGCCGCGGGGGGTCTCGAGCGTCCAGACCTGCGCGGTGCCGGTCGTATCCATCAGGAAGGAGAGTCGCTCGCCGTCGGGACCGAACGATGCGCCGTAGGCGCTGCGGATGTTGAGATAGCGCTCGATGTCGTAGCTTCCCATGCCAGAGGCGTACGGACCCGAGTCGGTAGTCATTTCGGTCGCGGCAGCCCCGGATCCAGCCAGTGTCATCGGTCGGCCGCTCGAGGGAGCCGGTGTGTGGCCCCGAAAACGCCCGTCGAATAGAATGAAAAAAGTGACTTTATAGCCCGGGGCTACGTGGCGGCCGAATATGCGACTCGCGTTCGTCTCGTTCGAAACAGTCCATCACCGCGATAGCGAGACGAACCAGCGGTTTCGGACGATCCTCGAGTTACTCGCACAGCGAGGCCACGACGTCCACTGTTACTGTGCTGACTTCTGGGCCGGCGAGGGGGCAACCCTCGAGCGCGAGGGGATTACTTACCACGCGGTCGTCGACGGGCCGGACGCCCACAGCTCGTTTCTCGCCCGCTTGCCGTTCGTGCTTGCAGCTGCGAACCCAGACGTGATCCACGCCAGCGCACAGCCGCCGCGTCAGGTGCTCGCAGCTCGCGCGGGTGCGGCGCTTGCGCGGACGCCACTGGTCCTCGAGTGGTACGGCGACGACGGCGTCCCAGAGACGCGCTGGACGCGGCTTGCGGCTGGTCGACCAGATGGGATCATCACGCCGTCGGAACTCGTTTCGACGTGGACCCAAGAGATCGGTGCCGACGGTGACGTCGTCGATATCATCCCGAACCCGATCGACTGCGATCGGATTCAGGACGTCGACCCGGGCGAGGACGTCGACGTAATCTACGCGCGTCGACTCGACGACGGGGCCAACCTCGAGAGCCTGCTGTTAGGACTGGCCGAACTCCGGGATCGCGACTGGCAGACGACCGTCATCGGCGACGGGCCCGAGCGTGACGCCTACGAAGACCTCGCGAGCGACCTTCGTATCGACGATCGGGTGCGGTTCGTCGGCGACCTCGAGCTCGACGAGCGGATCGCAGCCTACCGCGGCGCACACGTCTTCGCCCAGACGGCCGAACGCTGTGTCTTCCCGACGGAGATGCTGTGGGCGCTCGCATCGGGCTGTGTCGGGATCGTCGAGTACCACGCGAACTCGAGCGCCCACGAACTCGTCGAGGGCTGGGAACGGGGCTTTCGGACCACCAGCGAGGACGAACTGGCCGAAGCCATCCTTGCGGCGGGCGATCTCGAGGACCGCACGTATGAGGATCGGTTCGCCGACTACGATCGGTCGGCAGTGGCCGAGCAGTATCTCGAGCAGTACCGGATGCTGCAGGAAGATCACGGAATTCTGTAATACTGCCGGCACAACACGTACACTGGACATTTAGGATCGGAGGCGACTATCAGTGGCGCTGGTCGACAGTAACGCCGCCGTGCAGGGGCACCTATATGTTGGCGCGAGAGAAAATACGGCTATGGACGATCGCTGTGAGTTCTGCCGACTCGCTGACGGCGGCCAGTCGGCACACGTCCTTTATAAGGACGAGTGGACGATCGCCTTTCTCGATCGCAATCCGGCCACGAGGGGCCACACGCTCGTCGCGCCGCGGGCCCACGTAGCGGACATCTTGACGAGTGACGACCCAGGCGCGGCAGCCGTCTTCGAGACCGTTCGGACCGTCGCCAGCGCGCTCGAGGCCGTCCTCGAACCCAGTGGGTTCAGCACCTTCCATACGACCGGGCCGCTGGTCGGGACCGTCGATCACGCACACGTCCATCTCGTACCTCGATTTGCCGACGACGGCGTTTCGCTCTCGCTGGCGCGACGCGAATTCGATCCCGACGAGGCGGCAGCACTGACGGCGCAGGTTCGAACGCTGCTTTGAGACAGCACACGATCCTCGAATGCGGACTGATCTCGTCTGCTGGGTGACGAACGTCCGCCCTAGAGATCGAACTTCGCGGCCGCCGTCTCCATGTCCTTGTCACCACGCCCCGAGAGATTCACGAGGATCGTGTCGTGTTCGCCTGCTTCGGCCAATTCGATCGCGCGAGCGATCGCGTGGCTGGACTCCAGCGCCGGGATGATCCCCTCGGTTTCGCTCAGTTCACGGAACGCGGCCAGCGCCTCGTCGTCGGTGACGCCCGTGTACTCACAGCGACCGACGGCCCGATACATGGCGTGTTCGGGACCAGCACCGGGGTAGTCCAGTCCCGCCGAGACGGAGTGGACCTCGACATCGTCGTCGATGACCCGCGTTTTCATCCCGTGGAGGACCTCGTCTTTCCCGTCCGCGAGCGGCGCAGCGTGTCGTGACGAATCGGTCCCTTTCCCGCCACCTTCGGCACCGTAGAACGCGACCTCGTCGTCGTTACGGAAGGCATGAAAGAGGCCGATTGCGTTCGACCCGCCGCCGACACAGGCGACCGCGGCGTCGGGCAACTCGCCGGTGCGCTCGATGATCTGCTCGCGGGCTTCCTCGCCGATGACCGACTGGAAGTCACGAACCATCCGCGGGAAGGGGTCGGGACCAACGACGCTGCCAACCAGATAGTGGGTGTCCTCGACGTTTTCGGCGAAGTCCTCGAGCGCGGCGTCGACGGCGTCAGCCAGCCCCTCGTCGCCACGGGTGACCTCGTTGACCTCGGCACCCATCAGGCGCATCCGGAAGACGTTCATCTCCTGGCGCTCGACGTCCTTTTTCCCCATGTAGATCTCCGTCTCGAGGTTGAGTAAAGCGCCGACCATCGCCGTCGCGGTGCCGTGCTGGCCGGCCCCGGTCTCGGCGATCAGTCGCTCGCGGCCTGCCTTTTTCGCGAGCAAGGCCTGCCCGAGCGCGTTGTTGACCTTGTGTGCGCCGCCGTGGAGCAGGTCCTCTCGCTTGAGATAAATGTCGGCACCGTAGCGCTCGCTCAGGTTCCGCGCGTAGTACAGCGGGCTCGGACGACCGGCGAACTCCTCGAGTAAGCCACGCAGTTCCGACTGGAACGCCTCGCTTGTGGCAACGTCGTCGTAGGCCGTCGCCAGTTGCTCGAGTGGCTCCTGAAGCGGCTCGGGGACGTATCGTCCACCGTATCCTTCGAACTCTCCGTTGGACATATGCCGGTCCATTGCGCGCTCACCGTCAAGTAAGTTCCGTGGCGTCGATGACGGCGCTCTCGTCTCGAAAGGGGGCGTCAGTCCGTCTCGCACCCGCTGGCAATTATTTCCGCTATTGATGACAGGGATGGGCCGCTCGAGTCGGTTGAAGATGTGCCGGCCGCGATCGCGATGCGATCAGAACAGCACGAGCAGGAGTGCAAGCGAGAGACTGCTGGCGACGAGCAGTGACAGCATGACGACGAACGCGGGCACCAGCCCCGTCTGACGGAGGTCTCCAAGCTGAATCTCCGTGCCGAGGCCGACGAACGCCAGCAGGAACAGCCAGTTGTACGCGTGCTCGATCGAGGTCTGCTGGGCCGCCGAAAAGACCCCGAGACTCGAGAGCGCGGCGAGTGCGAGAAAGCCGACGACGAACTTCGGAAACTCCGCCCAGAGGGTTCGGACGGAGGGCGTATCGCCGTCGCCGGTTCGAGCGTAGTAGCTCGCATACGCGAGGACGACGACGCCGATCAGGGCGTTTCGCGAGAGCTTCGTCATCGTCGCCCACTGGCCGGCCATCTCGGAGTGAGCAAAGCCGACCGCGACGACCGGCCCCGTCGAGAACATACTGACGCCGGCCCAGATCCCAAAGACAGTACTCGAGAGTTCCAGTAGGTCGCCGACGATCGGATAGACGGCGATCGTAATCGCGTCGAACAAAAGCACTGTCGCCGCCGCATAGGCGACCTGTTCTTCGCGCGCGCTGACGGCACCGGCGACCGCGACGACTGCCGAGACGCCGCAGATACTCGCTCCGGCTGCGAGCAGCGAGCCCAGCCGTTCGGCCAGCCCGAAGACGTTTCGCGCGAGCAGTTCCACGACGATGAGCGTAAGCGTCGCAACGGCAATCACGACGAGGAAGACGCGGCCGCCAACCTCGAGGACAGTCTCGACCGAGATCGACGCACCCATGAGGACGATCCCGGCACCGAGCCAGAGTTTGTGTGTCGCAATCCCGGACTCGAGTCGCGCTGGGATGCCGACACCGTTCGTCACGACGACGCCGAGTGCGATAGCGAGCAACAGATTGTTGACGCCAAGTGACAGCGCGAGTCCCCGCGCTAGCAGTGCGCCGAGACAGAGGGCGAACACGCCAGGCAGGAGACGACGGACGGCCATCTCGTCACCAGGGGATCTGCAACTCGAGTGCGCTGACCAGTGCGACGATCATCCCGCCGACGATAACGCTCTGCCAGTCGCGTTCCAGCGCCGACCAGCGACCGGTCACGGTTTCGGCGGCCGGCCGCCATCCATCGATCGACATATATGCTGGTTCCGAACCTCGCTACAGTTAACGGTTATCGAATCCGTCGCAGATCCAAGAAATTATTTCCGCTACTGGGGGCGAACATGCCGGCGAACACCGGGTCGGCTGACCGCGCACGCTCAGCGGTCGACGCTTCCCAGTACGATGTCGAGACTGCCGAGCGAGGCGACCAGATCCGCGATGTACTCGCCTTCGGCCATCTCGGGCAGCGCCGAGAGGTTGTGGAAACACGGGCTGCGAATCTTAAATCGCGCCGGCGAGTTCGAGCCGTCTGCACGGATGTAGATGCCGAGTTCGCCCTTCGCGCTCTCGACGGCACGGTAGGTCTCGGTGTCGGCGTCGGGTTTCAGCGTTCGCGGGACGTTACTCTGGACGGTTCGTTCGTCTTCGGGCCACTCTACGAGTAAGTCGAGACACTGCTCGATGATCTTCGCGGATTCCTCGACCTCGCGCAGTCGGACGAGCACGCGTGCGTGGTTGTCACAGCCGTCTTCGGTGACGACGTCCCATTCCAGATTATCGTAGTAGCCGTAGGGATCGTCCCGCCGGAGGTCGTAGTCGATCCCCGATCCGCGAGCGACCGGCCCGGTACAGCCGTAATCTTTGGCGACTTCGGGTTCGAGGATTCCAGTGTCGAGCGTCCGAATCTGGAAGATCTCGTTGCCGGTCAGCAGGTCGTGGTACTCATCAACCTTGGCAGGGAGTTCGTCCAAGAAGTCTCGGCACTTCTCGATGAACTCTTCACGGGGTTCGGGCAGGTCCCAGCAGACACCACCCAGCCGGAAGTAGTAGAACATCATTCGCTGGCCGGTCAGGTCCTCCAAGATGTCCTGGACGACCTCGCGGTCGCGCATGCCGTACTGGAAGATGGCGGTGAAGTCGCCGTAAACGTCCAGTGCGAACGTCGAGACGGCAAGGAAGTGCCCGAGCATGCGCCCGAACTCGGTTGCCATCGTTCGCAGGATCTGCGCGTAGGCGGGCACCTCGATGTCGGCGATGTCCTCGATCGCGCGGGCGACCGCCCACTCGTTTGGGAGGTTCGCCGTGTAATCCCAGCGGTTCGAGTAGGGGATAATCTGGTGGCGGTAGGTCCCCTGCTGGCACATCTGTTCCTCACAGCGGTGGAGATAGCCGATGTCGGGCCTGACGTCTGCGACTGACTCGCCGTCTAACACCGTCTCGAGGTGGAGCACGCCGTGGGTCGCCGGGTGGTGGGGTCCGATGTTGAGAAACATCGTGTCCGACTCGGGGACGTGCCGGTCGCCCTGCAGTGGGTTTGCGTGTTCGGCATACCGGACGACCTGTGGCTTGTCCTGATCGTAATCCAGCGCCAGCGGATGACCCTGCCACGATTCGGGGAGGAGGATCCGCCGGAGGTCGGGATGGCCGTCGTATTCGATGCCGACGAGGTCGAAGGCCTCGCGTTCGTGCCAGTCGGCGGTGCGAAAGACCGGTTCGGCAGACTCACAGACCGGCTCGTCCGTCGGCAGTGGGATGACCAGCGCCACCTCGTGAGTGCGCTGGTCGTACTTCGTCAGGTGGATGAGCGACTCGTAGCGGTCCTCATACTGCTGGGACGTGAGACACGTGAGGTGGTCGAAACCCGCCTCGTCGCGCAATAGACGAACCACCTCCCGGACCTCGTCCGGTCGGATCACGAAGGCAGGCGCGTTCTCGTGGTCGTCGCGCCCGATCGCGTAGTCGGAAAGCAGGGCCTCGAGGGCGGTCTCGTCGACGCCCTCCTCGCGGCGGTGGTCGTACTTCGGATCGATGCGCTCGTGCTCTGGTTCGGGCTCGGTTGTTTCGCTCATTGGGCCGGACACCACGCCGACGGCCGGCGTCCCTGAAGGGTACAGGTGACGCGGAGATGAGGGTTTTCCCGCGTTCCGGTGACTCTCTCCGTTGGCTACCCGATCGGTGTTGCAGCTGTCGCGGCCACGGAAATCGTTTATGTATCACGTCGTCCGTAGCGTAGGACATGACTCGCGGGATCGGCTGGTTCGACTCGTTTCGTGCGGTCGCCCCCGACTGGAGTGTCGTGTTGCTCGGGCTGGTGACCCAACTCGGCGACGTGTGGTTTCTCGGCTTCCTCGTCGGGGTCGTCTACTGGGCGGCAGTGCCGGACCGCCGTGACGAAGCCGCAACCGTCCTCGGGGTGACGCTGGCCGGCCTCTCGCTGATCACGGGGCTGAAAGAGGTCTTCGCGCTCTCGCGGCCCGACCGGGTGTTCGTGGCAGTCGAGACGCTGCCGGAGACGGTCCACCCGCTGTATCGGGCCACTGCGACGGCGACCGGCTACGGCTTCCCGAGCGGCCACGCCCTCATGTCGACGATCGTCTATCTGAGTCTGGCCGAGTATCTTTCGGTCGGGACGCGCCGGCAGCGATACCTCGGTGCGGCGGGGATCATTACGGCAGTCAGTTTCTCCCGCGTCGCGCTCGGCGTCCACTACCTCGTCGATGTCATTGCCGGCGTCGCCGTCGCGCTGGTGTTTCTGTTGCTCGCGGCCGGACTCTGCGACCGGTATCCGGACCACCGCGGCACGATCGGATTCGCGATCGCGGTCGGCGTTGCTGTGCTCTCGCTCGTGCCGGCCCGGACGGATCCCGATGCCGTCCTGTTGTTCGGGACGTCACTGGGCGCGTTTGCCGGCTGGCAACTCGCCGTCCTCGTTCGCGATCTCGAGGCCGGTAACGGGCCGATCCGGACCAGCCGGCCGCTGATCGCCAGAGCAACCGTCGCGGCCCTCGTCGTCGTCGGGCTGGCTGCCGTCACGGTCTCATACTGGGCCGTGCCAGTGATCGCCGGGAGCGGCCTCCTCGGACTGGCCGCTGCCGCGTTCGTCACGGCACCGGTCCTGTATCGTTCGGACCACGTCGGTGACCTCGTCCGGGGGTCGCCCATTCGCTCGCAATAGGCCGTCACACTGGCACTCGAGATCAGTCGCGATCCGCTGACTCGTCGTCTGTCGCGTCCGTGTCGTCAGACTCCGACTCTGATTCGTCCGTGTCGGGTGGATCGACCGTCATGTTCGAAGCGTCCTCCGCGGGGCTCTCGTCCGGTTCCGTGTCTTCGGTCTGGGTTGGCTGGGCCTGTCGCGGATCCGGACCTGTGGCCTCGCTTTCCTCGTCGGCCAGTGCCGCATCGGAGACGTCGACCGCCACCTCGTCGTCCTCGGTGTCGCGTCGCGGGTCTTTTGAGGCTGCTCCGAGATCGGGTCTGGACCGGGATCGGTCGTCGTCTGGCTCTTCGGTGAACGCGATCTCGGACCCCTCGTCTCGCGTCTCGTCTATCTCCGGCTCATCCGCAATCTCGTCGCCGGGCTGGACCTCGGACACCCGGCCGGCATCGATGCGGTCGGCGGCGGCGCTGGCCTCGTCCGACGTTTCTTTGCCCGCCGTTTGGCTCTCGACGTCCGGAACGCCCTCTCTGCTCGAGCGGCGATTCTGGAGCCCGAGCCCGACGAGTGCGCCCCCGGCGATGCCAAGTGGAATCGCCCGTTGTCGGTTCGCGGCCAGCGATCGGATCGCCGCCCCGAGCATGAGTCCGCCGCCGACCAGCGGCAGCGTTCCGCTCTCGAGTGCATCGGCTGTTATCGCGGCGGCTCGTCCGATCGGCGTGTCCAGTTGCTCGAGGTCGTCGCCCTCGTTCGGCGAGATGTCCGTCGTCGCGTCGTGATCTGTATCTGTCGTCATTGGAACGATATCGACCTAGCCGCTACGGCGGGATGAATATTCGACCAGCAGATGACTACCCCGCGCCGACGATGGCTGCTACCGGCGGGTGTGATCCGATGGCAACTGCGGGCGGAACTGATAGCCAGCACACACTGTCGAGATCGTCGGTTTCCGCTCCGGTAACGGATGATTTCTTCGATTTCCACCCTGCATGCTCCGGGCTGACGACCTTCCCTGTCTGTCGTGGAGTACTCTCCTATGTCGGAGTACAACGGACGTGACGACGAGTCACATAGCACTGTGCGAAACGTCGTTCTCGTCGTTCTCGATACGGCTCGAGCGAAAAGCGTCGATGCGCAACTGATGCCGACGCTGACGGATCTGGCTGCGGCGGGAACCCCCTTCGAGAACGCCTTTGCGACCGCGCCCTGGACGCTGCCCTCTCACGCGTCGATTTTCACCGGGACGTATCCTTCCGAACACGGCACCCACGGCGGACACACCTATCTCGACGGCGACCTGCGAACGCTGCCCGAGGCGTTCGCCGACGCGGGATTCGAGACGATCGGTGTCTCGAACAATACCTGGATCACCGAGGAGTTCGGCTTCGACCGCGGATTCGACGACCTTCGCAAGGGCTGGCAGTACATCCAGTCCGACGCCGACATGGGAGCCGTGGTTCGCGGTGAGAACCTCCGGGAGAAGTTCGCGGCAACGCGAAACCGACTTTTCGACGGCAATCCGCTGGTCAACGCCGCCAACGTCCTCTACAGCGAGTTCGTACAGCCATCGAGCGACGACGGCGCTGACCGGGCGAGCAACTGGATCGCCGACTGGCTCGGCAGTCGAGACGGCGACCGGCCGTTTTTCCTGTTCTGTAACTTCATCGAACCCCACGTCGAGTACGATCCCCCGCGGGAGTACGCCGAGCGATTCCTCCCCGACGGTGCCAGCTACGAAGACGCGACCGCGATCAGACAGGACCCCCGTGCCTACGACTGCGAGGAGTACGACCTCTCGGATCACGAATTCGCCATGCTCCGGGGCCTCTATCGGGCGGAACTGGCCTACGTCGACCACCAGCTCGGCCGACTCCGGACCACGCTCGAGGACGCCGGCGAGTGGGAGGACACCTTGTTCGTCGTCTGTGGCGACCACGGCGAGCACGTCGGCGAACACGGTTTCTTCGGTCACCAGTACAACCTCTACGACACGGTTCTCAACGTCCCGCTCGTGTTCTGTGGCGGTCCCTTCACCGATGGCGAGCGACGCCACGACCTCGTTCAACTACTCGATCTCCCCGCGACGCTGCTCGAGACGGCCGGCGTGGACGATCCTGCGCTCCGCGAACAGTGGTCGAGCCGGTCGCTTCATTCTGGCTCGAGCGACGACGCCCGTGACGCGATCTACGCCGAATACGTCGCCCCGCAGCCCTCGATCGACCGGCTCGAGGAACGGTTCGGCGACATCCCCGAGCGCGTTCGGACGTTCGACCGGCGGCTCCGGGCGATCCGCACGGCCGAGTACAAGTACGTCTGCGGCGACGACGGCTTCGAGCGGCTTCACCATGTTCGGACCGACCCACTCGAGCACACCGACAGCAGCGACGACGACGCCCAGCGAGCGCAGACGCTTCGTCGCCGACTCGAGGAACGGTTCGACCCGCTCGAGGCGGCCAGCGAATCGGAAGACGAGGGGGCAGACGTTGAGATCCGTGCAGGGACGAAAGATCGACTCGCGGAGCTGGGCTATCTGTAGCGAGCGAACAATCACACTGCACCCCCGCCTCGTCGTCGGCGACGAACGCAAGGCGACTTCAGCAACGACGGTCGCAGCGTCACGCTCTGACCCGGCGGCCGGCGGCCGTCGCTTGGTCGGTCGGCAGTCGCCGGTAGTCGCGTACCCACCTTCGATTCGGCGAGCCGTCGACGGTCCCTCCCACAGAAGAGACGACGTCGTATAGTCTTGTTTCGCGCGCCGCGACAGCCTTCGGCAGCGTTCCTGCAGCATACTTTTGCTCGTCAGTCGGATACTGGACGGACGCCGTTGAGTCGAGCAATGACTCCCCACGATGCATCGTCCGGCGATGGATTCGTCCCGTTCTTTCGCCACTACGCGCAGACGTGGGTGCACGCGGTCGCGGCGGCCGGCATGACCGCCTTCGGGACGCTGACGATCGTCCACCGCGGGTTCGCCGTCCTCGCGCTCGCCGCCTATGTCGTGCCGCCGATCGTGCTGTACCTGCGGCAGGCGTCGACTGACCGAGCCGAGAGCGACGTCACTGCCGACAGCACGGAGACGGCGGTGACCGGCGACGGTTCGACGGACGCGCAGACCGTGCCGCTCGAGCGGGCAGCCGACGAGACGAGTCCCGAGCCCGAGCGCGCCGGCACCTGGACTATCGTCGACGCCCCGATCGAGGCGACGCTCCGGGACGTCTGTGTCACCGCGGCCGGCGCGGTCCACGCAGTAGGTGAAGACGGGCTGGTTCTCGCCGGAGCGGCCCCCGACAGCACAGGCCGTGAGTGGTCGATCACGCTCGAGGATGGACCGGCCGCCACGGGCGAGGACCTCCACGGGGTCGCCGCCACGGCCGACGGAGCGGCCATCTGGGTTGCCGGCGATAGCGGCGCAGTGGGTCGACTCGAGGCCGCGACCGGTCGCCACACGGACTACACGGCACCTGCGGGAATCACCGACAACTGGCTCGGGGTCGCTGTCGGCGGATCGAACGGCGACGAGACGGTCCTGTTGATCAACGGCTCCGGTGCCATCCTCAGAGGGCGCTATCGCGATGGCGACCTCTCGTGGGACGACCCTGTTACGCCCGGCAGCGGCTCGAGTCTGAGCGGGGTTGGGTTGGCCGACGAATCGGTCGGCTACTGCTGTGACACGAACGATGGCGTCTTCGAGACGACCGACGGTGGCGACTCGTTTGCTCGCGTCGGGCCGGTAGGGGCCGATGGGACACTCGAGAATCTCGCGACGCTGGGGCGAGGCGACTGTTTTGTCAGTACTGACGACGGCGTCGTCCACCGCTACGACGGGCAGACGTGGACGCCCGAACGAGTCGGTGACGAGGCGATCTGTGGGCTCACTCGGCGCGAGGGGGAGACGATCGCCTGCGATGCGGTCGGCGCGATCCACGAGCGGACCCCGATGGCCGAGTGGGAACGAGCCGACACGGTCGCACCCGAGCCGCTGCTCGCCGTCTCGGTCGATGCCACCGGCGATCGAGCGGTCGCAGTGGGTGAGAACGGGACCGTTGTCGAACGGCAGTGATGGAAAACCGCTGTGCGACCGACAAGAGTGGCCGCCGCTGTGGCCCATCGCTGGCGGATAGTCAGCTGCTGGAGACGTTCGTCGACCGGTCGAATCGGCGTATTCAGGGCCAACCAGTATTCTGCCGGTAGGTGGAGACAGCATGTTCGCGTCCACACAGCAGGCTATCCCCCTGCACGCGGGCGTGAGACGCCCTCGATCATGAGCACACCCACACGAACGGCGACGCAATACACCGTCCGCGCGTTCGACCCGGCCGATCGAGCGACGTTCCTGTCCATGTACGAAACAGTGTTCGGACACGAGCGAAGCGCCGACTGGTTTCGCTGGAAGTTCCGCGAGAATCCGTTTGCCGATCACGTCCCGATCATCGTGGCCAGCGACGGTGGCGACCCCGTCGGCTTCCGCTCGTTTTTCGCCCAGGAACTACGTGCCGGTGACACCATCCTCCCCGCGTTCCAGCCCTGCGATACGATGGTCCACCCGGATCACCGCAAGCGCGGCCTGTTCGACCGCATGAACGAACGGGCCATCGAGCGCTACACCGACGGTCGGCCGTCGTGTTTCTTCAACTTCCCAAATGAGCACTCGAAACGCGGGAATCGCAAGCACGGCTGGCGCGAGATCGGGACGGTCCCGGCCTACTACCGCCCGCAAAACCCCGCGGGCGTCCTCGAGCGAGTGGCCACTGACACACAGCACACAACGCGGAGCCGATCGCGAGCGAGCGAGACGGGCGTGGCCGCCGCGGTTACAACCAAGCTTCGGGATGTTGTCACGGCAACGCATCGAGTCTGTGACCGGCTGCTCGTCGACGCCGAGTCCACCCTCGAGATCGAGCGGACGACGCCGCCACCGGCTGACACCCTTGCCGCGGTCTATCGGCGCTCGATTCCCGATGCGATCCACACGAATCGAACCGCGGCGTTCTACCGCTGGCGGTTCGACAACCCTGCCCAGACGTACATCAGCTACGTCGCACGTCGTGCCGGCGAGCCGGTGGCTGCGCTGGTCGTCTCGAGCGCTGCCGATCACGTGCGGCTCGTCGAGACGCTTCCGCGGACGCTCGAGACCGAGACGGCAGCGCTCGAGGCGCTGCTCGTGGCGGCGCTCGACGACTTCGCAGACCGGAGCTACATCGAGGCGTTCGGCGAGACGCTTCCCGCGCCGCTTCGATTCCGGTTCTATCCGGATACGCGAGCGCCCCTGTCGACGCTGCTCCGACCGACGTCCCGGACGCTGTTCGCGCGGAACCTCACGGACGGGATCGATATCGAGTCGACTTCGGCCACGTCGTGGACGTTCTCGCGTCTCGAGCTGGATACCACCTGAGCCGACGGGGCGACTGCCGGCTGTCGACGGTGGCCGTCGAAATCGGCCACTGTTATTGCCGTCGAACGCGCAGCGACTACTGTGAGCGATCGACGCGCGGGCGACGACCAGTTCGACCGCTGTCGGCTGTGTGGGTCACCGCTCTCGCGGACTGCCGGCGAACCCGTCTCGAGTGGCTTCTGTTCGACGGGTTGTCGCGACATCGCCGCCGAGTTTGACGCGAGCGATGACGACGCGCCGGTCGGACGCGGAGTCGACGCCCCACCCGAACCTGGGACCGACAGTGAGAGTACGGCCACTGGACGAGCGGCCGCGGACGACCCGGACACCGTCCGCACGTTCCTCCGAGTCGACGGCATGCACTCGGCGACCTGCGAGGCGTTCCTCGAGGCTGTCGCCGAGGACCGCGAGGGTGTCATCGACGCCGAGGCCAGTTACGTCACCGAGACGGTCCGGGTCGATCACGATCCGGATCGGGTTTCGGCGGCCGCCCTCGAGGACGCGCTGAGCACGGTTGGCTATACGGCCTATCTGCGCGAGGAGGCGACTGCCGACGACGAGACCGGCGGCACACGGCGCTCGCGGGAGATGACCGGCATCCGGAAGCGCCGCTCGGAAGACATGCTCGAGATGCGATACATCGTAGGGATCGTCTTCGGCTCGTTCCTGCTGTTGCCGTTCGTGGCCGTCTTCTACCCGATGTATCTCACCGAGTTTATCAACTGGGGTGCGATCTCGCACTTCGAGGGTGCGTTTACGGGGTTCACCGGCCCGCTGTATCTCCCGCTGTTTCTGATCATGACCGGGGCGATCCTCTATCTGACCGGCGGCCCGCTGCTCCGGGGCGCATATGTCAGTCTCAAACTCCGGCGACCGACGACGGACTTACTCGCGTCGTTGACGATCGTCAGCGCGTACGTCTTCAGCATCATCGTCTCCGGACTCGGGCGGAGCGCTATTTACTTCGACCTGACGATCGTTGTCGCGTCAGTCGTGATGGGCGCGACCTACTACGAGGCGACGGTCAAGCGCCGCGCGACCGACCGACTGACCGATCTCACCGTCTCGCAGGTCGATACGGCGCGCTACTACGCCGACGATGGCTCGACGACGGAAATCCCCGTCGCCGACCTCGAGTCGGACGATCAAGTTCTCGTCCGGGAGGGCGAACGTATCCCCGTCGACGGGACGCTGGCCGAGGGCGAGTGTGCAGTCGACGAGGCCGTGGTCACCGGCGAGTCACTGCCGGTCACGAAACGCGAGGGTGACGAGGTGGTCGGCGGGTCGATCGTCACGACTGACGCGGCGATCGTCGACGTCGGCGAGCGGACGACCAGCAGCATCGACCGGCTCATGCGGGTCGTCTGGAACGTCCAGAGCGCAGACCACGGCGTCACGCGTCAGGCCGACGAACTCGCAGCGCGACTTGCACCGATCGTCCTCGCGGCCCCGATTGTCGTCGGCGTGGGAACTGCCCTCTCCGGCGCAAGCACCCTGACGACCGCGCTGGCTGTCCTCATGACACTCATGGTCGCCAGCCCGTGGGCGCTCGGTTTCGCAACGCCGTACTCCGTCGCAACGACCCTCGAGGAAGCCCTCGAGCGCGGGATCGTCGTCTTCGACGAGACGATCTTCGAGCGCCTGCGGGCGGTCGACACCGTCGTCTTCGACAAGACCGGGACGCTGACGACCGGCGAGATGTCCGTCCTCGAAGCCGACGCGCCTGACGATCTCCTGACGGCCGCTGCCGCGCTCGAGCAGCGTGCGGCCCACCCGGCAGCGACGGCGATCGCCGAGGCGTTCGACGGGAGCGGAACCGGCGACGATGTGGCTCGCACAGATGGCGGGACGGCTGCGGCCGGTGAGCGAGAGGTACAGGACTTCCACACGCACGCCACCGGCGTCGAGGGCACCGTCGACGGGCGAACGGTGCTCGTCGGCCACCCCGATCTCTTCCGCGAGCGCGGGTGGACGATCACCGACGATCTCGCGGCACGACTCGAGCGCACACGGGACGCGGGCCACCTCCCCGTCGTCGTCGGGAGAGACGGGTCCGCTGAGGGTGTCGTCGTCGTCGGTGACGAACCCCGCGAGACGTGGGACGAGACGGTCACAGCACTGGACGACGCGGGGATGGACATCGTGGTTCTGACCGGCGACGATGGACCGGCCGCCGACGTCTTCGACCGGCATTCGGGCGTCGACCACGTCTTTGCCGGCGTCTCTCCGGAGGGGAAGACGGCGGCTGTCGAGCGGATGAAAATCGACGATCGAGTAGCGATGGTCGGCGACGGGACGAACGACGCGCCGGCACTCGCCGCGGCCGATCTCGGGATCTCACTGGGCAGCGGCACGGCACTCGCCGCCGACGCGGCCGATGTCGCGATCGTCGACAACGATCTGGCCGCCGTCGATCAGGCGTTTACACTAGCGCGGGCCGCACAGGACCGACTCCGGCAGAACCTCGGCCTCGCGTTCGTCTACAACGCGATCGCCATCCCGCCGGCCGTCCTCGGTCTCGTGAACCCGCTCGTCACGACCGTCGCCGTCGTCGTCGGTGCGTCCCTCATCGCCGCCAACGCGGAGCGGTCGTTGATCGACGACTAACGGCACCCAACGGGTGTTCGGCGGAGTCGCTCGAGCGGTCTCTTTTCGGGACGAGTCAACGCGCAGCGTCGCCGAGCGACGCGCTCAACTGTCGCTCGATTCTCGACGTGCCGGTGGCGTCGTCGAGAGATACGTCCCCAACCGATCGCGGTTGTTCGCGATCCACCGATAGGCTCGCTCGCGGTACTGCTCGTAGTCGTCGAACTGCCGGAGGAACGTGACGACGTCATCGACGGGACCGCCGATGTCGGCGCGGAGGAGCGCTTCGTCGACCGCGGCCCCACAAGAGGAAACCTCGTCGTCGGTTACCAGATGTGCACACTCTTCGTAGTCGTCGGGCAGGCGCTCGCGCAACTCGTCGGTGAGGTCGCGAAAGCCGACGAGACGGAGGTTCGACCGCGCCGCGAAGAACTCGGCCCACCACGTACAGAAGCCACAGTCGTCGTCGTAGACGAGGATCGCCTCGCTCATAGCTGCCGGAACGTACTCGAGATACAAAGGCTGCTCCGATACGGACCGAGTAGGGCAGTAGGGCATCCCACGATCGATCACGGGCCGCGTGTCAGCCATCTCGAGCCGGTGTCAGAACAATAATGAACGCGCTGGCCAATGACGACCCATGAGTAGCGCGGCTGGGCCGCTGACGGAACCACAGGTGCTGGCCCACACGAAAGGGCGACTCTTCCCGAACGAGGACGAGTCGACCGCGTATGCGGTGGCTGATACCCAGTTTGCGACAGCGGAGTGGCGTCCCGGCCAGCCGGTCGATCCCGCGATCAGAGAGCGGCTGGCTCCGTTCAATCACGTCCGGATCGGCGGCGGCTATCCGGATCTCGTTGGCGTGCGACCCCTCGAGTCAGACCTGCTGGCCGTCGACCGGCTCGGCGACGACCCGCCACTGATCGCCATCGAGGCGAAAGGCCACGCGAGCGGCGGCGTCGACACCCAACGCGGGATCGTCCAAGCGTACGACCGACTCCACGAAGCGAACGCGGCCTACCTCGCCGCACCAGCGGCTTCGATCTCCCAGACCGATCGGACACTCGCACGGGAGTTGAACGTCGGCGTACTCGGTGTGGATACAGCGGGGACAGTCGAGGCACTCGAGGTGCCACGCGTCGTTGGCAATCGAACGACGAGCGAGGCAACGGCGCTGCGATTTCAGGCCAGCGTCCAGGGTGTCGCGGACGCGTCGTTCGGGTTGAACCATCCGAAGAACTACCTCGGCTACCCGCTGGCACACTACGCGGCTGGGGAGAACGAGACCCTGCTTTCGGAGCACAAGGTCGTAAGCGCCGTCACGGCAGCCCGACGCGGGGCCGCGTTTCTGGGGTTGATCGAGGACCGCGTCGGTGTGGAAGGTATCGAGCTGACCTCGCTCGGCGAAGAGGTCGTCCGCTTTGCGAAGGCACGCTACGGGACCGTCGAGGCGGCACTTGCGGAGTTCGAAAGCTGGTACCGGTCGTCCAAACGATTCGTCGACCTCGCGCCGGCGTGGGGACGGCTGGCTCGGCGGGTGGTCTTTGCCTATCCCGCAACGGAACTGCTGGTCTCGGAGTTGCAGACGATGCTCGAGGACGGAATCGCGGAGCCGTCGCTGGTCGACACAGTCGAGTATTTACACGCACTGCATCCGACCTTTACCGTCGAACTGTTCATCAAGGGCGACGATGCCGTTCGAAGCCGAGTGCTGACCGACGACGGCGACCTTCGACGCTCGGCGCTCGAGGATGGCACTGTCTACCACTCACCGACGGTGTTCCAGCTGAAGGCGATGCTGTACCATACTGGCATTTTAACCGACCGCGGAGCGGAGCCACACCGGCTCGAGCCACTCGCGGACGTCTGGGCGCTTCGAGAGCCCGTTTAGAGACATGCTGGCCATGTTCGCACACCATCGCTGCAAGTGAACTAGTCGGCGACACACCACTGTTTCATGTGAACAGGACACACTAACATCGCTCGAGTTGGATCCGGTTCCCACGGACACCACTCTTGCACGTGAACACGCGCCGACTGGAAGCCGGATCGATCGGTCAACCGACGGGGCTGTCATCAAACGACGGTCGGTGACGCACCACCGATACAAGTGAAATCACAGGTGGCAACGGTATCACCACGACTCGAGGTGGCTCGACCGGCGTTCACTCGCAACGGTGGTGTGGGGAGGCACAACCTGTCCAAGACCGACCCGACGGTCTCAAACAACGTCGTTCATCCGTGCGATGTCACGGATCGTCTCAATCTCCGCATCGAGATAGAGCACGTCGGCCATCGCGTCGACGGCACTCATAAAGGGCACGTCGAGTTCGTAACTGTAGTAGTTGCCTCGAGAGCCGCTGCGGTTTTCCTTCGCCGAGAGGATCCCAAGCATCCGAAGATCGGAGAGGTGATTGTGGACCGACCGCTGGGCGAGCGAGTCGGTGCCTGCCGACTCACACAGCGCCTCGTACTCCTGATAGAGTTCCCGCGTCCGGCAGGGCGTCGACTCCTTGGCGGCTTTCGAGACGACTGCCAGCAAGGCGAGGCGGCCGTGGGTCGTCAGTTCCCGCATCCCCTCTTCGACGCGTTCTTGCTCGAGTTTCGAGCGCGCCTGATCGACGTGGTGTTCCTGGATCTCCTCGTCGTCGTTGTTCTCCGCGACCTCTCCGGCCAGCCGGAGGAGATCCAGCGCCTGCCGGGCGCTCCCGCTGTCGCGGGCGGCGAGTGCCGCACAGAGATTGAGGACGCCGTCGTCACAGCTGTCGTCCGCGATCGCGACCTCGGCTCGCGACTCGAGGATATTCGTGAGTTCGGACGCCTCGTAGGGTGGAAACTGGAGTTCGCGCTCACAGAGCGTGTCCTGGACGCGGGGATCGAGCTGCTCACGGAACTTGAAGTCGTTGCTGATACCGATGAGCCCGACCTTCGTCGCCTCGAGATAGCCGTTCGAGCGCGCCCGTGGGAGTTCGTACAGGAGTTCGTCGCGATCGCCGATCGAGTCGATTTCGTCGAGGACGATAACGACCGTGCCGCCGAGTGCCTCGAGTTCGCTGTAGAGTTTCTTGAACACGGTCTGTTGGGGGTAGCCGGTCGTGCTGATCTCGGCACCCGCAGGTCGGAGCGTGTTGACCAGTTCGACGGCGACTTGATACGACGAGTTGAGCGTCTTGCAGTTAACGCTGAGCACGGAGAGGTCGACGTCATCGTATCTGGTGACGTCTTCTTGGAGGACATCGAGGAGGTAGTCCGTGACGGCGGTTTTGCCGACGCCTGTATTCCCGTAGAGAAAAATGTTGTTTGGCTCCCAGCCGTCGATGATGGGCTGGAGCGCGTCCATATACGCCTCGATCTCGTCGTCGCGCTCTTCGATCCGTTCGGGCTGGTACGACTCCCCGAGGGCGTCCTTGTTCCGGAAGATGTTCTGCTTCCGCTCGAACCGAGGCATATCCGTACCAAGCAACATACACTACTTAAAGCCACTTGTTCATCTGATGCAAGTGAACTCACACACACCACTATTTCATGTGAAGACTAGTCTAGTGGGAGTGCTAGAGTGAACAGTCCACGGTTTCGTCTAAAGCGCTGACATATTGTGGCAGATCGATTACACGGCTCGGTCTGGCGTACCCGCGTTTGTTCCAGTCGTCGGCCGCTCACAGCGTTTCGTTGGGGCTGTCGGCTCGAGGCAGCGACGACCGGCGACACCCACCCCACCCCTGTTCTACAGCTTCACTTGCAACGGTGGTGTGTCTCTGTCCACATCGGCCCTGCCCATCGCTCGCGATCGGTCACTGCCGGTCGCCGAGGCGGATTTCAGAACAAGTTTCGAAGTCGTTTCACGAAGCCACCGTCTGTCTTCTCCGGCGTGCGACGCAGTCGCTCTCGGACGTCCTGTCTGATCTTGGGATGGGCCTGCAGGTATTCGTCGAGCATCCACTGTGAACCGCTTCGCTGGTATTCGAACAGCGCCTCGAGGCCATATTTGTCGGCTAAGTGCTTCCCGCGCGCAAGTGCATCGACTTGTGTTTTCTCCGTTCCACCCTGATTCCGTCCCGTACTGGTAGTCACGTCGATTTGATACTCCCCCGAATCAGGAATTTGCCGTACGATCACGCCGCTCTCCCGAACGTTCTCGAATCGATCGTGGCAATCGTCACAGTATGGATAGTCTCCCTTTGCATGATTGTCGGTGAACGCACTACACCGTGCACACTCGGCCATGGAGCCAATATGTTTGATTATGTGAAAATAAGCGTTTGGAGAAACCAGTGTCTCCCTGCAGCTTCGACGTACGTGGTGTCACTCTCGAGAACGGTGGAAAAGAGTTCTCAACCGACAGACGCGAGAGGGATTTGAACCACGCGAACGGCTCATTCTTCCCCGTTCTCTGCTTCAAATCCTCCGTGCCGGTTCGCTCGTCACTGCGTTCCTCGCTGCACGGGCGCGGAGGGATTTGAACCCCCGACATCTTGGTCCGGAACCAAGGACTCTGTCCACTGAGCTACGCGCCCTCGAGCGATTCTAGCCACAGCGGAGACATAACGGTTCCCCTTTCTGCAACAGCTATGGCCTCGAGGCTGGCCCCTCCACGGCAAACGGTGAACCGAACCGGTCGAGATCGATCGCGTCTCTGTCGGCCTCGATCACTCTCGGCGCGGGACCTCGTGACGGCCGAAGCCATAGCGGAGCCGGTTCGCGAGCCGTCGCGAGAACCGGCCGTCGTCGGCTCGCGACCCGAACCGTTCGGACAGCGCCGTATAGATCAGCGGCAGGGGCACTTCCTGCTCGAGACCTTCCTGGACGGTCCACGTGCCGGTCGAGCCACCCTCGACGCGGTCGGCCACTGTTCCGAGGTCGGTGCCCTCCTCGCGGAAGGCCTCCTCACAGAGTTCGAGCAGCCACGACCGGATCACCGCGCCGTTGTTCCAGACGGAGGCGACGTTCTCGAGGTCGAGATCGAACCGGCCCTCGTGGAGCAGCTCGAAGCCCTCGCCGTAGGCCTGCATCAGGGCGTACTCGACGCCGTTGTGGATCATTTTGACGTAGTGGCCCGATCCCGCTGGGCCCATCCGCTCGTGGCCGTCGGGGCCGGTCGCGACGGCGTCAAAGACTGGCTCGAGTTCGTCGTAGGCCCACTGGGGACCGCCGACCATCAGCGAGAAGCCGAGTTCGGCACCGGCGGGGCCGCCGGAGGTACCACAGTCGAGATACGCTGCCGGACAGGACTCGGCGCGGCGCACCGAATCTTCGAAGTAGGAGTTGCCGCCATCGACGACGACGTCGTCGCCGTCGAGATGGTCTTCGAGTTCCTCGAGCGTGACGTCGACTGCCTCGCCGGCGGGGACCATCAGCCAGATGCGTTTCTCCGATCCGAGCTGGTCGACGAAGTCCGCAAGCGAGTCGGCAGGGTCGGCACCGGCGTCGGCTGCTGTTGCGACGGCCTCGTCGTCGAGATCGAAGGCGACGACATCGTGGCCCGCCGCGAGGGTTCGGTCGACGACGATCTGTCCCATCCGTCCGAGTCCGATCAGGCCCAGTTGCATGGATGGGGCTCTGGTGGCCGCGGTGGTAGTGGTTGCGATTCGGGGCGGTGGACGGTCGTCGACGGTGCCGAGCGCAGCGCGGCGGCTCGTGACGATCGCCGACTGTCCGAGAACCGAAGCCTGTGACCGACCAGCCGGAGCGATCGGTGTCGCCTACTGGATCGGCTCCTCGAGCCGGGCCCAGCCGATCGCATCGAGGACGACGATGCGGTCGTTGTACCGGACGTAGACGCCGTTGTAGGCGTCGGTGTCGGACTCGTAGTAGGGTAGCGACTCGCGAATCCGGTCGACGACCGACCAGGCACCGTCGCGCTCGAGAGTGATGTGTTCCCATTCCTCGCGCGCGCCGTTGCGGACTGCCCGATCCAGTGCGCGTCGCGCACCGGGGATTTCGCCGAGCCGTCGTGCGGACGCGTCGACCACTGTCGCGTCGGTTGGCACGGCAGCCGGGCTGACGAGACGGGCACCGAGGTCGGCCTTCGAGCGCGACGCGGAGGTCCGTGATCGCCCGGAACGGAGGACGTACCCGGCCACGGCAGCCGTTCCCACCGCGAGAAGCGAGAAGACCATCTCTTTACCCCTGATCATTAGCGAGTACCTTACAGTAACTGACTAAGTATCTTTCGTAAGAACGTCCGTAGCCATCGGCGCTGGACGTATCGGGCTGTCCTACAGCAGTCGCGCGACGTTGGCTGAGAGCAGCCCCGCGACGACCAACAATCCGACGGCGGCGACGGCAGCAGCCCAGAACATCGGCAGCGCCTCGCGTGCCGGCTCGCGGATCTTCTTTCCGGTGAGGCCGGCCTCGAATCGCTTTGCCGCGATCTCGACGAGTGCCGTCAGGACCAGCCAGAGTGCGACCATCGCGAGCACCAGCCACCCGTTGACCGAGCCGAAGAGACTCTCGACGGTGTAGGTGGTCCCCGCCAGGTGGCTCCCCGAAAGAAACAGGACGAGTGAACTCACTCGCGAGACAGTGGTGAGCCGGCTCGAGATAACCTCGAGCGGGCGGGTCGTGTTGAACGCCCCGTCGCGTGCCAGCGGCAGGACGACGGCGGCGACGAAACAGACGCTACCGGCCCAGAGTGCGGCAAATACCAGATGTGTCGTTCTGGCAGCGAGCTGGTCGACCATACTGAGCCGCTCGGCCAGCGCGCGTATCAGCGTTCCGACTTCGGCTCGCGAGACAGTCGCCGAGGCCGACCGGTCACTCGAGCCAGTCGGGCGTCCACGCGACGAGTCGCCGGCGAACCAGCGCATAGCACAGCGAGATGGCCACGCCGCCGGCGATGACGGGCGTGAGCCAGCCGTCGAAGACGACCAGCGCCGGGATCGCGAGCGCGACGGCGACCGCGGCGTCTTCCGGTGCGCCGTCATAGCGGATCCAGCGCCGCGGACGGATCCACTGGCTGCGAACGTGATCGTACACGGCTCGCTCGGTACGGTCGTTCCAGGGGTCCATCTCTAGGCCGCCACCGATCGCGTCGCTTGCGGCGTGGAGCCAGGCCGTGACGGCGGCCGCGGCGACCGCGACGGTCAGGCTCGAGGGGGTACTCGCTGCGACAGCAACCGCGGGAACGGCGACGGCGAGCCCGGTCACTGGAAAGTGTAGCGTTCGTCGATGAGCGAAGACGAGATCGAAATCGGGAGCGATGCCGCCGAGGATCGCGCCGACGGCGAGTGCGGTCGCGAACTCGGGGAGGGCGTAAGCGAGCGGCGCGACGATCGCGAGGCCGGTAAACGCGTGGGTGGTCGCCATCATCGGGGCTCGCTCGATCGTAGGTCGGGGACTGCCAAAACGGTATGCGAACCGGTAGGCGAGGGGACGACGTCGGTCAGCGCCAGTCGCCGGTCACTCGAGGTTCTCGCCCTGATAACTGCCGTCGTAGACGTCCTCGTGGTCGGCCTCGGCGAAGACGAGCTGGGCGATTCTGGCACCGCGCTCGAGTTCGATGTCGTGGTGGACCTGCAACAGGCCCTCGCCACGACCTTCGTAGCCGGCGTCCCACACCGCCGTGTTGAGCATACAGGAGTTGCGCATGAGCGACGACCGGGGGTAGACGAAGCCGACGTGCCCCTCCGGAATCGCGATCCGCTCGCCGTAGCGGACCACGTAGGCACCTTTTGGCAGGTAGTAGGTGTCGGGGTCGGCTTCCTTGAGTTCCTCGAGGGGGCGGGCAACGCGGTCGCCGATCTCCTTGTCTTCCGTGCCGATGCGGCCCGGTTCTAGCTGCTCGAAGACGATGTCGGCAGTGAGGTCCACGCCGTTGGGCTGAATCTGCGCGTCGGTCGTCGGCGAGACGTGGTCGGCGACGAAAGCACCGGAACGGAACATACCTGTGTTAACGCCGCGGCGACGAGAAAAGCATGTCCGTTCGCGACCTCTCGAGGAGTCGGTACCACCTGACACGCTAGTACTCCGTCACGCGTCGACGTGCGAGTCGAACCAGAGAACCGCGATCGGTTCGACCCGCAACGGCAGGCGTGACGAACCACTAGTCCCGAGGCGGACCAAATCTCTGGTGGGCGTACACTTATCACACGAAGAACGTTCAGACTACCAATTGAGATACTCTCATGACGGTTACGCTTCGTAGAAACACGCTGGTTTTATCATGATAGACGGCCCATTTCGGTGTGCTATGGGACAGACGCTCACCGAGAAGATTCTCGACGACCACCTCGTCGAGGGCGAACTCGAGACCGGCGAGGAGATCGGGATCGAGATCGACCAGGTTCTCACACAGGACACGACCGGGACCATGGTCTGGCTCCAGTTCGAAGCCATGGGGCTGGACGAGGTCCAGACCGAAATCGCCGCACAGTATTGTGACCACCAGACCTATCAGTTCGACTTTAAGAACACTGACGACCACCGTTTCCTCCGCTCTGCGGCCGGTACCTACGGCGCGTATTTCTCTCGCCCCGGTAACGGCATCTGTCACAACGTCCACCGCGAGAACTTCGCGGCCCCCGGCAAGACCCTGCTGGGCTCGGACAGCCACACGCCGACCCCCGGCGGTCTCGGCGAACTCGCCATCGGCGCTGGCGGGATCGACGTCACCGTCGCCATGGGTGGCGCTCCCTACTACATCGAGATGCCCGAAGTCGTCAACGTCCGCCTCGAGGGCGAACTCCCCGAGTGGGCCACCGCGAAAGACGTCATCCTCGAGCTCCTGCGACGGCTGACCGTCAAGGGCGGCGTCGGCAAGATCCTCGAATACACCGGCCCCGGTGTCGAGTCGCTCACCGCACCCGAGCGGATGACCATCACCAACATGGGCACCGAGCTCGGTGCGACCACGTCGATCTTCCCGACCGACGAGCAGACCAAAGACTACCTCGAGCGCGTCAACCGTGGCGACGAGTACGTCGAACTCCAGCCCGACGACGACGCCGAGTACGACGATGAGATCGTCGTCGACCTCTCCGACCTTGAGCCGCTGATCGCCCAGCCCTCGATGCCGGACAAGGTCGTGCCCGTCAGCGAAGTCGCCGGCCAGTCCGTCGAACAGGTCATCGTCGGCTCCTGTACCAACGGCGGCTACGAGGACATCCTCCCGGCCGCGAAGATGCTCGAGGACCGCGAGGTCAACCCGACGACCGAGATGATCGTCGCGCCCGGCTCCAAGCAGGCCTCCGAGATGCTCGCCCGTGAGGGGTGGGTCGCGGAGATGATGGCCGCTGGCGTCAACTTCTCGGAAGCGACGTGTGGTGCCTGTATCGGCATCGGCCACGTCCCCGCCTCTGATTCGGTCTCGCTGCGGACGTTCAACCGCAACTTCGAGGGCCGCTCGGGTATCGAGGACGACAACGTCTTCCTCTGTTCGCCGGAAGTCGCCGCCGCTGCGGCGATCAAAGGCGAGATCATCGACCCGCGCGACCTCGCCGACGAACTCGGCGACCTCGAGGCACCCGGTATCGAGCTGCCCGACGAGTACGACGGCTCGAAGACCGACCTCATCACGCCCGACGAGGCCCCCGACGACGAGCTCGTCAAGGGCCCGAACATCGGCGACGTGCCGCTGAAAGACCAGCTCGACTCCGACATCGAGGGCGACGCCCTCCTCAAGATGGAGGACAACATCACGACCGACCATATCATCCCTGCGACGCAGGACATCCTGATGTACCGGTCGAACATCGACAAGCTCTCGGAGTTCACCCTGAGCCGTGTCGACGAGACCTTCGCCCAGCGCGCCGCTGACGCCGACGGCGGCTTCCTCGTCGCCGGCGAGAACTACGGCCAGGGCTCCTCGCGTGAGCACGCTGCCATGTGCCCGATGTACCTCGGTATCGAGGGCGTCCTCGCACAGAGCTTCGCACGCATCCACCGTGCGAACCTCTTCAACTTCGGCATCGTCCCGCTGACGATCGACGAGGACACCTACGAGAACATCGAGCAGGGCGACGACGTCGAGATCGTCGACGACGTCTACGACGCCGTCACCTCCGGTCAGAAAGAGTTCACCGTCCGCGTCAACGGCGAGGACGAGTACACGGCGACGCTCGACGCTTCCGAGCGCGAGCGCGCAATCCTCGCAGCCGGCGGCAAGCTCTCTTGGACCAAAGAGCAGGCCCAGGAAGGCTCCGGCGCTGCACCCGCCGACGACTGATCGGCTCGACTGACGACCAGGCTGCCACTGCCATCTCGAATTCTCCACTTTTTCGCGTCGCCCGAGTGGCAACACAGTCATTCAACGCGAGTGATCCAGTAACTGGCACGTGGTGGCCCGACAACGGCCGTCGGACAACGCCATCGTCATACTGCTTCGCCCGATAGCACGATCGAATGCACTCCGGAGGACACGTAAACGCTGGCTACCGACGGCTGTTCGACCACGACGGGCTGACCTTCGGTGCTGGCTTCCCGCTGACCGGAACGAACCGCTCGCAGCCGGATATCGACGCCGAACTCCGACTCGCCGAACACGCCGAGGCGGTCGGTTTCGACGGCCTTTGGGCGCGTGACGTCCCGACCGACTGGCCGAAGTTCGGCGACGCCGGCCAGACGTTCGACACCTGGCCGTGGCTCTCACACGTCGCGGCCCAGACCGACGACATCGCGCTCGGCACCTCGAGTGTCGTCCTCACACTTCGCCACCCACTGCACGTCGCCAAATCCGCGGCGACGGTCGACCAACTCTCGGACGGGCGGCTCGTCCTCGGGATCGCCTCCGGCGACCGCGATCCGGAGTACCCTGCCTTCGACGTCGATCCCGACAACCGCGGGCAGCTGTTTCGCGAGTCCGTTGACGCCATCCGAACGGTCTGGCGCGAGGACTTTCCCGCTCTCGAGGGGCAGTGGGGGACCTTGGAGGGAGACCTCGATGTCGTCCCAAAGCCGACCAGTGAGACGATCCCACTGCTCCCGACTGGCCACGCCCGCCAGTCGAAAGAGTGGATCGCCGAGCACGGCGATGGCTGGCTGTTCTATCACTTGCCCGAACGCACACTCGAGACCTACCTCCACGACTGGCGCGACCGCGCCGGTGAGAAACCGTTTGCCATCGCGGTGCGCGTCGAGTTGGCCGACGACCGAACGGCCGAGCCCGAGCCGCTGCATCTCGGCTTCCGGGCTGGCGTCGAGTGGTTCCGCGAGTACTTCAGTCGGCTCGAGGAACTGAGTCTCGATCACGCCATTATCGGTATTCAGAACGAGGACCGAGAGGCAGCGCTGTCGACGTTCGCCGACGAGATCATCGACCAGCTGTAGCGTCTCGGGTAACGAATCCCGTCCCCGTCTATCGTAACGACACCACGTCCCACAACTGCCCGGTCGTTTCCTCCGGTTCTCAGAGGTTTATCCGCCTGTCGCCCGCAGGAGTAGTATGGACGCAATCGAGGTAACAGAATACGGCGACAGCGACCGACTCGAGGTTGTCGACATCGAGCAACCGGACCCGGGGCCGGGCGAGGTCCGCATCGCCGTCGAGGCGGCCGGGATCAACTTCGCGGACATCATGCAGCGTCGCGGCCACTATCCCGGCGGTCCCGAGCCACCATACGTTCCGGGGATGGAAGCCGCAGGACGGGTCGACGCAGTCGGTGACGGCGTCGAGGACGTCTCGGAGGGCGACCGCGTTGTCGCGATGGTCGAAACCGGCGGCTACGCCGAGTCCGTCGTCGCGACCACCGAGATGCTCTTTCCGGTTCCGGAGGCGATGAGTCTCGAGGAAGCCGCTGGCTTCCCGATCCAGTTTCTCACCGCCCATAGCTGTCTGTTCGCGTGGGGTGGCCTCGAGGCCGGCGAGTCAGTCCTGATCCAGGCCGCCGCGGGCGGGGTCGGCACAGCTGCCGTCCAGTTGGCGTCGAACGCCGGTGCGGAGGTCTTCGGGACCGCGAGTTCGGAGGAAAAGCTCGAGCTCGCGGCCGAGTTGGGCTGTGACCATCCGATCGACTACACCGAAACGGACTTCCGCGAGGTAATCGCGGACGAAACCGATGGGAAAGGCGTCGATCTCGTCTTAGAGAGCGTCGGCGACGACGTCTTCGAGCGCAGCCTCGACGCGATGGCCCACTTCGGCCGGATGGTCACCTACGGCGTCGCCAGCGGCGTCCCCGCCGAGGTCAGCAACAAGCGGCTGCTCTTCGAGAACAAGACCGTCACAGGATTCCACCTCGGTCAGGCAGCCACCCACGACCCGAGCAGGATCATGCAGGCGGTTCCGGATCTCACCGAGGGACTCGCAAGCGGCGATCTCGAGGTCGTACTGGGCGAGTCGTTCGCGCTCGCAGACGCCGCCGACGCTCACCAGTACATCGAGGACCGGAAGAGCTCGGGCAAGGTCGTACTGAAACCCTAAAGTGGCAATCGAGCGATCACACCGAGACGTCCCACTCGAGATCGTGAGCGACGAACTCGGCCTCGTCTAAGGGCTCGCCACCTTCGAACCGAAACTCGCCGACGACGGTCCGCCCCTCGAGCACGCCGGGGAGCCACAGGTGATCGTCGTCCCACATCCGGTCATATGGCACGTCTTCGATGGCGATCCATTCCGGGTGAGCCTCGTCGGACGCGGTCGGCTCGCCGGTAAACGACCGCGTCCGAAAGACGTGACAGACCGAGTGTGTGTCGCCGTCGAGCAGAAAGGTAAGCTCGCCGGCTTTCTCGAGGGCTGTGACCTCGAGGCCGACCTCCTCGCGCGTTTCGCGGATAGCACACTCTGGGGGTGTCTCGCCAGGTTCGCATTTTCCGCCAGGGCCATTGTACCAGCCCTCGCCGAGCCCGCGGCGTTTCTCGATGAGGAGCACGTCGCGACCCACGTTGGAATCGCTATCCCGGAGCGGGAAACACAGCGTCGTCTCGAGCATACTCGGGAGTTCGGGCGGAGTGGGAAAAACGTGCGCTCTCGCGTGGCCGATGGCTATGTGTCGACGCCGCTGGCGTGCGAAAAGACGAACTCGCGAACGAGTTTGGCAGCCAGCGCGGCCGCCTGCCCGTCGTCGCGGTCGTTGACTTCGACGGCGTCGAAGCCGTCAGCGTGGGGTGCGACCGCACGGACGACGTCACGGAGTTCCCGGGGCTCGAGGCCGAACGGCTCGGTCGTCCCGGTGCCTGGCGCGAAGCCGGGATCGGCGGCGTCGATGTCGACGCTCAGGTAGACGTCGCGATCGGCGAGTCGATCGCCAGGATCCCAGTCAGCCACGTCCTCGGGCGGCACCACGGTCACGTCGTCCGCCGCGGCGCGCTCCCACTCGGCTTCGCTGCCAGTGCGCGCACCGAGGATAATCGCCTCTTCGACCGTGTCGACGTCCTCGAGAATCCGTCGGGTAACGGCAGCGTGGGAGAGCGGGTTCCCGTCGTAGGCACCATAGAGGTCGAGGTGGGCGTCGAGGCAGACGAACACGTCAGGTTCGACCGCGCGTGCGCCCGCGAGCGAGACGGTGTGCTCACCTCCTAGGAGCAGTGGGACGGCGTCGTTCCAGACGGACTCGCGTAGCGTACTCGTCAGGTAGTCGAGGTACTCCTGTGCATCGTCCCACGCGCGGATGTCGCCGCGGTCGACGACGCCCAGTTCAGAGAAATGCTGGTCCGTCCGGTGGTCGTAATCGTCGAACGGTTCGGCAAACGTACGGATTCGCCGGGGCCCGAACCGGGTTCCCGGCTGAAAGGTCGTCGTGGCGTCCAGGGGCGCACCGACGACCACGAAGTTCGCATCTCCACGGTCGGCATCGGCCGCCGTGTCGGTCCCCTCGCGCTCGTCGGCCGCCCCAGGAAACATTAGACGATCTTTCGCTGGTCTTCCATCTCGAGGTACTCGATGTTCTCGTCGGGCGAGACATCTTTGTCCTCGGGAATGCGCATCGTGATGGTCTCGTAGGTCTCTAAGTCCATGACCTGCATGTCGTCGCCGTCGACGGAGACGACCTGTCCGTTTTTGCGTTCGATGATCGGCACCCAGATCTTGGCGTCGACAGGCTGGGACAGCGAGCGTTTCTTGCCGTCGAAGACACCCTTGGCCTCGACGCGCGCCTTGGCGCTGCCGTGTTTGCCGGGCTTGGCGGTCGAGTAGGCGTTGATCTTACACGCAGCATCGTCGATCATGACGTAGCTGCCTTCCTGGAGATCGCGAACTTCGGTCTGCTGTTTCGCCATGTCCCGGCGTAATCAACCGACGGCCATAAACCGTTTGGAATGGCCGCTGGAGCCTGTTCGGTGTGCTAACAGGACTATCTCCGTCACTGCGAGGTCGGATCCGGCCGTCTCGAGCATCGGCGGACACACCCTTTGGCGAGCGACGAACCCCCAGCTATTTTACAGCGGAATCGAAACCCGTGGAACGTCCGGGAAAAACTCACATCCAGGCTGGACCACAGCACTCACATCCATCCAGTCCACCCCGGACTTCTCAATCTTGTCACCATCACGTAAAGTGTTGGTGGCCGAACAGACGTTCCGCTCGAGTGATTACGATCCTGTTGTCATGATGTGGCTAAACGGGCCAGCCGCTACCAGCGGAATCCGACGGACTCGCCGGCTGGCTCGAGCGGGCTCGCCGGCAGCCCGTCACCGACTGCGGGCTCGTTGTACGCCCGCGGGGCAACGTCGTTGGGGCTGTCGGGGTAGAACAGCGAGGCAAGCATCTGAACCTGCCCGCGACCCACGCCGAGTTCGAATTGACCGCCGCCGTACAGCCGAATCCCGCGCTCGTTGCAGTAGGTGATCGTCTCGAGCAGCGACGCGAGCGAGCCAAAGCGCGACGGTTTGACGTTCAGCCAGTCAGGCTCCCACGGCAGCGCTTCGACGTCTTCGAGCCCGTGGATCGGCGCGTCCCACGAGACGCGCGATCGAACCGCCGAGTCCTCGAACAGCGGCCGCGTCTCGTCGGTCAGCGCCGGATCCTCGATGATGGCGTTTGGGAATCCCTCGAGAACGAGTTCATATAGTTCGGGATCGGCCGGCACGTCGACCTCGGTGCCCTCGTACTGGCCTTTCAGATCGAGGATGCGGACCGCGTCAGTGCCGACCGTTTCGTCGATGGCGGTGACGAGATCAGCGTCCCACTCGGGCGTCGGATCGAGTTTGAAGTCGAGGTCGGGGACCTGTTCGTGTAGGACCTCGAGTCGGTCGGTCGTCGGCGGCTCGCCGAGGCGGGTACTGGCGACGAACCGAACCGGCTCGAGCGACCGCTCGAGGACGCTCGCAACGTCTGTCTCGGCCTGTCGCAACGCGAGATCGAGCGCCGCACTCTCGATGCCCCACCGCCGGTAGTTGCGAAAGACCTCACGGTCGGGTGCACCGCCGGGAAAGAGATCGAGGGCCGCGAGTCGCTTGGAAAACGACTCGAACGTGTATTCGCCGGTGAGTTCCGGCAGGCCAGTCTCAGCCAGCCGGTCGTGATCTTCGGTGTCGTAGGTCACGTCCTCACCGCGTCCCGTAACCGTCCCGTCGCCGTCCGGTGTCGGTCCCGAAAGCGCAAATTCAGTCGTGACACGGGTGAAGTCGCTCGAGGTCTCGCGCTCGCGGCGCTCGCTTTCGACCGACGCGATCGTCAGCGACAGGTCGGCGATCCGATCGTAGTCCATAGCTGTGTTTCGACCCGACACCGCAAGAAACGTTGGGCGGCCACTCGGTGGAAGCGCGTCTCATTCCTCGCCGCGGCGCTGGCGGAGGTTCTGGCGCGTAAACTGTGGCCGTGCACCGATCGATTTGGGTGAGCGAAACGACCGGTAGAGTTGGATCAGCACGACCACCGAGAAGGCCGCTGCGACGATCGATCCAAGGGGGGCCTCGAGCGCGTAGAGCACGCCGGTCGAGAACAGCGACATCGTCAACAGCATGCCGTAGATCATGCGCTTGGCGAGGTTCTCGAAGACCTTGTCCGAGTCTTCGACGCCGATGCGGAGGTAGAGGTCGTCGCGGTCGAGTCGGTCGAGTGCGCGCTCGGTCTTGGGTGCAAGTCGAGTCAGCGACTCGCCGCTTCGGCGGAGCTGCTGGCCCGTCTCGTCGATATAGTTTCGGATGGTTTCCTCGCGATACCCTTCTTCGGTCAGGAAGTCGGTCGCCGTCGCGATGAAATCGAAGTCCTCATCGAGAGTGACACAGACGCCTTCGACGACGGTCGCGACCCGGAGGACGAGCGCGAGGTTTTTCGGAAGCCGGAAGGGGAACTCGTAGATCGAGTCCTCGATCTGGCCGACGATCTGGTTGACCCGGTACTGTTCGACGTCCTCACCACGGGCGTCCTGGATGGCGATCTCCATCACCTCGGACATCACACCGCGGTCGGCGTCGGGTGATAGCGTCCCGATCTCGACCAGCGCGTCGAGGATGCCGTCGATGTCCTGGTTGGCGACAGCGACGTAGAAGTCGACGATCTTGTCCTGAATGAACGAATCGACCCGTCCCGACATCCCGAAGTCATAGAAGACGATCTTCCCCTCGTCGGTCACCGCAAGGTTGCCGGGGTGGGGATCGGCGTGGAAGACCCCATCGTCGATGATCATCTGGAGGTACGACCGCTCTAAGTTCTCTGCAATCTGTGTTCGGTCGATCCCTTTGCGCTCGAGTTCCTCGAGCTCGTTGATCTTCGTCCCACCGATGTACTCCATCGTGAGCACGCGCGAGTCGGAGTGGCTCTCGATCACGTCGGGAATGCGAAACCGATCGTCGTCGGCAAAGTTCGCGCGGATCTCGGTGAGCATCTTGGCTTCGCGCTCGTAGTCCATCTCCTCGCGGATCGTCTTCGAGAACTCGTCGGCCAAGTTCTCGAGTGAGAACGCGCGCGCTTCGCCGACGAAATACAGCAGGATCGGCAGCGACCACTTGATGACCCGTAGATCGGCGTTGACGAGCGATTCGATGTTCGGGCGGCGGATCTTCACGGCGACCTCGCGACTGGCATCGTCGGTCGGGTCGGCCCGCGTCCGCTCCGTTTCGGGGTCGAGTCGCGCCCGATAGACCTGTCCCAGACTCGCGCCGCTGATCGGCTCGGTATCGAATTCCGCAAAGCGCTCGTCGACGGGGCCGAGTTCGTCCTCGAGCACCTGTTTCGCCTCGGGCCACGGTGCCGGCGGCACGGCGTCTTGCAGGGACGCGAGGGTGTCGATGTACGCCGGTGGGAGGATGTCGGGACGGGTCGACAGCAACTGCCCGAGTTTGATAAAGGTCGGCCCCAGCGTCAACAGCGAGTCGAGCAACCGCTCGGCTCGGCGGCTGTGGGTCTCGTGGCCGACCTGCCGGGGGCGGCCAAACAGGAGAAAGCGCCGCCGGTCACGGGCGTAGGCGAGCAACAGCGGGAGGAACTGCCATGCGACGATGACGAAGCGCTTGTATGCGCGAAGAGAGGCCAGTCTCACTCACCCCCGTGTTAGGCGTCCTCGTCGACGATCTCGATCGTTGTCTCGTCGCTGGAACCTCGTTTCGGCAGCACCAACTCGAGGACGCCCCGGTCGACCGTCGCCTCGGCGTTGGCGTCGGATGCGTCGTCGGGCAGCGGAAGATCGACATCGAGAAAGAGCGAGCGGTTCTCCTCGATGTACTGGTAGTCTTCGGTCGGCTCCTTTTCCCGGGTGGCATCGATGGAGATGCGACCGTCCTCGATCGCGAGGTCGAGCGACTCGGCGGTGACTCCAGGGACGTCAAGCACGAGCAGATAGGCGTCCTCGCTCTCGAGTAGATCGAAGAAGACGTCCTCGGAGAGGTCCCGCAACGCGTCGCGGAGCGCTGACATGGATACAGGTTTGAACGCCGCTACGAAAAACCCCGCGGTCGCGGCGATTTGCCCTCCACGGGCCCCCATGCTTTTGGCGTCCGGCGACTCGAGTCACCGTATGGAAGGAGCGGACCGCGAGCGCACGGAAGCCGGGTTCAAGGTGCGGACGCCGGTCGCCGAGGCGCGCCGGATTCTCAGAGAGGCTGTCGCAGATCGTGGGGACGCCGACGTCCCCTGTGGGACCGAGACCGTCGATGTCGCGCGTGCTGACGGCCGCGTGCTTGCCGCACCCGTTACAGCCGCCCGAAACGTCCCCCATTATCGACGGGCGGCCATGGACGGCTACGCCGTCCGGGCCGCGGACACCTTCGGGGCCAGCGGGCGCTCCCCGGAGGTGTTAGAACTGACCGAGCCCGACGCAGTCGACGAGGACCACGCTACTGCCGACCGCATCGACCCGGGGACGGCCGCGCGGGTCCACACCGGCAGCGCCCTCCCCGAGGGGGCCAACGCCGTCGTCATGATCGAACGCGTCACCGAACGCGAATCGATCGGCGACCTCGAGGTCGAAGACGCCGTCGCGGAGGGCGAAAACGTCGCGCCGATCGGCGAGGACATCGAGGAAGGGCAACAGCTCTACGAGGCGGGCCATCGGCTCCGACCGTCGGATCTGGGCCTGTTGCGATCGGCGGGCTATGGGCAAGTTGCGGTCGCACAGCAACCGACGGTCGGCGTGATCCCGACCGGCGAGGAACTGGTCGAGGCCGATCCCGACCCCGGTGAAGTCGTCGAAACCAACGGGCTCACGGTGTCGCGGCTGGCCCAGCGCTGGGGCGCTCGCGCCACGTACCGCGACGTGGTCACCGACGATCCCGAGTCGCTGCGCGTGGCAATCCAGCGCGATCTGACGAAGGACGTGGTCGTCACGACTGGGGGCTCTTCGGTCGGTAAGCGGGACTTGCTGCCGGAGGTGATCGACGACCTGGGTGAGGTGCTGGTCCACGGCGTCGGGCTCAAACCCGGCCATCCGGTCTGTCTGGGAATCGTCGAGGACACGCCCGTACTCGCATTGCCCGGCTATCCAGTCGCCTGCATCATCAACGCCGTTCAGTTTCTGCGGCCGACGTTGCGCTGGCTCGAGGGCACAGAACCCGATCCCCACCCGACGACACAGGCCCGACTCGAGCGCAAGATCCCGAGCGAGCCTGGCACGCGGACGTTCGCGCGGGTGCGCCTCGAGACCCGCGACGAGGACGTCCCCCGCGACGAACCCGCGTACACGGCGATCCCGACCCGGGCGAGCGGGTCAGGCGTGCTCTCGAGCGTCGCGCTGGCGGATGGCTGGGTGGTCGTCGACGATGATCGTGAGGGGATCCCAGCCGGCGAGACGGTTGCCGTCGAGAACTGGGAAGCCAATCCGTAACACCCTCGAGAGGGAGTCGTTCTTCCACAACCTTGATATCGACATGTGTTGCCAACCCACATTGAGGGATCCGAATGACAACGACTGATGACGTACTCGACCACCACCTGACGGCATTCGGCGAGCAAGACCTCGAGGCCGTTATGGAGGACTACACCGACGAGTCGGTGATCGTGACGAACATGGGGACGTTCCACGGCCTCGAGGAGATCGAGGGGCTCTTCGAGGACCTCTTCGCGGAGTTCGATCACGAGGAGGCCACGATCGACATGCAACAAGAGACCGTCGAGGATGAGTTCGCCTACATCGTCTGGGAAGCCGAAACTCCCGAGAACGTTTACGAGTTCGCCACGGACACGTTCTACGTTCCCGAGGAGACGATCCTGTTCCAGACTTTTGCCGGGCATCTCTCGCCGAAGGCCTGAGACGGTCTGCTGGACCGACGGTCCGGCGTCTCTACACGACGGGTCGCGAGTGTGCTGAACGTGATCGACAGGAGTCGGATACTTACCGCAGCGCAAGCCGAACGGCGTCGGCCAGCGCGTTCACGCGGGCAAGGTGTTCGTACGACCCGTCGCGGACCCCGTTCGTGATGTACGCGAAGCCAACGTTTTCTTCGGGGTCGGCCCAGCCGACGCTGCTCCCAAGGCCGGCGTGGCCAAAGACGTGCTCGGGCGAGAGCGAGCCGTAGGGTGCGATCGTCGTCCCCCCTTTCCAGAAGCCAAGCGCAAACCGCGCCTCGCGGTCGAGCGTCCCGTCGGACTCCGTCTCGGCCTCGAGACGCGTCATCCGCTCGACGGTCTCGGGCTTGAGGAGACGGGCCCCCTCGAGTTCACCGCCGTTTGCCAGACAGGCATAAAAGCGGGCCATGTCGCGGGCGGTGCCGATCCCGTTGGCCGCGGGGACTACCGCGCGGTGGACCGTCTCGGCGTTGAACGGGGCCGCGACCGCGGCGTTGTCGCCGAGTCCCTCACCGGGGTCCCGACAGCGGTCGAACGGCTCGAAGCCGACGACCGTCGCCACGTCGTCGTCCTCGGCTTCCCGGAGGCCGATGCCCGTCTGTGCCATATCGAGCGGCCCGAAGACGCGGTCGGCGGCAGCGCGTTCGATCGGCGTCCCGGAGACGCGGCGGACGAGTTCGCCAACCAGCCAGCCGAAGGTCAGCGCGTGATAGGCCGGCACCTCGCCCGGCGGCGAGAGCGGGTCCTGGTCCTCGAGCGTCTCGATGACGGTGTCCCAGTCACTCCAGACGGTCGGCCGATCGTCGATCGTGCTCTTTTGCAGTCCTGCGGTGTGGCTGAGCACCTGTCGGACGGTGATAGCGGCCTTGTCGGTGCCCTCCTCGGCGAACTCGGGCCAGTGGTCGACGACGCGGTCGTCGTACGCGAGCGCACCCTCCTCGACGAGCGAGTGCAGCGTCACCGCGGCGTAGGGTTTCGTACACGAGAACAGTACGTGACGCGTCTCGTGGGTCTCCCTGTCGCCGTCGGGTCCCGTTGTGCCACCAGCGAGGTCGATGACGAGATCGCCGTCGACGAAGACAGCCAGCTGTGCCCCATGATGGAGGCCGACCTCGAGGTGGCGATCGAAGAGGGCGGCGATGCGCTCGCGGTCGGATCCGGCAAGCCGTGACATACCATGTGAAACCAGCAGCGGGATTGTAATCGTTCCGCCCGAGACAGCTATCAGTTAGTCGCCTGCCGACGAGTCGGGCCGATACGCCCGGCTGATTGTCTTCCAGTGGCCGGTCGTAAACCGATAGTACGTGACCGCGGCGGGGACGAACGTCTCGAGGATCAACGCGGCATACAGCGCACCGATGCCCAGCGGCGTCACGGCCTCGAGGAACGGAACCGGAATCGAGACGGCACCGACCAGAGCGACGGGAAGCGCGAAGCCATACAGCCCGAGTACCTGCCCGTAGAACGGCCAGCGGGTGTCACCGCTGGCACGAAGCGGCCCTGTCGCGCCGCCGCTTATACCGCGGAAGACGACGCTGACGCAGGCGACGGCGATAAACGTGCTCACGAGCGGCAGGATCGACTGATCGCTTACGAACAGACGCCCGATCCAGTCGGCGAAGCCGAACACGAGCGCCGCGCTGACGACGTAGACGCCGGTGCCAAACCAGAGCACCTCGCGACCGTAGGCGTCGGCGTCCCCTTCGTCACCGGTGCCTAACTCCTGACCAACCAGACTGCTCGAAGCCAGTGAAAAGCCCCAGCCGGGCGTGTCCATCAGATCCCGGACGCGCCGGGCGACGACGTAGGCGGCGAGGACGTTCGGCCCGAAGAGCGCGACGATCGCGAGCATCGGGAACTGGGCGGCCCGCCGTGCGACGTTGGTGAACACCAGCGGCATCCCGATGGTGAGCACGTCGCGGATCTCGTCGCCCGTCACGGACGGCCACGCGATACTGACCGTCACGGGGAACGCACCGAGCAGCGGCAGCCGGCCGACCGTGAAACCGATGCTGAACGCCGTCAGGACGAGCGCGTTCGCGACGACGGTGCCGATCGCCGCGCCGACGACGCCGAACTCGAGGACGAAGAGCAACACCGCATTGAGTGCCACGTTGACGACTGCGCCGCCCGCTCGAAGGACCATGGGCGTCCACGCGTCGTCGGCACCGACGAGCGTCCGGCTGCCGATGAGATTCAGCCCCGCCAGCGGGACGCCGACGGCGACGACCCGGAGGTAGTCCGCCCCGAAGGTGATCGCGGCGGCGTCGTCGCCGACGAGTGCGATCAGTCGCTCAGCACCCACCCCGTAAACGGCAGCGAGCGGCAGTAAGATCAGGGCAACGATGACGCCGCTCGTCGTCACCGCCCGCGAGAGGCCCGCAGCGGTCCCACCGCTGTATCGCTGGGAGACCAGACTAATGGTCGCGCCGGCGACCCCACCGCCAACCGCAAAGGCAAGCCCCCAGTAGGGGGTCGCCAGCCCGACGCCGGCGATCGCCGCCGGCCCGAGCGCGATCCCGACCATCGCGACATCCGCCGCGGATTTGGACATTCGCGCGATTCCCGTGACGATGCGGGGCCAGGCGAGGTCGGTCGTCCGCTCGGCGCGTCGCACGTCGATCACGCCGACCCGTGCGAGCAGGTAGCCGACCGCGAGCAGCAGCCACCGGACGGGGTTTGGAACGTCGCTCGAGCGAAAAGCCACGACGGATCGTTCGTGACCAGACGCTAAAACCCTTCATATGTCGCCCTGTTTCGGGACAAACTACCATTTGACGCGAGTATTATAACACGAACGTATATCGACGATGACGAAAGCCCCGAGGGGCTGCCAGATCGTGTCGAACCGGCGCATTCGACCGACGTTTTTAGCCTCGGCACCCGAAAGGCCGTTATGAACCGCAAGGAATTTCGCGATCTCGCCACGCCCGCGGAGGCACGCGAGGCGATCGACTCGCTGGCGCTCGAGGCTGGCATCGAACGCGTCCCGCTCGCGGAGGCGCGGGGCCGGGTGCTGGTGGCGCGACTCGACGCCGAACTCGACGTTCCGGGGTTCGACCGGGCGAGCCTCGACGGCTACGCCCTCCGAGCACGGGATACGTTCGGTGCTGACGAGGCCGATCCCGCCCGGCTCGCGGTCGTCGGCGAGGTTCACGCCGGCGAAGAGCCGGACGTCGCGCTCGAGGAGGGCCAGGCGGCCGAAATCTCGACCGGCGCAGTGATGCCCGACGGTGCCGACGCGATGGTCCCGGTCGAGCGCACAGACATGGATCAGGAGGGTGATGATGTGCTGGTCCGTACCGCGGTCGCTCCCGGCGACAACGTCATGTTCGCCGGCGCGGACGTCGCCGCAGGCGAGCGCGCACTCGGTCCCGGCACGCAGATCACGCCTCGAGATATCGGCCTGCTGTCGGCGCTCGGGGTCGGCGAGGTACCAGTCCGGGCCAAGCCGCGCGTCGGCATCGTCTCGACCGGCGACGAACTCGTACGGCCGGGTGAGGACCTCGCGAGCGAGCGCGGGGAAATCTACGACGTCAACAGCTACACGATCGCTGCGGGCGTCGAAGACGCGGGCGGCGAGGCCGTCCTCTATCCCCACGCTGGCGACGAGCAGGACGAGATGGAGCGGATTCTCCGCGAGGCTGCCGACGAGTGTGATCTCGTCCTCTCCTCGGGGTCGACCAGCGCGAGCGCGGTCGACGTCATCTACCGCGTCATCGAAGAGCAAGGCGAGTTGCTGCTCCACGGGGTGAGCGTCAAGCCGGGCAAGCCGATGCTGATCGGCCGGCTAGATAACTCTGCTTACGTCGGTCTCCCGGGCTATCCCGTCTCCGCGATGATGGTCTTTCGCACTTTCGTCGCGCCGGCGATCAGTGAGGCCGCCGGACTCCCCGAACCCGCGTCGGCGACCGTTACCGGCCGGCTGGCCCGACAGGAACGCTACGAGGAGGGCCGTCATCGGCTCATGCCCGTTGGCTTAGTCACCGACGGCGATGGTGAGACGCTCGTCTACCCCGTCGACAAGGGCAGCGGCGCGACGACCAGCCTCGCCGACGCCGACGGCGTCGTCGAAGTCGGCCCCGAAACCGACTACCTCGAAGCAGGCGAACCCGTCACCGCCACGCTGTTCTCACCGGACGTCCGGCCGCCGACTCTCTTCGCCGTCGGGGAGGACGACCCGACCGTGTCGCGGCTGCTCGACGGTCTCGAAAATCCACGCTACCTTTCGGTCGGTACCCGGCCGGGCCTACGACGACTCCGGGAGGGCGTTCCCGACGTGGCCGTGGTCGCAGGCCCGCTCGAGGCCGACGTCGAGACCACCGAACTCGACCGCTGGGAGCGCGAGTGGGGATTGGTCGTCCGTCCCGGTAATCCCGACGAGATCGAGGGGCTGGCCGATCTGGTCGATCGCGACCTGCAATTCGTCAATCGGACGACCGACTCGGGGCTGCGCTCGAGTCTGGACGCCGCGGTAGCTGCCCTCGCGGATGACCGGGGGACGACCAGACGCGAGCTGACCGACGCGATCGACGGCTACGACCTCGGGCTGCGTGCCCACGAGAGTCCCGCACGGAAAGTCATCGCGGGCGATGCTGACGCGGGCCTTGGCCTCCGCGAGACTGCCGACCGACTCGATCTCGGCTTCGTCCCCGTCGGCGAGCAACCGGTGTGCGTGCTGGCAAACCCCGATCGGACGGCAAAGGATGGGGTTCGGGAACTCGAGGCGGCGCTCACGGACGTGTAGTGTCGGCCGCAGTCGGACACCACGTTACGGTGGCGCTCAACACGCAACGCCGATCGACTACCACGTTCCTACTCCTCGGTATCGCCGGTTCGCATCGCCTCCTGCCACGACGAGGCGTCGAAAAACGACTGCAGCGCCATCAACACGCCGACGTACGTTCCGAACGCGACGACGACGACCGGAACGATGATCGCGAGCACCAGTCCGCCGATGGGGTTCGCACCGAGCAGCTGTAAGAGGACTGCCATACCCTTCCCAGGGCGGACGGCGATGATATATCTGTTCGAACGTGTCCGCGTTCGCGAGCGCCCGCGAGGCCAGCGAGCCGACGGGGCTGCTTTTGGTTTCTCGCTCCCTACGAAAGGCCATGCAAATCATCACGACGCTCCCGTCGGCGACCGAGATGGTGGCTGCACTGGGACGCGAGCCGGTCGGCGTCTCCCACGAGTGTGACTACCCACCGAGTGCGGCGGAAGCCCCCACCGTTACCCGCTCGAGAATCGATGTCGACGAGTCGGCCTCGAGCGCTGAGATCGACCGCCAGGTCCTCGAGATCGCCGAGACCGAGGATGGCGTCTACGAGATCGACGTCGAGACGCTCGACGATCTCGAGCCGGACGTGATCGTCACGCAGGGAATGTGTGATGTCTGTGCGGTCGACGAGACCGTCGTCGCCGACGCCGTCGACCGGATTTCGGCCGATCCCGAGGTCGTACCGACCGATCCACACAGCGTTGGCGACGTCCTCGACGACATCGAGCGGATCGGTCGCGCGGTCGACCGCGAAGCGCGCGCTCGCGAAGTCCGCGCCGACCTCGAGTCTCGCATCGACGCCATCCGCGATCGAACTGCCGACATCGACGCGTCTGACCGCCCGCGCGTGGCGATCTTCGACTGGACCGACCCCGCGATGATCGCGGGCCACTGGACGGCCGAACTTGTCGACTGGGCCGGCGGGACGTACGGGCTGGCTGACGTCGGCGAGCGCTCACGACCGCGCGAGTGGGAAGAAATTCGTGACTACGATCCCGAAATCGTGATCGTCGCACCCTGTGGCTTCGGCCTCGCACAGATCGCACGCAACAGCGCAGATCTCACCGAGCGCGACGGGTGGGACGACCTCACGGCAGTCAAAGAGGGGCGCGTCTGGGCGATGGACGGCGACCACTATCTCAATCGACCCGGCCCGCGGCTGGTGGACACGCTCGAGGCGCTCGCGGCGATCGTCCAGCCTGACCGATTCGACGGCCCTGATTCGAATATCGCGGTTCCGTTCGACGAGCTTGCAGGGCTCGAGTCGGTTTCGGACACCGCGGCTACTGGTTCGAGTTCGTGATCGTCCTGCCGACCGCTATCCGCGAGGCAATCTTTGAGCGCGCTCGCGAGGGCAGCCCCGAAGAGATCTGTGGCGTCCTCGGCGGCACGTACGAGCCCGACGGGACGAGTCGCGTCCACTCGCAGTACCCCGCCGACAACGTCGCCGAGAACCCACGAACGCGCTACGAGATCGACCCCGAACAGCAGTTGGCGATCTTCGACCGCCTCGAGGCTCGCGGCGAGGAAATCGTCGGCTTCTATCACTCCCATCCCCGCGGCCCGGCCCGGCCGAGCGATACCGACGCTGCGCTGGCGACGTGGCCCGACCGGTCGTATCTGATCGGTTCGCTCGAGCCCCACGAGATCGGCTCGTGGCGCTGGCGGGCACGCGTCGATCGTGACGGCGCAGATGCTGACGGCCGATTCGAGCGCGAACGGCTCGTCGTCGACTGATCCTGCTCAGTTGTCCGTGTCGGCCTCGAGTTCGTCGGCCTTGTTCCGCGCCTCAGCGGCTTGCTCGCGGAACTCTTCGATCCGCTGGCTGAGCTTCTTTCCGGCGATGTATTTGAACTCGTCGGGCATCATTCCATACTCGATGTCGAGCGTGATCATCGTATCACAGCCCTCGACGATCTCGGGAGCCCAGCTTCCCTGCGCCAGCTTCGACTCGTCCGTGACGACCGCTTCGCCGTCCTCGACATCGATGAAGGCGCTGACAATGTTCCAGATGTTCGGATTGCTCGAGCTGACCTCGTCGAACAGCCCCTCGAGTCGCGACCCCTTGAGCTCCCCGTCGCGGAGCTCTTCGAGGAGCTCCTCGAGGGCGTCGGCCAGTTCCTCGTGTTCGGCGGCTTCCTCGCGAAGCTCGGCCGGTGACTCGTCTGCACTGTGCTCGGTCATCGGCGATCCCCCACCACGTTGCTGTCCGCGATCATAAACGAGGGTACCCGCTTCGAGATTGTAAACGTACGCTTCCGTTACGACGCGTCCTCGAGCGCGCCTGTCACCCACATACGGTTCGGATCTTCTGTTCTGTCCATCCATTTAATAAGCCGTTGCCGCATCTTCCGTCGCTCAGCATCGTATTCGGGATCATCGATCAAATTCTGTAATTCGGCGGGGTCGGCCTCGAGATCGTACAGTTCATCGATGTCGGGACCGTTGTATACGTACTTGTACTGGTCTGTGCGGACCATCCGCTGGCTGTAGAGGCCGAACTCGTCGCCGTGGTACTGGCCGAAGATCGATCGGGGCCAGTAGCCCGATTTCCCGTACCTCCCGTTGGTTATATCAATTTCTGTAGGGTCTTCTCGCTCGGGATCGAGAAACGGCACAAGACTCTGGGAATCGAACGTATCTGGGATGTCGACACCACAAATTTCGAGGAACGTCGCCGCGAGATCGTGTAAGTAAACCGGGGACTCACAGGATGATTTCTTCTTGAAGTCTGGCCCACTGATCTGAAGCGGAATCCGGTAGGTGTCGTCGTACATTATCGGACCTTTGTTGAACTGGCGGTGATGCCCAACGAAGTCACCGTGATCCGCCGCGTGAACGACGACAGTCTCGTTGTCGAGACCGTGTTCCTCTAGAGCCTCAAGGATACGCCAGAGCTGGTCATTGATCAGCGTGACGAACTCCCGGTACTTCGCTATTACCTCGGCCCAAGTTTCCCAGTCGAAGTCGGCCACACCGCGGTAAGCGAGGTAATTCTTCTGTACATTCGGTTTCCCCTCGTACGTCTCGTCGTAACTCGGGGGTCGATTGATCTTTTCAGGTTTGTACATCGACGAATATGGTTTGGGATCGGGACGGGGGACAGTATCGGGATCGGGTTTCGCATCGGGAACGACGTATGGGTGGTGTGGCCCGTAAAAGTCAGTCCGGTGGAAGAACGGCGTGTATCGACTTCCATTGGCGTATTCTTTGATCCTCTCGATGGTCCGTTGGGCGATAAACCAGGCCCGGGTATCCTCGACATCGATCGGTGCCGTGGCGGCGACGAGCGTCCCCTCGCTGGCGTCCCGTGGATCCTCACCGGTGTAGATTTGATCCTCGAGGTAGGGTTCGCCGAGGGGGACGCCGCGCTCTTTCCGGTACTCACGGAACGCCGCATCAAGATCGTCGTGATGTTTGTCACTGCCACCGAGATACGAAAATCCGAAGTCCTCCGGCGTCTGGTCGCGGCCCACGTGCCATTTCCCGATGTAACTGAGATTGTAGCCGTTATTGGCAAGTTCCTCCGAAAACGTCGGTAGGTCGGTCGGCAGGTTCGGCTGGAGCGCGTCCGGCTCGTGGCAGTTGTTCAGCATGCCGTGACGGTGTGGGAACCGCCCGGTCAGCAGCGACGCGCGGGCACTCGAGCAGATGCTGATCGGTGTAAACGCCTGCTCGAAGCGGACGCCCCTGTCAGAGAGCCAGTCGCTTCCCGGCGTTTCGACCTGTGGATCGCCGGGTGCGCTAACGTCGTATCGCTCCTGGTCAGTCAGGACGAGCAAGATGTTCGGGCGGCTGTTCGCGTCAGCGTCGGCCATCACGCATCGTACACCGACCCTGTAGTTAATGGTGTAACCTGAACGTGGCCGCTCGACAGGGATCATAAGACGCCGCCGTATGAACCCAACCGTTGATTTATCCACCGTTCGATGGGGAAAACGTGCCGAGCGCGTACTGTGGTGAGTGTGAGTGGCAGTATCGGACCAAGGGGGACGACGCGGTTGCACTGAGCCGCGCGATGATCGACCATTTCGTCGAGACGGGCCATTCGCCGGTCGAGCGGTGTGACGCTGGAGACCGCTCTTCGACCGACGACCTCCTCGAGCCAACGGATCGGACAGCGACGCGCACACGCGATTGCTGACTGCTCGTCTCCTGGGGTCGCTGAACGAACTCGGGTCGTAGCCATCGCTGGGTGAATCTCACAGGATGTGACCGATTGTCAACCAGTGCCGGTCAACAGCGTCGCATAACTGACTGTTTGTCCACTACAATTCGGAAACGCACTTTACTCTCGAGTGAAAAGGTAATGCCAGCCAGCGATTTGGCGTGCTATCATCCGACACCGACCAAACGATAATACTTTTCCATTAGGGTCCGAAATCCCTGAGTATGTCTGACGACCTCAAGAAAGGGCTCGAGGGTGTGTTAGTCGCTGAATCGGGACTCAGCTCGATCGACGGCGATGCGGGCCGGCTGATCTATCGCGGCTACACGATCGAGGACCTCGCGCGCGGCGCGAGCTACGAGGAAGTTCTGTACTTGCTCTGGAACGGTCACCTCCCGACCGAAGACGAACTCGAGCCGTTTGCAGACGCGCTCATGGAAGAACGCGAGGTCAGTGAGGACGTCCTCGCGACGATGGAACGGCTCGCCGCGGCCGACGAACAGCCGATGGCGGCGCTGCGAACTGCAGTCTCGATGTTCTCGGCCACTGAACCCGAAACAGACGCCGACCCAGACGACCTCGAGGCGACGCTCCGGAAGGGTCGTCGGATCACGGCCAAGATCCCGACCGCGCTCGCGGCCTTCGAGCGCTACCGACTCGGCGAGGAGCCGGTCGATCCCCACCCCGACCTCGGGCTCGCGGCGAACTTCCTCTACATGCTGACCGGCGAGATGCCCGACGACATCGCCGCCGAGACGTTCGATCAGGCGCTCATCCTCCACGCCGACCACGGCCTGAACGCCTCGACGTTTACGTCGATGGTTATCGGCTCGACGATGGCCGACATCTACAGCGCCGTCACCGGCGGCATCAGCGCCCTCTCCGGTCCGCTCCACGGCGGTGCGAACCAGGACGTCATGGAGGTCTTGATCGAGATCGACGAGAGCGACTTAGACCACCGCGAGTGGGTCGAGCAAGCCACTGAAGAAGGGCGGCGCATCCCCGGCTTCGGCCACCGCGTCTACAACGTCAAAGACCCCCGCGCGAAGATCCTCCAAGAGCGCAGCGAGGAACTCGCCAACAACGGCGAAAGCAAGTGGTACAAGTACACCACCACCATCGAACAGTACCTCTCCGAGGAAAAGGGGCTCACCGAGAAGGGCATCGCCCCCAACGTCGACTTCTACTCGGGCTCGGTCTACTACCAGCTCGGCATCCCGATCGACATGTACACGCCCATCTTCGCGATGAGCCGCGCCGGCGGCTGGATCGCCCACGTCCTCGAGTACCAGGAGGACAACCGTCTCATCCGTCCGCGCGCCCGCTACACCGGCCCGGAGGACCAGGAGTTCGTTCCGATCGAGGAACGGTAACGCCGTTTCAGTCGCGTTTTCTGTCTTCAGTTTCCGTCTGTCACACCGATCGAGAGCGACGCGTTGGTGATCGCGGGCCCGCGTGACTGTGAGCGCCGCCGCTCGTTACAAACGACACGAACGGCAGAACGGTTTGATTCCCGCTCGCAGCCGGTCACTTCAGCTCGCGAACGAGCAGCGAGATGCCGATCAGTGACGTCAGGAGGACGGCGAGGTTGAACGCGGCGCGGATCGGCGGCTGGAACTTGGGATCGACCCAGAGCTCGATGGTGCTGGTAACGCTCCCGTAGAACTGAAACAGGGCGAACACGGCCACCAGCGAGCAGACGGCGAGTGCGCCCCAGGCGAGATAGCGGTGGATCTCGTTGGAGCGTGGATCGAATCCGCTGATGGCGTTCGATTTGGCTGCCGTCTGAGCGCCATCGCGCTGGTGTGGCTGTTGCTCGGTCGGCTGGTCAGTGTCGGTCGTCGGCTGTGTCGATGTATCAGTCATTGGAACCTCCGTGCAAGCGCGATCGTGGCGAGGACTGCAACAGCGGTGACGGCGATCCCGAATCCAGGTGTTCCGTCCCCACTCGACTCAGCACTCGCGTCCGCACGTTCGGCATCGCTGTCAGTTTCGGTGCTGCTGTCGGCTGCCGCGCTATAATCGTCGGAACTGCTGGCAAAGTCACTTACTTCGAGTCCGGTTTCACTGGCTGTTTCGTTGACGGACAGCGACCCGGAGCCGAGGTTGGCAGCGGCGCGGTTCGTCCGGACGATCGTCCCGTCCCGCCAGAGGATCGCATCGAGGTAGTAGTCGTGCCCCTCTGGGACATCGAGCGCAACGGTCGGTGACGCGGTTTTCCCGGGCTCGATCGTCGACAGCTCGACGGTCGCGGAGTCTGCGATGACGTTCGACGCTGCCTGGCGGGCGTTCACTTCGAGCTCGAGGTCACGTTCGGCGACGTCGCCGGTATTGGTGAGATAGCTGCTGACCTCCAGCGTGGCCGTCTTGGCGGTCGTCGAGTCGATCGAGTAGCCGATCGCGGGGATGTCCGCGGGGCTCCCGCCAGCGTCGCCGCCGAAGCGGTGGAACTCGACGTCAGTGGCAGCGTACGCGGGCGTCAGCGCGTCGACGCCGTCGACAGTATGGCTGGTCGAATCGGTACGAGTGCCGTTTCGATAGACGAACGTCTCGATCTCGTAGCTGCTCTTGCGGGGGACCGACACCGTATCCGTGACAACGACTTCGGAGCCGTCGGCCAGCGTCTCGACGTCCCGTTCGGTGGTGTTCTCGACGAGACCGGTCTTGGTGTCGGTCGCGCGATGGACGACGGTGACGTTCGTGACGGGATCGCCACGGTGCTCGAGGTACGTATCGACGGCCAGGGTGGCGGTGCCGCCGGTGACCTCGTCGGCGCTGATCGTGATTTCGGCCAGCGACACGTGGCCGGTGTGCTCGACATCAGCGGCCGTCTCGGGCTCGCTGGGATCGGACACCGCTCCAGTGAGCGCCAGGGTCGTGACCGCCCCGGTCACGACCACGAGTGTCGCAATGGCCAGGAGGGACTCGCGATTCATATCATCGTGCGCACACCACTTGTATAAGTGCTTTGTGTAGTCACGATAGAATGACTGTTCGCGTGCCGAGACTGGAGCAGTACGAGCAAGGCGCTGGCGCTGAAACGGACCACCGTGTTCGTCTTCGTCTACGGAACGCTGACCGATCCCGAGCAAGTCGCGACCGTCCTCGGTGACAGCAGCCAGTACGAGTTCGCCGGCCGCGCAACCCTCGAGGGGTGTCATCGGGTCGACGGCCGATATCCGACGCTCGCACCTGGAGGCAGCGTCGACGGACGGCTGCTCGCGGTCGACGACGCGGGCCTCGAGCGCCTCGACCGATACGAAGGCGTCGACAGCGGACTTTACGTGCGCGTCGCGGTGGCAGCCGGAAGCGGTGTGGAAGACGCGGACGATCGCTGCTGGGTGTACGTCGGCGACCCTGAGCGACTCGACGTCGACGTGACGTGGCCGGGGGATGGCCCGTTTCGCGACCGCGTCCGACGCGTCGTTTCATGGCGGGTCGTCGTGGTCCGGGAGATCGAATGACGTCTGTCTGTCCTTCGTCTGACGTCTGCTCTAACCCGCCGCTTGCTTGCGGTTTCACTTTCGCCGCGGGTGCATGAGATTTATATACTCTGGGTCCCCTTCTCCATTCGCACGTCACACGCCGTGCATTCCCTGTATTCCCTGTCGTGCTACGTGCCGTAGCACATTCCTGTTGGGGGACGACGGTGGGCCCGGAACGGCTCCCCGCTCTCCGACAGTAATCCTTACACCCCACGCCGAGTAGACAGGTGTATGCTCGAACTCGCGGATATTCTCGAGGCGCGCGAGCGGGTCCGGGAGACCTCCCGGCAGACGCCCCTCGAGCATTCACACACCTATTCGGCGATGACTGGAGCCGAGATCTATCTCAAACTGGAGAACTTCCAGCGAACGGGGGCGTTCAAGATCCGTGGGGCGACAAACCGGATCGCGACACTCTCCGAGGAACAAAAGGAAGCCGGTGTCGTCACCGCGAGCGCTGGCAACCACGCACAGGGAGTCGCGCTTGCGGCCACGCGATCGGGCGTCGACTCGAAGATCGTCATGCCCGAGTACGCGCCGATCTCGAAGGTCAAAGCGACCAAAAGCTACGGTGCCGAGGTCGTTCTCGCGGGCCGGGACTACAACGAAGCCGCCGAACGCGCCCACGAGATCGAACGCGAGGAGGGCCGAACCTACGTCCACGCCTTCGACGACGAGTACGTAATGGCCGGACAGGGGACGATCGGCCTCGAGATTGTCGAGGACTGCCCCGACGTCGAGACGGTCGTCGTCCCGATCGGCGGCGGCGGGCTCATCAGCGGCATCGCGACCGCGGTCAAAGAACAGAAACCGGACACACGTGTCATCGGGGTACAGGCCGAAGGTGCCTCGAGCGCAGCGCCCTCACTTGAAAAGGGCGAACGCGTCTCGATCGACGGGGTCGATACGATCGCCGACGGGATCGCGACCCGCAGCATCGGCGAGCAGACCTTCCCTCACATTCAGGAGTACGTCGACGAGGTCGTCACCGTCTCCGATTCCGAGATCGCCGTCGCGCTGGTCTACTTGCTCGAGCGCTCGAAGACCCTCGTCGAGGGTGCAGGCGCGGTTCCGCTTGCGGCCGTCCTCTTCGAGGCGTTCGACTACGATGAGGACGAGATCATCGTCCCCGCACTGTGCGGTGGGAACATCGACCTCAACACGCTCACGAACGTCATCGTCCGCGGGCTGGTCGAGACCGGCCGGTATCTGAAGATCCGGACCGTCCTGAAGGATCGACCGGGCGCGCTCGAGGACCTGCTGGACATCTTCACTGCCCATCGGGCGAACATCTACGCGATCCACCACGACCGGACCTCCCGCGAGGTCGAGATGAGCGACACCGAAGTCGAGATCGAACTCGAGATGCGCGGTCCCGACCACGTCGACGCGTTCCTCGCCGACCTCCGTGAGGCGGGCTACAAAGTCGACGTGCTGGCCTGAGTGCGGTCCCCGTTCCACTCCGTTTTAAGCCAACGCCGGCCGAGACGTGGGATATGAAACGCATCATCGAAACCGACGAGGCCCCCGCTGCGGTCGGTGCGTACAGTCAAGCGACCAGCAACGACTCGCTCGTATTCACCGCCGGACAGATCCCCTTGACGCCCGACGGGGAGTTGCTCGACGACGAGCCGATCGCGGTCCAGACCGAACAGGCGCTTGCCAATCTCGACGCAGTCCTCGCGGAGGCAGGTGCGTCGGCCGACGATGTCCTCAAGGCTACTGTCTTCCTCGCGGATATCGACGACTTCGAGGCGATGAACGAGGCCTATGCCGACTACTTCGACGACGAGCCGCCGGCCAGAAGCGCCGTCGAAGCCGGTGCGCTCCCGAAGGGCGTCGGTATCGAAATCGAAGCGATCGCGAGCCTCGAGTGAGGCGGTGACGAATCCGTGACCGGCTCGCTTTCAGCGCTATTCGGACTCGAGGCACGCACCACGTCGGCCCTGCTGTGGGGCATTATCGGCTGCCTGTCGGTGCTGGTCGGCGTCCAGGGGTATACGCTGCTTGTCGCCCCGATCGTGACGATCACGCAGGCGTTGGTGCTCGCGTTGCTGGTCGGCTGTACCGTCGCTGGTGGGGCCTATGTGCTCGAGCCACGGCTTGCTGTGTGGGCGGCCAACCGCACGACGGAGTGATCGCATCTCGTAAGGGTTAAACCACGGACGTGGTTAGGATAACCTGAGCCAGGATGGCCGAACGGTAAGGCGCACGCCTGGAAAGCGTGTTCCCTTTGGGATTCTGGGTTCAAATCCCAGTCCTGGCGTTTTTCGAATTCAACGCTTACGAGCGACGCGTCGCTGGAGTTACAATCTGTCATTGGTACGACACAGTGTCGACGCCGAGAGTGTGACGAGTGAGACAAACGGGTAGGGGTACGCGAAGGAGGCGCTGGATTACTGCTCGAGTTCCACGGGGGAATCGGTCGCAATCCAGCAGTGGGGGTCATCCGGATCTCTGAGTTTCAGAGTACCGCTTTGACACACCACCATCTCGTATCGGTCGTCCATGATGACCCCGACGACAACTCTACTGTGATGGGATATCGTAACAGGGTCCGTACCAGCCCCATCCCTGGCGGTAAGGACTGCATACCGACCGCGTCCGGGCCGATATCGGCCCTCCCCGTCTCGAGTCGGCTCGAGCGGATGACCTTTGCCCTCACGGCCCAAGTGGACGGATATGTGTGGTCGCTATACGCTCGTCGTCGCGCAAGACGAACTCGAGGCGCGGTTCGATGCCCGGTTCCGCGAGGACGGGGCCGCGTCGAGTTTCAGCCCGCGATATAACATGGCACCCGGACAGCAGCTACCGGTGATCACGAACGAGCAGCCGGAGACGATTCGACGCCTCGAGTGGGGGCTGGTGCCGTCGTGGGCCGACGACGACAGCGGCGGGCTGATCAACGCGCGGGCCGAGTCGGTCGCTGAGAAGCCGAGTTTCCGGGGTGCCTACGAGCAACGCCGGTGTCTCGTTCCTGCGGACGGCTTCTATGAGTGGGTCGACACTGCGGAGGGGAAACAGCCCTATCGGGTCAGCTTCGACGACGACCGGGTGTTCGCGATGGCTGGCCTCTGGGAACGCTGGGAGCCGGAGACAACCCAGGCCGGCCTCGACGCCTTCGGTGGCGGCGTCGCCGACGGGACCGATACCGGCCCTCTCGAGACGTTTACCATCGTCACCACGGAGCCGAACGACCTCGTCGCGGACCTTCATCATCGGATGGCGGTGATTCTCGAGCCTGATACCGAGCGGCGGTGGTTGACAGGTGAAGCCGGCCACGACGTCCTCGAGCCGCTTCCGGCCGACGGGATGTGTGCGGAGCCGGTCTCGACGGCAGTGAACGATCCGGCAACTGACGAGCCGTCGCTGATCGAGCCAGTCGAGACAGTCTGACCGACGCCGTCGCGGTTCGTGACGGGACGCGTTCCGTCGGCAACGACCGTTCCGTTCCAACGAATATATGGTTTAGGCTTACCTAATCCTCTCCAATGAAGCTGACCAGGCGAGACGCGGTTGCCGCGCTGGCTGCACTCGGCGTCGGTGGGACGCTGTCGGGCTGTGTGGCCCCGCCCGGATCCGAGCCGGTCGACGTCGATCGGCTCCGTGAGACGCTGGTCGCAGCCGCTGACGTCGTCTACCCGAGCGAGGTCTCCGGCACGGCGACGTTCGTCGAGACGTTCCTCGAGGGCCGACTCGAGGACCCGACACACGTCGCCGGTCTGGATGAGGCGGTCACGGAGCTGGATGACAACGCGACGTTCTGGTACGACGAGCCGTTTGTGGCGCTGTCGGTGACTGATCGCGAGCAGGTCCTTCGGAATCTCGATGTGGACACCGCCGATGAGGACCCAACCGGAACGGCAAGCGAACGGGTCCGCTACTATGTCGTCAACGATCTCTTGCTGGCGCTGTATGCCTCGCCGACGGGTGGGGAATTGGTCGGCATCGAGAATCCGCAGGGACACCCCGGCGGGCTCGCGAGCTATCAGCGGGGGCCGAGCGCGTGAGTTGGGATCGACCACCCGCCGAGTCGGCGGTGCCGGCGACTGAGACGGACGCTGACCGCACTCCCGTCGGGGACGCCGACATCTGCGTGATCGGCGCGGGACCAGCCGGCGGGCTCGTCGCTGATCGCCTCGCTGAGGCCGGCCACGAGGTCGTAATTCTCGAGGCTGGACCGCGGTTCGACTCGGCCGACAGGCTCGCCAGACAGGAGCGGGCGATCCGCCCCGCCTACGATCGGCCGGATGTCTGGAACGGCGACCCAGAGCGCGATGCTTACGGGTCTTCGGGGGAGCGGTTCTACCCGCTGAACCACGCTCGCGCGAGAGGTGTCGGCGGCTCGACGCTCCACTGGCAGGGGATGGTGATGCGGCTCCACGAGGCTGACTTCAATTCGGCCAGCGTCCGGGGCGTCGGGACCGACTGGCCGATCGACTATCAGGACCTGCGGCCGTACTACGCCGTCGCGGAGCGCGAACTCGGCGTGGCGGGAGCCGACGACAACCCGTTCGCACCGCCCCGCGAGGAGCCCCATCCGATGCCTGCCTTTCGGCCGTCCTACAGCGACTCGCTGTTCGCCGAGGCCTGCGACGACCTCGAGATCGCGATGCACTCAGTGCCCAACGCCCGCAACTCGGAGGCTTACGACGGTCGCAACGCCTGTGTCGGCTACGGCACCTGCCAGCCGGTCTGTCCCTCGGGTGCGAAGTACGACGCGACTGTCCACGTCAAGCGCGCTGAGCGAAAGGGTGCGACGGTGATCGACCGCGCACCGGTCCAGCGCCTCGAGCACGGCCCCGATGCGATCGAGGCGGCCGTCTACGCGACACCTGACGGCAAGAAACACCGACAGGAAGCCGACGCCTTCGTGATCGCCTGTGGCGGCGTCGAGACGCCGCGTCTGCTGTTGCTTTCCGAGTCGAGTCACTATCCCGACGGGCTGGCTAACTCGAGCGGCCTCGTCGGTAACTTCTTTATGGATCACCTGTTTGCCGGCACGGGCGGCGTCCTCGACGAGCCCACTCGGCAGAATCACGTCGGCTTTCTCACGAGCGAGTCCCACCAGTTCTACGACGAGGCCGATGCGGAGTACGCCCCGTTCAAACTCGAGTTTTTCAACTACGCTGGCCCGTCCCCGGTGGGGATGGCGCTGACCGGCGACGACTGGGGTGACGACTTACTCACGCGGCTCCGGTCGGAGTACGGCACTCACATCGGGATGGGTGGCCTCGTCGAACAACTCCCCCGCGAGGACAGCTCCGTCGGGCTCGACGCGTCGACGACCGACGATCACGGCAATCCGGTTCCGGACGTCCACTGGAACGTCGACGATAGAGCGCTGCGAACTATCGAGCGCGTCAACGAGATTCAGGAACGGATCCTCGACGAACTCGGTGCCGAGATCACCTGGCAGGTCGGCCCCGAGAACACGGGACCGGCCTACCACCACATGGGGACGACTCGAATGGGTTCGGGCCCCGCCGCAAGCGTCGTCGGGCCCGACCTCCGGACCCACGACCTCGAGAACTGCTGGATCGCCTCGAGTAGCGTCTTCCCCACCGGCGGCGCGATGAATCCGACGCTGACGATCGCGGCGCTGGCGCTGAAAGCCGCAGATCACATACTCGAGGGACTGTAACTGCCGACCTTTGTGTTTTAGGCAAACCTAAAAGTATAAATGTGGTCGGCGGTGAGTAGCGCCAATGAGTAGCGGGGAGCAGCCCGAGACGACGGAGAGAACCGACGACGCCGACGACCGATACACCTTCGAGGACGTCAGCGTCGTCATGGGTACCTACAACGAGGAGGAAGCGATCGGCAAAGTACTCGCGGACATCGAGGACGTCACCGACGGCAAGGCCGAGGTCGTCTGCGTCGACGGCTCGTCCGATCGCACGCCCGAAATCGCCCGCGAGCACGGCGCAACGGTCATCGAACAACAACCGCAGGGATACGGCGTCGCCGTCCATGCGGCCATCACGGAACCGGATCGACCGATCGTCGTCACGACCGACTGCGACGACACCTATCCGATGGAGCAGTTACCGGAGTTCCTCGAGTTGATCAACCAAGGCTACGACGTGGTCAGCGGCGACCGGCTCTACCACGGTGCCGAGGCGATGCCGGCGTTCAACCGCTTTGGCAACCATGCCTTCGCCGCGATCGCGAGCCTCCTGATGGGGACCCGCGTCCACGACACGACGACTGGGATGCGCGCCTACCGGCGCGAGGTGATCGAGTCGATCGAGTGGACGGAAAACACCGGCCTCTCGGCCGAACTCCTGATCCGGCCACTGATGCGGGGCTACGATATTCGCGAACACCCGATCGCGTACCGCGAGCGTGCTGGCGAGACGAAGCTGGATCCGCTGAAAGGCGGTGCTGAGATCGCGCGATCGATCATCAAAGTCTCGCTCGAGGAACGGCTCCGCGAGCTCCCTCACGAGCCGACACAGTAGCACTCGACGATCGTCTTTCGTTTTTGAGCGATTCGGACAGCTCACCGCGTCCTCGCTGAGCCGGCGATCGAACCCCCTCATACGGTCTACTGTAAGTCATTGCCGGTGCAACCGCAGGGCGGTCGCGGTTGCACCGGTACATCGTTACAGCAAACCGTATCAGTTCGTGTCCGGAACGGAAAGTTCAGTCCGGACGAACAGGCTATCCGTGGACTGATCGGGGATGTACGCCGCTTCGCCGCCACAATCACGGATTGAACTGCACCGTTCGACGTGGGGCGTCAGCGCCCGGACGGTCTCGTCTTCCGTTCGAACCGGCAGCTCGAGTCGGTAGCTGAAACTGCTGCCAGGCCCTTGATCGACGAACACGTCCACGACGATGTCGTCTCGGTCGTCGATGGGAAGCGGCTCGGTGCTGTCCCAGGCTGCCCCGTGTATACGCACGGTCTCGGGGGTGACGGTCAGTCGAACGGGCATCTCTTCTGAGACGTTCTCGGCAACGTAGGTGTCGCTGTCGTCGTCAGTCGTGACGGTCATCGTGACCCCCTCGGCTGTCGACGGGACGCCGACTGTGGTGTTCAACGCGACCGCGGAGCCGGCGACGTGGTCGACTGGCTGGAGCCGGGCCGCCTGTGGCGAGCTGGCATGCGGTGCCCAGGCACCGCGGTAGGCAAGCCTGTATAGCGACCGGTCGGGATACGCGTCGACGACGGCGAACGGCTGTTCGTCGAGCGCGTACACCCGTTGGCCGTCGATGTCCGGATCGTTGCGAAGCGCCTGGAACGGATGGGCGAGCCAGTCACCGTACGGCGTCGGGAGGAAGACGAGCGCTTGCTCGGACGGGCCATCCTCGAGCGGCGCGTAGACCTCCTCGTAGGTGTCGGTCACGGCCGCGTTCCGATCGAGTTTCTCGTCGACGGTCGTCGCCGTTACGCCGCCAACCGCGAGCGCGCTCACGAGCAGCGCCGCGACGAGCGTCACGCGTGCGGTCTCCGGTGTCAGTTTCCGGTCGGCCAGCCGGCGGGCCCCAGCGGCCAGCGCCAGCGCGCCGACGGCACTAAAGGTCGCGACCGGCACCAGCAGATCGAAGTGGTAGTACGGGCCGTGGGTGGCGATCAGCCCGTCACCGGCGCGCTCGAGGTCTCCGAGGATGTTGAAGTTGCCCCAGAAGTAGACGTTGCCGACGGGGACGGTGACGAGCAGCCCGGCGAGGATGGCCTCGCGAGGCGAAAGCCCGCGTCGGATGGTGACGCCGACCCCGACGGCGGCCACTGCCGCGCCGAGAATACCGCCCGTGATCCAGTCGGTGACGAACTGCGCGAGTACTCGTGCGTTCGCACGCAGCGCCAGCTCGAGCGTATAGTCGATCTCGTGGTTGAGGATCCGGCGCTGCCCGAAGCCGAGCCCGTCCAGCGGTGCAAACGCCTCGTAGGGAAACACCAACGGTGAGCCGGTTACGGTTGCGTTGTAGGCCAATGCAAGCCCGACGCCTGTCAGTCCGAACGCCGCCGTTGCGAGTTGTCTGGGGAAGGCGACTCGCGGCTCCCGAACGAGTGTCCAGCATGCGTGGACGATAAACGGCGTCGCGAACAGCACCGCCGTATACGGCCGCGCGAAAAAGGCCAGGCCGATCGCCGCGCCAGCTGCTCCGGCAAATCTCCAGTCGCCCGTCCGGTCGGCCCGGAGATAGCCGTAGGCAAACGCCAGGTTGAGCATCGTCGTCGGCGCGTACGGCAAGAAGACGGCCGATTCGATCACAAACAGCGGCGAGCAGAGCATGATCACGGCAGCCACAATGGCGGTTCGCCGGTCGAACACCTCGCGGACGATCAAAGCGACGAGCGCGAGCGTCGCGGCAGCGACGCCAACGAGCGCGAGTCGGTAGCCGCCTGCGACCTTCCCGAGTGCGAAGATGGCCGCAGGGACGGGTGCATACTTCGGATAGAGCCGGTCGCCGTCGTCGACGAAGAACCAAGGGCGGAAACTCTCCTCGACGGGCGGCCGGATGAACAGTTGCCCCTCGAGCAGCATCGCTGCCTGCTGGAGATAGACACCCTCGTCGTGATTGAGCGAGTGATACGGAAACGTTCGCGTCGCGAGCAGCCAGACCGCGAGGGCACCGGCAAGTGCAACGGCGACGACCGCCGCCCGCCATGTTCGTCGTCTCATGGGTCACTCGTCACAGTCGGATCACCGGCCATCCTGTGCGAGCATGACGGCCATCGACAGGCCGGAGATGGCGACCAAGACGAGCGCTGGAACCGCTGCCCGTCCGTACAGGCCAGCCTCCTCGATCTCCCAGATGTAGGTCACGAGCGTCTCGAAGCCAAGCGGGCGCAGCATCAGCGTTGCGGGCAGTTCCTTCATCGTCGTGAGAAAGACGAGTGCAGCCCCTGCTGCCACACCCGGCAGGATCAGCGGCAGCGTCACCTTTCTGAACGTCGCCAGCCGTGACCGCCCCAGCGTCCGGGACGCTTCGACGAGTTCTTGATCGACCTGCAACGTCGAGGTCTTGATCGAACCGATCGCCTGGGGCATGAAGCGAACGACGTACGCAAAGACCAGCAACGGCACCGTCTTGTAGACCGCTGGGAGGACATCGAGGCTGAAGCTGAGCAACGCGATCGCCAGTACGATCCCGGGCGTCGCATAGCCAATATAGGGCGCGCGGTCGGCCAGTTCCGCCAGCCGCGAATCCGACGTTGCCGATGTGAGCGCGATCGGCAGCGCCACGAGGATCGAGACGCCAGCAGCAAGCACGGCGACGTACGCCGAATTGAAGCCGTACTCCCAGCTGAACGTCAGTCCACCGCCCTGATAGCCCGGCCCACCGCCCGTCAGCCACGTCGCGAACAGCGCGATCGGGAGGACGATCGCCAGCAACGCGATGACGGCCGGCAACAGCAACACCACGTACCGCCAGCTTCCGAGCTCGAGGTTGGCGCTCCCGCGATGGCCACTGCTTTCGTACGCTCCCGACTCGTCGACGCCGATCCGTGACTCGAGTGCGAGGACGATCGCTGTCACCGTCAGTAACTGCAGCGATAGCAACGCCGCGTAGTCACGGGCGAATGCGTTGTACCGGGCATAGATGAACTGCGTGAACACCTCGACGCGCATGATGTTGGGCGTACCGAAGTCCGCAAAGGCGTACAGTGCCACGAGTAATGCTCCGGCAGTGATCCCCGGAAGGATCTGCGGGAGGGTGACTCGGCGAAACGCCGTCCAGCGGCCGGTGTTGAGCGTCCGTGCCGCCTCTACGAGCGAGCCATCGAGTGACAGCAGCGACGCGCGCGTCGTCAGAAACACGTACGGATACGTATACAGCGTCAGGACGAACGCCGCACCAGCGAACCCGTACACTGACGGGATCGACTCGATGCCAAGCGGCGCGAGGAGATCGGCGAATTCGCCCTGCGGCCCGAACGCCGACACGAACGCGAACGCACCGAGATAGCTCGGCACCGCAAGCGGCAGCGCCGCGAGGACGGTCCAAAACCGGGGGAACGGAATCGATCCCTGAACCGTTATCACCGCAAGCGGCACGCCGACGAGGACGCTCGCGCCGGTGACGATCGCGACGAGGGCAACGCTTCTCACCAGTACCTCGAGCGTCTGTGGGGCAACGGCGAGCTCGAGTGCTTGACCGCCGAGTCCGACGGCGTCGATGGCCAGCCAGAGCAGCGGCAGTACCAGCACGGCTGCGATGGCCGCAGCAAGCAGGGTGAGTCCGACGTCGGTTGCGCCGCTGTCGTCGCCCGTTGCGCGCCCGACAGTCCGTGCAACCAACCCGCGGATCGTCATCCTGAGACGCCAGCGTCGTCCATCAGGTCAAGCGTCGGTTCCAGGTTCGAGAGCTCCGCGAGGTCGATGTCCGGTGGACTCAGTTCGTCGATCGTTGGCAGCCCGCCGACTGGACTGACGCCGCTGATCATCGGGTAGGCGAAACTGACCGTCGCGAAGAACTCCTGTGCCTCCGCGGAGAGCAGGTGACGGACGAAGTTGTCAGCCAGTTCTCCCCGTGAAGTCCCCTTGACCTTCATCGCACCGGCGACGTTGATCAGCGCGCCGGCGTCGCCTTCGGTAAAGGCCAGATCGATGGGCGCGTCCGGTCGTCCGTTTTTCACACGCATCGCGTAGTAGTGGTTCGCGAACCCGGCCGTCAGCGCCTCGTCGGCGACCGCCTGTGAGACGGCGAATTCGTTCCCGTAGCGCTCGGTACCGGCCTCCCGCATGTCGACGAGCCACTGGCGGGTCGCATCTTCGCCCTCGATTAGCCGCATGGCCGTCACGAACGATTTGAACGCGCCGTAGGTCGGTGCCCAGCCCATCGTTCCCTGCAGGGCACTGGTCTCGGGGAACTCTTGGACGGTCGACGGAATGTCCGACGCGCTCAACTCCTTCGTGTTGTACGGGACGGCGCGTGCACGCCCAGCGACGCCGGCCCACGCGTTGTCGTCGCCGACGAACTGGCTGTTGCCCACCGGCTCGGTCGCTGTATCGGAGAGCGGTTCGTAGGCGTCGTTGTCCGCGACGAATCCAAGCGAGCTGGCGTCGATCGACCAGAACACGTCTGCCTCGGTCGCACCGGCATCGACCTCCTCGACGATCGTCTGGGCCAGCGACGATGACGAGTTGGAGCTTGAGTGGACGGTGAAATCGGGGTAAATGTTCTGGAGCATCTCCACGAAGTCGTAGTAGATGCCACCCTCGCCACCGCCGATATAGAGGGCGAGGTCTCCGGAGAGATCCGGAAGCTCCTCGATGGACGTCCCACCTGGTGCGGAACGCCCTTCGACCAACGTGCCCGAGCCCCGGAACTCCGACAGCGATGGTACCTCGGCGTTCTGTTGGTTGTCGAACATCCCCAAACAGCCTGCAAGCGAGGCGACACCGAATGCAGATCCTGCTCGCAGCGCGTTTCGGCGCGAAACCACGCGTTTTCCATTATCGTCTCTATTGTCCATCGTGGTGAATTTAGGCCGACCTAAATCCTTATAGCTGACGGTTCAATCGTCGGCGACAACGTGTGTGCGGTCGGTCTCGATCCCGGCCGTCGGCCGGAGCGCCGACAGGCACTCGAGCCACTCGAGCATGTATTCGCCGACGTAGTTGAAGAACGCACCGTTGTTGTACGACGACCAGTCTCCGTCGGCCAGTTCGTGGGCCATTGCCTCGAAGACGGCGGCGTAGGAGTCGGCGTCTGCACCTGCCTCGTCAATTACCTGCCAGAGGTGTTCGTTGAGTTCGAGGCCGGGCACTTCGTTATTGAGATCGTCGAAGGTGCTGCGCGGGGCCTTATTGTGCTCACACAGCGGCGCACCGTTGTAGATCCGGGTCCCGAGGACGTCACAGGCGCGCTTGAGGAAAACGCCCGACCAGATGTCGTCGAACCGGCCGACGTCCCACTCGTTGTCGTCCATCGGAAGCTGATAGAACGCGGGGATCACCTCACGCCGGAAGGCGAGATTCATCGAGCAGACGGTGAGGTAGTTGTCCCGCGCCGCGACGAAATCGTCGCCGAAGTCTTCGGCTGTGGTGCGAGTCTGTGCCTGCCCCTCGAGATCGCCATCCATGAGGATGCGAACGGCATCCAGATCGGGGACGTTGGTCCACAGGCCCTGCGAGGCGACGACCGACCCGCCGTCGATCTCGGCCGTGTCGGTCTCGACGGTCTCGTCCATCGCCGAGTAGGGGTAGCCACGCGGGTAGAGGCCGTGCTCGTCGGCGTTCTGGTAGAGGACGTTGACCCACTGCTCGTCGGAAGAGACTTCCTCGATCTCGCCCGCAAAGGCGAGGTTCTCCATGTGCGTGCCGAAGAAGTCCTCGTCGTCGTGGGGAAGAGTGTCGTCGTCGATGAAGAAGCCGTAGTCGAACTCGTCGTGGACCCACATGTAGAGCAAGCCAAAGCTCGTCTCGGCGTGGCTCGCCGCCGGGACGACGTGGCTGTACTCGGCGACGCCGTGGTCCTCGTACCACTCCTCGCGCCGGGAGCCGTCGAAGACCTCGCCGGAGACGCCTTCCTCCTCGAGCATTGCTTCCATCGCGTCGGTCTCACAGAAGTCCTCGGTGACGAGGACGACGTGGAGCCGCGAGAGGTCGAAGCCGTGCTCGCGGGCGTTTGCAAAGTACGAGCGCATGCACTCGTATTCCCGAATCGTCGGGACGATAACACAGATGTCCTGACTCATTGCCCGCTTATTTTTTAGGCTCGCCTAAAACACTACCGGTTTTTCGTGTCGCCTCCGGCTGTGTCGTTGCGTCCGATAGCGACAGTCCGAGCCAGGCCCCCGCGCCCACACCGCCGAGCAGCGTCACGCCGTTTTTCAGCGCGTGATCGACGATCGCAGCAGCCAAGGCTACGCTCGCGCCGACGGGCGTCAACCCGACCACGAGCGCCGTAAACGCCGCCTCGTAGAGTCCGACGCCGCCCTGCGAGAGCGGCAACACCTTCGCGAGATTGCCGACGCTGACTGCCAGCGTCCCAACTGAGAGCAACGCTCCGATCGAGAGCCCGCTGTCGAGCGCCCCAAGAACCAGTACTGCCGTGAGCACGTCGAGCGACCACACCAGCAGACTCCCGGCCCCGATCGTGGCCAGCGCTCGTGGCTGGCAGGCGACAACTTGCACGTCGGCTACGAATTGGACCGCGGCCTCGAGGACGCCTTCGAGCCATGGCCGATTCTGTCCCTGCGCGCGGAGCCACGCGCCGAGCCCGTGGTCGGCCCGTGCGGACGTGACGACGACGGCACCAACGCCGACGGTCGCCGTACTTACGACCGCCGCAGCCAGCAGGGCGGTCCGTGCGCCGCTGGCCTCGGTGACGACCTCGAGCGGGCCGGTTTCGCCGCCGACCGCGAGCCACGCCATCGCGAGCACCGCGAGCGTCGCGATCGTCGCCAGGTCGAACAGTCGCTCGACGGTCAGCGAGGCGAACCCGGCGGCATAGGGCACCTCCCGCTGGCGGTTCATCACGTACGCACGCACCGCATCACCTGCCCGGGCCGGAATCGCGAGGTTGGCCGTCTGGCTGACGAAGACGGCGATCGTCGCAACGGCAGTGTCACTGCGCTGCTCCATTGCCGCAAGCACGTCACTGTATCGTCGCCCACGAAGCGGCCACGAGACGACGTAGACGGCGACTGCAGCCCCGAGGACGACTGGATCGGCACTCGCAATCTCGGCGACGACGGTCCGGAGCTCGATTTCACGGACGGCAACGGCCAGCCCGGCTACGACGAGTATCGTCCCGGCGATCGTCAGCCGGCGGCGGGTCAGCGCTGACGCGACCCGGCTGTTAGCATTGGACTGCTCGTCACCGTCGGTCATACACCCCTCTCATGACTCCGCATATTTAAGCCCACCTAAAACTCGCGTGGACGGGGTCGAACCCCGCTCTCGAGGGCGTTTCTTCGAATGGGATCAGTTCTAGTTTCCGTGCTTATGCGAACACCGATCAGTTAGTGCTAGTGTCCCCGTGACCTGCCGTATCGTGCGGCGAGACACAGTGACAGCAGCCGGTCTCAGCGCAGTTCGTTGATGAGTTCGCGGGTCGACTGGCGCACTGCCTCGTCGCTCGAGCGGCGCGGTTCCCAGCCAAGCGCCGCGAGCTTCTCGATCGAGAGGCGCATCTTCGGGACGTCGCCGGTCCAGCCACGCTCACCACCGGTGTACTCTCGCTCGGGGTCGACGCCGAGTTCGTCGGCGACGATGGTCGCGATCCGGTCGACTGAGGTCGTCGTCCGCGTGCCGAGGTTGTAGGTGTTCATCGCGTCGTCGGCGTGTTCGACGACATGGCACATTGCGTCCAGACAGTCCTCGATGTGCAGGTAGGACTTTTCCTGGCGGCCGTTGCCCAGAATCGTCAGCCGCTCGGGATCGTCGAGCAGTTTCTCGATGAAATCGGGAATCACCGCGCCGCGCAGTCGCGGGCCGACGACGTTCGCAAAGCGGAAGTTCCAGACCGTCAGGTCGTGGCTGTGGGCCCGCGCCGAGAGCAGCCCCTCGTCGGCTAGCTTGCTCGCGCCGTAGGCGCTGATCGGCTCGAGCGGGGCGAAATCTTCGGGCGTCGGCCGCGGCGCTTCGCCGTAGACCGTCGAGGAGGAGGTGTAGGCAATCTCGGTCACACCGGCGTCGGCCATCGCCTCGAGGATATTCCGGGTCATTCGCGTGTTGTCGTCGAACTGGCCGTGTGGTCGATCCGTGTCGACGTGTTTCGACGCCGCGAGGTGGAACACGAGGTCGATATCCTCGAGGTGCCCTTCGAGGGCATCGGGATCGGTGAGATCGGCCTCGAGGAAGTCGGCTCCGTCGGGGATGCGATCGCGGTCGCCGTTCGAGAGGTCGTCGACGACGGTCACGGCCGCGCCGTCGGCGAGCAGGCGCTCGGTCAGGTGCGACCCGATGAATCCGGCACCGCCCGTGACGAGGACGCGTCGGCTCGAGAGAGACATGGTCGATGGTTTGCCGACGGGGTGTTAATCCTGTTGGGTTTCTCGGCGCGCCGGCGGCGCTTGTAAGAACGAAGAGCGGAGGGATGCTGGAGCCGTTTACACGCCGGTCGAGTATCGCAGAATGCCAGCGAAGCCGCCGAAGGCGTTGTAGAGCTGTTCGCCCTTCTCGAAGTCCGTCGAGATGAACTTCGTCTCGGTGCCACGCTGTTCGGCGATCTCGATGAGGTGGTCGATGGCGTCCTCGCGATCCTCGTCGGTCGCCTCGACCTCGGTGCCACACTCGCTACAGGTGTGATCGGGCGTCGACTTGCGCCGATCGATCACTTCGCGATCTGTATTGCCACATTCTGGACACTCGTAGGTGATGACGTCCTTCCGGAGGTCCTCACTGATCAGCAGTCGGTCGACCGCGCCCATCATCAGGTTTCGGCGGGTCTGCTCGAAGCCGTAGGTCGCCAGGTCGCCAGCGTTGAGTTCCTCGAAGAACTCCTCCATCTGCTGTTTGTCCTTCATCACCTCGGCGTCGGCCAAGGCGTCCTCGGCGTTGTCGACGAGGTCTTTCAGACCGGATTCGTCAGTATAGGCGACGTCGAACTTGCCGATGACGTTGTCCTGAATCTCGTGGTGGAGGTAGTCGCCGTCTAAGAACTCGTCTTTGGTCGGCGAGGGACCGCCAACGAGAATGCCGTCGAGTTCGTGGCGCTTGGGGACGAACAGGTCGTTTGCCATCCCTGCGACCTCCTGATAGAAGTTGTCGATGGCCTCGAGGCGCAGGCGGGCGAATCGCTGGGCGGACTGGCCACCTTTGCGCTGCTTACCGGGGACGAGCGAGGACGCAGACTTGACCGGTTCGATGCGTTTGCCCTTCAGCCAGCCGACGTTGGCCTCGCGGCGGTCGAGGACGATGAGGCCGTACAGGCCCTTGTCGGCGAGCATCTCCTCGAGCGGCTCGGTGAGAAACGCCGAGTCGCAGTGATACCGGAACGATTCGACAGGCTGGGGTGGACTCTCCAAGACCTTCGTGACCATGTCGGTGCGGCCGCCGCCGGAGTCGACGGCTCCCGAAAACAGCACCATGCCGTTTTCCGGCGGGTAGGTGTCGTAGTAGCGCAGCCGATCCTTGATGCTCGTCAGTGCGTCCTGGACGGCCGTTCGCGTCTGTTTTGACTTGATGTTGGCCGCTTCGCTGTGTTCCTGCGTGACGTGCTGGACGACGTCACTGACCTGTCTGTCCTCTGGAACGTAGATCGTCACGAGCTGCGTTCCGGAGCCGTCGTAGTCTTTGAGATCCTCGAGAACCTTCCGGAACTCGTATTTCTTCCGGTCGGATTGCTCCTGCTCGCCCTCCTGGCTCATTAGCCGTCTAAAACAGTGCTGTGGGTAAGAATCCTTTGACACACCTGCCGACTGACACGGAGTGCCGTTCGCTGTCATCGCTCCCGACATGTCGACTGCATAATCAGACGGGGGAAGTGTGGTCACGATTTAAGGTGGTGCCGTTCTAGGAACCGAACAGTAACCGAGTATGTCTCAGGAGACGGTATATGCCATCGCGAGCGGAAAGGGCGGCGTCGGGAAAACGACGACGACGGTGAACCTCGGGACGGCCCTCGCGGAGGCCGGCGAGCGCGTCGCCATCGTCGACACCGATCTCGGCATGGCGAACCTCGCTGGGTTCGTCAGTCTCGCTCCCGACTCGACCACCCTTCACGACGTGTTAGCCGGAGCTGCATCGACCGACGACGCCACCTATCGACTGGCGGATAATATCGTCGCCATCCCGAGTGGCACGAGCCTCGACGAGTACGCCGAAACGTCACCCGAGGGGCTTCGCGAGGTCGTCGACGACCTCCGAGACCAGTTCGACTACGTCTTCCTCGACGTCGGCGCGGGCATCAGTCACGAGACCGTCTTGCCACTGGGCCTGGCCGATGCTGTCGTCCTCGTCTCGACGCCCGAACCCGCTGCCGTCAACGACACGAAAAAGACGGTCGAACTGACCGAACGCTCCGGCGGCGATGTCGCTGGCCTGGTTCTGACCCGCACCCGTTCGGGGAGTGACATCTCCCATGACGACCTCGCCGACCGGCTCGAGGTCTCGCTCCTCGGGACGATCCCCGAAGACCCCGCGGCCCGCGAGAGCGTCTATGCCGGCACGCCGCTGGTCGTTTTCAATCCCGACGGCCCAGCGTCGGTCGCCTACCGCCGGCTCGCCGCGGAGCTGACCGACGTCGAGATTCAGGGCCCGGACACCAGCGACGGTGGCGAACCGGCCGGCGACGAACCTGCCACACAGGCCGTCGTCGAGACCGTCTCGAGCGACACGGAGTCGAACGAGAACGACAGTGACGATGGGCAGGAGGCAGCACACGACGAGGTCTCGAGCGCGATTACGGAAGCCGAATCGGATACCTGAGAGTGCTGTGACAGCGCTGTCTCGGCACGGGCAGACGACGATCTCGGGTGTGTCGGCACGATATCGATCGATAGTGCGACAATTGCCAGCAGAGCGGACCGCCGCCAGTAGGTGACGCCTACTCCCTCGTCACGGCTCGTGACAACCGCTCCCTTGATTATTCCGTGGCAGCCGCGACTCGAGTCCCAGCGGTGATTGCGTTCCCTCGAGTCGACCTGATTACCAGCTGACTGATCGGTGCCGATGTCGTTCACGTGCTGATTACTAATCATGTCGGGTATCGATGCCCTCGCGTATGGAGCGACGACAGATACTCCTCGGCAGTGGCACTGCACTCGCGACCGTACTTGCGGGGTGTTCCAGTGACGAGACAGACTCCGACTCTTCCGACGACGAACCGCCCGCCGGAAACAATGGCGACGGTAACAACGGCGACGAAGACAACGGCAACGACGGAGCCGATTCGGACGCGTCCGACGTCCCGGGTCTTGACCGCGACAAACTCAAAATCGACAGCGGGAAGGTCTCGATCAAAGACGTCAACAAAGACGGAGACAAGATCGACATCGTTGCGACAACGACCACGACCGATCCCGAGATGCTGGCTGCAGAAGTCCAGTCGCTCAGCCGGAGCCTCCAGAAGGCGATCACGGACCCCGAAGCGTTCAAAGCTGAGCTCAACAGCGTCACCTGGATGTTAAAGAAGGATGGCGCGAGGGTGATGTCGTTCTACATCGACGTGCAGTGGGCGATCGCGTATATCAACGGCGAGATGAGCGAGGACGAGTTCGTCCAGACCGTGCTCGACACCGCCGACGAAACGCCATAGAGACGATTACAGCGGCGCTGACACGTTGTTCTTTCGAACGTACTGATCGAGCAGCCGTGGGGCCGCCCGTGGGTACGAACTCGAGAGCGGTAACGGTCGCCGATGCCCTACATCGACCGCGGTGCGGCCACGCCCAGAATCGACAGGGCGTTCGCGACCACGTGTTTCGAGGCCGCAACCAGTGCCAGCCGCGCCTCGCGGACGTCGGGGTCGACGTCGTCGGCGAGTACCGGACACTCCCGGTAGAAGCCGTTGAAGCGATCGGCGAACTCGCGCGTATAGGTCGCGATCCCGTGGGGCTCTAAGTCGTCGGCCGCCTCGTCGACGACCGCCGGGAACCGCGCGATCGTCTCGAGGAGGTCTCGTTCGGCTTCGGTTGCGAGCAGGTCGGCGTCGACGGCAGTCTCGACGTCGTCCATGCCGGTTTCGGGGTCGATCCCCGCTTCCTCGAGGATCCCACAGCAGCGCGCGTGGACGTACTGGACGTACGGGGCCGACTGGGCCTCGAAATCGAGCGCGCGATCCCACTCGAAGGTGATCGCCTTCGTCGGCTGCTTGGAGACGATATCGTAGCGGACCGCGCCGATGCCGACCTGATGGGCGATGCGCTCGATGTCGTCTTCGTCCAAGTCGTCGTCGCGGATACGGTCGTCGAGTCGGTCTTCGACTTCTTGTCTGGCGCGGTCGATCGCCTCGTCGAGCAGGTCGTCGAGATCGACGCCGGTCCCGCGGCGGGTACTCATCTTCCCCTCGGGGAGGTTGACGTAGGAGTACAGCACCTGCTGGAGCTGGTCGGTGTCGTTGCCCAGCAACTCGAGGGTGGTCCGGAGCTGGTTCGCCTGTAGTTTGTGGTCCTCGCCGAGGACCGTCACCGCGTGGTCGTAGTTGTCGAACTTCCACTCGTGGTGGGCCAGGTCGCGGGTGGCATACAGCGAGGTGTCGTCCGAGCGCAGGAAGACGAGGTTCTTGTCGATCCCGTGGTCGTCGAGCTCGAGTTGCCAGGCGTCTTCCTCGTAAACGGACTCGTCGAGGTCTTTCAGACGGGCGACGAGGTCGTCGGTGTCGCCGTTGCGCATGAACCGGGTTTCCTTGACGAACTCGTCGAACTCAGCGGGCAGGCGCGCGAGACACTCCGTCATCCCGCCGAGTACCTGATCGACGACCTCGCTGACGCGCTCGTAGGCCTCGTCGTCGCCAGCCTCGAGGCCCTGCATGATCGATTCGATTTCGGCTTCAGCCTGCTCGGCCTCGCTCTCGGCGGCGTTCTCGAGGTAGGCGTTGCCCTTGCGGTAGTACCGAACGAGATCGTATTCGATGCGGTCGCGTTCGGGCTCGCTCTCTAAGTCCTCCTCGTCGAAGGTTTCGTAGGCCCAGGTAAAGACGGCCATCTGCCGACCGGCGTCGTTGACGTAGTAGTGACGATCGACGTCGTAGCCGGCGAAATCCAGGAGATTGCAGACTGCGTCACCGATGATCGGGTTGCGTGCGCGGCCGACGTGGACTGGTCCTGTCGGGTTCGCGCTCGTATGCTCGACGACGACGGACTCCTCGCGATCTGGCAGGTGGCCATACGAGTCGTCGGTCGCGTCCGCGAGCGTCTCGGCGAGATACGCATCACTCGGCAGGAAGTTGAGATACGGCCCCTGTGTCTGGATCTCGGCGACGTAGGTCAGGTCGGCGGCGTCGATCTCGTCGGCGATCTGTGCGGCGACCTGCGGCGGTGCTGCACCGGCTTCGCCGGCCAGCCGGAACGCCACGCTCGAGGCGAGGACGCTCGCAACGTCGTCCGGCGGTTCTTCGAGGCCCAGATCGTCCGTCGGGAAGTCGAGTGCGGAAAGCGCCCCCTCAAGGGCGTCCTCGACCTCCGCGCGTAGGGAGAGGAACATACCCGCCCGTATTCAGGGCTCGAGTAAAGGAATGTCGGGTTTCGTCTCGAGGACAGGAGTCGGGATAGCTCCGGAGACAGGTCGGATGCTTCTGGTGTTTCTTTCCGTGACCTCTAGCGGATTCGACCGTCATAGATGCTGGCGGTGGTTGCCGTAACGCCAATCATAATTTGTGCCACAGTATAGCACACCACATATGCCGAGACCAACTGACCAATCCGAGCCAGAAGCTGGACGAGTGTTCGAGCGGGTCGACGAACACGTCGAGCAGCGAGATGACTGGGCGCGCCGCCGCCGGAAAGACATCCCAACCAACAAGCAGCTCCTCGTTATCGCGTGTATGGACGAACGGATTCCCGTCGAAGACGCACTCGGCATTTCCTTGGGTGACGCTCACGTCTTTCGAAACGCCGGCGGCAAGGTAACCGACGACGTCATCCGGAGCGCCGCGTTGAGTACGAACTTCTTCGATACGACGGAAATCATCGTCGTCAATCACACGGATTGTGGGATGATGAGCGCACCAGACGAGGCCATCGTCGACGGACTCGAGGCCGTCGCTGGTGGTAGCCTTGACGATGTCGATCTCAATCCCGCACTCCCCAGTTTAGAGCTCGGCGACGCATCGATCGCTGAGTGGGTCTCGATGACTGACGACATCGACGAGGCGTGTCAGGCCCAACTCGACTATCTCGAGGCCCACCCGCTCGTTCCCGACGAGGTCACCGTCCACGGCTACGTCTACGAAGTCGAAAGCGACACCCTCCGTCGCCCTGGCGAACGGGTTTCCGAGGAAATCAATACGCGGGATTCAGCGTAGGACAGTCTCCCCGCCGACTTCTGTCCTCGCCTGTCGCCGAAGCCAGCCGAACGAAGAACCGTCGCCGACATCACTCGAGCAACGCCGCGGCCTCCCGAAACCGCTCGTAATGGACCGGCCGAAAGGTCTCGTCGGAGGCGTCGAAGTCAGCCGGCGTCCAGAACCGGGCGTCCGTGGCGTCGCTGCCCGCCACCGGCTCGCCGTCGGCGTCTTCCCAGTCGGCCACGTAGTGGACCGTTACGACGTGTTTGCCCGCCCGCGGTGGCATCGCCGACGCGGCCAGGATCTCGAGATCGCTTGGATCGACGGCAACACCGGTCTCTTCCTCGAGTTCGCGGGCGGCCGCTTCGGGCGGCTCTTCGCCGGTTTCGATGTGGCCGCCGGGGATCGTCCACTCGCCGACACCCGGCGGAATCCCGCGTTCGACACAGAGCACCGCCGGGTCGGGCCGAGAGCGGTCGACGACCGCGACGCCGGCACACGGCACGGGATTGTGCCAGACGATCGCCTCGCAACGCGGACAGCGCATGCGCTCGCGGTCGTCGGCTACTATCGACTCGAGACGGCTTCCGCAGTCGGGACAGAACGTCGGCGGTCGGCTGACCATCTACAAAGTCGTCAGCACTGACGGGTCATAGGGTTTTCAATCCGCTGCCGGTCAGCGGGACGACGACGTCGTCGTCCGGGTCGAGGACGCCGCGCTCGCGGTACTGTTCGAGAGCTGCCGGCGCGACCGCACAGGTCGGCTCGACGTAGAATCCGGTACGGTGGAGACGATCCAGCGTGGACTCGATCGGATCGTCGCCGAGGGCGATCGCATCGCCGTCGGTCGCCTCGATCGCCTCGAGGATTTCGGTCCCGCGTGCGGGTTCGGTGATCTGGATGCCATCTGCGATGGTCGCCCGGGTGCCGTCGTCGTCGGTCGGCTCACCACCGAGTGCGGCGACGATCGGCGCGTAGCCGGCCGCCTGTGCGCCAAGCAGGCGAGGCATCCCATCGACGATGCCGGCCTCGTTGAGCAGCGAAAAGCCCCGGTATGCGCCCAGAAAGAGCGTCCCGTGGCCGATCGGGAGGACGACGGCGTCGGGGACGGTCCAGCCCTGCTGGGCGGCCACCTCGAACGCGAAGGTCATCGTCCCAGCGTAGAAGGCGGGATTCCAGGCGTGGCTGGCATACCAGCCCTCGCCGGTCTGGTCGGGGGCGTCACGCTCGTCGGCCTCGGTGTCGCCCGCGTCACCTTCGACGGCCTCGAGACAGGCTGCCGTGACGTCTTCGCGGGTCCCCTCGACGCGAACTGGCCGAGCGTCGGCCCGCTGGATCGTCATCAGTTTCGACTGGTTGACGTCGGCCGGGACGTAGATATCCGCCGCGAGGCCGGCTCGAGCCGCGTAGGTCGCGATCGACGCACCGGCATTGCCCGAGGAGTCCTCGATGACTTTCTCGACGCCGAGTTCGACGGCCCGTGACAGCGTCGTTGTCGCGCCGCGGTCTTTGAACGAGCCCGTCGGGAACACGTACTCGAGTTTGAACTGTGCATCCCAGTCGGGCGCGTCGACCAGCGGGGTAAACCCCTCGTAGAAGGTGACGTGCTGTTCGATCGGGAGGAACTCGAAGAACGTCCACAGCCCCTCGCTGGTGTCGAGGTTGTGCAACGGCAGCGGGTCGCCCTGGGGATGTGGCCGTTCGGTAAACTCCAAGGCGTGGCCACAGCCACAGCGCCACGGCTCGTCCGGCCCGGCCGCGTAGACGGCCCCGCAGTCGGGACAGGTCAGATCAGAGGCCATCTCAGTACTGGCCGATGTCGGTGCCGACCGAGCAGACGTACTCGCCGGTCGCGACCTGCGGGAGGCGTCGTGCACGCCAGAAGATCCCGCCGCTGTCGGCCGTCACCTCGGCTTTCGGCTCGCCGAATGGAGTCGTCACCGTAAAGATAGTCTCGCCGGGGCTCACCCGGTCGCCGAGGTCCTTTTCGAGCGTGACCAGCCCGCCTGCGGGCGCGCCGTACTGCTCGAAGCCGCTGGCACGGGTCTGGGGCTCGAGGGGCTGGTTCCCCTCGAGGAAGCCGTAGTACCGGAGGACGTTGAAGACGCCCTCGACGCCCTTCTGAATGCTCTCTTCGTCCCAGCCGACGGCCCCGCCGAGTTCGGGGTCGACGGTCGGGATACCCTCGTCGGGGCCCGTCCGGGCGAGTTGGCCGTCCGGCCCCTTCTGATCCAGGACGTAGCCACAGCCGAAGGCCTTCGCCAGTTCGAGACACTGCTCGTGGAGGCGGTGGCGTTTCCCACAGCGGACGCGAACCTCGTCTAGCATCTGGCTGGTCGATCCCTGATGGAGGTCGAGGATCAGATCCGCCCGGGTGGCGGCGTCGAACGTTGCGGCTGCGATCCGCTCGCTCGAGGTGCCGTTTTTGTTGCCCGGGTAGGCGCGGTTCATCTTCGTATCGTCGATCGGGTTGCGGTGTTCGGCGACCTGAAACGCGTGGTAGTTGACGATCCCGACGATCAGGATCGTCCCCGAAAGCTCGGCGGGATCCAGTCGTGGGACGACACGCTGGATGACGCCGACGCCGTTGAGTTCGTCGCCGTCGCTTGCCGCCTGCATGTAGAGCGTCTTCCCCGAGGAAGCTCCGTTTACCACTGCGACGGGTAGTCCAACCGAACTCCCGTCCCGGGTTTCGCCGACCTCGAGACGGCCCGTCGCTATCTCGCCGGGCCTCGCGCTCGCCGTTCCGAGCGTCGTCGTCATATGTCTCAGACGATGAACCCGTTGGCCTTTATACTATCCGTTGTTCTCGCGGCAGCCACGACCCCCGGATCGAGAGACGAGACCGCGGTCGGTTCGACACTGGTCCGCGAGGTGGGCACTTACCCACTCAAAACAGCCCGCAGCGCAAACCGGAGGTTCGCTTTCCGCTCTGCGACCCGTCGATAGAAGTACGACAGCCAGCGGTCGCCGTAGGGAACATACTGCCAGACCTCGTACTCGTCGGTCAGGTCGTACTGGGCGTCCTCGCGCACGCCCATGAGCATCTGGATCTCGAAGTCGGTACCGTACCGGTCGTGGAGGGCCATCGCGTGCTCGAGCATCGCCGGATCGTGACTGCCTACCGCAATGCCGCCGTCGTAGCGTTCGAACGCGTCCTCGAGCAGGGTCCGATACTCCTGATCGACCCGCGCGCTGTCGGTGTAGGCGACATCGGCCGGCGGATCGTAGGCACCCTTGACCAAGCGGACCTTTCCGGGAACGTCCGCGAGCCGCCGCACGTCTGCGCGCGTCCGGCGGAGGTTCGCCTGGACGCAGACGCCGACGCCACCGCCGTGCTCGCGGGCGACGGTCTCGAAGGCGTCGAGCGTTGCGTCTGTTGTCGTGTGATCTTCCATGTCGAGCCAGACGAAGACGTCGCGCTCGGCCGCCGCGTCGACAATGCCCGCCAGTTCCGATCGGAAGACGTCCTCACCGAGGTCCAACCCAAGTTGTGAGGGTTTGACCGAGAGACAGGCCGCAAGCCTCGAGCCAGCGATGTCATCGACGAGCTGTCTGTATTCGGCGGCGTCGGCGGCGACGGCGTCGCGATCCTCGTAGTGCTCGCCCAGCAGGTTGACGATCGCCTTGACGTCGTTGTCGTTCAGTTGACGGACGTGCTCGAGCGCTGTTGCAGGAGACTCTCCCGCGACGAATCGGTCGGCGATCGGCGGGATCATATCAAACAGAGTGGGCGCCACGCGTAAGGCTGTTCCTCCGTTTCTCGCACAGCTACTCGTGTCTATGGCGAGCGACAGCGAAAACGGAGAGCCTATTCGTCTTTTTTGAGCCCCAGCAGGCGCTCGCGTAGCGTCCGCTTGCGGGCCCGTTCGGCAAGCAACACCGAACACTCCACGTCGTCGAGGACGTCGAGCACCAGCGAGCCGCTGACGAGCCGCGAGAGCAACCCTCGCTCGGTTGCGCCGATCACCAGCAGCGTCGCGTCCGTGGCCGCGTCGGCGATCGCGGTCTCGACGTCGCGGTCGTCGATGAGCAGGTCGGCGTCAGCCAGGCCGTTTTCGGCGGCCCACTCCTCGAGGAACCGCTTGCCATCCTCGCGGGACTCGTCCTCGTTGACGGCGTGTAACAGCGTCACACGGGAGCCGAATTCCTTGCGCAGCAAGCGGACGGTCTCTGCGCCGAGGACCGAATCGGGACCGCCGGCGGTCGGCAGCAGGATATGGTCGGGGTCGAACCCACGGTCTTTGAGCACCAGGAAGTCACAGGGCAGGTCGTGGGTCAACTCGTCGAGGCGCGACTCGGCGCGCCCATGCGATGTTGGTCCCCAACCCATGACGACCTGGTCGGCCTCGAAAGTGCGCGCGGCGTCGAAGATTTCCTCGAACGAACGGTGTGAGAGCACCGTGTGGGTCTCGACGGCAGCGCCGAACGTCTCGGCGTCTTCCCGTGCCTGTTCGAGTAACTGCCGTGACTCGGCGTCGATCCGCTCGGTTTGCTCGGCACCGCGCTCGAGCGGCGTCTGGTCGGGCACCTGCACGATGTGGACTGCGTGAACTGTCCCCTCTCGTTGTTTTGCGATAGCACCGGCGAGCGTGATGAGTTCGCTCTCGGTACGCGGGTTCGCAAGCGGCACCATCACGCGGAAGTCACCGCCGTCCGTGCCCGTAGCGGCTCTGGCGGCCTCGGGCCGAACCGAGTCGGCTGCGGCCACCGCAGCGTCGGGCATCTCCTCGGAGCGCTCGAGGACCCAGTTGACGAACACGCCGGCGCTTTCGACGCGCTGGCGGGCATAGAGCAGGTACCAGACGCCCGCGAAGACGACGAGCGCTGCCGACAGCAGGATGACGAACGGTTCGATGTACGCGATCAGCGCGAACGAGGAAATCGCCCCGATGATCGGGACGAGCGGATACAGCGGCACCTCGAAGTCGGGATCGTACTCGGCTGGCTCGGCCTCTCGCATGACGATGAGCGCGATGTTCAACAGCCCGTAGACGATCAGGTGCAACACCGATCCAGCCGTCGACAGCAACTTGAGGTTGCCAAACAGCAGGAAGGCGATGATGAGCCCGCCAGTGATCAGGATCGACTTGAACGGCGTGCCAAAGCGTTCGTGGATGTCGTTGACCGACGGCGAGAGGATCTTCTCACGACCCATCGCGAAATTGATCCGCGACGACGAGAGGATCGACGCGTTCGCGCTCGAGGCCGTCGCCAGCAGGCCTCCGAGCAACAACAGCCCCCAACCGAGCCAGCCCAGCCCGATGCCGAAGACGCTGTACTGACCGAACAGCAACTCGGCGGCGTCAACGACGGCAGTTTCGTTGTTCGCCACCAGTTCGTTCGGCACTGCTGCCAGCAAGACGACGAGGAACAGCGCGTAGACGACCGTGACGATGAGGACCGAGCCGATGACCGCAAGCGGGAGGTTCCGACCGGGGTCTTTGATCTCTTCGGCGACGGACGTGATCTGGACGAAGCCGAGATAGGAGACGAAGACGATGGCCGTCACCGGAAGGACCTCACCCGGCGTTCCCTCGGGTGCGATCGGTCGCAGCGACTCGAGGTCGGCGTTGAACAGGCCGACAACGGTGAACAGGGAAAGAATACCGAGCAGCGTCACCACGATGGCGATCTGGAGTCCGCCGGTCTCCTTGGCACCGACGTAGTTGATGGCAATAAACAGCGCTGCGCCGACGAGGCCGATCATCTGCGCCGCTGAGATCGTGACTGGGCCGAGCGTGAGTGCCGACGCGCCGACGAAATCGTTGACGTACTCGCCGAAGCCGTACATGTAGAACGCGGAGGCAAACGCCAGCCCGAGCCAGTTGGCCCAGCCGCTGATCGAGCCGAACAGGGGGCCGAGTGCACGATTGACGTAGAAGTACGCGCCGCCCGATTTTGGCATCGCCGTCCCTAATTCCGAGGCCGACAGGGCCGTAAACAGCGCGGTCACGCCGCCAATCACGAAGGTCGCGGCAGCGAGCGGCCCCGCTCGCGCCACGGCCGTTCCCGGGAGCACGAAGATCCCCGCGCCGATCATCGTCCCGATCCCGATCGTGATTGCCGAGAGGAGTCCGAGGTCCTTCGCGAGTTCCTCGTCGGCGCTCATGTGGCGTCACCCCGTCGACATATCCACTTGGTTGGCGACCGTGGCAGACGGATCGCGTTCGCGTCCAGTCGGGGTGGTGGACCACGTATCCGATGTCGAGCGTTCATTGAGTCGGGATTGTAGCGGAACCGATGATAAACCCCGTGATTATATTGTTGAATCCCCATAATCATGGATGTATATTGGCGTTCCGTGAAAAACATAAAATAAATGACTGGTTACTCGAGTGAGATCGGAACACTGTATGATGGGGGGTTCGAGACCATGAGACATGGAGCATCGGCTCGACGAGATCGATCGGCGGATCATTAACGCGCTGATGGACGATGCACGGAACGTCTCGGCACCGACGATCGCCGAGGAAACGAACGTGTCGCCGGGAACGATTCGGAACCGGATTGCACGACTGGAAGACTACGGTGTGCTGACTGGCTACCACGCAACCGTCGACTTCGAGCGAGCGGACGGTCGCCTGACGAACTTGTTTATGTGTAATGCGCCGGTTTCCGAGCGGGAACTGATCGCTCGTCGGACGCAGAGCATTTCTGGGGTGATCAACGTCCGCGAGCTGATGACCGGCCGCCGGAACCTCCACGTGCTGGCCATCGGCGAGGACACGGCGGATCTCCGCCGGATCTCCCGGGCTCTGTCGGACCTCGGCGTCGAGATCGAAGACGAAGTCCTCGTCCAAAACGAAATCTGGCAGCCATACGCCCCGTACGGCTCCGACGAGAACGCCCAGTGTGAGTCGATTACCGATTTCGTCAGTCTCTCGGGTGATGCGGAAGTCGCCGAGGTAACCGTCGATCCCGGCGCACCGATCGCCGAGACGACCCTCCAACGCGCCGTCGGGCAGGAGGTCCTCGACGACGACGCGCTCGTGATCGCGATCGAACGCGACGACGTCGTTCTGACGCCACACGGTGACACCGAAATTCGGGCCGACGACATCGTCACCGTCTTCTCACGCGACGGCATCGACGATGCGATGCTCGAGGCGTTTCGCGACGCCGAGCGCGCATAGGCCGCCGGCTCGAGTTGGATGACAGTCGATGTTCCGTCTGCGCTCGTTTCCCGCTGGGCACCACTCATACGGACTTCTGTCGGTCGGTTCTGGCGCACTCTCGACACGTCATGCGGGTGCGCCGGTCTCGTACTCAATAACTGTATACAACCAATATGAATTCTGTGGACAAGATATTTATCATTGTTCCACCTTCCCACACCTATGACGACAGGACCACCGATCGACGAACTCCACTTCGCGGACGCCCCGTCCGTCGACGCCGTTCCGGGTCCACAGACGCAGGCGTTGCTCGAGAAACAGCGGGAGATCGACAGTAGCGCGGTCGCCTATCCGGAAGACATCCCGATCGCCTTCGAGGACGGCAAGGGTGCGACGGTTCGGGACGCCGACGGCAACACCTATATCGACCTCTTCGCGGGGATCGGCGTGTTGAACGTCGGCCATGCGAACCCGTACGTGCTCGAGGCCGTCCACGAGCAGGCCGACAAGTTCGTCCACACGGTCGATTTCCCGACCGAGGCTCGGCTCGAACTGATCGAGAAGTTAGACGAGATCGCGCCCGACGGCCTCCAGGGGCAGAACAAGGTCGTTTTCGGCGGGCCGACCGGCAGCGACGCCATCGAGGCGTCGATCAAACTCGCCAAGTACAACACCGGCGGGGACGGCCTCATCGCCTTCCGCGGGGCCTACCACGGCGCGACGACCGGCGCGATGAGCGTCACGTCGAACAAGGCGTTCAAGGAACGATACACGCCTTTGCTCCCGGACGTCGTCCACGCGCCGTACCCGGATCCGTTCCGACAGGACAAGTCGCCTGATGAGGCCGTCAACCACGCGCTCGAGGAAGTCCAGGCGATCGTCGAGGACCCCTACGGCGGGCTGGCGAATCCGGCAGGGATCATCGTCGAACCGATTCAGGGCGAAGGCGGCATCGTCACCCCACCAGAGGGATTCTTACAGGGGCTGCGCGACATCGCCGACGACAACGACGTGGTGCTCGTCTTCGACGAGATCCAAAGCGGTCTCGGCCGCACCGGGAAGTGGTGGGCAAGCGACTGGGAGGGCGTCGCTCCCGACGCGATGACCTCTGCGAAGGCCCTCGGTGGTGTGGGCTTCCCGCTGTCGGCGACGATGTACCACGAAGACCTCGATACGTGGGGTTCGGGCGACCACGCGGGCACCTACCGCGGCCACGTCGTCGGCATGCGTGCCGGCATCCGTGCGATCGAGTACATCCAGGACCACGACCTGCTCGCCCACGCTCGCGACCTCGGCGAGTACATCCGAGGGCGGCTCCGCGAGGCGGCTGCCGAGACCGACCGACTCGCCGACGTTCGCGGCAAGGGGCTGTTCATCGGTGCCGAGTTCATCGATACTGACGGCCACCCCGACGGCGACCTCGTCGACGCCATCCAGCAGTACTGCTTCGAGCGTGGCGTCCTCGTCTGGACGGCCGGCCGTCACGGCAATGTGCTTCGGCTCTTGCCGCCGCTGGTGCTCACTCATGAACTGGCCGAGACGGCACTCGATATCATCGTCGCGGTGATCGAGGAGCTGACCGCCGAAGCGACACAGACCGTCTGAAGCTCACACGCTATGTTCGAGACCGACACGATCGCGGTTGTCGGCTGATCACTGGCTGGGCTGTCGCGGAGAATACGTGCCGTTTGCCCATGCCAGACCAGCGCTCGAGTCGATCGCCAGCCCCGTCGGTAACGGGCCGTCGCTTTGCTCATGTCGGTCACCATTAAGTAGCTCTTCCCCCAATCTCCTGGGAGCTAATGACACACAAGGAACGAAACAGACTGCGCGAACTCCGGCGAGAGTTCCACCGCCATCCCGAACCAGGCTGGCGTGAGTTCCAGACGACCGCCAGAGTCGTTGATGAACTCGAGCGGATCGGCGTCGACGAGATCGCCGTCGGCCGCGAGACGCTGGCGACCGACCAGCGCATGGCCGTCCCAGCCGAGTCGGACCTCGAGCCGTGGCGCGAGCGCGCCCGCGAGGCGGGGGTTCGGTCGGACGTGCTTGAGCGCACTGCCGACGGTCATACGGGCGTGATTGCGGTCGTCGAACAGGGAGAGGGGCCCTGTATCGGGTTGCGCGTCGATCTCGACGCGATCTCGATGCGCGAATCCGACGAGCGCGACCACCGGCCGGCCGCGGAGGGCTTTCGGTCCGAACACGACGGCTACATGCACGCCTGTGGCCACGATGCGCATCTCGCGATGGCACTGGGGACGCTCGAGGCGGTCATGGAGAGTGACTTTGCGGGCACGCTGAAGGTGTTTTTCCAGCCCGCAGAGGAGATCTCCGGCGGTGGGAAAGCGATGGCCGAGAGCGGCTATCTCGACGACGTCGACTATCTTCTCGCGTTGCACATCGGCCTCGATCACCCGACCGGCGAGGTCGTCGCGGGCATCGAAAAGCCGCTGGCGATGGCCCACCTGACTGCGACGTTCGAGGGGGCAAGCGCCCATGCGGGGAAAGCGCCCAACGAGGGGGCAAACGCCATGCAGGCGGCGGCGACGGCGATCCAGAACGCCTACGGCATCCCTCGCCATGCTGACGGGATGACCCGGGTCAACGTCGGCCGTATCGAGGGCGGCACCGCGAGCAACGTCATCGCCGAGGAAGTCACCATCGAGGCCGAGGTCCGCGGCGAGACGACCGCGCTGATGGAGTATACGCGTACGGAACTCGAGCGGGTATGCTATGCCGCCGCCGAGATGCACGACTGTGACGTCACGCCACGGGTGATCAGCGAGTCACCACGCGTCGACAGCCACCCCGCGTTGCGAGATCTCGTCGGCAACGTCGCGTGGGGGGTCGATGGCGTCGATCGTGTGATTCCGACCGAGGAGTTCGGCGTCAGCGAAGACGTGACCTACCTCATGCAGCACGTTCAGGACAACGGCGGTCTCGCATCATACGTCCTTATCGGGACCGACCACCCGACGAGCCATCACACGCCGACGTTCGATATTGACGAATCGAGTCTCGAGATCGGGGTCGCACTGCTGTCCGAGACGGCCCTCGAACTCTCGAGACGGCGGCCGTAGCGCGGCCGAGCGTACTGGTCTGTGTTCGCAACGCATTCGGTGGATGGGAAACGTTAATCCGCGCGCCCTCTGTGTATCCCGTATGAGCCAGGACGACGTGCCGGAGTCGTTACAGGCGGCAGCGGACTCGGACCGCCCGCGCGGCATTTTGACCCCCTCCGACCGCGATTTCCTGCTCGGCCGGAAGACCGACTACACCGACCACTCGAAGAAACAGAAACGAAACCGGATCCGACGCCGGGTTCGCAACGCGATTCTCGACTTCAGCATCCTCTTCGAGTACATGGAAGAACGCGACCGAGAGACGGTCTTCGACCCCGATGACGAGGACCGCGACGCCTATACTCAGGGGATCACCGATATGCTCGCCTTTCTCCACCTCGGGACGATGGGCTATCACACCCCGTTCAAAGACATGCTCTCTGAGGGCGTCGGCAAGGCCGAACAACAACTTGCCGGCTCGAACTACCGGATGGTCAACGTCGAGTTCAACGTCGAACCGGTCGGCCAGATCGACGTCGACGAGGTCGTCGACAAACTCGAGCACGAGGAGTTCGCCCAGCTCACCGACGAGGAACTGCGCGCGTTCGTGCGCCTGCTGACGATGTCCGACGCCTTCTCGCCGGCGGACACCCGCGCAGAGATCAAAGACAGCGTCGACGAGTTTGCCGAACGCGTAGCCGAAAGCGCCGCGGCTCGCGAGCGATCGCTCGAGGAACTGACGAACTGACACGCCCGCTGTCACCGAAACCCGGGGTCGTGTGCTCGAGTCCGGCCCGATCCAACTCGACGCCATGCAGATTCTTCTCCTGCGATCGGCTCGAGGCACGCTGTCGGCATCGCCGTCGCGTTGACTGCTGTCCGAGTATCGCAGTAACGCCGCTTGTGGAACAGTCGGCTGGCGAGACGACCTGCCGGAACGAACTCGTTTCGATGCGCGGAGTCCGGCGGCACGCGGCGAATCGTCTGCTGTGTTTCGAACACGGCGGTCGACCGGGCATATGCAGCCACTGTGTTCTTGTCTCTCCGAGTAGCAACAGGGTAAACGCAATCTGTAGATAAAATCGCAGTCTGAGAAACACTTATTGTGTACGCTGTTGATGGCCACGGTATGGCGTCACACAGCATGGCGGACGGGCGGCTGACTCGCATCCAACCATCACGCTGTCGTCCGAGTTCGGGGGTGAGACGAGATGAGTGGCGCTGAGAAGGGGATGGTCGACGAGTTCCGCGAGGAGATCGATACGACGGTCTTCCTGTTTGGCGCGCTGTTGACCGTCGGAGTGATTGCGGCGTTTTTCATCAGTCCGAGCACCGTCGAGAGCGGAATCTCGACGCTGAACGATCAGCTTCTGGGTGCGTTCAACTGGGCGCTGTTGTTGATCGTGTTCCTGATCGTCGTCTTCCTGTTGTTCCTGATCATTGGCCCGTGGGGGTCGATCAGACTGGGTGACGAGTCGCCGGAGTACAGTTTCTTGTCGTTTTTCGCGATGCTGTACTCCGCAGGGTTCGCGGCGGGTGTCGTCTTCTGGGGCCCGACCGAGGCGCTGTTCTACTACGACAGTCCCTCACCGTTGTTCGGCGGCGTGGAAGGTGGATCGGCCGAAGCGATGACCATCGCCATCCAGCAGACGCTGTTCCACTGGGCGCTCCCCCAGCTCGCCGTGTTCACCATCATGGGAATCGCGATCGGCTACTTCGCGTACAATTACGATAACGTCCCGCTACGGGTATCATCGGCGCTGACACCGATCATCGGCGCTGAGAATCTCGACGGGCCGTTCGCGAAGGTCGTCGACATCCTCGCCGTCTTCGCGACGATCGGCGGCGTGGCGACGTCGCTTGGCTTCATCGGGAGCCAGTTCGTTACCGGGCTCGAGTACCAGTGGGGCATCAGCATGGGGAACATCGGCATCCTCCTCGTGGTGACGATGATGACCCTGCTGTTTACCACCTCGATGGTGCTCGGAGTCAACAAGGGGATTCGCCGGCTCTCGAACTTCAATATGGTGCTGTTCGTCCTCCTCATGTTCGCGACGTTCATCGTCGGCCCGACGCTGTTCCTGATTCTGCTCGGCACACAGGCCTTCGGCGGGATGATCTCCGATTTCGTCTCGATGAGCCTCTTTACCGGTGCCGGTCCAATGGGTGCGGGGAATCCCGAGGCGACGAGCTGGATGAACGCCTGGACCGTCTTCTACTGGGCGTGGGCGCTCTCGTGGTCCCCCTTCGCGGGCCTGTTCATCGCCCGTATCTCCAAGGGACGCACCGTCCGCGAAGTCGCCTTCACGGGCATCGTCGCGACATCCGCGGCGACCATCCCGTGGTTCACGTTCGTCGGCGGCACCTCCGTCTGGGCCCACCACAACGGGATCGCCGACTTCGGCGCGGTGATCGCCGGCGAGCAGGGCGCGGAGGTCTCCGGCTTCATCCTGTTCGAGACGTTCCCCATGGGATCGATCTTCATGCTGGCCTTTATGATCCTCGTGACGACGTTCTTCGTCACCTCGGCGGACTCCTCGACGCTGGCCGTCTCGATGATGACCACCGGTGGCAAGGCCCGTCCGTCGACGATCAACCGGATCTTCTGGGGCGTCGTCCTCGGGATGACCGCCGCCATCCTGATGATCCTCGGCGGCACCGGCAGCGCGAACACGCTCCAGCAGGCGGCGATCATCACCGGGACGCCCTTCGCGTTCGTCTGCTTCCTCTCGATGCTCGCGTTGATCAAAGACTTCGGTTCGGAGTACGGCCGCGTGCTGCTACAGGACGAAACCGTGCTCATCGGCTCGAGCAGCCAAACCGAACCAGAGTCCCCGGCTGGACCAAGCGGGCCCGTCGAGTCGGACGACGACTGAGACGGGCTGTCGTCGGTCAATGCTGGCGCACCTCGGCAGACCACGGGTGTGCCGGGAACCAGAGGCCTGTGTGTGACGGCTGCTGGCCGCGATCGGACCGATCGACGATCCGTCTCGACGTCATGCTGTCTCCTTTTCTGCGGTCGGGAAGCCGACCACGCCCCGTTCACTTCGCCAACCCATAACAAGTTTTAATGTATGTTGTACACATAAACTGTGTATGGATAGGGACACGGCGGAACCCGACGCTGACGCGCTTCCGGGTCCGAACGCCCAGCAGTGGGTGAACTTCCACCAGGAGTACTCCGCGCCGAGCGAGTACTCACACGAGTTCGTCTGGGACGTGACCCAGGAGGCCGACGGCCCGTTCGTCACCGACGTCGACGGGAACGTCCTCCTCGATTTCACCTGTCACATCGGCGCGGCACCGCTCGGCTACAACAACGAGAAAGTCCTCGGGAAGGTCCGCGAGTTCGACCTCGTCGAACCGCTGAAGATCGCGGGCCAGGACATGTACTTCGGCGCTGGCCCCTCTCCCGAGGAATCGGCAGTGCCGGGCTCGAGCCACCTCATGGAGAAACTCACCGATGTCTCGAGCCAGTACGGCATGGACACGGTCTTCCTATCGAACTCCGGCGCGGAGGCCATGGAGAACGTGATGAAGATCACGAACGACTTCCGCGCGCCCGCGAAGTACGGCATCGCCTTTTCGGGCAGTTTCCACGGCCGCACCCTCGGGACGCTGTCGATCACGAAGTCCAAATCGGTCTATACGCGTCACTACCCCGAAATCAGCGGGATCGAGACGGTGCCGTTCTGTGCCGATCGCGGCTGTGACGCCGATAGCTGCGATTGTGGCTTCTTCACGGGCAGCGAGTCACAGCTCCGGGGCATGCTCGCACCCGAAGGCGGCCACATCGACCCCGACGAGATCGCGTTCCTCACGCTCGAGCCGATCCAGGGCGTCGGCGGCTACCGGTTCCCCAGCGAGGTGTTCATGCAGGAGATTGCGGACGTCACCGACGAGTACGATATCCCGCTGGTCGTCGACGAGATTCAGGCCGGGATCGGCCGCACTGGCGAAATCTGGGCCGCCGATCACTACCCGATCGAGCCGGACATCATCGCCAGCGCGAAGGCCTTACGCGTCGGCGCGACTATCTCCCGTTCCGATGTGTTCCCCGACCAGAAGAATCGGCTCGGATCGACGTTCGGCGGCGGCGACCTGCTGGGCTCGATGATGGGTACGTTTACGCTCGAGGCTATCGAGGAACATGACCTGCTTGACAACGCGACTCGGCGCGGCAAGCAAGCAAAAGAACGCGTTCGCGACGACGCGCCCGACACCGTCGTGGATGTCCGCGGCAAGGGGCTGATGCTCGCCGTCGAGTTCGACACGACCGAGCGTCGGAACGCCGTGGTTGAAGCCGCCCTCGAGCGCGGGCTGTTGACCCTTGGCTGTGGGACGAAGACGATTCGGCTGCTTCCGCCGCTGGATGCGACCGAGCGCGAGATCGAGTTGGGAATGGGGATCTTTCTCGAGGCGATCGAAGCCGCCAGCCCGAGCGCGACGGTCGCGTAAGGATTGCTTTTAATAATCGATTTTCGTTTCTATACCCGGTTCGGTGGCGGTCGGTGACGTTCGCTCGCTGGTGCGATACACAGATATTGATTCACTGCACCGCGTTACTTCGTCACCTCGAGTGAGGGGGACGCGCCATGCAATAATTCCTCCAGCGGCGAGGGCAGCCGCTTACCCCAGAAGTAGCAGAAGTTGCAGTACTCCCGCGAGAAGGATGAGAATCGCTGCCACCACAGAGAGCCAGATGGACACAGGACCGAGCTCGACGCGGTCGACGTTCCCATTCAGGACGTGGTAGCAGTTCCCGACCAGCATTCCGACACCGCCGACGATCATCAGCACCGAACTAATGGACAACCTGACACCGTCGGGAGTTCCCGACAGGAAATTCGAGACTGCGATCATCACGAGGCCACCACCGACGACCATCTGCGAGACGTGATAGAGGAGGGATCGATCCACACACCGATTTGTTGGATAGTCATTTAAATTGTTTTGGTGACATCTCTGCTGCGGTAATCGATCACCGATCGCCGGACACGGCCAGCAATCACTCGAGCGGCCACTCGACGACCAACACACCTTCGAGCTCCGCCAGCGCTTCGAGCACGCCGTTCAGCTGCGCAGGGCCATTTCCCTCGAGTCCGATCGTGACCGGCGTCCGGTTGGGATGGTCGTCACCCGTTCGACGCGCGCGCTCGAGAACGTCCAGTTCGGCTCCCTCGGCTTCGACCACCTCGACCACGTCACCGACGGCCGTCGGCCACCCCTCGAGTGCGAGCCGAGCCTCGGCGTAGCGCTCGAGTTCGCACAATCCCGTCCGCGTCAGGTCGGCGTACTCGGTGAGATTTATGTTTCCGCCCGAGATCACGACGCCGACGTGCTCACCTTCGAGCGCTACCTCGTCCGAGAGCGCGGCAGCCAGCGGGGCAGCCCCGGCGCTTTCGGCGACGGTCTTCGCGCGTTCGGCCAACAGGGTCACCGCGGCGGCGATCTCTCGGTCGCTCACGCTCACTACGTCGTCGACGACCTCGCGGGCGATTTCGAAGGTCGTCTCGAGCATGCGCGTATCCGCGATCCCCTCCGCGACGGTGTCGACGCTCTGGAGTTCGCGGATCTCGCCGGCCGCGAGCGACGGTTTCGCGTGGGCGGCTCCCGCTGGCTGAACCCCGATCACCCGAACATCCCTCTCGGCAGCCTTCAGGACCGTCCCGATACCCGAAATAAGTCCGCCACCGCCGATAGCGACCAGCACGGTGTCGAGGTCGGGGTACTGCTCGAGCAACTCGAGGCCGATCGTCCCTTGGCCCGCGACGATGGCCGCGTCATCGAAGGGGTGGACGAACGTCTCGCCGGTCTCTGCAGCGCGCTCGAGCGCGTACTCGTAGGAGCGTTCGTAGATGTCTCCCTCAACGACCACGTCGGCCCCGTAGCCGCGGGTGGCCTCGATTTTCGCCGCGGGGGTGACCTCGGGGACGACGATCGTCGTCTCGATATCGAGCAGGTCGCCGGCCAGTGCGACGCCCTGGGCGTGGTTACCCGCGCTCGAGGCGATGACGCCCGCCTCGCGCTCATCGGGCGAGAGCTGCGCCATTTTGTTGTACGCCCCGCGGATCTTGAAGGATCCCGTCCGCTGAACGTTCTCGAGTTTGAGCCCGACCGAGGCCGCGTTGCTCATGTCGGCGAACGTCCGCGAGGTATCGAGTGGCGTCCGATGGACCACGTCCGCGATGCGCGCTCGAGCGTCTTCGACGTCCGTCAGGGTGACCGGCCGCTCGCTCGTCTCACCGCCCTCGTTCATTCGTCGTCCTCCCGTGGAACTGGATGTCGCCGCTCGAGTTCCCGAATCGTCTCGACGAGCACGTCGACGCCATGTGCGAGGCTGCGCTCGTCGACGTCGAAGGTGGGTGTGTGATGACTCGTCGGGTGGTCGGTGCCGACGATCAGATACGAGGCCAGCCCGCCATCGTCTTGGACGCGCTCCATCAGGAAGGTCGCGTCCTCGCTCGCCCCGAAGTCAGCGGCCGGCAGCACGCGCTCGACGTCGTCGACGCTACCGGCGACCTCGCTTACGATCTGCTGCAGCTCGGGATCGCTATCGGCGCGGGGCGACTCGCTGACCACGTCGACGTCGGCCCGACAACCGTGTAGCTCCGCCGCCGATCGGATCGTGCGCTCAAGCCGCCGTTTCATGTATGCCATCAGTTCGGTGGTCTCGCCGCGGGCTTCGGCTTCCATATGGGCGCGCTCGGCGATGACGTTGCTCGCGGTGCCAGCCTCGGCCTTGCCGATGTTCACGCGGGTCATCCCATCGGCGTGGCGGGGAATGCCGTAGGCGCTCTCGATCGCTGTCCCCATCGCGTGCATGGCGTTGGCCCCCTCGTTGGGTGCTTTGCCCGCGTGTGCGGACGTCCCTTCGATCGTCGCGTCGACGTGACACATCGCTAGCGGCTTTTCGATGCCCGCGACGACCTCGCCGGTCGGGTGGTCGAGGCCAACGTGGACCGCGAGCAGGTAGTCCAGCCCCGCGGCGTACTCGCTTTTCGCCATCGGAGAACCGCCCCCGCCGGTCTCCTCGGCGGGCTGGAAGAAGACGACCAAGCGGCCGGAAAAGTCGCTCTCTGCGATCGCCTCGAGCGCGGCCAGCCCCCAGGTCATGTGGGCGTCGTGGCCGCAGGCGTGCATCGTGCCGTCGATCTCCGAGCGAAAGTCTTCGGCAGCAGGGACATGTTCCCCGTCGGTCGATTCCTCGATGAATAGGCCGTCGATGTCGACGCGTAGGCCGATCGCCGGTCCCTCACCGCGCTCTACGACGGCGACCGCGCCAGTGGTGCCGCCGGCCAGCTGCTCGAGCAGATCCTCGTCGACACCTCGCTCGCGGGCGCGTTCGAGCCACGGCTCGAGGTCGGCGTCGGGAACGGCCATCCGATCGGCAGGATCGTAGGCGTCGGGGCCGACTGCGAGTTCATCCACACCGATGGCCCGGATTTCGTCGACGAGCCGGGCGGTGGTTGTAAACTCGCGCCACGCGGGTTCGGGGTGGCGGTGGAGCCGCCGTCGAATGGAAACGAGGCGATTGCGCACTGGCTTGCTCATGTAAACCAATGACGTGGGCCATCATCTTAACTATACACAATTGTCGTTTACGATGGGTACACAAAAAGGATAAGTCAGCTGCTGACAATCGTCGGATAACGCGTCGCGATGACGTGAACACGATCCACATGCACACGAATCCAGACATCGTTGTTCTGCGAGAGGGGACGGAAGGACTGTCGATGGAATCGTACGCCGATACGCTGCGCGAGCGGCTTCCCGACCACACCGTCGCGCTTGCACGGACGCCCGACGCGGAGCGCGAACTGGTCCCGCAGGCCCGGGTCGTGACCGGCATCACGATCGAGCCGCCCCTCCTCGAGCGTGCCGACCGGCTCGAGCTGTTCGCGTGTACCTTCGCCGGCACGGACCACGTGCCAGTGGACGCGCTGGCCGACCACGGCGTCGCCGTCACGAACGCCGGCGGGATCCACGCGCCCGGCATCGCCGAGCAGACGATCGCCAACATGCTCGTGTTCGCGCGCCGCCTCCACGAGGGCTGGCGACGCAAGCGAAACGGCGAGTGGCGACACTTCCAGTCGTTCGAGTTCACCGACAGCACCGTCACGATCGTCGGCCTCGGCTCGATCGGGCAGGAAATCGTTCAGCGCCTCGAGGGGTTCGAGGTCGAGACGATCGGCATCCGGTATACGCCGTCCAAGGGTGGCCCGACCGACGAGGTGCGTGGCTTCGACGAGGCCGATATCCACGAGGCGTTTTCCCGCAGCGACTACGTCGTCCTCGCCTGTCCGCTAAACGACCTGACTCGCGGGCTCGTCGGCGAAGAAGAACTGGCGACGCTTCCCCCGAACGCAGTCGTTGTCAACGCAGCCCGCGGTGGGATCATTGACACCGACGCGCTCGTCTCGGCGCTGCAGGTCGAGAGCATCCGCGGGGCCGCCCTCGACGTGACCGATCCCGAACCGCTACCGGCCGATCACCCGCTGTGGGACCTCGAGAACTGCCTCATCACTCCACACACCGGCGGGCACACGCCAAAGCACTGGGATCGGTTGGCCGACATCGTCGCGCACAACGTCGAGGCACTCGAGACCGGCGGTGACCTCGAGAACGCTGTTGCCCGGCCCGACTCGAGCTGAGGTCGGTGTGGCCGATTACTCCTCGTCGGGCGTCTCGGCTCGGTCCGACTGGGTGGCCAGTTGTGGATGCGTCGACTCACCGAACCCGCCGCTCAGGACCCGCGCGAGCACCTCGTCGACGCGCTCGTCCGTTTCAGTAATGCGGTCGTCCTCGGCTTCGACGACGAATCCGGAGGAGATGTTCGGTGCCGTCGGAATGAAAAGCACTGTTCGGCCGTCGCTGGTCGTGTGTCCGGTCTTGAACGCCGGTAGCTCCTTCCCGTCCCAACTCTCGACTCTGACGGGTTCCTGAAGGGCCTGCTCTTCGCCGATCGTGGTTTCGGCGGCGATCTTCGACGCGTTGTAGACGACCCGGAGCCCCGGAAGGCGGTTCGCGACGCCGTCGACACCGCGGGCGAAGAGGTCACCGACCGTCGTCCGGGTCAGGGTGCCGATTCCAATCGTCACTAGCACGAAGACGGTCAGCGAGATCGCAAGCCGAAGGACGTGGGCGATAGCCACCCGAGTCGGCTCGTTGTCGATGACGCCCTGCAAGGCCTGTGCATCGACCACGGCCGTCGGCGTGATCCCCGCTACGATCGCATAGGCCCGATACACGACGTACAGCGTAACGAGTATCGGCCCGATGAGGATCAGCCCGCTCGCGAATACTCGTTTCCACGACGCCATTATTCGATCATACCCCTGATGGGACATGAGCCCTTTCCTTTTCAACAGTTCATGACAGGGACCTGCGCGGGGCGCGTGTCGCGGTCGGTTACGGCCAAAGCCCGCGGGTCTCTTTTGCCTCGGCCACCCGGGACAGCGCCACCACATACGCGGCATCGCGCCACGTCAACCCGCCGTCTTCGACCTCCGCACGGACGTCGGTCCAGGCATCGAGCATGTGTTCCTCGAGTTCCCTGTTGACACGCTCGAGCGTCCACTGGCGGCGGTTGATGTCCTGCAGCCACTCGAAGTAGCTCACCGTCACGCCACCCGCGTTCGCGAGGATATCCGGCACGACTGGGATGTCTCGCTCCTCTAAGATGGCGTCAGCGGCGAACGTCGTCGGGCCGTTCGCGCCCTCGACGACGATGTCGGCCGCGATCGCGTCGGCGTTGTCGGCGGTGATGACGTTGCCGACGGCAGCCGGGATCAACACGTCGACGTCGAGCTCGAGCAGGCCCGCGTTCGAGAGTCGGCGAGCGCTGTCTCCGTCGGCGAGGTCGGTCGCGTAGCTCGTGACGGCTTCCGGCTCCTCGTCGTGGGACGGGATCGCGTTGACATCGATCCCGTCGGGGTCGTAAATCGCGCCGTTGACGTCGCTGACAGCGACGACGGTCGCGCCCCAGTCCTCGAGCAGGCGGGCTGCGTTGGCCCCGACGCTGCCAAAGCCCTGAACGGCGACGGTGGTGCTCGAGAGGTTACGATCGTAGTGGTCGACGGCTTCACGGGCGATGATCGCGGTCGACCGACCGGGGGCTTCCTCGCGACCGTAGGAGCCGCCGATGACCGGTGGCTTGCCGGTGACGACGCCGGGGATGGTTTCGCCCTGTTGCATCGAGTAGGCGTCCATGAACCAGGCCATCGTCTGGGCGTCGGTGCCCATATCCGGTGCAGGAACGTCTTTCGTCGGCCCGACCATATTGCGCAGTTCCTCGGCGAACCGGCGGGTGAGCCGTTCGGTCTCGTCGTCGCTCAACGACTTGGGATCGACGGCGATACCGCCTTTTCCGCCGCCGAAGGGCAGGTCCAACACGGCACACTTCCAGGTCATCCACATCGAGAGGCCGATACACTCCTCGGCAGTCACCTCCGGGTGGTACCGAAGCCCGCCCTTGTAGGGGCCGCGAACGTCGTCGTGCTGGGCCCGGTAGCCGGTGAAGACCTCGACGGAACCGTCCTCGCGCTCTAGGGGCACCGACACCTGCTGGACCCGCGTCGGGTGTTTCAGCCGCTCGACGACACCGGGGTCGACGTCGACATGGGCCGCCGCGCGCTCTAACTGCCGGCGCGCGGTGACCAGCGCCGAGTCGCGCTCGTCCGATTCCGTCTCGTCCGGGGGAGTGGTCGTGCTCATGGGCGTGATAACTGACGACGTTAGGTCGTAAACAGTTGTCGCGGAAATTCGGCCAGCGTCTCGGCACCGGTTGCCGTGACGTGAAACGTCTCGCTGATCTCGACGCCGAGTTCGTCGGTCCAGATGCCCGGAATCATGTGAAACGTCATGTCCTCCTCGAGCACCGTGTCATCGCCCGGGCGCAGGCTCGCGGTGTGTTCGCCCCAGTCCGGCGGGTAGCCAAGCCCCATCGAGTAGCCGATCCGATCCTCCTTCTCGAGGCCGTACTGGGCGATGGTCTCGCGCCACGCGCTCTCGACTGCCTCGCAGGTGACACCGGGTTCGGCGGCGTCGAGCGCTGCCTCGAGTCCTTCGACGACGACCTCGGCGGTTTCTACGAGTTCCGCCGGCGGATCGCCGACGAACGTCGTGCGTGCCAGCGGCGAGTGATACCGGTGACGACAGCCCGAGAGTTCGATGATGACGGGATCGCCGTCCTCGAAGGGACGGTCAGTCCACGTCAGATGTGGCGTCCCGGTGTGCTCGCCCGAGGGCATCAGCGGGACGATCGACGGGTAGTCGCCGCCGTACGCCTCGGTGCCGGTAATGAGCGCGTCGTAGATCGCAGCCGCGGCCTCGTACTCCGGGATGCCTTCTTCGATGGCGTCGAGCCCCGCTTGCATCGCGTGCTCGGAGATACGAGCGGCCTCGCGCATGTACGCGAGTTCCTGGTCTGATTTCTTGATTCGGACCCAGCCGACCAGCAGCGTCGCGTCCTCGAACGCGGCGTCGGGGAGGTTCTGCTGCAGTCGGGTGTAGGACTTCGCCGTGAAGTAGGCGGCGTCCATCTCGAGGCCGATCCGGCCGTCGTCGACGCCGAGTTCCTCGAGAACGCCCGCGACGTAGTCCATCGGATGGAGGTCATGTGGCGAGTGGACGTGGTCGTCGCTGTAGGTCCGAATGCTCGCCTCCGAAAGGTGTGTCGTCGCGCGTGCGCCGTTTCCATCCATCCCACGGCCGATCCAGACGGGCTCATCGCGCTCGAGCGTGACCACGACGGCCTGGTGGACGTAAAACGACCAGCCGTCATAGCCCGTCAGATAGTTCATGTTCGCTGGATCGGCGACGACGATCGCGTCGAGATCCGCCTCGCGCAGCCGGTCTTTGGTCCGAGCGACCCGACGCTCGTACTCGGCCTCGTCGAAAATCTGCTCTCGTGGCATGCTAACAACCCCTCTCCAAAAGGAGTCTACCAGAAGTGCTAAAAATTTTTCGTGTACATTAGTAACGGATACTGTTTACAACCCTACGACGTCCGTCGTCAACGGGCAAGCAGCAGTCACGTCGTTCGATTCCTGACCCGGCTCTCGTCCCGTCGAACCACCGGCGGTTAAGACACGTCGGTTCGTCCCGCCGGATATGGCAATACTCGAGACTATCGTGATCGCGTTCTGGGCGATGTTGCCCGCCTACGTCCCCAACAACGCCGCGGTGTTAGCCGGCGGCGGTCGGCCCATCGATGGCGGTCGAACGTGGGGCGACAGGCGCGTGCTCGGCGACGGAAAGACGTGGCGCGGGACGGCGATGGGAACCCTCGCGGGCGTTGCACTCGCGGCCGTCCTGACCGTCATCGAGCCGACCGCAAGCGACGCGCTTGGCTTTGCCGTCCCGAGTTTCGAGCCCCTCGCGGCGCTCGGTCTGGCTGGCGGTGCGATGCTCGGCGACATCCTCGCCTCGTTTCTCAAGCGCCGGAGCGGCCGCCAGCGCGGCGCGATGTTTCCCGGGCTCGACCAGCTGGATTTCGTCGTCGTCTCCTTGCCGCTGACCGCGCTGCTGGCGACTGAGTGGTTCCAAACGTGGTTTACGCTCGAGGTCATCCTCGTCGTCGTCGTCCTGACGCCGATTCTGCACGTGACGACGAACGTGATCGCGTACAAGCTCGGGCTGAAGAACGAACCCTGGTAAAGTATTACTACGCGCGCGTTCGGCGTCCCGTTTCACACCGCTTATTTCAGTCCGGGCCGCGTTCTCGAGTAATGACGAACCAAGCGCTCATCGACGCCCTACGTGGGGCCGACGCCGTTCAGTTCGGCGAATTCGAACTCTCCCACGGCGGCACCAGCGAGTACTACGTCGACAAGTACCTCTTCGAGACAGATCCGGGCTGTCTCGAGTTGATCGCCGAGGCCTTCGCCGAGCGACTCGCCGATGACGACAAACTCGGCGGCGTCGCGCTGGGCGGCGTCCCGCTTGCTGCCGCGACGAGCGTCGCGGCCGACGTCCCCTACGTCATCGCGCGCAAGCAGCGCAAGGACTACGGCACCGCGAACTTGGTCGAGGGCCGGCTCGAGGAGGGCGAGGAAGTCGTCGTCCTCGAGGACATCGTGACCACGGGAACGAGTCTCGTCGACGCGATCGAGGCGCTCCGTGACGCTGGCGCGACCGTCGAGCGCGCGCTGGTCGTCGTCGATCGACAGGAAGGCGGCCGCGAGAACGTCGAAGACGCGGACGTCGAGATGGAGGCGCTCGTCACCGCCGAGGAGCTGCTGGCCGATCGGGACTAACGACTGAGTCACTGCGGTCACCGCATTGTGACTCACGTGCGGGCACTGTACCGACGGTACACCACGACAGCGACGACCAGCGTGAGGGTCCCGCCGATCGCGAGCGCACCGCCGCCGACCCACTGGCTCCGGAATCCGATCAGCATCACGCCGAGGCTCGCGCCGAAGAGGCCGGCGTGAACGAGCACCGCGACGACGACGAACGCGAGCAGCGTCGATCGTAAAATCTCGCTGAACGTCTGCTCGAGATCGTCGTCGTCACTGTCTCCGCCTCCGATCGGGTCCTCGAACGGATCGCTCCCGAACGGATCTTCGAGTGGATCATCCGCGAACGGGTCCTCGAGCGGATCGTCGTCCGCCGGTGGATCGAAGCCCACGACGTGACGTAGCCGACCCAGAGCGAAAACCGTTCGGCCGGTGACGCCCCATCACAATGCTTTTATCCCGCTCGAGACTACGCGTAGCCACGATGGTAGGTGTCCGCTTTACAGGGGCGTTTGCCCGCTTTTAATTCCCACCTACCGTGTATTGTGTCGGCTCCGGTCGACCAGTGTGCGGGAGACGGCGCGGACACGCCACCGGGATTTTCACCACATCCACAGCCATGTCAGAATCAGATTCACAGCAGCAGATAGCGGTCGTACTGCCCGACGGATCGGAACTCGAGGTCGACGCCGATGCGACGGTCGAGGATTGTGCCTACGAGATCGGCCCCGGCCTCGGTAGCGACACGGTCGCCGGCAAACTTGACGGCGACCTCGTTGCCAAAGAGCAGCCGGCCTACGACGGCGCGGAACTCGAGATCATCACGGACCAGTCCGACGAATATCTGCGCGTGATGCGCCACTCCGCGGCCCACTGTCTCGCGCAGGCCGTCGAACGGCTGTACGACGAGGACGAAGTCAAACTCGCGATCGGCCCGCCGACGGACGAGGGCTTTTACTACGACTTCGACAACCTCGATGTCGACGAGGACGACCTCGCCAACCTCGAGGCTGAGATGGAAGAAATCATCGAGGCGGACTACGAGATAGAGCGCGAGGAGGTTTCGATCGAAGACGCCGAGGAGCGACTGGCCGACGAACCCTACAAGCTCGAACTCCTCGAGGAACTCGCCGAGGAAGACGAGACGGTCACGTTCTACAGACAGGGCGAGTGGGAGGACCTCTGTGCTGGCCCGCACGTCGATTCGACGGGTGAGATCGGCGCGATCGAACTGCTCGAGATCGCCGGCGCGTACTGGCGCGGCGACGAGGACAACACGATGCAGACCCGGATTTACGGGACGGCCTTCGAGGACGAAAGCGATCTCGAGGACTTCTTAGAGCGCAAGCAGGAAGCCGAGAAACGCGACCACCGTCGGATCGGCAACGAAATGGATCTGTTCTCGATTCAGGACGTCACCGGCCCCGGGCTGCCGCTGTATCACCCCGCCGGGAAGACGGTTCTGAAAGAACTCGAGGACTTCGTCGAGACGCTGAACAAGGAGGCAGGCTACGACTACGTCGAGACGCCCCACGTCTTCAAGACGGACCTCTGGCACCGGTCGGGCCACTACGAGAACTACCAGGATGACATGTTCATCTTCGACGTCGGCGACGACGAGTTCGGCCTAAAGCCGATGAACTGCCCCGGCCACGCCGCCATCTTCCAAGATCACTCCTGGAGCTACCGCGATCTGCCGATTCGGTACGCCGAGAACGGCAAAGTCTATCGTAAGGAGCAGCGCGGTGAACTCTCGGGACTCTCGCGGGTCTGGGCCTTTACGATCGACGACGGCCACCTGTTCATCCGCCCCGACCAGATCAAACACGAAGTCGAAGAGATCATGGACATGATCACGGACGTCCTCGAGACGTTCGACCTCGACTACGAGATGGCGCTGGCAACCCGCCCCGAGAAGTCGGTTGGCTCCGACGAGATCTGGGAGCGCGCCGAGGAGCAACTCGAGAGCGTGCTCGAGGCCCACGGTCACGAGTACGAGATCGAGGAGGGCGACGGAGCGTTCTACGGGCCGAAGATCGACTTTGCGTTCGAGGACGCCATCGGTCGCTCGTGGGACGGCCCCACGGTGCAACTGGACTTCAACATGCCCGAGCGGTTCGATCTGAACTACGTCGGCGAGGACAACGAGGAACACCGCCCGGTCATGATCCACCGCGCACTCTATGGCAGCTACGAGCGGTTCTTCATGATGCTCATCGAGCACTACGAGGGCCGGTTCCCGCTGTGGCTTGCACCCGAGCAGGTCCGCGTGCTGCCGATCTCCGACGCAAACCTCGGCTACGCCTATCAGGTCGCAAATGAGTTCGATGACTTCCGCGTCGAGGTCGACGACCGCGACTCCACGCTCGAGCGCAAGATCCGCGCGGCCCACGACGACCGCGTGCCCTACCAGATCATCGTCGGCGACAACGAGGAAGAAGACGGGAACATCTCGGTGCGTGACCGCTTCGAGGATCAGGAGTACGACGTCGAAATCGACGAGTTCCGCGCACACCTCGAGGCCGAACGCGACGAGCAGCGGACGGAGCCTGACTTCCTGCAATAGCGACCGGACGACACGTTTTTCGCGGTTGACGGCGCTCGAGTCGAGTGTTTCGACGACTAGATAACGACGGTCTCGGCTTGAAGGGACTACATAGATGTGCAGATTCAGCGATTAAATCGGACCGAAATACCCATAGTTGCGGAATCGTGCATATCTGTATGAACAGAGCCGAGAAGGCAGCCCTCCAGCTGCGGGCCGTCGACGTGTTGCGGATGTTGAAGGAAACGCGGACCTATGACGAGCTCGCCGAGACAACGGGGCTTCCAGCGGGCGATCTCAACCGGTACGTAAACGGGCACGTCCTGCCCGGAACTGATCGCGCGCGCGAGGTCGTCGAGGATCTCGGCCGGGAGGCGTTGGCCGAGGAACTCGATGCACGCATTCGCGTCGACGACGATGGGTACGTCGACAACTCCGCGACCGTCTTCGACCAGCCGTTTCTCGATCTGGCTGCGCCGGTCGTGGCCAATGGCTTCAACTTCGAGCGTCCCGACGTCGTGCTCACCGCCGCGACCGACGGGATCACGCTTGCGGCCGCGCTCGCGAGCTATTACGGCGTCCGCTGTGCCTACGCGAAAAAACGCAAGGAGACCGCCGTCGAGGAGTTCATCGAAGCCCGCCAGCGCCTGCAGTCGGGGATCGAACTCACCTACTATCTGCCCGCTTCCGCGATCGATCCCGGCGAGTCGGTGCTCGTCGTCGACGACCTCATCCGATCGGGCGAGACCCAGGAACTCCTGCTCGACATTGCTCACACCGCCGAGGCCGACGTTGCCGGCGTCTTCGCACTCATCGCAGCCGGCGAAGATGGGATTCGGCGTGCCCGCAACCACACCGACGCACCGGTCGGCGCGCTCACAACCGTCTGATTTCCGGTCGGCTGGTTCTCTCGGATAGTCTCTCCCACTCGAGGGGGAATCATAATCACCAGCATCTCCCGCCGAGCGCCTCGTCTACGGCTGCTTGCGTGTAACTCTCGTGTGGGGACCATGTGAACCAGTGCCACATTATTAATCATTAGGTTTATGGTGGTGCCCGCAGTTTGTGGTGGTACGCACATGACGAAGACAGTCATCCTCGGCGTGATCGGTTCGGACGCTCACGTTGTCGGGATTACCATCCTGGAACAGGCACTGGAGGCAGCCGGATTCGACGTCGTCAACCTCGGGGTGCAGACCTCCCAAGAAGACTTCGTCGAAGCCGCGTCCGCCAACGACGCCGAGGCTGTCCTCGTCTCGTCACTCTACGGCCACGCGAAACAGGACTGCGAGGGCTTCCACCAGCGGATCGCCGATGCTGACATCGACGTGACGACCTACATCGGCGGTAACCTCGCCGTCGGGCAGGACGACTTCGAGGAGACCCGCAAGTTCTTCCGCGAACTGGGCTTCGACCGGGTCTTCAACTCCGAGACCGACCCCGAAGACGCTATCGAGGCCCTGCGGGCCGATCTGGACATGCGCTCGAGCGAGTCCGAACAGGAAAGTCAGACTGTCTCGGCCTGATCGCCGCGACGTCGCTGCTTCTTGCCGTTCTTTTCGACCAGCAGTAGCGGTCGCTGACCGTGATCGATACCGAATACTAACTATCATACTGGCTATAAGCAGTCAGTGCCAGTGGGACCGCGACCGCCCTCCGGTCCGACCGGGAAATCGGGACAGCAGCCGGTCTCAGTCACCGAACGATCGTCACCGGCACCGGCGACCGGCGAGCCACCGTCTCGGCGACGCTGCCGAGGAGAATCCGGCTTGCCCCGGTCCGGCCGTGGCTCCCGACGACGACGTGGTCGACATCGTTGTCGTCGGCATAGTCGACGATCGATCGCGAGACGCTGCCGACGACGTGGTCCGTCTCGAGTTCGACGTCGTGCTCGGCGGCCTGCTCGCGAGCCGCTTCTAAGATCTCCTCGGCGCGTTCCTCGTGGTGGCGCTGTATCTCGTCGTAATTTGCCATCGCCGTTCCTTCGACGCCGCTCACTGCGTAGAAGTCACCCGGGTCGAGCACGTAGAGGGCGGTGATCGTCGCGTCTGAATACTCCTCGCAAGCGAACTCGAGTGCGTCGGTCGACTGCGCCGAGTCGTCAACTGCCACGAGAACGTGCCGTGCCATACGCGACGGTATGTCGGCCCATGGAATAAGTCCATCTCTCGCCTCGAGCCGGCGGGAACTACCCGTCGAGACGGCGGTCGGCAACGATTGTCTCGAGCAGTCGCTCTCGCCTCGAGTCGCGAAAAATCGGCGTGAAATCGGCTGGTCGCGTGTTACTTCGCGCGGCCCTGGCCGCCGGTGTTGGACGGGCGGACCTTCTCGGCACCTTTACCGCGGTTGTTGAGCCCACGGTTTGCCGTGCCGGCGTTGGTGAGCCCGCGGAACGCGCGGTTGGTGTGGTCGTCGCTGCAGATCCAGTTGAGATCGTCGTCGTTCTCGATCGCGGGATGGTTCGGATCGACGAGGATCACTTCGAACCACTTCTGCGAGCCGTCTTCACCGACCCAGTAGCTGTTGAGCACGCGCAGGTTGGGGTACTTTCGGGAGACGCGCTCTTCGCCGATGCGCTGGATGTTCTTGCGCCGCCCGATGCGGTTGACACCCTGGCGCTTCGAGCGCCGACCGGCCGTGAACCGTTCCTTCCGGGCGGTCCCTTTGCGGACCGACACACGGGTCATGACGATGCCCTGTTTGGCCTTGTAGCCGAGTTCGCGCGCCTTGTCGAGTCGCGTTGGGCGGTCGATCCGCTCGATCGCGCCCTGCTTGCGCCACTCCTGTTTGCGCTGCCACTGCAGCTCCCCGAGTTTACCGTCGTCGGGGTCTTTCCATGCGTCCTTGATGTGGGAATAGAAGCTTTTTGCCATCGTATTCACCCGCGGGCGTTTCCTGGTTCAATCCCGACCGGGGCACATGCCCCGCGGATCACATCCCGACCTGCGGCCCAGTACCGTGCAGGTGCCCGCTGATGCCCGCGAACCAGCGAGTCTACCGGATCTATCCAACTCTCGAGTATAAGCGCTTCGAACTCCGCGAGCGCGCTACCGCACCGGAACGTGCTCGCGGACGCCGCTCGGCGCGATGCCGTTGATCGTCGCGAAGACGGCCCCAAGCACCAGCCCGTATACGAGGTGGCCGAATCCAAACAGGAGTGCACCGAATAGCTCCGCTGTGAGCCCCGGAACCGGGAGAAACGGCATTGGCAACGTGGCCACGCCGACACGTTCCATCGCGAACGGGAACAGGACGCCCCCGGCAAAGAGGCCGATGACGGCACCGAAGACGAGCCCTGCGATGATGTAGTCGCTGAAATCGGTCACCAGTTGCTGGACTGCCGGCCTCGAGACGAGGGTGGCGAACACCAGCCCGAACGCGATGCTGATCATCAGGTGGATCGCCCAGCCAGCACCGACTGCGAGCTCAGGGTCAACTGCGAGGCCGCCGAGCAGTTCGATCTGGTCTCCGCCGAAGTGAAGCACCAGACCCATGGCGATCCCGGCGACTAGCCCGCCCGTAACGCCACCGCCCCACACGCCGACGCCGTCGAGTTCGTGTGTTGTGCTAGCACTCATATGTGATGCTACGGATGCGAGACTGATTAATTCAAGCATCCACCGGAGTCAGTGAGTGTGACGTACGTCAGTAGTTCCACTATGGTGACCGATCGTCGCTCGAGTTGACCGAATGCCGGACGAATGTCGGTTCTTGTCCGCCGAAGTGTACTCGGACGACACCCCCTCAAGAGTCTAATTTTATATAGCGATATACAATATAGCCGATACGCTATCGGATTCTTCTGCGTGGCGTTTACGAGACGTCTCGAGCCCGCTACCGCGGAATTCGCTCAGAAAAGCCTCTGTCGGGACTGATGCTCTCGACTCGAGCTCGGTCAACTGGGCCGTCGCTGTTGATGGCGAAACCAGTGGCTGCCACCCTGCTGGACAGCGATACCGTGAGTCACCACCTCGAGTGTGAGACTAGTGTCTACATCGGTCCTACCGCACCCAAACGACAGTGACGAACAGCTGGTCGTTACACGAACTCGGTAACCGTTTCGAACGAATCGGCGGTGATCGCGTCGGCCACCTCGTCGGTGGGGAGGTCGTCGGGTACGTGCTGGGGGTACTTGCGGCGGAAGTAGCCCACGACGTTCGTCAGGTCACGCCGGAGGAATTCGTCGGCGTTTTCGTGATCCGTCGGGACCGCCTGCGGCCAGTCGAAGACCGTCACGCCCGCCTCGTTGACGAAGACGTTGTACTCGCTCATGTCCGCATGGACGTACCCATGTGCGTACGCGCGATCGATTTCGGAGACGAGCAGATCGAGAACCCCGAGCACCTGCTCGTCCTCGAGTCGGGTTCGTGAGAGTTCGACGCCGTCCATCTTTTCCATGACGATGGCATGGCGATTCTGTCCGATCGGCTGTGGAACCGCGACGTCAGGATAGAGTTCCTCGAGAATGTCGTACTCGCGTTCGGCGGCCTTTCGAGCGGTGTACATCCAGGAGACGTGCTTGTTGTCCGAGGTGTAATCGCGTTCCTTGTGGACCTCCCGGAAGTTCGTATAGCCCTCGCGGTGATATTTCAGGGCCAGCGGCTTGTACGAGCGGACTTCGTAGACGTCGCTTTCCTTGCCGACGCCCAGTGGCGAGCCAAACTCCGTGATCGTGTCCTGTTCGACGAGCGCCCGCAGCGCCAAGGCATCGTAGCCCTCGAACTGCAGCGTATACCCCTCGTACTGAATCGTCTTCTTCTCGATCAATCCACGTTTGAGACAGCGCTCGAGACGGTAATCGACCTCTTCTTCGGTCAAGTTGGTGAACTTCGGGAGCTTTTCCCGCTGGACCCACTCCGAAAAGCGCATCCCCTGTTCTACTCCGGAGAGGAGATAGAAGTCTTCGTCCTCGAGTTCCGGAAGTAACCCGGCGACGTTTCGCACCATAGCGACCGATAGCCGGTCAGTACGTAAAAACGGCGTGACGCGGTCTCCGTGCGGCGAGCAAACCCACTCGCGTACGACAGGGCACTGCCGGGTCAAGGTGGACTCGCGCCGTTCTACCCTATATGTATCACATATTGCTATACGAAAACTTCTGGCGGGCGGAATCGCTTTCCACATCGTCCCCATCTAGTCGGCTATGACGACGCTTGCCGATCGAGAGTGGCGGCTGATCCGGGACGAGCCCCGTACAGGCGCGACGCAGATGGCTCTCGAGGAGATCGCCGCGCGAACGGCACTCGAAGACGACCTGCGGACTGTCCGCGTCTATTCGTGGGAGCCAAGCACGCTTTCGCTGGGGTATCGACAGGACGCCGACACCGTCGACTGGGACTTTTGTGAACGCGAGGGTATCGACGTCACGCGTCGTCAGACCGGCGGCGGTGGGATCTACCACGACCGCTATGCCGACATCTCGTATACGATCGTTGCCCCCGCCGACGAGGTGCCGGGCGATCTGATGGACTGTTACGAACTGTTCTGTGAGCCGGTTCTCGAGGCGTTCGACCGGATGGGCGTCGACGCGGCCTTCGCATCGGTCGAACAGGCATCGATCTATCAGCCATCGTGTTATTTGCGCGATATCAATCCGGCACACGACATCGTGGCGTCGGCGGCTGCAGGCGCAGACGCCCAGAAGATCAGCGGGAACGCCCAGTACCGCCAGCGCGACGTCGTCATCCAGCACGGGTCGATCAGTTACGACCTCGAGCCCCGGGCCCACGTTGGCGTCTTCGATACCGATCTCGCGGAATCGACCTTTATCGATCGCGTGACGAGCATTCGTGACGAGACGGGAATCGACCGCGACGCAGCGGTCGATGCGGTCGCGGGAGCGCTGGGTGACTGGGCTGATGCCACCGACTCGACGTGGCGCGATGACGAGCTCGCAGCCGCTCGCGAACTGGCCGCCCGGAAGTTCGGCAGCGACGCGTGGGTTCGCAATCGCGAAGTGCTCGATCCCGGCGAGGGATGACATAGACCCGCCGTTCGACCCGCTCCGAAGTACCTATCACGGCCCGGTACTGACGGGAATCCATGACGATGAAGGTCGGCGCACACGTTTCGATCTCTGGTTCGCGTGTCTCCTCTGACGAGGAGACGCCGCCGTACGACGACGTCCGCAACGCCGTTTGCCGGCAAGTCAACTTCGGTGGGAACTGCGGCCAGATCTTTACGACGTCGCCGCAGGTCTGGGCCCAGCCCGAGATTTCTGACGAGGCCGCCGACGGCTTTCGTGAGGAAAGCGACGCGAAACTCGAGGGACCGTGGGTGATCCACTCCTCGTATCTGGTCAACCTCTGTACGCCAAAAGAAGATCTCCGCCGGAAGTCGATGGAGAGTATGCAGGCCGAACTCGACGCCGCCGACAAACTCGGCGTGCCGTACGTCAACGTCCACCTCGGCGCACACACGGGCGCGGGTGTCGAAGGTGGACTGGACAACGCTGCCGACGTCATCGACGATCTCGAGGTGCCCGAAGACGTGCAGATCCTGATCGAATCCGACGCGGGCAGCGGTACCAAACTCGGCGGCGAGTTCGACCATCTCGCGGGAATCATCGACCGCACCGAGACCGATATCGGCATCTGTATCGACACGGCCCACACGCTCGTCGCGGGCAACGACCTCACCACGCCCGAGGCCGTCGACGAGACCGTCGGCCGGTTTGACGACGTGGTCGGCCTGGAGTACCTCGAGTACATCCACCTCAACGACTCGAAACACGACGTGGGCACTCACAAGGACGAACATGCTCTCATCGGCGAGGGCTATATCGGCGAGGACGGTATGAAGGCGATCGTGAACCATCCTGAGTTGCGCGATCTGCCCTTCGCGCTCGAAACCCCAACCGAAGACGGCCGGGGCTTCGCGTGGAACATCCAGAAAGTCAAAGACCTGCGCGACGACGAGTAGGAAGACCGGATCGACTCGCTTTTACTCGAGACGGCGCTACCGTGGGCCGTGCGCGAGTTCTCCGAAGACTACCTCAGCCGGACCCGTGAAGGGATGTGGGACGATTCTCGCGATGCACTCGAGCCACTGAATCTCGACTCTCGCGACCGGATTCTGGACGTGGGCTGTGGAACTGGCGAGTTGAGCCGCATCCTCGCAGCGGAGTCGCCCGGCGAGGTGATCGGCTGTGACGCTGATCCCGAACTGCTCGCAGCCGCCGCCGAGTACCTCCCCGTCGCCGCCGGCGACGCCTACCAGTTACCGTTTCCCGACGGCGCATTCGATCTCGTCGTCTGTCAGGCCTTGCTGATCAACCTGCCCGAACCTGCAGCCGCGCTGACCGAGTTCGCCCGCGTCTCGACGGACCTCGTCGCGGCCGTCGAACCCGACAACGCTGCAGTCGAGGTCGACTCGAGCGTCGACGTCGAAGACGCCCTCGAGCGCTGCGCCCGGCGGGCCTATCTCGAGGGCGCACCTACGGACGTGGCACTCGGGGCCGACGCCAGTGAGGCGTTCGAGGACGCCGGTCTCGAGGTGCTCGCAACTCGGCGGTACGACCACGTGCGGACGGTCGAACCGCCATACAGCGACGCCGCGTTACGGGCCGCCCGCCGGAAAGCGACCGGCGATGGACTGGCTGATGACCGGACGACGATGCTGTCTGGATCGCTGACCGAACGCGAGTACGATGAGCTCCGAAGAGCGTGGCGCGAGATGGGACGAGACGTGATCGAACAGATGCAGACCCGCGAGTATCGCCGCGAGGAATCGGTGCCGTTTCACGTCACGGTTGGCCGCGTTCCGTAACGCAGTGAGAAGCGCCACTATTGTCTTGTAGTTCTCTCATCAAGTGGTCGTATGGCCGCGATCGAACTCGAGGGGTTGACGAAAGAGTACGGCGAGGTCCTCGCCAACGACGACGTCACGTTCGATGTCGAGCGCGGCGAGATTTTTGGCTATCTCGGCCCGAACGGGGCGGGGAAGACGACGACGATCCGGACGCTACTGGGCTTGCTGTCACCGACTGCTGGAACGGCGCGGGTGCTGGGGCAGGCGATCACCGACGAGGGACAACTGCTCGAGGCCAAGCGCCGACTTGGCTATCTCCCTGACAATCCGGCGTTCGACGAGACGGCAACCGGCCGAGAAGCCCTCGAGTTGCACGCCTCTATCAAAGGCGACGCGCGAAGCGAGGAGTTACTCGAGCTGTTCGATCCGCCACTCGACCGGGAGGTCCGGGAGTATTCGCGGGGCAACGTCCAGAAACTCGGCCTCGTCGCGACGTTTATGCACGATCCCGACCTGGTGATCTTGGACGAACCGACCAGCGGCCTCGATCCACTGTTACAACAGCGATTTAACGAGTTCGTCCGGGCCGAACGGGACCGAGGGCTGACGGTGTTTTTCTCCTCGCACATCTTGAGCGAGGTCCGAAAGCTGTGCGACCGCGTCGGTATCATCCGCGATGGCCGACTCGTTACGGTCGAGCCGGTCGAGTCGTTACTCGACAGAAGCGGCAAGTTCGTCCGTATCCATGCCGCCGAGTCCATCCCGAAACAGGCGTTCGAGATCGATGGCATCCACGGCCTCGAGGCCGACGCCAGCGCGGGGCCGAACGGCGGGACCGAGTACGTATTTACGTTTACTGGCGACGTCAACGACCTGCTTGAGCGGCTTCGCCAGTACCGACTTCTCGATCTGTCGCTCGAGGAAGCGCCGCTCGAGGAGGTTTTCATGCGGTTTTACGATGGCGAGGAAATGGATAATGACGCTGACAGCGACAGGGAAACTCGTGTAGTTGCCGGGGGCACAGGGGGTGACGACGATGTTTGAGCTGACACGCTACGACGCCCGCCATCGGGTTCGTGGCAGTCTCTATCTCTCGGTTGGCCTGTCCCTGCTCGCTGCGATGGTTATCTGGGTGTATCCATCGTTCAAGACCGAGATCGATCTGGATCAGCTCATCGCTGCGTATCCGGAGCCGATCGTGCAGGTGATGGGGGTCCAGACGATGGCGAGTCTTGGCGGCTTTCTCTCGTTCGAACTGTATACGTTCGGGTGGATCATCCTGCTTGGTCTGTATCTGGCCTACAGCACCGCGGGGACGATCGCCGACGACGTCGACCGTGGCCGGATGGACATGCTGTTGTCGCTGCCGATTTCCCGCCGCCGACTGCTCGGCGAGCGCTTTGCCGCGATGGCCGTCCCGATCGTTGGGGCGAACGTCCTGCCACCGATCGTCGTCTCCGTCGGCGCACACCTGATCGACGAACCGCTCGCCGCTACGGACGTCCTCGCGGTTCACCTGCTCTCGATTCCCTATCTGTTTGCCTGTGCGGGCATCGGGCTGCTCGCGTCAGTCGGCTTCGATCGGGCGGGGATCGCCCAGCGTGTCGCTCTCGGCGTCACGTTCGCGCTGTTTCTCTCGGAGTCGCTGTTGACCGGCACCGACGCCGAAGCGGTCGGCGCGATCGCGCCCATGCGCTACTACGATCCAAACGCGATCTTACTCGAGGGAACGTACAACGTCGCCGACGCGGGAATCCTCGTTGCGATGACCGTCGCCCTCTTCGTCGCTGCCCAGCTGTGGTTTACTCGCGTCGACATCGCGTGACCGCGAGTTCGGGCGGCCGATCACCGGTTACGTCGGTTGGTCGTCCGGGGACAGCGTGTTCTCGATGAGCGTTTTGCTCCCGCGACGGAACCGCTCCGACGCTGCGTTCGACGAGATATCGAACTGCGTTCCGAGCTCAGCAAGCGAACACGAGCGCGGAATGTCGAGATACCCCTCGTCGACGGCCGCAACGAGGATTTCGTGTTGTCGATCCGTCAGCCCGAATTGTGACTGCGAGCTGTGATTTGGGTTCCAGTCCTCGTACAGCTGCTTGAGCTCGACGTCGAAGTCACGGCCCGTAAAGAACGCATGGTACTGATCGAGCGTCTCTTCGTCCGGGAGCGCAGCGCGAATGTCCCATCCCTTCTCGGTCGCTGTCGCATCCTGTAAAATCGCTCCCGTCTCGACCACCGTTGGATAGACGCTAGCGCGACGTCCTTCGGGTGTTAACTCGAGTTGGTAGAGCCGTCGCTCGTCGAATTCGACCACCCGCGTCGGCGGCTTGACGGTTGGATCCGCCTCGAGCCCGGCTTCGAACGTACCGAACGCGGGACCGTCCGCCCAGACGAGCAGTTGCTGTGTCCCGTCTCCAATGAGATCCGATCGTTCCCACGTGATCTCTATATCGGGTGCGTGTGCGAGCGCCGTTCGTAGAATAGGATAGTCAATCCGGAATGTCGTGAGCAGCATATCAACGATTGGTGCCGATACGAACCCCGCTCCCTTGCCCGTTTCGGTACGGCCCTAATCAATAATCATTATGAATTACATAAATGCCGTGAATACTTACGCCACATACCTATCGGACAAACTAGTCCATTATCAGACAATGTCTAACCGGAACGCGGAGGGGAATCAGGGATCTAGCTCGATCGACGCGTGGTTCGACGTTTTGAACCATCCGCGTCGACGAGATCTCTGTCGGTATCTGATGTACACGGATGCAGACATCGTAACACACGAGGACCTCGTCGAGTTCATCATCGAGCACGACTCGAGTGTCGCCGATGAGGTATCCGTCCGGCAGGGCGTTGCGATGGAGCTGTGCCACGTTCACCTGCCAAAACTGGACGACCTCAGCCCCGTCGATTACGATCGAAAAGGGAAACGCGTATATATCGATTCTGCAGCGTTTGCGGCGCGGCTCGAGGATGTGCGATCGATGATCGAAGACATACTAGAGGAGCGGACTGACTGATACTGACCGCGTCATACGGTCTGCTGTACCGAGTGTCAGGCACACCCATGTCAGGGTGTGGTCGCACCGGCACTGACTGCTCGCAGTCTGTCTTAGACGACGTCCCCACGGACCGTCACGCCGTCCTGCCGATCACGCCAGGCATGAAGTTCCCGTGCAGCGGACGCGGCTTCGTCGCCGTCTAACCCGAGCATCTCGAGTGCGCGCGACAGCGCCGGCAACGCCAACTCGCCGTCGCGGAGTTTTCGGAACGCGTCGTTGCTTCTGGTCCCATTGGCCCAGAGACAGACCCCGCGGGGATCGAGCAACTGCGTGTAGTCCTCGCGCAGTTGTGCCCCGCGTAGCCGCTGGGTGACGTTATCCTCGAACGACGCGTTACAGACCTCGAAGTGGATCGGTTCGTCGTCCTCGAGGAGGTGGGCGGCGAGACATTTCTCGGGAGCGGCGTGGCCGTTGGCGTTGGCCCGGAGATACTGGGGGTGCTCGCGAGCCCAGTCGGCCCGGACGGTCTTGCCGACGCCCGCGATGCCATGTGAGTCGCGAAACTGGCTGTCCGGGTCCGCGTTGTCAGGGCTGGCGGTCGCCCGCTCGCTGTCGTCGCGCATGAGGATGTCCTTCGTGATGTAGACGTCCAGTCGCTCGACGGGATCGAGCCCTAGCGCCACGTCGCCGACAGCCCACACCTCGCGAACGGGGACCGGCAGCCGCTCGTCTTCGACGGTGTCGACCAGTCGCTCGAGGCGGTTGACTGCCATGTCCCGGGCGAATCCACTCATCATGCGGTGGTGGGCGCTCGAGTCGCAAAACGGTTTCCCGTCTGTCGACATCGTGCCCGAGCGCGGGCTATCAGTGGCGACGGAGCATCGTGTCGTCGTGGCCGAGGACCGCCCAGCTTTCGTCCCAGCGTCGCCTCGCCGGCAGCCATCGTGTCACGCATGCAGATTTTTATCGCCGTCCGATGTACGGACCCGTATGCGACACCGGATCTTCAACGACGACGGCGACGAGGACCTTGTCTTCGTTATGGGCTGGGGCAACCGCTGGACCCACGAAAACGTCAGCTGGCTTCTTGGCCAGCTGACCGAGGCCGGCTATCGTGTCCACGCGTTCGAACTCCCGACGGACATCGACGACTTCAAAGCCGACTGGCTCGAGCCGGTCGCCGAGTACGTCCGCGACCTCGAGACGTACCAGTTGCTCGGCCACAGCGCGGGTGCGCTGATCGCACAGGCGCTCGATGGCGCGGACAACCACGTCTATCTGAGCCCGTGGTGGGGCTACGGTGACGCCTTCCCGGAACCGGTGCTCGAGGCGGTTTCGCTGGTCCCAACCGCGTTCCCGTGTCTGCCCGTCACCGAACTGGACCGGGAGGCGATGGGCGAACGGGCGACCGACCACCAGCTCGCGACGCTTCCCTCGTGGGTTTCGCCGGCGTTCGTCCGGGAAACCCGCCGCGCACAGCGGGAGTTGTTGACGATCGACCACGATGCCGTCGTCTTCTGCTCGCTTCGTGATCCCGTCATCGACCTGCGCCCGATCGGCGAGCGCGTCCCCGCCGATCACGTCGTCCTCTACGATGGCGGCCACGAGCTGTTCTCCGCTGGGGTCCGCGATCGATACGTCGACCTCGTACTCAGCGCGCTCAAGGAGGGGTCCAACGCCGTCGAGGAGCGATCGACGGTCCCGGCTTGAAAGCACACGACCGAGTTCGGCAAGCCCGATCAGAGCGCGTCGACTAGCGCACGTAGTTGTGTCCGCCTGTTCACCAGTGTCGCGCGGCGTCCAGCTTCATTGGGGTAAGCGAGCCAGCCAACGCCGCCATCGAACCTGTCGATCAGCCGGTAGGACGTCGGCTGCGACCTGTCATACATCGCCATGTGCTGTTGTCGTCCTCGCTGTCGAAACTCGTTTTTATTGTCATATCTGGCCCCGACGCGGTTGGCTCGAGGGGCTGCTGTGGGGATGCCCAGGAGACGAAACGGACATACGCGTCCGACGGCAACGCTTTCGCGATGGACTGCAATCGGTGTGAGGAGGAGGCGATCATGCACGCCGCCTACTCGGGGGCACACCTCTGTGCGGATCACTTCCGTGAGTCGGTCGAAAAACGGGTCCGTCGACGAGTCCGACGAGACGATCTCGTTCCACACGACGTGACGCCCGAGAACCCACAGACGTGGGTGATCGGCCTCTCCGGGGGCAAAGACAGCGTCGTTCTCACGAAGATTCTCCACGACACCTTCGCCGCGGATCCTCGCATCGAACTCGTCGGGTTGACGATCCACGAGGGAATCGAGGGCTACCGCGATAAGAGCCTCGAGGCCTGTGTGGACCTCACCGACGACCTTGGCATCCGCCACGAAGTCGTCAGCTACGAGGAGGAGTTCGGCGTCCGGATGGACGACGTCGTCGAGGACGACCCCGAAAACATGGCCGCCTGTGCCTACTGTGGCGTCTTTCGGCGCGATCTCCTCTCGAAATACGCCGACGAACTCGAGGCGGATCTTCTACTGACAGGCCACAATCTCGATGACGAGGCCCAGTCGGCGCTGATGAACTTCCTCGAGGGCGACGTCGAACAGATGGCGAAACACTTCGACGCCAGCCTCGGGCCGCTCTCCGAACGGGACGAACAAGACGAGTTCGTCCCGCGTGCGAAGCCGCTGCGCGACGTTCCCGAAAAAGAAGTCGCCCTCTACGCCCACGTCAACGACTTGCCGGCCCACATCACGGAGTGTCCTCACTCGAGTGAGGCCTATCGCGGCGAGATCCAGCAACTCCTCTACGGGCTCGAGGAGAACCACCCCGGCACGCGTCACTCGATTCTCTCGGGGTACGAAGAACTGGCAGGCATCCTCTCTGATGAATTCAGCGGCGACGACGGGGCCGACCTCCAGGAGTGTGTCGAGTGTGGCTCGACGACCACCCGCGAAGTCTGTCGGAAGTGCTCGTTGCTCGAGTCACTCGTCTGATTCGTCGGCTCGAGGCGGACGAACTGTCTGACACACTGCGTTCGTCCTCCCGTTTCTGTAGACCGCATGGATGACTCACGCCTGTATACGTTCGTAAACAGGCGTCTTGACCGGTCGCGAAGACGAGTTCACTATTGGTTTGACTGCCGGTCGGAATCGGTGATACCGAGACGGTGGTCTGAGTCCTGATCGCTGACCACGTAAAAAGCGGAACCGGTGGTGTGTCAGGTACCGCGTGGAGGTTACCGGATGACGTCGACGCCGTTCTGTCGCTCGAGCTCGTTTCGGCCACCGTCGCTGTGTGCGCCGCGTCGGGAGCCGCCGTCTTCGATGTGATTGCTCGCGTCGAAGTCCGTATCGCTCACGTCTTCGATGCTCGCACGGGACTTGTCGGCCTGTTTCTGGGTCGTCGGGCCGAGCACCTGTGCGCTCTGGACGCCGGTCATGATCGCCATGACGCGAACTTTGCCCTTGTAGTTGTCCTGGATGCGGGCTCCCCAGATGACGTTCGCGCTGGCCTCGAGGCGTTCGGTGATGTTGTCGGCGATGCCCTCGGCCTCTTTGAGCGTGAGGTCGGGGCCGCCGGTAATGTGGACGAGTCCGCCGGACGCGCCGCGGTAGTCGACGTCCAACAGCGGGTGGTTCATCGCGTCCTTGACGACTTCGTCGGTCTTGTTCTTGTCCTGGGTCTCGCCGACGAGCATCACCGCGACGCCGCCCTGATTCATGATCGTGGACATGTCGGCGTAGTCCAGGTTGATCAGCGAGGGCTGGGTGATGGTCTCCGAGATGCCTTTGACGGTCTCGGCGATGATCTGGTCCATCACCGAGAACGCCTTCCCGATCGGCAGATTCGGGACGTAATCGAGCAGCCGGTTGTTGTCGAGGACGATGATCGAGTCGGCCTGCTCACGCAGTTTCTCTAAGCCCTCCTCGGCTTTGACCGTACGGGCGCGCTCGACGTTAAACGGTGTCGAGACCATGCCGACGACGATCGCACCCTGCTCTTTGGCGATCTTCGAGACGACGGGGGCAGCACCCGTGCCGGTGCCACCACCCATCCCAGCGGTCACGAACACGAGGTCCGCGTCGCCGAGAACCTCTTTGACCGTGCTCTGGGCCATCTCAGTCGCGCGCTCGCCCATCGATGGGTCGCCGCCAGCGCCGAGCCCGTTCGTGAGCGACTTGCCGACGAGGATCTTCGTGTCGGCCTCGATCATCTTGAGGTGCTGTTTGTCCGTGTTGATCGCGACCGTGTCGGCACCGTCGACGCCGATGTTGTACAGTCGGTTGATGGTGTTATTACCGGCACCGCCACAACCAACGATCACGATTCGGGGGTCCCCGAACTCGTCACCGTCCATCGAGGCGTCCATCTCTCGGGCCTCTTCTTCTGCGTTCTCTAAGGCGTCTTGGACGATATCCTGCATCGTTACACCTTCGCCCAGTTGCGTTTGCCGGACTGCTCAGTTGGGCCGTCCGCCTGTTCGTTGATCATCTCACGGACGGCCGACCGGATCGCTTCGCTCCGGTTCGGGAACTCGCCCGAGTCGACCAATTGCTCTACTTCCTCGATCTGCTGCTTTGGGATTCGCAGTGTCACACGCTCCATGGTTGTATTCCCCGTTGGGTAAGACGGTGGCGCGCCCCTGTCAGACGCGGCGTGTCTTACGTCCAAACCGCCCGTAGTCGGGCGATTTTCCGTCTTGTCGACGGCTGTAAGACAATCCGTCTTACGCGAATAAGTCGATGTTTGTCTTGGACAATAAAGTTTTCGCTGGTCGTGATTTTCAGCGTCTTACACTGATCAGTATTGCGTACTGTCCGACTCGAGAACGTCCGCTGCGGGCGTCCGACGCCCGCAGCTGGGACAGAACGACCAGTCGGATCGAATCTCATCGCCACACTCACAGAACAATCGCCGCGACGCCTTTTCGCCGCAGTTGGGGCAGTAGACGTGGTCGCCCTCGAGAGGGTTGCCACACTGGCTGCACTGCACGTCGTCGTCCTGTGGCTGGGACGCTGTCGGTTCGTGTGACTGTGCCGGTCGCTGCTCGTCATCCGCTGTCTCACGCGCCCGGGTGACGTCAACCGCGTCCAGTTCGTCCGCCGCGTCTGTCGAACCGTCAAGCGAGATCGAGATGGTGACATCGTGTGGCGATGTCGATCCGCGCGCTCGTGTGCTCGCGCGACTGAGCCCCACCTCTCGCAATCGCGCATCGAGTCGCTCGTCGACGCGATCGCGCACGAGATCGTCGATCGCACCCGCGTGTGTCCGTTCCGTATCGGAGCGTGCATCGTTGCTCCGAGTCACCTCGTCCTCGAGATATGCGCGAAGCGCCTCCCGCATGGCTTCGCTTTTCGAGGCCTCGAGCGCCTCGAGTTGCGCGACGAGGTCGTCGTCGGCACGGAACGTGATCTTGCTCATCGGTGAATTGCTCTCGTCTTATCACGCCATCTATATCAATCATGGTGCTACTGACGGAATCTGATATGTTCTCACCGTCTCGAATAATAACCCTTATGTGCACTACGGCGGCTACGTTTGAGTGCGAAGTGCCCGCCCTTAGCTCAGACTGGTAGAGCAGTCGACTGTAGATCGACTTGTCCCCCGTTCAAATCGGGGAGGGCGGACTTCATTTCTTGTCGAAGTGCAGCAGACACCGAATAGCCCGCCGTCTTGCGATTTTACCCCGCTCGAGACGGCCAAGAAGTTGGAGTGGACCAAGAGTCTTGTTGGAGGGCTGTGCCTGCTGGCGATTTCCATAGCGGAGACCTGAAACGTGCATCGTCGCTGTCCGTACTGCCGTGACCGTATGACAGGAAGCTATCGACCGGCGGACGCCCCCGCCGCGTTTGTGAGAGACTCACACGATCTGGTGATGTTCTCAACCAAACGAGCACCGTGTGAACTCCCCCGGCCTACTTGCCGCCGTTGGCAGCTCCTTGAGGGCGGGGGCTTGGCACCCTCACCGCTATACCGATATAACCCACTGGTCGCAAGCTCGTTGCCGTCCACGAGGGAAGACGCTTTAACGAGAGTGGTGTGTGAATACGTCGGCTCGTCGGCGGCAGGTTGGCCGATCGTGTTGCATATTCGTCATATGATAGCTTTATATCAGTGCTTGGCGTGTATTCCTGCGATCATGGCAACAGCAAAAGTCCACCAGATACAGGTATCTGACATGATGTGCAACGGCTGTGAAGACACGATACAGCACGAACTGCGCCACGCCGACGGCGTCACGCGCGTCAGCGCAAACCACATCGAGGGAACGGTCGAAATTGAGGGTGACGATCGTCTCGACCTCCCGAAACTCGTCGACACAATCAACGACCTCGGGTTCACCGCTACGTAATCGCACACGGTCACTCTCGTTTTTTCGGTCGGTGCTGTGATACGGACTCCTATCAGTCAGTGCCGGTGGGACCGCAACCCGCACTGCGATCACATCGGGACATCGGTACAGCAGACCGTATGACAGGAGTTCGTCTCAGGCCGTCTGGCGTTGGCCGGTTCACTTGCGGTAACTAGGAGTCGCGGTTGATGTCCTCACCCCGTTCTGAACGCAGGGCTCGAGTACGGTTCGGGTGCGCGAATCGATCACAATTCCGTGACTTACTATCGTGCCAACCTGTACGTGCCCGTTTCAGTCACCGGTCAGCCGACAAGCCGTCCCTACCGCTCGGCTGTCGCTCGAGCCCCGCGACAGCCACACGACTGGCCTGACAGTCGTTGAACGCCGTCTATTGTGTCCAGTTGTCTGTCTGCAACCGCGAGTAACAGCCGTCTTGCGTGGGTAAACGGGGTCGAAACAATGAGTCGGTGTGCCGTTGGCCTGTCGTGAGACCCCGTGAGGATGTTCAACCGATCAGCGCAGGATTCGCGGTCGTCGGCAATCGAAGCGGACAGCCGCGAATCGACGACGGCCGTTCGCCTCGAGGGTGTCACCCACCAGTACGGATCGGGTGGCGGTCGGCTTCGCTCGAGTGACGAGCGAACGGTGACCGCACTCCGGGACGTGTCGTTCGACGTGCCGATGGGGTCCATCCTCGGGCTCGAGGGACCAAGCGGGAGTGGGAAATCGACGATACTACACGCGGTCGCCGGGCTGTTGGTCCCGACCGACGGCAACGTACTGCTGTGCGGGACCGATCTCACGGCGCTGTCCGACGCGGAGCGAACCCGGATGCGGCGGCGTCACATCGGGATCGTCTTCCAGCGGTTCCATCTCCTGCCGTCGCTGTCGGCCCGCGCAAACGTCGCGTTGCCGCTCGTACAGGCGGGTATCTCACGATCCGATCGGCGAGCGCGTGCGACGGCGCTGCTCGAGGCAGTCGGACTGGGCGATCGTAGCACGCACTTGCCCGGCGAACTCAGCGGCGGTGAGCGCCAGCGCGTCGCGATCGCACGGGCGCTGTCGACGGATCCGGACGTGATCGTCGCCGACGAGCCGACGGGCGAGCTCGACACGGCGACCGGGGCGGACGTCCTCGAACTGTTGACTGATATCGGCCGCGATCGGGCGGTGGTGGTCGCCTCGCACGACGCGACCACGCTGTCGGTCGCCGATCGCGTCATCACGCTTCGTGACGGTCAGGTGGACGATGTCCGATGAGACCGACGACCTGCCCGAAGGCCTCGAGACGCGGCGACACAGGCGGTGGACTGGACTGTTCTCTCTGACGGTCTCGCGGTGGTGGCAGCGAGCGACGGGAACGACGGCGGGTCGGATCGTTTCGACTGTCGCCGCCGTCGCGCTGACGATCGCGTTCCTGTTAGTCGTGACGGGGATCGCGCTGTCGCTGGCCGATGGCGGCGTGACGACGACGGACGACGCGACTGTCCACATTACGCCGGAAGCACAGCAGACGTTGTCGTCCGTCGACGGGGTCGAGGGACCACGGCTCGGAGCGACCAACGAGCGAGCCAGCACGATCCGCGCACATGACGGCGTCGCACACGCCTCGCCGGTGCTAATCGAGGCGGGCCGCCTCGAGGCAGGCGGCGACCCACAGACCGTTCAACTCGTCGGTGTCGTTCCGGACGGCGAGTCGCGGACCGTTGCGGGGCTGCCGACAGATGCCCTCGAGGACGGTGATCCCCACTATGCGAACGGCTCGTATGACGGCCCACGAACTGGCGGGATCGTGCTCTCTCGGACCGCTGCTGACCGGCTCGGTGCCTCCGCTAGTGACGACCTGACCGTTTCGACCTCGCCGAGACGCGCGACCAACTTTTCAGTGACTGCGGTCTCCGAGACCGACGCCGGTGCGCCGGTCGCGCTCGTCCACGCCAGCGAACTGCAGTCGTTGTCCGGGGCTGCCGACGGCGAACTCGCCGACCGGATGGTGATCTGGGGCGAACCCGACGCCGCGCGGTCGGCTGCTGCCGATGCGTACCCGGACGCGTCGGTCGCGGTCACCGACACGGCCGATCCCACCGCACTGTTCGATGACGGGCTGGCGTTTGCGACCAGCGTGATCGCGCTGGTGGTCGGCGTGACGATCTGTGCGTCGTTCGTCGCGACGACGATGGGGATGACGGTCGATGAGGACCGGCGTACCCTCGCCGTCCTCGAGTCGGTCGGCGTCCCCGCGCGGGGCCGGCTCGCCGTCATCGCGATTTCGACCGGGATCACGACGCTCGTCGGGTCGGTCGTAGGCGTCGGACTCGGCGCGGCGGGGATCGCCGGCGTCAACGCGGTCGCCAGCGCGACCGTCGCGCCCGGGGCGGTCGCACAGTTCCATCCGCTGTTCGTCCCCTACGGGATCGCCGTCGCCGTGCTGGCTGGCATCGTTGCCGTCCCCTACCCGCTTGCGGTGGCCGCACGAACGTCCGTGCTGGCGGAGGTGGGCCGATGAGCGTGAGGCGTGCAGTCGTTCGGCTGCGAGCCGTCGTCGGATTGGCACTCGCACAGCTCCGACGCTCGCCCGGACGGACCGCGCTGACCGTGCTCGCGGTCACGCTGGCGGTACTCTCGGTGACAGTGCTTGCGAGCCTCGGTGTGGGCGTCGTCGAGAAAGGCGAACAGGGGCTGGACAACGCCGATCGAGACATCTGGATCTCGCGATCACCCGTCGATCCAGCAGCCAGCGGGACGGAGAACCCAATCGTCGGCGCACACGGCGTCGCGGCCGACCTCACCGCACGAGATGACATCTCCTCTGCCTCTCCGATCGCGATGTACGACGTCTACGTGGGCTCGAGTCCGTCCGACCTCGAGCGCCGGCCTGCGGTTGGTGTCCCCGAGACTCACGACAGATTTGACTTCCAGGCCGGGCATGGATTCGATCTCACCGAAGGAGCTGCTACCAGTCCGCCGCCCGACGATCCCCAGCGTCGCGAACTCGTGCTCGATCCGCGGGTCGCCGACGCGCTCGGTGTCGGAGTCGGCGACACGGTCTACATCGGGACGAGCCGGCAGACTGCGACAGCAAACGAGTTCACTGTCATCGGTATCTCCGACTACTACTCGCAGTATATGGGCTCGCCGACGCTGACGGTCCCGCTTGGCGATCTGCAGGCCGTCGCCGGGACGTCGGGCACCGACCGGGCGACGTTCGTCACTGCCGATGTGGCCGACGACGCCGATCACGACGCTGTCGCGGCCGATATCGGTGAGGAGTATCCCGAGTACGACGTTCGGACCAGCGACAGCCAGGTACAGTCGATGCTCGGGGAACGCACGGCCGTCCTCGCAAGCGGCGCGACGCTGGTCGGCTTGGCCGTCCTCGGTGGCATCATCCTGACCGCGAATCTGTTCGCACTCGTGGCCCACCAGCAACGCGCGGAACTCGCGGCGTTGCGGGCAGTCGGCCTCTCGCGTGGCCTACTCGCTGGCACGATCGGCACACAGGGGCTCGTCATCGGCCTGCTCGGTGGCGTCCTTGCTGTCGCGGCGACGCCACTGGCCGTGATCGGCTTGAACCGGTTCTCAGCGTCGGTGTTCGGGTTCGAGCGTCTCCTGCGGACGCCACCCGAAATCTACGCCGGTGGGTTCGCGCTCGCGCTCGTCGCCGGCACCATCGTCGCGCTCGTCGCCGGCTGGCGGGCCGGCCGCTACGCCCGGATCGACCATCTCGAGGCCTGATATCACTGGTCAGAACCCGTGTCCGACTGACGACACGAGCGTGAGCGAGACGTCCCGATCGTACCGGCCGCCGGTGCTGGCTTTTGCACCCCGAACCGACTTGCCAGCCGAAGTCGTACGGAGCATGATGCGACTTCGACCACCTGCTCGTAAGCGACCGGATCCTGCCGAGACGGGGCCGCCGGCCGATACATCGTCAATACGCCCGCTCGTCAGGCACCTTCTCGCTGCTGCCGGCATACTCGTGTTCACCTACGTCGTGTCGCGCGCACTCGGCTGGCGGGAGGACGTACTCAATGAGCCGGAGACGCGTGTCGGCTACACCGATGACCGCTTGGATGCGGAAATCGCCGAGCGTGCCGAACCCGACATTCAGGACGAACCAGCCGAGCCAGGCGAGATGGCGGTTGACGAGGACATCGCGGCGGATCTCGTCGACGATATCGATACCGCGACGGAATCGGACGGCGAAGCTGACGCCGACTCCGAGGAGTGAGCCCCCTTCGAGTTCACCGGAAACGTGGTACTTATCCGCCGGTCGTCCCTACCGTGGCTCCATGACTGACGGGGACGTCGCGGCGTTTACCCACCTCGGCGCGACGGTTCGCGGGGCGCTCTCCGAACGCGGCTTCTCCCAGCCGACAGCACCGCAGCGGCTAGCGATCCCGCCGCTTGCGGCCGGCGAGAACACGCTCGTGATCGCACCCACCGGGAGCGGCAAAACCGAGACGGCGATGTTACCCGTTTTCGATCATCTGGTCGCCGGTGAAGGGGCCCCCGAGGGCTTCGGCGCGCTCTATATCACGCCGCTGCGGGCGCTCAACCGCGATATGCGTGAACGTCTCGAGTGGTGGGGCGACTATCTCGACCTCGCTGTCGACGTTCGCCACGGCGATACGACCCAGTACCAGCGGGGCAAACAGGCAGAGAACCCGCCGGACGTACTGATCACGACTCCCGAGACCGTTCAGGCGATGCTTACCGGCGAGCGTCTGCGCGAGGCTCTAGCGGACCTCTCCCACGTCGTGATCGACGAGGTTCACGAACTCGCCGCCTCGAAACGAGGGGCACAGCTTTCGATCGCCCTCGAGCGGCTTCGGGACCTCGCGGGGCCGTTCCAGCGGATCGGGCTTTCGGCGACCGTCGGCGACCCCACGGAAGTCGGCCAGTTTTTGACTGGCGGCCGCCCTTGCGAGATTCGCGAGATCGACGTGGGGAGTAATGTCGACGTAACGGTTCGTGAGCCCGAGATTACTGAGGCAGACGAGCGGTTAGCAGGGGAGCTCATGACCGAACCCGACACGGCCAGTCACGTCCGGCTGATCCGTGACCTCGTCGCCGACCACGAGTCAACACTGATCTTCGTCAACACGCGCCAGACCGCGGAGGCGCTCGGCTCGCGATTCAAAGAACTCGAGTTGCCGATCGGCGTCCACCACGGCTCGCTCTCGAAGGAGGCTCGGATCGATGTCGAGGACCGGTTCAAGGCTGGCGAGCTCGACGGCCTGTTGTGTACGTCCTCGATGGAATTGGGTATCGACGTGGGGCAGGTCGACCACGTAATCCAGTACAAAAGTCCCCGACAGGTCACGCGGCTGCTCCAGCGAATCGGCCGCGCGGGTCACCGGCAAGATGCAGTCTCGAGCGGGACGATCGTTACGACCCGCCCCGACGATACGTTCGAGGCGCTGTCGATTGCCCGCCGTGCCCGCGACGGCGAGGTCGAACCGGCGGCGATCCACGAGGGGAGTCTGGACGTCGTCGCGAATCAGTTGCCCGCGATCGTCCAGAGTCGCGGCGATACGCCGGTTGATGACGCTGTTCAGACTGTCACGCGGGCGTATCCGTTTCGGACGGTTTCCGAAGCGACGATCCGCGAGATCATCTCAGAACTGGACCGGAATCGAATCCTGTGGTTCGACGAGGGCGAGGACCGGATCGAGACCACCGGCGGCACCTGGCAGTACGTCTACGCCAATCTCTCGATGATCCCCGACGAGGAGACCTACGAAGTCCACGACATCGCTTCAGGGGGCCAGATCGGAACCTTAGACGAGCGGTTCGTCGTCAACTTCGCCCAACCCGGCGAGGTGTTCATCCAGCGCGGCGAGATGTGGCGGATCGCCGAGATCGACGACGAGGAGGCTCGGGTCAAAGTTAGCCCGATCGAAGATCCTGCCGGCGAGGTGCCGTCGTGGATCGGCCAAGAGATTCCCGTCCCCGCCGCGGTCGCCGGCGAGGTCGGCGAGATTCGAGCCGTCGCCGAGCCACAACTCGAGGACGGCGCTGACGCCGCGGCAGTCGGCCGTGAACTCGCCGGCCGGTATCCGGCCGACGAGTACACGCTCACCGAGGCCTGCATGCAACTCGAGCGGCAGGTCGAGAGCGAGTCGCCGATGCCGACGGCCGATCGGCTCGTTCTCGAGCGTCAGGGACGGACAGTCGTCCTCAACGTGCCCTTCGGCCACATGGCAAACGAGACGCTCGGCCGGCTGCTTTCGGCGCTGTTGGGCCAGCAGGCCGGCTCCTCGGTCGGCCTCGAGACCGACCCTTACCGGATCGAACTCGAGGTGCCGACGTCGATCGCGACCAGCGACGTACTCGCGGTGTTAGAGGAGACCGATCCCGACCACGTCGAGGCAATCGTCGAACTCGGGCTCAAACGATCTGATGCGCTTGCCTTCCGGCTCGCACAGGTCTCGGCGAAGTTCGGCGCACTCAAACGCTGGCAGAATACGGGATCGGGTCGCATCTCCAACGATCGGTTACTGGCAGCGCTCGAGGACACCCCGATGTACGAGGAGGCGATCCGGGAGGTGTTCCACGAGGATTTGGACGTCGACCGCGCGAGTGCAGTGCTCGAGACGATTCAATCGGGTGAGCTCGAGGTGGTGACTCACCGCGGCCGCACGCCGGTCGGACAGGGTGGCCGGTCGTCGGGTGGCAAGGAACTGCTCGCACCCGAGAACGCCGACGCGAGCGTCATCGAGACGGTCAAAGAGCGGATCCAGGACGATCGCGTCATCCTGCTGTGTACCCACTGTACGGAGTGGAAGGTGAAGACGAAGGTCAAGCGGGTCGCCGACCAGCCCGACTGTCCCGCGTGTGGCTCGACCCGGATCGCGTCGCTGAACCCGTGGGCCGACGAGGTCGTCCAGGCAGTTCGAGCCCAGGAGAAAGACGACGAGCAACAGAACATGACCGAGCGTGCGTTTCGGGCTGCGAGCCTCGTCCAGAGCCACGGTAAACAGGCCGTGATCGCGATGGCTGCCCGCGGCGTCGGCCCACATAACGCCGCCCAGATTATCAACAAGCTTCGCGAGGACGAGGCCGAGTTCTACCGCGATATCCTCTCGAAAGAACGGGAGTACGCTCGGACTCAGTCGTTCTGGGACTAATACTGCCGACTGGAACGGCTGCCCACGCTGCCGGCACGAGCATCGCTCATTGGACAACGAACGAGTCTTCCATCTCCGTGGGAGTGATCACCTCGAGATCGCCAGCGGATTCTAATTCGTTTACGTAGCTGACTGTTTCTCGGAGCACCGACTGGGAACTCCCGTCGAGTCGGGTGAAGGTCAGCGACGTGATGCCGCCTAGCTGGGCGGTGAGATCGAGCGCCGTCCGCGCCTCTTCGGCACTGAGACCGGTCACCCGCGAGCAAAGCTGTGGATTCATCGCGGCACCTTGCGATGGGTAGCGCCCGGCGAACGCGAGGCTGTGGTTTTCCGAGACGGCCTCGAGGACCGCCCCGTTGTACTGACCGACTGGGTAGGAGAAGTAGCGTGCACCCTCCTCGTAGCCGTTGTCCTCGAGCCACGCTTTCGCATCGCTAACCTCCGTTGCCGGGTCACGACCCGAGAGGGTGGTGAGATTCTGGCCGTGCATCGAATGGCTCCCGATCGTCCAGCCGGCGTCGGACAGCTCTGCGAGCTGGTCGGTGAGGAGATGTTCGCCCGTCGCGCTTTCGTCCTCGCGAACCCGACTTGGGACGATAAACGCCACCCCAGGATAATCGTACTCGTCGAGAATCGGGAATCCGTGCGTGTAGATGGACTCATGGCCGCCATCGAAGTGTATCATGACCTTGCCGACGTCCGGTGTCGGGGCGAATCGGAGGTCGTCGATCCAGACCGACCCCTTGTCGTCGTCGGCAGTCCAGCGGATGATCTGAACCTGGGTGATCGCGCTCAGATCGGGCTCGCCGTCGACAGTGTCGACGCCGAAATTATTGTGGACGAGCGGCGTATCGCTGTGCATTCGCTGCCTGAAGACCATCCGATTCTCGTCCTCGTCGAGCAACTGGATGACCATGTCGGCCTCGTGTTCCGTGGCCATCGCCATGGTCGGCCGCACGCCCGTGAAATCCCGTGGCTCGTCCAGTTCTCGGACGATCCGGAACTGGTTGTCGGACCCTGACTCGAGCCGTGCGGACTGCGAGCCGGCGTATGAACGCTCTTGATCGGCCGTGAGCGTCCCGAGTGGGACGTCCCACGCGTCCAAGTTTTCGAAGTCGTCGAACAGTTGGGCCGTCGGCTGGTCAGAGTCGGGGCTGTCGTCCGATTCTTCGGACGTCGAACAGCCGGCAAGAGCAGCTACGAGAGCGGCGCTGAGATACGTTCGTCGTTTCATTGCTGGCGACCGCTTGCGCCACGGTGCGGTATATTGTTATTCTCGGTTGTCAACGACATATTATACGTCATAGCGTCGGGAAAACCTGGGTGAGAGATCGGGAGACTCCCTGAATGCCGGGAACGAACCGAACCCGGTTCTCGGACGCCGTTGTCCGACATAGCCCTCGAATACGCAGTTTACAGGGCCGCCGTATCAGTCGCCAAGTTCGGACTGGCTGCGAGCAACGAAACCCCAATCTCGTAATCCACGCCGTACAATCGCTGTAGGTCTGGACTGTTGTGTCCCGTGAGCGTCGGTGTGACCGCTCGAGATCTGCCGAGACGGGGTATCGATCCGTAACGGCCATACGGGTCGCTCTCGTCGGCTCCGATATGAAATTCGCGCCGGGGGCCTGGAAGTATGCTATCGTGCCCCTGCTTGCTGCGCCGTTTGCGCTCCTCTATAGCGTCACTGTCGGACTCGTCGCGTTTGCGCTTGGCGCGGGGACGCTCGCGTTCTTTCGCGATCCGGAGCGCACGCCACCGCCGACCGGTGTCGTCTCGCCGGCTGACGGAACCGTTTCCGTCCTCCGTGAGGAAGGCGATCGGGTCCGACTGGGCGTTTTCATGAACGTCTGGCACGTCCACGTCGTTCGCGCGCCGTTCGCGGGCCACGTCACCGACGTCGAGCACGTTCCCGGCGCGAACCGACCCGCGTTCTCGAAAGAATCCGATCGTAACGAACGCGTCCACGTCCGTCTGGCGTCGGACTCCCCGAACCTCCCCTCGGAACCTGACGAGGCAGCGACGACCGGAGACGACACTGTAACGGCGACCGACGGACCGGGCCACGATGCTGAGGTCACACTGATCGCCGGCGCGTTCGCCCGTCGTATCCATCCCTACGCCGACCCCGGCGACGACGTCGCACGCGGGGACCGCATCGGCCACATCGCCTTTGGCAGCCGCGTCGACCTGCTCTTTCCGCCAACGGTCGACCGTGAGGACATCGCCGTCGACGTCGGGGACTCGATGACCGCCGGAGAAACCGTCGTGCTCGAGTCGTCACCCCACCCGCTGGCCGATCGGTCCGGCCATGGATCATGATATCGTCGTCCACGCTCCCGTCTTCATCCGAGATCCGCTATTCCGGCTGTCAGCCGACTGTTTCGGTCGATAAACGACTCGTTCAGTGTGGCTGATTCCGGTGAATCCGCCGTAACCGATCGAAACTGTCGAGTCGCTATTTGCTCCGAGCGGACAAACGAGATACCATCGAGACCGATGGCCAGTCCACCGTCTCTCTCTGACCAACCGTCCGCTGGCTCGAGTTCGACGACAGAGTCCTCTGACGACGCTCATGGCGTCCTCGGGCGAGTAACGCCGGGACTCGTCACCTCGATCCGCGCTGTCGGGTTCTGGACAGCCATCGCCATGCCGTTTCTCTATTTGCCCCTGCTCGCAACTGGATTGTCGTCTTCGTTCGACGGCATCCTGTTCGTCTGTCTGCTCGTCGGGAACCTCCTCGCGTTGTACGTCGGCCATCCCCATCACCAGTAGGCCCGCGTCAGACCGTCTTCGGCAGCAGTTGTAAACGTGCGACGCTGAGTTATACGGACTCCTGTCGGTCAGTGCCGGCCGGCCGCGACCCGCACTGCGGTCCCACCGGGAACTCGGTACGGCAGCCCGGATACAGCTCCTAGAGGAGTTCCCGACGAATCGCCCGTCGCTTGACGAGGACGAAGCCGAACGCGATGAGCCCGAAGCCGACAAGCGTCACGGTCTCGATGGCTTCGTCGAGATAGAGCCAGCCAACGATGGCGGTCACGATCGGAGCCACGTACGAGACCATATTAATCTCGACAGCGCCCAGTCGCTCGAGCAGGTCGAAGTAGATGAGAAAGCCGACCGCGCTCGCGCCGAGTGCGAGCGCTGCGAGCGCACCGATCGCCTCCGGATGGATCCATGTGGCCGGCTCGAGCGGTTCGCCGATCGCCAGGCTCACGAGATGGAGAACGACTGCGCCCCCGAGCATCGACCAGGCTTCCATCGTCTCGATCGGCAGTGCGGTCTCGAGACGGCGGGTGAGGACGCTGCCGAGTGCGAACGCCGCTGCCGCACAGAAGACGAGCCCTTTCGACACGGCGTCGGCTGCGAGCAGATTCGACGGGTCCGGCTGGACGATCACCGCGACGCCGACGAGTCCGACGAGGACGCCGACCACGCCGGCTGGCGAGAGCGCGTCGGTTGGAACGAGCAGCCGCGCGAAGCCAGTACTCAATACCGGTGAGAGACTCACCAGAATGGCTGCAGTGGCTGCCGGCGTGCGCTGCTGGCCGACGAACAGGAACGCATGATAGGCTGCGATCAACAGGACGGCACCGACGGCGACCTGTCCCCACTCGGCTCGGTCACGAGGCCGCCACGGCTCGACGGCCACCGCTGCATAGCCAAGCATCACGACACCAGCGATATCGTAGCGAAACGCCGCAAACAGAAGCGGCGGAAAATACGAAAGCCCTGCACTGATCGCGACGAACGCACCGCCCCACAGCGTCGCGAGCGTCGCGAATAGCCCGAGATTCCGATACCGGTTCACAGCGGCTCTCTCGGGTGAGCCACCCTTTGCATTTCGATTCGGACCACCCGGACCACGACTCGAGCGTGAAACTACTCTGTCAGCGTGCGGTAGAGTGCGCCACGGCAGTCACCACTGCAGCACTGCAGTTCCGTCGGTGGCAGACTGTGCCCTGCCGCTTAGAGTGGCGGCCGCCCGCGGAGCTCGGGTTCGTCCTCCGTCGTCCGGAACTGCTCGAGTAAGGGTTTGATGTCGTCGAACCCCTCCGCCAGGACGATGTCGCCGCTGCGGAGGTCATACTCGATGATATCGTAATCCGCGAGCCGCGGCAGGTGGTTGTGGACGAGGCTGACGTAGACGCGCTGTCGGGTCTCCTTGTCGAGTGCGTGGGCGCTGACATCCAGTTCCCAGGCGGCGATCTGGTCGACGAGGTCCTCTAAGTTAGCGGTCCGGTTGTCCGCTAACTCATAGAGGAGAAACCGCCGCTCGGATTCGGCAAGCAGGGCACAGGCCGCTTCCATCCGACTGGCGTTCGTCTGGCTCATACATCGACCATGCACCGAGTGGTATTACACCTACTGCCAACACAGATTGGGTCTCACCCGATCGACGATAGCAACCGAATTCGAGAGCTGTCGAATCCGGCCGGTTTACTGCCTACCACTGCCAACTTCACCGCTCTCGTTGGCGCAGACGACTGTTCACGTCGGGAGTGTGCACAACTTGCGTGGCACTGACGATCACTGCAGATCGAGTATACGATGGCGCTGTGACCGGTATTCGAGCCGGTTTGGGTGGGACGACTGCCCGTTCCGGAGTCGACTATGGGTCTCCCGAGACGTACTGTGTCATATGTTATCTCAGACGACATACCTAAGTGGTGGACCGACATACTCGGTTGTATGGCCGCTCACGGCCGGTCCGCACTGCGGGACCTGTTCGACGAGTCGCCCACACCCCACATTGCCCATCCCCCTCGGACCCACCATCGTGATTTCTACGTCGCTACCGACGGGTCCTTCCGGGAGTCGGGCGGTGGGCTGGGTGCTGTTATCGAAACGCGCGACGGCACCCGCGTCGCACGCGTCGCGACGACGGACACGCCGCCGGACAACAACGTCGCCGAGTATCGGGCGCTCCATCTCGGGCTGGACGTCCTCGCCGCGCGAGCACCACGAGACGCCGCCGTCGGCGTTCTCATCGACCACGACGCGCTCGCCAGCAACGTCAACAACGCCATCCTTGCGACCCAACACCCCGACGGAAAATCACCCCGCCCGATCTCCGTCCCGGCCGCGACCCGGTATCACTGGCGAGGCATTCAGGCCCGTCTCTGCGGGTTCGACGAGGTCCGGGCCGCTCGCATCGACAGCGATCAAAACCCCGCCCACCCGCTTGCGAACGCGCCCGAGCAGTACCGACACGTCAACCGGAAACCCGACCGGTGTGTCCTCCCCGAGACGCCGGAGCCGACTGCTTCCACCGAGTTCCCACCGCCGTCTCGTGCCGACCGCAACGGCGGTAGCGGCGGTCGTGCCTCGGACTAAGCCCGAGACGGAAATCGTGTGACCGGCGACGAAGGCCGGCCCGAACCGTCATCGTTTTCTCACCGCTCGAGCAATCCCTCGCCGATGAGTCTCCGCGTCGCGGTCGCCGCCCCGTTCATCCAGCACGGCACGCGTCGCCTCAAGGAAAACGAGTTCGTCGTCGCCCTCTCGCTCGACCGTGACTGGTTCTCTCCCGATCAATCGAAGCGACTGATCGACGTCGCTACGAAAGAGGGGCTACTCGAGCGAACCGACGACGGGCTCGCAGTGACCTTCGATCCAGCCGCGGTGACGGTGCCCGAGGAGTTCACGCCCGACGAGGACCTCCTCCGGGAGCGATCTGCGTTCGAACGCGTCCTCGACTCGCTGGTCGCCGAAGGGATGGAAAAACACGAGGCCGTCGGCGCGATCAACACGCTTCAGGGGGAACTCGGCCTGACGATCGAGGCCGCCGCGGTGGTCTACGCCCGCCGCGAAGGCTTCGCGGTCGACGACCTCGTCCCGATCGCCCGTGAAGCCGTCCGCGACACCGAAGACAGTTAGTCCCGACGGCCTGAGCCACGCGTATGGTTGAGGATCGGATCACCGACGGCCGACGGATCGCCGAACTGCTCTCGAGCGAACTCGACGGCCGCGAGGACGGCGACCTCGCAGCCGTTGCCGTGACGAACGCCGACCGCGATGTCGAGCCGACAGCCGAAGGTGCGCGTGCCTACGACGTCGCCTGCCACGACGAGCGAATCGCCTGCGTGTTCGTCCACGAGGACAGAGCACACCTCGAGTTCGAAACGGGCCAAGATGTTGCAGCCGATGCCGCGTCGGACGCCGACCTCCGGGCACGACCGAAGGCGACGACACCACCCCGAACGCTCGTCTTCGTCGAGAGCGGCGCGGAAGTCAAGCGAGCGACGGACGTCGTCCAGGCTGTGAGTCGGTCGCTCTGAGGGCGCTGACGGATAGAATCGGGTCGCCCAGCAGAACGCAGCGGCGTGCGTATCACCGTGGCATGAATTTCATCGAATCAGTCAGTACGGGTTTCCGCCGTTGTATCCCGTTCACGCACGCTCCCAGGCGCAGTGCGTTGTCCACTGTTCTTGGAACCCATCCACGATCGTCACATGAGCTCGCTGCCCTTCGCGTTCGCAGGTGATGACGTCACTGCCGATGATCGATTCATCGTCGTTCCCCTCGACGACGTATCCCCACGTGTTACCCGGCTCCCACGTTTCAACTGTGGTCGTCGTGTTACTGGTGGGACGAACTGTAAGGTGGCGACTGCGCACTTCGTCTCCGGCGAGTGTTACGTTGTAATACGTGGCACCGCTCTGTAAGTCAGCAAGTCCGATGTCTCTGCGGTCACCAGCCTCTGTTGTTGCTCGGAACGTCACGTCGGTCGGGGAGTCTGCGTTCGGGGCTGTAAAGACCGTGAGCTGATACCGTGTTTTGTCCTGATTTTCGACTGTCAGCCTCGGGGGTTCGTCGGGTGAGAGAACAGTCCATCCAACGAGGATGGTGGAGAGAACGACGAGGATGAGAAGGGATACGCGGGGACGCAACATTGGTTGAGTAGTTCATTTCAAATTATACTCCAAAAACATATTGTTCCGTCACTACTCTCGCTGACCCGCGTCTCACGCGAGCCGTCGACTCGGTTGAAGCACACGCCACACGACGCCGGGATGGAGTAACGTCGTTGGTGGTCGCTCGAGCATCATGACGCGTAGGAAGGCGTCTCGTAGTGCGCCATCCGTGTGGGCCTTGCGGTTCAACCGGGCGATGTAGCGACTCATGAGGCCGGTGCCGCGAGGTTTGGGACCGGTGGTTTGTGGGAACCGGTGGTCCGACCCGACCGCCATCGTCCAAGCGACGTCTATGATCTCCGAACTTCGCGCAAAGAAGCGTGGGGCAAGACCCTCGAGTCCGCCGGTCGCAAGCACCTGGTGGAGGACGAGTGCCTCGAGTGCGGCGACCGACATGCCCTGTCCGTACAACGGATTGAAGCTGGCAATCCCATCGCCGATAACGACCAGTCCATCCGGAAATCGGTCGAGGGTTTCGTAGCGGTGTCGCAGGTTAGATGGAAAGGGGTAGTGTGCGATGTCGTTGGAGACACGCGGGTACGCTTCGAGTAGCCGTTCGATGTCGGGGATGGGAAGGCTCGCAACGAACTCTCCAAATCCGTCCGGATCCGTTGGTGGGTGATCACCGTGTACGCCAGCGACCGTCACCAGCCACCGATCCCCCTCAACGGGAAGAACACCGGCAGCGCGGGGATGTGATGGGGAAAGTGTCATGACGAACGAGCGGTGGTCGGCTGCTGGGCGCTGAAGAACGAGCGTACTGTAGGCTAGATCGATGTGCACCTCGTCGAGAGGTGGCGGCGTGTACCCGTGGCTTTCTAACCAAGCTGGTGTCCGGCTCGTCCGGCCGGTGGCATCGATCACCAGCGTTGCGTCACATTCTTCGACCGCTGCCGCTTCGTTCGTGAATACGACCCCTTCAACGGTCGTCGCCGCCTCGTCGATGAGGTAGTCCCGAAACTGACACCGTGATCGCAACTCGACGCCGTCACAGTCAGCAACGCGGTGCCGCACCAGCTGTTCGTAAAGCGGCCGCGTCGCGGCGTAGTGTGGCAGGTGGTGTGGACCATCCGCAAGGAAGTCTCCCTCAGCATAGAAGTTGACGTCACATGCGCCATCGATTTCCAGACCGCCGGCCGAGAGCAAGTCTCTTCGGTAGCCCGGGAACAGGTCCTCCAGCGTGGCTTTCCCTGCCTCGAGCATGACGTGGACGTGACGTCCTTGGGGAACGCCGCGACGGTCGGCGGGTTCGTCGGGGAGAGAATCGCGCTCGATAATCGTGACTTCGTCGAACGCATCGGCAACGGCTCGAGCGGCGAGCAGTCCGGCCATGCCGGCCCCGAGTACCACTGCGTGCTCACCACGTATGGATGTCCGTTCGCTGTTGTACTGTGGGACGGTTGCTAACGTCATACCAGCCTCGCTCCCCTATGAACAGCTTCGTTTAAGACATCAATAGTTGTTACCACACTCCATACAGCTGATGAGACGGGAGAACGAGCTTTATGAAGCATGACCGGCCATCACAGCACGACATAAGCGCGTAGAACGAGGTCGATCCGACGACTTACATCTCACTCGAGCCCGACAAGGACCTCCGGAACCCCCGTCGCGACGTTCGCCTGTTCGACGTGTGCGACGGCTCGCGGATCGGGATCAGGGCCGTCCTTGAGCAACACCTGTACCACGGCCAGCCCGGCCTCGGTCGCGCCTCGAACGTCGGCGTCGACCTCGTCGCCGACGTAGACCGCCTCGGCGGGCGCAACGCGCAGTTCGTCAGTGATCGCCTCGAACGCACGGGGATCGGGTTTTCCGGCCTCGAGCTCGCCAGTGACGACGGCGGCGTCGAAGGCCTCCTCCCAGCCTAGCGTCTCGAGCTTGTCTCGCTGGGCGCGAACGGGGCCGTTCGTGAGCAGGCCGACCTGATACTCGCCGCGTAAGTCCGCGAGCATGGCTTCGACACCGGGCAGGGGCTCGAGGGCGTCGGCGATCGTCTCGCGATACGCTGTCGCGACGGCGGCCGGATCGGCGTCGCTGTCGGTATTCTCGAGGAGGTCGGCGAAAATGGGTTCGCGCGTCTCGGTGGTGAGGTTTCGCCGGTGGGCTGCGAGATACGCCTCACGCGACAGCGACGGCGCACCGGTGATGGTCGTCGCCTCCTCAAGGATGGTCGCCCGATCCCGCTGGGGAACGGCGAGCGTGTAATCGAGATCGAAGACGACCGCCTGTGGCATAGGCGTGATAGCGGGCTCGAGCCGGTTGAAACTTTCCGTTTTGGGAGTTCAGTGTCAGTCATACGGTCTGCTGTCCCGATGGCCCGGCGCACCCGCATGACGGGTCGCGGGTGCGCCGGCACTGACTTCCAGTAGTCCGTCTCAATCGTTCGCCCGATCAGTGTAGCCACGTCCCCGCTCGAGGAGCGAGACGGCGATGGGTTCGAGCCGGCTCGAGTGCTGCATAAGCGACGTCCCGAGGACGCTCATGACGAGGACGTAGCCGACGGTGACGGCATAGATCGTTTCCGCCGTCTCGGTTGGTAGCCCGCTGCCGGCACCGGTGAGCGCGAGACTCGCGATGATCAGCGAGAACTCGCCGCGCGTGGCCATGCCGAGCCCGACGCGCAGCGACCGGCGGTCGTCGAGGTCGTAGATCCGCCCGCCGAGGTAGCCGCTGACGAGCTTCGTCGGCGTCGTCACGATCACGGCGGCGACGATGATCGCGACGACCGAGAGCGTAAACAGCCCCGGATCAGTGACGAGTCCGATCCAGAAGAAAAAGATCGCCGCGAAGGCGTCCCGAAGCGGCTCGAGCAGTTGCTCTAAGTCGTGGACGTGATCAGTCCCGGAGAATGCCATGCCGACGAAGAAGGCAGCGACGGCCTCGCTGACGCCCAGCGCGAGCGCGATGCCGGCGACGAGAATCGTCACGCCAAGCGCTCGAACGACGACGAACTCGTTGGTGTCAGCATCGAGAAAGCGCTGGAAGAAGTCGGTCCCGTATGTGACCAGCGCAAGCAGTGCGAGGATAACGCCGATCGCGATCGCGATCTGGCCCGCAGCTGCCCCGAGATCGCCGCTGCCGAGGACGAGTGCGGAGACGATCGCTAGGTAGACGGCGATAAACAGGTCCTCATAGACCAGCGTCCCCAGCATTGGTTCCGACTCGGCGTTGGCGATCCAGCCTAGATCGATGAGCGACTTCGTGATGATCGCGCTCGAGGAGATGTAGACGACGCCGGCGGTCAGCACGGCCGCGAGGACGTCGCTGAAGACGAGGTAGCCAAACAGCAGTCCGATCCCGAAGTTGAGAGCGAGGTCTATCGTGCCCGCCTTGCCGATCCGATCCTTGCTCGCGAGTAGCCGATCCAGATTGAACTCCAGTCCCAAAAAGAACAACAGGAGGACGATCCCGATCTCTGCGCCGACGACGACGAAGTCGGTATCGCCGAGTGCGAGCCCGCCGAGTGCCGCCAGAAGGTCGACGCCACCGACTGTCACCTCGGGGATGACGAGCGAGACCCCGCCGACGGAAACCTCGCTGCCGGCGAGGTCGGGGAGTTTGCCGAGGACGTTCGAGCCCAGTATCATCCCGGTGACGATGTACAGCGGGATGACGGACTGATTGAGTCGATTCGCGACGACACCGGCGAGTGCAACCGCGGCAAAGAGCACACCCACGTCGACGAGTGCCGTCTCAGTTGCCACTAGGGGTCACCTCCGACGAGCACATCGGTTTCGATCACTCCTCGAGTTTGTCGCCGAGCAGCGCTTCGAACCGGTTACAGTCCTCGCGGTCGCCGATGACGACTACCGTATCGTCGATCTCGAGGACCGTCTCCGGCGTCGGCGGTGAGATCAGTTCATCGCCACGCTGGATGGCGACGATCGAGACACCCGTTCGATCACGGATGTTCGATTCGGCGAGGCTCTGGCCGGCGATTTCAGCTGACGCCGTGACGGTGTACCACTCGAGGTAGGTCTCGTCGGAGAGCATCGTCTCGACCGCATCGGCCTGGACTGGCTGGAAGTATGCCCCCTCTAGAATCGTGCCGATCTTCCGGGCGAGCCGATCCGAGACCTCGAACAGTTTGTCGCCGTCGGCGTCCGCGTCCGGTTTCAGGTAGACCTCCCGTTTCCCTGTGTTATGTGTCACGATGACGAGCCGTTCGCTGCCGTCGAGTTCGACCTCGAATTTCTTCCCGACGCCGGGGAGGTCGCTCTCGTAGATGGTCATACCACAAAGAGCGGAGCGTGTGGCCATAAATGGCATGACCCAGTCACCGGGTTACTCGTGGCCGGAAACAAGATGGCCACCGCCATTACTCAGCGAGCCCTTCGGTGAGGAACGTCGCGGAGGCGAGGTTCGTCGCCAGCGCCGAGATATCCGGCTCGTGGGGTTGCGCCCGCAGCGGGTCGCAGAGAAAGACGACCCCATCGAGGTTCCCTGCTACGACCTCGGTACTGATCATCAGTCCCCGCCGTGCGGGCCGGACTCCATGCGCTCGATTTCGAGGGGTTTCCTCGAGCAGCCGTTTCCCCGTCGTTCCTGCCGCGGTCAACTGGTACGTTCGGAGCTGTGACTCGTGGGTCTGTGCGAACTCGATGAGGTCCGGCTTCTTTCGATCGTGGACGCGCACACCGCATTGATACTCAAGACGGGCATTTTTGCCACCAAATCCCGTGAAACTGCGCATGGGTGTTTTGCGCGGCCGTGACGGTACGCGGCTCGTCTGGATCGGACTTGGGCTAGTCATCGCGGCGCTGATCGGGCTCGCCCTCTTTCGCTATGTCGGGACGCTGCTCTTTGCGATTTTCGTCTATTACGCGACGCGACCTCTCTACCGCTGGCTCGATCGCTATCTCGAGCATCCGAACGTGACCGCGACGGTCACGATACTGTTCGTCGTCATCCCGATGGTTGCCGTCATCGGCTATGCAGGCGTCGTCGCGCTCGGGGAACTCGATCGACTGCTTGCCACGAGCACCCTCGAGACGTATCGGTCGGTCTTCCAGCCGTACCTGCGATTGGCCCGGGAGGGAAATATCGGCCGCCTGCGAGCGGTGCTCGGGGCCGGAATGGGTGGGTCGGTCGCGGGGACGCTGGCGCAGGGCTTGCCGAACGCCCTCACTCGCCTCTCGTCGATCGCCGGCTTCGTCTTCTCGGTCCTCGCGCGCTTCTTCCTCATGCTCACGTTTCTCTTTTATCTCCTGCGTGACGATCAGAAACTCCGGCGCTGGTTCTACGACAGTGTCGACCACGACGAACGGATCGTCGAGTACACGACCGCTGTCGATGGCGACCTCGAGACGGTGTTCGTCAGCAATCTTGCGGTGATCGCGGTCGCGGCCGGCGTCGCCACCGCCACGTACGTCGGTCTCAACGTCCTCGCCTCGAGCGGGTCCGTCGTCGCAACGCCGGTATTGCTCTCGTTGCTCATCGGGATCGGGACGCTGATCCCGGCGGTCGGAATGAAGATCGTCTACGTTCCGTACGGACTGCTCTTGTTGGGGCTTACCGTGACGACGGCGACGCCACTGTGGCATCCGATTGTCTTCTTCGCCGTCACGTTCGTCGTCGTCGATACCATTCCCGACTTCTTCGCCCGGTCATTTCTGTCCGCACGAAGTGGCGTCCACATGGGGCTAGTTCTTCTGGGCTACTTTCTCGGGACGCTCGCGTTCGGCTGGTACGGCCTGTTTCTCGGCCCGATCGTCGTCGTCCTCGCGGTCCACTTCGCCGACGAAATCTTCCCCGACCTCGTGGACGACCTACTCGTGGGCTAATCGCGCCCCGTCCACGATCGGCCGTTCGTCGTCGCTCGAGCCACGGTGAGCACACCCCGACATCGCGCAGACGAACGTTTTTCGTCGGTGCAGCGTCGATCCACGACGGATGACCGAACTCAGCGCACACCACGTCGGTATCACCGTCACCGATCTCGAGGAGACGCTCGCGTTCTACCGGGACGTACTCGACCTCCCGGTTGCAAATCGGTTCAGCGTCGGTGGCGAAGCGTTTTCCGACGCTGTCGGAGTCGAGGGTGCAAGCGCCGACTTCGCCCATCTCGAGGCCGACGGCGTTCGGATCGAACTCGTCGAATACGACCCCGAGGGGGCGGACGTGTCGGCGTCGGATCTCAACCAACCGGGGGCGACACACATTGGCCTCTCGGTCGACGACCTCGAGTCGTTCGCCGCGTCACTTCCCGACGACGTGCCGACGATCAGCGGGCCACAGACCACCGAAAGCGGCACCACGCTCATGTTTTTGCGCGATCCAGAGGGGAACCTGATCGAAATCCTCGAGGCGTAAACCGGCGACTACACTGCCCGTTTCGAGTCGACCGGCAGTCTCCGGGTGACCCGCAGATAGCAACCTTTTCGACCGTCCCGACGCCAGTTCCGGCATGAACTTCTTCGACCGCTTGCACGACCGCATCCGAACGGTCGACAGCGTCGTCTCCGTCGGTCTCGATCCCGACCCGTCGCGCATTCCTGACCACCTCCAGGAACACGACCTCCCTCGCTGGGCGTTCAACCGACGTATCATCGACGCGACCCACGAACACGCCGCCGTCTACAAGCCGAACGCGGCCTTCTACGAGGATCCCGACGGCTGGCGCGCACTCGAGGAGACCATCGCCTACGCCCACGGCAAGGACGTGCCCGTCCTGCTGGACGCCAAGCGAGCCGACATCGGGAACACGACCCGACAGTACGCCCAGATGCTCGAGACAGTCGATGCGATCACCGTCAATCCCTACATGGGCCGGGACTCGCTGCAGCCGTTTCTCGCCGATGAGGAGTCGGGCGTTTTCATCCTCTGTCGGACGTCGAACCCCGGCGGAGCCGACCTGCAAGATCTGACGCTCGAGTCGGGCGAACCGCTCTACGAGCGCGTCGCCGCGCTCGCCGACCTCTGGAACGAAAACGACAACGTCGGACTCGTCGTGGGTGCGACGAAACCGGACGAACTCGCGGAACTCCGCAAGCAGGTTCCCGACCTCCCCTTCCTCGTACCCGGCATCGGGGCACAGGGCGGCGACGCCGAGGCGGCCGTCGAGTACGGGCTGGCAGACGGCGTCGGCCTCGTCAACTCTTCGCGCGGGATTATCTTCGCGGGCGAAGACGAAGGTGAGGACTTCGCCAGTGCCAGCGGTCAGGCCGCAAAGCGACTCAAAAAGCGGCTCAACCAGTATCGAGCGTAAAACCTCGCTCGTTTCACTCGATTCCTAGAATTGCAACTCTTCGGTGTGGGCATTTAGAATTCCGCTATCTAACTAGAACATTAGGGAGTCATAGAACGGCACTCACACCGACTATACGGGCCTCCTAATTCGATACGTACAAGGGGTGGTGTTACCGCTGGGACCGCGAGCGAACGGAGCGAGCGAGCGGGCCGACGATCGACCCGTAGGGGAAGGAGGAGTGCTTTTCATCAACACTAAGCGGGAACTTCGCTCCCGCGAGGTCCGAGAGAGCTTTTCTCTCTCTCGAGATTTTGCCGAGCGACCTCGCGTTAGCGAGGGAGCGCAGAGCAAAAGGTTGGGGTTCCTACTTGTTGGCCAATTCACCATCGAAGTGCGTGTAATCAACACCATAGGAAGAGTTCTATGACACCCTCAGAACACGTCTAAACTAGACGAGTCGATCAAATCATCTCATCCATCTCGTCGAGAAAAGCCTGAAAGTCCTCTGCTCCGGCCTGTGTTGCGATGCTCCGGAGTGTTCCAGTCGCGAGTTCATCATGCAGCGGAACGACAACGGAGCGCGTCTCACCGGTATCTGGATTGACGTATTGCAGTTTGACGTGACTCCCAGTCTGATCAACGCGGCGGAATCCCCAGTTTCCGAGGGCCTGTATGATCTCTCGACCGGAATACGTTCCGCGTGTCACTATGCCAGCATACTCATGGTTGCGGTAAAAAGGCACCCTTTACGCGCGGGAAGAGATCATTAAAACCAGGGTGCCGTTGACGGGTCAGCCGTGTTTTCGTCGCGTTCGGGAACCGGCCGCTCGTGAAGTGAAAGTGCCTCGGCGAGGTTTTCCAGTGCTGCTACTTTCGTCTCACCTTGGCTGGCAATCCCACTTGATTCGTCAGTCGCGACGTACCACTGTCCCTCCTTGGTAACAGTAATGGTCTCGTCGGTCAAATCTCCGCGGGATTGCACGCCCATATATACCCACAGGACGACCAGCGTGAAATGTTTTCCGACAGCATAACGGACGCGGTTCGCCGCTGTTTATACTTAAAGCCGGTTGATGTCCACGTCGTCGTGCTGTCCCGGCCGGGCCTGTGCAGCGCAGTCGGCACACAGCCCCAGCTCGTCGTCGTAGTGGATCTCGCAGACGAGCGTCCCGCAGTTGGGACACCGGTGCTGAGCGGGGCGCGATTCGCAGATTTGACAGAGGCCGCTGACGCTCATACTCCGAGAAACGCACTCGAGGTGCTTGAAACCGGGCCCGGCACGGGCGACCGACAGTCGGTCTCCAGTTTGGTAGCTCCACTGTGTCATATAGTGCCAATCTACGGGAAGCCTTTTGCCATGTGGCCAACTACCAGGGGGTATGAGCCGTGACCGGGCTCTCCTCGAGCGAGCCCTGGACCGTGGCGAACAGGACGGTGGCAACGTCGAATTCAAGGAACGACTGTCACGAGACGTCCACCTCGAGGGTGGACGACGGGAGAGTCTGGCTGCGCAACTGCGACACCGTTTGCTCTCGGGCGACGGTGAGGCGACCTACGTGGTCGGCGTCACCGACGACGGCGGCCTCGCTGGCATCGATCCTGACACCTTCTCCGAGACGATGGACGTCCTCTCATTGCTGGCCGAAGAGGCCGACGCACACATCGAAGACGTCCAGACGTGGGGGATCAATGGCGTTTCGGACTCGCTCGAGTCCGACACAGATCGGCCATCGAAGACGGCCGAGCGTGGCCTGGTCGGTGTCGCGCAGGTACGAGAGGGCGGCGTTCTCGAGACGGACGATGAACACGTCGTCGTCGGGACGGCAGGTCACGTCGACCACGGGAAGAGTACGCTCGTGGGCTCGCTCGTGACGGGCAAAGCCGACGACGGCGACGGGGCGACGCGGGCGTTCCTCGACGTTCAGCCCCACGAGGTCGAACGTGGCCTCTCGGCTGATCTGTCCTATGCGGTCTACGGCTTCGACGACGAGGGGCCGGTCCGGGTGCGGAACCCGAATCGCAAGGCAGATCGCGCCGAAGTCGTTCAGGAGGCCGATCGACTCGTCTCCTTTGTCGACACCGTCGGCCACGAGCCGTGGCTCCGAACGACGATTCGCGGGCTTGTCGGCCAGAAACTCGACTACGGCCTGCTGGTCGTCGCCGCCGACGATGGCCCGACGCGGACGACGCGTGAACACCTTGGCGTGTTGCTCGCAACCGAGCTTCCGACGATCGTCGCGATCACGAAAATAGACGCCGTCGACGACGACCGCGTCGCGGAGGTCGAACGCGAGGTCGAGCGACTCCTCCGTGACGTCGATAAGTCGCCGCTGCGGGTCAGCCGCCATGGCGTCGACGCCGCCGTCGAGGAAATCAACGACCGCGTCGTCCCCATCGTCGAGACCAGCGCGATCACGATGGACGGCCTCGAGACGCTCGACGAACTGTTCGACCGGCTCCCCAAGACATCCCAGGACACCGGCGAGTTCCGGATGTACGTCGACCGCAGCTACTCGGTGACCGGCGTCGGTGCGGTCGCCTCGGGCACCATAATGGCCGGTGAGGTCGAAGCCGGCGACGAACTCCTGATCGGTCCCATGCCTGACGGCCGCTTCCAAGAGGTTGAGGTCCGCTCGATCGAGATGCACTACCACCGGGTCGATCAGGCACAGGCGGGTCGGATCGTCGGCATCGCGCTAAAAGGGATCAAAGAAAGCGCCATCGAGCGCGGCATGGTCCTGTTGCCTCGAGATGCCGACCCCGATCCGGTCCGAGAGTTCGAAGCCGAAGTGATGGTGCTCAACCATCCCACCCGCATCGGCGAGGGCTACGAACCGGTGGTCCACCTCGAGACGATCGGCGAGGCTGCCGTCTTCCACCCGGAGAACGGCCGCCTCCTGCCTGGTGATACGGGCACGACCACTGTCAAGTTCAAGTTCCGCCCCTATCTCGTCGAGGAGGGTCAGAAGTTCGTCTTCCGCGAGGGTCGCAGCAAGGGCGTCGGGACGGTCACCGATGTCTCTCCGATGGAGTGACTGCCAAGAGCGGCGGTCACCGGCGGCCCGCATGACCGCGTCGATCACCCGTCCGGATTTGCTCCGTAAACCGTATACATTAGACGGGGCTAAACAACGACATGGCTGGCGGCATCACCACTACTGTCGGCTGGCTGTCACCGACGCTGTTCGATGAGCTGTCCACTCGAACAGTTGTTGGGCTAGTTGTCCGACAGTATGAACGACCGCGCGCTCTCACCGCGCTCGAGCCATGACCGGCTGGCTCGAGATCCTCGTCGTCGCGTTCGTCCTCCAGTTGTCGGTGCTGCCTGGCGAGAAGGTGCAGTTCATTATCGCTGGCCTCTCGACACAGTACGACCCACGGATCGTCGTCGCTGCTGCAGGGAGCGCCTTTGCCGGGTGGACGGCCCTCGAGATCCTCTTCGGTGCGGCGATCAGGGGCGTACTGCCGCCGATCTACCTCGATGCGATCACGGCAGGGCTGTTCCTGCTCTTTGCGGTGTTGCTCATCAGGTCGGCACCCGAGACGAGCGCTCAGTCAGTCGCGACCAACGGCGGGACGGTGATGGGCGACGTACTGGACATCTCGCTTTTCGGGTACGATATCCCGCCGTATCTCCGCGGGTTCGTCCCGATCTTCGCGCTGATGGCCGTCGGGGAGTTCGGTGACAAGACCCAACTCGTCACGATCGGACTCGCAGTCAAGTATGGAGCCAATCCCGCGATCTGGGCCGGTGAAATGCTCGCGATCATCCCCGTGAGTGCAGTCAACGCGTATTTCTTCCACCGGTTCTCGCATCGTTTCGATGCTCGACTGGCCCACTTCGCCGGCGCGGCGCTGTTTCTCTTCTTCGGGCTCGATACGGTGTTGCAGATCCTGACTGGGTTCTCGATCTGGGAGACGATCGTCGACGGGATCGCGACCGTGATTCTCGGTCTCGTCTAACCCGCGCCGCCGGCAGAACGAAACCAAAGTTGGTATGTCCGCCTCGGTTCCTGGGCTAGGATAAGATGGTACAGACGAGCGTTATCGGTTGTGGTAACATGGGGAGCGCCCTGATCACGGGCCTCCATCGGTCGGGAAATCACACGGTGACCGCGTGTGACCTCGATCCCGACGCACTCGAGGCGGTCGCCGACTACGTCGACCACACGACGACGGATGTCGCCGAGGCGGCCGAAGCCGACGTGGTCGTCGTCGCAGTGAAACCGGACATCGTCGGCGCGGTTCTGGACGATCTCGAGCTCTCGCCCGAGCAGACGCTAGTCTCTATTGCTGCGGGTGTCTCCACCGACTACGTCAGCGCGCGAACCGACGCGAACGTCGTCCGGATCATGCCGAACCTCGCGGCCGAAACCGGAAATATGGCTGCGGCCGTCACCGGCGACGACGTTCCCGACGAGGTCCGAACGCTGCTCGACGATGTCGGCGAGTTCGCCGAGGTCGACGAGAGTCTGATGGACATCGCGACCGCCGTCAACGGAAGCGGCCCCGCCTTCGTCTTCTATCTCGTTCAGGCGATGAAAGAGGCGGGCATCGAGGGTGGTCTCGAGCCTGACGACGCCGAGACGCTGGCCGCCCAGACGTTCAAGGGCGCTGCCGAGACGATCCTCCGGTCGGACGAGGATCTCGATGACCTGATCGACGCCGTCTGCTCGCCCAACGGGACGACCATCGAAGGGATGGAGGTCCTCTGGGATAGCACCGCCAACGAAGCCGTTGCCGAGGCGGTGAACGCAGCCGAAGAACGCTCTGCGGAACTCGCAGCGGAGTTTAGCGATGAGTAGCGAACTCGAGGAAGCGGCTATTGACGAGACACGACAGCTCGCAGCCGACGCCGACCGTGTGATCGTCAAGGCCGGGACGAACTCCCTGACCGACGACGAATCGAATCTCGACGACGAGAAACTCGACAAACTCGTTGACGACCTCGAAGACCTCCTCTCGCGTGACAAGGAGGTTATCCTCGTCTCGTCGGGCTCGATCGGGGCCGGAACGGGTCGGATCGAACAGTCAAGCGGGACCGTCGAGGAGTCCCAGGCGCTGTCGACCGTCGGCCAGAGCCTTCTCATGCACCGCTACACCGAGAGCTTCGCGCGGTACGACCGGAAGGTCGCGCAGTTGCTCCTGACCCAGCACGACCTCGAGAACCCGGAGCGGTTTACAAACCTCCGGAACACGATCGAGACGCTGCTCGATTGGGGCGTTGTCCCGATCATCAACGAGAACGACGCGGTCGCGACCGAGGAGATCCGTATCGGCGACAACGACATGCTCTCGTCGGCCGCGGCGATCGGCGTCGACGCCGATCTGCTCGTGACGCTGACTGACGTCGGCGGCGTCTACACCGGGAATCCGAAAGAAGACGACGACGCCGAGCGCATCGAGGCCGTCGGAACCAACTACGACCAGGTGCAGGATATCATCTCCGAGACCACCTCTGAGGGGTTCGGCGGCATTCAGACCAAAGTCGAGGGCGCACGCGACGTCAGCGAACACGGCAACCCGGCGGTCATCGCGAAGTCCACCGAACCCGACGTCCTCGAGAAGATCGCTACTGCCAAACCCGTGGGAACCATATTCATCCCCATCAACGGTGTGAGCGATGACTGAGACCGATATCGAACGCGACGTCGAGGAGGCACAGACCGCGGCTCTAGAGCTTGCGAAACGCTCCGACGAGGACCGCAGCGCGGCACTCCACGCGATCGCCGACGCGCTCGAGGCCCGAACCGAGGAGATCCTTGCGGAAAACGAGAAAGACGTCGAAGAAGGCGAGCGGTTGCTCGAGGACGGCGAGTACACACAAGCGCTCGTCGACCGGCTCAAACTCTCCGAATCGAAGATCGAGGACATCGCCGAGATGGTCCGCAGCGTCGCCGGCCAGGACGACCCGCTTGGCAAGACGCTGTCGGCCCGCGAACTCGCCGACGATCTCGAACTCTACAAGATCGCCGTGCCGATCGGCGTCGTGGGGACCGTCTTCGAGTCCCGGCCCGACGCGCTCGTCCAGATCGCCGCGCTCGGCCTGAAATCCGGCAACGCCGTGATCCTGAAAGGCGGCAGCGAGGCGCTACACTCCAACCGAATCCTCTTCGAGATCATCGAAGAGGCCGCCGCTGAAGCGGGCATCCCCGACGGCTGGGCCCAGCACATCGAGGCCCGCGAGGACGTCACCGCCTTGCTCGAGATGGACGACGCGATCGACCTGCTGATGCCCCGGGGCAGCTCCAAGTTCGTCAGCTACATCCAAGACAACACGAGCATCCCTGTGCTCGGCCACACAGAAGGGATCTGCCACGTCTACGTTGACGACGAGGCCGACCTGTCGATGGCCGAGAACATCGCCTACGACGCCAAAGTCCAGTATCCGGCGGTCTGTAACGCCGTCGAGACGCTGCTGGTTCACGAAGACGTCGCCGACGAGTTCCTCCCCGCGATCGCCGACCGCTACGAGACCGCTGGCGTCGAGATTCGCGGCGACGAGGCTACCCGCGAGCTCATCGACGCGGAGGCGGCGACTGACGACGACTGGGACACCGAGTACGGCGACCTGATCATCTCGATCAAAGTCGTCGACTCGCTTACGGCCGCGATCGATCACATCACGGTCCACAGCTCGAAACACACCGAGTCGATCGTGACCGACGACGCCGACCGCGCGAGCACATTCATGCGCGGCCTCGACTCCGCAAGCGTCTTCCACAACGCCTCGACCCGCTTTGCCGATGGCTACCGCTACGGGCTCGGTGCCGAAGTCGGCATCAGCACGGGCAAGATCCACGCCCGCGGCCCCGTCGGCCTCGAGGGACTGACGACCTACAAGTACCACCTCGAGGGCGACGGCCAGCTCGTGGCCACCTACGCCGGCGAGGACGCGAAACCGTTCACCCACAAGGAGTTCGACGGCGAGTGGACGCCCGGCCAGCTCTCTGACGAGTAGAATTCCCATTTTCGTCTCGCTTCTTCTCCGTCTCTCTTCTCCGTCTCGGGATTTCGCGCCCACGCGGGCGCGAAATCACCATATATATTCTATACGCGACCTCGAGCCGCTCAGAGATCGAAAGAGTCGACGAGCAGGTCTTCGTCCGTCTCGCCGTAGACGTACGTCGGCCCGCCGAGCACGTCGATCGTCACCGTCGCGGGTGCGAAGAGACCCGACGGGACCTCCGCGAACTCCCAGTCGAGGTCGTCGAAGACGTCGCCGAACGGGCGGCCGTGGTCCTCGGCGGCGGTCGACGGTACCGAATCGAAGATATCAGCGTCCTCTCGGACGGTGAGGTGGGCACGCCCACCGTAGGCGATCGCATCGTTCGTTCGCGCGATGGCCGTCCGTTCGTCGCTCGCGACGGGTGCAACCGGGGCGCGACCAGTTGCCGAGACGATGTCGAGTGGATCGTATCCCAGCTCGGCGAGCCGGAAGGTGGCGAGTTCGGCAGTGCGGGCGGCGTTCGTGATGCTGCCGACGAGGCTGGCGGTTCGGTACGCGAGCAAGAAGACGCTACTCGTTTCGACCTCGGCGAGGTCGGCGACCTGCTCGGCCGCGGCCTCGGTCGGCTCGAGTTCGGTTTCGACCGCCAGCGCCGTCAGATCGAACGCATCGGTGTAGCCGACGCGGCGGAACTCCTCTTCTTCGGCCACAAGCGCCCGCGCGGGACCACTGCCAAGCCCTTCGAAGTCCTCCGTGGTCAGCTCCCAGCCGGCCTTCTGGGAACACAACAGCGAGAGTGCGGGCTGGTCGGTCGACAGTTCCACGTAAGGGATCGAAGCGTCGCCGAGTTCGCCCAATTCGTAGCTCGGCGTCGCCATCCCCGCCGTCTGAATCTCGGTCAGTAACAGCCCGGCTTCGATCCCGCCGTCGAACTCGAGGCCGAAGTCGAGTACCGTCGCGTCGTTTGCGAGGTCGTAGCCGCCGATATTCAGCTCCTCGGCGTAGTCGAGGGCCTCGTCGACCAGCTCGATCGCCATCCGATTGAGACTTTCCATGCGACGGGCTTCAGCCTCCGTGGTAAAACCGTTTGTCAGTCCGGACTGCTGGCGGCATACCCGATGCGGTGTCGTGTCGCAGCTCGCTACTCGTCGACACTGTATCCCGCATTCTCGACCGTCTTCGCCAGCGCCATCGCCTCGACCGTCGACGCGTCGTGCTCGACTCGTATTTCGTCGAGTTCGGGGTCCGTGCGGGCGGACACGACTCCTTCGAGAGACTCGAGCGCGGGCGTCACGGTTCGTTCGTTGTCGGCACTGGACAGATCCCTGACTGTGAGCGTCGTCTGTTCCATATCTGACCCAGTCGCTCTGCTGGGTTGCGTGTTGAGCCGTCTGTTCCAAGCACCCGCCGGTGTGCGTTGGCCGGTGTGCGGTGTTCAGTCAGAAGGTCACTCTTTACGGCTCCGGGCTGGCCGACCGAGCTGGTCTTCGACGACCGTGACCTTCTCCGCAGCGTCGATATCACGTGTCCGCTTATCGTCGATCTTTAGGACTGTGCTCACGCGGTCGGCGTCGACCGCGTCATGGGCCGCCTGTGCGGCCGCAAAGAGCTCGTCCGTCGTCTCGGCTTCGATCACCGTCCCCATCGGGTTCGTCTCGTAGCTGACGTCGTAGTCCTCGAGTGCGTCGACCGCCTTCGCGACTTCACCAGCCATACTGTCTTCGATTACCGGTGCAACGCTCAGGAGCGCAACTACCGTCATACGACCGAGCAACGATCGATAGCTCCCTAAATCCGTGCAATCCGGCGGTTTTCTCTGAGGGTGGGCTGGCCGGGAGCGCGCACCGAGCGGCCGCGGTGCTAACAAGATGGACGGTTTCGAAAAACGATCAGCGCGGTTGCGTATGGATACCCGACCCGCGGTCAGGCTCTCGTCGGCGTTCGAGGCGTCCCCGTCGGTGGATAGATGATCACGTCACCGTTCGCGTAGACGTACACCTCGTGTTCGAGCGCGGTGAACGCGACGTGGCCACCCGTCCGTTCGGTGCCGTCCGATTTCGTGGCGAAGATGCGCTCGAGTGCGTCCGGGTCGACGCTATCGTACAGGGAGAACTCTCCCTGCGAGACGTCGGTGTCCGCGATCGACGCCAGCGCGTGGACGATCGTCGTGGTGATCGTCGCCGTCCCGTCGGTGTCGTGGTGGAAGACGTAGCGGTCATTGGGCTGATCGTACTGGAGGTCGGTCGTGCCGTCCGCAGGTGAGAAGTCCGTCTGCATTGCTAGATCTGATCGTTCAATCGTGCACTGTTGAGTACCCTCTCATAGTATAAAAGTCACTCGCAGCCGTTAACAGTACGCAAACGTGATATACACTCCTGTCTGAATGCTGTGCGTGAGGGCTACGTGGTGTCTCTCGAGCGCGCCCGCACGCTGACGCAACGCTACTCGCCATCGACGACCGCGACGGCTATCGCCGCTTGCCACGGCCACCCCTGACTTTATCGACAGACAGACCCAATCGAGGGTATGGCATCCGACACAGCAGCCGCCCTCAGCACGGACCTCGAGACACTCGAGGACGATCTCCCCGCCACAGTCGACGATGGAGCGATCGATCGCATGCGCTTCGTCGCGCACACACTCGACGAGGGGATTCGGATCCCTGGAACGGACGCTCGAGTCGGCCTCGATCCGATCGTCGGTATCCTCCCGGGAGCTGGCGACACCGCGGCCGCGGTCGTCTCGCTGTATCTCGTCGTCGAAGCCGCTCGTATGGGGGTCTCTCGATCGACGCTGCTTCGCATGCTTGCGAACGTCGGCGTCGACGCCGTTGCCGGCTCCGTCCCCGTTCTCGGTGTGCTCTTTGACTCGTTCTGGAAGGCTAACGCGTGGAACCTCGAATTGGCGCTCGAGGACCTCGCTGCGGAACACAACTAGCCGGAACGCCGCTTGGACGCCAGCCACGCTCTCGAGTATTCGTCGATGAGACACACGGCTCAGCGGGGGTTTGAACCACGTCCAGACGTGCTCGGTTCACTGTGCGCGTCTGGCCTCATTCAAATCAAGATCGATTCTGTCGCTCACGAATTTGTTCGCGATAGAAGTGCGCTGGCTGGGATTTGAACCCAGGTTGTGACCATGGCAAGGTCACGTGATACCACTACACTACCAGCGCCCTCGACTGGCCTCGGTCAGCCAGGTTATCTCGAGTGCAAGTAGACAAATGTGCCATACCTATTTATAACTGACGAACATCGAAACAGAACGTTCGCCAACAAATCAATCAAGTACATGGGGGATTCGGTTGCCGGTGGTTCGAGGTTACTGAGTGACAATTATTTTGTCACGCGCCCGCGACCCGACCGACATGATCGTTTGAAGAAGTTCGTTCAGAGACGTACGCTGGCTAGGATTTGAACTACGCCTGAGAACCTGTTCGTGGTTCGAGAGAGCTTCGCTCTCTCGTCATCACGAAACGGCGGAGCCGTTTCGAACGACTTTGCTCGCAGAACCACAGTCTAATTCAAATCCAGACCGACTTCTTCGAATACGGATACTCGCGTTGATACACAACGCTCGTGGATGTGATGTTCGGAAAAATGCGCTGGCTGGGATTTGAACCCAGGTTGTGACCATGGCAAGGTCACGTGATACCACTACACTACCAGCGCCCTGCTGCACTCATACCTACTGCCGGATGGATGTATAAGGGTTGCGAATCGCACGCCCTTCGCCATGGTTCGGCATGCCGATTTTCGACCGCGAGGCAGCGACATTCTATCAGAAGTCAGCAATGTAATCCGCATTCGACAGTAGTTGTCTGTGACCAGTTACCGAACGTGAGTGTGTTCCCGTTCGGCACGAATTCGCGGGTGTGAGCGGTTGTCAGCCGGAATCGAATCCGCTATCCTTTTAAGACCCTCTCCGCAATACATCGCTACAGTCTAGTGACGCGGCGCCGAAGCGTCTCGGCATGACCATCAGCGTACTCGTGCCGTCGTCGCTCACCCGGGAAGCCGAGGACAAACGCGAGGCAACTCGCAAACTCGGATACGTCGCCCGCGCGGCGACGATCTTCCGGGCCGATCGTCTCATCGTCTATCCCGATCGGGATGGCGAAACGGGTCGATTCGACGGCGGGTTCGTCGCTACCGTCTTACGGTACGCCGCAACGCCCCCATACCTCCGCAACGAGGTCTGGGGGATGCGGGACGAACTGGAGTACGCGGGGGTCTTGCCGCCGCTCCGCGCGGTGTCACAGACCGGCTCCGAATCGAACGGTTCGGGGTCGTCAAGACAAGGGATCGTGACCGAGGTCGGACCTGAAGGGCGCGTCCGGGTCAATTGCGGACTGCAACACCCGATCTCCCTCAACACGCCTCCTGACATGGAGGCCGAGGAGGGAGAGCGCGTAACCGTCAGGATCTCTTCGCGACGACCGGTCCGGGCGAAGCTCGTCGACGAGCCCCTTCCGGGGCTTTCGATCGAGCGGACGGACCTTTCGGCAGCACTCGGCCGTGAGGACGCTGGCGTCTGTATCGCCGCCTCCCGATTCGGTGAAGAACTCACCGTCGGGCGGCTCGAGACGCTGGCCGGCCGTGTCGAGGACGACGGGATGACCGTCGCCTTTGGCGCGCCCGAACGAGGGTTGCCGGATATCCTCGGAATCGAGGCATCCGCTGTCGGGGCTGTCCAGGAGACAGCCACGGACGTGGATGACGGAGTCGAACCCACTGCCGATCCGGGGTTCGACCTCTGGCTAAACACGGTTCCGAACCAGGGAAGCGAGGTCGTGCGAACGGAGGAGGCTCTGTTCGCCACCCTCGCTCCCCTCTCACTCAGAGAGTGATTGCATGCCACAAGCAAATAGACCACGCAAAGGCTCACTCGGGTTCGGCCCACGAAAGCGTGCGACCAGCGAGGTCCCACGGTTCAATTCGTGGCCGGACGACGACGGACAGCCGACGCTTCAGGGGTTCGCGGGCTACAAGGCCGGCATGACCCACGTCGTCATGGTCGACGATAAATCGAATTCGCCGACCGAAGGGATGGAACAGACCGTCCCTGTGACGATCGTGGAGACGCCGCCGATGCGCGCCGTGTCCCTGCGAGCGTACGAAGACACGCCGTACGGTATGAAGCCACTGACCGAGGTCTGGACCGACGAGTTCGTTCCCGAACTCGATCGCGTGCTGGACCTTCCCGGTGACGATTACGACGCCGACGCTGCCACGGACGAGCTCCGTGGCCTCCACGAGGAGGGCCGCGTCGACGACGTTCGCGTCATCACCCACACGGTACCGTCGGAGGTTCCCTCGGTACCGAAGAAGAAACCGGACGTGATGGAAACGCGCGTCGGCGGCGGCTCCGTCGACGAACGCGTCGACTTCGCCCTCGAGCTGCTCGAGGACGGCGGCGAACACGTCATGAACGATGTGTTCCGCGCCGGCGAGTACGTCGACGCAAGCGGCGTCACGAAAGGGAAAGGGACCCAGGGTCCCGTCAAGCGATGGGGCGTCCAGAAACGCAAGGGCAAACACGCCCGGCAGGGCTGGCGTCGCCGCATCGGCAACCTCGGCCCCTGGAACCCATCTCGCGTTCGCTCGACGGTCCCCCAGCAGGGCCAGACCGGTTACCACCAGCGGACGGAACTGAACAAGCGCCTCGTCGACATCGGCGACGGTGCCGACGCGACGGTCGACGGCGGCTTCGTCAACTACGGCGAAGTCGACGGACCGCACGCGCTGATCAAGGGCTCGCTGCCCGGGCCACAGAAGCGCCTCGTGCGCTTCCGCCCGGCGATCCGACCCGGAGACCAGCCGCGCCTCGATCCCGAGGTGCGCTATGTCTCCACCGCATCCAACCAGGGATAACACATGGACGCAACAGTACGAGACCTGGACGGCTCCGAGGCGGGCACGGTCGAGCTCCCGGCGGTCTTCGAGACCACGTACCGCCCGGACTTGATCGGCCGCGCCGTGCGTGCCGCACAGGCCAACCGAAAACAGGACTACGGTGCCGACGAGTTCGCCGGCCTCCGAACGCCGGCCGAATCGTTCGGTAGCGGCCGGGGCATGGCCCACGTCCCACGACAGGAGGGTCGCGGTCGACGCGTTCCCCAGACCATCAAGGGACGGAAGGCCCACCCGCCGAAAGCCGAGAAGGACTGGACTGAATCGATCAACAAGAAAGAGAAGAAACTGGCCGTTCGCAGCGCCATCGCTGCGACGACCGACGCCGAACTCGTCGCCGAACGTGGCCACGAGTTCGACGACGACGCCGAGATCCCGGTTGTCGTCTCTGACGAGTTCGAGGACCTCCACAAGACGCAAGAGGTCGTCGAGTTCCTCGAGGCCGCCGGCCTCGCAGACGACATCGAACGCGCCGACGAGGGTCGCAGCGTCCGCTCCGGTCAGGGGAAAGCCCGTGGCCGCAAGTACAAGACGCCGACGTCGATCCTCTTTGTCACCTCGAGCGAGACCGGCCCGTCCCGTGCAGCCCGCAACCTCGCGGGTGCCGACGTGACGACCGCCGCCGAGGTCAACGCGGAGGATCTCGCGCCCGGCGCACAGCCCGGACGGCTCACCGTCTGGACCGAGAGCGCACTCGAGGAGGTGGCTGACCGATGAGTTCGATCATCGAACACCCGCTCGTGACCGAGAAGGCGATGGACGATATGGACTTCGAGAACAAGCTCCAGTTCATCGTCAACCCGGACGCGACCAAGCCTGAGATTCAGGACGAGGTCGAAGAGCGCTTCGAGATTTCGGTCGAGAACGTGAACACGCAGCTTACGATGAACGGCAAGAAGAAAGCGGTCGTCCGCCTCTCCGAGGACGACGACGCACAGGAAGTCGCTTCGCGAATCGGGGTGTTCTGAGCATGGGACGACGCATTCAAGGACAACGACGCGGTCGCGGGACCTCCACGTTCCGTGCCCCGTCGCACCGGTACAAGGCGAAGCTCGACCACAAGAAAGAGGAAGACGACGACGTTGTGCGCGGGACGGTCGTGGACATCGAACACGACCCGGCCCGATCCGCACCGGTTGCTGCCGTCGAATTCGACGACGGCGATCAGCGACTGATCCTCGCACCAGAGGGTATCACCGTCGGCGAGGAGTTGCAGGTCGGCGTTTCCGCAGAGATCAAGCCCGGCAACACGCTCCCGCTCGCGGAGATCCCCGAAGGGGTGCCGGTCTGTAACGTCGAAGCGAACCCCGGTGACGGCGGTCGATTCGCCCGCGCTTCGGGGACCAACGCAGACCTCATCACTCACGACCGCAACGCTGCGGTCGTCCAACTTCCAAGCGGCGAGGTCAAGCGCCTCGACCCGCAGTGCCGTGCTACCATCGGCGTTGTCGCCGGTGGCGGTCGCACGGAGAAGCCGATGGTCAAGGCAGGGAACAAGTACCACAAGATGAAGGCCCGGGGCACCAAGTGGCCTCGCGTCCGTGGTGTGGCGATGAACGCCGTCGACCACCCGTTCGGTGGCGGTGGCCGCCAGCACCCCGGCAAACCCAAGTCCGTCTCGCGGGACGCCCCGCCGGGACGGAAGGTCGGTGACATCTCGTCCCGACGCACCGGTCGAGGTGGCAACAAATGAGTCAGGAGTACCGAACCGGCCGTGAAGGTGAGTTCACCTACCGCGGCTACACGGTCGAGGAGCTGCAGGACATGGAGCTCGACGAGGTCGTGGAACTGCTGCCCGCACGACAGCGGCGAAGTATCGAACGCGGTCTCTCCGTCGAGAAGCAGAAGCTGCTCGAGGAGGCCCGCAATGCGGACGAGGAAGAGACGGCGAACGCGCCGATCCGAACGCACCTGCGGGATATGCCGATCCTGCCGGAGTTCGTTGATCTGACCTTCGAGGTCTACAACGGACAGTCGTTCGAGCGCGTCCGCGTCGAGCCCGAAATGATCGGCCACTACCTCGGCGAGTTCCGGCTCACCCGGAACTCGGTCGAGCACGGTCAGGCCGGTATCGGCGCGACCCGATCGTCGAAGTTCGTCCCACTGAAGTGATCCACGCATGGGAATCAACTACTCAGTCGACGCCGATCCCGACACGACGGCGAAAGCCATGCTTCGGGAGCGGCAGATGAGCCACAAGCACAGCAAGGAGGTCGCCCGCGAGATCAAAGGCCGCACCGTCGCGGACGCGCAGGCGTACCTTCAGGACGTCATCGACGAAGTCCAGTCGGTTCCGTTCAAGTCCCACAACGCCGGCGCGGGGCACCGCTCCGACGTCGACGGCTGGGACGCTGGCAAGTACCCGGAGAAGGTCTCCGGGGAGTTCCTCGACCTGCTCGAGAACGTCGAAGCCAACGCGGACAGTCAGGGCTTCGACGGCGCGTCCATGGAGATCGCCCACGTCGCTGCCCACAAGGTCGGCGAGTCCGTGGGCCGCAAGCCCCGCGCGATGGGGCGAGCGTCCTCCTGGAACACGCCGCAGGTCGACGTCGAGATCATCGTCGAAGAAGTCGACGAGGACGAAGCAGGTGATAGCTAATGGCTGACGAACACCAATTCATCGAGAACGGCCTCCAGCGGTCTCAGATCGACGAGTTCTTCCAGGAAGAACTCGGCCGCGCAGGCTACGGTGGTATGGACGTCGCCAAGACGCCGATGGGAACCCAGATCGTCCTCAAGGCCGAAAAGCCCGGGATGGTCATCGGCAAAGGCGGCGAGAACATCCGGAAGGTCACGACGGCCCTCGAAGAGCGATTCAACCTCGAGGACCCTCAGATCGACGTCCAGGAGGTCGAAGAACCCGACCTGAACGCACGGATCGTCGCCGACCGACTGGCTAACGCCCTCGAGCGTGGCTGGTACTTCCGGAAGGCCGGTCACACGACGATCGACCGGATCATGGAAGCCGGCGCACTCGGCGCGGAGATCGTCCTCTCTGGGAAGGTCACCGGTGCGCGATCGCGCGTTGAGAAGTTCAACCGCGGCTACATCAAGCACAACGGCGAACCCGCCGAAGAGGTCGTCGACCACGGCCAGGGCGTTGCGGTGATGAAACTCGGCACCATCGGTGTCGACGTCAAGATCATCCCGCCAGGAGCCGAGCTCCCCGACGACTTCCAGATCAACGAGGATCTCGATCCCGAAGAGCTCGTCCCCGATGCCGTCGAGGCCAACGAGGCCGAAGGCGTCGAGGAGCTCCTCGAGGGCGAACCCGAGGAAGCCGAGGCCGCCGAAGCTGGTGCCGAGGCTGCAGCTGAGGAGGCTGCCGAGACCGTCGACGAAGACGTCGTCGAAGAGGTCATCGAAGAGGAAGTCGAGGCCGACGAGGAGTTCGAAGAGGTCGAAGTCCCCGGCGGCGACGAAGACGTCGAAGAAGAGCTCGACGAGCTCGAGGAAGACGTCGAAGCGGAAGCCGAAGAGCTTGTCGAGGAAATGGAAGCGGACGACGACGACGAGGGAGGTGACGCCTGATGGCGATCCTCCACGTCGAAGAGATCCGTGACATGACGCCCGCCGAACGGGCAGAAGAGCTCGACGAACTTGAGACGGAACTGCTGAACCAGAAGTCCGTCCTCGCAGCCGGTGGTGCCCCGGAGAACCCGGGCCGCATCGGCGAACTAAGCCGCACCATCGCGCGGATCAAGACGATCCAGCGCGAGGAAGGCGACCTCGAGGACGAAGCATAAGACAACAATGGCACTGACACCCGAGACCCTGCCGCGACACGAACTCAACGGCCTGCCCGTACGCGTCGTCGAAAGCGACGACGCCTCGCGGGTCGGTCTGGAGGGACGGGTCGTCATCGAGACGACCAACACCCTCTCGGTAGAAGTTCGTGAAGACGGCGAGTCACGGGTGGTGATGGTGCCAAAGTCGGGCTCGACGTTCGAGTTCGCGATCACAGATGACGCCGCCGACTTCGCGAAGGAGTCGGGGACCATGTCCAAACTGGCCGACACTCAACCTGCAGCGACCGAGCAATCGGACGCCGTAGACGGCGCTGGCGAGGATGTGGCCTACGTTACGGTCGATGGATCGCGGCTGCTCTCACGACCCGCCCGACGCACGGAAACGAATGGTGATTCACCATGGCAATAGGACTAGACGTTGAAACCCCTCCGGAACCAGAAAACCCGGAGGAATACGACTACGAGAAGTGTCCGTTCTACGGCGACCTCGCCGTTCGAGGCCAGGTCCTCGAAGGTACCGTCGTCTCGACGGACATGGACAAGACCGTAGTCGTCGAGCGAGAGTACGACGTGGCGGTTCCGAAATATGACCGCCAGATGAAACGTCGCTCGCGCATCCCGGCTCACGTGCCGGGCGTGCTCGAGCCGCTCTCGGTCGGTGACACGGTCAAGATCGCAGAGACCCGACCACTGTCGAAGACGAAATCGCACGTGGTTGTCGAAGTAACTGAAGAAGCGACTGTGGAAGACATCGCCGAGTTGACCCGCGAGGTCGAACCTGAGCAGGAACTCTCGGACGATGACTTCGCCGCAGACGAGGGTGATCAGTGATGGAGGCAATGAAAGCCGACGTCACCCAGGGTCTAAAGAAGGGCTCGCTGGTCACGTGTGCCGACAACACTGGCGCGCGTGAACTCAAGGTCATCAGCGTCTCGGGCTACCACGGCACCAAGAGCCGCCAGCCGAAGGCGGGTATCGGTGACAAGGTGACCGTCTCGGTCACGAAGGGTACCCCCGAGATGCGCCGTCAGGTCCTCGAGGCCGTCGTCGTCCGCCAGCGGAAGTCGATCCGCCGGCCCGACGGCACCCGACTCAAGTTCGAGGACAACGCGGCGGTCATCATCGACGAGAACGAAGAGCCCCGCGGGACGGAGATCAAGGGGCCGATCGCCCGCGAAGTCGCAGAACGCTTCGGAGCAATCGCCAGCACGGCGACGATGATCGTATAGATATGACGGAACAACCACACAAACAGCGAACGCAGACGCGAAACGCGCCGCTGCACAAGCGACAGAAGCAGCTGCACGCGACGCTGTCCGACGAGCTTCGCGAGGAGTACGACACTCGACGCACCCGCGTCAACGCGGGCGACACCGTCGAGGTCATGCGTGGCGACCACGCCGGCGACGAAGGCGAGGTCATCCGCGCCATCCTCGAGGACGGCACGATCCACGTCGAGGACGTCACGATCGAGACGGCCGACGGCGAGGAAGTGCCCCGGCCGCTCGACCCCTCGAACGTCCGCATCACGGAGCTCGACCTCGAGGACGAGCGTCGCGAGGCGCGTCTCGAAGGTGATAACGAATGACGAAACACCAGAAGCGACTATCCGTACCGAAGTCCTGGCCGGTCGAGCGAAAGACCGATACCTTCACCGTGAAGGCCGGTGCCGGCCCGCACGGTGAAGACGGCGTGCCGCTCGTCGTCCTCCTGCGGGACGTGCTCGGCTACGTGGACTCACGCAAGGAAGCCCGCTACGCGCTCTCGGAGGATGCGATCCTCGTCAACGGGACCGCGATCAATGACGAACAGCGCCCGATCGGCATGTTCGACATCGTTGCCTTCCCCGGACGCGAGGAATACTACCGCGTCTTCCCCGACGAGGGCGGTCGGCTCGCACTGACCGCAATCGACGAGGACGCTGCGCAGAGCCGCCTCGGCAAGATCGAGGGCAAACAGCAGGTCCCCGGCGGACAGACTCAGCTGACGCTGCACGACGGGACGAACGTCCTCGTCGAGGACGACGAGTACAACGCGCGTGACTCGATCGTCATCGACAACGACGACAAGTCGATCGTCGCCCACTTCCCCTACGAGGAGGGCGCGCTCGTGACGGCCGTTCGTGGCAACCACGGCGGCAAGATCGGCGAAATCGACGCGATCGATATCACGCCCGGCAGCGGCTCGAACACCGTCGGTGTCTCGACGGACGACGGCGGCTTCGAAACGATCGAAGAGTACGTCGTCGTCATCGACGAGAACTTCACGGGTGATGATGAATGAGCGAAGCTGAGGCAGGCGAGTTCCACGAGATGCGCGAACCGCGCGTCGAAAAAGTCGTCGTCCACATGGGCGTCGGCCAGGGTGGTCGCGAACTCGGCAAAGCAGAAGACATCATCGAGGAGATCACGGAGCAGGAAAGCGTCCGTACGCAGGCAAAGCGGACCGAGCCTGACTTCGGCATCCGTCAGGGCGACCCGATCGGCACGAAGGTTACCCTTCGTGGCGACGACGCCTCCGACTTCCTCGAGAAAGCGCTGCCGCTCGCGGACATCTCCGCGACGCAGTTCGACGACACCGGCAACTTCAGCTTCGGTGTCGAGGAACACACCGACTTCCCGAGCCAGGAGTACGACCCGAACGTCGGGATCTACGGGCTGGACGTCACCGTCAACCTGGTGCGTCCGGGCTACCGCATCGCCAAGCGCGACAAGGCCACCCGCTCGATCCCCTCGAGCCACCGACTGACCCACGAGGACGCCATCGCGTTCCTCGAGGCGAACTTCGACGTCAGCGTGGAGGCCCCAGACGATGAGTGAAAGCGAAACCGAAAACGACCAGACGGGCGAGCACGCCGCAAAGCGGACGGGACAGATCGAGTCCTGTCAGCGCTGTGGCCGCGAGCAGGGACTGGTCGGCAAGTACGACATCAACCTGTGCCGACAGTGCTTCCGCGAGATCGCCCGCGACATGGGATTCAAGAAGTATCGATAACATGACTGGAAACGATCCACTCAGCAACGCGCTCTCGGGACTCGACAACGCCGAGAGTGTGGGTCATCTCACCCACGAGGTAACGCCCGCCTCGAACGAGATCGGCAGCGTGCTCGAGGTCTTCTACGACCGCGGGTACATCGACGGCTTCGAGTACGTCGATGACGGCAAAGCCGGTCAGTTCGAGGTCGAACTGAAAGGAGCGATCAACGAGTGCGGCCCTATCAAGCCCCGCTATGCCGTTGGCGCTGAAGACTTCGAGAAGTGGGAGAAGCGCTATCTCCCCGCTCGAGACTTCGGTGCGCTCGTCGTCACGACGAGCAGTGGCATCATGAGCCACTACGAGGCACGCGAGAAGGGTATTGGGGGCCAGGTGATCGCATACGTCTACTAACCATGCGAGTCGAACTGGAAATCCCCGAAAACGTAACCGTCGAGGTCGATCGATTCGACGTGACCGTCGAAGGTCCCGAAGGCACCGTTTCGCGGCGTCTCTGGTACCCCGACGTGACCGTCGCAGTCGACGACGACCTGGTGGTCATCGAAAGCGACGCCGAGGACGCGAAGACGAACTCGACCGTCGGCACTTTCGAGAGCCACATCAGCAACGCGTTCCACGGCGTGACCGAGGGCTGGGAGTACGAGATGGAGGTCTTCTACTCTCACTTCCCAATGCAGGTCCGCGTGGAAGGCGAGGACGTTGTCATCGAGAACTTCCTCGGCGAAAAGGCACCGCGACGCACGACTATCCACGGTGAGACCGATGTCACCGTCGACGACGAGCAACTCGTCCTGTCCGGCCCCGACAAGGAAGACGTCGGACAGACGGCGGCCGACATCGAGCAGCTGACGAAGGTCAGCGGCAAGGACACCCGTGTCTTCCAGGACGGGGTCTACATCACCAACAAACCCGCCAAAGGAGGTGTCTGATAGATGGCAGACGAGAACGACGAACCACAGGAACTCGAGGACATTAGTGGCGTCGGCGAGAGCAAGGCTGAGGCCCTGCGCGAAGCCGGCTTCGAGTCCATCGAGGACGTCAAGGAGGCCGACCAGGACGACCTGGCCGAGGCCGACGGCATCGGCAACGCACTCGCCGCCCGTATCAAAGCCGACGTCGGTGACCTCGAGGTCACCGAGGAGACGGAGGCCGAGATCGAAGACGAAGGCGTCGAAGAAGAAGCCGAGCCGGAAGAAGAAGTCGAGACGGAACTGCAACCCCGCGGGCTGACTGAGAAGACGCCCGACCTCTCCGAGGACGAGGAGCGACTCCTCAACCGACGCAAGAGCGAAGGGAAGCCGCAGTTCAACCGACAGGACTACCACAAGAAAAAGCGGACGCCGGAATCCTGGCGTCGACCCCGCGGGACGCTGTCCAAGCAGCGCCGCGGTGTCAAGGGCAAGGGCCCGAAGGTCCAGGCCGGCTACCGCACGCCGGAGGCCGTTCGGGGCAAACACCCCAGCGGCTTCGAAGAAGTCTACGTCGAGAACCTCGACGATCTCGAGGGTGTCGACGGCGATCGCGAGGCCGTTCGGATCGCGTCGGCCGTTGGCGCACGCAAGCGCGAACGAATCGAAGAGGAAGCCGAGGAACAGGGCGTCCGCGTCCTGAACCCGACCTACGAGGAAGTCGAGGTGGAAGCAGATGACTGATCTCTCCGCACAGAAGCGACTGGCAGCCGACGTCCTCGACGTCGGAGAGAACCGCGTCTGGCTCGACCCCGAGGCCCAGGGCGACATCGCCGAAGCGATCACCCGCGACGAGATCCGCGAACTCGTCGACGACGGTCGCATTCAGGCCGACGAACCCTCGGGCAACTCCCGTGGCCGCGCCCGCGAGCGCAACGCAAAGCGTTCCTACGGCCACCAGAAAGGCCACGGCAAGCGCCGCGGCAAGAAGGGCGCACGCCAGAACGAGAAAGAGGACTGGCAGAACAAGATCCGCGCACAGCGACGGAAACTACGCGAACTCCGCGACAAGGGCGAGCTGACGCCCACGCAGTACCGCGAGCTTTACAAGAAGGCTGGCGGTGGGGAGTTCCGTAGCGTCCGGTACCTGTTGAACTACATTGACGACAACTACGGTGACCAATAATGGCGACAGGACCACGATACAAAGTGCCGATGCGGCGTCGCCGTGAGGTCCGGACGGACTACCACCAGAGGTTGCGCCTGCTGAAATCGGGTAAGCCCCGCCTCGTCGCTCGCAAGAGCAACAAGCACACTACGGCGCAGCTGATCACTCCCGGACCTCAGGGAGACGAGACGCTCGCAAGCGCACACTCGAGCGATCTGGCGGAGTACGGCTGGGAAGCACCCACGAGCAACATTTCCGCGGCGTACCTGACCGGCCTGCTGGCCGGCACACGGGCCGTCGAGGCGGGTCTCGAGGAGGCAGTCCTCGACATCGGCCTCAACACGGCCACGCCCGGCAACAAGGTGTTCGCAGTCCAGGAAGGCGCAATCGACGCCGGCCTCGAGATTCCGCACAACGATAGCGTACTCGCAGACTGGTCGCGCACTCGCGGCGAGCACATTGCGGAGTACGCCGAACAGCTCGACGAGCCGCTGTACAGCGGTGACTTCGACGCAACCGAGCTCCCAGAACACTTCGACGAGGTACGAGAGGCGATTCTCGAATGAGCGCAAACGACTACAACGACGGCGGTTGGCAGCCCGTCACCCGTCTCGGCCGGATGGTCCAGGAGGGCGAAATCGAGGACATGGAGACCGCCCTCAACTCGGGACTTCCGCTGAAGGAACCCGAACTCGTCGACCAGCTCCTTCCCGGACTGGAAGACGAGGTGCTGGACATCAACATGGTCCAGCGGATGACCGACTCTGGACGACGCGTGAAGTTCCGTTGCGTCGTCGCTGTCGGTAACCGCGACGGCTTTATCGGCTACGCCGAGGGTCGAGACGACCAGGTCGGGTCTGCCATCCAGAAGGCGATCGGTATCGCAAAGCTGAACATGATCAAAGTGCCCCGCGGCTCGGGTTCGTGGGAGGACCGCTCGGACCGGCCGCACTCGCTGACCCGACGGACGACCGGCAAGGCCGGCTCCGTCGAAGTCGAGGTCATCCCCGCCCCCGAAGGGCTGGGTCTGGCCGCAAGCGACACCGTCCGTGCCGTCCTCGAACTAGCCGGCATCGAAAACGCCTGGACCAAGAGCCACGGCAACACCCGGACGACGGTCAACCTGGCGAAGGCGACGTTCAACGCACTCGAGAACGCCTCGCAGTCGCGCCAGCCACGCCGAAACGTCGGTGAGGAACGTGAGGTGGCCGATCAATGAAAGCGATCGTTCAGGTTCGCGGCGAAGTGAACCGACAGGAAGACGTCCAGGACACCCTGGAGATGCTCAACATCCACAGCGTCAACCACTGTGCGCTCGTCCCCGAGACTGACGCGTACAACGGGATGGTCGCCAAGGTCAACGACTACGTTGCCCACGGCGAACCCGAGGCTGACGTACTCGAGACGCTGCTTGCAAAGCGTGCCGAGCCCCTCGAGGGCAAGCAGGCAGACGTCGACGAGGAGTGGCTCGCCGACAACACCGACTACGACGACTTCGGTGCGCTGGCCGAGGCGCTGCTCGCCGAGGAGACGACGCTGCGCGACGAAGGACTGTCGCCGACGCTTCGACTCCACCCGCCACGTGGCGGCCACGAAGGTATCAAGAAACCGACGGCCGAGGGCGGCCAACTCGGAAAGCATACAACGGGAGAGATTAACGACCTCCTAGAATCGATGCGATAACCATGACGAGCAAAAAACGACGCCAGCGCGGCTCGCGAACCCACAGCGGTGGCAGCCACAAGAACCGACGTGGCGCAGGTCATCGTGGTGGCCGCGGCCGTGCCGGGCGGAGCAAACACGAGTTCCACAACTACGAACCGAAGGGCAAACACGGCTTCAAGCGACCGCAGGACATCCGTGAGGACGTCCTCGAGATCGACGTCCAGAAGCTCGACGAGGACGCCATCCTCTACGTCGCTGACGACCTCGCCGAGGAGACCGGCGACGGCTACGAACTTGACGCACGCGATATCGTCGAGGACGGCCACGAAGCCGACGTCGTCAAGGTCCTCGGCTCGGGACAGGTCCGCAACCAGCTGACGGTCACCGCGGACGCCTTCTCGGATGCAGCCGAGGAGAAGCTCGAGGCCGCCGGCGGTGAGGCGGTTCTCTCCGAGCGCGGCGAGGAACGAGCGGCCGAAGACGCTGACGCCGAACAGGACGAGGAATAACTATGGGATGGAAGGAAGCCGCTGAACCGGTCCTGACGAGGATGCCAGCAGTTCGCCGTCCGGAAGGGCACGTCCCCTTCAAAGAGAAGCTGATGTGGACGGCCGGCATCCTCATGTTGTATTTCTTCCTGACGAACATCACGCTGCTCGGCGTGCAGACGGGCCAGGGTGGCGACCTCTTCGGGCAGTTCCGCGCGATCCTTGCGGGCTCTCAGGGGTCGGTGCTGCAGGTCGGTATCGGACCGATCGTCACCGCGAGCATCGTCTTGCAGTTGCTTGGCGGTGCAAACCTGCTCGGGCTCGATACGGACGATCCACGTGATCAGGTCCTCTACCAGGGCCTGCAGAAGTTGCTGGTCGTCGTGATGGTTGCGTTGACCGCGCTCCCGATGGTGTTCGCCGGCGGCTTCCTGCCAGCCCAGCCATCGCTGCAACTCGGTGGACTTGCCCTCGAACAGACGCAGGTCCAGTTGCTCATCTTCGCCCAAATCTTCGTTGGCGGGATCCTCATCCTCTATATGGACGAGGTCGTCAGCAAGTGGGGAGTTGGCAGCGGGATCGGCCTGTTCATCATCGCCGGCGTGAGCCAGCGACTAGTCGCTGGACTCATCCAGCCCACGACTGGCGGGTTCTTCTTCGACTGGTACCGCATTCTAACCGGGCAGGTCGAAGTTGGCTCGCTCGTCTCGGGTGCCGGTCTGCAGACGCTGTTGATCGGCGACGGACACCTCATCGCGTTGCTGACGACGCTGCTGATCTTCGGGATCGTCGTCTACGCGGAGTCGGTCCGTGTCGAGATCCCGCTGAGCCACGCCCGTGTCAAGGGCGCACGCGGTCGCTTCCCCGTGAAGCTCATCTACGCGAGCGTCCTGCCGATGATCCTCGTTCGCGCAGTGCAGGCGAACGTCCAGTTCATGGGTCAGATCCTGAACCGGCAGTGGGCCGGGATGCCTGGCTGGCTCGGCTCCTATTCGGGAGGCCAGCCGGACGGCGGGTTCTTCTACTACGTGTCGCCGATCTACTCGCCACAGGACTGGATGTGGTGGACGGCGAACGTCTCCCAGGAGTGGTGGCAGGTGATGATCCGGATCGGCATCGACGTCACGTTCATGGTCGTCGGTGGCGCGATCTTCGCCATCTTCTGGGTCGAGACGACGGACATGGGTCCTGAGTCGACGGCAAAGCAGATCCAGAACTCCGGGATGCAGATTCCCGGCTTCCGACAGAACGTCGGCGTCATCGAGAAGGTCATGGAGCGGTACATTCCGCAGGTGACCGTCATCGGTGGCGCGCTGGTCGGCCTGCTGGCCGTCTGGGCGAACATGCTCGGCACCATCGGTTCCGTCTCCGGAACGGGGCTGCTGCTGGCTGTCTCCATCACGTACAAGCTCTACGAGGAGATCGCCGAAGAGCAGCTCATGGAGATGCACCCGATGATGCGCCAGATGTTCGGCAACGAGTAACCGCGTTCTCGCCGGTGCGGTTTTCGTTCTTTTTGTCACCCGTGAGCGACTGCACTCCGTCGATACCGTTTCGGTGTCGCCACCCTTGCTACACTATGGACGTGGGCACGGAGAGGGGTTCATTGATTATTGATTGAAACGATCGACAGTCACTACGTTCACTCCGAAAGCCGACGCAGTCTGTTGCTCTCGTGGACGGCTGCAAACTGGCGGGCGACTTCGAGCGGCGTATGTGATCCGACGAGATGTTCCTCGAGCGTTCGGTCGAGTGCAAGCGTTTCTCGGCAGATCGGACACTCGACTGGCGGCTGGAATGGCATGTCTTCCCCGTCTGAGTGCTCGAGGAAAACCGTTATCGGATGCATGTGCATGGACCCACTCGCAGCGAGTCGGTCTCGAGTTGGCGGTGTCGGATAGCAGCCGTGGCTGTGATGTCGCCCTTGACGAAATGTGGTTCGTTGAGACTACCGGATAAGAGTTAGCGCATACTCGATCGCGTCCCGACGGCCATCGCCGTCGGCGACAGCGTCTCGAGTGCGATCGACGTCTGAATCGGTTGGTCCGTAGACGTGGATGATCGACAGCGTGATCGACACGAGAGTAGCTCCTGACTATCAGCGTCCGGCAGATCGCACGATGGCTATGCGATCGGTGTGTAGTGACGTCTCATGACTGATATAAAAGAACGAGAACGGACCAATATGACATGATTTATTCGTACCCATATAGTATCTGGACGAGCTAACGATAGAAAAAAGGTCGATGACAACAACGACAGTGTGATGAGGGGTGACAAACGAATTGGATGAACCGCAGTCGAACGATCGGAGACTGCCGGCACGTGGTGCAGACTCGGCCGGGCGGTTTCCAAATAGATAAGTGCACCCAGAAACCATCGTCCGACGTATAACTGGCCTTCAAAAGAGATGAATACAATTTACAGCGCACTCATTGCCCCGATGCAGCAGACCCGCGTTGACGTGTTCGAGAGTATCTTTACGGTATTTCTCGGGCTCGGAACGCTCGTCGGCATCATCGTAGTCGCGTACACCTTGTACAACGCGTACAAGTATCGTGACAGCGACACGGCTGACGACGACAAGGATCGGCCGTCACTCGGGGAGTTACCGACAGGCGGAAAGGGCGGAAAAAAACTGTTTCTCTCGTTCGGCATCAGCGCCGTCATCGTCATTTCGCTGGTGATCTGGACGTACACGATGCTTCTGTACGTCGAAGATCCCAGTGCCGATGACGGTGGCCAGCAAGAAGCGCTGGAAGTCGATGTGACCGGCGAGGGATTCGCATGGTTCTTCGAGTACGACAACGGGATCGAATCGACGAGTACGCTTCGCGTCCCAGCTGACCAACGAGTTTGGGTCCAAGTAACCTCAGGTGACGTCTGGCATACGTTTGGCATACCCGATCAACGGGTGAAAGCCGACGCGATTCCGGGCGAAGTCGACGAGAGTTGGTTCGAAGCCGAAGAACCCGGCGAGTACAACATCAAGTGTTTCGAACTCTGTGGTGAAGCCCATACCTCGATGGTTGGGACGCTTAATGTCATGCCGTCCGACGAGTTCGACTCGTGGATGGACGACCAACTGACGATGGAGTTCGAGATGGTTGACGGCAACGAGTCCCCCGTGACGGACGGCTACGAGATGACGCTCGAAGGCCAGGAAACTGACTTCGAGCGTACGTACACCGCCGACGACTTCGACGAAAACGGAACGATCACCATCAACGATGTCGATCACGGTGGCAACTACAACGTGACAATCACGTCGACCGACGGTCAGTTCGAAACTGTCGAAGAGCAGTTCGATATGACTGGTCCGGTCAGCGAGACCTACACGCTCGAGATGAACGCAACGGAAAGTGATGCTACTGCAAGCGGTACGAACGACGGAGGTGACGCCTGATGAGTGATCTTCCGCCGATGCGGTCGGTCAAGCGATGGTTGGTGACGACCAACCACAAGGACGTCGGGATTCTGTACCTCGCGACGTCCCTGTTCTTCCTGATCTTCGGCGGCGTCCTCGCGTTGCTGTTCCGAGCACACCTGTGGCAATCGGGTGGCCTCATGCTCGGTGGTGAACCGCTGCTAACGAACGATCAGTACTACCAGTCGGTGACGGGCCATGGCCTGATAATGGTCTTCTGGTTCCTCTCACCGATCGCATCCGGCTTCGCGAACTACTTCGTCCCGCTTCAGATCGGGGCGAAAGACCTCGCGTTCCCACGATTGAACGCCCTGAGTTACTGGTTCTACCTGTTCTCGGGGATTTTGTTCGTTATCTCGTTCTTCCAGGGTGGGTCGTTCTCCGGCGGCTGGACGATGTACGCCCCGCTGAACGTGCCCATGTACACCTCGGTGATGGAAGCAACGGCAGGTGGTAACGCCGCGATCCTCGGCGTCGTCCTGTTTACCTTCTCGGTCACAATCGGGACGGTGAACTTCCTGACGACGATGCACCGCTCCCGTGCCGAAGGCATGGGGATGTGGAACCTGCCGATGTTCTCCTGGTCGTGGCTACTGACGGCCTGGATGATGCTGTTCGCGTTCGCCGCGCTGCTCGCTGCAGTGATGCTGCAGTCGATCGACCGACTGTTCCTCACGCAGTACTTCGCAACCAACGAGGGCTCGAGCCTGCTGTGGGCGCACATCTTCTGGTTCTTCGGTCACCCAGAGGTGTACATCGTCTACTTCCCCGCACTCGGGGTCATGTTCGAGACGTTCCAGACGTTCACCGGACGGCGACTGGTCGGCCGCAAGTGGGTCATGATCGCGATGGTCCTCGTTGCGGTCCAGTCGTTCCTCGTCTGGATGCACCACATGTTCCTGTCGACGATCAACCTCCCGATCAAGACGCTGTTCATGGCGACGACGATCGGGATCTCGTTGCCCTTCGACCTAATGGTGTTTGCGATGATCTACACCATGATCAAGGGCCGCATCCGGTTTACGACGCCGTTCCTGTTCTCGCTGGGGGCACTGCTGTTGTTCATCCTCGGCGGGATTACCGGTGTCTTCCTGGGTGCCGTCGTGCTTGACTACGAGTTCCGTGGCACCTACTGGGTCGTCGCGCACTTCCACTACGTGATGGTCTCCGGTGTCACCGCGCTGATCGGCGGCCTCTACTACTGGTGGCCAAAGATCTCCGGCAAAATGTATTCCGAACGACTCGGGAAACTCAGCTTCGCTGTGTACTTCTTCGGCTTTAATCTGCTGTACTTCCCGATGTTCCTCACCTGGGAGACGCCCCGACGTATCTTCCACTACAACGAAAGCGCACAGATCTACCACCAGCTCGCAACTGCCGGCGCGTTCGTTCTCGGACTCGGCTTCCTGCTCGTGTTCGTGACGCTCGCAAAGAGCTTCATCTCGGGTCCCGACGCACCCGACAACCCGTGGACCCACTCTCGAACCGCCGAATGGGCGATTCCCTCGCCCCCACCGCTCGAGAACTGGCCGGACCGGCCAAGCTACGCCAGTGGGAGCCTCGAGTTCGTCGACGACACCCCGACTGCAACCGACGGTGGTATCGCACAGGGTGCGACTGCGACGGCCACAGCGACCCACGAAGAAGAACACGCCGACCACGCCAGCATCTGGCCGTTCGGCATCGGCGTCGCGACGTTTACGTTCTTCCTTGGCATCAGTGGACTGACACCGTACGTCTACGACTTCGTTCAGTCTAACATCCACAGCGGTGACTTCGTGACCCTGTCCGAGGCACCGCCGAAGAGCGTCGTCTATCCGGCCCTGACCGGACTAGGGATCGTCCTACTCGGTATCACGCTGTTCCAGTTCGGCCGTGAGCAGTTCGAGGCACCTGAGATGGAGGTTGCCGAGCGCTGGCCGTTCGGCGGCATCAACAACGAGAAGCTGGGTGTCTGGTTCTTCCTGGCATCCGACGTCGTCGTCTTCGGTGCAGCGATCGGTGCCTTCGTCTTCATGCGCCTCAACATGGGCTGGAACAACTGGCACCTCGCTTCCATCACCGAAGCAGGACTGTTCAACACCTACGTCCTGTTGACCTCGAGTTTCGCGGTCGTCATCGCACATGTGATGGCAGAACGCGGGAACAAGAAAGGGCTACTCGGCGCGCTCACCACGACAGTCCTGCTTGGCTTCGTGTTCATGGGCGTCAAGGCCTTCGAGTACACCAGCAAGTTCGCTGACGGTCACTACTGGTTCAGTGGCCTCGAGTACTCGATCTACTTCGTGACGACCGGCCTACACGCACTGCACGTCATCCTCGGGCTCCTGATCGCCCTGTTCATGATCTACCGCGTCGTGACCGTCGACGCCTATCTCGAGGATCACATGCCAGTCGAGTACTTCGGACTCTACTGGCACTTCGTCGACATCGTGTGGGTCTTCCTGTTCCCACTGTTCTACCTGATGTAGCGGCCCGCCGCTACACAGGCTATCTTTCGTTTTTCTCACTGCGTTTCTACTCTGTACACGCCGGACAGCGACAGCATCCTTGATGACTCCTGTGACTGTGTCGTGAGCGTCCCTGACTGGACTGTGGCGTTGCAGACCCATATTCAGGGACCGATACGACACTCCTATCGCAGTGTATCAGGTTGATCTAATCGGGAACGCATACTGCTGGATACCACGGATCACACGTCGATCGAACGCGAGACGTAGCCGCTAGCGGTGTCGCTGCGAGTGCTGTAAGCCGACTCGTCGGACGAGTCCGACGGCAACAGGCGTCGAAACACGATCGACCCCTCTCTGACTGGTGTCCGACAGTATCATACTGGGCGACAGTCGGTGCTGTGTCCGAGCGAACAAGTTGCCATCGGACACCGAACGACAGATCAGAACAGCCACTGCGTCCTCGACAGACGTCTTCTCGTCTGAGAGACGCCACGGACAACAAATCCGTCGGCTATCGACTAGCCGGACCAGACCAGCGCGTAAATGAACGTAAAGAGGAAGTAGACCAGAAACACGGAGACGGCCGCCTTGAAGTGAAACGTGAACAGCTCGTACTCCTCGTCGCCGAGTTCCTCCTCGAATGCCTCGCGTTCGTCGTCGGAGCAGACCTCGGCGTGCTCGACGCCGATGTGGAACGTCGCGTATCGCTCGGATCGAAACGGCCGTCCACAGTACGGGCAGGTTGCGGCGGGCGTTTCATCCGGTGGCACCTCGTACTCCCGCTCGAGCGTTCGGTCAGTTACCATTCGATCGGCAGTTACAGGACCGCGAGGAAGTGTTTGCCGGTTCGGTGCGCCGATCGAACACGCGGCGACGACCGCTGTCGGAACGGGCGAACGCGTGTCGGTTCCGGCTCAGCTCGGGACGTACGGCGGGCTCATCGTTCCTTGCGAGACGAGATAGAGGCTCGCCATCGTGAAAACGATCATGACGACGATGAGCGGGTACTGGCTCCTGATCGCCTGAAGTTTGCCGGGGAAGAGTTCGAATGAGACGGTATGTGAGACCCACACCGCGAGGATGTGGCCGACCAGAATGCCGGCGATTTCGATGTACCCGAACCAGCCCGGCACTACGTACTGGGTTGGGTTCGGCGGCGGGGAAAGCGGCGACGCGAGCGCACCGGCGAGCGCCGGCCACAGCGAGATCGCAAAGGCGATGTAGTGGGCGAAGTGGTAGCCGGCCGCGATCGCAAGCAGTGGCGCAGCAAACCGAAGCCCGAGATACTCACGGGAGAGATACGTCTCGGCCCGCTCGCGGGTTCGGTCAATCGCGATCCAGTACACCTTCCAGAACAGGGCAAATCCACCAACGAGCAGGAACAGATAGACGAGCACTGGCGGCACACCGAGTCCGACGAGCGCTTCGACGGTCCCGACTCCAGCCGGCGTGACGATGAACCCACTGTAGGTCAGCTCCCAGACCAGCGCGAGCACGAAGGCCACGAGGGAGGTATCAGTGATCACGTCGTCTTCGCCCAGTTTCGACCCGGGATAGCGCAACTCGAGCCCATCATCAGTCCGCTGAATCGGCGCGACGGCGCTGTAGAGTCGAAACCACAGCGAAAGCGGATCACCGCGTTGGAACCACGTTTCCGGCGAGAACATAACTGCACTCGAGATGGTAAACAGCGAATACATGACGAGCATCAGCGCCAGCACGGTCGTAGAGGTAGTCAGAGGAGCGACGATCTCGAGCCAGACGAACGTCAACAGCGCCACGACGGCGGGCCAGGAGCCAAAGGCCGGCGGGTACGTTTCGAAGTCGTTGGGAAGCGCTGCAGCGATGCGTCGCCATGGGTTGAGCGCCGGCCATGGGTTTCCGACGGTATACGCAAAGATCGTCAGTAGCGCCCGCCCACCGACGAACGTTGCCAGCACCGTCACGCTGACCAGCCCGATAGCTGGGCCGACGAATCCAGCAACGAGGATGATCGCAAGCCCAAGCATACCGATCGCACCGAACAACAGCGAGCCCCCGGTACGGAGGCGATCAATAGTCGCCTCGAGTGTGCGATCGTGGTAGGTTCCGATCATGTCGCGGTCGGTGACGAGCATGGTCAACAGTGCTGATGCGCCGACGGTACCGCCGCCAGTTGCGAGGTACAGCCACGTTGGGATGGTTACATCACCACTGCCCTCCATGAGACCAGAGGCGGTCATACTCGCGGCGACGACACCGCTGCCCACAACGAGTGTTACGAGCGCGAACACGACCCCGATACCGGCTCGGCGAACCAAAGCCGAACGTCTACTCATTGTCGGCAATTCGAACCGGTGTTCCATCTACGTGTCGCTTCTGTGGAGTCACGGACGGACCCGCGTTCGTGCCGGATGGTCCCAAGCGGTCGTATGAGGAAGCTATAAGTATTCGTCTCTCACATTCCCCACCAATGGCGAGTGTTCGGAACTACGCATTGATTTACGTGGCACTGGTACTGCTGGCTACGGGGAAGTTCGTCTTCTTCCACTTCGACTTCTTCACCTACACGATGGCAGTAGGTGGCACGCTGGTGCTGGCAGCTATCAAGGTCGGACTGATCGCGGGGTACTTCCAGCACCTCAAATACGAGCCACGGTCGGTCACCTACACGATGGCCGTTGCGGCGTTTATGGTCGTCCTGCTTACCCTCGCAGCAGGCTATTCGATCCAGTAACGCACCGCGACCATCGGCTGACTGCCGACCTGTTCTCACCTCGTCGATCGATATTCACCGGCCAACGAGCTGCAATCTCATGACGTGGTTGCGATCTGTTTCTCGAAGCGACGTCGCTGTTTGAGCACTCGCCACGTTGCGAGTGGACCGGAACGCGTAGCCGGGATGCACCTGCCAATACAAACTGAAACGAGTGACAGATCGCTCGCACAGCGGTCGTACGATACGATCGGTGTATAACTCGCGTCAGTTGGTACGACGACCAAGTGCTTACACGTCGACGAGCCAGATACGAACCGTCGACGGGAGGTCATACACCTCGAGAAAGACGTCGTCGATGAACTGGGCGATCCGGTTTGCATCCGCCTTCGCGCTGACCCGAACGTTGATCCCAGCAGCGTCTTCGGGCCGCGTCAGGTCGTCGATTTTGAACGCCGGAAAGTCCTCGAGCAGGTCTTTCAGCGCCTCGAGTTCTGCGTCGGTACAGTCGAGATTGACCGTTCCATCACCGAACTGAATCCACGGCACGCCCAACTCCGCGGCGGACTGCTCGGCTGTGTCATCGCGTTCCTCGGAGACGGTGTCGTCTGCCTCGAGCGTCAGAAATCCGCTGGCACGCTCGCGATGGGCGGTAATCGCGTCGACGTACAGTTTCCGCCGCTCGACGGGTGTAGACGCGTCGAAGCGAGTCATACCGAATAGACGTGCTCGATTCTTTAAGCCTTTATGTGATGGGCATGAACGGTGCCATATGGCACAGCCACGAATCCTGATCCTGGGTGCACCCGGGGCAGGGAAGGGGACCCAGAGCGCAAAGATCATCGAGGAATTCGACGTCGATCACATCACCACCGGCGACGCGCTTCGGAACAACAAGGAGATGGACATCTCCGATATGGACACCGAGTACGACACGCCAGGTGAATACATGGATCAGGGCGAGCTCGTCCCCGACGAGGTCGTCAACGCCATCGTCGACGAGGCACTCAGCCAGGCCGACGGCTTCGTTCTCGACGGCTATCCGCGTAACTTAGAGCAGGCCGAGGAACTCGAGGGCATGACCGACCTCGATCTCGCACTGTACCTCGAGGTCGGCGAGGAGGAACTCGTCCACCGCCTGACGGGCCGCCGGATGGACCCCGAGACGGGCGACATCTACCACGTCGAATACAACCCGCCGGAGGACCCCGAAGTCGAGGAGCGACTCGTCCAGCGTGACGACGACACCGAGGAGACGGTCCGCGAACGACTGTCAGTCTTCCACGAGAACACCGAACCGGTCATCGAATATTACGACGAGCAAGGCGACCTCGAGCGTGTCGACGGCGAGCAGGCACCCGACGAGGTCTGGGAAGACGTGAAGGCGACAATCGAAGACGCGGTGTAGGAACGGATATACGAACTCAGTTGATTTTCAGGAGCTCGATGACGTCAACATCAGCCTGTGTTATTGAGAATTACAATTCGAGACTAATTAAACAATTGACTATTTCACTGTCGTTCAATTTGGACTTTATATTCTGCGATATTCAGATAATAGACATCAGGTGATAGTTTATATCCTCTTGGTAATAGGTCAATTAGCTCATCTTGGAACGCATCGTTGTCTTTGATCCCTCCCATACCATTACTCTGGGCGCAAACACCATATGCTACCACGGCTCCGTCGATCGTTACACCGTTTGCCTGGACGAAAGCTTGGCACTTCTCATCTGGATTCCCCTGTTGAATATCATTCCCCCATTTTTTATTTTCTCTAGACATGGCATATATTAGTCCCTCATAGTATCCTCCTTTATTTGGACTGCCGTCTATTGTTGTGTTTGACGTTCCGAAAGTCTGTATATGTTGAGCACCAGACCCATCTTTTGAACCATGATGAACGTCTCCACCAATAGTTATTTTGCTTGCGTTAGTATATATCTTCAAGTCATTATCGCCAGAAACTTCTATTTCACCTAGATCCATCTCACCGGCGACGACAAGAGTTGCATTCCCTCCGCTAAGATCAAACTCAAATTCATCACTCGAGTCTATTCCTTCAATATAATATTTTCCGTCATCTAGTTCATCATACTGTGATTCAGAGGGCGTTTCGTACTCACTACTATTAGAAGCTTTTTTAATAATGTCTTTTATATATTTATCTAGAACTGGTGGATTATCCACTGTCTTACTTTCAATTTGGCAGTTTGAGTTCCCGGGGCCGCCGGTACAAAAGTCATCTTCATAGCCGTTAGGAGCGATAATCGCTCCACCGCTCTCGAATAGGTACTCCCGGCTGATCCGGCCGAGCTCGGCGACTACTCTTCTTTCTTTTCCTTCGTTACAACTCTCTTGGATTGCGTCACCACCTTCCTTTGTCTCCTGTCTAAAGTAATTCTCCCAGCCAACGCAGTACTTGCTTGTAACATTGACTTTTATTGTACTATTTTTAAGCGGAGGAACATCCCTACGATCTGGAGGAATTGTCTGTGAAATCGCAATTTCACCCGAACTTATCTGTGTATCATCAGATACTTCTATGACTGGGAAAGTGAATGTCTCATCGTTTATTCCAGATCCCTTATCATAGTAGATTGGTGGCGCAGACACGACTTGAGTCTCGTTTCCGGTTTCCCGAAAGATGCCTCCTGCTTGATAAGCGATTTTGGTCCCATCATCACCGACATATTCAACCGTGCCGATAGAGATGTTTATTGGTTGATCAAGTTCGTCGCCGGTGCTGGTGATATTGATAGTTCCGGTGTCAGTCTTCACGATCGCACCTTTGTCACCAGCGTCGATAGTCATTGACCGCGACGTGGCACCACTCCTCGAAACTGTTGTCATCTGTTGTTTTAATTCAACGAACGACTGTTCGACGCGTTCGTTCTCAGTTCGTTGTTCCGCATCTTCCATCGCACTTCCGGCAAAGAGAAGGATACCGACGCTGATGCTTGCCACCATCCCAATTAACAGAATGAAACCAAGTATCGCGGACACCCCTCTTTCCGACGGCATCGCTGTGCCGTCATTGCGTCCCAAAGTCATTTCGATCATCCAGTAATTCGGAGATGCATATAATAAAAGGTCCGACCGATCAAACAGTTCATATTGGCTGAAAAATAGCGAATAGTATATCTACCTGTACTCGAGCGGTCGACGACAGCCTCGGTCTCGTGGATACTGTGACTACCGAAGAAAAACACTTGTATACCGGACGACGCCTAGCTTTGGGCAGATGACGCGTACAGCCGAGAAGATCGACGCCCTCGTCCGTGAGGATTCCTCGATGGCGGATGCGCTCGAGGCAATCCGCGAGGAAGCCGACAAGAACGGCGGCGAGGTCCAGTGGGCCGACGTCAGCGACGAGCTGACGAGTGGCCAGTGGGGGCGGCTGATCGAGAAAGGCGTATTAGTCGACGGCGACGAAGGGTTCGCGATCGCCGATCGTGAGGCCTACGACCGGGCCCTCGATGGAAACGGTGACGGTGGCGGGAGCAGTGCCGTGGCCAGCGCCGACGTCGATATCGACGACGAGGAGTCGAGCTGGTCGCAGTGGGACAAGCTGGCTGGGGTCGGTGCGCTCCTGTTGATGCCCGGCTACTGGTTTGACTCGATTCGAAACGTTGTGGGTGGAACGATAGACATCGTTCTCGGACCGCTCGACGCGGCGTTGCCCTTCTATGCCGTGATCCTCTCCGTGGCACTGATCACTGGCCTGTACTCGTCGCTGCTGCAGGCGAACCTGATGAACACGGAGGTCATGGGCAAGTACCAAGAGCGGATGAAAGCCGTCCAGGAAGAGCAAAAAGATCTTCGCAAGCGCAAGAAAGAAGCCGAGGAACGCGGCGCGAGCGAGGCCGAAATCGAACGGCTCGAGAACGAACTCGAGCAGGTCCGTGAAGAGCAGATGGAGGCCATGGCGGACAACCTCGGGATGTTCAAAGAGCAGTTCCGCCCGATGGTCTGGATCATGCTGTTGACGATCCCGCTGTTCCTCTGGATGTACTGGAAGATCCAGTCGGTCGGCCTCAGCGGCGCGGAAGCGACGGCTGTCTTGCCGATCGTCGGCTCGACCGACTGGCAGGCTGGATTGGTGGGTCCGATGCCGGCCTGGATCGTCTGGTACTTCCTGTGCTCGATGGGCTTCTCCCAGATCCTGCGCAAGTCGCTGAACATCGACATGTCGCCGACGGGCACCTGACCGCCAGATTCCCTCAACCATCACGACGCGTCGCCGGTTCGACCACTTGTAAACTGTCGTGTGTGGCCGCTATCGGCGGTCGGGCTCGCGGATTCAAAACCCATTTTACCCGCCCGCTCGCAGATCGATTATGTTACTCACCGTCTCCGGCCCGCCGGGCAGCGGGAAGAGCACGACTGCCGAGTTGCTCGCCGACGCCTTCGAACTCGACCACGTCAGCGGCGGTGACATCTTTCGTGAACTGGCCGACGAACGCGGCTACACCCCCCTCGAGTTCAATAAACTCGCTGAGGAAAACGACGAGATCGATCGCGATCTCGACCGCCGGCTGCGCGAGATCGCCGTCGAGGAAGACGATCTGGTGCTCGAGTCCAGACTCGCCGGCTGGTTGGCTGCCGAGCAGGCTGATTTTCGCTTCTGGCTGGACGCCCCACCACAGGTTCGTGGTGAGCGCATCGCCGAACGCGAAGGAAAAGACCCCGCCCGCGCAACCGAGGAAACGACGGCCCGTGAGGCCAGTGAGGCCCAGCGTTACGAGGAGTACTACGGGATCGATATCCGCGATCTGACGATCTACGATCTCTCGGTGAACACGGCCCGTTGGGAGCCCGAGGCGGTTCTCGATATGCTCGTCACCGCCGTCGAACGCTACGACGCCGACGGTGACGAAGGGAAAGCACCCGTCGACACTACCTACGAGTTCTAATGCCGCTTCGTGGTCCACCCGAGGAACGTTCGCCCACCGAGTTGCTCACCTTCGGCGTCGTCAACCTCGACAAACCACCAGGACCGTCCTCACATCAGGTCAGCGGCTGGCTGCGCGACGCCGTCGATGAGACGCTCGGCCAACGCGGTCGCGACGTCACCATCGACCGCGCCGCCCACGCGGGGACGCTCGATCCCAAAGTAACCGGCTGTCTCCCGATCATGCTCGGCGATGCGACCCGCCTCGCGCCGGTCTTTCTCGAGGGTGCCAAAGAGTACGTCGCCGTCCTCGAGTGTCACGCGCCGGTGCCGGCCGACGCCGAATCGGTCGTCGCCGAGTTCGAGGGGCCGATCTACCAGAAGCCCCCGCGCAAGAGCGCCGTCTCTCGCCGGCTACGCGTGCGCGAGATTTACGATCTCGAAGTCCTTGAGGCCGAAGAGCGACGCCTCCTCGTTCGAATCCGCTGTGAGAGCGGCACCTACGTCCGCAAGCTGTGTCACGACCTGGGACTGGCACTTGGCACCGGCGCTCACATGGGACACCTCCGCCGGACGATGACGGAGCCGTTCGACGACCGAACCCTTCACAGCGCGCATGACTTCCTCGACGCGCTGGCGTTCTGGCTCGAGGACGACGATCCTGACCCGCTGTACGAGGTCGTCGACCCTGCCGAACGGATTCTCGAGGGGATTCCCAGTGTCGTGATCGCCGAAAGCGCCGCCCGCGAAGTAGCTGAGGGCGCACCGGTCTACGCGCCGGGTGTCCTCGACGCCGACGACGACATCGAGCATGACTCACTCGTCGCCTGTTACACGCCAAACGGCGCGGCGGTCTGTCTCGGCACGTTCGTCGGGGACCTCGAGGCCGACAGCGGCCTCGTCGTTGACCTCGAGCGCGTGCTGGTCTGAGGTCGGCTGTGGGTTCGAAACCGGGTGACACACCTCCGGTGAAACGACACCCTTAAACGGCAGACGCCCATCGATCCAAGTACGGGACCGTGGGGTAGTGGTATCCTCTGCGGATGGGGTCCGTAGGACCCGAGTTCAATTCTCGGCGGTCCCATTTTCACGCCGTATCAAACGGAGAGCGATGCGACCACTGTGCCGAGGTGTGAAAATGGACCACGGCACGTTCTCTCAGCAGTGAACTTGTGACTGAAGTACCATTGTCACGAAGCGATATCAAGTGGGGCCGTCCGTGTGGTCATGATTACCCTCGATACGGAGCGTCGTTTATGATACGGAACGAGGCGTCACTACAGGGACAGCCGTTGTGTCTTCGTATTATATAGTGTTAAGAAGTTTTGACATCCTCCACGCCGTGAACGACGTGGAATCCCGACCGCCATTGGGATATTAGGGTTTGCAGTCCATGACCTGTTCTCGCGGGACGAAACGGCCCTCGCTCCGATCGAACAGCTGGACTGAAGGCTGTGCCAACCAGCCGTTACTCCTATCCTGAGATGGACTTGGAGTTACTTTTTGTCGGATGTTCTCTGCACCGTTCACGTCCGCATTCGCGACGGTATCGCACTCCTCGCAGACGTACAACCCACGTTCGACGCGCTGATTGCCGTCTGTCGTCCCACAGGCGGAACACGTCTTTGAGGTATCACGTTCGGACTCAATCAATACATCGATCCCCTCCGTTTCCGCCTTGTAGTCGAGTATCGACGTGAAGCGGTCAAACGCCCACCCGTGAAGATCGAGGTTGCCATGCGAGCCCCAGTTGCGAGACTCGCCGTTCTCGTCATCACGGATCCCTTCGAGATCACCGACTACGATGGTCCCGACACCCCTCTCTACGCACTCCGAAACAATCTGTTTCGAGAGGGTATGGAGGAAGTGGGTTCGACGTTCGGTACGTTTCCGGTCCAACCGAAGGCGCTCGTTCGATCGGCTCTCGTCACACTTCGCTTTCTGCTTCCCGAAGTAGTATTCGTCCTCTTTCAGTGCGTTACCGGGGAAGAGGATCGACTCACTCCCGAACGAAAGTGCGGCGATGTTTGAGATACCGAGATCGACCCCCGCAACACCGTCGCCCGGTGGGTCGGGGTCGATTGACTTTCGGCAGACGAAGTGTAGCCGCCACTCGCCGTACTTATGGACGGCCCGGACCTGCTGGATGTCCCACTCGGAAAGATCTACGTCGGGGCGGAGTTCGTAGTCGCACAGCACGAAGTCCGAACGGTGTTCTTTGAGGTTGCGGCCTTTCGAGAGGCGAACGCGGGTGAACTGTGCATCATGCTTGAAGCCAGCCGCCTTGAACGACACAGTAGAACGTGGGTGGGAATCGCCGCGTTTGCGGTAGCCGGGCGGTCGGGCACGGTCATCACCGTTCCGACGCTTTGCGAACCAGCCGGTGAACGCTTCAGCGAGTTCTTCGAGAACGCGCTGACTGGATTGAGAATGAAGGTCCGTATAGCGGTCGTGGCCTTTGAGTTCGGCTTTGAGTTCCCCGTCATCGGGGATCTCGCCCGTGTCGTCCCACTGTTCTTGTGCGTAGTAGCGACTGACGTTCCAGAGTTTCGATGCGGCCCATCCGAGTTGATCGAGGTCATCACTCACCTGCTGTGGGTTGGCGATTGACGCCTCGAAGGTTCGGACGGTACGCATCTATTTCTGGCTTCATAACCAGTTATGACTCTCAAGAACATGATAGTACTGATCCAGTAGAGAATATCCGGCCATGCAACAGGCGATCGATTGTTGCATCAAGTGACGGCGCGTATCCACGCCCTCAAGGACGTGGTATTGCGCCTGTTCAGCGTATAAGGGATCAAGATCGAGTGGGGAGAGTTCCGAATCGGTTCACACTACCGTTTTGTCCGCCTCTGTGACTGACGTGTGATCTGTGACGTCCACGTCTCCCGTCTCGTCGATCGAGACCATGTAACCGTTGTACGCGAATTTGACCGTGGAGGGGACCTTCTCGCTATCGGTCGACTGGAATAGTGAGTCAAGTGCATCCGTGTCAATAGCGTAGTGAAGCGGCGGCCGAAGTTCTTCCGGCGAAACCCCTTCTCGTTTGGCGATTTCCTCGACAACCGTGAGGCTGATTGAGTGAGTGCTTTGCACAATCACCGCTGCCAGGTACCGATATATAAAATCGCACGTTCCTCTAATGACGTGCGTCAGACAACCCACTGTGAGCAATTTTTCATAGGTGATTTCATAATCCGGGATTCTATGACTGTTGGTTATCAGTTCACGGTAATCAGAGATTGAAGTGGTGAGTCAATGATAAGAATTGTGCCGATTCTCCGTTTCTGAGTCGAGCGGACGGCTGTGGATCCAGTAAGTTGGCGACCACCGGTTCGAAGGTATTCATAGCCGAGATCGACAGTTGCGGTCGAGACCGTCGAGTTGCGGTTTCACTTTCACTGCACTGTCCAAACGCTCTTACACGCCGGTCCCGGAGACGACGGTAATGGACGGGGACGAGCGCCTCGAGCTGCCGGTTGCCGACGATTCGCTGCCGTTCGATCCGGCCGCCGTCACGATCAGGGATGGAGATGTCTTCGACTCTCTCGAGCCGGCAGTTCAAGAATGGTGGCTCGAGGAATTCGGCGAGTTCGTCCCCGAAAATGAAGGGTTCTTCACGCCGCCACAGCGCGGTGCGATCCCGAAAATCGACGCGGGGACGAACACGCTGGTCTGTGCGCCGACGGGGAGCGGCAAGACGATGTCGTCGTTTCTCTCGATTATCAACTCGCTATACCGGCGGGAACGGGATGCTGACGACGTCGACGGGCAGCGCCCGTCTGCCCAGGAGACGGCGTCTCCCGCTGGCGCTGGCCTCGAGAACTCGGTGTACTGCCTCTACATCTCGCCGCTGAAATCTCTCGCGAACGATATTCACCGCAATCTCGAGGTGCCACTCGAGGGCATCAAGGAGATCGCGGCCGAGCGCGACGACGCGTCGATGGGCGAGATCCGCCACGCGATCCGCCACGGCGATACCGACTCTAGCGACCGCCAGCGGATGCTCGAGGAGACGCCCCACATCCTCAATACGACGCCGGAGACGCTCGCGATCTTGCTCAACTCGCCCAAGTTCCGCGAGAAACTCCGCACCGTCGAGTACGTCATCGTCGACGAGATCCACTCGCTGGCGGCGAGCAAGCGGGGGACCCATCTTGCGGTGAGTCTCGAGCGACTCGAGTCGCTGGCAACGGGTGAGATCACGCGCATCGGCTGTTCGGCGACGATCGAGCCGCTGTCCCGTGTCGCGGAGTTTCTGGTGGGCCGCGACGAGCCGGGTGGTGGGCCGCGTGACTACGAGATCGTCGACGCCCGCTTTGCTCGCGAGTTTGACCTGCAACTCGAGTGTCCGACCGCCGATCTGATCAACACGTCCCGCGAGGTCGTCCAGGAGCGGTTCTATCGGCAACTCCACGATCACATTCAGGACCACACGAACACCCTTGTATTCACCAACACGCGCTCGGGCTCGGAGCGAGTCCTCCACAACCTCCGGGAACGCTTCGACGCTTACGACGAGGCCAACTCGGCCTGTCACCACGGGAGCCTCTCAAAGGAGGTCCGCCAGGACGTCGAGGGGCGGCTAAAAGACGGCGATCTCGAGGTCGTCACCACCTCGACGAGCCTCGAGCTGGGAATCGACATGCCCCATATCGATCTCGTGGTGCAGGTCGGCTCGCCCAAAAGCGTCGCCGCTCTGCTCCAGCGGGTCGGCCGGGCAGGCCACCGCGTCGGCCAAACGGTGACAGGACGGGTGATCGCGCTCGACCGGGACGAACTCATCGAGTGTGCGGTCATGCTCAAGACGGCCACGGAGGGGTTCGTCGACTCGGTGTCGATCCCCGAGAACGCTCAGGACGTGGCCGCCCAGCACGTCTACGGGATGGCGATCGCCGAGATCCGGCCCGAGTCCGAACTGAAAGGGATCTTGCGGCGGGCGTACCCCTACCGGAACTACTCGACCGAAGAGTACGAGTCGCTTATGCGATATCTCACCGCCGAGTATGCCGGTCTCGAGGACAAGAACGTCTATGCGAAGGTCTGGCGCGACGAAAACGACCCGCCGGACGGCGAGCACCATCACGAAGCGTACCCGGTCGGCGAGCCGCTGATCGGCAAACGCGGCCGACTCGCGCGGGTCATCTACATGACCAACATCGGGACGATCCCCGACTCGTTTACCTGTGACGTCCACACGCGGGCGAGCGACGAGTGGGTCGGCCAGCTAGACGAGGGGTATCTCGATACCTTGGAGAAAGGCGACGTCTTCGTGCTTGGCGGAGACCACTTCGAGTACCGCTACCGGCGCGGCTCGAAGGTCTACGTCGACCGCACGAGCGCTCGTCCGACCGTTCCCTCGTGGTACTCCGAGCGGCTGCCCCTGTCGTACGATCTTGGCTGCGAGATCCTTGCGTTTCAGCGCGCCCTCCTCGAGCGCTACGACGCGGGTGGGCCGCCGCGGGTTCGCGCGTGGCTCCGGGAGCTTCCGCTGGACGACGACAGCGTCCGCGCGATCGCCCGGCTATTCGACCACCAAGTGCAGTACGCGGGCACGGAGAGCGTGAGCACGCCCGACCGGCTCGCAATCGAGGTCGTCCGCGATCGCGAGGAGTACGAACGCCACTACTACGTCCGCTCGAACTACGGCCGGAAAGTCAACGATGGCCTCTCCCGCCTGCTGGCCTATCGCTGTGCCCAGGAAGCGACGGCAAACGTCCGCGTCGCGGTCGCGGACAACGGCTTTGTCCTCTCGATGCCGCTCAACCGGAAAGTCGATCTCGAGGGGATCGTCGCCGACCTCGAGGCCGGCGATGTCCGCGCGGATCTCCGGGCGGCGCTGTCGGGGACCGACCTGCTCCAGCGCTATTTCAGGATCAACGCGACCCGCTCGCTGATGATCCTCAAACGCTACAAGGGCTACGAGAAGTCCGCCAGCGAACAGCAGGTCTCGAGCGAGATGTTGCTCGGGTTCGCCGAAGATCTTGAGCAGTTCGCCGTAATTGAGGAAACGTATCGCGAAATCTTGGAGGACAAACTCAACGTCGCTGAGATCGAGGCCATCGTCGACGCGATCGACGCGGGCGAGCTTGACTACTTGCGGCAACTCCTCGACTCGCCGACGCCGCGGGCGTTCGGGCTCGCGACGCTGTCGGCCAGCGACGTCGTCCTCGCAGACGACGAAAGCGCCGCCCTCCAGTCGTTTCACGAGCACGTCCTCGAGGAGATCGGCGAGGAGTCGCTGGCGGGGCTCTCGACGACTCGAGACGCCGACTCGCAAAGTCGGTGACGTCACTGCATGCGAACGCACGACGGCCGTCCGATCGATCTAATATCAATCTATATCAGGGCCGCCACGACAGTTGCATTAGCATGAGCAGCGATCCACCGAATTGGGATTTTAAAGATCGGGATATCGCGATTCTCACCGAGCTTGCCGACGATCCACAGCTCTCCTCGCGGGAGCTCACCACGGTCCTCGAGGACAAGTACGACATCGACGTCTCCCACGTCACCGTCAGCGAGTCGATCCGACGGATGCGCGACGAGGGGGTTTTCCGCGAGGCGATAATCCCCAACGAGGAATATTATATCTTTGCGCTGTTCGAGTTCAAGTTCAATACCGAACACTTCGCCGACCACTGGCGGGCCGCGATGGAGGACATCCGAGCGGACAAACATACCCTGTTTTTCTTCCTCGCCGATGGGGAGTACCAGTGGAAGACGATCATGATGTTTCGCGACCGGCAGGAAGTTCCCAAGTGGATCCACGACTGCTACTCGAAACACGGCAAGGTCATCGAGAACGTTCGAAACTCGGCGGTTCATAACGTCCTCAAGTTCCAGACTGATCCCCAGATCTACGAAGACCTCGGCAAGGAACGCAGCGAGCGGTGACGACCCGTTCTATCGCGGTTCGGCTTCGTGTGCGATAGCGGCTCGTCACTGTCAATGAGACGTTTCGTTCGTTCGGCGAGCGCCGATTTTGTCATGCTGTCTCCGGTCGCTCTTCATCGAGGATCTCGAGCACCTCTTCGGGTGTGTCAATACGATAGGAGACGGCGGGACCATCGGCAGCGCCGAACGCCACACCACACATGCCAACCGCGGCAGCCCCTCTCACGTCGTGTGTGTACCGATCACCGATCATCAGCGATCGTCCCGGTTCGGCGTCGGCTTTCTCGAGGGCCGTCTCGAAGATTGCCGGGTCGGGCTTGGTCCGACCGACTTCTTCGGACGTGGTCATCGAGTCGAGGTGCTCACAGACGCCGAACCCCTCAAGTATGGCACGCCCCTCCGCGTCGTCGATATCGCTGACGACGCCGACATGGACGTCCCGGTCGGCCAGTCGCGCGATCGTCTCGGGTGCACCCGAGACCGGCTTGAGTGACGACCGGATAACGTCGTCGACGTGTGGGGCCCACTCGTCTCGGGGCACCTCCTCGCCGACGATCGCCTCGATACCGCGGTGATAGGCCTCGCGAGCAGCGCGGAACTCGGTCCCATCACGCTCACGAAAGTACTCCCCGACGGTCGTCTGCCACGTGTCGATGGCCGCCTCGAGCGTCGTCTCGATGCTGTGGTGCTCGAGAAGGCGTGCGACGAACTCGGCGTGGGCTCGCTGGACGGAGTCGAGCGCAAGGATGACGCCACCGATGTCCCAGAAGACGGCCTCCCAGCCGTCGGTCGACTCGCAGCCACTCATCGATCTCTGACAGCAACCGCGAGCCACTTAACGATATGTTCTCACACAGGTACTGCTAGCTGGGGTTTGCAAGTGAAACGACATCTAGTAACAAATTACCTGCCTGTCGTACCCTGCGTTATTCTTCGTACGGCTGGATGACGACGAACCCGTCCGAGCCGGTGAACTCCATCTGAATACTTTCTCCAGAGGTTTGACCGATCTCGATCGTTTTATTGGTCGCAAACGACGGCGAGAGATTGGTACTCCAGGCGACGGTCGCGTCCGGGTCCGTGACTACCGGCGGTGTCATCACCAGTGGATCGCCGTGCGTCGAGATCGCAACCGAACCGGGACCAGTGAGATAGACGTTCGTCAGACCCCCGGCAGCGACTTCCGAGAGGCTGCTAATCGTGTTGATCTCGTAGTCGATCGTTGATTCGAACGCGAGTACGTCAGTGCCGTTGACCGAAATCGACTGGTCCGCGTCGAGCTCGAGGAGCTGGACCTTCTTTCCCTGATCGGCGACGTAGAGATGCCCCTCCCCTTCGGCTTCCATCACCGGTGTCCCTTCGCTGGACACCGCATCCTTGACGAACCCGGTCAATCCACCTTCGGCGGACGACTTTCCGGTGAACGTCAGCTCGCCGGTGTACCCGATCATCGAGCCGGCTTTTACCATCACCGTTCCATCGACGGCGATGTCGAGCAGTCGTTTATTGGCTTTTTCGAAGCCGCTGTGATCTGCGTCCGGTTCGTTCGAGTGTACGAACTCTTCTAAGTCCATAATGACAGTCCATTAATTTGTACAGTGGTTTGAATGTTTCCTCGAGTTTCATCGCTATCGGACTGGTTAGAAGCTGGTATCCGGGATGGGTGTGCTGTGATAAACGGGAGACAGGTCGTCTCCGGTTTCCATACAGCCAAAAGGCAGTACGCCAACTGTGTATGACGATGACTGACAGAGATGTCCACCTTCCCGTCGCTGCACAGCCGACGATCGACTCGATCGTCGACTATACGCAGGCGGCTGAAGACGCCGACTACGACTGTGCATGGCTCCCCGAGACGTGGGGTCGCGACGCCGTCACCGTCCTTTCGGCGATGGCCGAGCGAACGCAGTCGATCGATGTCGGCTCGAGCATTCTCAACACTTACTCGCGGTCGCCGGCCTTGCTGGGTCAGACGGCGGCGACACTTCAGGAACTCTCGGAGGGCCGGTTCCGGCTGGGACTCGGCCCGAGTGGCCCCGTCGTGATCGAAAACTGGCACGGGATGACGTACGGCAACCCGCTCAAACGAACCCGTGAGACGGTCGAAATCGTCCGACAGGTCCTCTCGGGCGAACCAGTCGACTACGACGGCGACGACTTCGAGCTGTCGGGGTTTCGCCTGCGCTGTGACCCGCCGGAAACGCCCCCACCGATCGAGGTCACCGGCATGGGACCCAAGGCGGTCGAACTCGCGGGTCGCTTTGCCGACGGCTGGCACGGTATCATGCTCACGCCCGAGGGGATCGAAACCCGACTCGAGGACATCGAACGCGGTGCTGCCCTCGGTGATCGTGACTCCGATGACGTCCGGGTCACCGCCGGCGTCACCTGCTGTGTGCTTGACGATCCCCAGGAAGCCCGCGCGCTCGCCCGCCAGCACGTCGCCTTCTATATCGGCGGGATGGGGACGTTCTACCGCGATTCCCTCGAGCGCCAAGGCTACGACGAGGCAGCTGACATCTACGACGCCTGGCAGGCTGGCGACCGCGAGCGCGCGCTCGAGTTGGTCGACGAGGACATTCTCGACGATCTCTGTGCGGTCGGCGATGTGGAGACGGCTCGTGAGCAACTCGCACGTTACGAGGCGATCGACGGGCTCGACGCCATCGCAGTCAGCTTCCCGCGTGGTGCCGACGAGACGGGGATTCGCCGGACGATGGACGCGGTCGCGCCTGACGCCTGAGCGAATCGAGAAGCGAGTTCTTCGACAGCTACAAGCCGCGCATCGACCCAGTTCGTGGTATGCCCGGCAAGGTGAGTCCGGACGACCTGCTCACGCACGTCTTTCAGCGAACGGGGGCGACCGAGACCGACGAGACGGTATTACAGGGCCCGGCCGAGGGCGAGGACGCCGCCGCGATCGACTGGCCCGACGGCGAGGGAACGCTCGTGGTCAGCTCCGATCCGATTTCGCTGGCCGCCTCGCAGGTTGGCCAACTCGGCATCGCCGTCGCTACCAACGACATCGCCGTCTCAGGGGCCGACCCGCGCTGGCTGACCGCCGTCGTATTGCTCCCGACCGGCGTCGACACGGACGTCCTCGAGGAAATCTCTCGTGACCTCGACGCCGCAGCGCGTGAACTCGGCGCGTCGATCGTCGGTGGTCACTCGGAGTACGTCGATCAACTTGAGCGGCCGCTGCTCTCGTTGACGGCGATAGGGGCGACCGAGCGGTACGTTCCGACCGGCGGAGCTGAGCCAGGCGATGCCGTCGTCCTCACCAAAGCAGCAGGTATCGAGGGGTCGGCTATCCTCGCGGCGGACTTCGGCGACGACCTCGATATCGCTCCTGAAATCCGTGAGCGTGCTGCGGGCTATCTCGAGGAGATCAGCGTCGTTCCCGAGGCCCAAATCGTCCGCGAGTACGCGACGGCGATGCACGACCCCACAGAAGGCGGCGTCACGTCGGGCTTGCTCGAGGTGGCCCGCGCCTCGGACGTCCGGCTCGAGGTGGCTCGCGATGCCGTTCCGGTCCGCAAGCCGACGGCGACGCTGTGTGCTGCCGCCGGCGTCGATCCGTTGCGAATCTTCGGCTCCGGCGCGTTGCTCGCGACCGTTCCCGAGGACGCGCTCGAGGCGTGTCTTGCCGATCTCGAGGCTGCGGAGATTGAAGCTGCGGCGATCGGCACCGTCGGCGCGCTCGAGGGTGACAAACCGGAACTCATCCTCGACGATGAGTCCATTACCGAGCCGATCGAGGACGAGCTGTATCCACTCTGGGAGCAGGCGGATCGTGAGGAGTGAGCGGCTCGAGCAAGCGAGTTTTTAGCGCGTCGACGACAATCAGACCGTCTGAGAGGAGGCCGTCTCAGTCGAGTCGGACGGCCGTGCCGTAGGCGATGACTTCCGAGCCGCCGTTTGCGATTTCGGAACTCTCGAGTCGGACGTTGACGACGGCGTCGGCACCCATCGACTCGGCGTCCGCGACCATGCGTGACATCGCCTCGTCGCGCGCGTCGGTCAGCAGTTCCGAGTAGGCTTTGAGCTCACCGCCGGTGATATTACGGATCGACTGTGTGATATCGCGGCCGACGTTTCGCGCTTTGACCGTATTTCCGCGTGCGATGCCAAGCGATTCGTGAACCTCGCGGCCGGGGACCGTTTCAGTGGTGACGAGTTCCATGTATCATCATATAGGGCTGCTAACAATAAGTATTGGTTCGATAGCGTGATCGTCTGCGTGATATTGGACACCAGCGAATCGACGGTGCTACCACCGACCGTCGGACGACGCTCACCGCGACTCGAATGCGTCGACCTCGAGCCGGCCGACGGCGGCCGGCGCGAGGAGGATGCTGGTAACGAGAATCGCGTAGAGCACGACCAGGAGGGGTTCGACCGCTTCGACGGCAGATTCAGCGGCTTGGACGACGGCCACGAATCCTCCACCGACGAGGAGAAGAACGAGTCCCTCGAGCCGGGAACGCAGTTCTGGCAGGGCCGAAAGCCGTTGCGAGCCCAGCAGGCCGCCAATCGAGCCGCCGAGACCGAGCAACGAGTCGGTCGTCCCGCCAGCGATGACGACCGCGGGAACCGAGAGGACGAACGCGGTCGCGAAGCCGATCGTCGGATCGCCACCCGTGAGCCGGTCCATGGCGACGACGAACGCGACCCCGAGGACCGCACCGACGATCACGTCGCCGAGGTAGTGGACACCGAGAACGACCCGCGAAAGCGAGACGAGGACGACGAGCGCCCCGGCAGCAAGCAGCGCCCGTCGGTCCCGAGTCCGGTCGTACGCAGAGACGAGCCCGCCGTAGACGACGGCCGCGGCGAAAGCATGTCCGCTCGGGAAGCCGTATCCGGTGCGTTCGTCCTCGAGTGCAACGAGCATGGCATCTGCTGGCGGCCGCGGCAGCGCAAACAGCGTCTTCAGCGAGAGCATAAGCGCCAGTCCTGCGACCGCGTAACTGATCACGAGCGCGCTTCGACGACGGCTCGACCACCAGAACAGCACTGCGAGCAGGAGCATGAGTGCGGTCGTTCCGCCAAGTTCGGTGATGAAGACGACGATCTCTGCGTACTCGGCGGTGACGGCATCTCGGACGAGCGCACTCTGCTCCTCGAGTCGCATTTCATCGGTCGTTACGCGCAGCGGAAGATAAATGTCGGAGTTTCATGCCGTCCAGACACGTTACCGTCGTGCCCATGCGAGCATGCGCTCGTAGACCGGATCGGATGCAAGTGCCTGCGCGTCGCCGACCAGCACGAGCGCGCGTTTGGGCCGAGTCAACGCGACGTTGATCCGGCGATAATCCTCGAAGATCGGCCCCTCTAACGTATCGGTCGCAGTGAACGAGACGATGATGACCTCTTGACTCGAGCCCTGAAAGCGGTCGACGGTGTCGACGGCGACGTCGTCGGGGACGTGTTTCGATATTTCCGAGACCTGCGCGCGGAAGGGTGCGATGACACCGATCTCGGAGTGCTCGAGGCCGGCGGCCTCGTACGCCTCGATTAGATCGGCGATTCGGGCGGCTTCCTCGCTGTCGGTGTACCGGCTTCGATCACCTTCGACGCCGACGAACGTGACTGGGTCCTGTAACGTTGCGGGCAGCGCCTCACTGGAGACGCCCTCGAGATCGTCGAGCGTCCGCCCTGCGACCGACGGCGTTGCAGGCCGCAGTTGGCCGTCGTAGAATTCGGTAGAGGCGAAGGCCTGAATGCGCTGGTTCATCCGGTACTGACGGTCGAGCATGACGCCGGCATCGGGATACAGATCGACGAGCCGTTCAAATAGCGACTCGGTGAGGTCGTTCTCGGCACGTACGACGGGCGGCAACTGCTCGTGGTCGCCGACGAGAACGAACCGCTCGGCCAGATTGATCGCCGCACAGGTTCCCGGCTCGGTGAGCTGGGCTGCCTCGTCGACCAGCGCCACGTCGAAGGCCTGCTCTTTCATCACCCGCGAGCCACAGGTCGCGGTCGTCGCCGCCACGACCTGTGCGTTCTGCAGTTTCGCAACGCGGTCGTCGGGATCGCCCGCGCGCTCGAGTCGGTGCGATTCCATATCCTCACGAACGCCACTTTCGGAGCCGACGCGGACGACGCGGTCGGTATCGATTACGTTCTCTAACTGCTCGAGGGTGGCCTCGAGTGCGTTGTCGACGGCACGATTGGTAAAGGCCGACAGCAGGACGCGCTCGCCGCGCTCGACCATCGCACGGATGGCCTGGGCGATGGTATAGGTCTTCCCGGTACCCGGCGGGCCGTGGATCAGCGCACAGTCCTGCGCGCCGACGGCTTTCGTCACGGCCTCGTTCTGGCGCTCGTTGTTGTCGATGAACGTCTCGTCGATCGCTTCGAACTCCGGTTCGGAACGGCCGAACAGGATATCCTTGCGTCGCTCGTCGCCTTTCAAGAGCGCGTCGTGCATCGCGACGAGCAGCCGGTCAGTCGTCAGTTCGGACGGATAGACGTCGAGGCGTGTGACTTCGACTGGCTCGTCTGCTGTCAGCACGATCTCGTCGTCTAACCGCTCGATCCGTGCCAACTCGGAGTCGCCCCGAACCGGGTGGCCGTCGCTGGCAAGGACGAGGTCGCCCTCGCGGAGCTTCGACGTCGCCCCGCCCTCGCGGCGCGCTCTGAGTTCCCAGCGGCTGCCCTCGAGCGGACGTTTTTCGACGAACTCGAGGTCGATCAGCGCGCGGTCGTCATCGGCCCGTTCCTCGGCGCTCTGTTCCCAGAGTTTGGCGTACTCGCGGTGGACCTCATGGCGTTCCTCCTCGATCGCCCGGTAGAAGCGCTCGAAGTACTCGCGTTCCGCCTCGGGCAGCGGTTGGCCGATCTGGCCGGCCTTGGATTCCTGATCGAGGCGGCCGGAGACGACCATGCAGGCGTCCTGCTCGAAACAGTATTCACACTTCGCGTCGGCTTCGTAGCCCGTCGGGATGTCGCCCGACATCTCCATCGCCGCGATCTCGTTGCGCAGGCGGACGACGTACTTCAGGAGCCCATCGCCCATCGAGAAATCCTTCGCAGGGGTGAGGTCGCCGGTCTCTTCGTTGCGATCCAGCGCCGAGTTCTTCGTGTAGAGTAAGGTTCCGGTATCGACGTCGCCGCCGTGTTCCTCGAGCAACAGCGCGTAACAGGCGGCCTGGACCTTGTCCTTGAATCGGGGTTCCTTCTTCAGATTTTTCCCTGTCTTGAGTTCGACTGGCGCGCCCCGCCGGATGGCGTCGGCCCGACCACGGATGCCGAACGTTTCGCTGATGAGCAGTTGTTCCGAGCGCCAGTTGTCGTCTTCAGTGAGCCGGCCCTGCTCGAGCCAGCCCTCAATTGCTGTGGCGTTCTCACGAACGTCTTCGGCGACGGCATCGGGCGTCTCGCCCAGCAGGCCGAGTTGGAGACCCCGTTCCTCGATGCGGGCCTCGATCGACTCCTCGAGGTCGCGGCCCCGCAAGAGGTCGCCGAAGACCTCGTGGACGAGCGTCCCCTTGACGACGGGATAGTTCAGCGGGACGCCCGAGAGCTTGTTTAGGTAGTACAGCCGGGGACACTCGACCCAGTTGCGGATCGACGTGACGCTGACCAGAAAGGAGGGTTCGACGACGACATACGAGTCGCCCGTCGTCGCGTACTGCGTCTCTCCCTGATATTCCTCTTCTTTCGCGTTCGTCACGAGCAGTTCCATCCCCGGCTCGAGCAACTCGGCCGACTCGGTCCACTTGTTCCAGAGCGTCACCGTCGTCGTCTCGTCGCCGTCCGTGATGGCCGCCGTTCCACCGTCGCCAAGCGTCGGTGTCGCGTCGCCGGGCGGTTCGATCCCATCGTCGGCTACTCGAAGCGGCACCTCGGCGAGCTCGCTTTCGCCGTAGCTCGTCGACACCGACCGCACGTCGACCTCGTCAGCGACGGTTCCGCGTACGTACACAGGCGACTGTCACGGTCGAACGATCAAAAACGCTATCGGTCGCTCGGCCATGACCAGCGAGATTCGCTGCGGGCCAGTCGCGTTCACCCGTCGATAAGACGTGTTTACTGTCCGTTTCAGTGAGATGCGGAACCGTCTCTGCTATCAATCGAACCGTGATGAGAAGAACGGACGCGGACGCTTTTGCGAGTGAGCGCCAACCGCTGTCTGCTATGAGTGACCCTAACAGCGACGACCGTCGGTCGGGTGGCCCGCCCGAGGACGGCACTGCCGACGGGCCACCCAACCGCACCGAAACGACAGCGGCCGACATCGATTCGGGCACCGGCTTCGGTGATCGAACGGAGACGGGCCGTGACCCACGTGACGACCCGACCCAAGTCGCAGACGAGGAGCGCCGGCGCAAGACGTCGGTCATCAGCCTGCTCGTCGCCGCCCTCGGCGTCTGGGTCGCGCTGTCAACGGTCGTCCTCGAGACGGTGGCGGCACCACTCTGGAACAACGTGCTGGTCGGCCTCGTTATCGGCGTCGCGGCGGGCTACAACTACTACCGTCTGGCCAACGACATCCCGCTTAGTACCGCCATTGCATCGCTGGTCGCCATCCTTGGTATCTGGCTCATCGTCTCGGCAGCATTGCTCGAGATGACTGGCGGCCCGTTCTGGAACACGATCGCGTCCGGGCTGTTGGTCGCCGGACTTGCGGGATACAACGCCTACGAGGCCCGCGACGCGCGGACGGTCGCAACCGAACCCGAGACGGATATTTAGATCCGTTTCGGTCCGTAGTCGGCCTCGAGGCGACGGATGCGGTGTTCGGCAGCGTGGTGGCTCATCGCAACGGCGGCAAATATCACCATTACGGCGGCAAAACCGACCGAGACGGCCGGCGAGACGCCGTTGACGTAGCTATTGCCGAGTTGTCCCAGTGCCAGTGCAAGCGGAGCAAGCGTCAGCAGCGAACTTTTCACCGGCGTGGCACGAAACAGTTCGACAAACGAGAGTGAGTGACGGCCGGACATAGGGAAAGCGTCGGTTACGTTCCCTGTGATGGGAGCTGTCGTATCCCTTTTGGTTCCGTCTCACATCCACGGGCCGCATGGCTCGAATTTGTCGTTGTCTCGTGTAACAGTCGTTTCGGGGCGTCTGTCGAGGTAATCGATACGTTCTTTCTGCCGGCGATCCAACCGGCGCGTATGCGGATACGCGAGTGGCAGGACATACTCGAGGACGTCACGGAGCGAGATGTCGATCCGGAGGACTGGCGCGCCGTCGCCGGTGACCGCGCCGGTGGCGTCGGCGAAGACATGTACCTCGCGCATCCCCGGGCCGGCGTCTTCTTCCTGAAAACATACGCCAAAAATCCCTTCGAGGTCCGCGGCGTCGGCACGCGAGTCGCCCGCAACCTCGATGACGAAATCGGCTCGTTCATGCCCGAACGTGACGCGGGTAGCCGCTTTGCGGTCCAATCCCCGCCCGAAGACGAAGCTCAGGCCGAGACCGTCGGGAAGCGTCTCGAGACCGTTCTCGAGACGCACGCGGACGCGCCGACCCGCCCGCAGGACTTGTTCGATGACGTGATGGAGGCCATCGAGAGTCCCGCCTTCGGGCCGATGGCGTACGATCAGTACGACCGCCCTGACGAACTCGAGGGCCTCGCTGAACGTTTCGAGGAAGCAGACGAGCTATTGAACAGCGAACTCGACGACCTGATCGAGACGGACGAAGTCGATCGGGGCTTCATGTGAGACTGCCGGTCGAGGAGCAATACCCTGCGTTCGCGTCCGGTGGCTCTTTGGGATCGCGCTTCGAGCATAGTGCTATGTCACCGAGCGCCGAGGCCGTCGTCCGCGACTACTACGACGCACTCCGCAACGGCGAGCCGCTCGTTCCGTTTTTCCGTGACGACGCGTCGACCGTCAAGTTCGGTATTAGCGAGTCCCTGTTCGGGAGCGACGAAATCGCGCGGGCACTCGCAGAACAGACCGAAACGACAGACGACTGGGCGGTCAGCAGTCGGCATCTCGTCGTCGACGAGCACGACGAGTTCGCGACGATGGCCGACGAAGTCACGATGGTCTGGACGGACACGACAAGCGGCGATCGACACCGCTTCGATAGCCGCTGGAGTGCCACGCTCGTAAAGCAGGCATCGGCCGGCGACGGTGCGCGCGACTGGCGATTCGTCATGATGCACGTCAGCGCGCCACACGACTTATGAGTCGGGATCGCGGCCCACAGCGTGGACCTTCGCGCTCGAGGACGCAGCCGAACGCGGCCGATCAGCTCAAAATCGTGTTCGTGTTGCTGGTCGGGCTTTCAGGCGGCCTGATTGCCTTTCAGAGTGACGCCTCATTGGTGGTAATCGGCGGCGCGATGCTCGGCGGTATCATCGCCGGTGGCGCGTTGCTGTGGTACCTTGTCTGGATTCTGGCCGACTAGGGGTCACAGAATCGACCTCGAGTGCCCTGTCAGCGATCGACGCGTCGAATCCACAGGTCCGGCGCGTCGAGTTCGTCGTGAGTCGGCAGGTTCTCCGGGTGGTCCCAGACGAGCCCCGCCGTCTCGAGGTCGCGGACGGCGACGATATGTTCGAAGAAGTTCTTCCCGCGCTCGTACTGGCGCTGCTTGAGTCCGAGGCCGAGCAGGCGACGGAGCAGCCGTTGGAGGGGACCGCGGCCCTGTCGGCGCTCGTCGAGTTTCCGCCGCAGGTCCTCGTACTCGTCGTCGAAGGCGTGATCCATCAGGAGTTCGGCGTAGCCCTCGACGACGGTCATCGCGGCGTCGAGGTCGCGGAACGCCTCGCGGTCGAACGACCCTTCCGAGAGGGTGGCGATCCCGTCTTCCATGCGGGCTTCGAGGTGGTCTGAGAGCCACGGTGCGGCCCCAAACTCTGCGGCGTGGGTCACTTCGTGGAAGGCGATCCAGCGACGGAACCGGTTGGCGTCCACGTCGAGCGTGTCGGCTGCGTTGCGGATGTTCGGCCGGACGAAATACAGCGCGTGGTCGTCATCAGGCATATCGGCCAGCAGGAGTGGGTCATACTGCCCCAGGACGTTCCGTCCGAGGAACGAAAGGAGAACGGTCATCGTCCCCGTGTTGATCGTCCGGGCGACGCCGGGGAACGCGCCGGTGTGGGTCTCGAGGGCGCTCATGACCCGCTCGAAGGTGGCGACGTTGGCGTCGATCCAGTGGTGGCGGTTCTGGATCTCGATGGTTTCGGGTACATCGAACTCGACGCCAGAGACCGCTCGCACGGCTGCTCGCGCGTCCCGAACGTCGCGGGCGTAGCCCTCGCGCTCGCCGGGCTCGAGCTCGAGCGTGCCGGGATCGGTCGCTGCCTTGGCGGCGTCGGCGGCCGATCGCCAGTCGATCGCATCGGAACCGGACGCCCCGGCAACGGCCCGGGCGCTACGATAGAGATTCACGACAATGATTAGGGGAAGGAAGCGCAAAAGCGTTCGGCTCGCCTTACGTCGATGTGAACGTGGCGCTGTCGAGACGGGTTCGGATAGCCGTCTTCGACGGCGAGTGGCGGTTACAGCGATTCGAGGAGAACGCCCACGACTGCAGTCGTGGGAGGAGTCACGTAACGATGACGTCGGGTTCTTCTTCAGACTCGAGTTCGTTTTCCTCGTCGCTACCACCACGGAACTTCTTGGCGGCGACGGCGATGCCGACGAGGACGGCGAGTGCGACCAGCGCGCCGACGGCGCTTTTGCCTTTGCCACCGGAGTCGTCGGCTGCAGCTACACCCTCCTCAGATTCGGTCTCAGTTTCGGAGTCCGCCTCCGTTGTCGGTTCCGTGCTCCCGACCGGAAGCGCTTCACCGATCGTTCCCGGTCCGAACTGTGTGTCGCCGTCGAAGTGCAATTCGATGAAAGTGAACTTCTTGTCGCCCATGCGTAGCCGGTCCACGAGCGGACACTTAGCCGTTTGGTTAGGTCCAACCGGTTGACTCGTGGATGGAATATGGCTGTACTGGACTCCGGACCGGTACGATTAAGTGCCCGTCTCCTGCGGTGTTGCGTATGAGTGGACGACCGCTGGACGTCCTTGAGGCGTCGCTCGGTGACCGCGTCACGGTACGACTCAAGAGTGGCGACGAACACGTTGGCGAACTCGCCGGCTATGATCAGCATATGAATCTGGTGCTCGAAGACGTGACGATCCCCGTCGAGGGGAGCGTCGAAGAGGATGCCCCGGTCGAAGACACAACCATTATACGCGGCGACAACGTCGTCTCGATCACTCCATGACTGGTGCAGGAACCCCGACACAAGGCAAGAAAAACAAGACGACCCACACCAAGTGTCGTCGCTGCGGAGAGAAGTCCTACCACACGAAGAAGAAGGTCTGCTCGTCGTGCGGCTTCGGTAAATCGGCCAAACGCCGCGACTACGAGTGGCAGTCGAAAGCCGGCGACAACTGATCTTTCGGGTTTCTCTTTCCATTCCATCGGCTCCGTGACACAGCGGTGCCACCGTCGCGCGCCCGCTGTCGTACACTGTCGGAATTGGACCACCGATGGACAGCCCTTAGTTCCGAGCCGCTAACACTCCCGTATGGAAACCACAGACGCCTTTACCGGTCTCGAGTGTGTCGACTGCGGGGCCACCGTCGACGCCGCTGCGGAGTCTCACCGCTGTCCGGACTGTGACGGCACGCTCGACCCAACCTACGAGTACGACGCGATCGACCTCGACCGCGAGACGCTCGCCGCTCGGCCGTTCGACGGGCAGTGGCGCTACGCGGAGTTGCTCCCGTTTTCGCGTGAGTCTGCAGTAACGACTCAAGAGGGCGCGACTGCACTGGTCGACTGCCCCGATCTGGCCACCGAACTCGGCGTCGAGCGCGTGCTGATCAAAGACGAGGGCCGGAATCCAACGGGCTCGAGGACGGACCGCGGCGCATCGGTCGCCGTCACGGCGGCAGCCCAACACGGCGCGACCGATGTCGCACTGCCCTCGACTGGCAACAGCGGGCAGGCTGTCGCGGCCTACGCAGCCCGTGCAGGACTCGAGGCACACGCGTATCTCCCCTCGCGGTCGGGCTTTACGAACAAGGCGATGGTCAACGTCCATGGCGGCGACATGAACGTCGTCGGCGGCCGCTTCGGCGACGCCGTCGGAGCCTTCGAGGAGGGACTGGGCGAACACGATGACTGGTACTCCCTCCGATCGTTCGAGACTCCCTATCGCCACGAGGGCGCGAAGACGCTGTTTTACGAACTCGTCGAACAGCTCGAGTGGGAGGTCCCCGACGTGGTCTGTTTCCCCACCGGGGACGGCGTCGGCCTCGTCGGTGCGGCCAAAGGCGCAGCCGAGTTCCGCGAACTCGGGCTGACCGACGAGACGCCCGCGCTGTATGCGACACAGGCTACAGGCTGTGCCCCGATCGTCGAGGCGTTCGACGCCGACCGCGACGACCACGAACCGGTCGAACACCCGGACACGATCTGTGGCGAACTCGAGATTCCCGACCCTGTCGCAAGCCCGCGCGTCCTCGAGGCCGTCCGCGAGACCGATGGCGGTGCGGTCGCGACCGACGATCCGGACATCCTCGAGGCCGCCGTGCGAGTCGCACAGTCGACCGGACTCGAGCCGATCCCGAGCGCCGCGGCAGCCGCAAGCGGGGCGTGGGAACTCGCCGAGCGCGGTGCGTTCGACGGCGACGAGACGGTCGTCATCGTCAACACCGGCGCGGGGAACAAGGAAGCCGACGTGTTGCGCAGCCACCTGATGAGTCAGGGAATCTGACCGGTTTCTGGACCAGTACTAGTACTCGGTGATATCGACCCCGAAAGCCGCTCAAAACCGATAGCAGCCGGTCAGGTCCTCGTTCTGGGATCGATGACGACCACCGACAGTGTCTTGACTGCGAGACGAGTAGACGAAACGAGTACCAATGTGTGAACATTCACCAGAGTGTTCGAACGGGGACATGTGCCAGCTCGTCCTCAAGAACGGACAGACTGGCCTCGAGACCGCTGAATACTACTGCAAGGCTCACCTCGTGCTGCGGATCTGGGAGGTCGAAAACGACAGCACGCTACAGGCTGTCAGCGCCGAGCAGCTGTAATTCAGGGCGCACACGAGGGCACTCGCGCGTCGGAAGGGGTTGCGGGCCGTCAGGACTCGAGTGCGGGACTGACCACGGCAGTCTCGCCAGGTGACACGTGGACGCTCGAGACGGGGGCGTTCCGTAGCGCTTTTGCTGGTTGTCTGGCAACGGGGCGGTATGACTACCCCCTGGGACGACTGGAATCACGTTCTCAAGATCGATCCGGACAAGGAGTTACCCGAGGGTGTGACCTACGGCGATCTCTGTGCGACCGGGACTGATGCGATCGAAGTCGGCGGGACGATGGGCATCACCGAGGAGAACATGGGTGCCGTCATCGACGCCTGCGCTGAACACGACGTCCCGCTCTATCAGGAACCCTCGAACCCGCAGGTCGTCCTCGAGGACGACGCGCTCGACGGCTATCTTATCCCGACGGTGTTCAACGCCGGCTCGCCGTTCTGGATTACTGAGGCCCACAAGGAATGGGTCCGACTCGACGACGACCTCGACTGGGAGCGGACGACGACGGAAGCCTACATCGTCATGAACCCCGAGGCCGACGTGGCGACGCTGACGGAGGCCAATTGCGACCTCGATGCCGACGACGTCGCCGCCTACGCGACGGTCGCCGAACGGATGTTCGGCCAGGAGATCGTCTACGTCGAGTATTCGGGCATGCTCGGTGACGAAGGCGTCGTCGATGCCGCAACCAACGCAGTCGACGACGCGACGCTGTTCTACGGTGGTGGCATCCACGACTACGACTCCGCGTACTCGATGGCCCAGTACGCCGATGTCATCGTCGTCGGCGACCTCGCACACGACGAGGGTATCGAAGCCGTTCAGGAAACGGTCGAAGCGGCCAACGACGCGTAGACGCGACTGTCTCTCGTCTCCCTCGAGCAGGACAGCTCTCTCCCCACATACCGATCCGTTGTGGATTTCACGACCCAGTGAGTACAGGTCGTGCAGTCACCGCACGTGCGGGGGAGTGGCGCTAAAGACGAGTCGTCTCGGAGCACTCAAGAGACTCGTTCTCTTAGGAGCGCCTAATGGGTCAGGAGCTCCTTGACGTATTGTTTGGCGATCCATTTGCGGTGATGAACACGATCGGGTTGATCGCGTTCGCCCTTGTCGGATCGTCGAAGGCGATCCGTGAGGAATTCGACTTGCTCGGTATTACGATCGTTGGCCTGGCGATGGCATTTGCTGGTGGCGCGACGCGCGATATTCTCGTAAGACGGGTTCCATTAGCGCTGCAGTCCCCGATCGAAATCAGTCTGGGGCTGCTTGGAGTCGGGTTAGCGATCGCACTGAGTGTCGTCCTCACCTCTCCAGAGACGCATCCAATAACGCTTGTCTCAGATGCGATCGGGCTCGCTGCCTTTACAACAGCTGGTGCGATCGTCGCGACCGAGGCGGGTGTGTCAGTATTTGGTGTCGTTACGATCGCAACGATCAACGCCGTCGGTGGTGGTGCGTTTGCAGATATCCTTCTCGACCGTTCCCCGTTCATCCTCTTCGAAGATTTCTATGCCAGTTGTGCAGTCCTCGGCGGGAGTGGATACTGGCTCGTGGGAACGGTCGGCGCAACTGGGCGTACGGCCGCTGTGGTGTGTGCGGTCGTGACCGTCGTGACTCGGCTCGCTGCAGTTACGTACAACTGGGATCTCCCGACAGTGCAGAATTTAGAGCTCCTCCGGAATTGATCGACACAACAGTCAGCAACGTGGCCCACAGCGCCGTTGCCGAACTGCTACTGCCGCCCGTTACTCGGCGACGAGCTCTCGCAGCCGCGGCAAGACGGTTGTCACGTCCTCGCGATAGACGATGTCGGCGAGGCTGTCACACGGCGTCGAGTCGAGGTTGACGATCCCAACCGTCGCGCCGGTTTCCGCGGCTTGCCGCGGGAGCGAAGCGGCGGGCTGGACGCTCAGCGAGGAGCCGATCGCAAGGAAGACGTCGCTCTCGCGAGCGAGCGATCGCGCACGCTGGATCGCCGCACCCGGCAACTGTTCGCCGAAGAGGACGACGTCAGGCTTGAAGACGCCACCACAGTCACAGGTCGGCGGCAAGTCGCCGGCGGCTGCACGCTCGAGGATTGGCTCGCTGTCACGGCGGCTCCCACAGTCCTGACAGCGAACTCGCTGGGCGTTTCCGTGGAGTTCGAGGATCGTCGTGGTGGCTGTAGCCGGTTCGGCGGCTTCAGCCGTGACCGTGTCGGCCGCCACACCGTGTAGCCCGTCCGTATTCTGGGTGCAGATCGCCTCGAGGGCACCCGCACGTCCCATCGCGGCCAGCGCTTCGTGGGCCGCGTTCGGGTCGGGATCGTCGCCGAACAGCTCCCGCTGGAGGTCGACACGATCGTCCCAGAAGCCCGCGGGATCGCGCTGAAATCGGCCGTAGGCGAACTGTCCCTCGTCGAACCGATCCCAGACACCGTCGTCACCGCGGAACGTCGGCACGCCCGATGGTGCCGAGATGCCCGCGCCAGTCAGGGCCACGACGGTGTCTGCACGCCGGATGTCGTCGGCGAGTCGCTCGAGGTCGTCCATATCGAGAGAGCGACGGTCGATCGATAAAAGCGAGACGGATCGGTCGCTCGATTATCACAGTGCCGATGTGTGCCTGGCGGCCAGCGTCGCTTCGATCCGCTGGAGGTGTTCGCTGACGGTTCCCGTCGCGAGATCGAGTTTCGCGGCCAGTTCCCGGTGGGTCGTCTCGCGTGGCACCTCGTAGTAGCCCTCGCTGACGGCGAGTTCGAACAGTTCCCGCTGGCGGGCAGTCAGCGTCGGCGAGGACTGGCCACCACCGGGGTCGTACTCACCCAGCCGCTGGAGATCGAGGTCGATCCCGTCGGGAAGCGCCGCGGCAGCGTGCTGGATCGCCCGGCTCGTCCCGAGTGCCGTCACCTCGGGCCCGCGAGCGGCGTCGGTGTCGACGTAGGTCATCGGCCAGTCGAGGACGATTTCGTGCTCGCGGAGGATCGACAGCAACTCGTCGACGGGTTCGACGATCCGACACTGTACGTAGGCGACGCCACGGTCGTCCGTGCCGGCAACGTCGTACTCGAGCGCCTCTGGACAGTCGGCGAGCAACGCGCGGGCCCGCTCGAGGTCGCCACGAAGCTCGAGGAGTTCGACGTATCGCTGTTCGTGGACCGGGTTCAGGTAGCGGATCGCCTCGATCGCGACCGCGTCGCTGCGGCTGAAACGGTCGTCGATCGCGTTGAGCCGACCGTCAGCCCACGTCAGTACCATCGTGGCGTATCTCATCGCAGATCACCGTCAACGGCGTCGTCAGCCGGCGCGTTTGCGATCGGAACGACGGACGCACTCATGGCGGTCCGTATCGCCCCTCGAGTTAAAAACACCTAGCATGCTCGGCCATACAGCAAGGTGGCCGCAGGTCCTTTGTCCGGCTACGAATGCGCCACGATACGGCTGCGACCGCTGACCGCTATCCACCAGGCCCGGACGGGCTCCCGCTGCTCGGCAATCAGGTCGCGTTCCTCCGCGATCCATACGGCTTTATGACGCAAACGGCCCGCGAGTACGGCGATATCGCCTCCTGGAAGGATCCCGAGGGCCGGGTCTACCAGCTCAACCATCCTGACTATATCGAGCACGTCCTCGTCCAGCACAACGAGAACTACGTCAAAGGCAAGCGGTTCCAGAGCGTTCTCGGGCCGCTCACCGGAAACGGCATCCTCAACAGCGAAGGTGCAGTCTGGCGGCGCAACCGCCACCTGATCCAGCCCGCGTTCCACCCTGACCGGATTCAGGAGTACGCGACGATGATGACGGAGTTCACTGAAACAGCCCTCGAGTCGTGGGACGACGGTCAAACGCGGCTCGTCCACGAGGACATGATGGAAGTGACGCTGAAAATCGTCGCCCGGGCGCTGTTCGGCGTCGACGTCGACGAGCACGTCGACACGATCGGCTCGGCACTCGAACAGTTCATGGAAGCCTCCGAGAGCCTCTCGAACTACGTCCTGCCCCCGACCGTCCCGACGCCGGCCAGACGGCGAATCCAGCGCGCTCGTGAGGACCTCGACGAGGTCGTCTACCGGCTGATCGAGCAACGGCGGACCAACCCGACGGATCACGACGTTATCTCGAAACTGCTCGAGGCGACCGACGATCGCGGCACTGGGATGTCGAACGAACAGATCCGGGACGAAGTGGTTACACTGTTGCTTGCCGGCCACGAGACGACGGCACTGTCGTTGACGCTGACGATGTATCTCCTCTCAAAGAACCCGCAAGTCGAGCAACGGCTCGTCGCCGAGCTCGAGGACGTTCTCGGTGACCGAACGCCGACCATGGAGGACCTATCGGACCTGACGTACACCGAACGCGTCGTCAAAGAGTCGATGCGACTATACCCACCCGTGCCGGGGATCGTCCGCGAACCGGTCAAACCCGACGTCGTCGACGGCTACGAGATCGAACCGGGATCGACCGTCCGGATGCACCAGTGGGTCGTCCACCGCGACCCCCGGTGGTACGACGATCCGCTCGCGTTCCGTCCTGACCGCTGGACCGACGACTTCGAGAACGACCTCCCGAAACTGGCGTACTTCCCGTTCGCGGCGGGTCCACGTCGCTGTATCGGCGACCGCTTTGCGATGCTCGAGGCCCGGCTCATCCTCGCGACGATCTACCGTGACTACCACCTCGAGCTTGTCCCCGGGACCGATCTAGATCTGATGGCAACGGTGACTGCGCGGCCGAAACACGAGATTCCGATGACCGTCCACGAGCGCTAGCGGCGTTCGTCGCTCGAGAACCCATGCCACAGACAGCGTCGATCGACGGGTCCGAACGGCTGCGTTTAAGTTCCGCCTGCGTGAATCAGGTGGTATGCAGGACAGAACCTACACTGCCGACGCCGAGCCGGGCGACGACGTCACCGTCGCTGGCTGGGTCCACGAGATCCGCGATCTCGGTGGCATCGCCTTCCTGATTCTCCGAGACACCTCGGGCAAGATCCAGATCAAGTTCGAGAAAGACGAGATGGACGAGGATCTCGTCGAGACCGGACTGGGCGTCTCCCGCGAGAGCGTCGTCAAAGTATCTGGCGCAGTCGAAGAAGAGCCACGTGCGCCAACCGGCGTCGAGGTCACGCCCGAGTCCGTCGAGGTCGTCGCGCCCGCCGACCCCGAACTGCCGCTTGACCCCTCCGGCAAGGTCGACGCCGATCTCTCGACGCGACTGGACAACCGCACCCTCGACCTGCGCAAGGACGAGGTTCAGGCCATCTTCGAGATCCGCTCGGAGATTCTGCGCGCGGTCCGCGACCAATTCCGCGAGTACCGCTGTACGGAGATCACCACGCCGAAGATCGTCGCGACCGGGACCGAAGGCGGCACCGAACTCTTCCCGATCACCTACTTCGGCGAAGAAGCGTTCATGAACCAGTCGCCCCAGCTGTTCAAGCAGCTGATCGCCGGCTCGAACGTCGAGCGCGTCTTCGAGATCGGCCCGATCTTCCGCGCCGAGGAACACAACACGCCACGGCACCTCAACGAGGCCACCTCGATCGACTTCGAGGGCGCGTTCTGTGACCAGAACGACGCCATGGACGTCGTCGAAGGCGTCGTCAAAGCAGCCTACGAGGCCATCGATGAGAACTGTGCCGACGAACTCGAGGCGCTTGGTCTCGAGGACGAGTTCGAGGCCCCCGACGGAGACTTCCCGCGTATCAGCTACGAGGACGCCATCGAGCGCATCAACGCGACGGGCGAACTCGACGAACAACTCGTCTGGGGCGACGACCTCTCGACGGAGGCCGAGAAGGCACTCGGCGACGACGTCGGTGGCCACTACTTCATCACGGACTGGCCGAGCGAGATCAAGCCGTTCTACATCAAGGACCACGACGACGATCCCGACCTCTCGACCGGCTTCGACCTGATGCACCCGCGCATGGAACTGGTCTCCGGCGGTCAGCGTGAACACCGCCACGAGAAGCTCATCGAAGGCTTCGAACAGCAGGGCCTCGACCCTGACCAGTTCGAGTACTACACGAAGATGTTCAAGTACGGCATGCCGCCTCACGCCGGCTTCGGCCTCGGTGGCGAGCGCTTGATCATGACGATCCTCGGGCTGGACAACATCCGAGAGGCTGTGTTGTTCCCGAGAGACCGACAGCGACTCTCGCCGTAGGCGAGGTCGCTGTTCGTCGATCGGGAACAGAGAGGTGCTTTGCTCCGACCGTGTTCCCACGCGACCGTCAGCGGCTGTCGCCGTAGGCGGCAAACCTGGGAGCCAGCGAGACGACCGACGGACGTCTCGCCAGACCGGCAGCGGCTATCGCCGTAAGCGACGGCACAACTCCGAAACGCGCTTTTTTGAGTGACCGCTCGAGGGAGACAGCTACCAAAAAGCGAGCGATCGCTGTCGGATCTCAGAAACCGGAGAGAGCGGCAGGATCAGACGACGAACGCCCACGCGAGTGCGACCGCCGTTCCACCGAGGGTCGCGCTCAGTGCGGCGTGAGTGCGGAGCCGATCCCGGTGGAAGTGACTGTCGCCGTCGGCGGGGCACGTTTCACTGCCAGTGGTACACTCCGGGAGCAGGTCAACGGCGACGTGGAGGAACACGCCAGCCGCGATGCCAAAGAGCAGTCCCCGCAGCGTACTCGCCGGTGCGAATCCGACGATGCCGACCGGGAGGGCAACGAGCCCGACAGCCGCCGCTGGCAACAGCAGCGGTAGCACGGATCGTCCCTGCTCTGCCAGTCGTCGCGCTGCCGCGTATCCAGCAGGTGCCTTGTGCGAGATCAGTGCAACACCGAGAATCGACGACAGCGACGGCATTGCGGTGTAGATCGCACCGATGATGGCACCTGCAGAGAGCGCGTGGACGGTCAACTCGGCTGCGGTGCTGTCGATCGGCAGATTCAGGTGCGTAAACCGGTGGCCGACCGTGTGCCCGACGTACCCACCGAGGAATCCGATCGCGATTCCGAGACTTCCGAGACGGCCGTGCTGGCCCAGCGCTTGCGGAACGAGAAAGAGCGCAGCGCTCGTGACCATCGCACCGCTTGCGAGTCCGTACCCCCAGATCGGCTCGAGCGGATGTTCGGACTGTACTGCACGCGCCCCAAGCGGTGCGCCGATCGCCATTGCCGCAAACGCCGTCCAAGAGATCGCGACGAGTTTCCAGTTGACGCCAGCGAGTGTTGCGACTCCCGAGAGGACGATCAGTGCGAGCAGTCCCCCACCCCCGACCATCCGATCGGAGTCGGAACGAATGCGATGCCAGCGCTCCGTGACGGATTGTAGCTTGCTGGTTTGCACTATTGTCTATTAATAACTATACTCTATAGCTTATTAACTCTTATGGTGGCACACATACTATCTCTCTCCGCGGGACCGACGACGTCGATACCGACATCCACGACTTCGATCTTCCTCCCCCTGCAGCCGCGTCGTCTGCTATCGATCGGACCAGTTCCCTCGTGTCGACTCGAGACGCATCCGGTCTGCTGTCCCGCTGTCCCGGGGCGACCGCAGGACGGTCGCGGCCGGCCAGCACTGACTGACAGGAATCCGTCTCAGCCCCCACTGGGCAGGGAAGCGCGGAATCTTCAACGTTATATCGCTCCGGTCGAAAGCGGAGGCGTGATGCGCGAGGAGGCGACGGCGTTCGTTCCCGGACACGTTACGGGCTTTTTCAGCGCCCATCCCGACGAGGACCCGACGAAAGCCGGCTCACGGGGTGCGGGACTGACGCTGACCGACGGTGTCGAGGTAACGGTCGAACCGGCGACGGAGACGACCGTCGTGCTCGACGGCGACGAACTCGAGATCGATCCAGTGACAACCGTCCTCGAGACGCTCGATGTGACCGCCCGCGTCGACGCTGACGCCGACCTGCCACTCGGTGCCGGATTCGGTGTCTCAGGTGCGATGGCCCTCGGGACGGCGCTTGCGGCAAACCGCGTGTTCGCGTGCAAGCTCTCGATGAACGAACTCGTCACGATCGCCCACGGGGCCGAGGTCCAGGCCGGAACCGGTCTGGGAGACGTGGTTGCCCAGGCCCACGGGGGCGTCCCGATCCGTCTCGAGCCCGGGAGCCCACAAGAGAACGTCCTCGATACGATTCCCGCTCGCGCCCGCGTCGAGTACGTCTCCTTTGGCGAACTCTCGACGGCCGACGTGCTCTCTGGGGATACCGAGACGCTGACCGCTGCCGGACAGGACGCGCTCTCCCGCGTCGTCGAAGAGCCGACGCTACTGTCGTTTATGTACGCCTCACGGCGGTTCGCACGCGACGCAGAATTGCTGACAGCGCAAGTGCGAGAGGCGATCGCCGATGTCTCGGCGGTCGACGGACAGGCCTCGATGGCCATGCTCGGCAACACCGTCTTTGCGCTCGGGACGGGCCTGTCCGATGCGGGCTACGAGCCGTCGGTCTGTGCCACCCATCCAGCCGGTGCCATGTTGCGGTGATGGCAGGCAGACCGCGTCCGTGACAGCCCTTGCTCGAGAATGCACGAAGACGAGAACGTGTGACACAGCCAGGCGTGCACTCCGGAGTGCTATCCTAAGGAGAAAACACTTATATGATGGGTTAGAAGTCGGCGATCAGCGAAGCTGATCGCCATACCTGCCGCCCACGCCCCATCGACGACTGCGACTGACGGTGATATGGCGACGGCCGCGTCGCTTCGCGGACGTATCCAATCACATCTCGGAATCGACCTGCGGGCGCTGGGCGCGTTTCGGATCGGAGTCGGCCTCGTCATCATCGCCGATCTCCTCGTCCTTCGGGCTCCTCAACTGGCGACGTTCTACACGGACGACGGAGTCTTGCCTCGAGCGACACTCGCTGAGGTGGCCCCGACGCTCGCTCGGTGGTCGCTGTACGCCATCTCCGGCTCCCTGTGGGTGCAAGCCCTGTTGCTTGGCCTCACAGTCGTCCTCACCGCGTGCCTGCTCGTCGGCTACCGCCCCCGATTCGCAGCAGTTGGAACTGCAGTGTTGCTTGCGTCACTGCATGCTCGCAACCCATACTTGGTCAATGGTGGTGATACCATTCTCATCTCGGTACTGTTCCTCGCGGCGTTTCTGCCACTCGACGCGCGGTGGTCGCTGCGCCACCGTCCTCGAGCGGACGACGACCGGCTCCTCTCAGTGGCGACTGCCACGACACTCCTTCACATTGTCGTGATTTATGCGATCAACGCAATCCTCAAGTTCCAAAGCGAGGCCTGGACGAGCGGCGTGGCCGTCCAGCGGATCTTCCAACTCGAAGACTTCGCGTACCTGCTGGGGCCGACCCTCGCGGAGTATCCCGCCGTCCTCACCGGAATCAACTGGCTCTGGACCGCTGTGCTATCCGCATCGGTGCTGCTCGTAGCCGCAACCGGCTGGCTCCGAACCGCGACGGTCGTCACGTTCATCGGCGCACACCTCTCGATGGCCGCGACGATGCGACTCGGGGCCTTTCCGTTCGTCATGTGTGCCGTCTTGTTGCTGTTTCTCCCATCGCGACTCTGGGACGCCATCGATCGGCTCGTCACGAAACGCGACATCCCGTCCCATCTCGAGCCCATCCGCCGAGAGATCAGCGACTCGACGCCGTCGGGGATGAGACTGCTCGTTCGGCGTGGACTGCGAGTGACTGGGACGGGCCTTCTGGTCTGTCTGTTCGTCGTGCTGGTTGGCTGGCAACTCGTCGCGGCGGGCCTCGTCGAGACGCCCTCGTCGGGGGCCGGTAGCACGCTCGAGAGCGCGAGTTGGGCGTTTTTCGCGCCGAACCCGCCGGATTCGTACAGCTGGTACGTCGTGGAAGCCGAGTACGAGTCCGGGAAAGCAATCGATCTCGTCGACGGGGAGACAGTGGATTTCGATCGCCCACCCAACGCCATGGAACGGTATCCGACGACGCTCTGGAAACGATACGGGACGAAATCGCAGGGCATCGACGGCGTTGCCCAGCCAGTCGCGGCGAACGTCTGTGAACGGACGGCCGCCGACGTCGAGTCGGTGACGATCTATCGTGTCGAACAACCTGTCGATGCGGACGGACCGGTCGGCGAACCGATTGCATATACGCGGACTGATGCCACCTGTGGCTGACGAATGTGGGTGGCTCCAATCCATATCCACACTCCGACAATTAAATAACCGCTAGATATATCACTTCCCATACTATTAATTGAGTAGAATCGCAAGCAAGGGGTACAATGTAGTTGTATTCGGCACTTACTTCCTGAATTCATCATCATCTAATTGTTCATCAATGCCAACCGGTAATCCCGAATTTGCTCTTTTTTCGCGTGAGATCGGTTCTACCGTGCTATCGTGTGTGTCCCCTCTGATCCCGAGGTGACTACTTCACGCGAGCAAAACGCGCTATAATTATAGATGAGACACATGACATACAGAGTACTAGTAGCCAGAAACTTATTATGATTCGTTCGAGTTATCCGGTCAAGTTTCGAGATGGCTTCCTGGACTGACATTCACCAAAATTTGTTTCAACTGTACGAACATTACGTCGGCGAACCCGACTCGGCCAAGGACGTTTATGGGTACTGGCTGTTCATCGTCGGCTACATCATCGGGGCTGCGGGCGTCGCTGCGTTCGTCGTTGGGTATGCAGGCGAAGGCAACTCGTATACGCTGATCAAGTTTTCCGGCGTCACGGCGGCAACGGGGCTCGCTTTCTGCCTCTTCGGTATCGTCCTTATGTTGCCGGTACGAACGCGGGGGATTCAGGCCAGTGTCGTCGGCTTACTCGTTTCTCTGGGCGGCATCGGCTTTTTCGGCTGGGCATATCCGTACAATTGGCGAGAGCTGGGCACGGACTACAGTGTAGAGGTTATTACGGTCTATACGCTCGGAATCGGCATCATCGCGGGCGTGACTGCGCTCGTTCCCGTGCTTACGGGACGGAAAGGTATGTTCGTCGAGGAGGAAGGACAGACCGAGGACCCGGACATTCTCACGGGCGACGCGATGGAAAGTGCCCAGTTCGCCGTCTTCCGCGACGAAAACGGTGACTGGAAGTGGCACGTCCTCCACCTCGAGGCGCTGGCTCAGAGCACCGACAGCGCCGTGACGCGGCCGGAGGCGACGGCGGGCATCGAGCGTGTTAAGTCACAGATCAGTTCTGCGGGGCTGATGGAGCTGACGACCTCGGCGTTTCGCCTCTACGAGGACCGCGACGGCACCTGGCAGTGGACGCTTGCGCGCGACGATGGTTCCGTCGTCGGTGCCTGTGCTGGCGAGTTCGACGAACGCGATGGGGCTGAGAAGTCGGTGAGTTTCCTGAAAGACGAAGGGCCCGACGCTGACGTTATCGAAATCGAGGACGCGGCGTTTACCTACGAGCAACGGCGCGACCAGTGGTACTGGCAATTGGTCGACGACAGCCGCACGCCGCTGGCCTCAAGTGAGACCGGCCACACGACCCAGGAACGCGCCGAGGAGGCCGCCCACAAATTCGCCGAGCGATTCGATCAGGCACGGGTGCTCGACATCGAGGGCATCGGCGTGGAACTCTGTGAACGCGCCGACGGCTGGCGCTGGCGGTTCGTCGACGCCGACGACGAGGTCGTTGCCACCAGCACCGACACGTTCGACTCCCGACGCGATGCCGAGCGGGCTGCCGAAGCGTTGCTCCCCGAACTCGAGTCGGCGTCAGTCACCGTCGCCGGCGAACCTGCCTACGAACTCTACGAGTCCGGCGACGAGTGGCGCTACCGGCTGGTCGACGAGACCGAACATGTCGTCGCGCGCAGTCCTAAGCGGACGACTGACCGCGATGACGCTACGGAGTGGACTAAGCAGTTCGGTGACAACGCCGCCGATGCGGAGATCGTCGAGATCGACGACGCGGCATACGAGGTGTATCCGGCCACAGACACGACGGGTGACGAGTATACGTTCGACGAAGCCGAGACGCTTCCGGTGGCGGCCGAGGATCCCGAACCGGCCCCGGACGGTGGGACAGTCACGGATGCCGCGCCGAGAGCGGACAGCGCCGACTCGTGGCACTGGCGACTCGTCACGGACGACCGCGAGGTCATCGCGGCGAGTACGGTGTCCCACGCTGATGCCGAGACGGCGACGGCCGCGATCGAGCGCGTCCGACAGCAGGCGGCCGAGGCCGACCTCATCGAGTTCGAAAACGCTGCGTTCCAAGTCTACGAGGCCGACTCCGGCGAATGGCGCTGGCGACTCATCGACGAGGACGGCAACGTGCTGGCCGACTCCGGCGAGGAACACACCTCCCGCGGCGAGGCCGCCGAGACGATGATGACGCTCAAAGAGCAGGCACCCGATGCCGAACTACTCGAGATCGAGACCGCGGCGTTCGAACTCTTTGTCAACGAAGACGGCGAGTGGGGCTGGCGGCTCATCGACGAGGCCGGCAAGCTCGTCGCCGAGGATCCAGCGACTCATCCGACCCGCAGCGCTGCACGCGAGGCGATGGACCGTCTGCTCGAGCATCTCGAGTCGGACGTGCGGACGATGGACCGGGCGATCTTCCAGCCGTACGCGACCGGTGACTGGCACTGGCGGTTCGTCATGCCGACCGGTGAGACGGTCGCCGTCGACGGTGAAGCGTCTCCCACCCGTGACGAACTCATCGACGGGCTCGAGGCAATTCGCGAGGCCGCTACGTCGGCCCGCCGCCACACGATCGGTGACGTCTCCGTCCAGCTATACGGAACCGACGAGTGGCAGTTCCGACTGCTCGACCGTAATCGCGAGGAAATCGCCGATTCAGCCGTCTCCTATGCCGACCGTGCCGCAGCGGACGACATCGTCGCCCTCCTCAAATCACACGCGCTCGACGCGCCGATCTTCGCGATCGAGGATGCCGTGATCCGTCTCGACGGCGACGACGGCTGGTCGTGGGACCTCGTCGACCGCGATCGCGAGGTAATTGCGGAGGCGGTCGACCCTGTCACCACCAAAGACGGCCTGCTCGAGACGATTGACACGATTCGCCAGCTCGCGCCGCTGGCCGGCCGAGTTGACTTCGACGTGGCCTCGTTCGAACTTGTCGCCGACGACGACGACCGCTGGCGCTGGCGGCTCATTGATGAGGACGGCCGCACCGTCGCATCGGGCACCGAAACCCACGAGACAGCCGACGCTGCCCGCGAGGCCCTCGCGGACGTTCGCGACCTGATCGAGTCGGCGAGTATCCTCGAGATCGACAGCGTCTCGTTCGAACTCCACACAGCCGAAGACGGCTGGGTCTGGCACCTGATCGACGAGTACGGCGCGACAATGGCCGAGAGCACGCAGACCTATGAGACTCGGACGGCTGCCCGCGAGGCGATGAACGACGTGAAAGCGCAGGTACCCGACGGCTGGATCACGTTCACCGAGTAACGCCCCAATCAGTCGACTTTTTATCAATCGGTGCGAGTCCTCGTTCGTGAGCGACTACGACAGCGTCTCCGCCGACGTCGAACACGAGGAGGAGATTCCGGAGGACCACCCCAGATATCAAGATCTACTCACCCGCCACCGAATCGAGGCGGGTGTCGAGAAGGGGATCACACACCTCCAGGGGATGCACGCCGAGGGACGAGGCAGCGCGTTCGACTACCTGCTGGGCGAGGAGACGATTCCGAGCGCTGACGACGCCGAACGGGCGGCTGCGGCCCACCTGCTGTTGGCCGACCACCCGGTCCTTTCGATCAACGGTAACGTCGCGGCGCTGGTCCCCGGCGAGATGGTCGCCCTCGCGGAGGCCGTCGACGCCGATCTCGAGGTTAATCTCTTCAATCGCACGCCGGAACGGATCGACGCCATCGCCGACCACCTGCGCGAACACGGTGCGGAAGACGTGAAGGGGCTCGAGGCTGACGCCCGCATTCCGAATCTCGAGCACAAGCGAGCGAAAGTCGATGCTGACGGCATCTACGACGCGGACGTGGTGCTCGTCCCGCTCGAGGACGGCGACCGCGCCGAGGCCTTAGATGAGATGGGCAAGACTGAGATCGTGATCGACCTCAACCCACTCTCGCGCTCGCCACAGGTGGCCGACGTCCCGGTCGTCGACAACATCATCCGCGCGGTGCCGAACATGACCGAACACGCGCAGGCGTTGGCGGATGCCGACGAGGCCGAACTGCGGTCGGTTATCGAGGAGTTCGATCGGGAGCGGGCGCTCGAGAACGCGGAAGAGCGCATCCGATCGGGCGATCTCTAAGGCCCCGTGGCCAGTTGATAGATGTCAGGCAATCAAATGTTGCTTGTTGCCTCTTCGACAATTCAGTACAGTCAGCATGAGCAGTTGCCTGAAATCCACAACGGATCGGAAGTTAATACATATATCCGGCAACAGTATCCCATCTTATATGCAATTCTGTGACGAGTGTGGTTCGATGATGCACACAGAAGGCGACACGTGGGTGTGTCGCTCCTGTGAGAACGAGGAGTCGCGGGACTCGCAAGCAGAAGCGGCGATGGCGACCCAGGATGAACAGCGGGACGACGGGGTACCCGCCGTGGCCGACGCGACCCAGGGCTCCACCGAGACGATGCAGGAGCCCTGTCCGGCCGAGGACTGCGACAGCGACCGGGCCTACTCCGAGTTGATGCCGAAGCCGGGCGGCTCCTACGAGGTTCGGCTGTTCACCTGCGTCGAGTGCGGCCACAAGTGGCGCGAGTCCTGATACGGTTTATTGTCACTGTTTACCGGTGCACCCGCAGGACGGTCGCGGGTGCACCGGCACTGACTGACAGGAGACCGTATGAGACGGTCTCCTACCAGTCGTCCGTATCAGGAGGTATAAATTCCTCCTCCGGTTCCTGTCACACATGGACACCTACGAGTTAGTCACGCGCAACGCCGAGGAGGTCGTCACCGACGAAGAGGTCCGCGACCTCGCCGACGACCCGGCGGGGAAACGCGCCTACGTCGGCTACGAGCCCTCCGGCGTGCTCCACCTCGGCCATCTCCTGACTGCGACCAAACTCATCGATCTGCAGGAGGCGGGGATGGAGGTCGTCGTCCTGCTGGCGGACGTCCACGCGTACCTCAACGAGAAGGGCACGCTCGAGGAAATCCGCGAGACGGCCGAGCAGATGAAAGCCCAGTTCCTCGCCTACGGGCTCGACGAGGACAAGACCGAGTTCGTCTACGGCTCTGAGTTCCAGCTCGACGACGACTACGCGCTCGATCTCCACTACCTCGAGCAGGCGACGACGATGAACCGCGCTCAACGTGCGATGGCCGAACTGCAGGGTGACGAGACGGCCAAGGTGAGCCACCTCGTCTACCCGCTGATGCAGACCCTGGACATCGAATACCTCGACCTCGATCTCGCGGTCGGTGGACTCGATCAGCGCAAGGTCCACATGCTCGCCCGCGAGAAACTGCCCGAACTCGACTACGAGGTCCGACCTGCACTCCACACGCCGATCGTCGCCGATCTCACCAGCGGCGAAGGGAAGATGTCCTCGAGCGAGGGACTCACCATCTCGATGGAAGACTCGACCGAGGAACTCGAGGAGAAGGTCAACTCGGCGTTCTGTCCACCGACGCGCGATCCAGAGGGCGATCTCGAGAACCCCGTGCTCGAACTCTTCGAGTACCACGTTTTCCCTCGCTTCGACGAAGTCGTCGTCGAGCGCCCCGAGAAGTACGGCGGCGATCTGACCTACGACGAGTACGAGCGGCTGGCCGCCGATCTCGAGTCGGGCGAACTCCACCCCGCCGACGCGAAAGGGACGCTTGCGACCTATCTCGACGAACTGATCGCGCCGGGCCGCGAGAAGCTGCGCGAACTGCGAGCGTAAGCACGCGACGGCGGACGGCGCTGTCTCTTCTCACTGCTGTCCGCGTCGACCGATGACCGGACGAATCCAGCCGATTCAAGTACGAGCGGCCCCCTTGCGAGTCCATGAACGAGACGCGACGAGCGGTCCTCGAGGCGCTCGCCGACGGGCCGGTATCGGGACCGGAACTGGCCGAGTCGCTCGACATCTCACGGGCGGCGGTCTGGAAACACATCGAGGCGTTACGCGACGCCGACTTCGACATCGAGAGCGGATCGAACGGCTACGAACTCGGCGAGGTGACGGCGTACAACGGGCCGGCAGTCGAGTTCGGACTCGAGGCCCCGTTTTCCATCGAGTATCACGACGCCGTGGGGAGCACGAACGATCGGGCCCGCGAACTCGCCGCCGACGGCGCAGCGGATGTGGCCGTCCTCGCAGACGAACAGGTCGGCAGCCGCGGCCGCCTCGAGCGAGAGTGGACCGCACCGTCGGGTGGTGTCTGGGTAAGCGTCATCTCCCGACCCGAGATCACGCCCGCACAGGCACCGCTCTATACGCTCGCGTCGGCGGTTGCGGCGGCGACGGCGGCTCGAGAGGCAGGCGTCGACGCCCAGATCAAGTGGCCGAACGACGTGGTCGTCCCGGTTGGCGACGAGGGCGACTACCGGAAGCTCACGGGGATTCTCACGGAGATGGAAGGCGAGATGGATCGCGTCGAGTGGATCATCGTCGGCGTCGGCGTCAACGCGAATATCGACGCCGACACGCTCCCGGAAGGTGCAACCAGCATCCGTGACGAGGCCGGCGACGTCGATCGGCGTCGCTTCGTCCAGCGGTTCTTAGAGGAGTTCGACCACTACCGCAACGACCTCGAGGCCATCGTCCCGGCGTGGCGCGACCTATCGCATACGCTCGGACAGCACGTCCGGGTCGATCGCCCGTCGGGTGAAGTAGTCGGGGACGCAGTCGACGTGACGGAATCGGGTGCGCTCGTGGTCGAGACCGACGAGGGCCGGGAGACGGTCTCAGCAGGTGACTGTGAGCATCTGCGTCCTGTCTGACCGGCGACGAACTGTCTCCTGTCGGGTAGCCCAGTACTGAGCGTTGTCCCGCTTCGAGTAGCCGATCCGCATCGGCGTTCCCGCCGTAAGTGAGTTGGTGGCCACGAGTCGTGCTCACGTTACTTGAGCGCGATCCGCGACCGTTCGGAGGAGTCCTCGGCATCGTCCTGTTCGACCTGCACAGTCAGGACAGGGACCGGCGACCGACGGACGACCCGTTCGGTGACGCTGCCGAGCAGCAGTCGATCGATCCCGCCGCGGCCGTGTGTCCCCATTACCACCAGATCACACGCCACTGTGTCAGCCTCATCGACGATGACCTGACTCGGTGCCCCCTTGCGGACTGTTGTTTCGACCGTGACGTTCGCCGGCGCGAGTTGCTCGACGCGATTAACTGCAGCCTCACCTTCGCCGTGTAAGGCGGTGGCAATCCCCTCGAGAGCGGCTTCCATCTGCAGTCCGCCATAGCCGGCAGCATTGATGACGTACAACGCGTGGATCGTCGCATTGTGCGTGGCTGCAAGGTCGAACGCATGCTCGAGGGCTTGCTCCACCTCTCGAGAGCCATCTGTCGGAACGAGAATGCTGTCGTATAGTGCCATATGATATCATACAACAGTCGCATATATTAACGTTATTCTGACATGAACGACGGTCAGTTCGGATGACGGCTTTTCGGCGTCTCGATAGCCACATGCGGGAGGGAAACGCTGATACAGCCACCAGTCCAATCGAGGGCCATGAGCGACACCCCGTGGACGGATCGGATCGTCGGCGAGCGGATGGCCGTCGATCAGACGTTTACCGAGCGGATCCAGCAGTCGCAGTTCTCCAACCAGCAGTGGAGTCTGATCATGACCGCCACGGAGTTCGAAATCGAACAGCCCGACGATCCCGAACAGGCGCAGATCGTCGCCAACACGGACAAACTCGAGGGGATTCTCCCCGAACTCGAGAACATTCAGTCAGGAATGGGCGCGATGGGCGGCCCAGGTGCCGATCAGGGCGGCTCGAACGCCTCGGGCGGCGGACTCCTCGACTCGATCATGGGTGCCCTCGGGATGGGTGACGACGGGAGCGACGACCACCGAGAACAACGGGAAGCGGCCGAACGGCTCACACAGGAGTACGCCGCAGAACTGCAGTCTCACCTCGAGTCGAAGGGCCGATGGGAGACGGTTCGGGACGCTGCCGCCGCCGACCAATAACGGCTTCGCCGGTCAGTCGCCAGCGTGGAACATCGTGTACTCGCTCGATTCGTAGATGTTGATGAGCTCCATGACGAGCTCGTCGTAGGACTCGTCCTCGATGCGCAGCCCATCAAGGCGCTCGATCGTCTCCTCGTCGAGTTCGACGGATGGCATACTCTATCGTTCGTCGCCGATCAGCAAAAACACCACGGCGGTATGAGTCACACCGTTTGGACGCAGGCAGTTCCCGATGCAAGCCACAGCACCTTTAGGCACGCTTCCCGACCGTATGGGTATGACAGACGAAGTTCAGACGACGACCTTCTCGATCAGTTCCGACGACGGCGAAACCGACGAGGTCACGGTTCCATCCGGCCTCGTCGACCTCGTCGCCGAGGGCGACCAGACCGACGCCGAAACGGTCGGCGACCTCGTCCTCCTCTCGTTTGCCAGCCGCGCCCACCACATCGTCCACCACGGCCACGAGGCAGACGAGGACCTCGAGGCCCAGGAGGCCGAAGTGATGGATCTGTTCGAGGAACGCTTCGGCGTTACGTTCGGCGAAGCGACCGGCCACCAGCACTGATCGGCTGCCGACTATCGATCGCGTGCTGGCATTGACTAGCCAGCACCGCTCGTCTCGTTTTCGCTGCCAGTCGTCCCGTCAGCGGCGGCTCCGGCCGTATCGCCGTCGGCTGCCCCGGTCCCTTGGCCAGCAGTCGTGTCACCTGCCCCACCGTCGGTGGCCTCAGCTGTGCCGCCATCACCCGGCCCGGCTGGCACCGTCTCTGGCTGTGGCTCCGCGGGTGGTTGCGGTGGTTCTGGCGGTTCGGGTGGTTGCTCAGGTGGCTGCGGCGGTTCGGGCTCTGGTGGTTGAGGCGCTTCGGGCTGCTGCGGCGGCACCGGTTCGGTCGGGGGTTCGGGTGGTGTCTCGGGTCCACCGTCCGGCCCCGTCTCACCGTTTCCGTCCGCACCCCCGCCATCTGCCGGAACCGCCTCGATCGTCACTGATGCCTGATCGTCGTCGGTCGCGATCGTATGCGTCGACGTTCCCGGCGGCAACTGGGTCGTGAACGAAACCGTCGTTGTATCTCCGCCTGCAAGCGTCACGGACGACTCATCGACGACCTGTTCGTCGATCGCGTAGATCACCGTCTGGGTACCCTCGCGGTCACCGGTGTTTTCGATCGTCGCGCTTACCGTCACCTCATCGCCGGGCTGGCCGGTTTCGGGCGCTGTCACGTCGGCGATGGTGAACGTCGCCGGCTCTTCGACGGTCACCGTCGTCTCCGCCGTCTCGTTTTCGGTCGACACGGTAAGCGGATACTCACCTGGTTCGAGATCCGCCGTCTCATAATTCAGCGTGATCGTCCGCGACTCGCCCGGGCCGAGCGTCACTGCCGTCGTCTCACCGGCGGTACCGCCGACGGCAATCTCGACGTCCTGTGTCCCCGCGCGGTCGCCGACGTTCTCGAGGGTGGCTTCGACTGCGAGCGGTTCACCCGGGATGACTGGGCTGTTCGTCCCGTCGATCGAGACGCCGAAGGTTGCGGGCTCACCGGGCTCCGTAACGGTGATCGTGGCCTCTGCCGTCTGGTTTTCGGTCGCCACCGTGATCGGGTACTCGCCGGGCTCGAGCGCATCAGTTGGGACGGTAAACGGCACGGATTGCGTCTCGCCGGGCGCAAGCGTGACTGATTGCTCGTCGACGGGTGTTTCGCCGATCGCGAGCGAGACGTTTTGCGTCCCGTTCTCACCGCCGACGTTCTCGATTTCGGTATCGACCTCGAGCGGTTCGCTTTGCTCGACTGGGCTGTTGGTGCCGGTGATCGAAACGCCGAACGCCGCTGGTTCCGCTGGTTCTTCGATAGTCACTACCGTCTCTGCCGTCTCGTTTGCAGTCGATACCGACAGCGGGTACTCGCCGGGCTCGAGATTATCGGTTGCTGCAGTGAACGAAACCGTCTGATTGTCGCCGGGGGCAAGCGAGACCGACGTTTCGTTGACGGTGGTCCCGTCGATCGCCAGCGAGACGGTCTGGGTCCCGTTTTCACCGCCGACGTTTCCGATTTCGGCATCGACCTCGAGTGGCTCACCCTGCACGACCGGACTGTTGGAGTCTGTAATCGAAACGCCGAACGTTGCAGGCTCGGACGGCTCGAGCTCGCCGGCGGGCGGTGTCGCGGCGGTGAGTGGCTCCTCGTACCCGAACGTCGAGAAGTCGGCCTCCCAGACGAGCCGTTCGTCGTCGCTCTCGGGCGTCCACTCGACGGTGAACGTGTGCTGGCCCGGCTCGAACTCGGATGGCGGCTCGGCTGTCGTGGTGCCCTCGACGAATCGGCTGGACGAGCCCAACGGGGCGTCGTTCGGGTTCTCGTAGCTGAACGTCACGTCGATGCCATCCTCGGTAGGCGTCGTCTCTTCGACCGCGATCGACGGCCGTTCGGGTCGTATCTCTTCGTCACACCCCTCCAACAAGTTCGGATAGTCGATGCTGCCGATCGGTGCCGCTTCGGGCGAACTGATCCCCGAGATGTACGTCCCGAAGGAGCCATAATCTGGCACTTCGACGAGCACCTGCTCGCCCTCTGTCGTGACACGGCGCTCGTCGCCGATTTCGAAGACGATCGTTCCATTGTACGGTGCCGGAATCTCGTCACCGGCGGTGACGATGTCTTCCACGATGGTGTTGCCGACGCCGCCGGGTGCGTAGAATATTGTACTGGCGGCGACCGAGTCACCTTCCGCAAGCGACGCAGTGACTTCTGCGCGCTGACAGCTCGTAAACTCCACGTCGAATCCCGGCGGCGGGCCGTCGACCGTGTACTCGACGCTCGCCGTCTCGATGGGCGTCCCATCATCGGCCGTGACGACCGCCACCTCGAGCGTCGCATTCGCCTCGAGCGGCGGCTCGAGCGTGAACTCCTCGGGACCGATCGTCTCGTTTGCAGTGAAGACCTCACTCGCTGCGAGCTGGGTCCCGTCCTCGTCGGTGATGGTGATGGCGTACGCGACGGACGCATTCGCCTGTGTGACGGTCAGTGTCTCGCCGTCACCGACCTGATCGGCCACCGTGAGATTCGCCGTCGGCTCCCCGGGTTCCGGCTCCTCGACCGCGTACTCGATGGAGTCGTTTGCCAGCACCGCGTCGTCGGCCGCGGCGCGTACGGAGACGTCGACGGTGGTGTTTTCCTCGATCGGCGGCTCGAGCGCGAGGGGTTCGGCTGCGACCGTCGCGTTCGCCTCGATCGTGTCGCTTGTGACACGCTCTCCGTTATACTCAGCCGCGAGAACGTACGGAACCGACGCACTCGCCGCGTCGATCGTCAGCGTTTCGCCGTCACCGGTCTGGTTGTCGACCGACAGCGACACTTCGGGGCTGTCGTCGGTGGTATCGTTCACGACGGTATACCCGACGGTCTCGGTCGCGAGCGTGGCACCGTCTTCGCCGACTACGGAGACGTTGACGGAGGTGTTCTCTTCGATCGGTGGCTCTAGCTCGAGCGAGAGATCTGTCATTGCCTCGCCAGCAGCGAACGTGTCGCTTGTGACCGTCTCACCGTCGTACGACGCGGTGACGGTGTAGGGGACGGACGCGTTCGCTTCGTCGACAGTGAGCGTCTCGCCGCTGCCTTCCTGGTCCGAGACCGACAGCGTCGCGTCGGTCTCGTCAGCATCGGTGTCGTCTGTGAGCGTCACGACCGCGCTGTCGCTCACCGGCGCGCCAGCACCGGTGACGTATGGCACGTCCACCTCGCCGTCTGCGTCGACGTACTGGAACGTTTCGTCGTCGTTCGTGTCGTGATGTGGGACCGCCACGAGCGTGCCGCTGGCCGCGAGCGGCTCGTCGAGGTCGATCGTGACGTTCTGGTGGTCTCCCGGCTCGAGATAGTCGGAGACGCCGACGACGCCGTCCGGGTCGGTGTCTGCGCTGTCGTAGACCGCGACGAACCCGCCCTCCGAGAGCGACACGTTCGCGATAGTGACTTGCTCACCGGTCGACTCCTGGTCAGGGAAGTCGATCGATGCTGTCCCCTCGAGCCGGTCGATCGTTTCGATCCGCTGTTCAATGATGACCGTGACGCGCTGGGTGATTTGGGTCACGTCGTTGGTGTCTTCGTCCACCGCGTAGGCGGTCGCCTCGGCTGCGGCCTCTTGGGTCAACGTCTGCAGTTGCGTGATGCTGATTCGTTGGGATTGGACGAGTTGGGCCGTCTCCTGCGTGGCGACCTGGGCTGCCGTCTGGATCTGCGTGACTGTCGCCGACTGTGCCTGAACGAGCGAACCGCTTGCACCACCGGCTGCGAGGCGCTGGACTTGCGTCACCTCGACGAGTTGCGTCTGGGTTACTGCACCCTCGCCAGCACCGAACGCCGCCGCCTGAATCTGCTCAATCGTCACTGCTTGACGTTGGATCGCGGACGTGACTGCACCCTCAGCGGCACCGACTGCGGCGTACTGGATCTGCGAAACCGAGATCGACTGGCGCTGGACGAGCACGCCGCCCGCGCTCCCGGCAGCGGCGGCCTGAATCTGTTCGACGGTCGCCTCCTGACTCTGCGAAATCGCGCCCTTCGCCGCGCCGAAGGCGGCTTCCTGCACCTGCGTGATCGAAATCCGCTGGCGCTGCTCGATACTGATGCGCTGGACCCGTGTCAGCGCGCCGCGTCCGGCCCCGCGAGCGGCGGCTTGCGTCTGCTCGACCGAGACTGACTGCTCCTGGACGAGCGCGCCTTTTGCCGCCCCTGCTGCGACCTTCTGGACCTGCTTGATCGTTACCCGCTGGCGCTGCTCGACGTCAACGCGCTGTTCCTGTGTGAGGACTGCGCGTGTACTCCCTGCGAGCGCGCCGGCTGCACCCCCGGCGGCCGCGTGCTGGACATGCTCGAGGGTGACTCGCTGGCGCTGCTCGGCCGTGACTGACTGGTATTGCGTCAGCGCACCGTAGGCCGCGCCCTGGGCGGCTTCCTGTACGTGTGGTGCCTTGCCGATATCGTTCACCCCTGCTTCTCGCGTGGCACCTGCAGCCGCGCCCCGACTCGCGACCTGAATCTGCTCGGCGCTGACGCGCTGGCTCTGGGCGAGCGCCCCGTGTGCCGCGCCCCACGTCGCGCTCTGGAGTTGGGTCACGTTCGCCGACTGGGACTGTGAGAGCGCGCCGTCGGTCGCCCCGCTGACTGCGGACTGAATCTGGGTCACGTTGACCGACTGTGACTGGATCAGCGAGCCGTGGACGGCCCCTGCCGTCGCCGCCTGCACCTGCTCGGCCTCGACGGTTTGATACTGCTGCACTGCCGACTGAGCGGCCTCGAGCGCCGCCGTTCGCTGTTCCTGTGTCACTTCGATACCTTGGGCTTGAGCGAGGTCGACACCTTCCGCGACGCCGGCCTCGACGGCTGCAGTGGTTTCCTGGCCCGTCACTTGCTCGGTTCCACCGTCAGCCGTCGCCTCCTGATCGAAGGTCACTAGTTCGGACTCGGCAGTGGGCTGCGAGTCGTTTTGGACGACGGCCTGCTCGAGTGTGGCCGGTGCCCCGGCGGCCGCTTCGGTGGCCGCCTCGTCGCTGACGACTCGCCCGCCGGTTCCGCCCAGCAGCGGCAGCGCCATCGCGCTGCCGACCAGCGCGGCCGAAAGCAGTACAACGACAGCCGCGTTCGTCTCAATCCGTCTCATCTGTCGGCACCTCCCAATCTGCGAACGCCTGCTCACTCTCCTTCGGACAGTCCCCGATTTCGCCCCGTCTCGGCTCTGAACGCAGACGACTCATTTTCCCACCACCGGACCGAACGATCGCATAAGGCCGCCGGTCGTTTCGGTTAGCGAACCGAGACAACCAGCTATTACTATGGCCCGTTGTGCGTTCGACGGTCGTAGACAGCCGATTGACGCTCGAACCTGCCGTCGCTGACGTGTCGTGGGTCGATCGAAACTGCCAGTGACGCTGAGAGGAAGCATCCTGTTTCGCGCCGATTCTAGGTACTGAGCCGGTGATCGCTTGCAAGGACATGTCGGTCCGCTCATACCTCGTCTCGGAAACCGAAGTTTTCATCCTGGTTTACGAGAGAGCGGAGGTATGGCAACGGATCAGCATTCAGTCGAACTCGTTGACGACGATGTCGTCAAGCCTTTCGCACGGGCAGCCGTCCTCGCAGCGCTGATGGGGGCGGCCGTCTTCGTCGGGTCAATCCCGATCCCGTTCTCGCCGATACCGATATCGCTTGGGGTGATCGTCGTCTATCTCGCGGGACTCTACCTCGGCCCGTACTGGGGAGCGTTCTCGCTCTTGCTGTACCTAACTGCCGGCGCGGTCGGACTCCCCATCTTCGCCGAACGTGCCTCCGGACTCGGGGTCCTCGTCGGCAACAGCGCCGGCTATCTCTGGTCGTATCCGACCGCGGCGCTGTTGATTGGAGCCGTTGTCCACCGGCTGAGCGAAGACGGTGATCCCGCCGACCTGTCGCGGCCGGTCCTCGTCGTGACGCTACTCGCGGCGCTGACCGTTATCTACCTGCTCGGGGCCGCTTGGCTCGGGTACGTTCTCGAACTCAGCACAGTCAAAGCGATCGAAATCGGCGTCGTGCCGTTTATTCCGGGCGATCTCATCAAGATCGCGGCCGTGGTTGCCATCGTCGAGGCCGAACGTATCGCCACATGACCGGTCCCCAGCTTACACAGCAGCGATGATCGAGTTTCGATCTGTCTCCCACGCGTTCGACGATGTCCCCGTCCTCGAGGACGTCTCGCTGTCGATCGACGCCGGCGAGTTCGTCCTGTTGGCGGGAGCAAACGGCAGCGGGAAGACGACACTGTTGCGCCATTCCAACGGCCTCCTCGAGCCCGACTCCGGCGAGGTGCTCGTCGACGGAACGCCGGTCGCCGAGGACCTGATCGCCGCCCGCTCGAGCGTCGGCATGGTCTTCCAGCACCCGCGCGACCAGTTCGTCGCCGCAACCGTCGGCGAGGACATCGCTTTCGGCCCCGAAAACCTCGGGCTCGACCGCGCGGAGATCGACCGCCGCGTCACGGCCGCACTCGAGACCGTGAACATGGCCGGCCGCGAAGACGAGCGTATCGACGCGCTCTCAGGCGGTGAGCAGTCCCGCGTGGCGATCGCCGGCGCGCTCGCCATGGAGCCGACCCACCTCGTCCTCGACGAACCATTTACTGGCCTGGACGCTCCCGCGCGCCGCTCGGTTCTCGAGCGCCTCGCGTCGCTGTCAGCCGACGGCACCGGCGTCCTGCTTGCCACCCACGATCTTCGGGACGTTTGCGAACTTGCCGACCGGGTGATCGCCATGCACGACGGCCGCGTCGCCGTCGATGGCCCGCCTGCGGACGCACTGGCCGAACTCGACGGACTCGAGGTACGCGTACCGGATACCACACGATGCTGACCTACGAACCAGACGAAAGCCTCGCACACCGGCTCGATCCGCGAGCCAAGCTGGCGGTCCAGATCGGATTCGCCGCCACCGCGCTGGCGCATACGACGCCGCGTGCGCTCATCGCCTTCTCGGCTTTGACGGCGGTCGCGATGGCCACAGCGCGGCTGTCGCTCCGACGGACCCTCGTCTCCTACCGGCTCGCGCTGGTCGTCCTCGCGCTCGCGCCGCTGCTCGCGGGTGTCACCGTCGGCCCACCCTGGTTCGACCGATCGGCCGCCGTTGCGTCGGGGCTGGCGAGCTATCGGGTGCTGCTTATCCTGCTCGTCAGCGCCGCCTATGTCCGATCGACGCCGGTACGTGACTCTCGAGCGGCGATCCAGCGGACGATCCCCGGCAAGCCGGGACAGCTCCTCGGCGTTGGCGTCGGGCTCGTCTTCCGGTTTCTCCCCGTCCTCCGTGGCGATCTGCGGACGATCCGGGAAGCGATGGCCGCCCGGCTGGGAACTGAACGCGGCGTGGTCGACCGCGCCAGCACGATCGGCATGCTCGGCGTCGCGCGCGCGTTCGATCGGGCTGACCGACTCTCGCTCGCGCTGCGGGCGCGGTGTTTCGCGTGGAACCCCACGCTCCCGGCGCTTGCGTTCTCGCGAGTCGACTATCCCGTCCTCGGTCTCGCTGTCATCCTCGCGGTGTCCGCGTTCTATTAGCGCTCGAGAGGCTGACAGGTCGGCGGCGCTCTCCCTCGACGCGCTTATATCCGGGTGGTGTCGACACGACGGTAATGCCTGCGAATAGTTCGGTCGATCTCGTGTGGCTGTTCGGTCCCTTCGTCGTGTATCTGGTGATGCTCGGCGTGTACTACGTCTGGGAAGGACGGCGCGAAAAACGACTGCGAGCACAATACGAGGAGAGCGAGTATGCCCAGTAGCGGACTCGCCGGCTCAGCCGGCGCGTGGGTCCTCGGAACGTTCGCGGCGTATCTCCTCATCCTGCTCGGGATCGGGCTCTACTCCTCTCGGCTCATGGACACCGTCGACGACTACGTCATCGGCGGTCGAAGCGTCGGCCCAGTCGTCACGGGCTTTTCCGAACGGGCCTCCGAGATGAGCGGCTGGCTCACGCTCGGTGTCCCAAGCGACGCCTTCGGGACGGGCGTGATGGCCTTCTACAACGGGCTCGGCATGATTCCGGCCGACCTGTTCGCCTGGGCCGGGCTCGCGAAACGCCTCCGGAAATACACCGAGATCGTGAAAGCGGTCACGCTACCGACCTTCTTCGAGACGCGTCTGCAGGACGACACCGGACTCGTCAAGGGCGTCTCGGCAGTCGTGCTGATGATCTTCGAAGGTGGATACGTGGGTGCACAGATCGTCGCCGCCGGGACGCTACTCGAGGTGCTCACCGGCGTCGAGCCGCTGGTCGGCATCCTCGGTGGCGGCGTCATCGTCGTCGGCTACACGATGCTCGGCGGCTACTTCGCCGTCGCGTGGTCCGACTACTTCCAGGGCGCGATCATCCTGCTCGCGTTCATCATCCTGCCGATCCTGGCGTTTACCAACTACGGGCTTCCGTTCAACGACCTCGCGTCTGTCGGGAGTTCGTACACAAGTATCACGGCCGGAATGACCGGTTGGGCGGCGATCTTCGGCATCATTAGCTACGCTGCCATCGGACTCGGTATCCCAGGGAACCCCCACGTGATGGTGCGTTTCATGGGGATCGATGAGGTCAAAAACATCCGGCTGGCGGCGCTGGTCGCCCAACTGTTCATGTTCGTCGCCTACATCGGCGCTGGCTTCGTCGGACTGTACGCGCTGGTCGCCTTCGGTCAGGGTGGCATCGATGACCCGAATAACGTCATGCCGATGCTCACGCTCGAGTTCTTCCCCGGCGCGATCGCGGGGATCATCCTGGCGGCGGCCCTCGCCGCGATGATGTCGAGCGCCGACTCGCAGCTGCTCGTCGCGACCAGCGCCATCGTCGAGGACGTTTACCACGGCTATGTCAATCCGAACGCGAGCCAGGCGAAACTCGTCCGCTACTCTCAGCTCGTCACGCTCGCGCTCGGTGCGGCGAGTATCGCCTTCGCCTACATCGCGAAAGACACCCCGATCTACACGCTCGTCCTCGACTACGCCTGGGGCGGTCTCGGTGCGGCCATCGGCCCGACACTGATCGCGTCGCTGTGGTGGAAACGCGTCACAGCCAAGGGCTCGGTCGCGAGCATGATCGTCGGCACGGCGACGATGTTCCTGTGGACGCAGCTGTCGGCACTCCTCGGCGTGCTCGGACTTCAGAGTGCAGTCGACGCGTCGCCGTTCCTCTCGGGACTGGTGGGCGTCTACGGGCTCTTCCCTGCCTTTATCCTCTCGACGACGACGTTGGTCGTCGTTTCGCTGCTCACGCGTCCGCCCGAGGGCGTCAACGACCACTTCAACGTGTTCGACAAACCGCTTTCGGCGCTCTCGAGCACTGAGAGTCCGACTGGAACGCCCGACTACGTCACTGACGGCGGTCGCGACGTCTCCCCGAAGGCTGTCACAGAGACCGACACCATCCGCGCTCACGTCGACGCGACCGACTACTGGGACGAGGGTGACGAGTAAATGAGCACGCCACGTCGCCCGCCGGAACCACCGGCCGATGCCACAGGCGGTCGCCACGAGCGTACCGAACTGCCGGTCATCACACCGACGGTCGCGCGTGAGGACGTCGACTCGAGCGGCCGCGTCGGTGCCGTCGCGTATCCCTACCGCGTCTACGACGCAGTCGCGACGATCGAGCGGCCAGTGATCACGGACCGCGACATCGACTACATCGTCACCGTCGATCGCGCGCGTCGGCTGGCTGTGCGGGCCGACACGTTCCCGGAAACGCAGACGCGAACGGTCGACGACGTGCTCGTGATCCCATCGGAACTCTCCGACGAACAGACCTGCCGAAAGGCCGAGGACGCCGTGTTCAAATGGACGCTCAGAAAAGTCGCAGTCGGCTCCGAGCCGGACGTGACCTTCGCTCGGTCGGTCGACGCCTACAAGCTCTTCTGGATCGCCTGCCGGCCCGACGGTGATGTCATCGTCGACAGCGTCCGCGGGACCGAGTCGCCGCTGGCGGACTAACCGACCGCTTCGCTGCAACACCTGTTTCGCGATTGTTCTCCTCGAGTCCGGGCGAACGTAAACAAGCGACTGCAGTCCGTGATTCGCGGGTTCCCATGACCGCTGTCGGATCACTGCAGCGGGTCTCGCGAGCGCTCCCGATCCCGCTTTCGATTGGCTCTATGGCCACACTGGGACCAGCCGACGAATTCTATATCGTCATATAAGATTTATTTCATCGTCTCGATGTGGTTCCAGGCCAGTCTGTTCGTCTAAAACACTGTCGTAGCAGATTTGAAACGGACGAATCGGGACTCACTCTCGTAGTCAGTCAATAGGTACCGCTCGAAGTGCAATCAAACACGGAACACCGCGAAACACCGGACGACGGATACGACGTCAATTGTTCACGGCCGAACGTAGACACTGTGGTACTCGATAATACATTTCACCTGAATCGCGCACCGAGCGGGTCGCCAACGGAGCTTCGCTTCAGCCGAATGAGGCCAGTAAGAACTAGTTCAAATATTGTATCGATCGTCTAGAAGGAAGCCGGTGGAGGGATTTGAACCCTCGACCTAATCCTTACGAAGGATTCGCTCTGCCAGTCTGAGCTACACCGGCGCGATTGCATTCATTCGTAGGGCCGATACCAGCCATAAGGGTTGCGAATCGATCCAGTCGTGTGAACGAGTTCCGAGCCACTGGCTAACAGATTATCGCTCGAGGCGCACGTCCAGACACACGTTCAGCTCGTGGGGGGCGTACGACCGGACGGTGTGGCGCGTCTCGACGGTCACGTCGTACTCTGGCTCGGCGGCCGCACGGATCGCGCGTTCGCCCGGCCCGAATGGGTCGTCTTCGTGCTGGATATCGTAGTAGTGGAGGACACAATCGTCGCCGGCGAGCGTCACGGCCGCCTCGAGGAATTCGTCGGCGCTGTGGGGGAGATTCATCATGATGCGGTCAGCCCAGCCCTCGTAGTCGGTTGCGACGTCGCGAACGTCGTCGTTGATCGCCGTCACACGGTCTTCGACCCCGTTGCGGCGGGCGTTCTCGCGCAGGTAGTCGATCGCGTCGGCGTTGATATCCACCCCGACACACTCCGCGCCGCGGTTCGCAAACGGGACGACGAAAGGGCCAACGCCGGCGAACATGTCGAAGGCATGTTCACCCGCTCGGACTTGCTCGGCGACACGGTTGCGCTCGGTCGCAAGTCGTGGCGAGAAGTACACCTCGGCGAGATCGAGTGCGAACTCACAGCCGTACTCGCGGTGGACGACTTCGGTGTCCTCGCCTGCGAGCAGCTCCCAGTCACGGACACGCGTCTCGCCTTTGACCTTCGAGGCCTTGTTGAGCACTGTCTCGACAGGAAGATCGGACTCGAGGATGGCGTCTGCGATCTCACGTGCGCGCTCGGAATCGTCTTCGTCGATGAGCGCGGCCCTGCCGAGCCGTTCGTAGGAGGGCTCGAACGAGAGGAGATCGGCCGGTGTCGTCTGCGTGTCGCGTTCGTCGACCGTCCGGGAGACGATTTCGCCGTCCTCGAGCACTGCCTGAACGGCGTCGGGGTCGGTAATCGGAATATAGAGCCAGCCGTCTTCGACGGCGATTTCGTAGTCGTCGTCGATCAGATCCGCGTCGGCGAGCGTCGTACGCGTCGCTTCGCCGGCTTCACGCGCGACGCGGACGCACGGAACTTCCATACTCGGACTGGCCGGCGAGGCGCTGTAACGCTGACGTTTTGGCCGACTGCTCCCCTGCAGCACGGTAGATAAACCAATAATCGCTATATAGAATGTCCGGCGCTGTGAAAGTACCTTCATCGATGACTGTCTCGATCACTTGTCCGCTCGAGACGATACGCCAACAGGGTTCGCAGGGGCAGCATCTCGAAAGCGTATTCCGGCCGCTACGACTACGAGCGGCTATGCTCACCTTCATCGGCCTCGGCCTCTACGACGAACGCTCGATCACCGTCGAGGGGCGAGACGCCCTGCAGGCGGCCGACCGCGTCTACGCCGAGTTCTACACCAGCCAGCTAATCGGGACGACGATCGATGACCTCGAGTCCTCCCATGATCTCGAGATCGACGTCCGAGACCGCGCCGGCGTCGAACAACACCCCGAAGACATGCTCGAGGCGGCCGAAGACGAGGACGTCGCGTTCCTGACGGCGGGCGACACGATGATCTCGACGACCCACGTCGACCTGCGCCTGCGAGCCCACGAGCGCGGGATCGAGACGCGGGTCATCCACGGTGTCACGGCCCAGACGGCGACCAGCTCGCTGACCGGCCTCCAGAACTACCGGTTCGGCAAGGCGACGACGCTTCCCTTCCCCTACGCCCACGGTGCTGAAGGGCTTCCCGCAAGCGTAACCGAAACGATCGACGAGAACCGCGCTGACGGCCTTCACACGGTCGTCTATCTGGATATCAAAGCCGAACGTGAGGAGTACATGACTGCCGACGTCGGCGCAGAGCTACTCGCTGAGGAATATCCTGATCTCGTCGGCGTCGTCGTCGCCCGTGCGGGCAGCCCGGAGCCGCTCGTCGAGGCCGGGACGATGACCGAACTCGCACAACAAGAGTTCGGCGACCCGCTGCATCTGCTCGTGGTTCCCGGCGAGTGTCACCTGCTCGAGGCCGACGCGCTGGTCGAACTGGCAGGTGCTGATCGGGACACGCTCGATATCGTCTGAGCTACTCGAGGACTCCAGTGATCTGTTCTAGGAAGTCGTTCGGAACCTCGACGTGGGGCGTGTGTCCGACGTTGCTGAAGACGACTTCTTCGTATGCGCCGCCGCGGTCGGCATAACGCTCGAGGACGGCGCGGGTCTGGTCGACCATGGGCTGCGGTGGGAAGACGTCCTCGCCGGGCCAGTCCGGGAGTTCGCCCATTCGGCCGAGCGTGCCGAGGTCGAACAGGGAGGCGTTCGAGACGATCTGGTCTGAGTCACCGCGGAGCCACAGCACCGGCGGCTTGTCGTCGGGATCAATCTCGGTGATCGCCTCGAGGTCGCAGTACTTCGGCGAGATGGCGTTATTCACGCCCAGCTCGCCCGGCGCGACGCCCGGCCAGTTGTCGCTCGGTGTCGACGAACCCGGATAGTTCTCGTCGCCGGTCGCCGTATCGAGCATTCCAGTCAGATAGGACTCCTCGCGGTTGGGGTCGAACTCGTGGGTCGGATCGACGTAGTAGGTTCGCAGGACCTTTCGCGGCGAGGCTTGGTCTTCCTCACTCCGGTCGCGATCCGCGAGGCCCGCAACGAACGCATCGTTACCCATTCCGCCACCGGAACCGGCATAGTCGTCGAAGCAGGGCGTTCCGTCGACGTCTTTCGTCCCGCCGAATCCGTACGGCGAGAGCGGATTGACGAGTACGAGGGCGGCGACGTCTTCGGGGTGATCGATCGCGTACCGCATCGCGACCCCGCCGCCGTTCGACCAGCCCACGAGGACGAACGGCGTCTCGAGTTCGAGCTCGGCTACGAGCGCGTGTATATCGTCTCCGTAGTCGTCGAGTCCGGTTGTCGCGTCGACCGGCCCCGTCTCCGAATCACCGTATCCGCGCAGATCGGGTGCAATCGCCCGATGACGTGCAGGCAAAGCGGCCATCACGTCTTCGAAGAACCGCGAGGAAGAGACGTTTCCGTGAAGGAAAATAACAGTCTGGCCCTCCTCCCCGGTTCCGCTTTGATCGGTGTTACCTGACTCGAGATAGTGCGTTGTGAGGCGGTCGGTATCGGCGATCCGTGAATCGACACCTGCGAGAGTGTCGTCTCGAAACATGGCACTCGATACCACACCATCCCTGATAATTCTCCGGCCGGAGTGAATTGGCCGCGGCGCTGCCAGTTCGGACCCGTTGAAAACGAGACGGCCAGTGTGGCGGCGCTACAGTCGGTCGATGACCGCGGCAGTCACGTCCTCGGTCGACGCGTCTCCGCCCAGGTCGGGCGTGCGCGGCCCTTCGGCGAGCGTGGCTTCGACGGCCGCGTTGACGGCCTCGCTCTCTTCTTCGTAGCCGAGGTACTCGAGCATCATCGCGGCAGAGATGATCTTTGCGGCTGGGTTCGCGACGCTCTCGCCGGCGATGTCGGGTGCGGTCCCGTGGACCGGCTCGAACAGGGCGCGCTCGGGGCCGATGTTGGCCGAGGGGAGCAGGCCGAGCCCACCGACGAGGCCAGCAGCCAGATCGGAGAGCACGTCGCCCGCGAGGTTCGGGCAGACAACGACGTCGAACTGGTCGGGATCGAGACAGACCCGCGTCGCGAAGGCGTCCATCAGCACCTCGTCGGTGTCGACGCCCTGCTCGTCGGCGACCGACTTGACGGTATCACGGAAGAGTCCGTCCGTCTCACGCATGACGTTGGCCTTGTGGACGATCGTGAAGCTGTCGTGCTTGTCGCTGTTGGCGACGTAGTCACAGGCGAACTCGGCGAGCCGTTCGGAGGCCGACTCCGTGACGACGCGGGTGAGCGTCGAGACGTCGTCGGTCAGTCGATCCTCGTGGCCCGAATAGACACCCTCGGTGTTCTCCCGGAGGAAGACCAGATCAGTTTCGGGGCGAACAGCGTCGATCCCCGGATACGCCTTCGCGGGCCGGACGTTGACGAATGAATCGACTGCCTCACGGAGCGGCAGGATGACGTCCGCGGCCGTCTCACCAGCCGCACCGAACAGCGTCGCGTCGGCCGACGCCGCCAGGTCATAGGTTTCCTGTGGGAGCGCCTCGCCGGTCTCTTCTTTGACCGCGTCGCCGGCTTCCGCTTCGATGAATTCGAAGTCGATGTCGAGCGTCTCGAGGACTTCGACTGCAGCGGGTGTTACTTCCTGTCCGATCCCGTCGCCCGGAATCACGGCGATTTCGTGAGTCATGGCCAACCATCGTCGCGGGGCCGAAAAGAGGGTATCGATTGCCGGACTGGTCGTCGCTTAGGGACTTCCGACACCAGTGCTGATTCCGATTGCGTTGGCGATCGCACGTCGTTTGAGCAACGCGAACCCGACGACGACCAGCCCGAACCCGGCAACCGTCACCGTACTGATCGACTCCTCGAGAAACACGACGCCCGCAACCGTCGCGACGATCGGGACCACGTAGCCGACCAGCGCCGCCTCGAACGCGCCGTGTTCCTCGAGGATCCGGAAGTAGATCAGGAAGGCAATAGCAGTCGCGAAGACGCCGAGATAGACGAGCGCGCCGACTGCGGTGGGGACGACGAGCGACGGCGATGGAACCTCTCCAGCGGCGAGACTGGCGGCGTGTAAAACGATGCTGCCGATGCCCATCGACCAGCCGACCAGCGCCCCACGCTCGATAGTCGGGCCGGCGCGCTGAATCAGAACTCCACCGAGCGCGATGCTGCACACCTGTCCGACGACGAGCAGCCGGCCGAGTGTGTCGCCCGCAAGCAGATTGCTCGGATCGGGCTGGACGACGAGCGCGACGCCGAAAAAGCCGATCGCGGCCCCGACGGCACCGAGCGGCGAGAGCCGCTCACCGAGCAGCACGACCGCCCACAACGCGGTGATGATGGGAACCAGTCCCTGGATGATCGCGGCGACGCCGCTCGGGACGGTCTGCTGGGCCAGAAAGAGCAAGCCGTTGCCACCGATCAGAAAGATACCGCCGCCCGTAACAGCTGCTAGGTCGTTCCGGCGAGTCGGCACCCAGCCATCGACTCGAGCGCCAGCGTAGGCTAGGAGCAAGATTGCCGCGATGTCGTATCGAACGGCTGCAAACAGCAGCGGCGGGAGATGCTCGAGGCCGATCGAAATCGCCGGAAACGACAGTCCCCAGAGAACGGCGAGGAACACGAAAAGGGGCACGTCGAGGGAGCGAGCCATACAGGATCGTCCGGGCTATCGTCCGAAGTATCTCGCGATTCCGTGGCCTCTAATCGCGTTCGTGATCGCAAGCGGAGAGTGGCGACTCGAGGTGTCGGCAGTTCGACTCGATTCGAGTCAGGAGAAAAACGGAGCGACCGGTTGAAACCGACTCCTTACTCCGCTTCGGGGATCGCTTCGTCGTCGACGTAGGGGAGTTCCTTAGCCTTCTCGCGGACTGCGTCGGCGTTGGACTTCATCAGCGCCGTCGTGTCCCAGACACCATCGACGAGGGCCTTGCGCTGGGCCTCATCGACGGTGACGTCGATCGTGGTATCGCCGTAGGTGACTTCCTCGGCTTCGACGTCGATCTCGATTTCCTCGTCGGGGTGTTCGTCGACCCAGTCCTGCAGTTCCTGGATCGTCTCGCTGTCTGCCGTGACGGTCGGAATCCCGAGCGCCAGGCAGTTACCCGCGAAAATCTCGGCGAAGCTCTCGCCGATGATCGCGTCGATGCCCCAGCGCATTAGCGCCTGGGGAGCGTGCTCGCGCGAGGAGCCACAGCCGAAGTTACTGTTGACGACCATCACCGACGAATTCTGGAACCGATCCTCGTTCATCGGGTGGTCTTTGGGGTTGTCGTCGTCGTCGAAGCGCAGGTCGAAGAAGGCGAACTCGCCCAGCCCGTCGAAGGTGACGACCTTCATAAAGCGCGCAGGGATGATCTGGTCGGTGTCGATGTCGTTGCCCCGGACCGGGATGCCCGATCCCGAGACGTAATCGACTTCCGGAATCTCGACCTCGTCGCTTCCGCTCATGCGACGGTCACCTCCTGTAAGTCGCGCACGTCAGTCACTTCCCCAGTGACTGCCGCCGCAGCGACCATCTGTGGGTTCATCAGCACGGTTCGGCCCTCTTTCGAGCCCTGTCGGCCAACGAAGTTCCGGTTCGAGGAGGAGGCGCTTGCCTCGTCGCCCTCGAGTTGGTCTTCGTTCATGCCGAGACACATCGAACAGCCGGCGTTGCGCCACTCGAAGCCGGCTTCCTCAAACGTGTCTTTGAGGCCTTCTTCCTCGGCAGCGTGCTGAACGCGCTGGCTGCCAGGAACGACCATTGCACGGACGTCGTCGTCGACCTGTCGGCCCTCAATGATCTCGGCAGCGCGTCGCAGGTCCGGCAGGCGGGCGTTCGTACAGGAGCCGAGGAAGGCGACGTCGATGTCGTAGCCTTCCATCGTCTCGCCGGGCTCGACGCGCATGTGTTCCTGAGCGCGTCGTGCCGTATCCTGTTTCTCCGCGGGTAGCTCCTCGGGTGCCGGAATCGGCTCGGTGACACCGACGCCCTGGCCGGGCGTGGTGCCCCAGGTGACGACCGGCTCGAGCTCGCTTGCGTCGATGTGGACGACATCGTCGTACTCGGCGTCCTCGTCCGACGCGATCGACTCCCAGTAGGGTTTGAGCTCGTCGAACTTCTCGGGGTTCTCCTGGAAGTAGTCGGTTGCTTTGAGCCACTCGTAGGTGGTCTCGTCGGGGTTGACGTAGCCCGCGCGAGCGCCGCCCTCGATGGACATGTTACAGATCGACATCCGCCCTTCCATGTTGAGGTTCTCGATGGCCTCGCCGGCGTACTCGTAGACGTAGCCGACGCCGCCTTCCGTTCCGAGTCGGCGGATGATCTCGAGGATGATGTCTTTGGCTTCGACACCCTCGCCGAGTTCGCCGTCGACCTGGATCTTGCGGACCTTCTGTTTCTCCATGGCGACGGTGCCCGTCGCAAGCACGTCGCGGATCTGGGAGGTCCCGATCCCGAACGCGAGCGCACCGAACGCACCGTGCGTGCTGGTGTGGGAGTCTCCACAGACGATCGTCTTGCCGGGCTGCGTTAGGCCCTGCTCTGGTCCGATAACGTGGACGATCCCCTGATCGCCCGTCGTCGGGTCCGAGAACTCGATGCCGGCCTCGCGGACGTTCTCCTCGAGTTCGGACATCATCTCTTCGGCCGCGTCCTCCTCGTAGGGACGAGACTGGTCGGCCGTCGGGACGATGTGGTCGACTGTCGCGTGGGTTAGCTTCGGATAGGCGACCTCTAAGTCGCGCTCGCGGAGCATCCCGAACGCCTGCGGACTCGTGACCTCGTGGATGAGGTGGAGGCCGATGAACAGCTGATCCTGTCCGGTCGGCAGCGTGGTGACTTTGTGTCGATCCCAGACCTTGTCGTACAGTGTTCCCTCGCTCATTCCTCTTCCTCTTCTTCTACTACCGTCTCACGGTCAGAACGCCGCTCGTGTTCGGTCCCGCGCTCGAAGACGCGGTTTGCGTCGGCTGCCTGTTTCGGTGGCGTGTGATCGACGTCACGCATTTTCTGTTTCTTGTCGGTACGCCCGTTTCCGTTGGCCTCCGCCTCGCCCCCGTCGGCGGCGACGATCGGCCCCCGGTTGAACAGCCGGCCGGCTGTCTCCCCGGTGTAGGGATTCGTATGGCTGATGTCAGCCATCGTGTCTGTTGTGGTGTCGGTTTCGTTCATGATTGGTCGCTTTCCGTTTTCGGTTAGTCGTCGGCTTGCACCTGGACGGACTCCTCTTCGGTTTCGTCGTCCTCGGCCCAGGCGAACAGGTCGCGCAGTCGCTCGCCAACGTCTTCGATCTCGTGGTTCTGTTCTGCGTTGCGGAGCTGGCCGTAGCTCGGGCGGCCAGCCTGGTTCTCGACGATCCATTCGCGTGTGAACTCGCCGTTCTGGATTTCCTCGAGGACCTCGTCCATGTTCTCACGGACGGACTCGTCGACAACGCGGTCGCCACGGGTGAGACCGCCGTACTCGGCGGTGTCGGAGACGGAGTTCCACATCTCCATGTTGCCACCTTCGTACATCAGATCGACGATCAGCTTGAGTTCGTTGAGACACTCGAAGTAGGCGATCTCGGGCGAGTAGCCCGCGTCGACCAGCGTCTCGTAGCCGTGTTTGACCAGCGAGGTGACGCCGCCACAGAGGACGGCCTGCTCGCCGAAGAGGTCCGATTCGACCTCTTCCTGGAACGTCGTCTCGATGACGCCAGCGCGGGTACAGCCGATTCCCTTCGCGTACGCGAGGGCACGCTCGGCTGCGTCTCCAGTCGTGTCCTGGTAGACTGCCAGCAGGCCGGGGGTCCCTTCGTCGTTCTCGTAGTTGCGGCGGACGAGGTGGCCCGGGCTCTTGGGCGCGACCATCGTAACGTCGACGTCTTCCGGCGGCTCGATCTGATTGTAGTGGATGTTCAGCCCGTGGGCGAACTGGAGCGTGTCACCCGCCTCGAGGTTGGGCGCGATGGCGTTCTCGTAGACCGACGCCTGAACGGTGTCGGGCACGAGCACGGACACGTAGGAAGCCTGTGCGACCGCGTCGGCGGGCGCTTCGACGGTGAGCCCGTCGGCTTCGGCGGCCGAGCGCGAGGAGGAGTCCTCACGCAGGCCGACGACTACGTCGACCCCGCTCTCGTGGAGGTTCAGCGCGTGGGCGTGACCCTGGCTGCCGTAGCCCAGTACGGCCACGGTCTCGTCGTCAAGCGTCGATACGTCTGCGTCGTCGTCGTAATAAATATCGGTGGTGAATTCGTCAGTCATCGTCTGCTGGTTGGGTAGCGTCGCTATAGTTCGCCTCGTCGGCGGGCTGTGCTGTCAGGTCGGCTCCAGCGGTCTGGTCGGTGCCACGAGCCATCGCCGTCAGTCCCGTCCGGGACACCTCTCGGATTCCGAACTGGCTGAAGGTGTCGACGGCGGCTTCGATCTTCTGGCGCGAGCCAGTGATCTCGAAGGTCGCCGTCTCCGGACTCGAGTCGACGGCCGTCGCGTCGTACATGTCCGCGACGGCGCTGACCGCCGCCGGGTCCTCGGCGTCGACTTTCACGAGCGCCAGCTCGCGGCGCATCGCGTCGGGCTCGAGTTCGCGCACGGAGATGACCGGCACGAGCTTTCGCAGCTGTTTTTCGACCTGGTCGATTCCGGGGTCGGGCTCCTCGACGACGATCGTGATTCGCGCGCGATCCTCATCTTCGGTGGGCCCGACGGTCAGGCTCTCGATGTTGAACTGCCGTCTCGAGAACAGTCCCGAGACGTCCGAGAGCACGCCGGGCTCGTGTGCGACCAGTGCCGAGATGACGGTGCGCCGGGGCTCGTGGGTCGCCTCGACTTCGGGGTCGATGCGAATGCCCTGTTTGTTGCGCCGTCCCGCTGGCGTGGGTCGTTCTTCCGGTGGTGGGCCTTCGAGTCCTCGTTTCATAATTGATCCTCCGTCAGTGCGAACTGACCGTTGTCGCCGCCGCTTGGCACCATTGGGTAGACGTTGGCGTCGGGATCGATGTGAACGTCGATCACCGAGGGGCCGTCGTAGGCGAGTGCCTCCTCGATGGTCTCGGCGACGTCGTCGTAGTCGTCGATTCGGAAGCCACAAGCGCCGAAGGCTTCGGCGAGCTTGTCGAACTCGGGCATCCAGTTGTAGTCCGAAGCGGCGTGGCGGCCCTCGAAGAAGGCGTCCTGCCACTGGCGGACCATGCCGATGTACTCGTTGTTGAGCACGGCGACCGTGATATCCAAGTTCTCGCGGACGGCCACGGAGAGTCCCTGCAGCGTCATCAGGAACGAGCCGTCGCCATCGACACAGACGACCTCTTGGTCGTCGTCAGCTGCCAGCCGCGCACCGATTGCCGCGGGCAGACCGTAGCCCATCGTTCCGAGGCCGTGACTCGAGACCCAGGTTCGCGGTTCGGTGTAGGTCCAGTACTGAGCGGCCCACATCTGGTGTTGGCCGACGCCGGTGGTGACGATCGCCCGATCGCTCGTGGCCTCGTCTAAGGCTTCGACGACGAACTCCGGCTGGACCGGTTTGTCCTCGGGTGCCTCGTAGGCCATCGAGTAGTCGGATTTCCACTGCTGGCACTGGGCACGCCACTTCGTGGCTGCCGGCGACTCGTCGACCGCGTCGGCGAGTTGTTCGACGACGATTTCGGCGTCGCCAACCAGCGGGTAGTCCGCGTGGATGTTCTTCGAGATTTCGGCGGGGTCGATATCGACGTGGATGACCTCCGCATCGGGTGCGAAGGTCTCGATGCCGCCGGTCAGGCGGTCGTCGAATCGGGTGCCGATCCCGATCAGTGTATCACAGTGGGTGATCGCCATGTTGGCGTAGCCGGTGCCGTGCATGCCAGCCATCTCGAGGGACAGCTCGTGGTCCTCGGGGAACGCGCCGAGACCGGGCATCGTGGTGATGACCGGAATCTCGTGTTCGATGGCGAACTCGCGACAGGCCTCGCTGGCCTCGCCTTTGATAACGCCGCCGCCAAGCAGCATGACGGGACGATCGGCGTTCTCGATCCGCTCGGCCGCGGCCGCGACGATTTCTGAGTCGGCCCGCTCTTGCACGTGGTAGGTGTCGGGCGTTTTCGGGTCGTCGGGCTCGCGGTCGGTCTCGCCGTTGGTGACGTCTTTGGGGAGGTCGACCAGGGTCGGCCCCGGTCGGCCCTCGCGGGCCAGCGCGAACGCCTCGGTGACGTCGCTGCCGACGTGGTCGGCGTCGCTCGCGAACGTATTGTCCTTCGTGACCGGCGTCGTGACGCCGGTGGTGTCGGTCTCCTGGAAGGCGTCGTTGCCAACGAACTCCGTCGGGACCTGTCCCGTCAGCGCGAGCAGTGGATCCGAGTCCATGTCGGCGTCGGCGATGCCGGTGACCAGGTTGGTCGCGCCCGGCCCCGACGTCGCAAGACAGACGCCCGGTTCGCCCGAGACGATACCGTAGGCGTCGGCCGCGTGGGCTGCGCCCTGTTCGTGGGCCATCGTCACGTGCCGGATGTCCGAATCGTAGAGGACGTCGTAGACGGGCATGATCGCCCCGCCCTGAACGCCGAAGGCGTACTCGACGCCTGCGTTCTCGAGTGCGCGAACGACGGCCTCGGCACCCGTGGTGACGGGTTCGGGCGTCGTCTCGGACTCGGTCTCGGCTGCCGAGTCGGGCTCGGTCGCCGCGTCGGGCGCGGCACTGTCGGTGATCTGCTCGTCGGTCTGTTCGTCGTCTGTTGGCGTGACCTTTGCTGCGCGTTCGCTCATCGATTACCTCCCGCCAGTGTGTGGCGATCGGGTGGTGTACGGTAGTGTGTCATCTGGTGGATTGCTGATCGCTCGGAGAACGATGCGGATTCCGGTCCGGAGCTGCGAGGTACTGAAGATGGGGCTAGGATGCCCCTACAATACGAATCGGAGCGAGCGCGCTGGTGTCGACTGTGCGGACACGAGCCGACAGGGAAGCGCGAACCGTCATTACTGATTACGTAGCTCTCTCGAGGGTGATAATCCTTACGAGTCGCGCCAGTTCGCTGGAGCGAACGCGATAGCTGGGGCTCGCGGCCGGTAGCAAACAGGGAAGACATCCCTTAGACGCGCACCTCCTCTTCCTCGGACTGGCGTTCGACGCCAGCCTCCTCGGCGAAGCGCTCCAAGACGTCGACCGTGACGCGGCGCTTCTCGGCCCCGTAATCTTTGACGCGGCGGGTGACGGCGCGCACCTGCTCGTCGGTGGGATCGAAGCCACACTCGACGAGTCGTTCCCGAACTGAGTGGGTACCGGTGTGTTTCCCCATGACGAGCTTGCGCTCGGCACCGATCATTTCGGGGGTCATCACGCCGGGCTCGAAGGTGTCGGAGTTTTCGATGACGCCGGCGGCGTGGATGCCGCTCTCGTGAGAGAAAGCGTTGTCGCCGACGACGGGCTTGTTGCCCGGTGTCGGCATCCCGCTTTTCTCCTCGACGATCTCCGAGAGCTCGGTGATCCGCGTCGTGTCGATCCCCGTGTCGGTCTGGTAGAGCGACTCGACGGCCATCACGAACTCCTCGTAGGCGGCGTTGCCGGCCCGCTCACCGATGGAGTTGACCGAGACCTGCGCCTGGGATGCGCCCGCTTCGATGCCGGCTAAGGCGTTGGCGGTGGCCAGCCCGAAGTCGTCGTGTGCGTGGACGTCGACCCGAGCGTCAGTGTGGGCCAGGACCTTCTCGATCATCGCCTTGAACCGGGTCGGTGTGGCGACGCCGGTGGTGTCGGGAATGTTGATCCAGTCGGTTCCAGCCTCGGTGACCGCCTCGATGACCTCGATCAGGAACTGTTCGTCGGTTCGCGTCGCATCCATCGGCGAGAACATGCAGGTTGCGCCTGCCTCGGTGATGCGTTCGACCGACTCGACTGCGCGTTCTACGACCTCCTCACGGGTGGCGTGCATCGAATCCTCGATCTGAACGTCGCTGGTGGACACGAACGTGTGCACCATCTCGACGCCGGAATCGAGTGCCGCTTCGATGTCTTTGTCGACGACGCGGGCTAAGCCACAGGTCGTCGAACTGGTTGCCGAAGCGATATCACGAACGGCCTCGAACTCCGCGTCCGAGTTGACGGGGAACCCGGACTCGATGACGTGGGTTCCCATCTCGTCCAAGATGGACGCGATCTGCCGTTTATCGTCGTAAGAGAACGAAGTGCCGGGCGACTGCTCGCCGTCCCGGAGGGTCGTATCAAAGACACGTGCTGACTCTATTTCGTCAGTGGAATCTAACGTGCCCTGGAAGAACTCGACCCCCCTGACTGTTGTCAGAGGATGGGCTGTCTTGTGAAGACATTGTATCTGAATCCCAGGTGCGACGATATATATAAAACTACCGCTGTCCCTGACAGTGATCGACGATCGAGATCATCACAATCGTTTATTGAGATCCGAAAATCGCATGACAGCGCCTACCTATTATCCGACCATATCTCCTAATACTGTATAGCACGAGCCCGCCGATCGACGTGTTTCTCGAGCAGTGGCCACGAATTCCTCCCTGCTTGCCCCACTCAACCTCGCTCGAGCGCTCGCGCGCGGTCGCTGATCGACAAACGGTCACTCTATCTGCTCGTAGGCCGCTCGAAACGTGAACTGTGCTACTTTCGCTCTCGTTTCTGGATAAGTGGCCAGTCCGTAACGGCGCGCACACGAGGTTTACGAGTGAGCGGTGACGGGACGGACGAGCGCGAACACATGTCAATACTTTATATCCGGCTGTCGTAGAGCGACAGGCATGACGACCGACGAAATCATCGACCTGCTGACGGAGGCGTATATCGACGAGCTCGAGACTGTAATGAACTACCGGACGAACGCCATTGTTCTCGACGGCATTCACGCCGAGGAAGTCAAAGAGAGTCTCGAGGAAGATATCCCGGAGGAACTCGACCACGCGCGGATTCTCGGCGAGCGGCTGAAGCAACTCGACGAGTCTCCGCCGGGTTCGGAGTCGTTCGAGGCCAACCAGCACAGCCTCCAGCCGCCCGAAGACACCACCGACGTCCAGTCAGTCATCGACGGCGTCCTCGAGGCGGAGGAAGCAGCCATCGAGACCTATCGGTCGCTGGTGGAGGCAGCCGACGATGCGAACGATCCCGTTACCGAAGACGTGGCGGTGACGATCCTCGCCGACGAGGAGGCCCACCGCACCGAGTTCCGCGGCTTCCAGAAAGAGTTCCCGATGGACTGACGCGATATCTCCTCCCGTCACATGAGCGTACAGCCACAGCGGAGGGCGTGAAACGCCGCATGTGATCGTCCACGGGACCGTCCGGCCGAGGCGAACGTTTTTCTCGCCGCAGTTCGACCCACCCGGTATGAGCGATTTCGACCTCGACCTTCGGACCGTCGAGGAACACATCGACGACGAACTCGAGATCGAAGGCAGCATCGTCCTCGGCGTCCTCGACGGGGAGACGCCGGCCGAGGAGTGGCTCGAGGCGGTTTCAAAGGGGAACGTACTGGTCCTCAACGTCGAGGGGAACGTAAACGAACTGGCCTCCGGGTTCGCACGCGACGTCAAGGAATCAGGCGGGAATCTCATTCACTTCCGTGGCTTTCTGCTCGTGATGCCGCCGGGCGTAGACGTGAGTACGGACCGGCTCTGATCGCGCTAGCTTACCGGGTCGTCTCGAGTTCGTCGAACAGCGAGCCCACGCGGTGTTCGATCTCGTCACGAATCGTCGCGACTGCCGCCGGTGATTTTCCGTCCGGGTCCTCGAGATCCCAGTCACGGTTCTCGCCAGCCCAGTTGGCCGGGCAGACGTCGGCAGCCGAACAGCCCATCGTGATGACGTAGTCGCTCGCCTGAAGGTCCTCGAAGGTAACCTCTCGTGGCGTCCGATCGGCGATGTCGATTCCCGTGTCGGCCATCGCGTCGACGACCTCGTCGTGGACGTGGTCGGCGGGTCGCGTGCCGCCGGTGATGAGGTCGATTTCGGCGGCGAGCGCTCGCGTTTCCAGTTCTTGCTTTGCGAACGCGTAGGCCATCTGTGACCGGCCTGCGTTCTGGACACAGACGAAGGCGATACGAGTCGGATCGGTGGAATCGGTGTGTGAAGTCATTGGGTATCAGTCGTCGTCGGGGGTCGATTTTGGGGCTGATGGCTCGAGGCGGCCGGTCGTGGCACCACTCCAGTCGAAGCGCCGCTGGAAGTACAGCGCGACGTTGACCAGCGCGAGCAGAACGGGGACTTCGATCAGTGGGCCGACGACGGTCGTGAAGGCGACGCCGGAGCCCACGCCGAAGACGGCGACCGCGACCGCGATCGCGAGTTCGAAGTTGTTCGAGGCGGCGGTGAAACCGATCGCCGTCGTCGTCGAGTAATCCGCGCCGATCCCTCTGCCCATCCCGAAGCTCACGAGGAACATGACGACGAAATAGATCGTCAGCGGGACGGCGATCAAGAGCACGTCACCGGGCGATGCGACGATGGCCTCGCCCTGGGTCGCGAACATCACGATGACGGTAAACAGGAGCGCGACCAGCGTCACGGGATCGATCTTCGGGACGAACTCCTCGTCGTACCACGCTTCGCCTTTGGTTCGCGTTCCGATATATCGGGTAAGGAAGCCGCCGGCGAAGGGAATGCCGAGGAAGATGACGATCGCCCTGAACACCTGTGCTGGCGTCACGTTGAACGTCTCGATGCCGGCGACGAGCGTCTCCATGCCAAGGAGCGGCGGGAGAAACAGGCCGAAGAACCAGACGTACACGCCGTAGGTAACGATCTGGAAGAGACTGTTGAAGGCGACCAGCCCGGTGACGTACTCGGTCGAGCCGTCGGCGAGTTCGTTCCAGACGAGCACCATCGCGATACACCGGGCCATGCCGATGAAGACGAGTCCGAGGAAGTACTCCGGGCGCGCGGGAAGTCCGGGAACGAGTCCGCTGAAGAAGACGACCGCGAGCCCGAACATCAGCGTCGGACCGATGAGCCAATTCTGGATCAGACTCAACCCGAGGACGCGCCAGTTACGAAAGACGGTCGGGAGTCGCGAGTAGTCAGCTTTCGCCAGTGGCGGATACATCATCGCGATCAGCCCGATCTGAACGAGATGGAGCTCCTGAATCGGCTGGGTGACTGACGGCGCAACGAAGCCGAGACCGACGCCGAGAGCCATCGCCCCGAAGATCCAGACGGTGAGATACTTGTCGAGAAAATCCATCGACCGCGGGTCGCCACAGCTCTCACAGCCACAGTTCGGGCCGTGTTCGTGCCCGTCGGTATCACTCATTCGCGAACACTCCATCCAACAGCGTCAGGATCGCAATCGCGCCGTTCGAGGCACGATACTTCCGCCAGCGCCCGTCCTTTCGGCACGTAATGAGTTCAGCGTCGGTCAGATCCGAGAGCGCGTGGCTGATCGCACTCTCGCTTGCATCGATCATCGCGTTTAGTTCACAGACACAGAGCTCGCCATCGGCGGCCACGAGGAGCCGTACGAGTTTGTATCGCGTCTCGTTTGCAAGCGCCGTCAGTACATCGAGGTCTCCCTCGATCCGATCCGTCGAGAGCACCGCTTCGAGCGTGTCCAGTTCGTCGAGCCGCTGGTCGACGTCCTCGGGACGACAGTCCTCGAGTTCGTCCTCGAGGTAGCGCTGGAGACGTTGTGTCGCTGTTGCCATCACCTCTTTGATTGAAGGACTCTTCAATTAATACTTCCGACTGGTATTCCGTTCTATCTCTCATATCATTGATTTCTGATCCGAGACAGACTTGTGCAGTTCACCCAACACTCCTATAAGTGAGCAGCCCCTCAATCGTACTGTGCAACAGTCGAAAACCGATCAGCACCAGTTGTCGTCTCGTGCAAGTACCACTGGCCGCAAACAGCGTGCCGGAACGGCATTTACCGGCGGCTATGGCACGAAGACCGGGAGTTCTGACCTCCTCTTTTTGGAGGGCCAACTGCCGACCGAAGACGGGACCGTCCCATCAGCACAGTCCGCGGCAGAACAGATGCAACACGCGCTCTCGAACCTCGAGACGGCACTCGAGGAACAGGGCCGAACGCTCGACGACGTGCTCAAAGTGACGGTGTATCTCACCGACCTCGAGCAGTACGACTCGGTCAACGAAGTCTATCGCGAGGCATTCGGCGAACAGCTTCCAGCGCGCAGTATCGTCGGTGTGTCTGAGTTACTTGGCGGTGCACGCGTTCAGCTCGACGCGGTTGCGGCGATCGAGTAAGGTGTTCGTTCTTGTGGGATAGCTGAACGCTATCCGAGAAACAGCGTATCGGAGTGTGTCCTCCATGTAAACTGCAGTGGCCACTACATCGTGATTTCTCAATTTAATTGGTACTCGATTCGAGTTCAGTCGCACTCGATCTGTACCCGATCGATTCATATTCGCACTTGCGTTTCCCGGAGCATCTTCCCTTAGCCCTACGAATAGGGGCCATTTGTCCCCGAATCTGTCTTTTCCGAACCCGGAATCCATGCCCCTCTCGAGGGCAGCTTTGAGTGAGCTCTGCGCAAACAAATTGGCTTTTATCGAAACGTACTAATACCGAACCGAGCTTTGTCGATATGTATGGCAGATCCAGTGGTCGACAAGACCGTGGACGCACGGGCGAGAACAGGTTTGACGGCAGATGACTCCCGGCGTTGGACCGGCGAAATCGAAAAAATCGGAGGCGACCGATGAAAATCATCGTTTATGGACCGGGCGATTGCAGCAACTGCTCGCGGCTCAAGGAGAAAGCGCAGAACGTCGTCGAGGAGAACGGATTCGACGCGGACGTAGAGAAGGAAGGAGACATGGCGAAACTGGCGGAGAAAGGCATTATGTCCACACCAGGTTTCGAAATCGACGGTGAAATGGTCTTCAGCGGGTCGAATCCGCCAGAAGACCAGTTACAGGAGCTCATCGAGGAACGGTTGTAAGAAACCATGGTTTTTCAACAGATTGCCACGTACGTAGTCGAGGCTCTCGGGCTCACGGGGTCGCTGAGAGCGGCGGCTCATTTCTGGATCTACGACACGCTGAAGATCCTCTCGATACTCGTCGTCGTGATTTTCGGTGTGACGTATCTTCGAACGTATTTTCCACCGGAGAAGATCAGAGACTATCTCGAGGGGAAGCGAGCAATAACCGGATACGCACTCGCTGCGTTGCTCGGAATCGTCTCCCCGTTTTGCTCCTGTTCGACGATTCCGATATTCCTCGGAATGGTCGGTGCGGGAATCCCGTTCGGGATCACGATCACGTTTCTCGCCGTCTCGCCAATGATCAACGAGGCTGCGCTCGTCGTGCTGCCGGGTGTCGTCGGGTTCAAACTGACAGCTCTGTATGCGGTGAGTGGGATCGTAATCGGGATGTCCAGCGGCTACACCCTCAATAAACTGGGCTTCGACAGATACATCGAGGAGTTCAATTTCGGCGACTCGGATGTCGAAATCGATGAGCCCACCCGGAAAGAACGTGCCAGAGAGGCCTACGTCGAGGCAAAAGACATCATCGTCGAAATCGTTCCATACGTTATCGTCGGCGTCGGTGCGGGTGCAGTTATCCACGGATACCTGCCCGGCGAACTGGTGACACAGTACTTGTCGGGACCGCTCGGCGTCTTCGGCGCGGTCGCCGTCGGTGTCCCAATGTATACCGACATCCTCGGCGTCATACCGGTCGTCGAATCGCTGATCGGGAAAGGGCTGCCAGTTGGAACGGGTCTGGCGTTCATGATGTCGGTCGCCGCACTCTCGTTCCCGCAGTTCATGATCCTGAATAAAGTGATGAAAAAGGAACTGATCGCGGCATATGCGACCACACTAGCGGCAGGTATCTTGACTATTGGATTGCTCTTCAATCTACTACTCTAGATTCGCAGTCGGCTGTTCACAGTGAACCGCTCGGGGTCAAGCCCCGAGGCACTCAGCCTGCCCGCCTGTAGAATAAAGCGATTCATCCGAGATTGCATCCGGTAGTTCGTTCCGAGATCGCCATCTCGTATCGGGAATTACTGAATTGAAAAGACAACGTTCAATACTGGAATGAGAAACATTCGGCCCGTATACCCCTATCTGATCGAAACCTTTAGTATTAAAACGGCCTTTATCGATATGTATGGCTAATTCGTTGTTCGGCAAGATTGCGGCTGCATTCGCCGGCGCAGGATCGACTAACGATGGAGAGCAATAAGCAACGATGAGTGACTCAGTGCCCGAATCGACACGGCAGACGCTGGACCGACTCTACGAGGACCCCGAAAACCGACTGACGTCGCTGTTCGAACTCGCACCGGACGACGAACAGGTGGACGCACAGCTTGGCGTGTTCAAAGCGCTGGCGAACGAACACCGGATCCGAATCCTCGAGGCGCTCAAAGAAGGCGAACTGTGTGCATGTGAGTTACAGGTTGTCCTCGACGCGCCCCAGTCGACGGTGGCGAGTCATCTGCGAGAGCTCAAAGACGCGGGACTGGTCAAGACGCGACGCCAAGGCAAGTGGACCTACTATCGGATCGGTGACACTGCTGCACTCCAGTTGCTCGAGATCGCACACGCACTCGCAGCGGGTACATAACGCTCCCATCCGGACTCGAGGCACCAGTCGTCGGCTCGGCGGACCGCTTCTTGCAACTGGTGAAAGACGGACGGCTATTTCTCTTTGTACACGGGCCAGCGAATCCGGATTCCCCGTGCGCGAAGCGCCCATCTGAGTTCGACACACCCCCAGAGGAGCGCCGTCGCGAGGCCGACGGTCACCGGTCCGAGAGCGGACAGCCCCAGCCACGACGGGCTGGCGTAGACGACGAACGTGACGACGTGAGACGGAACGACCGACCGAACCCGATCGACGATCGGATCGAAGACGCCGAGATCGACGTTTTGCCGACCTCCGTCGTCAGCGCCGCTCGTCCGCGACTCGAGGCCGAGCGCCGCTGCGCTCTGTCCGCCGGTGCTCTCGTCGCCGGTCTCGAGTCGTTCGGCGTCGTAAGGATGTGGTGTCTCGAGTTGCCAGACGATGTCGCCACTTTGGTTGACCTCGAGGACGCGCTCGCCACCAGTATCGGTGATGAGCGTGTTCCCGGTTGGCAGCCGGTCGGCGTCGCGGGGCCACTGCAGCCGGTCGTCGGACCAGACCCAGCTCCGGTTCCAGGCTCCGTTTTCGCGCTGGAACTCCTGGACGCGGCCGTTTTCGGAGTCCGCGACGACGACGGCGGGACCGCCGCGTGCTTCGGGAATGTAGTCCGGGTTGTGTTGCTCGTTTAGAATCGAATACTCGTTTTCTGCTCCAAGCGTCCAGTCCGCTGCCAGTCCGGTCTCGGGATCGATGAAGACGACCTGATCTTGGTTGCGGAGGCTGGCCATCACGCGCCCGTCTGCGAGGACCTCGACGTCGTTGAGGTGGACCCAGTTGCCGGGGTAGGAGCCACCGCCCTCGACGGGGTAGTCGTGCTGGGCATCCCAGGTCCACTCGATCATCTCGGATTGGGTGTCGACCATGAACACCTGATCGGCGGCGATGTCGGCGACGACGATGTGTTGGTCGTCGATCCGGTCGGCGTCGTGCCACTCGCCGGCGGTCTCTCGATAAACGTACTGGGCGTAGACCTCGGTCACCTCGCCCGTCGAGAGGTTCGCCCGTTCGATGACGTTGCGCGCACAGGGCGGGTCCTGACAGCGGGGACTGTCGGCATACAGCGTGTCCGTCGCGGCGTACTCGACGGTCATCGACTCGTTTTCGACGGGATCGACGTCGTAGTACTTCGTGTGGGTATCGTTCGCGTAGATGCGACTTCCGTTGGGCGCGTACGCGAGGATATTACCGGCCCGTCCCGACTGCGTGATGACGGTGTGGGTATCGGCTGGGGGCGCATCGGCGGGTGCAGCCGTCCGTTCGCTCGCGGACTCGCCAGCTGCGTTGAAGATAATTCCCGCAGCGCACGCGATGAGTATCGTGAGGAAAACGATCCGAACGTGGTTTCGAGTGAGTCGGTCAGTTGCTGCCGCGACTGTCGATCGAACCATTCGTGTTTCGCCGTCTATCGCCCTTCCACGAGGACGGTAATAGGGCTGCGGGCACGTTCACGGTGCGAGGAACGTCAGGACGTGACCGTCCGGATCGCGAGCGACGATCTCGTCGTCGGTCTCCCGATCGACTGTCTGGACGCGATCACGAACTGCCTCGAGTGCCGCCCTCGGTTGGTCCGTCTCGAAACCGAGGTCGACGTGGACGCCGCCGCGGGCGTCGGCAAGTCCCAAGTGGGGTTCCCAGAGTTCCAGCGCCATCGGCCCGTGGAGTCGTATCCGGGTTCGGTCGTCGCCCTCGTCGACGGTTTCGAAGCCCAGTTCCTCGTAGAAGTCTCGCGCGCGGTCGATATATTCGACTTCGAGGACGACCTCGAAGATGCCGTCGATCCCCGGGCCGGCGACGTCCTGCTGGCCGAGTTCGACGCAGTTGCCGTCCGGGTCGTACAGGTACAGCGACCGCGCGGGACCGAACTGTGCCTCCTCGAGATCGTGGGTCTCGGAGAGGCGGTCCCACCACTCGTCGTACTCGTCGTCGGGGATCGCGAACGCGTAGTGAGTGTGGAGGCCACCTCGAGGGAGTCCACTCGGCCGGCGGAGCACGAGATCGGTCTCGCCGGCCGTCGCAACTATTTCATCGTCCCCGCGCTTGCGGACGGACAGTCCCAGCCGTTCTTCGTAAAACGCCCGCGCCGGCTCGAGATATTTGACCTCGAGTGCCAGCCAGGAAAGCCCTGTTAGCATGACGCAGGTTACTCGAAGGAGGGATAAAGAACCGTCGGCGGTCTGCGACCGGTGTCGGCGCTGCCGGACGATTCGACGGTTGGACGAACATTCGACCGATGGACGCGAAACGATAGATAAGGCCGTGAGCTAGCTGCACCTGTCCAATGAGAATCCCAGTTCCGACGAACAGACTCGTTTCGCTCACGCTCGCCGGCGCGGTGCTAACTAGCGTCGTCGCGCTCGCGCTGGCAGCCCCCGGACTCGGCGTCGACTCGCTGACCGATAGTGAGAACCCGGCGGTCGCAAGCGACGCGCCAGCACCGAACGAAGACTTCACGCCGGCGGTCGGGACGCAAGGCGGTGGTGAACACGAGGACGACGAGTACGAAGAACATGAAGAGGAGTATGAGGAGCACGAAGAATACGAAGAGGAATACGAGGAAGACTGACGATGAGTCTGGCAGACACTCTCAGCGCCGCCCGGGCGCGACTCGGTGGCGCCAGACTCGAGTTTCGGTGCTGTGACACCGACTTCTCGATCCAAACGAGCGGCTACCGTGCCGAGAGCGTTGCCGAACGCGCGCGAAACACCGCGCTATCGCTCGAGGCCGAACTCGACGCGTTCGATCCAGACAGCGCGGTCGCGCGTCTCAACCGGACAGGACGCGTCGAGAACGAACACGTCGCCCGACTGGTTCGACGCGGCCTTGAGTACGGGGAGCGCACCGACGGCGTCTTCGACATTCGGTATGGAGCGGTCGAACACGATCTGAAGGCGTACCTCCGCGGCGACCGCGAGACGGTGTCGGCGACGTTCGAGACTGGGTCGGTACGCGTCGACGGCGACCGCGTCGTCACCGAAACGGAACTCGACCTCAATGGTCTCGCGAAAGGCTACATCGTCGACCGCGCAGCCGTTGCGGTGTCGGGACCGGGCCGGCGTGGTTTCGTCAGCGGCGGTGGCGATATGTCGCCGCCGACCGGGCCGATTGCCGTCGAAAGTCCTTACGGGGATTCGCGGCCGCTCAAAGTCCTCGAGACTGACTGGAACGTCGCCACCTCCGGTGGCTATCGCCGGGAGCGCGACGGCGTCGATCACGTCTACGATCCGACGAGCGAGCGACTCGGCGCGCGCCACGAGTCGGTCACCGTAGTCGCCAACCGCGACTGCATGGAAGCCGACGCGCTCGCGACGACGCTCGCTGCACTACCGCTTTCGGGTGCGCTCGAGAGTGCGGAGGCGTGGCCGGGCCTCGAGGCGTTCGTGGTCCACGACGGCGTCTTTCGGACGACGGAGGGATTCGATGAGCACGTCGCATAGCGGGACGATCACAGTCGTCGCTGTTGTGTTACTTATCGCAACGGTGCCGGTGCTGTGGGGGATCGCAGACGTTCGCGAGGCGCAGGCGGTCGACCGCAAGCAGGCGGATCTCGTCGACTCAACGGTGCCGACGCGACAGGCACCGAACGATTACGACGGTGACGGGGTTCGTGACAACGCAGATCAGTGCCCGACGCGACCGGAGACAACGAACGGCTTTCAGGACGGCGACGGCTGTCCGGACGTCGTCGAGACCACGGGGGCCTCGTGATGGAGCTCATCTGGTATCTCGACCGTGGTGCGGCGCTGGTCGCTTATCCCGCGCTGTATCTGGCGGTCCTGACGGGGATTCTCTACACCGCGCGGTCGTTCGGCCCGCTCTACCGACTCGCCCGGCGGACCCACATCGAGGTGTCAGTGTTCGCGATGCTCGTGACGCTCCTCCACGGCGTCCTCGGCGTTCTCGACACTTGGTTCATCGTCACCGGATCGGTCCCCCAGCCCGCCTACTCGACGACGTACCTGATCGCCGGCGTCGTGGTCGGCGCCGGGGCGCTGCAGGTACTCATCGTCGCAGTCCTCACCTTTCTCGACGCACAGCGGTTCGACCGTCCCTGGGGACCGCGCGTCGTCCACGCGTTCGCCTACGGCGGCTTTGTGTTTGCGACCATCCATGCTGCTGCTATCGGGACCGATGTCGCAGGGCTGATCCGCCCGGTCTTCGGCCCGGCGATCGCGTTCCTCGGCTACGTCCTGCTGTTGCGCCTGCTGGTGGCCAGCGGGCGGCTGTCGACACCTGCGACCGCGAAGCAATAGGTCAGTAGCTATCCCAGAGGTCGAACAGCCGGTCGACGACCCGATCGGTGAACGTCCGTCGATGGACGGTATAGAGATACTGCACGCGCTCCGGGTCGCGCAATTCGTATTCGACGCTCCGGCCCTGTCGCTCCTTGGTCACAAGATCCGCCTCCTCGAGTTTCGAGAGGTGCCACGACACTGTCGATGGCGAGCGCTCGAGGCGATCACTCAACGCGGCGGTCGAGAGCGCACCCTCGACGACGAGGTGGGCGATGATTCGACGGGCGTACTCGCGTCGGAGCGCGTTCATGACCGCCTGATCGATTTCGTCGAATTCCTCTGCCGGATAGTATCGCGTGTACTTGCCGTCGTCCGACTCCTCGAGTAGTCCCTGATCTTCCAGCCAGCGGAGATGATACTGCAGCGTCCCCTGTGCGTACTCGAGGCCGTCGAGGAGAGCGCGAAAATGAGTCCCTGGACTGTCGCGGACGTGCTGATAGATCGTTCGCCGCGATTGGAGTTCCAGTTCTGGTTCATCGCCCGGGTCGGAGTCCGTCATGGTCACTCCCGGGTCAGCGCGACGAAGAACGCGAGCAGTCCCACGAGAATGAGCGCTGCCACGCTGTGTTCCAACAACTCGACGGTCCGAACAGTGAGATACGGCAGGAGATAGTACTCAAGGAAGACGACGAATCCGTAGATCGCGAACATGAGATAGCCGACGGCGACGACGGCCATGCGCCGGTCGCGTTCTCGTCGCCACGCCAGCGCGCTGAGTACCGCTAGCGCCCCACCGAGAACGAAGATCCCGAAACTGATCGTCTGCTCGAGTTGTTGGGCGAGCGTCAGCGCAACGACTGTTGCGACGATGTCCGGAATCAGTGCTGGCATTCGATATAGCTCGACCGAGGTGTCGGCAGAGAAAAAGGATTGTCGTCCAACCGTCGAATCCCGTCGTCGAGACGTTCAGCGTCGCATCGGCGGCTTGTGGTATCGCTGCCGGCCGGCTGCCACTCTGCGACGTGATTTTATGAGTGCTGCGTCCATACACAGGGGTATGTCCTTTCGCGTTGACGAGCGTGCGACCGATTTCCGTGAGATCGATCGGTTCGAGGGTGGTGTCGGCTGGCTCGCCCATCCCGACGAACGAATGCAACGCGCCAGCCACGCCCTCGCAGTCGACGGCGAGGTATGGGTGATCGATCCGGTCGACGCTGCGGGGATCGACGAGTTGTTCGCCGAGTTCGGCGACGTGGCTGGCGTCGTCGTCACGCTCGATCGGCACAAACGCGACGCCGCCACCATCGCGAAGCGGCATCGCGTGCCGGTCTACCTCCCCGAGTTCTTCGATGGCGTGACTGGCGATATTGACACTGCGGTCGCCCGCTTCAGTGACGAACTTTCGGACACTGGAATCCGTGCACACACCGTCGTCGATAGCCGCTTCTGGCAGGAAGTCGCCCTCTACAATCCAGCCGACGGCACACTCGTCGTCCCTGAAACGGTCGGGACCGTCGACTACTTTCTGGCTGGTGATGAGCGACTCGGCGTGCATCCGATGTTGCGACTGAACCCGCCACGAGCGGCGTTTCGCGGCATCAGGCCCGAACGCGTCCTCGTCGGTCACGGTGCCGGCGTGCTCGAGGGTGCTGCGCGTGCGCTCGAGGACGCGTTCGCCAGTTCCCGTCGGCGAGCGCCCCGGCTGTACGTCGAGACGGCTTGGGACATGCTGCCGATGTGAAACGTACTGGCGAAGCGCTCTACCTGCTGGAGGGCATACCTCTAACTACTTCCCACCCAAAGGTGGCCTGTGGTCTACGTCACTCGTGCGCTCATTGACGTCTTGCTGGACCTGGCCAGCGATGCCGATCCCGACGACGTGACGACGGGCGTCTCGGTTACCCTAGCCGGCGAACTCGAGGGTGCGGACCGCCTCGATCCCGAGACACCGGTCTTTACGGATTTCTTCCTCCCCGATCCCGGCAACTCCGTCAACGCCGTCTTCGGTGTCGATCTCTCGACACCCGCTCGGCAGGCCCAAGGCCGGTTCGTCTCCCATCCGGTCGGCGAACTCGAGGTAACGCGACAGGACGACCTTGCCGAGGTCGTCTTCGTCGCCGTCCCACCCTGGCAAACCGACGACCGGTCGTTCGCCGCGTTCGACCGCAGCGGCGAGCGCCACCCCCTCGAGATCATCGACGCCTCGCCGCCGAACCAGTCGCTGACGGACTAGCGTAGCGCTGCTGGTTCCGTGGAGTGCTACACACTGATTCGCGCTCGAAAAAAGCGGCCCTGTGATACGGACTCCTGTCAGTCAGTGCCGGTGGGATCGCGACCCGCACTGCGGTCCCACCGGGACATCGGGACAGCAGACCGTATGAGTCACCCGGTCGGAACTGGAAACTCGTCGTCCCCAATGATCCGATCGATGATGCCGCCGGGGCTCCGGTCACGTCCATCGTCGTCATCGCCGTCGGATGGAAAGTCCGGAATGTGGGGCATGTCTCTCCCCCGTCTGTGGATACGATCTCGAGGCCGAAAAGGGCTGTTCCCCCTTTCGTGGCTGTTCGGCAGCGACCGGCTAAAGGGGCGTTCGAGCCGGTTTCACTCGAGATACCCAAGGCCACGGAGCTGTTCGGTAATCTCTTCGAACTGGGCTTCGGTGAGCTCGCCTTCCTTCTGGTGCTGGATGACGATACTGCGCAGCAGGAATCGAACGAGGTCGCTCGTGCTCTGAAAACTCGTCCCTTCGATGGTCTCCTCGACGCGATCGGCGAGATCCTTCGGGATCGACACCGTGGTGTAGTCGGTCATACACTAGAGTCCGTCGCAGGGCCCAAATGCGTGTCGACAGCGGTGGATAATACGTTGCCGTCGCCGGGATCGTCTCCCCTGTCGGCGGCGGTCGGACACAGTCAGCGGTCAGTGACGGTCGTCGACTGTCTCCACAGACATTTTTGTATTCGGCTCCGTAGCAAGAGGTAAGGCATGGGAGTCCGGCCACCATCGAGCGGAGACGACGAGAACCCCGACAGTATCGAGTTCGGCATCGCTGCCGTCGACGCTCACCTCAAGGACGCGGCGCTGTCCTTTCCGGCCACGAAAGACGACATCAGAGCCGAACTCGGCCACGAACACATCCCCTATGACGTCCACGGGAACGACGTTGCACTCGGTGAGATACTCGACGACGTCCCGACAGACCGCTTCGACTCCCGTCAGGAGCTGCTGAACGAGCTTCACGAGCCGTTCGAGGAGTACCGACGGAACCGCTCGGGCAGCGTCGTCTCGCAGTTTCGGTCGCTGCTACCGTTTTGATCGCGCAGTCGCCTCGAGTTTGCTGTTTCCAGCCGTAGTAGCGGCCCAGCCGATCGCGGAGCCGAAGAATGGTTTTACTTGTCGCGCTCGTCTCGAGCGATCCGCTCCAAGCGACGGCGCTGCTCGCGATGAAGCGTGACGAGCATATCCGAGAGGACGCCAAACATGAGTAACTGGACGCCGAGGATGATCGCGGCCGCCGAGACCACTGCCAGAACCTCGTGGCTTCGTGTGTACTGAATCCACTCCCAGAGGACGTACACTGCAATGAGGGCACCGGAGGCAATGCCGCCGACGCCGAGGCTGCCGAAGTAGAACAGGGGATTGTTCGTCTTGGCCAGCGAGTACAGCGCGAGCAAGATCGTCCCGCCGTCTTTGACCGGATGCAGGTTGGTCTCTGATTCGTCGGGTCGAGCGTGGTAACTCACCGGGACGACCGTCGTGTTAATCCCGTGTTTGACGCATTCGACGGCGAGTTCGGTTTCGATCGTAAAGCCGTCCGAATCGAGTGACAGCTGTCGGAACGAGTCGACAGTAAATGCTCGGTACCCCGAGAGGATGTCCTGGTAGTTGGCCCCGTGGACGAACGCGAACGCGCGGTTGATCATCCGGTTCCCGAAGCCGTTCAACGCCCGCATCGCGTCGTCGTCCATGTCGGCAAACCGGTTGCCGATTACATGGTCGTACCCGTGCGCGAGCGGCTCGATCATCTTGTCGGCGTCGGCCGGATCGTAGGTCCCATCGCCGTCGAGCATCAATACGTAGGGGACCGTCACGTACTCGAGTGCCTCACGGACCGCCTGGCCCTTGCCGCTGCCCGACTGGACCAGTACCTCCGCGCCGTGATCGCGGGCGATCTCGCGGGTGTCGTCCTCGGAGTCGCCGTCGATCACGACGACGTTCGTATACCCTTCCGCATAGAAGCCCTCGATCACGTCGCCGATCGTGGCCGCCTCCTCGAGCGTCGGAATGAGTACGCAGACCTCCTCCGGCGAGATTTCGCGCGTCTGCTCGGTCACGGCGACGACGTCGCCACCGTCCGAGCGGGGACTCGAGGCCGCGCGAACCGCGTCGTCTTCCATTGGGCATTACTCCCCCACCGAACCGCAAAAGGCTACTGATTGATCAGTGGCCGGTCGTTCTCGAAGATAGTTGGCACTGAGTGACGATCACGATATCCCGAATTATTCCGCAGTGAACGTATCCAGTACGCTCGGAAGCTGATCCGGAGTGTTGGCGATCACTGTCGTGCGGAACTGTTGGGAAATCGTGAATAAAATGAGGAAATACATCGCTGCGCCGAACGCAGTGAGTGAGACGACAATGAAGGCGTTGTGGGTTACATCAAGGCTCTCGAGAAGGTATCGACCACCGCCGACGAGCCCAGCTATCGACAGTGCAGCGATAATCTGGCGGGAGAGTTCTCCAGTTGGGACCGCAAAGGTGACCAATTGCCGAAGCGAGTAGTACGAGAGTCCCAACCCGACACACGCGGACGTGACGGTTGCAATCGCTGCACCGATCCAGCCGATCCAGAAAACGAGGACGACGTTCAGAACAGCGTTCGTGACGATGAACACGATGTTAACGCGGAATGCGACATCAGGGCGATCAAGCGCGTTCAACGCGTTCATCAGCTGTTTCTGATACCCAATACACGAGCGACGCAAGGATCAAGAGTCCGAGGACAGCAGCACCCTGTGTGAATTCGTCGCCATAGATGCGGAGCAGTCGATCGGCGAGCACGATGCCGCCGAAAAGCCCCGGAATGACGATGAGGCCACCATAGGTGAGCGAATCGGTGATCAACCCTGCGACCCGGTCGTGCTCCGCTGACGCGTCCGCGTGACTCAGTTCGGGGAATAGCGTGGAACTCACCGCACTGTCGAATAGCGTCAGGAACGTGGCGAGACTCCACGCGACAGAATAGACACCCACGAGCGCAGAGGGGACGAGCGCACCAAGGACGACGATGTCGACATCGTTGAACGAGCGGGATTTGAGTCCGCTGAGCCACGAGAACTTCGCGAAGTCGAACAGACTCCGGAAGTGGCGTCGACTCGGCCGTATCATGTCGATCGAAAGGAAGGCTGCTCCCACGAAGACGGCGAGTATGGCACCGATCGCGTGCCCGAGGAGCATCCCGCTCAGTCCGAATCCAGTTAGTACAAGTCCGATCTGGAACGCGCTCCGAAAGCCGGTTTGGACCGGCATGAGAAACCCAGAGATATGGACGTGCCGCTCGCCTTTCAGCCCCGCGTTGACGACCGACGAGGCGAGGCGAATCAGCAACAGGAGTGCCACGAATAGCGCGACCTGTGTCCCGACATAGGCGTTCACGACACCTCTGAGCGCAAGTACCCCACTCGAGAGCACGAGTCCGAGCGCCGCGACGACGATCATGCCAGCGGTGAAATGTGCCGCCGGTTCTTCGCCCTCGCTGATCCGTTTGACGATCGCCGAGGAAATACCCAATTGGCCGCCGAGCGCAAGCCATCCGACGATCGCGAGAACAAGTGCGTAGTGCCCAAGGACCGCGGCTCCGAGCGTCCGCGCGAAATACAGCGTCGCGACGAACCCGAGCGCTGAACCGACGAGTTTGGAGGCGAAGACGACGAACGACGTTTGACCGATTCTCATGAGGTACGTGTTCGAGTAGGGCGACTGGCGAGTCGATCTCGTGCCGAGCCTGTTCGCTGAACAGCGAAATACCTCGTAATGGATATGTTTTGTGAATGTGTGTCGTTCTATCGGGTGAAAAATTAGATATTGAAAGAAAGTAAGGGGAATTTGACTATTGGGCTATTGGATTTCCCAGAGCGAACCTCATTCGTGGCCCAGCCGTTTCGCTACCAGGTCAGCCCCTCGTAGACCTCGAGGGCGTCTTCGTCGACGTCGATCCGGCGACCGTCGACCAGCACTTTGTGGGCCATGTTCTCAAACGAGAGGTCGTCAAACTCGGGCCAGCCGGTTGCGACAACAGCGCCGTCTGCGTTCTCGAGTGCACGTTCGGCCGACTCGGCGTACTCGAGTTCGGGATAGTTAGGTCGGACGTTCTCGATTGCAACCGGATCGTAGGCAACGACGTCTGCACCACGATTCTGGAGGGTATTGATCACGTCTAGCGCGCGGGATTTCCGTATGTCGTCGGTGCCGGGCTTGAACGACAGCCCGAGGACAGCAATGCGGGCTCCCTCGAGAGCGACGTGGTCTTCGAGCAGGTCGACGAGCCGTCGTGGCTGTTCGTCGTTGACCGCGACGGTCGCATCGAGCAGTTCCGGTTCGTATCCCTGTTCGCGTGCGCCGGCCCGCAGGGCGTTGACGTCCTTCGGGAAACAGGAGCCACCCCAGCCCAGTCCCGAACGCATGAACCGTTCGGAGATTCGGTCGTCGAGGCCGACCGCCTCGAGCACCTCGTAGGCGTCCGCGCCGTACTCTTTGGCGATATTACCCAGTTCGTTGACCAACGAGACTTTCGACGCGAGGAAGGCGTTGTTCGCGTACTTGATGAGTTCGGCCTCGCGGATGCCCGTCTCGACGAGGGCCGTCTCTGCTCGATCGAGGATCGGTGCATAGAGATCGCGGAGGGTAGCGGCTGCATCGTCACTCGCCGTACCGAGAACGACCTTATCGGGCTCAAGGAAATCCTGAACTGCGGTTCCCATCCGGAGGAATTCGGGGTTCATGGCGACCTCGAGGCCATCACCAATCGGCGTGTCGGATTCGGTCTCGAGGATGGGTGCGACGACCTCTTCAGTCGTGCCGGGGAGGACCGTGCTCTTGACGACTACGAGGTGATCGTCATCTTTGTCTGCAAGAGCACGGCCGAGCGATTCCGCACCGGCTTGCATAATCGCGAGGTCGAGACTGCCGTCGTCCGCCTGGGGTGTGGGGAGACAGAGGAACGTGACGTCGGTTTCGCAGACCGCATCGTACTCCGTCGTCGCGCGCAGGTTCGTGCCCGCATGGGTTGCGATCCGTTCCTCGAGGCCCGACTCGTGGATCGGTGCCTCGCCGGCGTTGATGGCGTCGACGATGTCCTCGTCGATCTCGATGTTCGTCACGTCGTGGCCCAGATCCGCGAGACAGGCGGCGACGGTCGTCCCGACGTAGCCGCTGCCGACGATAGAGACGTTCATGTGTCTCAAATGGTGAGAGGGTTGATTAGTCGTTTATGGATCGAGTAAGCAAGACCATTGCTGGATTATAACCCCAGAGTGTCGTTCCACACCTGTGCGTTAGGAGTTCCACAAGACACACAGACAACCGCCTCGTTACCTTTGTACTGGTCTCGAACCAGATTGCCGTCATCACAAAAAGAACAAGCAGTTTCTTCGAGTATCTCCAAAAGTTTCACCGACTGGTCAATTTGGGAATGCGAAGATTGCATCGGTCAAATTAATGTAATCATTGTATGATGAATCAGTTATATATTTCTATTCTGGTTGAACTGGAGCGAGTTCTGCTAAGCGCTCTTCAGCGCGGTCTCGGTCTTCGGGATACCCAACGTCGATCCGCCAGCCGTCCATGCGGATCGCGTCGATCGTCCGCCCGGACTGGATGAGCAGATCGATCGCATCCGGCAGCTCGTACTCGCCGCGGTCGGAGGGCTGGACGAGATGGCACGCGTGGAAAATCTCGGGCGTGAACGTATAGAAGCCGGTCATGACGAGATTAGACGGTGGATCGTCCGGCTTCTCGGTTACTTCGACGATCTCGCCGTACTCGTTCGTGTCAAGAACGCCGTATCTCGAGGCTTCCTCGTAGGGGACTTCCTCGACGAGGAACGCGGCGTCGGCCCGTTCTTCCTGCTGGCGGTTGATCACGTCCCCGAGATTTGCTCGGAAGACGTTGTCCCCCAGCATGAGCATGAAGTCGTCATCGATATGCGGTTCCGCCTGGAGGATCGCGTGGGCGAGCCCGAGCTGTTCGCGCTGGTGGGCGTAGGTAATCGGGACGCCCTCGTATTCGTCGCCGTAGCGTTCGATGATCTTCTCTTTCATGTAGCCGACGACGAGGACGAACTCGGTCGCACCGACCTCGATTAGGTTATCCATGACGTCCTCGAGGAGTGGTTTGTCGTCGACCTCCACGAGGACCTTGGGTTTGTCTTCGGTGAGCGGCCGGAGGCGGGTTCCTTTGCCCGCGGCCAGTACGACTGCTTGCATACTATTGTTCGCTCTATTCAAAAAGTATATGTCTTTGGGAATAGCTTACAACTTTAGTGAGTAGCTCCGAACGTTAGAGGTGGTTATTCCAACAAATGATACACTGCTTGCCACGCCAGATGTGTTTGCGGCCAGACTGGCTGCTTTTCGTTGAATCCCAGACTTTCACTCAAACAGCAAACCGTTAGCAGGAGTTCTTCTCTCAGCGAATGATATCGACATGTAGAATCAGTATCTGCCTGTCTGTATGATTGTCAATAACCCTAGTTCACATGAAGTGTTTCTCATACGGATGAAATAAATTTGTGAATATAGTAATATGAAATCTCCAGCCAATGTAGACTTTATCCGCGAGTCAATCATTACCTTCTTGTCCGACTCATTGGACAAGATTGCTGCCTTTATCGCCTTTGTATACTTTGCAAACTACTTCACCACTGATGCATTTGGCACCGCCTACACGGTCATTGGAATCAGCATGATGGCTGGCAGCGCACCGAAGGCAATCGCTGATGCGATTTCGAAACGCATCAGTGAAGATACACGCACCTACGATCCGTATTTCACTCTCGGGGTTGCGTCAATCATCGCCTTCGTGCTGTTCGCAGCGGCCGTGGTTACTGTGGTGATAAAACTTGTCGAAAGCCGATTCGAGGTCCTCGCACTTGCGGGACTCGTCCACCTTGGTACGCGACCATTTCTGTTCCACGTTGAGCGGGTATACGACGGCGTCGGAATGACCGGCGCGGCCGCCAGTCTTGATTTCGTCGACGGCGTACTGACTGCTCTCCTCCGTTTTGTCCTCATTCTTGGACTCGGGTTTGGCCCATCTGGACTCCTCTATAGCGGTGCGCTATCGGCAGCTATGGTCGGGACTGTCGCTTACTACCTCCAATTCGGGATGCCGACAGCGTTACCGACACGCGACACGGTTGCCGATATCAAAACGTTCGCTGGGTGGTCGTTGGTTGGCCGCGTGAGCATCGAAGCCTTTCACAACTGGCCGACTGTTCTCGCAGGTGTATTTGTTTCCCCAACACTGGCGTCATGGATACGGTCGGCACAAACGCTGTCGATGCCTGGCGATCTCCCCGGCCGAAGTGTTGTCAAATCGATCTTCGTCCAGGTGAGTGGCGACCTCGAGCGCGGGGCAGTCGACGTGACACCGATCCAGACTGGGATCGATATTGCAAGTATCTTCGGCATTCCGCTGATTGCCGGTGCGGTTATCCTCGGCGATTCGTTGATGCCGTTGGTATTCGGTGCCGGCTACGAAAACGCCGGCTATGTCCTTGTGGCCGTTGCAGCAGCACGCGTCTTCGACCAACAGGCACGCATCCTTATCAGCACGCTCAACGGAGCCGATCACCCCGACGCAACGGCCAAGACCAACATCGCACATGCAATCGGAGCGGGGATTGTTTTTATGATCGTGATGATTCTCGGCGGCCGACTCGCATTCCTATTAGTACTCATCGCTGCATACGCCAGCTGGATGGCCACTGCCTACTGGTTCGTTGATCAACGCGTTGTGGATGTGGATCGTCTCTCGTGGCGGTTTGTCCTTGAGCAAGCACTGGCCGCTATGGTGATGACGGGCGCCGTTGCCGGTGTATCTGCTTACGTCGGCGCTTCGTCCTGGTTGATCACAGCTTTCCTCATTGGTATTGGTGGAATTGTCTACGCAGCTGTGCTATTGACTGCAAGCCGCCGGGGTCGCCGAATCGCAAAAACAGTCTACGGTCGATTTCGCCCGACTCAGACTCAGGCGTGATTGAGGCCCGTTTGCTCCTTCCAATATTGATCTGCAATGATCTGGTCCCAGCGTGTGATGACCGTTTTCCAGTCGTGTTCGCACGCCCACTCGACAGCATTGACCTTGAGTTCCGACTTCAATTCACGGTCTGAAAGCAGTTCCCTAATCGATTCACTGACTGACTCTGGCGTAGGCTCACAGAGGTGTCCCGTTTCTCCATCGTTGATCGCAGTCGGAATACCGCCGATATTCGACCCGATAACCGGCGTTCCGGCCGCATTTGCTTCGAGGTAGACAAGTCCAAATGACTCAACATCACCTTCGATAAATTCCGCTGGCATGACAAAGAGGTCAGCGAGCGCATAATAGGCACGAAGCTGATCTTCTGGAACCTTCCCGAGGAAATGGACCTGATCTGCGACGCCCTCGCGCCGGGCGATTGCCTCGAAATCGGATGCGTCCCCCGGTCCAACGACAAGATACTCGACATCGTCCTCAAGTCGCGTAAGCGCCCGGATCACGTGCTGTTGGCCTTTGCGTGGGGTAAGCCGACTCACGGTAAGGATCACAGGCTTGTCCTCGTCGTATGGCCATTCAACACAGCCGGTATCCGGATCGTGGAATGACTCGAAATCAACACCATTCGGAATGAGTGTAATGTCTGCCTTGGCGACACCAAGGTCGACGAGCCGATTTTCCGTCCACTCACTGATCGCCACGAAGTGTGTGATCGTCAAAAAACTCAATCTAAGATATAATGCATGGAGCTGTCTGCCGTTTATATATAACTCGCTGCCGTGCGCGTGCGAAATAACAGGCCGACCAAAGAGACGGGCTGGCGCTGCAAGGAAAGCGTATTCTGGTCGTGCATAGTAAACGACATCGACCTTGAGCGAGAGCCAACAGACGAGTATCAATTGCGTCAGTAACCCACGAATGCCAGTCAGTGGGTGTCGATAGACTACCCCATCATACTGGTCGTCCCAACTGGTGTCGTCAGCCGGCGGAGCGAGCACAGTCACGTTGTGTGAACTGTCGGCTGCCAGATGTGCAGCAACTCGCTGAACACCGCCGGTTTCTGGCGGGAACAGATGGCTTACCAACAGGATTCGAAGTCTCTCACTGTCAGTTGATGGTGACTTTTCATGCATGAGTATGTACTCGGGCCACCAACATATCTATATTTCTGAAACAGGAACCGGGAGAACTGTTGCCGTAGCGACCGACCCCTTCTCTTAGCACGACAGCGTAGCCATTCCCGAAGCCTGTTCCCTGCCACGTTCGCGGGCTCGCGGTTTTTGACAATGGTTACGTTACTTCGTCGGTCTTGTCGATCTCAAGTTGTGCTTCGGTCGCTCGGAGGACAGCGTCTTGTTCATCCCCTCAAGCAGGACTGTGATCGACTAACTCGTCAATTGCATCTTTTGGCACCGTCAAACTGAATCGGATCTTCTTAGTGTAGCTTCAAGCGTGAGCGTATAACGATATATTCTCTGAACGCGTATCTCACAGAATGGGAGCGAAGAAGTATATCGTTGATCTCAGCGACGAAGACCGCAAGACGCTCGAACAGTTCACGTCCACTGGTGAACAGAGAGCACAAGAGAACACACGCGCACGCATCCTTCTGAAAGCTGACGACGGGCTCACTGATGCGACAATCAGTGAGCACGTCGGCTGTCATCCCCAAACTGTCCACAACACGCGCAAAGACTACACTGAACGAGGGCTCGCGGCGATTCATCGCCGCAAGCCCGATCGGGAGTACGAACGCAAACTTGATGGCAACG